>NZ_JASZYN010000001.1:0-1169686 GCF_030316965.1 Variovorax sp. J31P207
GATGACCTGGTTCGGCAGCACCTTCGCGCTGGGCGGCACCAACATCGCCTACGGCACCGTGCTGATGATCCTGCTCTACCTGGGCGTCTGGTTCTGGCTGCGCGAGACCGGTGCCGGGCGCCACGTGTACGCGGTCGGCAACAACCCGGAAGCCACGCGGCTGGTCGGTATCCCGCCCGAGCGCGTGCTGCTGGGCGTCTACGTGCTGGCCGGCGTGTTCTACGGCATCGCCTCGCTGATGTCGGTGGCGCGCACCGGCGTCGGCGACCCCAATGCGGGCCAGACCGAGAACCTCGACGCCATCACCGCGGTGGTGCTGGGCGGCACCAGCCTGTTCGGCGGCCGCGGCATGATCCTCGGCTCGCTGGTCGGCGCCGTCGTGGTGGGCGTGCTGCGCAACGGCCTCACGCTGATGGGCGTGTCGTCGGTCTACCAGGTGCTGATCACCGGCATCCTGGTGATCGTCGCCGTGACCGTCGACCAACTCTCGCGCAAGGGGGGCCGCTGACATGACCACCGCCACCGCACCCCTCGTGATGCAGGCCAAGGGCCTGATCAAGCGCTACGGCCAGGTCACGGCGCTGGACGGCGCCGACTTCGAACTGCGCGCCGGCGAGATCCTGGCCGTGATCGGCGACAACGGCGCCGGCAAGTCCTCGCTGATCAAGTGCCTGTCGGGCGCCACCGTACCCGACGAGGGCCAGATCCTGCTGGACGGCAAGCCGATCCATTTCAAGGCCCCCATCGACGCCCGCCGCGAGGGCATCGAGACGGTCTACCAGGACCTGGCTGTGGCGCCGGCGATGACCATCGCCGAGAACCTGTTCCTGGGCCGCGAGATCCGGCGCGAGGGCTTCCTGGGCAACGTGCTGCGCATGCTCGACAAGAAGAAGATGCTGGAGCAGAGCATCGCGCGCATGAACGACCTCAAGGTCGGCATCCGCTCGATGACGCAGGCGGTCGAGACGCTGTCGGGCGGCCAGCGCCAGTGCGTGGCGGTGGCGCGGGCGGCGGCCTTCGCGAGCCACGTCGTGATCCTCGACGAGCCGACCGCGGCGCTCGGCGTCAAGGAAGGCAACATGGTGCTCGAGCTGATCCGGCGGGTGCGCGACAAGGGCCTGCCGGTGGTGCTGATCAGCCACAACATGCCGCACGTGTTCGAGATCGCCGACCGCATCCACGTGGCCCGGCTGGGCAAGCGCGGCGCGGTGCTGAACCCGAAGAAGATCAGCATGAGCGACACGGTCGCGGTCATGACCGGGGCCTTGCCGCCCGAGCAATTGCCTGCCGAATGCCTGGCGTGAAGGATCGCCCATGCTGAAGAACATCGATCCTCTCCTCAGCCCCGATCTTCTCAAGGTGCTTGGCGAGATGGGCCACGGCGACGAGATCGTGCTGGCCGACGCCAACTTCACGGCCGAGTCGCTGGGCCACGGCAAGCCGATCGTGCGACTGCCCGGCGTCGGCATGCGCGAGGCCTGCGCCGCGGTGCTTTCGGTACTGCCGCTGGACGCGGCGGTCGCGCAGCCGGTCGCGTACATGCAGGTCAGCGGCAAGCCCGAGGGCTATCGCAGCGCATTGCAGCGCGACGTGATCGACCGAATGCAGGCCAGCGGCGATGCGGGCGACGCGCAATGTGAGGCCATGGAACGATTTGTCTTCTACGAGCGCGTCTCGCGCGCCTACGCCATCGTGCAAACCGGGGAAATGCAACCGTTCGCCAACTTCCTGCTAAAAAAAGGCGTGATCGCTCACGACCTGCTGCCATGAGCACGGCAGACGCAGAATTCGCTGCCAAGCTGCGGCCACGGGGCTCCAACAACCTGGGCACGCGCCAGTTCAACGAGCGCGTGGTGCTGCAGGCCATCCGGTTGCACGGCGCGCTGCCGAAGGCCGAGATCGCACGGCTGACGAACCTGACCGCGCAGACGGTGCAGCTGATCATCGCGAGACTCGAGGCCGACGGCCTGGTGCTCAAGCACGCACCCTTGCGCGGCAGGATCGGCCAGCCCTCGGTACCGATGGCGCTGAACCCCGACGGCGCCTACTCGATCGGCATCAAGATCGGACGGCGCAGCCTCGAGGTGCTGCTGGTCGACTTCGCCGCGCAGGTCCGCGAACGCCTCGTGCTCGACTATCAGTTTCCCGATCCCGACAGCTTGTTCGATGAGATTCGGACCCGCGTCCAGGCGCTGCGCAAGACGCTCGGGCCCAAGCGCGCGCAACTGCTGCACGGCGTCGGCGTCGCCGCCCCCTTGTCGCTCGGCGGCTGGCAATCGCTGCTCGGCGTGGCGCCGGAGGAGGCCGGCAAGTGGATCGCGATCGACATCCGCGCGCAGGTGACGGCAATGACCAAGCTGCCCGTCGAATTGGTCAAGGACACGGCGGCGGCTTGCGTGGCCGAACTGGTGTCCGGGCGCGGACGCAGCATCCGCAGCTTTCTCTATCTCTACGTCGACACCTTCGTCGGCGGCGGGCTGGTGATCGACAGTCGCCTGCGCAGCGGAGGCTCCGGCAACGCAGGCGCTGTCGGGTCGATGCCGCTCGGCCCGGGCGACGCCAGCGGCGGCCCGCCGCGCCAGTTGCTCAACGTGGCATCGCTGTTCACGCTGGAGTCGATGTACGCGCAGGCCGGGCTCGATGCCGGAGCCCTGGCGGACGCGCGCGCGGTCGCGTCTCCCTGGCTGCCCGTGACGCAGGCGTGGCTGCAGCAGTCGACCCCGGCGCTCGCGATGGCGATCAATGGCGCTGCCGCGCTGCTCGATCTCGAGGGCGTGGTCATCGACGGATCGTTCAGCAGGGAGATGCTCGCAGCCTTGCAAGCGGAGCTGGGCGTCGCACTCGATCGCTGCAACTGGGAGGGCGTCTCCCGCCCCGAGGTCCTGGCCGGAACGATGGGCGCCGATGCGGGCGCGATCGGCGGCGCACTGCTGCCGCTCTACGCCAACTTCGCCCCCGATCGCAACCTGTTCCTCAAACTCGACCGTTGATGCAGCCTCGCTGAGTCGACCTGAAATCCACATCCCTTCGGAGATTCCATGACCACCGACCGCAATGCGCAGCTTGCGCAGCACTTCCCCGTGCTCGAAGACATCCCGGCAGAACATCGGCTGGCCGAACAGGTGCACCAGCGCCACTCCCTGGTCGCCGGTCGACTGATCGAATGGAACGGCCCCAGCAAGACCGTGCTGTCGCCGGTGTGCACGCGCGACGCCGGCACCGGCGAAGTGCGCCAGGTCGGGATCGGCAGCTACCCGGTGATGGGCGAGGCCGAGAGCGATGCTGCGCTCGACGCCGCGGTGGCCGCCTACGCAAACGGCCGCGGCGAATGGCCGACCATGGGGGTGGCCGACCGCATCGCCTGCATGCAGGAGTTCGTCCGCCGCATGGCGCAGCAGCGCGAATTGATCGTGAAGCTGATCATGTGGGAGATCGGCAAGAGCCTGGCCGATTCGCGCAAGGAGTTCGATCGCACCGTCGAGTACATCCAGGCCACCATCGAGGCGCTGAAGGACCTGGACAACGCCAGCTCGCGCTTCGTCGTCGCCGAGGGAACCATTGGACAGATTCGGCGCACGCCGCTGGGCGTGGCGCTGTGCATGGGCCCGTACAACTACCCGTTGAACGAGACTTTCGCGACGCTGATCCCAGCGCTGCTGATGGGAAACACCGTGGTGTTCAAGCCGCCGCAATACGGCACGCTGCTGTTCCAACCGCTGCTCGAGGCGTTCCGCTCGGCCTTCCCCGCGGGCGTGATCAACACCATCTACGCGCCCGGCGCGGTCGTGGTGCCGCGCCTGCTGGCCTCCGGCAAGGTCAACGTGCTGGCACTCATCGGCTCGAGCAAGGTGGCCGATCACCTGAAGAAGCAGCATCCGAAGTCGCACCGCCTGCGGGCGATCCTCGGGCTCGACGCCAAGAACGCCGCGATCATCCTGCCCGACGCCGACATCGAACTCACGGTCAAGGAGTGCCTGCTCGGCGCGTTGTCGTTCAACGGGCAGCGCTGCACGGCGCTCAAGATGCTGATGGTGCACCGCTCGATCGCCGACCGCTTCCTGCAGCGCTTTACCGAGGAGCTCGCCAAGTTCAAGGTCGGCATGCCGTGGGAGGCGGGAGTCAGCATCACGCCGCTGCCGGGCCTGCATCGCACGGCCTACATGACCGAGGCACTGGAAGACGCAAAGGCGAAGGGCGCGCGCATCGTCAACGAGGGCGGCGGCGAGTTCTGCCAGACGCTGTTCTACCCCGCCGTGGTGTATCCGGTGAGCGAAGGCATGAAGCTCTACCGCGAGGAGCAGTTCGGCCCGCTGGTGCCGGTGATGCCCTTCGACGACATCGAGACCGCGCTCGACTACGTCATCACGTCGGACCATGGCCAGCAGGTCAGCATCTTCGGCTCGGATGCCGGCCAGATAGGTGCACTGGTCGACCCGCTGGTCAACCAGGTCTGCCGCGTCAACATCAACTGCCAGTGCCAACGCGGCCCCGACGTCTTTCCCTTCGCCGGCCGCAAGGATTCGGCCGAGGGCACGCTGTCGGTGGCCGATGCGCTGCGGGCCTTCTCGATCCGCTCGATGGTGGCCGCGAAGCAGACCGAGCCGAGCAAGCGGCTGCTCAATGCCATCGTGCAGGACCACAAGTCCAGCTTCATCAACACCGGCTTCATTCTTTGAGGGAGCGAACCATGCATCGCCACCGCCACGCCAAGATCGTCGCCACTCTCGGGCCGGCCAGCTCCGACGCGGAGACCATCCGGGCGCTCTTCGAGGCCGGTGCGGACGTGTTCCGCTTCAACTTCAGCCACGGCAGCCATGAGCAGCACCGCGCGCGCTACGACATCGTCCGGCGCATCGAACAGGACACGGGGCGGCCCATCGCCATCCTGCTCGACTTGCAGGGGCCCAAGCTGCGCGTCGGCACTTTCGCCGACGGCCCGGTGAAGCTCGCCGCCGGCGGCGCCTTCCGGCTGGATCTCGACCGCACGCCGGGCGATGCCACGCGCGCGCCCATGCCGCATCCCGAAATCTTCGCAGCACTCAAGCCCGGCACCGATCTGTTGCTCGACGACGGCAAGATCCGCCTGCGCGTCGAGGCCTGCGGCGCCGACTTCGCCGACACCCGGGTTGTCGCGGGCGGCATCCTGTCGGAACGCAAGGGCGTCAACGTGCCCGAAGTCCTGTTGCCGATCTCGGCCTTGACCGACAAGGACCGCAGCGACCTCGACTTCGGCCTGCAGCTCGGGGTCGATTGGGTCGCGCTGTCCTTCGTGCAGCGGCCCGAGGACATGCAGGAGCTGCGCGACATCGTGCAGGGGCGCGCGGGGGTGCTCGCCAAGCTCGAAAAGCCCGCGGCGATCGAGCGGCTCGACGCCATCGTCGCGCTGTCCGATGCGGTGATGGTCGCGCGGGGCGACCTCGGCGTGGAAATGCCGGCCGAGCAGGTGCCGCGCATCCAGAAGCGCATCGTCCGGTCCTGCCGCGATGCTGGCAAGCCGGTGATCGTCGCCACCCAGATGCTCGAGTCGATGATCAGCGCGCCGGTGCCCACGCGCGCCGAGGCCTCCGATGTCGCGACCGCGATCTACGACGGCGCGGACGCGGTGATGCTGTCGGCCGAATCGGCCTCGGGCCAGTACCCGCGAGAGGCGGTCGCGATGATGGACCGCATCATTGCCGAGGTGGAGCGCGATCCGCACTACCGCACGGTGATCGATGCATCCCACAGCGCACCCGCGTCGACCGTCGCCGATGCGATCTGCGCGTCTTTGCGGCAGACGGCGAGCCTGGTGCCGGTGGCGGCGATGGTGACCTACACCCGCTCCGGCTCTACCAGCCTGCGCGCGGCGCGCGAGCGCCCCGTGGTGCCGGTGCTCAGCATCACGCCCGAAATGCCCGTCGCGCGGCGGCTGGCGCTGGTCTGGGGCGTGCACTCGGTGCATGTGGAGCACGACGTCAGCGATGTCGCGGGGATGGTGGAGACCGCCTGCGCCGTGGCGCGCAAGGAGGGCTACGCGAAGCCGGGCGATTTCGTCGTCATCGCGGCCGGCATGCCCTTCGGCAAGGCCGGCACCACCAATCTGCTGCACATCACCCGAACCTAGGGAACCTCGATGCCTCTTCATCCAGTGCTTGCTGCGGTCACCGACCGCATCCGCGACCGCAGCGCGAATCCGCGCGCGGCTTACCTTGCTCGCCTCGAACAAGCCCGCGCCAAGGGCCCGGTCCGACAGGCCCTCGGCTGCACGAACCTGGCCCACGGCTTCGCCGCGGCGCCGGCCGGCGACAAGATCATGCTGCGCGAGCTGCGCCAACCCAACATCGCGATCGTCTCGTCCTACAACGACATGCTGTCGGCGCACCAGCCCTTCGAGCGTTTCCCGGCCCTGATCAAGCAGGCGGTGCGCGCGGTGGGCGCCACCGCGCAATTTGCCGGCGGCGTGCCGGCGATGTGCGACGGCGTCACGCAGGGCGAGCCCGGCATGGAGCTGTCGCTCTTCAGCCGTGACGTGATCGCGATGGCCACCGCGGTGGCGCTCTCGCACAACATGTTCGATGCCGCGCTGTGCCTGGGCATCTGCGACAAGATCGTCCCCGGCCTCTTGATCGGCGCGCTGCAGTTCGGCCATCTGCCGACGCTCTTCGTGCCCGGCGGGCCGATGCCTTCGGGTCTCTCGAACGACGAGAAGGCGCGCGTGCGGCAGCGCTACGCCAAGGGGGAAGTCGGCCGCGACGCCTTGCTCGAATCCGAAGAGAAGTCCTACCACGCCGCGGGCACTTGCACCTTCTACGGCACGGCCAACAGCAACCAGATGCTGATGGAAGTGATGGGCCTGCACCTGCCGGGCGCGGCTTTCGTCAATCCGGGCACGCCGCTGCGCGACGCGCTGACCGCGGCGGCGGCACAACGAGCGGTCGAGATCACGGCCGAGGGCGCCGAGTACACGCCGATCGGCCGGGTGGTCGACGAGCGCGCGATTGCCAACGCCATCGTCGGCCTGCTGGCCACGGGCGGCTCGACCAACCACACGATCCATCTGGTGGCGATCGCGCGCGCCGCCGGCATCCTCATCAACTGGGACGACTTCCGCGACCTGTCCGAGGCGGTGCCGCTGCTTGCCCGCGTCTATCCGAACGGCAAGGCCGACGTCAACCAGTTCCACGCCGCCGGCGGCATGGGCTACGTGATCGGCGAACTGCTGGATGCCGGGCTGCTGCACGGCGACACCTTGACGGTGGCCGGCCCCGGCCTGGCCCGCTACCGTCAGCAGCCGGTCCTGGACGCCGCCGGCCGGCTGGCCTGGCGCGACACGCCGCGCGCCAGTGCCGATGCCGCCATCCTGGCGCCGGCATCGGCACCCTTCAGCCTCGACGGCGGGCTGAAACTGCTCACCGGCAACCTCGGCCGCGCCGTCATCAAGACCTCGGCGGTCAAGCTCGAGCACCGCGTGGTGCAGGCGCCGGCGATCGTGTTCGACACCCAGGAGGCGGTGATCGCCGCCTTCGATCGCGGCGAGCTGCAGCGCGACTTCGTCGCCGTGGTGCGCTTTCAGGGACCGCGGGCCAATGGCATGCCCGAGCTGCACAAGCTCACGCCGATCCTGGGCGTGCTGCAGGACCAGGGCTTCCATGTCGCGCTGGTCACCGACGGGCGCATGTCCGGCGCTTCGGGCAAGGTGCCGGCGGCGATCCATGTCACGCCCGAGTGCCTGGCGGGCGGGCCGCTCGCGCGGGTGCGCGACGGCGACCTGGTCGTGCTGGACAGCGAGCGCGGCGTGCTCGGGGTCCGCATCGCCGCTGCCGAGTGGCAGTCGCGCCAGCCGGCGGTCGCCGATCTCGGCGAGTCCCGCCACGGCATGGGCCGCGAGCTGTTCGCGGTGTTCCGCGCCAACGCCCTGGGTGCCGAGGAGGGCGCCATCACCTTCCACGCGGCCGAGCCCGGCACGTCGGCCGCCGCGGCGCACGTCACGCCCGTTCACGACCATTTTGCATTTGCACAAGGAGCCGCGAAATGAACATCCTGAGCATCATGCGCAGCGGTCCGGTGATCCCGGTCATCGTCATCGACCAGCTGGAGGATGCGGTGCCCTTGGCACGCGCGCTGGTGACCGGCGGCGTCCGGGTCCTCGAGCTGACCTTGCGCACGCCGGTGGCGCTGAAGGCGATCGAGGCCATCGCCAACGAGGTCGAAGGCGCGATCATCGGCGTCGGCACGATCACGCGGCCGGAGGACTTCGATGCGTCGGTCAAGGCCGGCGCCTTGTTCGGTGTCAGTCCCGGCCTGACGCCGGAGCTGGTTGCGGCGTCCAGGGACAGTTCGCTGCCCTTGCTGCCCGGCGTGATGACGCCGTCGGACGTGATCGCCGCGCGGGCGGCGGGCTTCACCGAACTCAAGCTCTTCCCGGCGCAGCAGGCTGGCGGCGTGGGCATGCTCAAGGCCCTGGGCGGACCCTTTCCCGAGCTGAGCTTCTGCCCGACCGGCGGCATCGGCGCCGCCACGGCGCCGGATTTCCTGGCCCTGCCCAACGTCGTCTGCGTCGGCGGCTCCTGGCTGACGCCAAGCGACGCGGTCGCCGATCGCGACTGGGGCCGAATCACCGCGCTGGCACGGCACGCCGCGCGTCTCGGCCAGACCGCCTGAACCCCGACCGACGACTTCGCGCGCCTCTCTGCGACGCAACCTCAGGATTCTTCCATGCCCCAAGTCAATTCATTCGATCTGCTGCTGTTCGGCGGCACCGGCGACCTCGCCATGCGCAAGCTGCTGCCGGCCCTGTACTTCCGCCACCGCGATGGCGACCTGCCTCCGCACGGCCGGATCCTGGGCCTGGCGCGGGAGCAGCTCGGGCGCTCGGACTTCATCGCGAAGGTGAAGGCGAGCTTTGCCAGCTTCGTGGCCGCCGCGGACATGGACGAAGCGACCTTTGCGAGCTTCGCCGAACGCCTTGACTACGCGAAGGTGGAGGCGAACACACCCGAGGATTTCAATGCGCTGGCGGAGGTGATGAAGGCATCGCTGGCCGAGGTCCGGGTCTTCTTCCTGTCTACCGCGCCGGACTTCTTCGCGCCGATCTGCAAGAACCTGGCGGCGGCCGGGTTGGTCAATGCGAACTCGCGCGTCGTGCTGGAGAAGCCCCTCGGACGGGACCTGGCCTCCGCGCAGAAGATCAACGAGGATGTGGGCAGCGTGTTCGCCGAGCCGCAGATCTTTCGCATCGATCACTACCTGGGCAAGGAGCCGGTCCAGAACCTGCTCGCGCTTCGCTTCGCCAATGCGCTGCTGGAGCCTCTGTGGAACCGGACCTGGGTTCGCAACGTGCAGATCACGATCGCCGAGCAGGTCGGGGTCGAGACCCGAGGCGAGTTCTACGACCGCACCGGCGCACTGCGCGACATGGTGCAGAACCATCTGCTGCAATTGCTGTGCATCGTCGCGATGGAGCCGCCGACCTCCATCCATCCGGATGCGGTGCGCGACGAGAAGCTCAAGGTGCTGCGGGCGCTGACGCCCTTCACGCAGGCCGACGTCGGCTCGCGCACCGTGCGCGGCCAGTACCGCGCCGGCACCGTCAACGGCCAGGCCGTGCCGGGCTACCTCGAGGAAGCCGGGATTCCGCCCGACACGTCCACCGAGACCTATGTGGCGATCCGCGCGGAGCTCGAGAGCTGGCGCTGGTCGGGCGTGCCTTTCTACCTGCGGACCGGCAAGCGCATGGCCGAGCGCTCGGCCGAGATCGTGGTCAACTTCCGATCGGTTCCGCATTCGATCTTTCCGTCCAACGGCACCGAATCGGCGGGCAATCGCCTGGTCATCCAGCTGCAGCCGGAGGAGAGCCTCAAGCTGTTCATGATGGCCAAGGTGCCTGGCGACACCATGAACCTCCGGCCGGTCGGCCTGAACCTGGACTTCGCCGAGCAATTCAAGCAGCGTCCGATGGAAGCCTACGAGCGCCTGCTGCTGGACGCCATCCGGGGCAACCTGACGCTGTTCATGCGCCGCGACGAACTCGACGCCGCCTGGCGCTGGTGCGAGCCGATCCTGAACGGCTGGCGCAACGCGGGCGAGGCACCCCGGCCCTACAGCGCTGGATCGTGGGGGCCCGCCGCTTCCAGCGCGCTGGTCGGACGCGACGGCGCTTCATGGCGGGAGGAGTCGTAGTGCGCACCGAACACCATTTCCTGAGCCTGCTGACCGGATCCCTCGCGTCTCCGGCCGACGAGAATCCGACGGTGGCAATGATCGAGGCGGCATACCGCGCGCTGGGGCTCGATGCCCGCTATATCAACTGCGACGTGCCTGCCGCCATGTTGGGCGACGCCGTGCGAGGCGCGCGTGCCATGGGATGGGCCGGGTTCAATTGCTCGATTCCGCACAAGCTCGCGGTGATCTCGCATCTGGATGCCCTGGCACCTTCGGCGGCCCTGATCGGCGCCGTCAATTGCGTGGTGCTGCGAGAAGGCCGCCTGGTGGGCGAGAACACCGATGGCCGGGGCTTCCTGGATTCACTGCGCACGGTGGCCGAACCGAGCGGCAGCCGGGTCACGTTGTTCGGTGCGGGAGGCGCAGCGCGTGCCATCGCGGTCGAACTCGCGCTGGCTGGCGCGGGTCACATCACGATCGTGAACAGGCGTGCCGCACCGGCGCGCGAACTGGCCGAACTGATCGCCCAGCGCACCAGCGCGCAGGCGAGCGCCGTACCCTGGACACCGCATCACCGAGTGGACAGGCAGACCGACATCGTCGTCAATGCGACCTCGGTCGGACTGTTCCCGAACGTCAGCGCGATGCCCGATCTCGACACCGACAGCTTGCACCCCGGCATGGTGGTGGCCGACGTCATTCCGAATCCGCCGCGCACAGCGCTCATCGAAGCGGCGGCGCAGCGCGGCTGTGTCACGCTCGATGGGTTGGGAATGCTGGTGAACCAGGGGTTGATCAGCATCGCGCTCTGGACGGGATGTACGGCCGACGCTGCCGTGATGCGGGCGACGTTGGAGGGGCTGTTCAGTCCCTGAGAGCGGCCTGATCCGCCTCACGCTCGGATCCTGCTGCGCGATTCTGGCTGCTCAGCTTCAACCCGTTGAAGTATTTTCATTCAACCGTCTCCCGTGGCGAGGTGCGCTGCCAGGTGTTGCAGCCGTCGGCCGCCGCGGAGATCGCGAGCCTCTCGTCAGAGAATTACAGCGGCCGCGCCTACGGGCGACCCCAGGCGATCTACGCTGTTCGTCGAGCGGCAGAGACCTGTTCGGGGCTGGTCGACCCTCAGCGGCCGACGACGGCCGGTCCTGCGGCTTCACCCTCGCGCGTGCTGTTTTGAAGAACGACGGCGCAGGCGGCCAGCACCGGCGGAATCACGAAACACCAGTTGTTCACCAATGTGAAGCTGAGCGCGGCAGCCGCACAGCCCGCCGCGAAGACCGCGACGCTGCTCGACATGCGTCGCAGGCGGGCGCGTGCGGCCAGGGCGTCTTCCGGTGGCAGGCCTCGAAGCAGATCGGCGAGGTCGATCATGACCTGCGTGGTCGTGCCGGTCATGAGGGTGGTCGGCGGGGCGCTCGCCAGATGAATGCGGTGGGCCGCGTTCTGGATGGCCATCGCCGACACCAGCGTCATGCCGGTGAGCATCGCGAGTCCGCTGTCGCCGTCGCTGAAAGGACCGAAACGGACGGCGAGGGCGGCGCCCGCGGCGAGCAACAGCATCTTGAGGACCAGCATCGTTCGCAAGACCGGCAGGCCGAAGCCGGGCAGGGCGTAGCTTAGCCATCGCGTCAGCATGACGACGGCGCAGAACACCGGCAATGCAAGGAGCTTGGTCAATGCCCCCGAGGTGCCGTGCACCAGCGCCGCGCCGAAGGTCACGAAGTTTCCGGTGACATGGGCGGTGAACAGGCCTTGGAGCGCCAGGAAGCCGGCGGTATCCACGAAGCCCCCGTTGAGGCTCATGAGCAAAGGAAGGGACGGTTTCATGGGAAGGCCTCGTGGGTGGGGGAGCGCTTCTGTGCGCAGGGCGCCATGGTGCGCCTTCGGCGCGGGCGCCGTCTTGTCGGGTTGACTGACGATTTGAACATTGGGGCGCTGGCGTGGCCCGGCCTGACGAGGCTCCGCCGACGCGGAGCGATGGCATGAACGCGAAAGTCACTGGTACGTTTTGTGCTGATCCCTGGACTCCCGGCGCACGGGCGTTGGGCGCGATGGGCCGATGTCACGTTCATTCAAGAAATCTGGCCTGCCTTCTATCCGAAGTTCGGCGCCGGGCGGCCAATAAGGCCTTCTGTCTTCCACTCTTGCTCTGTCAGGCCATGCACGCTGAAACCCGCTCTCTCGGGACGAAGGGACGCCCTCCCCAGGCACCGAAACCCTCATCGTCGGGGCCCGATCTTTCGGTCAGTCCGAAGGACACGCTGGGTTGCACATCCACGCAACTCCGCAAGGACCAGGAACTCTCGGCCGGCGGCGTCAGGGTCTACCGCAAGACGACCGAAGGCACGCGGCTCGACTACGTGGAGACACCGGCGACCGGACGTGGCGTGCTCGTCGGAATTTCGCTGCGCGACGGCCACCGGAGGCGGATTCTTCATGAGCACCATGCGTCATGCCATGAATTCGACAGAGGCGCCATCTACATCCGTGACTTCCGCGATCGCTATCGTGCCGACATGAAATCGTCCTTCGACTTCGTGCTGCTTGAGATCTCGCATGCCGCGATCGAGCGCGCAATCGAGGACAGGGACGGCGCCCGTGTCAGCGGGCTTGAATGCGTCACCGGTGTCAAGGACGAGGTGCTCGGCAGTCTCGCCTTGGCGCTGACGCCGGCGCTCGACCGGCCTGCCGAGGCAAGCATGCTGTTCGTCGACCAGATGAGCGTCGCGATGGGGACCTACCTCCTCGAGAAGTACGGTGGCGCGCCCACGGCGGGCGCGAGGAGGAATCGGCTCCTTTCGCGTTCGCAGGAGGCGCGGGCGAAGGAAATGCTGCGAAGCAAGTTCGACGGCAGCATTTCTATCACCGAGATCGCGGGCGCCTGCAACCTTTCGCGCAGCTATTTCATCCACGCCTTCCGGGAAACCACGGGCCAGACCCCGCATCAGTGGCTGATCGCCCAACGGCTGGAGCGTGCACGCGCGCTCCTGATGGACTTCGAGTGCCCGCTCGCTGACATCGCCGCAGCGTGCGGCTTTGCCGACCAGAGTCACTTCACGCGCGTCTTCGCGCGCAGCATGGGCACGCCACCTGGCAGTTGGCGCCGAGGAGTGAGGGTCGGCAACTGAGCCGGCGGATCGGCGCCGCACACAAACGTTCAATTCGCAAGGCAATCGTGCAATACCTGCGCCGCGCTACCCTTCACAGTTTGGCGCAACCCGATCGCAGCCCATGCAACCGATTGAACCAAGCACCGCGCAGCAGCGCACTATCAGAAAGGCCATCAGCACATGAGTACGATCAAGACCAAGGACGGCGTAGAGATTTTCTACAAGGATTGGGGCCCCAAGGACGGCCAGCCGATCATGTTTCATCACGGTTGGCCGCTTTCCAGCGACGACTGGGACACGCAGATGCTGTTCTTCGTGCAGCGCGGCTACCGGGTGATCGCGCACGACCGCCGCGGGCACGGTCGGTCGTCGCAGGTCAGCGATGGCCATGACATGGACCACTACGCCGCCGATGCCTTCGCGGTGGTCGAGGCGCTCGACCTGACCAAGGTCTTCCACGTGGGCCACTCGACCGGCGGCGGCGAGGTCGCCCGCTACGTCGCGAAGCACGGCGAGCCCAGTGGCCGTGCCGCCAAGGCCGTGCTCGTGAGCGCGGTGCCGCCCCTGATGCTCAAGACCGCGGGCAATCCGGAAGGCCTGCCGATCGAGGTCTTCGACGGCTTCCGCAAAGGGGTGGCCGACAACCGGGCACAACTGTTCCTCGACGTCGCGGCGGGTCCGTTCTACGGCTTCAACCGGGAAGGGGCCAAGGTCTACCAGGGGGTGATCCAGAACTGGTGGCGCCAGGGAATGATGGGCAGCGCCAAGGCGCACTACGAAGGCATCAAGGCCTTTTCGGAGACCGACCAGACGGCGGACCTGCAGGCGATCACGGTGCCGACGCTCGTCATGCATGGCGACGACGACCAGATCGTGCCGATCGCCGATGCGGCGCTGAAGTCGGTCAAGCTGCTGAAGAACGGCACGCTCAAGGTGTACAAGGGCTTCCCGCACGGCATGCTCACCACCCACGCGGATGTCATCAACCCAGATCTGCTGGCGTTCTTCAAAAGTTGAGTCATCGGGCGCAAGCACGCTGACGTCTCCCCCGGATTGCCGGCCGAAGAGGGGACCTTCGATGCCCGGATCAGTCAGCGGCAGGTTGCGCGAACACCATCGAAAAATCCTTGAACTGCTTGCGCAGACCCGCCGCCGGCGCCCCGCCTACGACGATGTGCCCGAAGGCGTCGAGGGGGCTGAAGAAGGCCGGCCGCAACAGGCCGAGCTTGCTTTCATCGACGACCAGGAAAGTCTGCGATGCGCTGCGCATCGCCGCCTGCTTCACCGGTACTTCGTGAAAGTTCGAGCAACTCGCGCCGCGTAGCGGGTCCACCCCCCCGGCTGACAGAAAGGCCTTGTTCACGCCCAGGCGATTGAGGTACTGCAAGCCCTCGTCGGACAGGAAACTGGCCGACGAGGGGTGGTACAGCCCGCCGAGCAGCATGAGCTGCGTGTTCGGGCGGCGGCTCAGGATCGACGCGATGTTCGTGGAGTAACAAACGACGCTCAGGGGCATGTCCGGCGGCAAGGCCTCTGCAAAATGAGCCATGGTGGTGCCGCAGTCGATGAACAGGCTGTCATGCGCCTGCACCCACTTGGCCGCCCGTTGACATGCCACGCGCTTGTGCGCCGCATGCTGGTCGCCCGCCACGTCGAGCGAGTATCGATCCGCCGAGGGCAGGGTGGTCGCGAGCACGTAGCCCCCGAGAGCGGTCAATGGCGAGTCGGGGGCCGACAGGTCGCGGCGGATCGTCATCGGGGTCACGGCCAGCAGTTGGGCGGCTTCGTTGATTGGCAAGGGCCCGCGGGCTTCAACAAGTTCCTGCATCCGTGAAAGGCGCAATACCCCCGCGCCGGCGGTCTTTCGCATGTTCTGTTCCTCTCGTCTACCAGCCCAAGTATCGCTCATCAAAATGTTACTGCAAGAACATCTTGCGCAACGTCATGTTCTTGGAATAACATTAATCATGACATCCTCTGCACTGGTCCGCACCAGAGGCGCGGTGCGCCCACCCTCCGAATCCGTGACAGCCACGCCGGCGGCCGACAACCCGGGCGCAATTGCCCGCAATGTCGCGCAGCCGTTCGACGCGGGCTGGATCGACGGCATCCGCATCAACCCCTCGGCTGCCGAACGCCGCGTCGCCACGTTGCGCGGCCGCCGCTCGGTCAAGCAGGACGCCCAAGCCGGGTGGCTGTTGAAGGCCCTCACCTGCATCGACCTCACGACGCTCAATGGCGACGACACGGCCGAGCGTGTGCGGCGCCTGTGCGCCAAGGCCGTGATGCCGGTGCGCCCGGAAGTGCTGGCAGCGCTCGGCTTTGCCGATCGCCCACTGCACACGGGCGCTGTCTGTGTCTATCACCGCTTCGTCGCGACAGCGGTCGACGCGCTCGCGGGCACCGGCATCCCGGTGGCGGCCGTATCAACGGGGTTCCCTGCGGGGCTGGTCCCGCACGCGCTCAAGTTGAAGGAGATCGAGGCTTCAGTGCGCGACGGCGCCTCCGAGATCGACGTGGTCATCACGCGCGAACATGCGCTCGGCGGCCACTGGCAGAGGCTTTACGACGAGATGCTGGACTTCCGCCGAGCCGCCGGCGCGGTGCACGTGAAAGCCATCCTGGCGACCGGCGAACTCAAGACACTGCGCAACGTCGCGAAGGCCTCCCTGGTCTGCATGATGGCCGGCGCGGATTTCATCAAGACCTCGACCGGCAAGGAAGGCGTCAATGCCACGCCGCTGGTCACGCTGGTCATGCTGCGCATGATCCGCCAGTACGAGGCCCGCACCGGCTTCCGAGTGGGCTACAAGCCAGCCGGCGGCGTCAGCACCGCACGGCTGGCGCTGGACTACCAGGCGCTCATGAAGGAAGAACTGGGACGCGCCTGGCTGGAGCCGAACCTGTTTCGCATCGGCGCCTCCAGCCTGCTGGCCGACATCGAGCGCCAGCTGGAACACCACGTCACGGGCCGCTACTCGGCCTTCAACCGCCACCCGATCGGATGAACCGATGAGCAACAGCGTCGCACGCTATTTCGACACCATGGACTACGGCCCCGCGCCCGAGAGCGACACCGATGCCCGCCAATGGCTCTCGCGCCATGCGCAGGGGTTCGGCCACTTCATTGACGGTCGTTTCACGGGGGCCGACTCCGGTGCCCACTTCGAGACCGTGGAGCCGGCCACCGGACTCCTGCTCGCGCGCATCGCACAAGGCTCGCCGGCGGACATCGACGCCGCCGTGACCGCCGCGCGCGCCGCGCAACCGGGCTGGATGGCGGTCGGCGGCCATGCGCGCGCGCGCCATCTGTATGCATTGGCGCGCACGGTGCAGCGCCATGCGCGCCTGCTTGCGGTGGTGGAGGCGCTCGACAACGGCAAGCCGATCCGCGAGACCCGCGACATCGACGTGCCGCTGGTGGCGCGGCACTTCTACCACCATGCCGGCTGGGCGCAACTGCAGGAACGCGAATTCGCGGACCAGGTGCCGCTGGGGGTGATCGGGCAGATCGTTCCCTGGAACTTCCCGCTGCTCATGCTGGCGTGGAAGATCGCGCCGGCGCTGGCGCTTGGCAACACGGTCGTGCTCAAGCCGGCGGAACTCACGCCGCTGAGCGCCCTGCTGTTTGCCGAGCTGGCGGCGCAGGCGGGCCTGCCTGCAGGCGTGCTCAACGTGGTGACGGGCGACGGCGCCACGGGCGCTGCACTGGTCGCGCACGAAGGGGTCGACAAGATCGCCTTCACCGGATCGACCGAGGTGGGCCGCCTCATCCGCGAGGCGACTGCCGGCTCGGGCAAGTCGCTCACGCTGGAGCTCGGCGGCAAGTCGCCCTTCATCGTGTTCGACGATGCCGACATCGACGCGGCGGTGGAAGGCGTGGTGGACTCCATCTGGCTCAACCAGGGCCAGGTGTGCTGCGCCGGCTCGCGGCTGCTGCTGCAGGAAGGCATCGCGGCCGACTTCATCGAACGGCTCAAGCGGCGCATGCAGCAGCTGCGCGTGGGCATGCCGCTGGACAAGGCGATCGACCTCGGCAGCCTGATCGACGGCTCGCAGCTCGACAGAGTGCGCTCGCTGGTGGCCGCGGGCGTGCGCGAGGGGGCGCATTGCTATCAGCCACCATGCGCGCTGCCCACGGGCGGCAGCTTCTATCCACCGACGCTGTTGACGGGGGTGCAACCGGCATCGACCGTAGCGACCGAAGAGATCTTCGGCCCGGTGCTCGTGACCATGACCTTCCGCACCCCGGACGAGGCGGTGGCGCTGGCCAACAACACGCGCTACGGCCTGGCAGCCAGCATCTGGAGCGAGACGATCGGACTTGCGCTGGGCATCGCACCGCAGCTGCAGGCGGGCGTGGTATGGATCAACGCCACCAACCTGTTCGATGCGGGCGTCGGCTTCGGCGGCTATCGCGAGTCGGGCTACGGCCGCGAGGGTGGACGCGAAGGCTGCCATGAGTACCTCAAGCCACACGCCTGGGCCGCGCGCAAGCCGCGTGCCGCGCAGGCGGTATCGGGCGTAGCCAGCGAAACGGCGCGGGCGCCGGTCACCTCATCGACACTGCCGGCCATCGATCGCACCGCCAAGCTTTTCATCGGCGGCAAACAGGCGCGACCTGATGGCGAGTTGTCGCACGCGGTGTTTTCCGTCTCGGGGAAGCGGCTCGGCGAGGTGGGCACGGGCAACCGCAAGGACATCCGCAACGCGGTGGCCGCGGCGCGTGCGGCGGACGGCTGGTCCAGTGCCACGCCGCACCGCCGCGCGCAGGCCCTCTACTACCTGGCGGAAAACCTCTCCGCACGCGCGGAGGAATTCGCCGCACGCCTCGTCCGCCTCACGGAGGTGGCGGCAGGCAGTGCGCGCGCCGAGGTGGACGCCGCCGTGAGCCGCCTCTTCGCCTACGGTGCGTGGGCCGACAAGTACGAAGGGACGGTGCACGTGCCGCCGCTGCGCGGCGTGGCATTGGCAACGGTGGAGCCCATCGGCGTGGTCGGTGTCGTATGCCCGGACGAAGCGCCGCTGCTGTCCTTCGTGAGCCTGCTCGCGCCGCTGCTGGCGATGGGCAACCGCACGGTGATCGTGCCGAGCGAAACGCATCCGCTGATCGCGACCGACTTTTACCAGGTGCTCGAAACTTCCGACCTGCCGGGCGGCGTGGTGAACATCGTCACTGGCCCGGCCGAGAGCCTCATGCAGACACTGGCCCGGCACGACGACGTGGACGCGCTCTGGGTCTTCGGCGCGGCGTCGCTGTCGCGCGATGCCGAACGCCTGTCCGTCGGCAACCTCAAGCGCACGCTGGTGGACCATGGCCTGGCCACCGACTGGCAGGACGGCGCCGCGGCCGAGGGTGCGCCCTTCCTGCGGCATGCCACGCAGGTCAAGAACATCTGGATTCCCTATGGCGAATGACGCCCTCGCCAGCTTCGCGGCCGCCGTGTCCGTGCCGAAGCCTTCCCTCGGACGCAACCCCGGATTGGAAAATGTGCCATGGCCCGCTATCTGCTCGCACGGTTGATCGCGCTCGTGCCGATCCTGCTCGGCACCTCGGTCGTGGCGTTCTTCCTGATCCGGCTGGTGCCGGGCGACCCCGCCATCGCGCTGCTGGGGCTGGACGCCGACCCGCAGGCGATCGCCGCCTTGCGGCAGCAACTCGCGCTCGACCAGCCCATCGTGGTTCAGTACGTCACCTGGATCGGCCACATCTTCGCGGGCGATTTCGGACGTTCGGTCCAGGGCGGACGTCCAGTCCTGCCGCTGTTGCTGGGCGCGCTGGGACCGACGGCGCTGCTGGCCGCGGCGGCGCTGGCGATCTCGCTGGTGATCGCCATTCCCGCCGGGATCGTGGCCGCCACCCGCCGCAACACCAGCGCGGACTACGCCGCTTCGTTCCTCGCGCTGTGCGGCCTGTCGATGCCGAGCTTCTGGCTCGGCGTCTTGCTCATCCTGGCCTTCTCGATCTACTGGCCGATCCTGCCGGCCTCGGGCTACGTCTCGCTGATGGCCGATCCGCTGGAGCACCTGCGCCATCTCGTGCTGCCGGCGCTGACCCTGGGAGCGGCGCTGGCGGCCGCCACCATGCGCATGACGCGCGCGACGATGCTGGAAGTCCTGCGCTCCGACTACGTGCGCACGGCGCGCGCCAAGGGACTTCCGCGGCGCCGCGTGGTGTGGGGGCATGCTCTGCGCAATGCGCGCATTCCGATCGTGACGCTGCTCGGCATCCAGCTCGGCCAGCTGCTCGGCGGCGTGGTCGTGACCGAGACGGTGTTCTCCTGGCCGGGCATCGGCAAGCTGACGGTCGATGCGATCTTCGCGCGCGACTACCCCGTCGTTCAAGGCGCGGTGCTGTTGACGGCGGTCGCGTTCGTGCTGATCAACCTGGCGACGGACCTGGTCTACACGGTGCTCGATCCAAGGGTGAGGCTGTCATGAGCGCGAGCGCGAACGCCATCCATCGGCCGGCCGGCATGGCCGCCTTCCTGCGCACGATGACCCGCGATCCGCGCGCGGCGCTGGGCCTGGGCCTCGTCCTCCTGGCGGCCATCGCCGCATTGGGCGCGCCGTTCATCGCACCCTATGCGCCGGACTTCCCCGATTTCGTCAACACCCTGTCGCCGCCTTCCGCCGCACATTGGCTGGGCACCGACGAACTGGGCCGCGACGTGCTCACGCGCATCATCTATGGCGCGCGGACTTCGTTGTTCGTCGGCGTTCTCAGCGTCGTGGTCGCGGCCCTGGCGGGCACCGGCCTCGGCCTGGTGGCGGGCTATTTCGGCCGTTGGACCGAGGCGCTGATCATGCGTGTGATGGATGTGGTGTTCGCCTTTCCGAGCATCCTGCTGGCGCTTGCGATCACGGCCGTGCTCGGCCCGAGCCTGACCAATGCCGTGCTTGCGATCGCGGTGGTCAATCTTCCGGTCTTCGCGCGCGTCGCGCGGGCCCAGACACTGGTGGTGCGGCAGCTCGAGTTCGTCGAGGCCAAGCGCGCCCTGGGCTTCCGCACTGCGAACATCCTCTTGCGCACGATCTTGCCGAACATCCTTGCGCCGGTGATCGTGCAGGGGTCGCTGCTCTTCGCCTCGGCCATCATCACCGAATCGTATTTGTCCTTCCTCGGGCTGGGCGCACAGCCGCCCACCGCAACCTGGGGAAACATGCTGCGCAACGCGATCGGCTTCATGGAACAGGCGCCGTGGCTGGCCCTGTTTCCCGGCGCCGCGATCTTCCTGACGGTGCTCGGCTGCAACCTGCTGGGCGACGGTCTGCGCGACCGCTTTGATCCGCGCGACTAGTGCCTCGACGACAGTTCAACCTGGAGATGTGCCATGCAGTTCCCCATCCATCGGCGTCGCTTCGCCGCCTTTCTCTCCGCCGCGCCGATCGTGCTGTCGGGGCTCCCCGCCCTGGCGCAGGAGACCCGCACGCTCACGGTGGGGATCGTCTCCGATCCCGTCACGCTCGACCCCGCCCTGATGGCCTCGTTCTTCGAGCTCTCCATCCAGTACAACCTGTATGAGCCGCTGGTGCACGTCACGCCGGATCTCAAGATCGAACCCGGGCTCGCGAGCGTCGAGACGCCGGACCCGCTCACCTACCTCTTCACGCTCAGGCCGAACCTGAGCTTCCACGACGCAACGCCGCTCGACGCCGCGGCCGTCAAGGCAAACTTCGACCGGATGCTCGACCCGGCCACCGGCTCGCCGCGCCGCAGTGAGCTGTCGTCGATCGACACCGTCACGGTCACGGGCCCCCTGACCTTCACCATCAAGCTCAAAACGGTTTATGCGCCGTTGCTCCAGGTGCTTTCGAACCGGTCGGGCATGATGGTTTCGCCGAGTGCGCTGAAAGCCCTGGGCGCCGACTTCGCGACAAAGGGCGTGGGCGCGGGCCCCTACAAGCTGGTGAGCTGGACCAAGAACTCCGAGCTCGTGCTGGAGCGCTTCCCCGGCTACTGGCGCGGCCCCGCGAAGATCGAGCGGATCGTTTTTCGCCCGATCGCCGACGAGACCGTGCGGCTTACCAACCTGCGCTCGGCAACGGTGCAACTCGTCGATGCCGTGCCGGCGCAGAACGCCACGCAGCTCGGCCGGGAGGCCAACCTGACGCTCAAGCAGACGCCGGGGCTGGGCTTCAACGCCTTTTCGTTCAACACGGCCAAGGCGCCCTTCGACGACGTGCGGGTCAGGCAAGCCTTCACCACCGCCATCGACAAGCAGGCGATCCTGCGCGCGGTCTACTTCGGTACCGGCAGCATCGCCCAAGGCGCGATCCCGCCCACGATGGGCTGGGCCCACGACGCGGCCTTCGCACCCTACAAGGCGAACGCGGCGGCGGCGCGCAAGCTGCTGGCCGACGCGGGCAAGACCGCCCCCGTGCCCGTCTCGATCACCGTCACCAACTCGCCCGCGCAGGTCCGCACGGCCGAGGTGTTGCAGGCGCAGGCCAACCAGGCCGGGTTCAAGGTCGACATCCGGCAGATCGACGCCACCAGCCTGATCAGCGTGCTGCGGCAAAAGGATTTCGATCTGTGCATGTCCCCTTGGACGGGCCGCACGGACCCCGACGGCAACCTCTACAACTTCTTCGTCAAGGCCGGCTCCAACAACTTCATGGACTACCGCAGCGACAAGGTCACCGCCTTGCTGAACAGCGCACGCAGCACGCCGGCGCAGGCCGAGCGCTCGAGGCTCTATCGCGAAGCGGAGGCGCAGATCGCGAACGATGCGCCGATGCTCTTCCTGACCTTCCCGGCAACGCTGCAGGCTTCGGTCAAGCGGCTGAACTGGCAGCAGTATCCCGACGGCGCCTTGCACCTGCAGTTCGCGAGCTTCCAGTAGCGACCTATGAAAGCCATGCAACCGCCAGAGCTTGCCCGCCCGCCGGCCGAACCTGCCCGGCAGAATGCGACGCAATCCGACCCGATGCTGGCCGTGGCCAACCTGCGCGTGGGCGTGGGTGACGGCCCGGCCATCGTGGACGGCGTCGACCTCGCCTTGAACAGCGGGAGCATTCTCTGCCTCGTCGGTGAATCGGGCTCCGGGAAGAGCCTGACCGCGCTCTCGCTGATGCGCCTGCTGTCGCCAGCCATGCGCCTCGCGGCGGACCGCTTCGTGCTGGACGGCGAAGACCTCGCTCAGGCCAGCGAAAAGCGGTTGAACGCCATCCGTGGCAATCGCATGGCCATGGTCTTCCAGGAGCCGATGACGGCGCTGAACCCGGTGATGACCGTGGGCGACCAGATCACGGAGACGTTGAAAGTCCACCAGGGCCTGCGCCAGGAAGCCGCGCGGGAGGTCGCATTGGCGATGTTCCGGCAGGTCCAGATCCCCGCGCCCGAGGCTCGACTGCGGGCCTATCCGCATCAGCTCTCGGGCGGCATGCGCCAGCGGGTGATGATCGCGATGGCGCTGATCTGCAAGCCGGCGATCCTGATCGCCGACGAGCCGACCACGGCACTGGACGTGACCATCCAGAGCCAGATCCTGCGGCTGATCGACGACCTGCGCGCACAGCTGGGGACCGCCGTCCTCTTCATCACGCACAACCTGGCCGTGGTCGCCGAGATCGCCGACGAGGTCGCCGTCATGTATGCCGGGCGCATCGTGGAGCGGGCGTCCCGCGCGGCGCTGTTCGGCGATCCGATGCACCCGTACACGCTGGCGCTGTTCGCCGCGATGCCGCGCGCCGACGAGCGCGGCCGGCCGCTGGCCACGATCGAAGGCCAGGTGCCCGCGCCCGGCGCGATGCCGAAGGGCTGCCGCTTCGCGCCGCGTTGCCCGTTCGCCGCGGCGCGGTGCCGCGAAGACTATCCGCCGCTGCGCGAGATCGCGCCCGCGCACTGGGTTTCCTGCTGGCGCGCGCCCCTGGAGGAGCACCTTTCATGAGCAACCCCCTTCTTTCGGTCGAGCACATCTCGAAGACCTACGTGTCGGGCGGCGGCCTCTTCGGCCAGTCGAAATCGGCGCGAGTGGTTTCGGACATCAGCTTCTCGCTGGATCGCGGCGACGTGTTCGCGCTGGTCGGCGAAAGCGGTTCGGGCAAGACCACGATCGGGCGCATGCTGCTTCGGCTGATCGAGCCGGATGCCGGGCGGATCCATTTCGACGGCATCGATGTCCGCGCACTCGATGCCGGGGCGCTTCGGCGTCTGCGGCGCCGGGTCCAGATCATCTTCCAGGACCCGTTCGGCTCGCTCGATCCGCGCGTGCGCATCGGGGCCGCCATCGCAGAGCCGATCCTGTTGCACCGTCTGCGGCCGCGCGCACAAGTGGCGGACCGTGTCGCCGAACTGCTGACGCTGGTCGGGCTCGATGGTCGCCATGCGGCGCGTTATCCGCACGAGTTCTCCGGCGGGCAGCGCCAGCGCATCGCGATCGCCCGTGCCCTGGCGGTGGAGCCCGAGCTGATCGTCTGCGACGAGCCTGTCTCGGCGCTGGACCTTTCGATTCAGGCGCAGGTGGTCAACCTGCTGGGCGAGCTGCGTGCCAGGCTGGGCGTCTCGTACGTGTTCATCTCGCATGACATGGCCGTGGTGCGGCATCTCGCAACGCACATCGGCGTGCTGTATGCCGGCCGGCTGGTCGAGACCGGACCTTCGGAGACGGTCTTCACCGATCCGCGGCATCCCTACACGCGCATGCTGCTCGCGGCAACGCCCAGCCCGGTTCCGGACGTCGCGCGCCAGCGCGAGGCGATCGCCGGCGAACCGCCCAGTCCGTTCTCGACCTGGTCGCAGTGCCGCTTCGCCTCGCGCTGTGCGCATCGCATCGAGCCCTGCATGGCCGGCGAGCCGATGCTGGCGCAGGCCGCACCCGGGCCGCGCCTGTCGGCCTGCCTGCGTGCCGCCGAGCTGCCGACTTTCACCGCCGTCGACGACGGCGAGGAGCGCATGACGGCGGCCTACCGAACCCGCCTGGGCCTGCTTCGCCATGCCCGCGCGGCGGCAGACGCCGAAGCCTGTGCCTCGCCGCGGCAGGCGGCTGCTTCCGCCGTTTCCGCTCTTTCCCCCCACTGACCTCCGGAGTCTCCATCTTGTCTGTCAACACCTCCATCTACCGCGCCAAGGACGATGCCATCGCGCGGATCTTCGGGCGCGGCAAGGCCGTGATCGGCGTCATCCATTCGCTGCCGCTGCCTGGCTCGCCGCACTACGACGGCGAGCCGGTGCAGCGCATCTACGACTTCGCGCGGGCCGAGGCCGAGCGCTACCGCGAGGGCGGGGTCGATGGGCTGATCGTCGAGAACCACGGCGACATTCCCTTCGCCAAGCCCGACGAGCTCGGACCCGAGACCGCCGCCTGCATGGCCACCATGGCCGACATCGTGCGACGTGAGTGCGGCCTGCCGATCGGCATCAACGTGCTCGCCAACGGCGCCGTGCAGGGCATCGCCGTTGCCAAGGCGTCGGGCGCGGCCTTCGTCCGCGTCAACCAATGGGCCAACGCCTATGTCGCCAACGAGGGCTTCATGGAAGGCAAGTCGGGCGAGGCCAGCCGCTACCGCAGCTGGCTGCGCGCCAAGGATGTCGCGATTTTCACGGACGTGCACGTCAAGCACGGCGCACACGCCATCGTGGCCGACCGCACCTTGGAGGAGCTGACCCGCGACTGCGAGTTCTTCGACGCCGATGCCGTGATCGTCACCGGCCAGCGTACCGGCGACAGCGCCAGGCTCGACGAACTGGCGACGGTCCGCGGCGCCACGGCCCTGCCCGTCATGGTGGGCAGCGGCGTGAACGCGGACAACGTCGCGGCGATCTTCGGCCACGCCGACGCGGTCATCGTCGCCAGCGCCTTGAAGCACGCGGGCGGCTGGTGGAACGCCGTCGATCCCCAGCGGCTGGCTTCGTTCATGGCGGTCGTGCGCGAGGCCCGGGGATGAGCCGCGTCTTCGTGCTGGGCAATGCGACCGTCGACCAGGTCCATCGCGTCGAGCGCCTGCCAGCGCCTGGCGAGACCGTTCTGGCGTCCAGCATCGCGCGCTGTGCCGGCGGCAAGGGCCTGAACCAGGCGGTGGCGGCGGCCCGCACCGGCGCCCGCGTGACGCTGGCGGCGCCCGTGGGGCGCGATGCGGACGCGGCCCTGCTCGCCCAAAGCCTGGCCGGCGAGGCGGAGCTCGAGGCGCTGTGGCTGGCCGGCGACGCGCCCACCGACCTCTCGTCGATCTGGGTGGCCGAAGGCGGCGAGAACGTCATCGTCAGCAGTGCGGGCTGTGCGCGTTCGATCACGCCGGAGCAGGCGAGGCGCTTGTGCGACAGGCTGGCGCCCGGCGACTTCCTGCTGCTGCAGGGCAATCTCTCGGCGCAGGCGACGCATGCGGCAGCCGAAGCGGGCAGGGCGCGAGGCGCCTCGTGCGTCCTGAACACGGCGCCGATCGCGTGGGACATGCATGCGCTGCTGAGGCTCTGCGACATCGTCATCGCCAATGCCGGTGAGGCCGCGATCCTGACGGCTGGCGCGGCCGATGTCGGCCAGGCCTTGCGCGAGCGTGGCGCCGGGACGGGCATCGTCACCTTGGGTCCGCGGGGCGCGCTGATCACCACCGAGGCGAGCCAGGCGACCATCGCCGCACCGCAGGTCGAAACGGTGGACACCGCCGGTGCGGGAGACGTCTTCGCCGGCACGCTGGTCGGCCTGCTGTCGACGGGGCATCCGCTCGGGCTGGCCACGCAGACCGCCGTGGCCGCGGCATCGCTGTCCGTCACGCGGCGCAACACCATGCCTTCCTTTCCGACGCGCAGCGAGATCGCCTCGCTTCTCGAACGAGGCCGGCGCCCCATGCCAGGATCCGCGCATGCGTGATCTCCACAGACCCGGACGTTCGGTCGCCATGGGCTCGCGCGGCGCGGCGGCGACCTCCCATCCGCTGTCGAGCGCGATCGCCATCGAAGTGATGCGCGCGGGCGGAAACGCCGTCGATGCGGCGCTGACGGCCTGTTCGCTGCAATCGGTGCTGGAGCCCCACAACACCGGGCTCGGCGGGGACTGCTTCGCCCTGGTGTGGCGGGCCGACACGCAGTCGCTGCACGCGCTGAACGGTGCGGGCTACGCACCGCAGGGCTTGAGCGACTCGGGCCTGCTGGCGGAAGGCATCGACCGCATCGGTACGGAGGACATCCATTCGGTCACGATCCCGGGCGCGCTCGATGGCTGGGGCCGGCTGCTGCGCGACCACGGCACCCGGTCCCTGGCCGAGATCCTGGAGCCGACGATCGACTATGCCGAACACGGCATCGTGCTCGCGGAGCGCGCGGCCGAAGATTGGCGTGCCGAAGCCGCCAAGCTGCGGCACGACGAGGGCGCATGCCGCCACCTGCTGACGCCGGCGGGCGAGCCCCCGCGCGCCGGCGATCTCGTGCGCTTCCCCGCGCTCGCCAGGACCTTGCGCACGATTGCCTCCGAGGGCATCGACGCCTTCTATCGCGGCTCGCTCGCCAAGGCGATGGTGTCCTCGCTCCAACGACTCGGCGGCACGCACACCGCGGCCGACTTCGCCGACTTTGCCAGCTTCTATGTCGAGCCGATCCAGACGCGCTATCGAGGCCTCGACATCGTCCAGATGCCCCCCAGCGGGCAAGGCTTGACGGCCCTGCTGATGCTCAACATCCTGGCGGGCTTCGATCATTCGGGCTTCGAGCCGGCCGGCGCCGATCGTTTTCACCTGCAGATCGAGGCGTGCCGGCTGGCCTACGGCGCGCGCGACGCCTATGTCGCTGACCCCGCATTCGCTGAGGTCCCGGTGCAGGAGCTGCTGTCCGAGCGCTTCGCGGCGCGCTTGCGTGAGCGCATCGATCCCCGGCGGGCCATGCCGGCGCAGATCGTGCTGCCCGGGATCGGCCAGTCCGACACGGTCTATCTGTCGGTCGTCGATGGCGAGGGCAACGTCTGTTCCCTGATCAGCTCGCTGTTCCATGCCTTCGGCTCGGGGAAGGTGTGCCCCCAGACCGGCGTGGCCTTCCAGAACCGCGGGGCGGGATTCCGGGTGCAACCCGGCCACGCCAACAGCGTTCGACCGCGCAAGCGGCCGCTTCACACCATCATTCCCGCCATTGCGATGCGTGACGGCCGCCCGGCTCTGTCCTTCGGCGTGATGGGCGGGCCCTACCAGGCGACCGGCATCGTGCATACATTGCAGAACTTCGTCGATTTCGGCATGAATGTGCAGGAGGCCCTCGATGCGCCGCGAGGTTTCCGCTTCACGGGCGCATTCGAGGCCGAGCGAGGGATCTCCGACGCCGTCCTGGCCGATCTCCACGCCAGGGGCCATCCTGTGGGGCGCGTCCAGGTGCCGTGGGGCGGCGGACAGATGATCGCCATCGATCCTGGCCGGCCGCTCATCTCGGCAGGGAGCGACCCGCGCAAGGATGGGGCTGCGTTGGCTTTCTGAAAGCATGCCCGCGGTCCGCCGCTGAAGGGCCTCCTCAGGCGTGTTCGGGGTCTGCGAGGCCGCGCAAGACGGTCTCGAGTTCTGTCGCACCCTTGCGCGATGCGGCGGGCCCGCCTTCGAATTCGATCCAGCCTGCGTTGAAGCCGTCCAGCATTCGAATGCGCGGCAAGGGGTTGGCCATGCCCTGCGAACGAAACAACGTTTCCCACTTCGACCGCGGCACCGGCTGGGCGAGGACATCGCGCGCCAGAACGCGGCCCAGCGTCGCGGCCAGCACCTGTGGCGTGATCCGAACCGGTCCTTCGAGTTCGACCACCCGGCGCCCTTCCCAATGGTCTTGCAGCATCTGCGCCGCGGTGGCGGCGACGTCTGCCGTCGCGACCATCGGCACCGGCTTGTCCAACGGCTGGAGGAAGCTCGACACGACACCGCGCGACCGGGCGTCGTCGATATCCCACGCAGCGTTCTCCATGAACCACGCAGCGCGCAGAAAGGCGACCGGCATGGCCAGCGCGGCAAAGGCGCGCTCCATCATCTGCAGCTGCGTCAGCAGGTTTTCTTCCGTCGCCTGGGCGCCGATGGTCGACAGGGCCACCACGCGCCGGGGCCGGGCCTGCTGCAAGGCGGCCACCAGCGCCGCGACGTTGGCCCGCGTTTCGGCATAGCCGGCCGACGGGTCGAACACCGGGGGCAACAGCACGAAGACCGCTTCTGCACCATCGAAGGCGGTCGCCAGGGCACCCGCGTCATCCATGGATGCGAACGCTGTCTCGCAACCCAGCGCACGCCAGCTCGCAGCCTTGGCCTGATCCCGCAGCACCGCCCGTACCGGCAAGCCCGCGGCCAGCAGTTTCTTCGCGACCTGAGCACCCACCTTGCCAGTGACTCCCGTGACAACAAACATGATATTTCTCCTGATGCGGCGCACCGTGCGCCGGGTTGAGACGAATTCTGGGCACGCTGCGGGCGAAAGGCGATAGCATGAAACTCATTTGTTTCATGCTTGGCAGTCATCAATGGCAGGTTTCAGCACACAACTTCTCGAAGGCATCGACGTCATGGCGGCGGTCGTCGACACCGCAAGCTTCGGACGCGCCGGAGAAGCGCTCGACATGTCCCAGTCCGGTGTCAGCCGCGCCATCGCGCGGCTGGAGACGCGCTTGGGCATCCGCGTGTTCGAGCGCACCACCCGGTCGGTGCGGCTGACCGACGAGGGACGGCGCTTCTACGAGCAGGTCATGCCGCTGGTCGGCGCGCTGGCGGAAGCCACCGGCAGCGCCGCAGGCGGCGGTGCGGCTGTGCGAGGCCGCCTTCGGGTCAACGTCGATCCCTTCTTTTCGCGTCTCATCCTGGGTCCGCGACTCGGCATCTTCCTGGACCGCCATCCGGACCTGGAAATGGAACTCCGCAGCCGGGACGACCTGGGCGACATGGTGGCCGATGGCTTCGACCTGGCCATTCGTTTCGGACATCCCCGGCCTTCGTCCCTGGTGGCGCGAAAGCTGCTCGACACCCGGGTGCTGACGGTGGCGTCGCCGGGCTACGTCCGGCGTCATGGCTGCCCATCCGACCCGCGTGAACTCGAGGCCGGGCATCACCGGTGCATCCTGTTCCGCGACTCGGCGACGGGCCGGCCCTTCCCCTGGGAGTTCCACCAGCGTCGCCGCAAGCTCACGGTCGCGGCGCGTGGCGCACTGACCGTCAATGACGCCGGTACCCTCTACAGCACCTGCCTGGCCGGCCACGGCATCGCTCAGCTCTTCGAGCTGGGGGCCGAGTCCTTCATCGCCCGGAAGAAACTCGTGCCCCTGTTTCCGGACTGGCCGGATGAGCGCTTCCCGCTGTATGCCTACTATCCCACTCGCCATCACGTACCGGCCAAGACGCGGGCGCTGCTCGACTTCGTGGCAAGCCTCGTGGAGGAAGCCGGCGACGTCGGATGACGCGAGGGCGCAAGCCGCCGGAGTTCGGCCGCTTGCCGTGAACGCTGAGCGCCCCGAGGTTCAAGAGCGACGCGGAGAGGGCGGTCTTGCTGCGCTATCGGGCGGCTGCATCCGGGTCTGCTCGAACTTCTCCGGACCCGAGACGACCGCAGCAAGAAACAGATCGATCGAGAACTCGATCATGCGCTGTGTGTCGAGGTTGCTGTCGGTGCGGGGGATGCGCCCCCCCAGGATGAGCGCCGCGACGCCGTGCTCCGTCGACCAGGCAGCATGCGAAAGGTAGTGGAGCCGCTCGCTGTCCCAGCCGCTCTCGAGCGCCAGCTCGAACACCGAGTCCGAGAAGTACGAGTACGAGATGTTGCTCGTTGCCTCGACATCGCCGCGCACGAATTCCTGCAGCAGCCGGGGACCGGTCATCAGGTCGAACAGCCCCGCGTGCATTTGCGCGAAGCGCACATAGCTCAGCATCATCTCGCGCGCCTTCGGCAGCGCGGGCAGGTGCCGCGCGGAGATCTCCATGCGCTGTTCGGCAAGCTCCTTGAAGCCGCTGATCGCGATCGCGGCGAGCAACTCCTCCTTGCCCTTGAAGTGGCGCGACGGCGCGGCCTCGGAAACGCCGAGCCGGCGTGCCAGCGCGCGCAGGCTCAGCTCGCTCGCACCGTTCTCCTCGAACATCCGGCGGCCTTCCTCCACCAGGGCGTTGCGCAATCCGCCCCGCTCGTAGGTCGGCTCGCGCAGCTGCGGCGGCAACGCGCGCAGCTTCCTGGCAGCGGGCCGCGAGGCGCTACGAGTGGGTGTCTGTGACGCCTTGCTGGTCATCGCTGAAAAGGGCTCCTTGCAACGCGACTGATCTTACAGGGGCAACTCGTGCGAATCCGATCGCGCAGCTTCGGGTTAACACTGATAACAAATCAAGTTAACACCGTTATCGTTCTCCCATCGGTGCAAAACGGCCATCCCGGCGATGTCACCTCAAGGAGAAGATCGATGAGCTCGATTTCGTATGAAAAAGACGGTGCCGTCGGCGTCGTCACCATGGCCAAGCCGCCGCACAACCTGATCGACAACGCCATGCTCCAGGCGCTTGCGTCCACCTACGCGAGAGCGGTCGAGGAGGGCTGCCGCGCCATCCTGCTGCGAAGCTCGATGCGCCACTTCTGTGCCGGCGCCGACCTCAACGTGCTCGCCTCGGAGCGCTGGGACCAGAAGGCGCTTGCGAGGCTCTGGGCGTCGCTCGAGGACGTGCCGGTCCCGACGGTCGCGGCCGTTCACGGCGCGGCCCTGGGCGGCGGCTTCGAGCTGGCCTTGATGTGCGACATGATCATTGCCGCGGACACGGCCTCGTTCGGCATGGCAGAGGCCTCGCTCGGGCTGTTGCCGCTCCTCGGCGGCGTCCAGCGAGTCGTGCAGCGCGCAGGCCTGGCCCGCGGAAAGGAAATGGCCATGTTCGGCCGTCGCCACGATCCTCGGGCGCTCGAGCGCTGGGGCGTCGTCAACCTGGTTGCAGCAGAAGCCGAACTTGCCGGCGTTGCGATGTCGTGGGCCAGGCAACTGGCGGCCGGAGCGACGGTGGCGCTGCGCGGCATCAAGACCGTCGCGAACCTGTCGGCCCGCGGCGGCATCTCGGCCGGCGATGCGCGCCAGGAAGAGGTCAACACGTCCATGTGGAACAGCGCGGATCAGGCGCGCGGCCTGGCCGCCTTCGTGGCCACCGGGCCGGGCTCCGCCGTCTTCGAAGGGAATTGAGCATGAGCGCGCCACTCGAAGGTCTGCGGGTCATCGATTTCACCCGCGTGCTGTCCGGTCCGGGCTGCACCAAGGCGCTGCGCGATCTGGGCGCCGACGTCACCAAGATCGAACCCCCTGCAGGCGATGTGGGCCGCGCGGGCGTACCGCATGTCGGTTCCATGTCGACGTACTACACACAGCAGAACGCCGGCAAGCGGAACATCAGCCTCGATCTGAACTGGCCCGAGGCGCGGGACATCGTGGCGAAGCTCTGCGCCGACGCGGACGTGATCGTCGAGAACTTCCGCCCCGGAACGCTCGCACGCTTCGGCTTCGGCTACGACGACGTCGTGAAGTTCAATCCGAAGGTCGTCTACGTCTCGATCAGCGGCTACGGCCAGACCGGCCCGTGGCGCAATCGGCCGGCATTCGCACCGACGGTCCACGCCGAGACGGGTCTGACCGACATCCTCCAGAAGCACTACGAGGGCGCCATGGTCGAGATGCGCAACGACGCATGCAGCCACGCCGACGTCTACACGGGCCTCCACGGGGTCATTGCCGTCCTGGCCGCGTTGCAGTACCGGTCGCGCACCGGCGAGGGGCAGTACGTCGACGTCTCGATGGCCGCGACGATGCTGTCGGCCAACGAACGCGCCGGCGCGCAGTTGTCAGGCCTGGAAGTCAATGACGAACCGTACGCACTCAGCGCCAACGAATCTCCGCTGTTCGAGCTGCCGGACGGCCGGCGCCTCACCATCGCGACAAGTCCGGTGTTCTCGCCGATGTTCATTCGCTACTGCTCGATGATGCGCCGCACGGACCTCCTCAAGGATCCGCGCTTCGCCACGGCCACCCTTCGCAAAGCCAATCTCGCCCCCTTGATGGCCGAGGTCAAGGCCTGGATCCTGACCTTCACCGACCTGGACCAGCTTCAGGCGCAGGTCAGCGAAGCGGGCCTGGCGATCGGCGTCGTGCGCAGCACGCAGGACCTCGCGGATTCGGAGTGGGCGAAAGACTGGGGTGCGGTCGTCGAGGTCGAAGACCGTGAAGGCGGCACCGTGCGCATGCCCGGGCCCCCATGGCGCTTCGGCCGTTCCGAACTGCCGAAGCCGGGCTTGCCCTATTTCCAGGGCGAGAGCAATGCCGAGGTGCTCGGCGAACTGGGGATCTCCGCCGAGCGCATCGAGACGCTGCGCCAGCAAGGCGTGCTGCGAAGCCGCCGCAGCCCGGCGGGCGCGTTCGACTGAGCCGAGGCCGAGGCGAACCCATGCGCACGATCGATCACACCCACGATGCCGCAGCGACAAGCTGGCTGGCGAGCGCCAACAGGGCGGGCACCGACTTTCCGATCCAGAACCTGCCGTTTGCCGTGCTTCGAAGGGCAGGGACCCGCGAACCGCTGCGCGGCGGCGTTGCCATCGGCGACGAAGTCATGGACCTGGCCGCCTTGAGCAGAACGCAATGCCTCGACGGCTTGGCGCTGCAAGCCGCGCAGTCGTGTGCCGCACCGGCGCTCAACGACTTTTTCGCCTTGGGACCCGTGGCATGGCGCACATTGCGGCGCGCGCTCTTCGAGCTTCTCCACACCGACGCGGTCGCCACCAGGCCGTCTCAGGTCGATGCGGTCCGGGGCTGTCTCATGCCGCAATCCGAGGTCGAGTACGCGCTTCCGGCTCGCATCGGCGACTACACGGACTTCTACACGTCGATCCATCACGCGCGAACGATCAGCCGCCTGCTGGACCCGAAGGGCGACGTGCCCCGGAACTTCCAGTGGGTGCCCACCGCCTACCACGGCCGCGTGTCCTCCATCGGTGTGGCCGGGCAGAAGTTCCGGCGCCCACATGGCCAGGCGCTGCGGGACGGGAGCAGGACGCCGGAATACGGACCTTCGCAGCGCCTCGACTACGAGCTCGAACTCGGCATCTATGTCGGCACGGGCAACGCGCTCGGCGAGCCCATTGCACTCTCGCGCGCCGAGGACCACGTCTTCGGCATCTCGCTGCTCAACGACTGGTCGGCGCGGGATATCCAGGCCTGGGAGATGGCGCCGCTCGGCCCGTTCCATGCAAAGAACTTCGCGACAACCGTCTCGCCCTGGATCGTCACGATGGACGCCCTGGCGCCCTACAGGACGCCGTGGACCCGCCCCGCGGCCGATCCGCAGCCGCTGCCTTATCTGGAGAGCGAGTCCCACCGCGCGCAGGGCGCCATCGACATCCGTCTCGAAGTGTCGATCGAGACCCATCGCATGCGCGAAGCCGGACTCCCTGCCGAGACGATGTCACGCACCAGCTTCTCTCACCACTATTGGTCGATTGCGCAGATGGTCACCCACCACGCGGCCGGGGGCTGCAACCTGCAGCCGGGCGACCTGCTGGGCAGCGGCACGATCTCGGGGCCCGAGCTTTCCGAAGCCGGCGCATTGATGGAGCTCGCCCTTGCCGGCAGCAAGCCGGTGCAACTCGGCAACGGCGAGCGCCGAAGCTTCCTCGAGGATGGGGACGCGATCATCTTCCAAGGGTGGTGCGAACGGGAGGGATTCAATCGCATCGGCTTCGGCTTCAATCATGGGCGGGTCCTCCCCGCCGTGTCGCCATCCGCCGAATAGTTTCTCGCCGCCATCCGCTTTCCGGTCTCTCCAACTGGCAATCACCTCGGAGCCCTTCATGAAGAACAGCAACCAAGGAACCGGCCGCCTCCTCGGCTGGATCATCGCTGCCGCCGTCCTGCAGCCCTTCGGCAGCGCCCAGGCGCAGTCGCTCTCCTCGAAGCCGGTCGTGCTGCGCGTCGCCTATCCCGCCGGCGGACCCGCCGATGTCGCGGCCCGCAAGGTCCAGGTACCGCTGCAGTCGGCGCTCGGGCAGACGGTCATCGTCGAGAACCTGCCCGGCGCGGGCGGATCGATCGCCGCGGCCAGCGTGCTGAACGCGCCGCCCGATGGCCAGACGCTGCTGGTGACGACCGGCAACGACATGATCCTCTCGCCCCTTGCGATGTCGCAGGTCAAGTACAAGCCCGAGAACTACCGGCTGTTGGCGACCATCCTGCCCACCGACTTCACGTTGGTCACGAGTGCCGAGCACGCCTTCGCCAATGTCGACGAGCTCATCGAGCATTCGAAGAAGCCGGGCAGCAAGGAGATGACGGTCGGCAGCTGGGGCTACGGCTCGGCGCCTTACCTCGTGGCGGCGGACTTTGGCGCCGCCACGGGTGCCCGACTGATGGACGTGCCCTACAAGGGCGCGGCGCCGGTCGTCCAGGCGCTGCTCAGCCGGGAGATCGACATGGCCTTCGTGCCGCTGGCGCCCAACGTGCTGGAGCTGGTTCGCACGGGCAAGATCAAGGCGATCGGCGTGGCGAACACCAAGCGCAATCCCTTCCTGGCGCAGGTGCCCACGCTGAGCGAGGGCAAATACCTCAAGAACTTCGTTTACAGCGCATGGGCGGCCGTTTTCATCCCGGCCTCGGCGCCTCCCGCTGCGGCGGCCCGCCTCAGCAAGGACTTGGCGGAGATTGTGAAGGGCGACGAATTCCAGCGCTTTCTTCGCGACTCGGCCGCGCTGCCCGTCGAACCCATGACGCTCGATCAGTCTGCTGCCTTCTACCAGCAGGAAGTCGAGAAGTTCCGCCGCATCGCCAAGCTCGTCAAGCTCGAACCACAGTAGCAGGAGTTTTCATGACCAACGCCCCCCAGTTGACAGACATCTCGGTGACGACCTCAGTCATTCCCGTAGACCACGTGAGGATCACCACGCCGAAGCCCTATGCCGAAGTCAAGACCGCGCTCGAATCCAGGCTGGGCCGGCTCGACGACTCGATTCGGGATCTGTTGAAGAAGAACGAGATCGAAGCCGTGCGCGTTGCCCTGCAGAAGGCGGCTGGCGAAGACGGGCTCGCCATCCACTACGTCGGCCCGCACGGAGACTGGCTGGCGCTGAAAGGCGAACGCAGGAAAGCGACCGCGTACCTGATCGGCAATGTGCTGTACGCCGTGCAGATGACGAGCGTCGACCTTGCGGCCGGCCTCTATGCGCCGCTGCGGGTGGTTCTCTATGAAAACGCGGAAGGCGGCTCGACCTTCGAGTACGACAAGCCGTCCACGCAGTTCGGCCAGTTCGGCCAGCCGGAGATCGACCGAATCGCGGCGATCCTCGACGAGCGGCTCCAGGCAGTCCTGCTCAAGGTAGCGACGCCATGACGACCAGTTGCCTCAAGACGCTGGCCTTGGTCGCCGCCGCGAGCGTGCTGGCACTGGCCTCGCCGATCGCGTCCGCGCAAGGCTATCCCTCGCGGCCCGTCAAGATCGTCGTGCCGTACACCGCCGGCGGGCCGGTCGACCAGCTGGCGCGGGGCCTCGCGGAGCGGCTAGGCAAATCGACGGGGCAGCCGTTCATCGTCGAGAACAAGCCGGGCGGCAACACCATCGTGGCCGCATCGATGGTCGCCAAGGCGCCGGCGGATGGCTATACGCTGTTCATGGCTTCGTCCGCCAGCCTGGCCGTGAATCCGCTGGTCTACAGCAAGCTTGCCTACGACCCGGATCGCGACTTCGCCCCCGTGTCCCTGGTCGCGTCGGCACCGCTGGTGATGGTGGTCGGAAACGCCACGCCGGCGACCCGATTGAAGGACCTGATCCCCTACATCCGCAGCCGCGAAGGCAGCTTTGCCTATGCCTCCAACGGCAACGGCAATCCGCTGCACCTGGCCTGTGCGCTCTTCGCATCGATGGCCAACGTGGACATGCTGCACGTGCCCTACAACGGCACCGCGCCCGCCCTTGCGAGCGTGCTTGCCGGCGACACGCAGATGACCTGCGACATCGTGCTGAACTCGATGCCGCAGATCAAGGCGGGAAAGCTCCGTCCGATCGGCATCGTGGGACCCCGGCGCGTCGCAGCGCTTCCCGACGTGCCGACCTTGGCGGAAGAAGGGCTGCTCGGGGTCGATGCTGCGGTCTGGTTCGCACTGGTGGCGCCCGCGAACACGCCTGCCGAGGTGGTGGCCAGGCTGAACAAGGAGGTCGTCAAGGCCATCGACGATGCGGCCATGAAGGCGCGGTTCAGCGTCATGGCGATGGAGCTCGGCAGCAGCTCGCCGCAGGACGTCGTCGACCTGACGAATCGTGAACGCAGCAAGTGGGCGGCTGTCGTGCGCAAGCACGGCATCAAGGTCGAATGAGCAACGCTGCGATGACCGCGAAGCCGCTCGCGATGGTACCGCCGGAGGCCTGCGTGATCGTGGGTGGCTGCAACGGCCTGCACTGCATCCCGGCGGCGCAACAAGCCGAGTACTACCGCGCGCAGAAGTACGTGGCGCTGCTCGGCCTCGTTTGCCTGCCCGTGCTGCTTTACCTTCTGAACTGAGGCTTCGTTCTCTCTTCTCGGCGCGGCCTTCCTCGTGCGTCGTGACGAACGCAAGTCGTTCAGAGGCCCGGGACCCGCTGGCGATCGAAGAAGCTCCTGCGCCAAGGCAGGATCTGGACCGACCCGAACAAGCCGCCGGTGCTGAACGGGTCGTCGCCGACGAAGCGCTCCGCCGCGGCGCGATCGTCGGTGTCGACGATGATCATGCCGCCGATCGCCTTGCCGTCGTCGTCCAGCACGGCGCCGCCGGCCAGCATCTGGTCCTGGCGGGCCGCAAGGTAGGCGAGGTGCCGCGGCCTCAAGTCGGCCCGCAGGCGCTCGGCGTCCGGTTTGTCGTACGCAAGGATGATGAAGGGCATGGTGGCGGGTCCGGGCTCAGCTGGTCGTGATGTCGGCCTTCTTGATGATCGCGCCCCAGGTGTCCATCTCGCGTGCAATGAAGGCCCGGAATTCGGCAGGCGTGCTGCCGACCGGGTCCGCGCCGTTGGAGACCAGGGCCTCTCGCGTGGCCTTGGTCTGCAGCGCTTTGCGCACTTCGGCGCCCAGGCGTTCCACGATCGAAGCGTCCGTGCCCGCCGGGGCCAGCAGACCGGCCCAGGCGCTGACGTCGAAGGCCTTGCCCGTGATCTCGGCGACAGTGGGCACGTCGGGCAGCGACGGCGAACGCTGCTGCGTCGAGGTCGCAAGGGCACGCAGCTTGCCGGACTTCACCAGCGGCGCCGCCGCGACGACGTTGGCGAACATCAGGTCGACGTGGCCACCCATGACGTCCGAGAGCGCCGGACCGGTTCCCTTGTAGGGCGCATGCGTCATCGAGATGCCCGCATCCAGTGCCAGCAGTTCCATCGCCAGGTGGTCGGCCGTGCCGCTGCCGGTCGAAGCGAAGGCCAGCCGCCGGGTCTTCGCGAGCGCGAGGACATCCGCCAGCGACCGGACCGGCGACGCCGGCGAGGTCACCATGATGAAAGGCGACTGCACCGCAAGGCTGATCGGCGCGAAGGCCTTGAGCGTGTCGAAGGGCAGCGCCTTCATGAGCCACGGATTGGTGACATGCGGGACACTGGCCAGCAGCAGCGTGTAGCCGTCGGGCGGCGAACCGGCCACGTACTCGGAGCCGATCACGGTGCTGGCGCCAGGCCTGTTCTCGACGATGAAGGTCCGGCCGAAGCCCTCCGAGAGTCCGGAGGCGAGCGCACGCGCGACCACGTCCGTGCCGCCGCCGGCGGTGAACGGCACGACGACCTTCACGGGGCGGGTCGGGTAGCCGGCCGCCGCGCGCGACGGCAGCACGGCAGCCGACAGGCATCCGCCCGCCAGCAATGTCACGATCTCGCGACGGTTCATGTGAATCTCCTCGGTGCAGCTGCAATGGTCAGCGCGGTGTGTGGATGAGACGCCCGTCTAGGCGTTGAAATGGAGCCGCTGGCCGCTGTGCGGCCACGGCAGGGAGACCAGTTGACCGGCGCCGGACAGGGTGACAAAGGCGGTCTTGAGATCGGGCCCACCGAAGCAGATGTTGGTGACGTAGGTGTCCGGAAACGCGACCTGGGACCTCAGTTCACCGCTCGGCGCGATGACCGAGATCGCCCCCGTGATCAGCGTGGCGACGCAGATCTGGCCCTCGGCGTCCAGCGCCAGGCTGTCGAAGCGCTGGAAGCCCGGCAGCCCGCACACCAGGCGCCCGCCGTGCGGCGAGGGGAAGGGATGCTTGCGGATGCATCCCGCTTCGACCAGGTCGAAGGCCCACAGGCGGGCGGTCTCCGTCTCGGCCACGTAGACCGTGGCGCCATCGGGCGAGAGGCCGACGCCATTGGCGGCCAGCAGGGGATAGGCGACCTCGACGATGCGGGAGCCGTCGGGTAGCGCGTAGTAGAGGCCGCCGTTGTCCCGCGACCGTGCGTGCTTCTTGCCGAAATCGGTGAAGTAGAAGCCGCCCAGCGCATCGAACACGAGGTCGTTCGGCGACGAGAGCCGATGGCCATCGCAGTGGGTGTAGAGGACGCGGCCGTCGCCGGTCGCGAGATCGAATCTTCGGATGCTGCCGCCCTGGTAGCCGGGCGCCGGGCCGATCGAGGTGAAGCGCCCCGGCGCATAGGCGCTGCCGCCGTTGTCGCAGACGTAGAGCGCGCCGTCGGGTCCGATCGCCGCTCCGTTCGGCCCGCCGCCGCAATCGGCGATCTGTTCGACGCGACCTTCGGGCGTGACGCGGATGATCCTGCCCGCACGCATCTCCACAAGCACCACCGAGCCGTCGTCCAAGGCCACGGGCCCCTCAGGAAATTGCAGACCTTCGGCGAGGATTTTCATGTACGTCGTGCGAACCAACCCGGCGCCGAGCGCCGAAAGAAGGCTTCTGTCTCCAATGAATGCTGCGCAGACGATATCGAAGTGACGCGGCCACCTCAATGACAATTAAGTCATGTGAGAAATGAGTAAAACTCATTCAAAGGGGATGGTCCTCGGCCGCCTCGGCCTCGGCCGCGATCCACGCCTCGAAGTCGCTCACGCGCTTGGGCACCGGCCGGTCCGCGCGCCAAGCCATGAAATAGCCGCCCTCGGTGGGCACGCGCAAGTCGAAAGGCGCCACCAGCCGGCCACTCGCGAGGTCGTCGCGCACGAAGGCCAGCAGCGCCACCATCACGCCGAGTTGTTCCGCCGCCGCCTGGTAGGCCATGGCCGCGTTCTCGAACTTGAGGCCGCGGTTGCCGTCGATCCCTTGCGTCCCGGCGGCCGCCAGCCAGGTCGGCCAGTCCTGCGGCCGGTTCAGCGAACACAGCAGCGCGTGCTGCGCGAGGTCGGCGGGCTCGCGCAGCGGCGGGTCGCGATCGATCAGGCCCGGCGCGCAGACCGGCAGCAGCGTCTCGCGGAACAGCAGCCGGAAGCCCGCGCCGGTGGGCGGACGGGACTCGGAATGGATGCTGACGTCGACGTCGTCGCGATCGAAGTCGGCCGGCTTGTGAGAGGTGGTGATCTGCACGTCGACCTGTGGATGCAGCGCATGGAAGCGTGCCAGCCGCGGGATCAGCCAGCGGATCGCGAAGGTGGGCGGCACCTTGATGCGCAGCAGCCGCTCGTCGGAGCGCTGCTGCAACTGGCGCGTGCCGTGCTCGATCTGGTCCAGCGCGACGCGCATGCTGGCGAAGTACGACTGGCCTGCGGAAGTCAGCCGGATGCCATGCCGTCCGCGATCGAACAACTGCACCTCGAGCCAGCCTTCCAGCGTGGCGATGTGACGGCTGACCGCCCCCTGCGTCACGAAGAGTTCCTGCGCGGCGCGAGTGAAGTTGCCGCAGCGCGCTGCGGCCTCGAAGGCGCGCAAGGCATTGAGAGGAGGCAGACGACGGCTCATGGGACTGAATTTTACTCATACCTCGCATGCCTTTATTGTGATTGCTGCGCCCCGGCGCCCCACATAGGATCGCAGCGGAGAACCTACAACCAGGAGACACCGAATGATGAAGAAACTGCATGTCTGGCTGCTCGCGTCCAGCCTGCTCGGATGGCATGCCGCGGCGCCGGCGCAGGACGCCGCGGCGTCCTATCCGAATCAACCGATCAAGCTGATGGTCCCGTGGCCCGCGGGCGGAGGCGTCGACACCACCGCGCGCATCGTTTCGGATCTGCTGGGCCACCGTCTCGGCCAGCCCTTCGTGATCGACAACCGCGGCGGCGCAGGCGGCAACATCGGCACCGAGCTGGCAGCCCGCCAGAAGCCAGATGGCTACAACCTGCTGATGTCCTCGATCAGCCCCAACGCGGTCAACATCAGTCTCTACGGCAAGCTGGGCTTCGATCCGGTCAAGGACTTCGAGCCGATCATCTATGTCTCGGCCGTGCCCAACATCCTTGTGGTGCCCGCCAATTCGCCGTTCAAGTCCGTCAAGGACGTGATCGACGCGGCGCGCGCCAACCCGGGCAAGCTCAACTATGCCTCGGGCGGCGTCGGCTCCTCGCAGCACCTGGCGGCCGTGCAATTCGCGTTGGCGGCCAAGATCGACATCGTCCACGTGCCCTACAAGGGAACCGCGCCGGCCGAGACCGACGTGGCGGCGGGCCACGTCTCGCTGATGCTCGACACCACCACCTGCCTGCCCTTCATCGCCGGCGGCAAGATGCGCGCGCTGGCGGTCGCTTCCAAGACGCGCAACCCGGCCCTGCCTGATGTGCCGACCTTCGATGAAGTGGGACTGCCCAACGTCTATGCCTCGTCGTGGTATGGCCTGTCGGCGCCGGCCGGCACGCCGCGCGCCATCATCGACAAGCTCAACGCCGAGGCCAACGCGGTGCTCAAGTCGCCCGAATTGCAAAAGCGCATGCTGGCGTTCGGCGCCGAAGTCGGCGGCGGCACGCCCGAGGACTTCGGCCGTTTCATGGCCAGCGAAACCAAGCGCTATGCCGAGATCGTCCGCATCTCGGGCGCCAAGCTCGACTGATCCATTTCCGCACGCCGGTCACTCCCATGTCACTCGCCCCCGCTCCACTTACGCTCTTTGACAAGATCTGGAAGCCGCACGTCGTCATGCAGCGCGACGACGGCCAGAGCCTGCTGTATGTCGATCGCCACCTCGTGCAGGACGGCTCGGCACCCGCCTTCGAGATGCTGCGCCAGCGCGGCCTCGGTGTGCGCCGGTCGGACCTCGCCTTCGCGACGCCCGACCATTACGTGCCCACCGGCAGCCGCGTGCTGGCCGACATCGCCGACGCCGAGAAGCGCGCGATGGCGCAGGCGTTGCAGGATGACAGCGCCGCCGCCGGCATCCGCTTCTTCGGCCTCGACGACGAGCGTCAGGGCATCGTCCACGTCGTCGGCCCCGAGCAGGGCTTGAGCCTGCCCGGCGCGGTGATCGTCTGCGGCGACAGCCACACGGCCACCCACGGTGCGCTGGGGGCGCTGGCCTTCGGCATCGGCGCCTCCGAAGTGGCGCACGTGCTGGCGACGCAGACCCTCTGGCAGCGCAAGCCGCGGACGCTGCGCGTGGTCATCGACGGCAGGCTGCCGGTGGGCGTGTCGGCCAAGGACATCATCCTCGGCGTGATCGCGAAGGTCGGGGCCGCGGGCGGCACCGGCCATGTCGTCGAGTACGCCGGAGAAGCGATTCGCGCGCTCTCGATGGAAGGCCGCATGACGGTGTGCAACATGTCGATCGAGGCCGGGGCTCGCGCCGGCCTCGTGGCGCCCGACGACACCACCTTCGAATGGCTGGCGGGCCGCCCCCATGCACCTCACGGGGCGGCCTGGGACACCGCGCTGGCGCGCTGGCGAGAGCTGCCAGGCGACGAGGGCGCCGTGTTCGACAAGGAAGTGCGACTGAACGCCGACGACATCGCGCCGATGGTCACCTGGGGCAACAGCCCCGAGGACGCATTGCCGATCACGGGCCGGGTGCCGGACCCGGCCGATGCGCCCAGCGCCGAGCGGCGCGACGCCCTGCAGCGCACGCTGGCCTACATGGGCCTGGAGCCGGGCCAGTCGCTCACGGCGCTGTCGGTCGACCGGGTGTTCATCGGCTCCTGCACCAACGGCCGCATCGAAGACCTGCGCAGCGCCGCGGCGGTGGCGCGCGGGCGGCGCGTGGCCGACGGCGTGGAAGCCTGGGTGGTACCGGGTTCCGGCCTTGTGAAGCGGCAGGCCGAGGCCGAAGGGCTGGACGCCGTCTTCCGGGCAGCGGGCTTCCAGTGGCGGCATGCGGGCTGCTCCATGTGCCTGGGCACCAACGGCGATCAGGTTGCCGCCGGCCAGCGCTGTGCCTCGACCTCGAACCGCAATTTTGTCGGCCGCCAGGGCCCGGGTTCGCGCACCCATCTGATGAGCCCGGCGATGGCCGCGGCTGCAGCCGTCACCGGGCGACTCGCCGACGTGCGGGCCCTGCCTTCCGTCTACTGAACAACAGAAACGCACCGACTCGCAACCATGCAAGCCTTCAGTCAAGTTGAAGCCGTCGCGGCGCCGCTGGCCCGCGCGAACATCGACACCGACCAGATCGTGCCGGCGCTCTACCTGCAGAAGCCGCGCTCGGACAACTTCGGTCACTACCTGTTCCACGACGTGCGGCACGATGCGCTGGGCCAGCGCCGACCCGACTTCGTGCTCAATGCCGCCGTGTACTCGGAGGCCCGGATCCTCGTGGCAGGCCACAACTTCGGCTGCGGATCCTCGCGCGAACATGCAGTCTGGGCCCTTCACGACGGCGGCTTCCGCGCCGTGATCGCACCGAGCTTCGGTGACATCTTCCACGCCAATGCGCTCAAGAACGGCTTGCTGCCGGTGCGCCTGCCCGAGCCGGTGGTCGAAGAGTTGCTGGCGGCGCTGCTGGCGGCGCCCGGCACGCAGCTGCGCGTGGACCTGGAAGCCCAGGTGGTGACCGGGCCGCAGGGCCGCACCGAACCATTCGCCATTGACCCTTTCGCTCGCCATTGCCTGTTGGAGGGCCTGGACGAGATCGACTACACGCTGACGCAGCGCGCGCGCATCGAGGAATTCGAACGCCACCACGCGCCGCAATGACCTCCCCTCAATTTCCAGAAAGGATCCAGAAATGAAGATTGCAGTGATGCCCGGCGACGGGATCGGCCGCGAGGTGACCGCGCAAGCGGTCAAGGTGCTCAAGGCGGTGGTGGGCCACACCCAGCCATTGGAGCTCGTCGAGGCCGCGATCGGCCAGGCCGGCATCGACGCCGCCGGCGATCCGCTGCCGGCCGCGACGAGCGAGATCGCACGCAAGGCCGACGCCATCCTCTTCGGCTCGGCCGGCATGCCGGGCGACGAGGCCATTCCATTCATGATGCGGCCAGGCGCCAGCCTGCTGCGGCTGCGCAAGGAGCTCGGCCTGTTCGCCAATTTCCGGCCGGCTTTCCTGTTCCCCGAACTCCTAGGCGCCTCCACCCTCAAGCCGGAGGTGGTCGAGGGGCTCGACCTGATGATCCTGCGCGAGCTCACCGGCGACGTCTACTTCGGCGAGCCGCGCGGCAGCGTCATCAATGAGATGGGCGAGCGCGAGGCCTTCAACACCATGCGCTATTCCGAGTCGGAGATCGAGCGCGTCGCGCACGTCGCCTTCCGCACCGCGCGCTCGCGCCAGCGCCGCCTCTGCTCGGTCGACAAGGCCAACGTGCTCGAGGTCATGCAGCTGTGGCGCGAGGTGGTCACGCGCGTGGGGCGGGACTATCTCGACGTGGAGCTCACGCATCTCTTCGTCGATGCGGCCGCGATGCAGCTGATGCGCGCGCCGAAGCAGTTCGACGTCATCGTCACCGGCAACATCTTCGGCGACATCCTGTCCGATGCCGCCGCGATGCTCACGGGTTCCATCGGCATGCTTCCTTCGGCGTCGCTGGCCGCCGGCAACTTCGGACTCTATGAACCGGTGCATGGCACCGCGCCGGACATCGCCGGCAAGAACCTGGCCAACCCGCTGGCGTCGATCCTCTCGCTGGCGATGATGCTTCGCCTGTCGTTCGATCAGGCGGCCAACGCGGAGCGCGTCGAACGCGCCGTGCGCCGAGTGCTGGCCGACGGGCTGCGCACCGGGGACATCTACCAGTCCGGCTGCACCCGGGTGGGAACTGAGGAGATGGGCGCCGCGGTGGTTGCGGCCCTGAACACGAGGTAGCAATCAGCACTCGCACCCCGGGTCCCCTTGCCGGGGATCTGCGAGATGCACTCAGAGCTTGCTGTGTGATTGCTTGGCGCTGGTGGCTTCACTGATGAAGGGTTCCGCGCCTTCGTTGAAATACTCCGCATCCGATGCCGGAAATGCATGCGATGACGGAATTGAGGGCGAGGGCAGGGGGGCGACCGAGGGATGGGGGCTCGATGGTCGTCTCATGCTTGAGACATCTTGAAAGATTCACGAGAAAGGGTTGGAATTCGGCGACCCAACTTGAGGAGAAACTCATGACCAAGCCCGGCGCCCTCCATACATTCACCCGTGTGAACGTTTCGCTCGCTGTAATTCTCCTGATCCAAGGCAACGCCTTCGCCTCGGACGACGACCGTCAAAGAGAGAAAGGCCCGGAGGGCATCGTCGGAGTCTGGGAGTCGACGGCGACAGTCAGAGACTGCAATAACGGCGTCGCGATCACCAGCTTCAAGGGGTTGTCCACGTTCAACGTTGGAGGCACGGCTTCATATGGAAGCAATTCCCCTCCCGCCTTGACGAGCGCTTCAATGGGAACCTGGAGGCGCGAGTCCCGTCGGACCTACAGCATTACGCTGGTCTTCTATCGATTCAGCCCCGATGGAGCGCTCGTCGGCATGCAGAAGTCAAAGGGAACGCGCACCTTGTCCGAGGATGAAAACAGTTTCACAGGCGCGGTAAATGGTCAGATCACCGATGCCGCGGGAAACATACTGGCGCACACCTGCCTCACGGATACCGGATCGCGCGTTAGTTGGTAGCTGCGGCAGCGGGAGATGAGCCGTACCCGACAGCGGACCCCCGCGACGGGGAGCAAGTAGCCGACAGTTCCAGTCCGCGTTCCAAGCTCGAACGCGTGCTTCAGCTGGTTGCTGCCGTTCCATGCCGCGAAATGGAGGTCAGGGCCCGAACTCCCACTTCGATGGCTGGCAGAGCGGACGCTCGGTACTTCGAGGGCGCGGTCGCCGGAGTGCAAGTGGCGGCCTATGACTGCAATACCACCCCGCCGCATGATGAGGCAGATCATCGGCTCGTTCGCCGAGTTCGAGCGCGCCATGCTTCGCGAACGCACGCGCAACGGGCTGGTGGCCGCACGCGCCGTGGGCCGCATCGGTGGCCGACGCCCGAAGCTCACGCCGCGTCAGCAAAAGGAAGTTGTGCAGTTCGTGGACGCAGGTGAAAAGACTGCTGCTGACGCCGCCAGGTTGTTCCGTCTTACGGAGTGCTCGAGCGTCTCAATCCTTCGAATGTGCGCGGCTCCCATTCGCGCATCGCGAGTAAAACACCTGTTCCACGTCGCAGCGCCAGAGGCGCAGCGACCGATTCCTGATGAAGCTTGGCCAGTTTGGCACGCAACACGCGCAGGTCCCCTTGAAACTCGGCGAACGCCGCGTCGGTCAACATTCCGTGCGAAAAGTGCAGGGTTGTGTCACTCTGATCAAGTCTGCAATCAAGGAAGTCGCTCAGTCCCTTGCTGACGAAAGATGTCTGGATCGGGCCGGTGGGAATCCAATCGAAGTCGCGCGCGATGCGCAATCGAATTCGATCACCTGGGAGCAGTTCGATCAGGCCCATCCTGTCGAGGACGAGCAGTTGCTTCAAGCATTCGGCCTCGCTCATTCGATAGGTAGCCACGATGTCCGACAGCGTCCAGTGATTGAGCGCGCACGTGGCCACAAGCATCAGATCCATGTCCGAGACCAAATGCGCCTCTTGATCCCAGGTCAGCATGCGCAGTTGCCGAACGGAAGACGCCGATTCTTCGAGAAGTTCAGCCATCGTGAATCCCAGGAGCTCACCTATGCGGGCCAACCTTTCGACGCTCAGGCGCTTGCCGGAAAAGAGCCGCTTCACGGTCGGCTCCGATAGTTTGAGTGCGTGGGCTACGTCACGGTAAGTGAGCCCCTGACTTTTCAATTTGCGCTTGATGGTCGCGACGAGGTGGGTAACTTCAGACATAAAAGGTGTCGAGAAATGATGCTGGTCGGGCCAGATTAAGCCACCTTTGATGTCGAAGGATCGATTGGCGCCCACTTTCAGACTTGTCTGATCCATTCGCCTGAGCAATCGCTCGATGATCATGTTTCATCTTGGTGACTCGTCGCTTTTTAGCCATTTGAGCCGTAGGTTCTGGTTCTCGTAGCGACCCGTCTTCTTCGACTTTTCCATGTAGCCATGTAATGAAGTTAGTGAATCTTCCTCTCCTTCCCAAAGTCAACCTCGGCGATCTAGAGCTTCTTCAGCCCCCCAAACGAATGCGTGTCATGCACGTTCTGGCCGCCGGTCTCTCATGCATGGTTTTCTCATTGGCACACGCCCAATCGACTGTCGCGCTAAGCAACTCCGACTTGGCGATGCTAGGCACCCTGTATCAGCGCATTGGTGATGAAAGTTCTTCGGCACCGCTTTCAGACACGCAGGTGCGGCGCGCCTGGGCGCGCGGCATATATTCCGACTGGGACTTCAACTGGGCCGGCCGCGCGCATTCGGAGGGCGTACAGGCCGGCACCGACCTGTGGGCCGACGGTTCCTGGCGCGCGGGTGTCTATGCGGGCTACCTCACGGGCGGCGCCGGCAAGATCCGCGATGACTACAGCCTTGGCGATCACTTGAAGTCGCGCTACCTCGGCGCCTATGCGACCTGGAAGGATGCGAGCGGCTTCTACGTCGACAGCGTGCTGCAAGGTGGCAGCCAGCGCTACGGTGACTCTGGCAAGGCCAGCAGTCTCACTGCCTCGATCGAGGCCGGCAAATCCTTCGCTTTGAACGAGCACTGGAGCATCGAGCCTCAGGCGCAATTGATTTACCAGAACACCCGGGCAGAAGATTCTTCAAGCTTTGGCGGCTGGCGCGCAGACGCCGACACCAGCGGCTGGATCGGTCGCCTTGGCGCGCGCGTCAAGGGCGACTTTGCCACTGGTGCAGGACGTTTCCAGCCGTATGCGGGCCTGGACGTGTACCGCGGGAGCGCCGGTACCGAAGTGATTGCCTCTTCGTTCCCTTGGGACACATTGATCGACTCGAACCGGAGCAGCTACAGCAACGCCAAGGCTGCCGTCGGAGCGACCTTGGCGCTGACGCCCGCAACCAGCCTCTACGGCGAAATCGGGCACCTTTGGAACGTTGGCGGGGATGCGACGGTCAAGTCCTCCACAGAAGGTTCTCTCGGGGTCAAGGTGCGCTGGTAGCAACAGCATCCAGGGCTTGGCAGACGCGCCACGAGCCGATCTTGACGCGCAAGCTCGCTTGCGCCTTTAGACACGCGGGAAGTGGCCGTGCTCGGATTTCCGCACACGGCTGCGCGCTGTGAGGGTCGAGCTTGGTCTGCGTGTGCGGTGGCCGACATGTTCGCCGCATCACGGGAAGCCCGATATTCATTTCGAGCCGATGCCCAACCCGACCCGCGCTGCTTGGCCCCGGTGCCGCCCGCCTTTACCGCTGGCGGTGCTGTCGCTTGCCCTGCTGCATGCGCATGACGCTTCGGCACACGACGCCGAGTTGAACGCGCCGCTCTCGCTCAGGCGAACGTCGCAGCTCGCAGAAACCATCCCCGCCTCGCGGCGCGGCCAACTCCCGAGTCTCATGGACGGCGATCGTATCTCCGGCCGCCCCGACCTGGAAACGGTCGTCGAAGGCAATGCCTCGCTGCGTCGCGGGGATACCGTGATCCGCGCCGACCGCCTCGAACACGACCAGCCTGAGGACCGGATCAACGCGCGCGGCAGCGTGCACGTGAACCAGTCCGGCAACATCTATGAGGGTCCGGAACTCGAGCTCAAGCTCGAAACCTTCGAGGGCTTCTTCAACAGGGTGCGCTATCGCTTTCTGGCGAATGGCGGCCAGGGCGAGGCCGAGCGCATCGATTTCATCGACAGCCACGTGTCGGTCGCCCGCATTGCGACCTACACCACATGCCGTCCCGAGGACTACCCGGGCTGGATGCCCGCATGGCTCCTGAGCGCCGCGACGCTCACCACCGACACCGAAGAAAACGTCGGCATCGCCACCGACGCGCGGCTGCGCTTCATGGGCATGAGCACGCCGCCGTTTCCGTCTTTGAGCTTTCCGCTCACCGGCGCCCGCAAGAGTGGTCTGCTGTCGCCGACCTTCGGCATCGATAGTATCAACGGAGTTGAGACCACCACGCCGTACTACTGGAACATCGCGCCCAACCGCGACGCGACCTTCTATCCCACAGTGATGAGCAAGCGCGGCGTCAACCTCGGCAACGAGTTCCGGTATCTGGAGGAGAAGTACGGCGGCGAGGCCCGTCTCGACTACATGCCTTACGACGGACTGCCTGGACCTCGCTACCAGCTACAGTACAACAAGGCGCTGAACGACTACCTGGACAAGTTCGGCAAAGGCGAAGCGACCTTGAAGGACATGCCGATCTTCAAGCCACCCAACAGCTCTCGCTGGGGTCTCTGGACCCATCACGAGCAAACCTTCGACCCCAACGCCCTCGGTTTCGATTCGTTGATCGGCACGCTCAACCTCAACCGGGTGAGTGACAACGACTACTGGCGCGACTTCACTAGGACACCATCGCTGACACAACGGCTGCTTTCGAACGACGGCTCGCTCAACTGGCGCAAGGGCAACTGGAGCGGCGTCGCGCGCACACAGAGTTATCAGACTTTGCAGTATGTGCCGTCGCCCATTGTTCCGCCCTACGACCGGCTGCCGCAGATCACGGCCGACTACAACCGCTACGACTGGGGAGGCAGCGTTGACTTGGCTTTTAGCAACGACTACACGCGATTCCGTGCTGACCCAATCGAGCAAATGCAGCCGAATGGCGAACGCGTTGTCAGCCAGCTGTCCCTGAGCCGGCCGCTTCTCACGCCAGGCACCTTCGTCATCCCGAAAGTGATGGTGAACGCTCGGGCCTACCAGTTCAAGACGCCCGTGCTCCAGCCGGACCAGGTCGAGCTGCCGATCATGAGACCCAACTCCTCCCTGGCGGTACCGACCTTCAGCCTCGACAACGGCATGGTGTTTGAGCGCGATGCCACCTTCTTCGGTCGCGCGTTCCGCCAGACGCTGGAGCCGCGCGCGTTCTACGTCTACACGCCCTTCCGCAACCAAGACCGGTTGCCGAACTACGACTCGGCGGCCAACAACTTCAACTTCGCGACCGTGTACACGGAGAACGCCTTCTCCGGCAACGACCGCATCTCCGACAGCAACCTGCTCACACTCGGCGCAACCACGCGCTTGATCGACCCCGACACCGGCGCCGAGGCCGCGCGCCTCGGTGTCGCCCAGCGGCTGCGCTTCGCAGACCAACTTGTCACCCTGCCGGGCGGCGTGCCAGTCAGCGACCGGCTCAGCGACGTGCTGCTGGGCACCCAGATCAACTGGTCGCCGAAATGGAGCGTGGATGGAATCCTGCAGTACAACCCGGACACGCACGAGTCGGCACGCTCTGCGTTCAGCGCCCGCTACAACCCGGGGCCGTATCGTTCCGTCGGCGTCGCCTACAGCTATCAGGCGCCCGGCACGCCGACCTCCAAGGACGGCACCAAGTCGGTCGACCTCAGCTGGCAATGGCCGCTCAATGACCTGTGGGGCGACAAGGGCAAGGACTTGGGGCCTGGACGGGGCCAGAGCGGCGGTCGCTGGTATGCGGTGGGCCGTCTGAACTACAGTTTGCAGGATCGCAAGCTGACCGACGGTGTGCTCGGCCTTGAGTACGACGGTTGCTGCTGGATTGGTCGCGTGGCGCTGGAACGCGTCACCACCGGGCAGGCCACAGCGACCAACCGCATCATGTTCCAGCTCGAGTTCGTCGGCTTTGCGAGCGTTGGGCGCAGTCCAATGCGCACGCTGACTCAGAACATTCAACGATACACGCCATTGCGACAGCCCGCCCCAGGCCCAAGCCGCTTCACGAACTACGACTGAGTCCGGGTGCGCTTGCCGCTCGCTCACTCCGCCCCAGACGCGAAGGGCTGTCTGCCCGGGAAGCCGTGGCTCAGTGCCAGATCGCAGTGAGCACCTGCGCGAGCCGAGCACCTGCCTTGGCGATCTCCTCGCGCTGGACATCTGCCTTCATCTTTGCGTAGCCGGCGGGCAGGTTGATAGCGTGTCGGTGATGGGCATCCTCGGCGGAGTACGTGATGCCGTCGAACGCGACTTTCCCGTCGGTGAGCGTTTCAGTCGCCCATGCTGTCGACCAGCCCGACATGTCTCCCTCGGTCACGGGAACGGCCCGCGCGAGCTTCATCTAGGCCGCCGATGGCGGCTGCGACGCAAGGCTCGACGTCACCGCGTCCCATTCGCCGTGGAGCTTCTTCGAGCCGATGAGAAGGTCGTTGCCGCCGTGCGTTTCCGTGTTCGCATCAAAGGCGCCTTCGTCCGGGTCCACTACCTTTTCCCGTGGCATCTACGTAGACGGCGACCACGTGCAGCGGCTGATGGATGTCGCCGACGTAGTGAGACAGCAGGCGCAATGCCTCCTTCTTGCTCGTGATGTTGAAGGGTGGTGGGCACGGCTTGCCCTGAAGCACCGCGATGGTCGCGGCAATGGCCGAGACCACGTCCTGGTCGGTGGTTCCGACCGGTCCCTTCTCGTAGGCCACGCGTTGCACTGCGACGTCGGTGTAGTGGTACTGCTTATGGCAGGGATCGGTGTTGAATCGCGAGGTGCAGTTGCCCACGTTGCGGCGTACGAAGGATTCCATCTGCCGCTCGCAGGCCGGATTTTCGTAGATGGCGCATTCGGCGAACCTGCCCTCGCCGCCATACTTGAAGGTCGTGGGACTCACGCCCTTGGCGCAATCGGCCCAGACCGAGGAGGTGCGCAGATTGCTCCCAAGAACAGCGCGATTGAGTGCGACGAAGCTGCTGAAGGTCTCTGTGTCGGTTGATCGCAGGCGCGCTCGGCGAATGCCCCGCAGAACCTCTCGTTGGCCCAGACCTGACCGGCGACATGATGGCGCTCAACGTCGGCTGCCTGCCAAGCGGCCAGCGGCACCAAGGTGACAACGGAAGTTCGCTGCGTTCCTCTTCAATCAGTGAACCTCGTCGCACCAGACCTTGAATCCGTCCAACTCGTTGGGGCCGAAGGTGCTGGACAACGCCACGTCGCTGGCGTCGCGCCCCTGCGCGATCAGCACCCGGCCGATGCGGGGCACGTTGTTGCGCGCGTCGAAGGTGTACCAGCGGTCACCCAGGAAAGCCTCGAACCAACCCGCAAAGTCCATCGTGCCGTACGGCGGCAGGGTCCCAACATCGCCGAGGTAGCCGGTGCAATAACGGGCCGGAATGTTCAGGCAGCGGCATAGGGTGACCGCCAGGTGCGCATAGTCGCGGCACACGCCTTGCCCTTCCTTGAAGGTTTCAAAGGCCGAACGGGTGCGCCGGGCGTGCTGGTAGCCGAACTCGATGTGCTGGTGCACGAAATCGCAGACCGCCTGCACGCGGCCCCAGCCGGTCGGGCCGGTCCCGAAGCGCTGCCAAGCAAAATCGGACAGCAGGTCGGTTTCGCAGTAGCGGCTGCCCAGTAGATAGAGCAAGGTGGACTCGGGCAGGTACTCCACCGGCGTCTGCGGCGCCGAGGGCACGACGATGTCCAGCGCGCCGCTGTCGTGGATCAAGGTATCCGTACTCAATACAAAGCGGCCCGCGGGTGCGACCAGGCGTGTGCACCAGTTACCAAACAGATCGCGATACGCGGTGGTGGGTACGGCCGGCTTCGTGAGCAGATGGTCCGGGCGCAGGAGATCCGAGGCGCGCGAGTAATGAATGCTGAGGGTCAGAATCATTGGCGTCGGCCGGGGAAACTGATAGGCGATTTCAAAACCGAGCTGTAAATTCATCAGCCCATGATGCGCCTTGATTCGCACTTCTGCAGAGAATGCCCGGTTCGGTTCACAAACTCTCCTTGCCCCTGGGTCGTGCCGATCAGCTCTACGTTCACCATGTGCAATGGGGGCGCGGTTTCCGGCAACTTCGCCACAAGGAATGTGCCCAGGCCGGGCATCCATGGCCGACACCTATCCCAGAAGCTGTCTGTCGTCGATGGCCGTATCGGCCGATTGCGAGCGTTCGCAAACGCAAGGCGGCTGCGCCCGCCTCGGAGCCAAAGACCGTTCAAGACTGGTCGCTGCCGGTCGCGCGTTTTGGATGAGCGTCGGCCTCACGCCGAATCCTGACCTCCCTACTCGTACGGTGACCAGGGGAGGGCGAAAGCCCCTGTCACCGACTGCTGCCGAGAGCCGCGAACTGACGATCCGGCCAAAACAGCAGAAAGCGGCGGATCAGAACGGCCATTCGCGATCTTCCCAAACCGCCTCAGTCGCCCGACATGGCGGGAAGAAAGTCCTCGTCAATTGCCGTTGCCCTTCGCATTTCATGCTCGCACAATGCCCTGTTGACCAACGCGATAGGGTTGAAATGGCATCTCGACCAAACGTGCTGATCATCGGAGGCGGCATTGGCGGCTTGTTCGCCGCCAATGCCCTGATCCGACTGGGGCTGCGCGTTTCAGTGTTTGAACAGGCGTCCGCACTGGGCGAGATCGGCGCTGGTGTGTTCGTGACGCCGAATGCGGTGCGCCACCTGGAGCGTGTGGGCCTCGGACCTGCCGTCGAGCGATGGGGTGCGCGAGTGGGTCCCGGCTCCTGCTACTTTCGCCACGACGGTACCCCGATCGCTCCGGTGCAGGTGTCGGATGCCTCCGGCTGGAACGCGACGTTTGGCATGCACCGCGCCGACTTTGTCGATTTCCTTGCTGCCCACCTGCCCGCTGGCATCGTCCATACCAGCCATCGTGCCGTCGCCTTCGAGCAGACGGACGACGTGGCCCGCGTCAGATTCGGCAACGGCGCCATCGCCGAGGCCGACGTTGTGGTTGCCGCCGACGGCATACATTCCGAACTGCGCCCCTACGTCTTTCCGCCCTCGAGCCCGGTTTTTCACGGCACCGTCTCCTATCGAGGTCTGGTTTCGCGAGTGCGCCTGCCGAACTGGCCGATGGACCGCTGGCAAATGTGGGCCGGTCCGTCCAGGCACTTCCTGGTCTTCCCTGTTCGTCATGGGACGATGGTCAACTACGTCGGATTTGTGCCGACCGATGAGGAAATGAAGGAATCGTGGTCCGCGCCTGGCGATCCAGCGGTGCTGCGCCGCGAGTTCGAAGGCTGGGACCCCCGCATCGGCGATGTCCTCCAGCAGGTTGACAAGACGTTTCGCTGGGCGCTCTATGACCGCGAGCCGTTGCCGGCTTGGTCCAGGGGGCGGTTGACGCTGCTCGGCGACGCGGCACATCCGATGCTTCCGCATCTGGGTCAGGGAGCGAACCAGGCCATCGAGGACGGCATGGCGCTCGCGACGATTCTGGCCCAAGTGGACACATCGGCGGTCCCGGCGTCGTTGCTTGCCTACGAGCGATTGCGTCGCGAGCGTGTGGCGCAGATTCAGTTGGGTGCCCGACAGAATGGGCTGCGCCTCGACTCTACCGACATCGATCTCAGCACCCGTGACGCCGCGCTCGCCGCGCACGCCGAATTCCGCAAGCACCTCTATACCTACGACGTGGTACCGGATGCGTGCGCCGCCGCGGCGGCGCTGTTGCAATAGGCGTCTCTCGGTGCCTGCAGGAGCGGCCTCATCGGATCAAACCGATCTTTAGTGCCATGTCCCCGACCCGCTTGACCTCCGCGCGGATCTCGGCCGTGGTCTGCTCGGGTGTGGCACGGCGCTGCAAGATGCGGAGCGACGCCAGTCTCGGGCGCCGCGCTCCGATAGATCAATACAGCAGCCAACGTAGCATCTTGTTTTCCATGCAACGAGAGAAACTAACCTGCCAGCAAAAAATAGAATCCGGAGAAGGCCTGTACGGTGCACTCCGGGTGTCCTGGAATCCACATGCTTCTCTCATGAACCTTCCATTCGTCCCTCAGCGTGTAGCCAAGGTCCTCGACCTCCCGGATGAAGCTGGCGCGGTTGTAGACCTGCACCGGCGAGTAGCAGCCATAGCCGATGTTCTGAGCCGTGACGAAGTCGCTTCCTTCATAAATTGGAAGTTTGTTCAGGAGGATGTGAGGCGGTCGCGCCCCGGACACCCCGAGCAAGCGACTTAGTCGACCTCCGTCCATGTACTGGAGGGTGCCAGAGGAGAGCCAGATGCTGGCGCGCCTTCCGGCCTCCTGGACATCGCCAGTGAAACGAAGCGCGGTTTCCTTCTGAGCGGCAAACTCCTTGCCGATGGCGATCATTGCCGGCAACTCGGCTACCTCCCAGATCAGGTCATCCGGCATTTGGATATAGCGCCGATAGGCATAGTAGTGCACGCCATAGGCGCCACCGATGTCCAGCAACTTTCTGAAGCCATCGTCAAAAGCGTGCTGAAGCCACCACATGACGGGATAGTCATAGGCAAACACGTGACGGACATGCTCATCGTAGCCTCGGGCCAATGCCGCATGATCGAATCCATCATTGCGGGGCAGCCAGGCACGTGCCGCGTCGAAACTCTCGAAGACGCCAAAATACTTGCAGAATCCTTCCGGCGTGAGGAACTCCTGGGCTTTCAACCGGAGGATTGCCGAGCGAAGCACCGGGGCATTCGGCAGCTGCTGCAACCGTCTCGCCCAATTGAGCATCGTCATCCTCGCCTCCTAGTCTTCAGAGCCTGTACGGCGCGCGTGATCGACACGTGCTGTGGCAGCCGCTTTGCGGTTTCTCCTCAAGGTTTCGTCGGCGCAGGGCCTGAGGCCATCCATCACCGATCGCAGGGAAGATGCGGACGCAGCTTCGGCTGCGGCATCGAGGGGGCAGAGCCGAGCCGAGCCGAACGCCCGGCGCCAAGGCAGCCAGCGGCTGGACTGGCAAGAAAGTGAGCATGGTGACCTCGCGAAATTCATGAACGGCGTGTCATCGTCAAGCCCGGGCAAGGCGTGACCACACGAGCGGTACCTGCGCGTCGACGCGTCAGCAACCGAAGATCGCTGACGGTTCAGACGCGGTCAGACGCGAGGTGGTTTGTGGGGAACGCTAGGTGACACGGTCGCCAAAACGCGTAGAGGCTCGGCGAAATCGGCCTGAGGCAGACCGCGAAGAATGGCCGTGCCAAGGGTCGGCGTCATTCCGACCGAATGACACGCGGCGCAATTGCCGCATTTGTGGGGAGACGCGTCCGAGGGATCGTCGTGCGAGCCCAGGGCATCATGGTGGCCCGCGCTGTCATCGCCGGTCACCTTTGCATGGTGATGCTCAGCGCCTTGTGCGCCGTGATCGTGCCGACTGTGGTCGTGGACGGCGCCCGAGTTCGCGTGCGCCGGCTCAGGTGCGCAAAAGGTCATGGCTGCCGCCGCGTAGCCCTGAAAGGGCACCGCGAGCACCACAAACCACAGCAGAAATGCGCGGAGACTGGCCATCGAGAAAATTGTAGGAGGTTGCCTGGCCTTTGCCAACGCAGTGCCTGGGACTGGCCGCCTCAGCGCGCCTGCAAGCATGTGGGCGAAATCCATGCGGGTGATATGCCGACAGGTGTATCCCCAGTGCCTCCAACCCAATGGCGCAGGACCTTTCTCTTGACCTTCCCCCCATAGGAAGGTTCAAACTCGGTTTTTCCTGCAGTTTTGCGGGCAACGTATGGATTTTTCTGGATGGTTCGACTGCGCGCAATCCTGCTATGGCTCTTGATGCTCGCCGTACCCTTTCAGGGCTACGCGGCGGCAGCCATGGCCTTTTGCGCGCCGTCGGGAACGGAACTCGAGGCTGGGCTGGTGCATGAGCACGCCAGTCACGACCATGCTGCGTCGCCAACTGCGCACGAGCATGAAGCGGGCGATCAGGCTCCCCATCAGCACGACCAAGACGATCAAAGCGCCTCACACACGTGCGGCAACTGCGCGGCGTGTCACGCCGTCGGCATGGCTCCAACGCTGGAACCGGTTCTCTGGAAGGGGCTCCCGCAGGCGGACCTGCTGGAGCCGTTCCATCCGGTGTCAAGCATCTCGCCCCCTGTTCCCCAGAAGCCTCCTCGCGTCTGACCGCGTCTGAACGATCAGCGATCTTCGGTTGCTGATGGATGGACGCGCATGTACCGCTTGTTGTCGCACGGCCGCCGCCGGCCGCTGATGGCACTTCGTCCATGAACACGCGAGGATTCCATGTTCAAATTTTCGCCAGCCCGGTGGCTGGCAGCGTTGCCGGTTCTTGTGGCGTTGGCAGCGGCCGCTCAGTCGGGCGGCGAGGCCCAAGCGCAAGACGCTGCTGTCCCCGCACTACCCTTCCAGTCGGCGATGGAGGGCTACAAGCCCTTCGCGGATGGATCTTCTGTCCCGTGGCGCCAGGCAAACGAAACGGTCCACCAAAGAGGCGGCTGGCAGGCGTACGCCAAAGAAGCGTCGGGAGAGGCTGACGGTGAGCGTTTGCCATCGGACGCCCACGGGGCTCTCTCCACACCCATGCCACCTGCGGCGCCTGCCAAGGAGAAGCCATGAGGCGCGCAGTCCGCGTTGCTTCGGCTTTGGTCGGGGCGGCTTACCTCGCCGGCTGTGCATCGCTCGGAATCAATGACGCGCTGAATTCGACCAACACTTCAGCTTCGCAGTTCACCGGCGGGAATCTGGAACTCAGTCGTACCGAAGAGCAGCAAAAGGCCCGGGCAGGCCTCTCGCAAGAGCTGCTGAGCAAGCCCTTGGCTCAGGACGACGCGGTGCGCCTCGCACTTGCAAATAGCCCCACGATGCAAGCTTTGGTCGCGCAGGGCTGGGCTGACATCGCTGCGGCCAATCAAGCGGGCCGCATGCCCAACCCGGTCTTCACGTTCGAGAGATTTCGTCTGGGTGATGAGCTCGAAATCGGTCGACTGCTGTCGTTTGGATTGGCGGATCTGCTGCTTCTGCCGAAGCGCGTGTCCATTGCCGAGAGTCTGGCGGCTCAGGCGCAAGTACAGTTGACCGGCGCGGTCGTCGACCAGATCACTCAGGTGCGCCAGGTCTGGGTCCGAGCGGTCGCGGCTCAGCAGTCCCTCAAGTATGCGGAGCAGGTGAAGGAATCTGCTGAAGCCAGTGCCGAGCTGGCACGCCGGATGCAAGCGGTCGGCAACTTCAGCAGGCTGCAGCGAGCGCGTCAGCAGGTCTTCTATGCGGATGCGACTACCCAACTGGCTTCGGCGCGCCATGCCACGACCGCTGCCCGCGAAGAACTCACGAGGGCGCTGGGCCTGACCGATGTTCAGGCTGCCCAGCTGAAGCTGCCTGAGCGCCTGCCGGATCTCCCCAGGGCTCCTCGCGAAGCGAGTCAGGTCGCGTCTGCCGCAGGGGAGCAGCGGCTGGACATTCAGCAAGCCAAGGCCCAACTGGAGGTTGCTGGCAGGTCGCAGGGCATCAACCTGCTCTCAACCTTCGTCGACGTGGAGGCAGGCTATCGGCACGACACCGTCTTCGACAACGCCGGCGGCGGCAGCGCTACACGGCGTGGCTGGGAATTCGACATTCAGTTGCCGCTGTTCGACTGGGGAACTGCACGCCGAGACGCGCTGAACGCTCAGGCACTCGCCGCCGCCAACCGGTACGACGCCGCAGTGCGCGGTGCCACCTCGCAGCTGCGGGAAAACTATTCGGCCTATCGAACGGCGTACGACATCGCGCGCCACTACCGCGACGAAATCGTGCCTCTGAGGCAATCGATGGCCGAGGAGAACGTCCTTCGATACAACGGAATGCTCATCGGCGCTTTCGAGCTTCTTGCGGAGGCGCGGGACCAGATAGCCAGCGTTACAAGTGCCATTAACGCCCAGCAGCAGTTCTGGCTCGCCGATGCATCTCTGAAGGCTGCGGTCATTGGAAGGCCCATGGCAGGCATGACCTCCGTCTCCTCTTCCAGCCCCGCCTCAACCCTGAGCGCGGGCGCTGCTCACTGATCTCCTTACTCAATCCGATTCAGATGAAGAACAGACGAAACTTTCTAGGCGGAGCAGGCGCGATCACGGGTGCCCTGGCCGCGGCCTCGGTCAGCAAGGTCGCCATGGCAGCGTTGCCGGAGCCAGTGCTGCAAACCAAGCCTGACACCATGCCACCGCTCGCACCGTCGACGGGGCGATCCTTCAACCCTGTGGTGACCCTCAACGGTTGGTCGCTTCCTTGGCGCATGAACGGCGGCGTGAAGGAGTTTCACCTGGTGGCAGAGCCCGTCGTTCGCGAGATGGCGCCGGGCTTCAAAGCCCACCTTTGGGGCTACAACGGCCAGTCTCCAGGGCCGACGATCGAGGTGGTCGAGGGTGACCGGGTGCGCGTCTTCGTCACCAACAAGCTTCCGGAACACACCAGCATTCATTGGCATGGCCAGCGCCTGCCCAATGGAATGGATGGCGTCACCGGCCTGACCCAGCCGGGCATTCAACCTGGAAAGACTTTTGTCTACGAGTTCGCAGCGAGGCGGCCGGGGACATTCATGTACCACCCGCATGCCGACGAGATGGTACAGATGGCGATGGGGATGATGGGTTTCTGGGTGACCCACCCGAGGGAGCGGCACCCGCTCATCGAAGAAGTCGATCGCGACTTCGTCTTTCTGCTCAATGCCTACGACATTGAACCTGGCAGTGCGACGCCCAAGGTCATGACCATGCTCGACTTCAATCTCTGGTCGTGGAACAGCCGCATCTTTCCTGGCATCGATTCGCTGAACGTCCGCCACAACGACAAGGTTCGCATTCGATTTGGCAACCTCACGATGACCAACCACCCAATGCACCTGCATGGGCATGAGTTCGTGGTCACAGGCACCGATGGCGGACCGACGCCGAAGAGCACTCGCTGGCCCGAAGTCACGACCGATGTGGCGGTTGGCCAGATGCGGCAGATCGAGTTCCTGGCAGACGAGGAAGGTGATTGGGCGTTCCATTGCCACAAGAGTCATCACACGATGAACGCAATGGGTCACGACGTGCCCACGATGATCGGCGTCGACCACAAGGATGTGGTCAAGAAGATCACAAACCTGGTCCCTGACTACATGGTCATGGGGGAGCGCGGCATGGCCGACATGGGGGAGATGGAAATGCCCATTCCCGACAACACCGCGCGAATGATGACAGGCGAGGGCCCATTTGGTTCGGTAGAGATGGGCGGTATGTTCAGCGTCGTCAAGGTACGCAAGGGCCAGAAGCCCGGTGACTACTCAAATCCAGGCTGGTTCAAGCATCCGCAGCGGACGGTTGCTTATGAGTTCACTGGTAAACCGCAGGCACCAGCCCGCGCCAGCAACGCAGGCCCGAGTTCCATGCCGGCGCAGCAAATGCCCGCCAAGAACATTGAAGTTCAAGTTCGAAAACCAACTGATGGCGGCCATACCGGCCACTGACCATTCCTCAAATCAATCAAGGAAAGATCCCATGAACGCCCATTATCGCCACACCATGGTCGCGGTCCTCGCGACTACTCTTTCCGCCATGGCTGCCGCATCTGGTAACCACGCCGGCCGCCATGCACACGACGCCGTCGACGCCTTCGGAAAGCCTGGGGATGCCACCAAAGCTGATCGCCGCGTCAAGGTCGAGATGACGGACGGCATGCGATTCAACCCATCGACTTTGGCCGTCAAACAAGGTGAGACCGTTCGCTTCGTCGTCAGCAACTCCGGTCAGGTCAAGCATGAGTTGGTTCTAGGCACAGAGAAGGAGCTGAAGGAGCACTACGAAGCGATGAAGAAGAATCCGGAGATGGAGCACGCCGACCCGAGCATGGTGACACTCGCCCCTGGCAAGACTGGCGAGATCGTTTGGCAGTTCACCAAGGCAGGGAAGGTGGACTTTGCTTGCCTCCAGCCCGGTCACTACGACGCAGGTATGAATGGCACCGTGATGGTCGACAAGTCCGCCAATTCCGCGAAGCAACATTAGGCACCGCTCACCTTTGCCACACGCCAGCCCGGCGCCCTGCCAATACACATCAAAGAAACAGTCATGTTCAAGACTCCAATCTCTCTAGGACTTCTCGTCTCCTTATTGGCAGTCCCCGGTCTGGCGACTGGGCAGCCAAGCGGAGCACTGACGGCGGTCTCGAACGCAAGCGCCTCGGACGCCTCCGAACTCACACAGGGCGAGGTCCGCAAAGTGGACAAGGATGGCAAGAAGCTCACGATCAAGCACGGGCTCCTCAAGAATCTTGAAATGCCTGGGATGACCATGGTTTTCCAGGTGAAGGACGAGACGGTCCTGGACAAGGTCCAAGTCGGAGACAAGGTCGAGTTCTTGGCCGAAAAGATCGACGGAAAGTTCACCGTCACAAGGCTGGAGCCTCAACGCTAGCCGTCGGCATCCGCCGCAGACGCGGCGGCGGATGCCGCTTTCATGAAAAGAGAACCCTATTGGTACGCTGGCGGAAAAGATCCCGATGAGAAATGCGAGTACAGCACAGATGATCCGCGACTTCCTGGCTGGTCCGCTGACGCGACCAGCCCTGATGCATTGGGGGCGAAAACACTTTTTTTCCGCACGCGGAACTGGCTTGCATTTTGGGGTCTTTGACAGTTTCGCCAGTGCGCGACGCTGGTTGCCGGTGAGCTCGGAGTTCAACACAGATGCATTGCACAGGGAGCATGTCGAGGCCCGCACTCGAAGAGTCTTCGCTTGCGACTATCCCGTGATGTGGTGGCTCTCCACTGCGTTCCGAGATGGTGCTCAGAGCATTCTGGACATCGGCGGGTCTGTGGGCGTGCACTACTACCGCTACCTTCCATTCATCGACATGCCGGAGACGATGAGCTGGAACGTCGTCGAGGTTCCATCGGTCGTTGCGATGGGCAGAACGTTGGCAGCTGTGCGCAAAGCAGCTGCGCTTGAGTTTTTTCCAAACCTGAACGAAAGCCTGTCCCGCGTTCGTGCCGATCTATTGATGTGCACGGGGACCCTTCAGTATCTCGAAGATGTCGGACCGGCCAGTCTCATCGAGCGAATGGCGCATGAACCCTCGCGGCTTCTCTTGAACAACCTGCCTCTGTTTGACGGTGACGGCTTCATCACCACGCAGAACTTGGGAAAAGGCTGTTTTGCCCCGATGCGTGTCTACAACCGCAATGCCTTCATCGATGCCGTTGAGGCGCAGGGGTACGTCCTGAAGGATGAATGGTCAGTCCATGAGCGTGCCCTCTACTTGCCGGGCTTCCCCGAACGCTCGATCCCCCACTTTACGGGGCTGTATTTCTGCAAAGAAGACAGACGCACCCGCCATAGAGTCAGCAACGAACTGCACGGTGTGACCAAGCCGCCTACTGAATCGACGTCGAAAAGTCGGCCTGTCCAGGACCACTGGTCGTTTCGTGTGCCATACGAAATCAGGCTGGCGAGCGGCGACGATGTCGTCAAGCCCATTCCTGGGACCATCGTTCCGCCAAACGTATGGCTGCCGGACACGCCGCAGAACAGACGCAAGCTACTCGAGGCACTGGCGCTGGCCTCAGATCGCTTCGGCCACGCAACATTTTGGATTGAAGAGCGTCGAGCATGAGTCCTCAGAGCAAGCGGTCGCAAGCCGATTGGCGAAGCCACTATCCATTCTTCGGCATCCTGCTATCGCCAGTCGTGGCTGCTGCCGCCATGGCGCCAACGGTGGTTCGATGGCATCGTGTCAACGCCCAAGACGCGATTCAAGGCGCCGCGCCAGGGGAGGGCGTCAGCGGTTCGGGTTCGGGGGGCGATAAAGGAGTCTTATCAATCTCAATCCGCTCTGCAGGCGGTCCCGGTGAGACGGGCGTCATCGCGGCTCCGCCCCGGGTGTGTTGACAGCCGTAGCCACATCGCGGATGGTTCGGGGGATGAGCACGACCGCCGTGGACCTCCGCAGGCGCATCGACTCGACTCCCTCGAGGCTGTAGTTGCTTAGGAATTCGGATGATCACAATCCCCGCCGACCGACTCAACCAAGAAATCGAAGCGGTTCTCCAAACGGTGTCGTCCAGCGTCGTCGTTGCGGTGTGTGATCATGGATCGGAATGGGCGGTCAACGGTTCGATGAGATCAATCAACTCCCAAGCATCGACATCGGCAGCCCACCAGCAGCACCGAGAGCGGACGCCATCATTTCCTTCCTTCAAGCCACTCCGGATATGCGGGACGACTTGATCTCGCGGGTGCGCCATCAGAACAAATTTGATGTGCTCATACATTCCGAGCCCTGGCGGCAAAGTTCGAAGTCGGCTCTCAACGGATCCACTTTCCAGGATGCTTGCAGTGAACGGTCGATTTCTTCTGAGGTTCCTGTCAGCTCACTATTGAGCGCACAAGCCAGCATCTCGTCTGGGGCGAAGGAGGTCTGTCACACGGAAAGGGTGATCGGTAATTGGCATTTGACATAACCCACATTGTATTTACTAAGTGGTTGATTTATATAGATTTTTTCTGGCGCCGAACAGGTTGTGCAAGACGCGTGGATCGTAGTCAGCCTCCGATTGGCCCGACTTTTTCAAACGAGCCACCCGCCACGCGCTCAGTCGCATGCCCACTTCCTGGCGCAGTAGGCCGTCAATCTCCCCTGGAAACGTTCGTCGCTCGCTTCCGCGGTGCCTTGCCCGCCGGCTCAGCTCGCGCCTCAAACCGGCGCAGCGCGGCGACTGCCGAAGCATGGCTTTCCCTGAGTTGTGCGATCTCACGCTCGGACTGATCTCGGGTTCGCTGCGATTGAGAGGTGAGATCACTGATGCGTCGTTCCGCGCCGGCGGCGCGTTCGCGAAGGGTCACCAGCTCGAGCCGCGCTTCCTGATCCTGGCGCGCCCAAGCAGTTGCCGCGTCACGATGCAATGCCTTTTCGCCCTCAAGTTCCTCCTTCGCTGCGTCTTGGGCCCTGCGCGCGGCTTCGACTTCGGCTGCGCGCGCTTTGCGTTCCTTGTCGAGTTCCGCTGCTGACTGCCGCGTGGCCATGCGCTCCCGATCGACCTCGGACAGAAGGCGTCGCTCCTGCGCGAGGTGGCGCTCTTCAGCTTCTTCTACAGCGCGCCGTTTGACCTCAAGCTCCATCGCGGCTTTCTCTCTCAAGGCTTCTTTGCTGGCCACGGCGTCGTCAAGTGCCTTGCGCAGACGTCGTATCTCCGCTTCCGAAGCATGGAGGATGCGTGCTGACTCTTGCTGTTGGGCATGCATCTGCGCCTGCATTGCCACAATGGCTTGGCGCGACGATGCCAAAGCCTCGTCGAGCTTCAAGCGGGCCTGCTCGAAAGTCGATTCCCGCTGCTGCAGGTTCGCTTCCTTCTGAATGAAAGCCTCGCGCTCAAGATCAAATTCGCGCCGCGTGGCTTCTGTCTTCTGGAGCTGAATTTCGTCGGCCTCGCGGCGGGCAACTTCCCAAATGTGCTGAGCAGCTTGGACGATGACCAGTGGAAGCCGCTGTGCTTCGCCGTCGGCCAGGTTGGCGCCATGACCGTCCAGACGTTTGCCGAGCGTGGCGAACCAGCGCTCCAGCATCGGGCTCACCGTGTTGGGCGAGCCGCTGCCTATCTTCTGGCGGACGCGCTCGATGGTCGGGCGCAGGCCTTCGTGCAGCAGCCAGTCGGCCGCTTCCCAGACTTGGGCCTCCTGGATGCCCCGGCCGCTTCGGATCGGATGAATGTTGTCGCTCGAACTTTTCGGATCCATGTCGGCCTTCCTCTCCGTCTTTTACTTGCGATAATAAGAGATTATCGGAAGTGATGTAGAGTATACGTAAGACATCATACATGGCATGTGTGATAACTAACGCCAAAGCGGCTTGATGCGGACTTCGCCCGTCGCCGTCCGTGAAGCCAATGCCGCTGGAGGTCGTCCATGAAATCCGCTGAAAAAGTGCCGCCATTGAAGGCCTTGATGCCGCTGAAGCGTGACCATGCGCTGCTCGATCCCGGCCAGCTGTCAGGGATGGCCGAGGAAGCCGCCCACGACCTGATGGCCGAGGGCGAATCCGACAACACCCGGCTGGCGTACCGCGCCGCCATGCGCTACTGGGCCGCCTGGTTCGGCGCGCGCTACGGGCGCCAGATGGCGCTTCCGGTTGCAGTCCCTGTGGTCGTTCAGTTCATCGTCGACCATGCGCAGCGCTCGACCAAGGCGGGCCTCGAGCACCAGTTGCCGCCCGAGATCGACCAGGCGCTGGTCGAGGCCGGCTTCAAGGGAAAACTCGGCGCGCCGGCGCTGAACACCCTGATGCACCGGATCTCGGTGCTCTCGATGGCGCACCACGTCTCCAAGCAAACTAATCCATGCGTGGACCCCGCGGTCAAGGCGCTGCTGAGCAAGACCCGAAAGGCCTATGCGAAGCGCAACGCCCTGCCCCACAAGCAGCGGGCGCTGACCAAGGAGCCGCTGGAGGCGGTCTTGGAAACCTGCGACGACTCGCTCAAGGGCAAGCGCGATCGCGCCCTCCTCCTCTTTGCCTGGGCCTCGGGCGGACGCCGGCGCTCGGAAGTCTCAGAGGCAGTGTTCGAGAACCTGCACCGCGGGGATGAAGGCGCATTTCTATACACGCTGGCGAGCTCGAAAACGAACCACAACGGGAAGATTCGGCCGGAGGATGTGAAGCCAGTGGTCGGGTTGGCCGCCGAGGCGCTCGAGGCCTGGCTCGAGGCGAGCGGGATCACGTCGGGCCCCCTCTTCCGGCGGATTCTCAAGAACGGGAAACTGGGCACTGACGGGCTCTCGGGGACGGCGGTTCGCGACCTCGTGAAGGCGCGGTGTGCGCTCGCGGGCGTGGGAGAGGATTTCTCGGCGCATTCGCTGCGATCGGGGTTTGTCACCGAGGCCGGACGGCAGAACATGCCGCTGCAGGAGACGATGGCCATGACGGGGCATCGGAGCACGGATACCGTCGCGGGATACTTCCGCACTGGAGCCGCCCAGGTGAGCGCGGTGGCGAGGATGATGGACTCGGGCAAGCAGAAGTCCGACAAAGCTTGAGTGGCGCTATGTGCCCGGAGATGTCCGGTGTTCAACGCCGAAGCTGGCGGAGCCAGGCGTCGACAGAGGCGTCAGGCCGATAATCGAATCAGTCCATTTGTGCGCGCTATCGGACCTCGCGAGGCTAGGCCGGGAAGCAAGGGCCGTTCGGCGCGAACGCCAACTGATGGTGACAAACATGAGCATTCCAGTCGAATTGCAAAACCTGGCGGAGGTGATGACGCGGTACCGCTTTGCCTACCTGCTGACGGCCAGCGCGCATGGCGCCCCGCATGCGGTCGCTGTGGTGCCGATGCTCGAAGGTAGCGTATTAGTGATTGACGGCATCGGCCGCCGCACACGCAACAACCTTATCCAGCAGCCCGCTGTAGGGCTCATCTGGCCGCCGCGGGAAGAGTCCGATTACTCCCTCATCGTCGACGGGCAAGCAGCCCCGGATGGCGAAATCCTGCGGATCACGCCGAGCCGAGCGGTGCTACATCGACCCGCCCGCCGACCCGACCCGATCGAACAGGGGGCCTGCGGTTCGGATTGCGTAGAACTGAAGGTGCCAACCGATGCTACAGACGTCGGCCTCCCCTGAATCCGGCGCCGCTGCAGCGCCGTTCGCCGCGGGCACGGTCCATCGATGCAACTCCAGCCTCGAACTCGGAATGTAGCCGAGAAGCGATCGCAGCCCAGACGATAGGGCCCGGTCCTCCCGTGCTTTGGTGCTGGGCGGGGTCCATTTGACTTCAGTTCAAAAAGTGACGCTTCGACCGCTGAGCATCGGCGCGCTGTATTCGCTGGATGCCGAGACGACGGACATTGGACGCGTATTTGCCAGTGTGCGACGACTTCGACCCGTGGGACAACGCCTTCTCCGGCACCATCCGAACGGTGACGATTAAGCACAAGGACTAGCTGAAAACGGCATACCAACGCAAGCGGCTTCGCTGTATAAGATCTCTTGCGGTGGCATGCGTGCTTTGGCATCGCGAGCCTCGCGCCGCCGTTCGCCGAGCGATCCACGCCGAATCCGACGCCACCTACGGCATGCCACGCGTGCACGCTGAACTGCTCGATCAAGGCATACGCGTCAGTGGCAAGCGCGTGGCTCGGCTGATGCGTGTGAACGCCATTCGAGGCGTCAGACGGCGTCGTGGCTTCATCGTGACCACGCGACGCGACGAGCGGCAACGCCCTGCGCCTGATCTGGTCAAGCGCGAATTCATTGCCGCCGGCCCGAAGGAGTTGTGGGTCGCCGACATGACCTACGTGCCTACCTGGGCAGGCTTCATCTTCCTGGCCGTCGTGCTGGATGTCTGGAGCTGGCGCATCGTGGGCTGGGCCATCGGCGAACAGATGACCGCCGATCTCGTGCTCGCGGCGCTGAACATGGCGCTGCAACAGCGCAAGCCCGACGGCGTGATCCATCACAGCGATCAAGGCAGCCAGTACACCAGCATCGCCTTCGGCGAACGGTGCAAAAAGATGGGCGTGCGCCCGTCGATGGGCACCGTCGGTGATGCCTACGACAACTCGATGGCCGAGAGCTTCTTCGCCACGCTTGAATGCGAGCTGATCGACCGGCGCAGCTGGCAGACCAAGACCGAGGCTCGGCTGGCGCTGTTCACCTACATCGAGGGCTGGTACAACCCGCGCCGACGTCACAGCGCACTCGGGCAGGTCTCGCCGGCAACGTTTGAAAGGAACTACAAAGCATGTTCAAGCAACCGCCTCGCCTCGAACACGACTTGACCACCGTCGGCGTCTGCGTGGCATGCGCCACGCCGCCGGTGGACAAGTCTGCGCTGTCGATCAATTCGACTTGAGAATCAAGTCCCAACCCGTCCGCGCAACAGGGTCAAGTCCAAGTCCACTCGTTCAGTTCGAAGGTGGGGTCCAGTCGCTTGACCCCGGCGCCGGCGGCCGACTGGATGCGCCCGACCGGCAGAAAGCCGGCCTCCAGCGCCTGCAGGAAGCGCGGCTCCCAGCGGGCGCGCTGCTCCGGCACCTCGGTCTGCGCCAATGCGCGGGCCACGCGCCACTGCACATCGCCGATGGTGCGTTCGTCGCCCTTGGCATATTTCTCGAGCAGCACGTCTGGCTGATGGGTTGGTGGGACAGATCGGGAACACCGGGCGCGGCCCGGTCCTTCTTCGTGGAACTAAGCGAATCAGTCATCACGGAGTCTTCCTGCGCAGGAGCACCAAGCCAGCCAAGCACCCAGAGGTGCCAGCCGAAGGCACAAAGACCCAGTGCGCGCCGGGGCCCGGCCAGCACCGTCCGCGAGCTATGCCTACGCCGCCCTTGCCAGCAGCGCAGGCGATCCACCAGAATGGTGATGCGCGGAGCACACGAGGGACTGCAAAATGGGGTCAACCACTGATGCGGGGGTGTCGTGGCCCGAACTGCGGGCTCGGCGAACCATCGTCGTGGTGGATGTCGTCGAATCGGTTCGGCTCATGCAGGCGCACGAGGCCGAGTTCATTGCCCGCTGGCGGCGCTTTGTCGACGAGATGCGCACGCGGGTCTTGCCTCAATACGGAGGCCGGCTTGTCAAAAGCCTGGGCGACGGGATGCTGCTCGAATTCGCCGAAACGCCGCCGGCTCTTGCCGCAGCCCTCGAAGCGCAACGCGTCATCGCGCGCTGCAGCGAAGGCTTTTCAGACGGCGAACAGCTTTGCCTTCGCATTGGTGCCCACCTGGCCGACGTGCTGGTCGACGAGCTCGATGTGTATGGCAGCGGCGTCAATCTGGCCGCGCGCATCATGGCCCTGGCCCAGCCTTCGCAGATCGTTATTTCGGCGGAGGCTCGCGACGCCCTCGTGCCTTCGCTGGACGGCGAGGTGCACGACCTGGGCGAGTGCTACGTCAAGCACCTGACGACACCGGTGCGCTGCTTCTCGATCGAGGAGCCCCAGCACCATCCGCCCATTCTTCCCCTCTTGTCCAACGATGCGTTCATCGGCCCCGCCATAGCGGTCATGCCCTTGGATCATGGCGGCGGGGACTTGATCGCCGGCCTGGGCGAAGCCCTGGCCGGCGAGGTTGCCTCGGTGCTGTCGCGCAGCCGCCGCATTCGCGTCATCTCCCAGCTCTCTACCCGGGCCGTCGCATCGCGCGGCATGCTGTGCGACGAGATCGGCAAGCGCCTGGGTGCGCGCTACGTCCTTTCCGGCACGCTGGCTGCCGTGAGCGGGACGGCGACGGTGGTGACGGAGCTCAGCGACGTGGTGTCGGGCAACGTGCTGTGGAGCGAGGTATTGCAACCCGCCCTGGCCGCCCTGTTCGACCCCGACAGCGGCCATGTTGGCGCAATCGTGGCGGGCATCATGGACGCAATCGACCACGCCGAGGTCGAGAAGGCGCGCATGCTTCCCCTGCCGACCCTGCAGAGCTACACACTCATGATCGCGGGCGTCACGATGATGCATCGCACCGCAGGCGCAGATTTCGCCCGCGCGCGCCTCATCCTCGAACACCTGCTCGAGCGCAGCGGCAGGCATCCGCTGCCGCGCGCCTGGCTGGCCAAGTGGCACGTTCTGAACGTCCAGCAAGGCTGGTCGGCGGATCCAGCTTCCGACGCCCGGGCGGCGCTGGACCACACGGCGCGGGCAATGGAGGCAGATCCAGCTTGCCACCTGGCGCACACCATCGAAGGCTTTGTGCGTGCAAATGTGTTGCGCGACTTCGACCGGGCGGGCGCCTGCTATACACGCGCCCTGGACCTCAACCCCAATGACGCCCTGGCATGGCTGCTCAGCGGCATGTTGCACGCCTTTCGCGATGAGGGGCAAGCGGCGGTTCAAGCCTGCGAGCACGCCCAAGGTCTGTCCCCGCTGGACCCCCTGCGCTATTTCTTCGATGCGCTTTCGGCGTCGGCAGCGCTCACGGCAGGCCAGTACGAACGCGCGGTGCTGCTCGCGCGGCGGTCGCTGCAGCTCAATCGCAGCCACCTCTCCACGCATCGTGCGCTGACTGCAGCCCTCGCCCTTGCGGGCCGCACGGACGAGGCCCGCACCTGCGCCGCCGAACTGCTGGCGCGCGACCCCGGATTCACTGTCAGCCAATTCCTGGATCGAACACCAGGACGCGCCTTCGGCATCAGCACCCGCATTGCGCATGCACTGCGCGATGCGGGCATTCCGGCCTAGCGCCGGTCACCCGCGCGAGCCCCCTCGTCGGGGCAAAGAAGAAGGAGAACATCATGAGCGGATGGGGCGGATGGGGCGGATGGGGCGGATGGGGCGGATGGGGTGGTTGGGGCGGCTGGGGTGCCGGCAATGGCGGCGCCTCGGCAGGCCATCCGGCCGCCGACCCGATACTGGCCAATGCGTTGATTCAAAGCAGAGGCGGCATCGTGAAGCCGCCAACGGGGGTGCAGCTCACTGTGCCTGCGTTCTCGAACATCGATGACCCCGAGCCGATGGCCCGCTGGGAGCCGTTGATCCGGTTCAACGTATGCCTAATGGAGCTGGTGTCTGACCTGGTGTTCGAGACCACGCCGGTCAGTGCCTCGAAACCGACCGGAGCCAAGCTTTCCTACGTGCATCGCGATTCGAGTGGGGGCACACCTGCCGCGCAGCTGATCGTGCAGATGGAGCGGCCGGAGAATCCCGCAATCTACGCCGGACAACTGAGCAAGGTCTTCGACTACGCCGACAAGCGTGCCGACCAGGCGAACGAGATCCTGAGCCAATTGGTTCCGCAAACGCCGTTCTGGAGCGCCGTGGCCAACCTGCAGCCCACGCGCAACAAGTTCACCTACGAGTTGATCGAAGTGACCCTGGCCGTTGCCTCGATGTCGGCGATGCGCTTCAAGCAGGCCTTCAACTGTCCCAGGCCTGTGGCGTTCACCCCGAAGATCCAACCCATGGTGCCCACGCCTGAGCACAGCACGTTGCCCAGCGGACACTCGACGGAAGCGTATTCGGTGGCGCACTTGCTGGGATGTCTCATTCCCGCACCGAACGGCCCCGTCGTTTTCAGGCAACTCAACGCGCTCGCGGCGCGCATTGCAATCAACCGGACTGTCGCTGGGGTTCATTTCCCGATGGACAGCAAGGCCGGCCGCATTCTCGGCTCCTCGATTGGCGAATACATCGCATGCATGTGCAGTGGCAATGTGCTGCCAGAGCTGGCGCGCAACCCCACGACAAACGTGCCGGCAAATGCGTGGGTCGAGCGAAAGTTCGAGTTCAAGGTAGCCGACGCGAACAAGGACTTCGCGCCTAGCGACGACATCGACTGTGGTGCAGCACACAGCCCGGTCATGCCACGCAAGCCCGTGCTGACCTGGCTGTGGAACCGTGCCCTTGCCGAATGGAGCTGAGCCATGTCGCTGCTTTGGAAATCCATCACACAGCTGAGCCAGACCCAGTTCGGCTGGAAGGACGATTCGGACATCAACGGTGTCGATCCTTACGCCGTCTGGGCCGACGCCACAGCATTCCACGGCATGGGCCCGATCGAGCTCAAGCAAGGCGTTCCGCTTCTCATCGAGCTGACGCTCAGTGGCGCCGCCCCATCCTCGCAGGCGCAGGCGCGCGCGCAACCGACGCCCGAGGCGTCGGCGCTTCTGTCCAGGCCGCACGCCCCCTTCTCGCTCTGGGAGCAGCTCAATCGCGAACTGGGCATCGAGATGCTTCGCGCCTACAAGCCGGTCCTCGAGGCTGGCGGCTCCCAGTTCACTGTGCACGCCATGGTTCCAGGGGCGCTGGTGCCCAAGATGAAAGGCTGGTGGCCGGTTCCGAGCGTTGGGCGCTTGGGCGTACGGGCACTCATGTCGTTGCCTCGCATCTCTCCGAAGTGGGACAACGTGCGCGTCCTGGACACGAGCGTCCTGAATGCAGACCCCACGGTGGCAGTCATTGACGACGGTTGTCCATTCGCCAACGTGAAGTTCAGGTACCTGAACCAGGGCAAGTGGAAGTCGCGTGTGGCGTACCTGTGGGACCAGAGCCGCAGCCGGGCGAACGACGACCCCGTCAACTGGAAAACGCCTGACGGCTTTGGCTACGGCCGCGAGGTCGTCCAGCAGGACATCGAGGGATTCCTCCAAGCCAACACGGATGCCGCAACACTCGAGGTGGACGAAGACGCATGCTATTCCACGGCGCGCTACGAGTCGGTGAATCGGCGCTGGACACACGGCACCGCCATTACCGATGTAGCCGCCGGTTCGCCCGATCCAATTGCACAGCCGCAATCCCCGGCGGACGCGGCAGCGACGGCGCCGATCATCTTTGTTCAGTTGCCGCGCGGCGCCGTCGAAGACCCGTCGGGCGGCGGCCTGCCCGGCTACGTCGTCGACGCCCTGCGCTACATCGAAGCGCGCACGAAAGACAGCAAGGGCGTACAGCATCCGGTCGCCATCAATCTCTCGTATGGCACCTTTGCCGGTCCGCACGACGGCACTTCGCCCGTCGAAGTGGCCATCGACTCTTTTCTGTCGGGTCGCAAGGATTGCGCGGTGATGGTCTCCGCAGGAAACGCGTACGACGCACAGATCCATGCCGAAACCAGGATTGCCCCCAACGACTGCAAGACGCTGCGCTGGCGTGTTCCCCCCGGAGACGACACGCACAACTTCATGGAGATCTGGCTGCCGCCTGGCGACGACGCCGGCGGCGCGCCGGTCGTGGACGTGCGCCTGGTGCCACCCGCGGGCCTGGCCCCGGCCTCGCCCTTGACCGGCGCCGGCCAGGGATGGTTCGGCGTGCCCGACGACAGCCCGCTTGGCCTGCCCATCTGCGCTGTCATCCATCCGACGACGGCACCCCAGGGAACAAACGGCTCCATGGCGTTGCTGGCTGTTGCGGCCACTGAAGGGGACGCATCAATCACTGCCGTCGCCCCCTCGGGCACATGGGAGGTTGAAATACACAACCAGGGCAACGCGCCGTTGACGGTCCATGCCTGGGTCGAGCGTGATGACCCGTCCTTCCAGTTGAGCAAACAGTCGCGCTTCGAGGACCCGACGCTCGAGTACCTCAAGTCGACGAGCACCCTGGGCAGCTTCTCTCATGCGGCGCAAGCCATCGTGGTGGGCGCCTGCGTAGACGACCTGGATTCCGGACGCCCGGTCTCGCCCTACAGCAGCGCCGGTCCAAGCCGCTTGCCAAATGCACGAATCGGTCCCGATTTCGCGGCAGGGGCTGACGAAAGCCTCATGCTTGCAGGATTGCGTGCGGCGGCAACTCACAGCGCAGACACGATACGCCTGGGCGGCACCAGCATCGCAGCAGCCGTCGTCACGCGGCACGTGGTGAACGAGGTTCTCTCCAAATCAACTGGAAACAGCCCGAGCCAGATCAAGGCCAAGCTCACGTACGCCCCGCGCGCCTCTTCCGAAGGACCGGAGCGCGTCGGCGTGGGCCGCATCAAGTCGTTGCAGCCCTAGCCCAGAGGGCTCAGGCGTCCAGCGGCACACCGCCGCCGCAGCGGGCGGTCCAGCCGTCCCACCAGAGAGTGTGCAAAAGTGTGGGAGGCTCCGAGAGCGGTGTTGGGGTCCCCTCGTTTTCCGTGCACTGAGTGACGGTTCGCAAGGCCAACAACGGCGCGGCGCTTGGGTCGCAAGTCATTGATTTTCTTGACGTTGCTGTTCACTTTTCAGCGGCGTATCGTCCCCTGCCCCAACGGACGGAGGCGCGCGATGCAAGGCTGGCAGACGACATACTTGGGCATGCGCGAACTTCCGCGCGAAATCAGTGGCTTCGAGTTGCAGGCGTTCTTCACCTTCAGCCAGGCCGAACGTGAACTGATCGACGCGCGCCGCGGCGAGTCCCTAAAGCTCGGCCTGGCATTGCACATCGGCTTCCTGCGCTTGAGCGGCCGTGTGCTCGACGCCTTTCGGATCGTTCCGCCAGCGCTGTGGCGCCATCTAAGCAATGAGTTGGGGGTCGATGCTCCCGAGATCGCGTCGCTACGCGCCCTATATGGGCGAGGCCGCACCCTGTTCGACCATCAGCAAGTAGCCTGTGAAGCCCTTGGATTCCGGTGGATGACCGAGCACCAGCGCCGCGCTCTCGTTCGGACGATGAGTGACGAGGTCGCGCGATGCGCCGATCGCGAGCAACTGGTTGTCTTTGCTCGACGTTGGCTGTACGAGCATCGACTGCTGATCGTCCGCGATCGGGCCATCCGCGCCTTGATTGCCACCGCCCTCGCCCGTTTCGAGGCCGAGACGTCGGCGTCCATTTGCAGCGTGGTGCCATCTGACACCCTGGAGCAATGGGGTCGAATGATCGCGCTGCCACACGCTACCGGCATGACCCATCAAAGCTGGCTTTGGACGGCGCCAACTCGGCACTTGACGCGTCAGATCAGCGAGGTGCTCGAACGGATCAATTGGCTTCGGAGCCTTGACGTCCACCAGTACCTGGAGGCCCTGCCCGACCTCATCGTGCGGCGCTACGCACGTCGCCTGGCCTCCAGGCCCCCGTCGGCCGGCGCCAAGATCAAGGAACCAGCGCGCACCGTAGAGGTCGCCTGCTTCCTGCGCTACTGCCTGCTTACCGCCTCAGCAGCGCCAATCGACACGACCTGCGCACATTCACTTTGAAGCGCTCCTGCATCCAGGCTGCCAGCTCACGCCGCTTGGCAGCCTTCAGAGCCTTTTTCGGACGACCTCCTGCAAGATCTGCTTGTCCAGTGTCAGGTCCGCCACGATGCGCTTCAGCCTGGCGTTCTCGTCCTCGAGCATCTTCAAGCGCTTGAGCTCGGTCACGCCCAAGTCACCGAACTTCTTCTTCCAGGTGTAGTACGTCGCTTCGGACACGCCGATCTGGCGGCACACATCGACGACCACCGGCGTGCCCGACTCGGCCAGCCGTAGTGCGCGGGGGAGACGTCAGTATGCAGAAGCACCAGAAGCACGATCACACGCAACTTGACCATGGCAAAGTTCTTCTCCTGGGTAAGCCTGCGAAGCCCGGTCATTCGCCCAGCACGCACAGGCGATGCCACTGCACGACGCGATGACCGCAGTAGTGCGCGACGATGCGGCCGACCAGTTCCACATGGTCGGAAGCGTCCCAGCGCCGGTCGACCCATTCCAACGCCTCATAGAGGTCGTCCGAATCGCCCGCGAGGTCGAACCTGTCCATCAAGGCACTGCTGAGTTGGAAGTTGGCGCGTTCGTCACCGCTCGCCGCCTCCTTGCGCAGCGAATCGAGGCGGGAATCCGGGGCGACGGATGCGGCGCCGCCCTTGGGCACGGGATGCTGCATCGCTGCCTCGACATGCCCGGTCGGACCGCGCCAGGCAAGCGCCAGCAGAACGCAGGCGAGCAGCGCCACGACGAAGTGTGGGGAGGTTCGCTTGGCGGCAGCGGCCAGGTATCGAAGGGGTTCATCGAACATTGCATGCTCTCCTTGGGAGATCCGATGAGAAGTTGAGCGACCTCGGTCCGATGATCGGCACGCCTTCAGAGCACCGGCGGCAGCGCGCGGCGCGTCTCCTGCGCGCGTTCCCAAGCGATGCTGCGGCGCTCCAGGTCGGCCGGATCCTTGGCCTCGCCGAGGAAGCGGTCGCGCGCCAGTTCGGGGTCCGGGCCGGCCACCCACTGGCTGGCGTGGACCACCGCCTTGCGCAGTTCTGCCATCAGTGTGGAGGCTTCCGGCATGCGCGGAGTGGTCTCGTGGCCGGCGTCGCGCACTTCGAAGCTGGCGACGGACGGGATGGTCTTGGCGGTGATCATGAAAACCTCCTCGGGTTGAACGGCGGAACAGTCTGCGGTGGCTGTCCGTTGAAGGCATGGTCGTTCCGCCTGGGCTGCCCGGCACGCCTGCGTTCAATACTGACCGGCGGAGTGAGTCGGCCCGATCGACCGTCGAGCGCTTGCCACTCCGCTGGCAACGACCCTACTTTTCGTAGCGCACGACGCCGTCCCACCGGGACAGCTGCTGTGGGTCTTCCAACTGTCTGCACTGTGCCTGCAGCCAGCGCACGCGGGGATCGTCCGCCCACGCGGGCGCGCCGATCGCCGCCTGGAGTTCTTGCAGATCGGCGACCTGGCGCACCCCTTCCAGCAGGCACAGAAGGGCCTCCCAGCGTGCTGCCGGGCCGGCCGACGACAGCGCTCTAGCGGGATCGAGCACCTCGTAGACATCGACGAGGGTTTCCATGCCTGCCAAGGCCACGCGGCCTGCCCGAACGAATGGCGTGCGTGTCACGTCCAGAAGCCTCGCCACCTCTTCGGTGACGAGCAGCGGCGCGTCGAGTCGGCCGGGTTTGGTGAGCGTCTCCACACGGGATGCGCAGTTGACCGAAGTGCCCAGCAACCCGTACTTGAAATGCCGGCTCGATGTCATCGAACCGGCCAGCACCTGCCCCTTGGCAATGGCGATGCCACACACCGGGCCGGACGGCGACGACAAGGACTGCAAAGGGGTTGTCTTCAACTGCTCGAGAATCCGCAGCGCGCAGTCCACGGCCAACTGGGCCTGGCCGGGTTGCTCGAACGGCACCCCCCAGGCGGCGAAACACCCATCGCCCTGGTAGTCGATCACCGTTCCCTCGTGCGCAAAGACTTCCCGCGAGACGGTGTCCATCGTGCTTCGCAGTTCTTTCTGCCATCGGAGCAGGTCTGTCGCCGCCGCCTCGGTGGAAAGGCAGAAGCCTCGAAGATCGAAGATCAGACTGGTGGCCTCCATGATGCGAGGGTCGCCTTCGGCACTCGAGCGACCGCCGGGGCGCATCAGCAGATCGACGACCTTAGGCGAAAAGTACTGGGCCAGATGGGCCTGCCTCTGGGCCACCAGGTGCTGGCGCGTGAGCGTGCTGACCAGGCTGAGGTAGCCGGCAGCGATGTCGGTGTTGTCGTTCGGCAAGGTTCGTTCGCCGACCACATAGATCACGATGGGCTCGCCGGCGGTGCTGCGCTCGATCAGGCAGGCCCCGACCGTGCGCGTCGTGTCGTGCACGGTGGCATCGATTTCGGTCGAGGTGGCGTGCTTGAAAAAAGCGACCGAACCGTCCAGCTGGAGCGCGTCGGCTATGACTCTGCGGCTGAGCACCGGGGCGCGTTCCCCGTTGAGCGAGTACGTCGCGAGCATGCGGGACGACTCCATGTTCTCCGGATGTGCTTCCACGACATAGGCCGAACTGACGACGGGCGAGAGCACCTGGACCAGAAAGGCGCAAGCCTTCTGCAGCACTTCGCCTTCGGCGTGTGCCTCACCGAACAAGCGAGGCAGTTCCAGAGCCGACTTCAGGATCAATTGCGGGTCCAGCGTCGCCAAGTCGACCGCCGTCAGCTTGAGCTCGGTGGCCATCGTCTGCTCGATCTGGCCCCCAAGCTCGAGCACCCGCAGGCGCAGGGGTCCGACCCGCAACTCGTCGTGTATGTGCAGCGCGAAACGCTGTCCATGCCCAAGCTTCATGCCGTTCACAAGGGTTCCGACCTTGCTGCGATCCTCCACGACCCAGCCTCGTCCGGTCGGGACGAGCTGGGCATGCAGCCGGGACACGCTGCCCTGGTCGGCGTCGATCTGGATCTGGCAGTCGGGCGAGCGCCCGATCGTCACAGGTTCTGCGGTCCAGAAGTCCAGGCGCTTGACGGCACCTGCGGCAGTGGCTTCCAGGATCAGGCGCACGGCAAACCCGAGAAGGATGGCGGCGGGGGTGAATCCGCAGCGAAACCCCGCAACTCGTCACAGCCTGTGTCGATGTTCATTGATAATGATTTAAGCACTCCATGGTGGTTGCGAAGGCATCATGTCCAAAAAAGAAACTGAACCAGCCCGGCTCGATCTGACGGTCGAGGGTCGCGGCGGGTCGTTCATGGACGTGCTTGCGCAAGCCTCGCCGATCCCCGGGGCGCAGTTGTTGGGCTCGGGCTTTCGACCGCTGCCCGGAACCAGCGTGCTTGACGGCAGATTCAGCATCCGGCGCCTGATTGGCGAGGGCGGCATGGGGGTGGTCTTCGAAGCCTATGACGACCTCAGGCGCAGCGTCGTCGCCATCAAGACCCTGAGTTGGCTCGACCCGGGCAGCGTCTACCGGCTGAAGAGCGAGTTCCGTTCGCTGGCCGACATGAACCACCCGAACCTGTGCCGTCTGCACGAGTTGTTCAGCGACGAGGGCTGGTTCTTCAGCATGGAGCTCGTCGACGGCGAGCACTTCAACGAGTGGGTGCGCCCCAACGGGCGGCTCGACGAGCAGCGGCTGCGTGCCGCCCTGAAACAGTTGCTGCAGGGCGTGGTGGCGATCCATGGCGCCGGCATGCTGCACCGGGACCTGAAATCGTCGAACGTCCTCGTTCAAGCGGACGGGCGGGTCGTGATTCTGGACTTCGGGTTGGTCGTGGACTGGCATGCCGGCGCGGCCGGGCGTCCGGCGGTCGAAGTCGGCTTCAGCGGCACACCCGGCTACCTGGCACCCGAGCAAACTTCGAGCGCGGCGAATTCGGCGCCGACGACCGCCAGCGACCTGTACGCGATCGGCTCGATGTTGTTCGCTGCCCTGACCGGCAGGCTTCCGTTCGAAGGGCCGCTGAGTGACGTGCTCGAGCTCAAACGGCACCAGGCCGCACCCCGCGTGCACAGCCTGTGTGCGGACGCGCCGAAGGACCTCGCCGAGCTGTGCGATGCGCTGCTGCAGCGCGACCCCGCAGCGCGGCCTGGTGCGGCCCAGGTGCAGGCAGCCCTTGACCGGGCGGACGCGCCGAGCCAAGTGGCCCCCGTATCGGGCCCTGCACACACCGAACTGACGGGCATGGCGCCGCGGGCTGACATCCTGCTCGGACGCGAGGGCGAATTGGCCGCACTGCACGCCGCCCATGCGTCGATGCTGGCCGGCCGTCCGGTCGTGATGTTCGTCAGCGGCGAGTCAGGCATGGGTAAGAGTGCGCTGTTGCATGCGTTTCTCGACCAGGTGAGAGCCACGGGACGCTCAGTCGCGCTCGAGGGACGCTGCTACGACCGGGAAAGCGTGCCCTTCAAGGCCTTCGACTCGGTGATGGACGAGCTCAGCAGCCACCTGCGCGAGCTGACGCGCGAAGAAGCCGGCGATCTGATGCCGCGCGAGATGTACGCCTTGGCCCGTCTCTTTCCCGTGCTCGAGCGTGTCGACGCCGTGGCGCGGGGACCGAAGAAGGTCATTCCCGATCTCCAGGAACTGCGGCTGCGCGCGTTCGCCGCGCTGAGTGAACTGTTCGGACGCATGCGAGACCGGCGGCCCTTGGTCATCTTCGTGGACGACCTGCAATGGACCGACAGCGATTCTCTCGTCGTCTTCGAGTACCTGCTGAGCCAGCCGGAACCGACGCCGTTCCTGTGGGTGGCGACGCACCGCAGCGAAGGCGCCAAGGACAACGCGCTCTTGCAGCAGATCCTGAGCATCCCGGCCAGGAGTCCCCGGGTGGAGTGCCGTTCACTGCACGTCGGCCCGCTGCCGCCGGCAGTGTCGGTGCTGCTGGCGCAGCGGCTGCTCGGTTCGGCCAGTACCGCGGACTCCGGGTCGATCGCCGCCGAGGGCGGGGGCAGCCCCTTTTTCGTTGGTGAACTGGTTCGCCAGGCGCTCTCGGTCGGGCGGATGGGGGCCGGCCCGACCTCGCTCACGCTGAGCCAGACCGTGGACAGGCACGTCGGCCTGCTGCCGGCGACAGCGCGCGATGTGCTGAATGTGCTGGCAGTGGCAGGGCGCCCGATTTCAGCGAAGTTGGCCGTGGACGCGGCCCATGCGACGCATGAAGACCTCGACGGCTTGTTGTTCGAGCGGCTCGCACGCACCGCGAGGGTCAGTGCGCACAGTCGCGTGCTGGAGTGCTACCACGACAAGATTCGCGAGTCCGTGGCCGACGCCCTGGCTCCCGACGCCCTGCGCCGCATTCACGCCCGCCTGGCCGAAGCGCTGTCCGTGGATGAGGACTCGCAGCCCGAGCACCTGGCATTGCACTTTCATGGCGCCGGGGACAGCCAGCGCGCCAGCGTCTACTACGAGAAGGCGGGCGATGTCTTTGCAGCCGCGCTGGCGTTCGAGTTCGCTTCCCGCCAGTACCGACAGTGCCTGGACCTCATCGGTGTGGCCGCGACGCGGTTCCGGCAGGTGCAAGTCAAGCTCGCCGCCATGCTGGCGTCGATGGGCAACAGCCGCGAGGCCGCAGAGGTCTATCGCGCTGCGAGCATCGGTGCTGCGCCGCAGGAAGCGCTCGAATACACGCGCGCAGCGGCGCATCTGCTCAGCACCAGCGGCTTTACCGACGAGGCGCGGGTTCTGTTGGGCGAGGTGCTTGCCGCCATCGGCCTGTCCATGCCGCGGTCGCCCCGGGCCGCGATCGTCGCGGCGCTGGCTTCGCGCTTCCTGCTGATGTGCAGAGGGCTGAAGATCGACCCAAACGCAGCACCCGGACCAGGCGATCAAGCCCGGCTGGGCGCGATGTGGTCGGTGGTCCAAGGCTCGGTCGGCAACAATGCATTCGTGATGGTCGACATGGCGGCCCGCTATGCGCGGCTGGCCCTGAACACGGGCTCACGTGCGCATGCTGCGCGGGCCCTGACCATGGAGGCCTACATGGTCAGCCTCGATGGCCTCGGGACGCGCGCAAAGACGGACCCGATCATGCTGCAAGCGGAGCGCTTGGCCAGCGAGGTGTCGCAGAACGAATTGACGGGTTGGGTGCGCCAGATTCGCGGCTGCGTGCTGGCTCATGAAGGTCGCTTTGCCGAAGCCCAACCGGTACTGCAAGACGCCCTGGAATGGCTGGGCTCTCAATGCACGGAGGTGCCGTTCGAATTGGCCGGCACCCAACTCTACTGCGTGAATGCGGCGAATCATCTTGGCGACTATGCCCGGACCTCGACTACGGCGCCTGGCATTGTCGAGAACGCCTTGCGAAGAGGCGACCAGTATCTGGCTTGCGGCGTGGTCGGTTTTGCGGCGCCTGCCTTGCTGGCGCACCGCGGTCTTGCCGACGCGGGCACGCGGATCGGTCAGGCCAAGGCCTGCTATCAAGTTCAAAGCATCTATCAATGGGCTGACTACCTGATCCTCCTGGCCGATCTGAACCTGGCGCTTTACGAGGGCCAGCCGGCGCGAGGCGTCCTGCTGACAGCGCAACAGTGGTCGGCGCTTGAAAAATCGCAGCTTCTGCGCATGAAGACTGCGTTCGGGTTGATGAGCTATTACCGAGCCGGTTGTGCACTGGCTGCCGCTCGGCAACGCTCGACGGACGTCGACGAAGGTCTGGAGATTGCCAGAACAACTGTCAGGCTGATGAACAAGACCCGCCTGCCCCACCTGCCCGGTTGGGCCGCGGTGCTCGAAGCCGGCCTGGCGTGCGAAGGGCGGCGACCGGCTCGGGCGGCAGCGTGGCTGCAGGCCGCGACAGTGACCTTCGACGCCACGGGACTGAAGCTGTACAGCGCCGCCGCGCGGCGCAGGCAGGGGCAGTGGACGGGCGGCGAAGCAGGCCACGCGCTGGTGCTCGCTGCAGAGGCCGTCATGCACGGCCAAGGCGTGATCGACGTCGAAGCGACGACCGAGATGCTGGCACCGGGCTGCCGGCCGGAGGCCCGCTGACAACCCGCGCGCCACGCGGGTTGCCACGCTAGATGCTGATGCTGTTTGGTACCCTGGACGGCAACTGGAAAAGATAGGGAATCGGCCGTTCGAGGTTGCGCTGGCGGATCGTGACCTCGGCTTGCGCCAATGCCGCCTGAAAAGCCTCGAGGGCCTTCTGGGCCGGGCGGTGCGCGAAGTGCGGGTGTTGCGGGTTGCTGGCGTAGTGCCCCAGCGCGTCGAACTGGATGCTGCTGAGCAGGTACACGAACGACACCGTGTACAGCGCGACGTCCAGCGGCGGGAGCCACTCCAGGTACTGCGTCTCCTGGTCGATCGGGTCGTCGCGCGTCGGCGCGGCCTTGTAGATCGCCGCGGCCACGCTGGGCGCGAAGCCCGCGAAGGGATACTGGCCGTAGTTGACCGACGCGTGCAGAGGGCCTGCTGTGTAGATCATCTGCGCGACGACTTCAACAAGTTGGTCCCGGGTCTTCAGCGTCACGGGAAACCCTGGCAGATTGCCGTGCTCCGGGGAGCCAAGTTCGTCCACCCAGGCCTTGAGTTCCCGGTCGGTACTGACCGCGTGGTCGCTGGTGTAGTAGATCGCCACGTAGTCGGCGACGAAATCCTTGATGGCCTGCCACAGCAGCAGCGTGTCGTCGCGAAACGGGTAGGCCGCCAGCTGGTCTGCGTCCAAGCCGCGCAGGGCGAAGATCTGGTCCGGGCTGTTCTCGCCCCAGCGCCAGGCCTTGCGCGCGTCGTTGACCATCTGCAGCGTCCAGGCGATGTTGGCGCCGACGTTGGCGGCCACCACGCCACCCGGGACGATGAGGTTGTGCGAGGCGCCATCGTTGATGCTGATGGTGAACCGCAGATGCGGTTCGAGCAGGCAAAACAGCGGGTGTTCCTTCGCCAACTGGCGGTGCGTGGCCACCGCGACGGCCTCCATGATCAAGTGGCAATCCCCGAGATGGGCGACCGATTCGTGTTGAATCGCGCAGGCCACGTTGACGAAGTACTTGGCGACTTTCCACTTCAGCTTGTTGCCATCTTTCGCTCCGAAAGCATCGTTCGGGCTGAAGATGGCCGAGTCCGGGGTCTGCCCCAACTGGATCGCGATAGGCTGCAACACGCCCGCTCGGCCATTGACCTGCCCGTAGTCCGAGGGATAGCCCTCGGGGGGAGACTCGTTCCAATAGAACAGGGCGATGGGCGACGGCAGGAAGCGGTGCTTGTCGTGCAGGCAGCTCTCCTTGGGTTCCAGATCCCCGTCGCCAATCAGCGCGGCGTAGTCGCAGGCGTAGAGCTTGCCGTCGCTGATCATCTTGGTCAGCGAGAGGGAGGCGGAGCCGTATCGACACAGGACTTCCACCACATCGGGGATCATCATCTTCGCCTTCAGCTCGCTCCAGGCCAGGGCCTTGCTGCCCGTCGCCTTGTCGTCAACGACGCGGCGCAAGTTGGTCGTGTTGAAGCCGGCCAATTGCAGATAGCCGAAGAACCAATCCTGCTCGCATTGCCTGTCTGTCCCCCGCATCCAGGCCTTTTCCTCGAGCGCCATCATCTGGGGCTTGGGCAGCGTGTCGACCAGTTTTTCGTAGTCCGACTCGTCCTTGGCCTGAAGCTGGTCCGGCCGCAAAATGTTGAACAAGGTCGACTTCAGAATCGCCGTCGGTCCTTCCTGGACCGCCTCGGCGGCGGCTGCAAACATGCCTTCGACCAGCTTTTGAGCATCGATCTTGAGTAGGAGCAAGCCAAGCGCACCCTTGACGTCCAAGTCGGCTTTGATTTCTTGCTCCAGCAATCTGCGCACATTGACGGCGAAGTTCTCGGCGATCTGCGCGCTGGTCTGCGCGACCAGCGCGTTGTAGGCGGCGCTGAACTCCTCGCCAGGCGGCACGCCCGCGCACATCGGCACCGCCTCGAGATTCGGGTAGCTTCGAACGTAGTTGTAGGCCGTGCGGGACAACGCCAGCTGCGCCTCCCGTTGCGCCGCGTTGTCTGGATCTGGCAAGGTGGCAACAGGTACGATCATCGCTGGCATGATGGTTCTCCGGGTCCGCAGACGGTTACACAAGCTAGGAGCAGGCATGTTCGAAGGGTCGAGCGCAGACAAATCCGGCGACTTCCTGGCCGAGTTGGCGCGGCTGGGCGAGACGCGCACCTGGGAGCCTGGTGCCTCGGTGGTGACCGAGGGCGACATTGCCGACTGCATGTATCTCATCCACGAAGGCGAGCTGCGCGCGTTCGTGGCCGGGGACGGCGGGCGCGTGGTGGAGCTCAATACGCTGCACGCGGGTGAACTCTTCGGCGAGCTCATGCTCAGCGGTGAACGGCGCTCCGCCACGGTGCAGGTCACTGCCCGAGCGCGGCTGACGCGCGTGACACGGGCACAGGCCGAACGCGTGCTGGCGCAGCGGCCCGAGCTCGCGTTCCAGTTGATCCAGCGCTTGGTGCAGCGCGTGCGCACCCTGACGCGCACGGTGGGGCGCCTGGGTTCGGTGGACGTCTACGGCCGGCTCGTGGGGCTCTTCGACGCCTTGGCGGTCGAAGACAAGGGCCTGCGCGTGGTGCCCGGGCCGTTGAGCCAGCAGCGCATCGCCGAGCGCCTGGGCGCTTCGAAGGCGATGGTCAACCGGCTGCTGACCGACCTGACCAAGGGTGGCTACATCGAAGTCTCGCGCGAGCGCATTGTGTTGCTCAGAAAGCTGCCGCCGAAGTGGTGAGTCACTCGCGAATCGAGACGTCACTGCCATGGCCAGTGCAGCGACGCGCGCATGGCCAGGGCGTCGCCAGGTGCACGAGGCATCCTGACTCGCACGGCGTTCAGCACTTGTCCTTCTTGGTAACGTCAGCGGCTGGGCTGCCGAACGTGGTGGCCGCGAGCAGCGTGGCGGCAATCAAGTGTCTGATCACGAATCCCCTCCAAGGTCAGTTGTCGGCTGCGCCATCCTTGACGCTGCACAAGCTACGGCCAAAGCGACCCGGTTCCAGCTTCGAGCGCCCCGCGGAGCATAGGAGGTTCAAGCGCCCCCTGCAAGGAACGCCGGGTCTAGACCGGCGAAGCATCGAACCGATCAGGGCTTCGCGACCGTGGAGACGTAATGCGCCAACGCAGCCACTTGCGCATCCGTCAAAGCGACGTATGCCGGCATGGGTCCCATGCCGCTGCGTATGACCGCGGCGACGCGGGCCATGTCCGGCCTGAGTTCGTCCAGGTTCGGGCCGATCTGCCCCGTCGCGCCAGCGTCCTTCAAGGTATGGCAAAGCGCGCATTTCGGCTGGGGGCCCACGCCGTCGATGAACAGTTGCCGCCCTTCGGCAAGCGCCGGATCGGCCGCGAAGGACGGACCGGCGACTCCCGCGCACAGCCACACCACTGCGACAGCAAGCCCTCGCAGCCGGCTTGCTGCCGGCATCGCCCTCATGCCACGGTCACCGTGACGGAGTGGTCGCGCCAGCTGGTGTTGAGATAGCCGGCCTTGTTTTCGATGCGCGCTTCCGGTTGCGTGCGCCCCATGACATCGGTCACCCGGCTGGCCAGCCGATGGGTTCCGGCGCTCAGGTCGACATTCGCCACGAATTCGCGCCACGCAAAACGACCGAGGTCAGGCCCGACGAGCGATGCCACCTTCCAGGTGGCGCCGCCGTCGGTCGACACTTCGACCTGCTTGACTGCTTTGGTGCCGCCGAACGCGACACCCTTGATGACCGCCGCGCCGGCGCGCAAGGTGCCACTCTCGGGCAAAGGCGAATTGATCCAGGACTTCGGAGGCATCTCCCAGACAGAGGGGTCCGACGGATTCATTCCTTTTGCATCCGGGGCACTCATGCGGTAGTCGGTCTGCTGGATCGACGCATCGGACTCGGTCGCAGTGAAGGCGATCCGTTTCACGTATTTCACGCTGTTGACGCCTGTGAAGCCGGGCACGATCAGGCGCACGGGCCCGCCATGGGCGAGCGGAATCGGCTGGCCGTTCAGCTCCCACGCGACCAGCGCGTCGTTCGCCGCCAACAGCGGAACGCTGCGCTCGACGCGCGATTTCGGATCGACCCCGGGCGGAATCACCTCGCCGCCGGTGCCGGTGAGGAACTTCGCCGCGGCATCGGTGCCGCCGAGCACGCGCACCAGATCCCGCACGGGCACACCGGTCCACATGACGCAGCCGGCTGCACCGACCTGCCAGGGGGTGCCGGCGGGCTTGGAAGGAAACATACCGCGGCCATTGCCGCTGCATTGCAAGACCATCGTCACCGTCTCGGTCGGCATCTTCTTGAGCTCGGCCAATGTGAATGGGCGCGGCTTGCGGACACCCTCGATCTGCACTTGCCATGCATCGCCATGGGTCAGGATGTCAGCGTTCGGCGGCGTCAGGTTGTTGCGTACATAGAGCTGACTGGCCGGCGTGATCACGCCATCGCCCATCGCGCTGCGACGCAGCTCGATGGTGTTGGGGCTGTGCACGATCATGGCGCCAGCATCCTTCCACGCCGCATAGCCGGGCAACGGGCGGGCTCCCTGCGCGAACGCGTGCTGCCACGGGCCGAGGCCGGTCAGTGCTGCGGCGGAGGCAGACGCGCCAAGAAGGGCGCGGCGCGCGGAATCAACTGCGTGCTGTGATGTCATGCGTGGTGATGGAGGTTGATGTTGACAGGCTGATCGTGCTGCTGCGCCATAACTGCGGAACACACGCTCAGGGGTTGGCGACCAGAGGATCGCCGGTTTCGATCGGCAGGCCGGCGGACCGCCATTCGGGAACGCCACCGCGGAACCAGGCGACGTTCGTGTAGCCGGCCTTGATGGCGGCGATGCTCGCCTTATGGCTCTTCCAGCACTCAGGGCCATTACAGCCGAAAATCAGCAAAGCACCCTTGTCAGGTCCGAGACGAGCGACATTGAACTCGTCGACAGCGGCATTGAAGTCCGGATCCTTGCTCGACTTCTCGACATACGGGATCAACGTAGCGCCCGGTACATGCCCTTCATTGAACTCGGCGTTGTTGCGAGTGTCGATGTAGCGGCCCTGCTTGCCTCGAAGCATCGAGGCAACGGTGTTGGCATCGACCACCTTCGCGTTTGCGAGCGCACGCGGCGTGAAATAGCCGAGCGTCGAGACATAGGTGAAGTTGTCGCGAGTGACCGTCGCGGGCTTGGCACCGACAGTGCCCGGCATCGCCTCCGCAATCGCGCTTCGCAATCCGTCGACGTTGAGCTTGAGATCGTCCTTCACGGCAACGCTCATCCCTGGCGCCTCGTGCGACTCCATGATGACTTTCACAGGATTACCGGCGGCCACCCAGCGATCGAAGACGACGCGCTCCACTGCGACGACATCACAGCGACGCAGTTGCAGGCAGATCAGCAGCGCATCCTGGAAGCGCGTTTGGTAGATCGACGAGAACTGGCGCTTCAGCGTCGTGTTGGCCGCGGTCGCTTCGCCTCGGATCAGATAGGTGACGAGGCTGTCCTGCTCTGGAAGGCCCAGGCGCTTGCCAACCGACTGCTCGAACGAACCGATGTCGCTCGAGGTCATCGTGACCATCACGGCGCGCGATGGCTGGTCGACCATCACCACCGGTGTATAGCCGTAGCGAACCGCCGAGCCAATGAGGTGCGATGGACCGACCACCACATCCGGCACCCGCGCACGTACCGCGCTCAGATCAGCAGTCATGTCGAAGGGCGAGATGGGGCTCGCTGCGAGGTCTGAAACGCGCTGCTTGCGCAGCCCTTGTTCGACTGCGGACCTCCAGCTCGTCAGCACGGACGCGCGCGACTGCTCGCCTTGATCCCCGGGGTTCACCAGGATGGTGACATCTGCGTGCGCAGCGACGACGCCTACGCTCATCGATGCCGCCAGGATCAAATACAAGGCAGATTTTCGGACGCGCGAAGAATCGAACATGAGACCCTCGAAAGAGTTAATCGATCGCAGTTTCAGGATGCTACATGCCGATCGGGGCAGCGCGAAGAGCTCCGACTCAATCAATTTGTGTTGAATGAGAACTTAAGCATTCAAACAATCATCCGACGACGCGCAGCGTCACAGCAGCTGCTCGGCGTGACGGCCCAGGCCGATTCGCCACGCCCCTCCAGTTCCACGTCCATCACCAGGCCCGCCGGTCAGTATTGACCGCTGGTAGGCCGGGCAGCCCAGGCGCCGCGACCATGCCTTCCACGGGCAGCCACCGCAGACCGTTGAAGGAGGAGAGCCCACGATGAAATCCCTGCTCGGTTTCGTAGATCGCCGCGGTCCGCGCGTCGCCACCAGTTGGCTGCGTATCGTTCTGCTCTTGCTGGCTGGCATGTTGGCCTTGGGCACGGCGCATGCGGATGGCGAATGCCGTTCGCTCAAGCACGCCATCAGCGGCACGACGCAAGCCGGCTATACGGGCCTGTTCTATGCGAACGAGATCGCGAGCGATGGCAGCGCCTCCGATGGGGTCTCGACCCGCAGCGCTCTGAATTCGCGGGTCCGCGTCGAGCTGGAGGCGATGGCCGCAAAGTCCCTGGACGCCGGAACCATGGCCGAGCAGGCGATGGACAGCGGCGCCATCCAGTCCGGCGAACGAGACCGATTCGTCGCGCAGCTCCGGCAACGATTGCGCGCCAGTCTGCTGCGTTCGCACGCCAGTGCATCGTGGCTTGCGCTGATGGTCCATCCGACGACCCGAAGCGGCGTCCTGCTGGTGCGCAAATACGAGTTTCCCCGCGACGGGCTCGATGGGGTCATGAATGGCGCGGAGCAGGTCTGCGTGCGCGAACGTCTCGAGGAGGTCACATTCTGGCCGACCGAACAACCCTCGGTTCCGTCGTTGCTGAAGGGACCCGAGCATCCGGACTGTGGATTCGCCTCACGCGCGGGCGTAGGCTGCGCGGGTCTGGGCAACCAACTCGCACTTGCCGAGTCGGAAGGCGAATCGGTCTTCGCAACGGCGCGCGGCACGACGGCGCTGTGGGTCTACACGCTCAATTCGCGCACGGGCAAGGGCCGGGCGCTGCGCGTAGGCCCGGAGGGAACGGCGCTTCTCGACACCTGGCTCTTCAATGCGGAGGCTCGCCAGTGAATCGACACGCCTGCGACCACCGCCGTGGATCGAAAGCTTCGTCATGATCCTCGCCACATGGGTCCTTCAAGCACGCGTGTGGTTGGCAGCGCTGGTGGTGGTTGCACTGCTCGCGCTGACCACTTCCCAGCGATGGCAGGCGCTTGCACTGCCGCAGGTCCTGACTGATATCGAAGCGGCGCTGCCGCCGACCGGTCAGGCGGCCGAGGCGCGCGCGGCATCTCTCTCGCATGCCGATGCGAGCATGCCCGCCCGATCCTACCTTCGCTCCACCCAGTGATTCCGGCACTCCCCATATCGGCGCCCCACGCGTCGGACGCAATGATCGCCGGGCTCTATATCCTGACCAACGCGGCGCGGATCTTCACCTACGTGCCGCAACTGAGGGCGGTCTGGCGCAGCGCTGACGGCGCACGCGACATCTCCCTGCTCACCTGGGGCTCCTGGGTCGTGGCCAATGCGACGGCTGTTGCCTACGGGGCCTTCGTCGCCGGCGATCTGTTCTTCACGCTGATCGCGATGCTCAACCTGGTGAGTTGTGCAGCGGTGACCCTGGTGGCCGCTCGGCGCCGGCGAGCGTTCGAGGCCGCCGAGCCTCGTCGCATGAAACCCGAGAGCCTGTAACGAACTTCCGCACATGGACGCGCCAACCACGGTCTAGCCTGTCTTGCCATCACTGCGTGATTGCCTGAGCAATCGGTGGTTCGGTCTCCTCGCCTTCTGTGTTGTTGGGTCGTATCGCTGCTACGCGGGGGGCCGCACTTGCCGCGAGCAATGGCGACCAAGCATTTGTCACAGCGAATATCCATTCCTACGCTCGTCGCCCACTACCTACCGCAGACATCTACTCGCGCACGGCAAACTGGAAGACCGATGCAGCGGCGGCTTTGAAGAAGGACAAACGCCCTTGCGGAGACTTGACTCACCTTCCGTTCGTCGCAGCCCTCCTTCAGTGACATCGGTGCCTGACCCCATGACCCTCGACCAACCCGATTGAAGGAGTCCATCCATTTCCTGGGGGCGTGCAGTGCAGCAAAGTAAGCTTTAATGAGATGGAAACCGGGGTGTCCTCCGGGCAAGAGGACCTGCAGCTGCGCGCAGTGCTGCGGAGCACCGATGCACACGAAGCCCTGATCGGCGAGCTGTCCGAATTGGAAGCGCGCGCGCTTTGCACGAGTGAGTGCATCCCGGTCTTCTGGCCCAGGCACGACCGCGACAAGGGCGGCTGAAAAGGTGGCCGATGCACTACCGCTATGTCGATAGTGCCAACAACAGCAGGACTTCGAACCGGCAGAGCATTAACGAGTGACCCTCGAGTCCTCGGGCATCCGGTTGCGCGCGATCTCATCGTCGGGCACACCAATCGGTTCGGCAGCCTGGAATTCGACCACTGCCTGTCCCTCCCCGGTCTCTGGCGCGTGCCAACTCCCTGCGCGACTACTTGGTCAGCCGGGGCATGCCGGCCAACGTCATCCAGACTGAAGGCGTTTCGCTTTCCGCGAGTATGCATCCGAGCCGCAGCAGCTTCGCCCTTCCGGCCCTCGACACGGCGCGCGCCAGCGATGAAACTCAGGGCATGCGGTGCCCACAGTGTCGCCATCCCAGTGCGCTGGATTCAAAGTTCTGCGAGGAATGCGGCGCTGCGCTGCCACGCCCGTGCTCCAACTGCGGCCATGAACTTGCGGCACAGGCGAAGTTCTGCAGCCAATGCGGCACGCCGGCGCGAGTCGCGGCGCCCGCACCTTCCATGCCAGAGGCGACGCACAAGCCCACGCAGGACGAGCGTCGGCCGGCAACAGCAGCCACGGCGACCGCGGACCGGCGGCAGGCGGCCGTGCTGTTCGCCGACATCACTGGCTACACCGCGCTGTGTGCCAGCAGCGACCCGGAGCAGATCCAGGAGATGCTCGGGCGTTTTTTCGACGCGATGGACAAGGTCGTCGAATCCCATGGCGGCCGCGTGATCGACCGGGCCGGCGATGCCGTCATGGCGGTCTTCGGCGCGCCGGTGGCCCATGGCAACGATGCGCAGCGAGCGCTGCATGCCGCGCTCGCGATGCACAGCGCGGCCGCCGGCGTTCCGGACTGCCACGGCGCGCCGCTGCGGCTGCACATCGGCATCACCAAGGGCGAGGTGGTGGCCTCGGTGATCAGCGGCGGTGGCAAGGCCAAGTACTCGGTCACAGGCGATTCGGTCAATCTGGCCGCCCGGCTCGATGCGCTGGCCGTGGCGGGCGAGACGCTGATTTCCGACGCGCTTTACCGCGAAGTCGCCGCCAGCATCGAGGTGCAGTCGGCTGGCAACCAAATTGTCAAGGGCTTCGCCGCGCCGGTGGAGATCTGGCGGGTGCTCGGCATTCGCGTGGCTCGCGGCGAACGCTTGCCCTTCGTTGGCCGGCAAGCCGAACTCGGGCAACTGGTCGGTGCGCTCAACGCCGTTCGCGAGACCGGCGTCGGAGTGACAGTGTTGGTGCGCGGCGACGCAGGTATCGGCAAATCCAGGCTGGTGGAAGAGTTCCAGGCGCGCGCGCGCGAACAGGGATTCGACACGCCCTCGGGGCAGGTGCTGGACTTTGGCGTCGGCAAGGGGCAGGACGCCATCTCGACGCTGCTGAAGACGGTGTTGCAGGTGAACGCGCGCGACGACGAGGCCCAGCGCCGCGCGGCGGTGCTGGCTGCCGCCGCGAATGGCCTGGTGACGGACGACGAAATGCTGTTCGTCAACGAGTGGCTCGACCTGCCGCAGCCGAAGTCGCTGGAGGCGATTTTCGAGGCGATGGACAATGACACCCGGCTGCGGCGCGCGAGCGAGGCGCTGGGTTCCCTGTTGCAGCGGGCCGCCGCGGCGCGTTCGCAACTGGTGTTGATCGAGGACCTCCACTGGGCCTCGTCGGAGTTGCTGCGGCTGGTGGCGGCGGCCGCCCGTGCGGCCGCCCGGGCGCCGATCGTCCTGCTGCTGACCTCTCGCATCGAGGGCGATCCGCTCGACAAAGCCTGGCGGGCATCGATCCACGGCAGCGCCTTCATGACCATCGATCTCGCACCCCTGCGGCCGCAGGAAGCGCGCCTGCTGGCCGGCGGGCTGGTGGAGGCGTCGAGCCGATTTGCGCTGATGTGCATCGAACGCGCGGAAGGCAATCCGCTGTTCCTCGAACAACTGCTGCGAACCGCGCGCGCCGGCGAGACACCTGGGCTCGTGCCAGCCGTGCCGCCGACCATTCAGAGTCTGGTGCTGGAGCGCATGGACCGCCTCGCCGCGCCCGATCGCGCTGCCCTCCAGGCCGCCGCGGTGATCGGCAAGCGCTTCTCGCTCGTCAACCTGCGCGGTGTCGCAGGCGCACCGGATGCAAGCTGCGACGTCCTGGTGGCCGCCGACATCGTGCGGCCCGACGGCCCGGATTTTCTGTTCGCGCACGCGCTGATCCAGGAGGCCGTCTACGCGTCGACGCTCAAGAGCCGGCGACGCGAATTGCACCAGGCCGCCGCGCGATGGTTCGGCGGCGACGATCCGGTGCTGCAGGCCGAGCATCTCGACCGCGCCGACGACGCGGCGGCCGCGGCGGCCTACTTGCGTGCGGCGACCCAGGAGGCCGGGCGGTTGCGCTTCGAAAGCGCCCTGCGCCTGGCAGAGCGCGGCGGCACGCTGGCAGCCGACCCTGCGCGAAGCGATGCCGAGGCGGGCTGCGAACTCGCTTTGCTGTGCGGCGAGACGTTACGCGAGATCGGACGCTCGACCGAATCGATTGCCGCATTCCAGCGTGCGCGCGAACTGGCCGGCGATGATTTGCGACGCTGCCGTGGATGGATGGGCATCGCCGCGGGTTATCGCGTGACGGGCGAGTTCGAGGCGGCGATGCAAGCTCTCGGCGAGGCCCAGCCGATCGCCGAACGGCTCGAACTGGCCATGGAGCGTTCGCGCATTCATCACACGCGGGGCAATCTCTATTTTTCTCAGGGCCGAATTTCCGAGTGCGACGCGCAACATGTGCTTGCGCTGGAGGCTGCCGAGCAATGTGGCGACGCGGAGAGCCGAGCGCGGGCGCTGAGCGGCCTCGGTGACGCGCGCTACGCTCAAGGCTCCATGGCCAGTGCGCTCGATTACTTCAGACGCTGCGTCGCGCTGTGCGAGGGGCAGATCCGCATCGCCGGGCCCAACCGCTGCATGATTGGGCACTGTCTGTGGTACGCCAACCAGCTGGACACGGCCATCGCCGAGGCCCATTCGGTCTGCGAGGACGCGCAACGCTTCGGCGTCGTGCCCGTGCGGGTCTTCGCACAGGCCACGCTGACCCAGGTGCTCACCGAAGCTGGCCGCTTCGAGGAGGCCCGCGCGTCAGGCGACAAGGCGCTTGTGCTCGCGCGGCTGGCCGGTTCACGGCGCTATGAGGCGACCGTGCTGTACTTTTCCGCCGAGCACAAGCTGCGGCAGGGAGATCGCGCACGGGCGCGCGACGATCTGGAGCAGGCACTCGCGCTCGCACGGCAGACCGGCCTCGGATTCATCGGCGCCGCGCTCGAGGGGCGGCTGGGACGGGTGGCAGATTCAGCCGAAGAGCGGGCCGCGCACCTGGCCGCAGGCGAAGCCTTGCTGAAAAACACTGGTCTTGCCCACAACTACCTCTGGTTCTACCGCGACGCCATGGAGGCCTGCCTCGCAGCGCGCGACTGGTCGTGCGCGCTGCACCATGCGGCCTTGCTGGAGCGGATGTTCCAGGTCGAGCACCTGCCCTGGGTCGAGTTGATGGTCGAGCGAGCGCATGCGATCGTCGCGGCGGCGGCATCGGGCAATGACGCAGCGGCCACGGCTCGGCTGCGAGCGGTTCGCGCAACGGCTATCGCGGCAGGCAATGGCTGGGCTCTCGCGGGCATCGACCTGGCGCTGACATAATCGTTGGAGACGTTCGGTTCGGACCTCCTACCGCAATCCCGAGCCTGAAGTCGTCGCGCTGCTCGAGAACGCGCCCAGCCTAGACAGAACGGCTTGAGCCGTTGACGTGGCCCGGTCAAGAGTGGCGACTCGCTTCTGTCGCCCACCTACAATGCTGCGCTGCACCATGTGTCCATGGCGACATCCGATTCCCGGCCCTGACCTCGTCAGCAAGCCCGGGCCCTGACAACCGGCGATCGCGGCTGCAGCTGCCCGATCGGCCGATTTGGAGCAATCAATGAACCGCACGCAATCCCCATCGTCCGACGGTGTCAAGCCCTCCCTGTTGCGCCGCATTCCACTGGCATTCGGCGCCTTGTTCGGTTTGTTGGCGAATGCAGATTTGGCTGCACGGTATGCCGCGCTGCGCGATGGCGCTGCTGTACCGACTCCGGCTTCGCCAACGGCTGCAACGGCGCCCCCATCGTCGGTGCTGAAGGATCTGAGCCCCGACGCCGCGCTGCAGCTGCTCGCGCTGCTGCAGCGTGACGCGCGGTTGATCGATTTCGTTGGCGAGGAACTCAGCGGCTATGCCGACGCCCAGATCGGCGCGGCGGCACGCCTGGTGCACGAAGGCTGCGCCAAGGTGCTGCGCGAGCATTTCAGCCTCGTACCGGTGCGCGACGAGGCCGAAGGCAGCCGCGTCACGTTGCAGGCGGGCTTCGACGCCGCGGCGGTCCGGGTAACTGGCAACGTGGTCGGTCAACCGCCCTTTGCCGGCAGCCTGAGGCATCGCGGCTGGCGCGTCACCGAGGTGCGCTTGCCCAAGCTGGCCGAGCGACACGACGCGCGCGTGGTGGCGCCGGCGGAGGTCGAGCTGTGACCGGGCCGCGCTTTGCGATCGGCATCGATCTCGGCACCACGCACAGTGCACTCGCCTACGTCGACATTGCCGGCAGCGACAGCGAGGCCACCGTTCACGGCACGCTGCCGATTCCGCAGCTCACCGCGCTCGGTGCGGTCGAATCGATGTCGTTGCTGCCGTCTTTCCTGTACCTGCCGCATGCCGATGAAATGGCGGCCGGGGAGCTGATGTTGCCCTGGCCGTCCGACGGCCAGCAGGTGGTCGGCGAACTGGCGCGCAACCGCGGCGCGACGACGCCGATCCGGCTGGTGTCGAGCGCCAAGAGCTGGCTTTGCCACCCTGGCGTCGACCGGCGCGCCTCGATCCTGCCGCACGACGCGCCGCCCGAGGTGGCTCGGGTGTCGCCGCTCGACGCCTCGACGCATTACCTGGAACATGTGCGCAACGCCTGGGACCACGCGCACCCCGAGGCGCCGTTCGCGCAGCAGGATGTGACGGTGACGATCCCGGCGTCGTTCGACCCCGCCGCGCGGGAGCTGACGGTCGAAGCCGCCAAGACCGCGGGCTGCAGTTCGCTGACGCTGCTCGAAGAGCCGCAATCCGCGCTGTACAGTTGGATCGAGGCCAGCGGCGGCGCCTGGCGCAAGCAGGTGCAGCCGGGCGACATCATCTTGGTGATCGACGTCGGCGGCGGCACCAGCGACTTTTCGCTGATCGCCGTGCTCGAACGCGACGGCAACCTCGAATTGCATCGAGTCGCGGTCGGCGAGCACATCCTGCTCGGCGGCGACAACATGGACCTGGCGCTGGCGCATGGCGTCGCCCGCAAGCTGGCCGCTGCCGGCACCACCCTCGATGCGTGGCAGCTGCGCGCGCTGACCTATGCCTGCCGCAGCGCGAAGGAAGACCTGCTCGGCGATGCCGACGGGCCGGCCGACACCGCCGCGCAACCCATCGTCGTGCCCAGCCGCGGCAGCAAGTTGATCGGCGGCTCGATCCGTACCGAGCTGACGGCCGACGAAGTGGGCATGACGATCGTCGACGGCTTCTTCCCGCAGGTCGAGGCCTCGGCACGGCCGATGAGTCGCGTGCGCGCCGGCCTGGCGCAGCTCGGTCTTCCGTATGCACAGGATGCGGCCGTCACGCGCCACCTGGCGGCGTTCCTCGGCCGGCAGCTCGGCGCGGTGGCCGAACTGGAGGGCTTCGATGACCGCATCGGCAAGGGCGCGGAAGGCGCCAGCTTCCTGCATCCCACCGCGGTGCTGTTCAACGGCGGCGTCTTCAAGTCGGCGCTGCTGGCCGATCGCACGCTGGCGACCGTCAACGGGTGGCTCGCCGCCGAGGGGGCCGCGCCGGCGCGGCTCCTGGCCGGCGCTGACCTCGATCTGGCGGTGGCGCGCGGCGCCGCCTACTACGGCTATGTGCGGCGCGGCCACGGCGTGCGCATCCGCGGAGGCACCGCGTTCGCGTACTACGTCGGGGTCGAATCGTCGATGCCCGCGGTGCCCGGGATCGAACCGCCGGTGGAGGCGCTGTGCGTGGCGCCGTTCGGCATGGAAGAAGGCACCGAGGCCGAGCTGCCCGGGCTCGAACTCGGGCTGGTGGTCGGTGAGCCGGTGCACTTCCGCTTCTACGCCTCATCGGTGCGGCGCCAGGACGCGGTCGGCACGCTGCTCGGCGCCTGGGCGCCCGACGAACTGCAGGAGCTCGCCCCCCTCACGGCCACGCTGTCGCCCGAAGGCCGCAGCCCCGGCGAGGTGGTGCCCGTGCGGCTGCACGCCCGCGTGACGGAAGCCGGCACGCTCGAACTCGAAGCGGTGCCGCGCAGTGGCGACGAACGCTGGAAGATCGAATTCGATGTGCGCGGCGAGCGCCGGCAGGACGCGTAGCGGGCCGCCGCCGGTTGGTCTTCTCATGAGCGCCGCCTGGACGGTCGGCATCGACCTTGGTACCACGCACACCGTCGTCGCCTGCGCGCCAGCGCAAGGCCGCGTGGACACCATCCGCTTGTTCGACATCGAACAGCTGGTCGCGCCCGGCGAGGTGGCGGCGCGGCCGCTGCTGCCCTCGATGCGCTACCACCCGGCGCCGGGCGAACTGGCGCCGGGTGACTTGGCGCTGCCTTGGGCGCCGCCCGCCGCCGGCTACGCGGCCGTGATCGGCAGCCTGGCGCGTCAACTCGGTGCCCAGGTGCCCGGGCGGCTGGTGGTCAGCGCGAAGAGCTGGCTGTCGCATGCCGCAGTCGAACGGCTGGCGCCCATCCTGCCCTGGGGCGCAGCGGCCGATGTGTTGAAGGTCTCCCCGGTGGAGGCCAGCGCGAGCTACCTTGCGCACCTGCGCGCGGCCTGGAACCATCGCTATCCGACGGCCTTGCTCGAGCACCAGGAACTGGTGCTGACGGTGCCGGCCTCGTTCGACGACGCGGCGCGCGCCCTGACCGTCGAAGCGGCACGCGACGCCGGCCTGCCGCTGCTGCGCCTGCTCGAAGAACCCCAGGCTGCGCTGTACGACTGGCTGTTCCGCCACCGCGACGCGCTCGGCAAGGCGCTGGAGCGCACTCGGCTGGTGCTGGTGTGCGATGTCGGCGGCGGCACCACCGACCTGAGCCTGGTGCGCGTCGACTGGGACGGGGCCGAGCCACGGCTCGAGCGCATTGCGGTCGGCCGCCACCTGATGCTCGGTGGCGACAACATGGACCTGGCCCTCGCGCATCTGGCCGAAGCCAGACTCGACACGGCGGCGGGCCAGACCGCGGCACGCCTGTCGGCCGGCCAGCTGTCTCAGCTGGTCGAGCGCTGTCGCGCCGCCAAGGAACGGCTCCTGGCCGCCGACGCGCCGGCCAGCGCGCAGGTCACGTTGCTCGGCGCGGGTTCGCGCCTGGTCGGCGGCGCACGCTCGGTGACGCTGAGCCGCGAAGAGGTCGAGCGCATCGTGGTCGATGGCTTCTTTCCGCAGGTGGCGGCGACCGAACTGCCGCGGCGCGAGCGCGCCAGCGGGCTGGTCGCGTTCGGCCTGCCCTACGCCAGCGACCCGGCCGTGACGCGCCATATCGCCGGCTTCCTGCAACAGCACGCGTCGGCCGGCTTGCCCGACGCGCTGCTGCTCAACGGCGGCGTGTTCCGTGCCGATGCGATCGCCGCGCGTCTTCACGCGACTCTCGGCGCGTGGCGCGGCGCGCCGCTGCAGACGCTGCACAACGCCGACCCGGACGTCGCGGTCGCGCGCGGCGCGGTTGCCTACGCGCTGGCGCGGCGCGGCTTGGCGCCGAAGATCGGCGGCGGTTCGGCGCGCAGCTACTTTTTGCCGCTCGACGATGGCAAGGGGCGAGCAGTCTGCGTGCTGCCGCAGGGCAGCGAAGAAGGCCGCGAGATTCGTCTCGAAGGCCGGAACTTCGAGCTGCGCGTCGGCGAACCGGTGCGCTTCCACCTCGTTTCGACCACGGCCGGTGGCGCGGGCCAGCCCACGCCGCTGGCCGGCGAACTGGTCGATCTCGGCGAGCGCGATGTGCAGCCGCTGCCGCCGGTTGCCACCGTCGTGCGGGCCGATGGCGGCACAGCGCGACGCCACATTCCCGTGCAGCTGGTGACGATGCTGACTGAGGTTGGGACGCTCGAGGTGCACTGCATCTCCGCCAGCGACCCGATGCAGCGCTGGAAGCTCGAGTTCCAGCTGCGCACCGATTCGACTGCCCCGGCATCCGCCGGGGCCGGACTGCCACCGCGCTTTGGCGAGGCGCTCGAATGCATCGAGCGCGTCTTCGGCGCCCGCGACCGCGAGGTCGGACCCAAGGCCGTCAAGCAGTTGCGCACGCAACTCGAAGCCCTGCTCGGCAGCCGCGAGCGCTGGCCGACCGCGCTGCTGCGTCCGCTGTTCGATGCGCTGTGGCAACGCGCGCGTGGCCGCCACCGATCGGCCGACCACGAACGTCTGTGGCTGAGCCTGGCCGGCTGGTGCCTGCGGCCGGGATTCGGCGACGCGCTCGACGGCTGGCGCATCGCACAGTTGTGGTCGATTTTCGAGCTGGGCGTGCAGCACCGCCGCGATCGCCAAGTCGATGCCGAATGGTGGACGCTGTGGCGCCGCGTTGCCGGCGGGTTGGATGACGCAGCCCAGGCGAGGCTGCTCGAGGATTTCGCGATCAACCTGCGTGGCGAAGAGGCGGGCATCCACGTAAGACCACCGCGGCTCGTCAAGGGGGGCTGGGACGACATGGTGCGTATGGGCGCTTCGCTCGAACGCATCCCGGCCGATCACAAGGTGGAGATCGGCGACTGGCTGGTCGAGCGCCTGCAGCGACCGGGCGCCGCAGGCGATCCTCAGGCCCGCGACACCTGGACGCTGTGGGCCATCGGCCGCATCGGTGCGCGCGCCCCCCTGTACGGCAGCGCCCATGGCGTGGTGCCGGCCGCCGCCGCCGTCGCCTGGCTCGACGCCCTGCTCGCGCTGGACTGGAAAAGAGTCGAAGGCGCCGCCGCCTCTGCTGCCAACCTGGCCCGTCTGAGCGGTGATCGTGCTCGCGACCTGTCGCTCGAAGCGCGCGAACGAGTCATCGCCCGGCTCGAGGCCCATCGGGCTCCGGCGCCGTGGATCGCCCGAGTGCGCGAGGTCGTTCCGCTCGACGAAGCCGGTGAACGCGGCGTGTTCGGCGAAGCCTTGCCGCCGGGCTTGAGGTTGATCGGCTGAATGCTGAGCCAAAGAGGCCTCGGTTGGCCGATCGGGGGGCGACACGGTCATCCGGTCGTCCGGAATGCGAGGTTCCGAAGGATCCGCATGCACCGCACACCCCCAACTTCTGGAGGCTCTCCGTTGCGCGGGCGATCTCGACCGTGGGCATGGCAGGCTGATTTTTCGGCCTGCCATGCCTACCAGCGGGATCACGATGGGACATATGCGCCAGGCCCTGCGCCCGCAGCCTGAAGCCGGCCTGAGCTAAGCCCAAGGTCGCCCGCGCCGTCGGAATCGGCAAGGGAACCGTCGGCAAGTTCATGCTGGGCGCGCGCCGGCGGCGAGTACTGGGGCGTTGTCTAGACCCTCTCGGACCTTGAGGCCCGCCTGTACTGGCCGACCGTGCCGCGTTCGAGTCGTCCAGTTCGAACCCCCACCCCTTCGCCCTGGCGGTTGTCCAACGCTGCAGCGCGTCGCGCGCGCCATTGGTCCATTGGTCGCCGGGTACATCAAAGCATCGTGACCGGCACGCTTGGCGCACCACTTGATCACGTACCCGTTGGGATCGCGGAAGTAGATGGAGTTGATGAAGTCGTGGTTCGAAACACCGCGCGTCTCGATGCCCTGCGATTGAAGGCTTCGAAATCGCCAACTCCGGAAGTTGGACTACTTCACTTCTTCGGCGCGTCCAGTTTCACCTTCGCCGGGCCAATCCTACCGACATCCGCCCACGCCTTTGTGTCGAAGCGGAACTCGGCGACGGCGCAAGTAGGCAGGTCAATCATCTCGCTCGATAGCCGGTGGGTGAGGTCGGCAAACTCCGGGTTGTGGCCGAAGAACATCACGCAGTCCAGCTTCTCATCAAGCGCGTAAATGACGGCGAGCAAGTCGTGCGGGCTGCTGGCGTAGAGGCGTTCATCGACGACGATGTCTTTGCGTGGATAGCCGATCTCGTCGGCGACAAGTTGCGCCGTCGTCAGCGCGCGCAGCGCCGGGCTCGATGCAAGCAGATCGGGCTTTACCCCGCGCTTACTGAGACGCTTGCCCATCGTGGGCGCGTCCTGGCGACCACGCTCGTCCAATGGTCGCTCCAGATCCGACAAGGACGTATTGTCGCGACTCGATTTAGCATGCCGCACTAGATAAAGGGTTTTCACCATCAACTTTCGATCTCATTCAACTCTACACCGGTAATCCACGCCAAACGCTGACCTTGATCGAGAGATCATCCCGATCTCGTTCTGGATGCTACCGGCCGATCTCGAGGTTGCGTCCTCCCTATCCCCAAAGAGTCAGCGGCTCGCGGCCCGCGAAGGGTCGCCCGCACCTATGACAGCAAAGTGGATGCCGCAAGGAGTCGCCACGAAAAAAGCCCGCCAAAGCGGGCAATGAGGACAATCTGAAGTCCTCTTGGAGGAGGAAGATCAAATGTTGAGCTCGCTGGGTGAACGAGGCCTTAACGCGGAAAACGCGCACGGCCTGCATACATCGACAGCGGGTCAGACGTATTCTGGACTGTTTGTCCTCTGGAGCCGGTAAAGGCCGGGCTGCTGCTCTAGCCAGGCGATCCGGACGCCCACAATTGATCAGCCGCCACCGCTCTTCATTCTGGCCAGTGCATCAAGCCGGCGGAGCGCCTGCCGGGCGGCGGCCAGTTCTGGCGTCTTGCCGGCTTGGGCCTCGAGGTCGTCCAGCGCCTTCGAGATCAGGGCGAGGTCATCGGGCTTCGCCGGCGCGCGCTTCACGGGGTCGGGCATGTCCTCCTCGGAAATCACCTCGACGTCGGGCGCTGCCTTCTGCTCCGCGGCGCCAGGCGTGGTGTATCCGCCCTTTGACGACTTCGTCAGTAGGGTGCCGCGCTGAAAGAATCGGAACTTGGCGCCCACAGGCAACTCGCTGAATTGCATTCCCACATCCTAAGGCAGGGCGTACGTGGATGGGGTGCAGCGTCGCGGTACAGCGCTGCCGGCAGACCCGCGCAGGCGCGCTACTGCCCCAGGATGCCCAGCCGCGATCCGGCCGGGTAGCAGTTGGCGCCGTCCTGCGGGCAGAACACGACGTAGGTGGTGCGCTGGCCGCAGCCCGAGACGCCGATCGTGTATTCGGCACGCACCGTGCCCTGGAAGCGCCAGTTCTGGACCAGCGGCTGGAGGGTCTCGCGCGACAGCATCTGCGCCGTCGCCGCGGGGCAGTTCAGTTCGAACTGGCCGCGCCGCAGCGCTTTGACGAAGGGCAGCGTCTCTTGGCGCTGAAGGACAGCAACGGGGGCGCAGCCGACTTGCGCTGAGCTCTGAAGCATTGTTCCGTATCCAGGGCGTGGCCGTTCGCTGGAGCTAAACGCTTCCGATGCAGCAGGAGAAGGTTTTCACCGGGAGCGGAGATTTACGTTGACGGATGGGTCCGTGGTCGACGGGGTTCCGACCTCGGGAAGATCCGCCGCGGCCGCTTCTTCCAGGGTGGCGTTCCGATACTCGGCCAGCATCGTGCGACGGAACTCGGTCACAGGTATCAGGCGGTCACCTAAATCGTGAAAATGGGCGCGAATATAGGCATGCTCGCGGATCCAGCATCCGCGCGACGTGCCACCATCCAAAAGGGTGAGAAAGCAAACGCGGCTGGGCGCGGGGCACCCCTCTTCGGCATCGGTCAGTTGCATGACCTGGTACGGGCTTGCGCTGGCCACGAAGAGAACGTGCGGCTGCAAGTCGCAGCCGAGAAGGATCGTGCAACTGGCGACGACCGCCATCATGGACGACGACTTCATGGCTGACCTTCCAGGGCGCGCTCGGGGAAAACTCGATTGAGCGCTTTCGCGTTACCGTCGTCAACTCCAAAAAGGGGGGGCCGCGACCCATGCCTCGACTCCACGCGTGGCGCTCGCAGCCATGGCTGCGCGGATGCGCTGCCCGGTCGTGTTCGTGTGGTCGTTCATGACGCGCAGTAGCAAGTCGAGGAGCGCCACCGACTGGGTGGGGCTGGGCTTCAGGGCCGGCGCAACGCCGCGGTGACCATCCCTCGACCTGGAACGCGATTGATCAAGGGCCACATGGAGAACATGAGGAAGTCCGCCGAAGCGGGCAACGAGGACCTTGCTGTCCTCGTCGAGGTGAAAATTGCTCTTGACGTCACTGCCGCAGAAGCACGCAACGAACGCGATACTTCCGCTGCTCGCATCACGCGCAGCGGTGATGCCTTAGTACCGGCCGCGACGAGGGCGCTCGGAGGGGACGCGAGAGCTCGGCGAACAACTCCGCATAACGTTCGGGCCGGCCCGCCGCGAAGCGCGCATCGAGCACCACGTTGCGATCGTCAAGGAAGACTTTCTCGGCAAGCCCGGCGCGCATGGCAGACCTGGGGCTGCCCGCCTGGGGGTCCGGCCCTCCCCTAGACCAGTCCAGACGGGACTTACAGCGGATCCACACCCGACGCAGGTGCGCTTGGAAGTGAGGGCAGGAATCCGGTCGGTCACCCGCACAGAGTGCCATGAGGTAGATGAGCGGCCTCGGCCTCTCTTGCAGGTCACGAAGCGGCTGGACTTGGGGCAGCAGCGTGGCCATGCTCCTCGTCACGGGATAGGAAAAGCAGCAGAGCCTGGTAATGCCAGGACCGCCTCTTGAGGCAATGAGAGCGATTCACATGGTGGGGTCACGCTGCCAGCGACATCGTCGACGCGTTGGACGGGAACCCGGGATACCAGCGGGCGAAGTCATCGCGGAGTTGGCCGTCGATGACGCGCACCCTCACCTGCAGCAGTATGTGCGCGCTGCGAGGATCCCAGCGCATCTGCTGCGACTTCGACATGCGCTTGTCAATAAGTTGGTTGACCGCGGACTCCATGAACGCACTGGAGATGCGTCGGCCCGTTCGGTAGCGCCTTCCGTAGTTGGGCAGCGAATCCGAGTTGTTGCGCAGGTAGCCGAGCAGTTCGAGCGTGAGCTTTCGAATCTGACGCGCGGCGGGCTTGCGGCGCACCGTCGACTTGCCCAAGACGTAGAACATCGTGGCCAGGCGCCGCATGGCTTCTGGCGCTCGACCATGCCAAAGCCGCCACTTCAATCCGCCGGCCAGACTCGATAACCAGTCGTGGTCGGCGAATCTGAGCTGACTGGCCGTTGGCCGGCCATGGACGACGGGGTCCATCCCTGCCTCCACCGCTCCCACATCAACGCCTTCTGGCTGTCTGTGTAGTAGGTTCGCGTCCGGTAAGCCATCTGCAACACTCCTTCTGCCTACGGCAGTCATCAGTGTGTTGCATCGACCGGTTGAATCCGCACCCGGTCAGAGCCCTTCCTCAGCTCCAGCGACAGCAGCAGCCTGCGGTAATCAGCAGTTTGCATCGACCCATGTGTGCGAGCTCCGCGACGAGATGGCCCGCTGAGATTCATGGAGTTCGACTTGCAGGGCCTGGCTTTAACATCGAGACTTTTGTTACCTCGGGAACGCCATGTCCGCCACCCTCCTACTCTTGCAGCTCATCGTCATCCTCGTGACTGCTCGAGCCTGCGGATGGCTCCTGCGCTTCGTGGGGCAGCCGAATGTTGTGGGCGAAATGACTGCTGGGCTTGTGCTCGGACCGGTAGTGACGGGTGCTTTGTTCCCAGCGTTCCACGCCCAGCTTTTTCCGAAAGACTCCCTGGCCGGGCTGTCGGCGCTTTCCACCATCGGACTGGTGATGTTCATGTTCATCGTCGGCCTCGAACTGCGCGCGCACAAGGGGGTTCGTGAGCAACTGCGTTCCGCGGGCGGGGTGGGGCTGCTCAGCGTCGCAGCGCCCATGGCCTTGGGTTTGGCGATCGCGCCTGCGCTGCACTCCAGCCTCGCTCCTGCCGGCATCGGGCGATGGACGTTTTCGCTGTTCATTGCTGCAGCCTTGTCCATCACGGCTTTTCCAGTGATGGCGCGCATCTTGAAGGATCGCGGGCTCACCCACACCCGTTTTGGGCAGCTCTCGCTAGCATCTGCGGCGGTAGCTGACGCCTGCGCGTGGATAGTTCTGGCATTCGTCGTGGCGCTCGTTGGTGCGGGCGACGGCTACGGAGGTCTGGCGAAGATCGTCGCGGGCGTCGCGATCTTGCTCGCGGTCCTGTTTGGCGCTATTCGTCCGCTGTTTGCGCGGCTCTTGCGCACCCACGCTCCAGGCGGTGAGCCCACCCTGCCCGTGCTTGCATGTCTCATGGTAGGCGTGCTGACGTCCGCCATGGTGACGGAGTGGCTCCACCTGCACGCTGTTTTCGGGGCGTTCCTGTTCGGTGCTGCACTACCACGAGACGACCGGTTGCTCGACTCTCTCGCAAAACGCATCGAGCCATTCTCGATCGTTGTGCTGATGCCGCTGTTTTTCGCACTAGCGGGCCTCAACACAACGTCTAGTGCTTTCGTGGGCGGAAGCCTGGGGGCCATGTTGCTTGTGCTTGCCATGGCCACGATCGGCAAGGTCGCTGGCAGCGCAGTCGGAGCCAAGATAGCGGGCTATCCATGGCGCGACAGCTTGGCAACGGGTGCATTGATGAACGCCCGGGGACTCATGGAGCTGATCGTCATGAAGATCGGGCTGGACGCAGGCTTGATTGGTCAGGAAATGTTCACAATGCTGTTGGTGATGGCATTGGTCACCACTGCGATGACGACGCCGCTCATGACATTTTTCTCCGGCGCGCGCTCTGCGATGGCTCCGTTGCCCTCGCAATAGCATGGAGCGAACGGTGTGCGCCAAGGCATCGGCGCGCTCCCTGTCGTGGAGGCGAGCGTTAGGATACCGACTATGCCAGCCGGGTTTCGAAGCCCGATCGAACTGCGGCTTGTAGCGTCGCCCGAGTGAAGGTAGGGACCCGTCGGGGGTAGGTGTCCCCGCTTGGGTTGCGGCGCCGCCACCTAGGTCGCCGAGCGAAATCGGCACCACAGCGTGGTCGGTCGCTAGGCGGAGCCGAGTTCGCCGCCTTCTATCGGCCCAGGGGGGCCTGAGCGATGCGCCGGAGACCGTCGCCCAGGAACTGATCGAGACCTTCGATCGCGCGGCGGGCCAGATGAGTCTGTCATTTGCCTGGGTCTTGCGCATCGACGTCCGTGACCGAGGCCGTCCATGGCGGAGAGTGGTCGACATACGCCGGGCTCGCTTCGCCTCGAGCCCATGTCACAAAAGAACACAAAAGTACTCTTTCTTGCCATATCATCGGTCGCTTCTGCAGCGGGGGCGAGAGCATGAAAGCAGTGGCATCCATCCTGGCGGGGATTGCAGTTTTTGCCGGCTGTCTAGCCGCGTGGTGGTTCTACTGGCCAGCGTGGAAAGTGGAGGCACATGTGCGCGAGCAGCTTCGAGTGGGTACTGCGACCTTCTCCGGCGTGAAGTACAACCGGGTCACTGGCGCCGGCTGCGGCTATGTCAACGCTGGCAACAGCCGCGGCCTGCCCCAGGGAACGACGCATTTCGTCCTGCTGCCAGACGGCAGCCTGAAGTTCGACCCGTCCGACCGCGTGACGGGCTCGACGCTCCAGCAACTGGAAGCGCTCCGCAAGCATTCGGACTATCTGGCCTTGGTCTACGCACGTTGCGCCTGACAGTTCCTGTCCGTATCGCTGGGTATCAAGCGGATGATGGTGGCGCTCCTCGCTCGACCGAATGTACGAGTCGGCTCGGCAACATATTCGTATCCATGCTTCGCGAATTTGCCTTGTGAGTTCAAAGTAGCGCTTCGGATTCCACGTCGGCGAGGTCAAGTTCCAAAGTAGACCGGCCGTTCGTCGAACAAAGGCCCAAGGTCGGGTTTCGGCGACGGCCGTCATTCGGCAGCCAAACTCGAAGGACAGCAGACAGCGACCAAAGTCGCTCCGGAGTTCTTGCCCATGCAGCCCTTCGGCGCTGCGCCCCCCGTATACCGTTCCGGCTGCTGCTAAGGCCTCGCGGCGCCATGGCCGGCTCCGCTTTTGCCATTGGCTCGCTTTTGGAGGCGTGTCCCGCAATGTGTTAGCAACGATCGGCGCGCCATCCGCGAAGGGGACCACGGTCATGTCGTCTCCGGAACTCCGGCGTCGGTGAGCGATGGGCCAAAGTACATGCGCGAGATTCCCGCTTTTGCCGCTACCGCTTCACACCGACTGCACGGCCGCGAAGTGGAGTAGAGAACTGCTCCCAGCAAGCTTTCGCGCCCCAGCTTGAGCTGCGCATCGCGGATTGCCTCTCGTTCCGCATGAGCATCGGGATTCTGATTCTTCACGACCCGGCTTGGCCCTTGGCCCACGAGCTCGCCATCCAGCACCAGCACGGCGCCGTACGGTTGGTCACCCCAAGACTCAGCAAGGCGCTTCATCTCGACAGCGGCTTCGTACCAGCGAGCGCTTGCCTCGTTGGAAGGAATCCGGGGCTGGGCGGATACCCTCAACATGCTGCCGGCGAGCAGCGCCGCCCCACTTCCTAGCAACATTCTCCGGCCGTTCGGTGGCATATCAATGCATCTCAATTCCACGACCAATCGTTCGCCCGAGCCGCTGAGCTTGGCCGAAGCATGCCCGCATGCGGCCACCCAACTCTACATGGAAATCAATGTCCGAGCATTGTCGCCGTCTGCGGCGAAAGATCGTTTGAAGTCTCGCGCGGCAAGTCTCGACGGAGTGCTTCGCAGCGAAAGCCGAAGCTCGCTAGCCACGCGCGCAATGTCAGCTTTGTGGTCCACTACTGTACGCTGCAGTGGACCACTTCACGCCCATGCCGCCAGAGCGTCACGTTCAGGCCGGACCTGTCGCAGATTTGCCGCACCCTACGGAGTTTGGGACTTGCCAACGATCGCTTGGTTCTTCCGATGAAGGGTCTGGCCAACGTTGTCGTAAAACTCCTTCGGGTCGGCACCATCCGTGCGCAGAAACTGATATGCGATTGCCTCAATCTCCGCGGACGCAAGTCGGTTGGCCACCCACAAGGCCTTGAAGTCCAACGCAGTTCCTACCTGGATCAGCAGTGTTGCGAGGACAGCGAGGAGCGCAGCGAAATCCTTCTTTGCGCTCTCGCTCATCAGTTTCGACTCCAGCTTCAGGATGAAGGCTGAGAACAAACTGAGCGCCGAGGCCAAGACGGTCCACGACCACGAAGCGATGCTCCAGTTCTTTGAAGTCTTTCGCGTCGCAATGTAGTTGTCCTTGATGTTGGCTGCGACTTCTGCTGCTGCACCGCGGTCCTTGAAGCCATCGAGCGCTTTGACCACTACGTCGTCGTCTACGCCCGCCCTGTGCTCAGCTCCAAGCCACAACCAGATCCCCACGATCGATAGAAGAGCCGCGGCAACGATCGCACCCCGAAGCCATAGTGAAATCCTCATGGGAAACCCTCCCCAAAGCGAACAAGCCCCGCCCTACTCGCACTTCGTGAATCGCCCTGCCTCTACGCGTTGTAATAGAACGTCGAGCCGTCCTCTGCGGCCTTGGGTGTAGCTGGTCGTCAACACCGACTCATTGACGGCACCCGACTTCATCACTCGGTTCGTGAAGATCAGCATTGAGGCCTCCGGTGCTTTCTTGCGAGGGCAATGCACCGCCGCAGGAACTTCCCGGCTCAATGGCTGCAAACGCTGCATGACAGGGCGCCAATTCTGTGGCACGCCACGAGGCTCTCGCGTCCTCAATCGAATTGATGCGCTGATCCCATCTGCCCATCGCGCTCCTCACTCGGGAACCGGCACGCCGCTAGGCAGACGGAGCGCGAAAAGTCGCCGCGAAACCTAGCGCAATTGACGTCTCGCTCCGAATGCTGGTTCGCATGAGGTTCTAAATAGTCGCCAAGGCTGGATGTCGGCCTCGCAGCGGTTCCGGTCCTTCCCTGTTGGTGGGTGAACTCACGCTGTGGAGCCTATTCCGGTCTTCCACGGGTCAAGGAGCCGCTGGTATCGAAGGCCGGTACCAGGGTGTTGCAGACATAGCCAGTCGGCCGCCCTTCGAGGTCGAAGTAGCTTGCCTTGGTGTGATGGTCTAAGCTGCCGCAGCAGGTCGATGGGCATAGACCCCGTCGTTGTCCATGCCGTATCGCCGTCGGCGCCGCGTCCCCGCGCTACAGGTATGCTCTCGCCCGGTTCCACTGCGCAGAGGTCCCTCGTGAGAAGCCTGATTTCCTGGTCATCGGAGAGCCTGCCCGACGCGATGCGGCTTCGCGGGTGGCGCGACGCGCTGCATGCCACCATGCTGGAGATGGACGCAGTGCCGCTGCAACGCGACGGCTTCTTCAGCAGCCTGGAGCGCTGCACGCTGCACACCGTGCTTCCGCAGCAGGTGCACGGCGCGCCGCAGAAGATCTCCCGCTGCGCAGCTGACATTGCCCGCGGCCATCGCAATGCCTACTACCTGATCTCGCAGCCGCGGCTGCCCTGGCGCGTCATGCAGGCCGGCGCGGAGCAGCTGGTGCAACCGGGCGACGCCGTGCTGATCGACTCGCGCGAGCCGTACCAATTCGACTTCAGCGCCGGTCTGGAGTGCCTCTCCATCGAAATGCCCATCGAGTGGGTCGAACACTGGGTGCTGGCGCCGGGCCGCCTGATCGGACAGCCCGTGCGGGGCGACGCAGGCTGGGGCCGGGCCCTGCGCGGCACCCACGAGGCGCTGACGCCCGGCGCCGGCGCTGCCAGCGCCCCGGACAACGGCTGCGACGCGCTCATCGAAGCCCAACTGGGCGGCCTGCTGTCCCTGCTCGGCGAGGCCGCCGGCCCGGCGCGTGCATCGGCGGCCAACGCGCGCGCGCTGGCCGTGATGCGCGCGCGCTTCATGCAGCCGGGGCTGAGCGCTGCCGAGGTCGCGGCCGAGGCCGGCCTGTCGCTGCGCTCGCTGCATCGGGCGATGGCCGCGCAGGGGCAGAGCTTCCTGGCCACGCTGATGGCCCTGCGCGTGGACGCGGCGGCCGGCCTGCTGGCCCAGGCGCGCTGGCGCCACCTGGCCGTGGCCGAGATCGGCCGCCGCTGCGGTTTCGCCGATGCCTCGCACTTCGCGCGCCAGTTCCTGCAGCGACGGCAAACGACGCCGGCGGCCTTCCGCGCCCAGGCCCTGCGCTGAGCCGCCGTCCGGCGGCTTGCACCGCTGGCACGCAGCGGCCAGCATCATGGCGCGATGCGGCGCGCGGCAGCACCGCGCGCTGATTAAACTTTTTCTGGCGAGCCGCCCACGCGGCCCCTGTGCCGCGGCGCGCAAACGACATCGCTAGAAAAAGGAGATAGACATGAGCATGACGAAGACTCTGGACGCCATCCTCGCCGACGGCGTCGCCCGCGGCCAGGCCCCCGGCGTGGTGGCGCTGGTGGCCGACCGCGACGGCAGCCTCTACGAAGGCGCCGCCGGCGAGCGCCAGCTCGGCGGTGGCACCGCAATGACGCCCGACACAGTGGTGTGGATCGCCTCGATGACCAAGGCCATCACCTCGGTGGCTGCCGTGCAGTGCGCGGAACGCGGCCTGCTCGATCTGGACGCGCCAGCCGCCCGGGTGCTGCCGGCCATCGGCGAGCTGGGCGTGCTGACGGGCTTCGACGCCGAAGGCCGCCCCCTCACCCGCCCGCCCAAACGCCCCATCACGCTGCGGCACCTGCTCTCACACAGCGCCGGCTGCAGCTACGAGATGTGGAATCCGGACATGCAGAAGGTACAGGCGGCCCTTGGCATCCCGGGCATCATCGAATGCCGCCTCAAGGCGCTGGAGCTGCCCCTGGTGGCCGACCCCGGCGAGCGCTGGGAATACGGCCTGGGCATCGACTGGGCCGGCCGCATGGTCGAGGAGGTGAGCGGCCTCCCGCTGCGCGACTTCATCAGCCAGAACCTGCTGGAGCCGCTGGGCATGCACGACTCGGGATTTCGCATCACGCCTACGATGCGCGAGCGCCTGGCAGGCGTACACCTGCGCGGCGAGGACAAGGCCTTCGCGCCCTTCCCCTTCGAGCTCCCGCAGGAGCCCGAATTCGACATGGGCGGCGGTGCGATCTACAGCACCGTGGGCGACTATGCCCGCTTCATGCGCATGGTGCTCAACCTCGGCCAACTCGATGGCGCGCGCGTGCTCAAGCCCGAGACGGTGACCTCGCACCTGATGCTCAACCAAATCGGCAATGCCCGCGTGAGCCTGCTGAAGGCCGCCGTCCCGCTCACCGCCGATGCCGAGTTCTTTCCCGGCCTGACCAAGCGCTGGAGCCTGGCTTTCCAGATCAACGAAGAGGCCGCGCCCACTGGGCGGTCCGCAGGCAGCCTGTCGTGGGCGGGGCTGGCGAACAGCTTCTTCTGGATCGACCCGTCCACCGGCATCGCGGGCATGCTGGCCACGCAGACCTTCCCGTTCGCGGACGCGGGTGTGATGGACCTCCTGTACGCCTTCGAGAAAGGGGTCTACGACGCGCTCGCCTGAATCTGCGCGCGACCATCGTGACGGGCCCCGAACGCACGGCCCCCCACGAAGGGTTGATGGATTCGCCGCCGAACGAATCGAAGCCGGTGAACTGAACGCGCCGCACGGTCACGTGAGGGCTCTGATCGCAATGCTTTTGGCCGTGAGTTGCTCGCGGTCGCGGATACGCCGCGCGAATGCCAACGCATGCACACCGTCGCCATGCACGCACACGCTCTGGGCATCTACGAGCACCGTGCTGCCATCGATCGCGGTCGCCTAGTGGTCGCGCATCAGCGACAGCGACAGCGTGCGCGCAATCGAGGCTTCTTCGTCCTCGATCGGCGCACCGGCGTGGCTGCGTGGCTGCGTGGCTGCGTGGCTGCGTGGCACTAGGCTGCCATCGAACAGGCAACTGCGGTCGGAGAAGGCCTGCTCGACGAGGCGTTGGCCAACGCCTCGTCGCTCGCGGTCTCGAAATTGAACGTCTGCTTTGGCGAAGAGCGTGAGACGGCTATGGGCCCTACCCTGCCCTCCACGAGCGCCCATCGTGCGGCTCCTAGGCAGCGAAAGCAGCCCTTCAGGAAGGCAAGCACGGAAGACCGCTAGCCAGCGCTCTGCAGGCATTCCTTTGCCGGGTACGCGAAGGCCACGTCCATCGGCTCACGCCCGGCCGCGGACCATGTCGAGCAGGCGACCCACGATGCGCTCGCCATCGGCCCGCAGGCCATTGTGGGCGTACTCGTTGGTAACCCAGGCCCGCAGCCCACGAACGCCACGGGCCGTCTCCTCGGCAAATGATCGCTCCACGTAGACATCGTCGACGTACACGGTCGCTGCCACTGGGACCTCATTGCGGGCGAGGCGGTCAGCGTCGTACAGGCGCGGCCATGGATGCTGGGCCAGAAGCTGCGCCACCTCGCGGTGCGCGCGTAAGCCCGAGTAGTCGTCCCACATCCAAGGGAAGACTTGCTCTGCGCCGAGGAGGTCGCCGATCATCGCCTCCTCGGGCGCGAGCCGGTGTGCCGACCAGCGAGTGGCACCCCCGTCGGCGTACGAGGACTCATGGAGCGTCGCGTAGATCGGATTGCGCTCCCAAGATGACGCCATCTGCGCGTCGACCATGAATGCGGCCGAGCCGAAGGGCAACTCGAGCAGGTGGTGCAGCCGTTCGAACCCGGCGCTATCGCCGAGCCACATTCCGGTCTGCCGAAACCGACGCGATGTGAGGCGGTCGCCGTTGGGCAACCGGACATCTTCCTCGTCGAGCCGGCGCAGGATCGTCCGCAAACGATCGAGGTCTCCTGGGTATCGCGCGTGATAGCGCTGGTTCGCTTCGCGCACGCGCGCCCATGTCGCCGCGTAGACCTCGTCGACCGGCCGATTCGTGATCGGCGCGAGGCCGCCGGTGATCAGTACCTCCCGCAGGCCCTCGGGCGCCAGCGACAGATAGGTGAGCGAGGTGAATCCCCCGAAGCTCTGACCGAGCAGACTCCAGCGCTCGACGCCGAGTTCAGCGCGGATCAGTTCGAGGTCGCGCACGATCGAGTCGGCGCGGAAATGCGTGAGGTACTCGGCTTGGTCGGCAGGCGCTGCCCCTGGGATGACTGGCCCTACCGGCGTGGAGCGCCCTGTGCCCCGCTGGTCAAGCAGCAGGACCCGGAAGTCCTCAAGGGCACGCGCCATCCACCCTGAGGGCGGGCTCGTCGGGCGGGCGGCCTCGAAGCCTGGGCCGCCCTGCAGGAACACGAGGTAGGGGCGATCAAGACCGTCTGGGGCAGCAAGCTCGCGCGTGAACACGCTGATCGTGCCACGCAGCGGGTCGCCGTGAACCAAAGGAACCGAGTGCTCGCGCTCGGTAAAAACTGCCCCGGGCATGCGGTAGGTCGTACTCATGGCTCGCATTAGAACCCGAACGTACGCCCGCTTCTCAGCCATGCGCTCTTCATCTGCCAGCTGCAAAAAACAAATCCGGCCAACGCGATGTTGATCGGCTTCATCAGTGCTCTGGTGCCCAGGAAGGGACTCGAACCCCCACGATGTTACTCGCTAGTACCTGAAACTAGTGCGTCTACCAATTCCGCCACCTGGGCATTTCAGGAAGCGGTGGATTCTATATCGACCAGCAAGCGCGACCGGTTCGATGTCGCGCTGCCGTTTGCGCGAGCCGGGGTTGAAAGCGGCAAGCCGCTTAACGCGGAATTCGACAATTCCAACCAGTTGTCAGTCGCCGCTCCAGGTTAGCCGCAGTTGCGTTACTGGGTGGTCGATGGACCCCTTCACGAAGCAGTCAGTCGCGCGGACACCTCTCAACGGCTGCTTTCAGGTGCGGATTCAACCGGTCGATGCAACACATTCGCTGAACATCTCAGCAGGTGTATGGAAGCCGAGCGTCTTGCGCGGCCTCTCGTTCAATTGTCTCGCGATCGCATTGAGTTGAGGCTGTGAGAACCCTGAGATGTCCATGCCCTTCGGCATGTACTGCCTGAGCAATCCATTCGTATTCTCGTTGCTTCCACGCTGCCATGGGTTCTGCGGATCGCAGAAGTACACCTGAATGTCGGTGGCCAACGTGAACTTCTTGTGAGCGTGCATCTCCGTGCCCCTGTCCCAGGTCAGTGACTTGTAGAGCTCCTGCGGCAGCTTGCGGGCGTTCTTGATGAGTGCGTTGACGACGGTCTGAGAGACCTTGCCATCCAGCTTGACCAACATCACGTATCGCGTTTGGCGCTCAACCAGCGTGGCGATCTGGCTGTTGGCGCTTCCGAAGAGCAGGTCGCCTTCCCAGTGTCCGGGAACTGCTCGATCTTCAACCGTGGCTGGCCGCTCGCTGATGGTGATGGCGTCAACGATTCTTCCGTGGACGTCTGTCTTCTGCGTGTACTGACGTGAGCGGCGCATGCCCCGGGTACGCCGAAGATGCTGCAACAGCTCCTTCTTCAACGCCCCGCGGGCTTGAATGAACAGGCTACGGTAGATGGTCTCGTGGGACACGTGGGAGGTCTCGTCGCTCGGGTAAGTATGCTTGAGCCATCCGGCAATCTGCTCCGGAGACCATTGCAACCGAAGCTTCTCCGTGACGATGCGCGCCAAGTCCCGGTTCTCAGCCAGCCTGCAGCGCTTGGGTCGACGAGCCCGATCCCAGGCCGCCTGGTCGGCCCGGGTCGCCCGATAGCACCCGGAACCACCGTTGCGCTTGATCTCTCGGCTGATGGTGGATGGCGCTCGCCCGAGGATCACCGCGATCGAGCGAATCGAGAAGCCAGCCACCATGGCACGCGAGATCTCCTCGCGCTCGGCCAGCGTCAGCGCCTTTGTGAACGAGTTCGCTCCGGCGGTCGAATGCCGCCGGTACGGGACAGAATTCCCTGTATCGACGTGTGGGGCCGATTGAACAGTTGAGCAATCTGATGCAGGGTCCATCCCTGCCTCCATCGCTCCCACATCAACGCCTTCTGGCTGTCTGTGTAGTAGGTTCGCGTCCGGTAAGCCATCTGCAACACTCCTTCTGCCTACGGCAGTCATCAGTGTGTTGCATCGACCGGTTGAATCCGCAGTCTGAAGTCGTCGTTCGGAAGCATGCACCCGGACGACGTTACGCGACCCCGGTCGATGCTTCGAGGCCTCAACGGATCAGTTGAGCCCGTACCAGCAGCGACTTGTCAATGCTGATTCCCAAGGCCCTGGCGGTCGCCAAGTTGATTGTGAGGTCGAACTTCATGGGCATCTCAACCGGCAGATCACTCGCGCGTGCGCCGCGCAGGATTCGATCCACAAAGGTGGCGACGCGATGATGCAGCACCTCGACGTTGGGGCCGTAGGCCATCAGGCATCCAACTGCTGCCATTTCTCGCCACTCACAAAGAGTCGGTAGACCATTTCGCAAGGCAAGCGCCGCAATGGCGTCGCGATCGTCGAAGAATGTTGGGTTCGACACGACGAAGAGTCCCGCCGACAGGCTGGCGGCTTGCGAGATTGCCGACTCGTAGTCCTTGGCGTCGCGGACCTCGAATACGAGCAGCTTTCTTCCCAATGAACGGGCTGCCACGTTCGCCGCCTCGACTTGACCTGGGCCAGCCGTATGCCCGGTCTGCGTAAGGATGGCAATGGGCTCGGACCTGGGCAGCACCGCGCTCAACAGTTCGAGTCGCTTTCCAGCGATGACGTCCGAGATCATGGCGACGCCTGTAACGTTGCCTCCGGGCCGTGCCAAACTGGCGACGAAACCGGATCGCACCGGATCAACCGAGGTCATGGCCATCACGATGGGGATCGTTGACGTAGCGCTCCTGGCGGCTTGGATCGCCGGTGGACTCGCGGCCACGATGACCTCGACCTGCAGCGCCACAATGTCGGCAGCCATCGATGGCAGGAGCTCAAGGTGACCTCTTGCCATCCTCACCACCAAGACTGCATTGACCCCCTCGACGTAGCCCAACTTCTGCATCGCTTCTTGAAAATGCTCGAGGTCAGCCGCTGCCGAGATGTAGCCGATGCGGTGGACTTTTCGAGGCTTCTGCGCATCGCTTTGGGCATGAATGGCCCCAGCTCCGTAGCACAGGGCGCCGATCAACAGGGTACGCTTCAGCATGTCCCCTCCTTTGGCGCAGGCGCGACCGGTGAGCGCTCCCATCGCGCCCTGGGAGCGTAGCCCGAACCAAGCGCAACCGCAATCGCTCCCGACCGGCTATCTCTCCGGACGCCCCTACGGAGGGCGCGGCTGGTCGATGGCCTGCGATGGTGCCGCGATCAGAATGACGACGCCTGGATCGCCATGCGGATGCGCCGCTCCTGGATCCGCCAGCCCGACGCGGTACGAACGAAGCGATCGTGGTACTCGACCACCGAAGGGGGTCCCAGCGCAGTCGCAGGCCCCGCCTCCGCCCTGCCCTGAAAGAACAGCACGCAGCAGAAACCCGTGGCTTCATCCGCGGCATCGAAGTACACACTGATGTTGGTGCACAGATGCCGGGTCGTCACGGCCGCTGGACGTGACGCAAGGAAGCCAGCCAGCGCGGCGCGGCCCGCGAACATCGTCCCCATGCGGTCGAGCGTGCCGTCCTCCGTGAACAGATCCAGCACCGAGTCGTAGCGCCGCGCATCGAGATGGTTCGCGAAGTCGACGCACAGGCGCGCGCACGCGGCTTCGTCCTCCATGCGGCCGGTCATCATCCGGTCACCGCTCATGCGCCGACCAGCTTGCCGACGAAGACCGAGAAGCGCTCCATGTAGGCGGCCATGAAGTTGCGGGTCGACGCGTCCGCGAAATTGCCTTGCGCATCGAGCATGTCGGGCTTGAAGGACAGGTAGGCTTCCCCGCCCAGCACCGCGGCACCGAGGATGCCCATGATCTGCCGCAGGTGCTGCTGCCCCACCGCCGTGCCGATGGCGCCGGGCGAAGTGCCCGACATGGCCACCGGCTTGTCGCGCCAGACGTTGCGATCCATCGGCTTGGAGCCCCAGTCGATCGCGTTCTTCAGCACCGCCGGCAGCGACCGGTTGAACTCGGGCATGACGATCAGGAACGCATCGGCCGCCGCGCACTGTGCGGTGAAATGGTTGACGGATTCGGGCCGCAGGGCCTCCAGGTCGCCGTTGTACATCGGCAGGTTGTCCAGCGGGACAGGGCGAAAGCGCAGCGCAGGCGGCGCCACGCGCATGATGGCGGTCGCCACCTTGCGGTTGATCGATTCACGGCGCAGGCTGCCGACGAGGACGGCGATGTCATAGGTTCTCAATGCGTGGACTCCTTGGGTTTCTGATCGGTGAATTCGGGCCACTGCCATGCCGCGTGCCCGGCCGCTGCGCCGAGCACCGACATCAGCACGACCCGATGATCATTCGTCGTCTGGTCGTTTCTTGCAGCGTCGAAGGCGTCGCGGTGCGCTGACCGTTCAGCCCATCATCGAGCCGCGAATCGCGGAGACCGGCAGGTGCTCGGTACGCAACAGCAGCGCCGATTCGCTCTCCCCGGCCCGCAGGCGGGCGAGCATGACCTCGGGATTGAACTCGACGCCGATCGGGTTCAGCTCGAAGTTCGGCCCGTGCATGAAGGCGTTGGCGTCGTCGTTCGACGCATAGCTGTCGGCCTGGAACTCCATCTGGTTGCCGTCGGGGTCGGCGTAGTAGAGCGAGACCGTGATGCCGTGGTGGATGCACCAGTAGGGCAGCACGCCCGCCGCTTTCAGTTCGACGTACTTGCCGAGCAGTTCGGTGAGCGAGCGGTAGCCGTAGGCCACGTGGTCCATGCCCGGCTGGCCGCGCGGCGTGCGGGCGTCCGACTCCCCGACGACGATGCCGAGGTTCAGCAATGCCACGCGGTGGTGCTCGTCGTCGTAGGTGACGAAGGCGATCACCGGACTCTGGTACTGCACCTTGCCGCCGAACACCTTGACGTACCAGTCCAGCATCTCCTGGAAGCGGTAGGTGCGATAGACGACATGCGCGAAGCTCTTGGGACGAATGCTCGTGGTCATGACGATCCTCTTTTCTTATCGATAAATATGAGATATCAAGGTCTTCATCGACGTTTTATCGATAATATTGAAACCCGGTGCAAACTTGCTCGGTACTAACCCTTTAAAGGCGACAAGGACCGACCGGGACGCAACCCTAGAATCGACCGCAGCCCCCCGCACACAGCCATGAGTCGACAACCACCATCGAGCACCGAGGACGGGCAGGGATCCACCCTGGCCAGCAGGGTGTTCGAGCGCTTGCGCGAAGACATCCTCGAAGGCCAGTGGCCACCGGGCGAGAAGCTGCGCATCGAGACCCTGCAGGAGCGTTATCAGGTGGGCGCCAGCCCGATCCGGGAGGCCCTCAACCGACTGACTTCCGTGCGCCTCGTCGAGCAGGTCGAGCGCCGCGGCTTCCGGGTGGCGACCTTGTCGAACGACGATCTGCTCGACCTCGTCCGCGCGCGCCGGCTGCTGAACGAAGTGGTGGTCCGGGAGTCGCTGCTGAACGGCGACGAGGGATGGGAAGAAAAGGTCGTGTTCGCGTATCACCGCATGTGGCGCTGCCCGATGACGGTCGCCTCCGGCCACACGAACCGCGAATGGGAACTGCTGCATCGCAAGTTCCACGCGGCCATCATCGCGGCCTGCCCCTCGAAGTGGCTGCTCGATTTTCATGAGCAGTTGTTCGACTCCGCCGACCGGCACCGGCGGCTCAACGTGCGGCGGATCGACCCGGAGTTCACGCGTGTGGAGCACCGCGAGATCATGGAGGCTGCGCTCAGCCGCGACGTGCCCCTCACGATCAAGCTGCTCAATGACTCGATAGACACGCTGATCACGCGGCGGGAGCCGTCCGACGCGAACGGCAAGGCGGTCAGTCCAGCGTGATCCTGGCATCGTTGACGACCTGGCGCCAGCGCGCGAGGTCACGTTTCACGAGCGCCGCGAGATCGGACGGCGAACTGGTCCGAACCACCAGCCCCTGCTTCGCGAGGCTTTCCTTCACCTCGTCGGAACTCAGCACCGCGACGAAGTCACGGTTCAGCCGCGCCACGAGTTCCGGCGGCGTGCGGCCCGGCGCCATGACCGCGAACCAGGCATCGACGCCGTCCATGACGTCGATGCCCTGCTCCTTGAAGGTCGGCACGTCCGGCGCGAACGTGCTGCGCGTCTGGCCCGTGACCGCCAGCAGCCGCACCTTGCCGGCCTGCGCGTGCGGGCGCATCGAATGCACGGTGGCGAACATCATCTGCACCTGGCCGCCCATCAGGTCGGTGATCGCGCCGGCAATGCCCTTGTAGGGCACGTGCACGACATCGATGCCCGTCTTCGACTTGAGCAGTTCCATCGCCAGATGCTGCGGCGTTCCGTTGCCCGGCGTGGCGTAGTTGAGCCTGCCGGGGTTCTGCTTGGCGTAGGCGACCAGGGACTTCATGTCGGTCGCCGGCACGCCTGGGTTGACCGCGAAGACGAAGCTCGCCTCGGCGAGCAGGGCCACCGGGGCGAAGTCCGCCACGGCGTCGAAGGGCATCTTCTTGTAGATCGACGGCGTCATCGTGAAGGTGTTGATCGCCATGAGCAACGTGTGGCCGTCGGGTGCGGCCGTCGCCACCTGCTGGGCGCCGAGGTTGCCGCTCGCGCCGGGCTTGTTGTCCACCACGACGGGCTGGCCCCAGCGTGCGGCGAGCTTCGGCGCGATGATGCGCGCGATGATGTCGCTGCCGCTGCTGGAGGTGAACGGCACGACCAGCGTGACCGGCTTGCCCGGAAACGTGGTTGCGGGCTGTGCATGGACCGTTGGCGACGCCAATGAGAAGACCGCGGTTGCGACGGCGGCAAGAAGTCGGATCGAAGTGATCATTTCGAATGGCCTCGGGCTTGTGATCGTTACTTGCCGATGCGCTGCAGGCGCATCAGCCGAAGGGCGTTGCCCAGGTAGAGCTTCTCGCGGTCTTCGTCGCTGAGGCCCAAGTCCTCGACGGAGCGGATGCCTTCGCGAATGAACATCGGACCGCCTTCGGGGTCGAACGGACAGTCCGATGCGAACACCACATGATCGACACCGAAGAAGTCCAGCCCGCAGCGCAGCGCCGCCCGGGAACCACCCAGCACGGTGTCGCCGTAGAACATCTTGAAGTATTCGATCGGCGCCTTCGACAGCCGCTTCAGCACGTCGGCCTCGCTGCCGTCCGCGCTGCGGCTGCCGAGTTGCGCCCAAAGCGATTCGGCCCGACCGGCAAAATAGGGCAGCATCCCGCCGCAATGGTGCGTGATGATCCGCAGGTCGGGCAGCTTCTCGAGCAGGCCCGAGAACACCATCCTCGACATGGCCACCGAAGTCTCGAAGGGCCAGCCGAGCACCTGCCAGATCTCGTACTTGGAGCGCTCCTCGCCCTTGTAGTCGGCCGTGGTGCCCGGACGGAACGGATGCATCCAGATCGGCAAGCGATGCTTGTTCGCCATGCGCTCGAAGATCGGATAGAACTCCGGATCGTCCAGCGGCCGGCCGTTGACGTTGGTGATGATCTGCACGCCCCGGGCGCCGAGTTCTTCGATGGCGCGGTCCATTTCCTTCAGCGCCGCCGGCACGTTGTTCATCGGCAACGAGGCCACGAAGACCGGGAACTGGTCGGGCCAGCGCTTGCAAATTTCCGCCATGCCGTCATTGGCGACGCGGGCGAAGCCGGGCGATTGGTCCGGGCCGCCGAGGTACTCTGGCGCGGGGGCGCTCAGAGTCAGCACCTGGACGACGTCGGGGAACTTCTCGTCCAGCATCTTCGCGCGGGCTTCGAGGTCCCACAGCATCGGCAGGCCAGCCATGCGCTTGACGATGCCGGCGTCCTTCGAGTGCTTCTTGACCAGGTCGAAATAGGCCGGCGGCAGAACGTGGTTGTAGATGTCTATCTTTTTCATGTGCTTTCTTTCCGGGGGAGAGTCGACCGTGCCTACAGCGGGTACTGGCGCTTGTTCTGGCTCACCGTGACCAAGTTGAGATCGGTGAACATGTCGATGGCCCAGCGGCCGAAGCGCGCCCAGCCGCTGTCCTTCACGCCGCCGAACGGAATCTGCGGCTCGCCGCCCATGGTCGGCCCGTTGACGTTGACCATGCCGGACTGGATCCGCCCGCCGGTCGTGACGGGTACCTCGGCGAAGACGTCCCCGCTGAAGGGGTTCATGTCGTCGAAAGTCCGGCCGCCCTCCGCCTCGACCCACTCACCGGCGATGAGCTGGCGGAACTTCCGGGGTAGCGCCGCTACGGCTGCTGTCATGTCTTGTCTCCTTCGATAGGGTTCGGCTGCCGGCGACACGATGGCCGTCGCCGCCGCGGATCCTAGTCGCGGGCGAGCGAACGCAGAAGATGCCAAACCTGCGCTATCGATACCTGAAATGAATCGGACGCCGCCATCGTGGCGAGGCTTCGCGGGCGCGGTGCGGCTTCACGCCGGCGGCGTGAGCGGGTCAGGGCACGCCGACGGCCTCGCCCATGTTCCCGTTTTCCATGTGGCCGGCGGCGCGCCGCAACAGGTCGCACAGATGCTCCGCGGCCGGTGTCAACGGCAGGCCCGCGCGCTGGATGATGCAGATCGGGGGCGCCGCCAGCGGCTCCGAGATGTCGAAGGCCTGCAGCACATCGCGCGTCAACGGAAAACTCATCCATTGCGAGGGCAGCATGGCGAGCAGGTCCGAATAGAGCAAGGTAACGATCAGCGTCAGCGCGGAATGCGCCTGCATGACCAGGGTCGGCGGCGGCAGGCCATGCTGCGCGAACAGGGGGCCGAGTTCGTGCTCCGCCTGGGCCGTGATCGAGGTGGTGAGCCACTCCGCCGCCACGAGCTCGCTCAATGACCTGGCGCGGCCGAGCGGATGGCCCCTGCGTCCGACGATCACACGGGTGTTGTCGAAGAGCTTCTCGACAAGAAGGCCCTCGGGCACCTGTTCGGGCGGGGGGCCGACGTAGCAGTCGATCGTTCCGTCCTGCACCTCGGCCGCCACCGTAGGGAACACGGCGTCGAGGACATCGAGCCGCACATCCGGAAAGCGCTGGCGGAAGGGGCGCAGCACCTCGGGCAGCAAGGCCATGTGCGGCACCATCGACAGCGCCACGCGCACGCTGCCGTGGGTCAGGCCGCGCAGTTGCGCGACCTCGTCGCGCGCGCGCAGCAACTCGTTGTCGACGCTGCGTGCCCGCCGGATGAAGGCCTCGCCGATCGCGGTGGGCACGATGCCGCGCGACCTTCGCTCGAACAGGGCGACGCCCAGTTCCCTTTCGAGTTCCTGGATGCTCCGCGTCATCGCCGGCTGGGCGATCCCGATCTCGCGGGCGGCGGCGCGCAGGCTGCCATGGTCGGCGACAGCCAGCAGATCGCGCAGGTGGTGCAACTTCATGAAACTGGAGACCGATACGAAAGAGGTATCGGTTCGACGATTCTGCCATCTTTTGTTATTTCGGCCGCCTTCCTACCATCCGCCTCCAACAGCGCCGTGGATGCCAATGTCCATGGGGCGAAGGAGACGAGAGTGAAGCAAGAACCCAATACGCAGCCGCAGGTCCTGATCGTCGGCGCCGGCCCCGCGGGCCTGGCGCTCGCGATCGAGCTGGGGCAGCGCGACATCCCCTGCCTGCTGATCGAGCGCAACGACCGCGTCGGCTACGCGCCCCGCGCCAAGACGACCAACGTGCGAACCCGCGAGCACATGCGGCGCTGGGGCATCGCCGACGCGCTACGCGCGGCATCGCCGCTGGGGCTGGACTATCCCTCGAACGTGGTGTTCTGCACCCGCCTGAACGGCCCGCGCCTGGCGAGCATCGAGAACGCGATGTACTGCGCGCCGGGCAAGAACCCGCTGTACTCCGAGCACGCGCAGTGGATCCCCCAGTATTCGGTCGAGGAAGTGATGCGCGCGCACGTGCAGACGCTGCCCAGCGTCGAGCTGCGCTTCAGCTGCGAGCTCGCGCTCTTCGAGCAGGCTGACGCCGGCGTCGTCGCTCAGGTGAAGGACCTCGAGAACGGAGGCAGCTTCGAGGTCGCCTGCCGCTACCTGGTCGGCGCCGACGGCGCGCGCAGCACGGTGCGCGCGGCCATCGGCGCCAGGCTGGAGGGCAGCTATGGCCTCTCGCGCAACTACAACGTGGTGTTCCGCGCGCCCGGTCTCGCCCAGGCGCACCGGCACGGGCCGGCGATCATGTACTGGCAGATCAACGGCGACGTGCCGAGCCTGATCGGCCCGATGGACAGCGGCGACAAGTGGTTCTTCATGCCCACGCAGTTGCGCGAGGGCCAGAAGCTCAGCGCCGAAGACGCGCCGGACCTGATCCGCCGGGCGACCGGGCTCGACGCGCTGGAGGTCGAAGTCCTCAGCACCGACGAATGGGTGGCGAGCCGCCTGATCGCCGACAAGTACGCCGACCGCCGCGTGTTCCTCGTGGGCGACGCCTGCCACCTGCATCCGCCCTTCGGCGGCTATGGCATGAACATGGGCGTGGCCGACGGCGTCGACCTCGGCTGGAAAATCGCCGCGGTGCTGCAGGGCTGGGGCGCACCGGCCCTTCTCGACAGCTACGAGAAGGAGCGCCGCCCGGTGCACGACATGGTGATGGACGAAGCGGTCGCCAACCACTCGGTGCTCGGCAACCAGCTCTGGCAGGAAGGGCTGGAGGACGCGACAGAGGCCGGCGAGCAGATGCGCCGCGAGGTCGGCATGCGGATCCAGGTCGCGAAGCTGCGCGAGTTCAACACGCTCGGCGTGGTGCTCGGCTACCGCTACGAGGGCTCACCCGTGATCGTGCCGGACGGCAGCGAGGCGCCGGTCTTCGACTTCCTGAATTACATCCCGAGCGCCCGGCCCGGTGCACTCGCGCCGCACGCCTGGCTGCACGACGGCAGCTCGCTCTACGACCACTTCGGCCAGGGCTTCACGCTGCTGGCGTCGCACGACGCCGATGCGGCGGGGCTCACGCAGGCGCAGGAGGCGGCCCGCGCGGCGGGCATTCCGCTGACCGTGATCCAGCCACAGGAGCGCGTGCTCAAGCAGCTGTACGGCGCGCGTTACACGCTGATCCGCCCCGACCAGCACGTGGCATGGCGCGCGGATACGTGGCCCGCTGACGGCGGGGCCCTGTTGAAGCACATCACCGGCCAGGCCGGCTGAAGGAGCGCCCCGATGACCGCAGCCCACCTGCGTCGCCGCGCCGGCGTCGTCGCCGTCCATTCGCTGAACCGCTTCGTGTTCTCGGTGCCTGACCTCGACGAGGCCGAGCGCTTCTACCTTGCCTTCGGGCTCGAGGTCCGGCGCTCAGCCGACCGTATCGACCTCCACACCTGGGGCCACCCGCACTGCTGGGGCTCGGTCTTCGAGAGCGACGAGGCCAAGCGCCTCGAATACCTGAGCTACGGCATCGACGAGGCCGACCTGCCCGCATGGCGCGAGCGCATCCAAGGCCACGGCCTCGCCTGCCCCGCGCACCGGCTGTCCGACGGCGACGGGCTGTGGCTGCGCAACCCGGACGGCACGCCGCTGCAGCTGATCGTCGCTTCCAAGGTCTCGCCGAGCGAGAAGTCGCGCGCCGCGGCCCGCAGCGATGCCGCACCGGGGCAAGGCGCGGCCCCGGCACGCAGCGCCGTGCCGCAGGTGCGCCCGCGCCATCTCTCGCACCTGCTGTTCTTCACGCCCGACGTGCGGCGCATGGCCGAATTCTCGTCCCAGGTGCTGGGCCTTCGCATGTCCGACCATTCGGGCGATGTGATCGCGTTCATGCATGGGCCGCACGGCAGCGACCACCACCTGGTGGCGTTCGCGAAATCGCACGCGCCAGGACTTCACCACTCGAGCTGGGACGTCGGCAGCATCGACGAGGTCGGCAACGGCGCCGAGCAGATGCGCGCCGCCGGCCACGACAAGGGCTGGGGCGTGGGCCGCCATGTGCTGGGATCGAACTACTTCTACTACGTGCGTGATCCCTGGGGCAGCTATGCCGAGTACTCGCACGAAATCGACTTCGTGCCCCACGACCTCGACTGGCCCGCTGCCGACCATCCGCCGCACGACTCGCTCTACGTCTGGGGGCCGCCGCTCCCCGACGACTTCATCACCAACCACGAACCCGTTTCCGGAGCCCCCTCATGAGATTCATCGCATTCGCCAACGACCAGGGTCGACCCGTGCTGGGCGTGCGCATCGGCCACGAACTTGTCGACCTCACCGCCCTCGGCTTGCCCGACACGCTCGACGCGCTGCTGCGCCTGGGCGAAGCCGGCATGCAGGCGGCCCGCGACGCGGTCGCGCGCGCGGGCACGCGGCGCTCGATCAACGGCCTGAAGTACCTGCCGCCGGTGCGGGACCCGGCCAAGGCTTTCGCGATCGGCCTGAACTACATCGACCACGCGGCCGAAAGCAATTTCGAGCCGCCGAAGTTCCCGGTCGTGTTCCAGCGCTATCCCTCTTCGTGGGTCGGCCACGAGCAGCCGCTGCTGCGCCCGAAGGTGTCGACGCAGTTCGACTACGAGGCCGAACTGGTCGCGGTCATCGGCAAGGGCGGGCGCTACATCCCCAAGGAGAAGGCGCTCGATCACGTGGCCGGCTATTCGCTGTTCAACGACGGTTCGATCCGCGACTACCAACTGCGGACCAACCAGTGGACGCTGGGCAAGAACTTCGACGCCAGCGGCTCGTTCGGGCCGGAGTTCGTGACCGCCGACGAGCTGCCTGCAGGTGCGAGCGGACTGCAATTGACCTGCCGCCTGAACGGCGAGACGCTGCAGGACGCCAACACTCGCCACATGATCTTCGACGTCGCCACGCTGGTCTCGGTGTGCTCCGAAGCGATGGCGCTGCAGCCGGGCGACATCGTCATCACCGGCACGCCCTCGGGCGTGGGCATGGCGCGCAAGCCGCCCGTGTGGATGAAGGCCGGCGATGTGTGCGAGGTGGAGATCGAGGGCATCGGCGTGCTTCGCAACCCGATCGTCGACGAAGCCTGAGCCTGACACGGCCCCACAGGAGACAAAGCATGCACAGAAGAAGCTTCGTGGCCACCGCAGCCACGCTCGCCGCCCTCGCACTCTCGCCGCTGGTGAACGCACAGGCCCCCGCAGGCCTGAGCGCGGGCCCGGTGCGCATCACCAGCACGCTGCCGGCCGGCAGCGGCCCCGACACCATCGCGCGGGTGGTGGCGGAGAGGCTGCAGGCGACATGGGGTCGCCCCGTGGTCGTCGACCCGAAGCCGGGGGGCGCGGGCGTGGTCGCGATCAATGCGGTGAAGGGCGCGCCACCGACCGGCAACGATCTTGTGGTGGCCGACGTCGGCAACCTGTCGATCAACCCGCTGATCTTCAGGAAGCTGGCCTACGACCCCGAGAAGGACCTGGTGCCCGTGGCGCTGCTCTACAAGACCGCCTTCTTCGTGGCGGTGGGCGCGAACAGCCCCTACAAGACACTCAAGGACCTGCTCGACGCAGCAGGCAGCAAGTCCAGGGTACTGAGCTACGGCTCGAACGCGGTAGGCGGGCCGATCCACCTGGCTCGGCCCGCCTCGGCCACGCATTGGGCGTCGAGATGATGCACGTGCCGTACAAGGAGACTTCGCAGCTGTACGCGGCGGTGTCGACCGGCGAGGTGGACTGGGCCTACGCCAGCATCGCAACCGCGGGGCCCCTTGCGCGCGCAGGGAAGCTGCGCTTCCTGGCGGTGGCGGACGCCGCGCGCTCGCCGGCACTGCCGGAGGTGCCCACGCTCGAGGAGGCGGGCGGGCCCAAGGGCGTCAGTTCGCTGTCGTGGGTCGGGCTGATGGCGCCGCGCGGCACGCCCGCCGCCACCGCGGACGCGATCAACAAGGGCGTCAACGAGGCGTTATCGCAGCCCGAGGTGAAGGATCGCCTGGCGACCTTCGGCTTCGTGGCAAGCCCTGGTCCTGCACAGCAGGTAGCGGACCTGATGCAAGCCGATCGCGCTGGCTACGCCGAAGTGCTCAAGCACGTCAAGGTGTCGGTCGACTGACCGCCGCGGCGCGGCAAGTCCCGCCTAGCGCAGCGCCAGCGAGCGAGCATCGCGGCGGACTCGGAGGCGGAGGGATGAACGGGCGCGAACAGGTTGCCGCACTGCTGTCAATGTCCGCGAAAAGGGGGTTCTCGGTGACGCCATCGAAGACCGGCATCGAGGCCGCATCGCGACAGGCGTCGATCGCCCTGGCTGCGATCCCCACCGCCACCACGCCCTTGCAGTTCGCGTTCAAGCTCGCCGATGCTGCGCGTCAGGCACGCACCTACAACGAGCGCATCAGCCCACCATCGATCCGAATGTTCTGACCCGTGATGTAGGCGCCATCGTCCGAGGCAAGGAAGGCGATGGTCGCCGCGACTTCCTCGCTGGTGCCGTAACGCTGCAGCGGCACGCTCTGGCGGCGCTCCTCCTTGGCCGGCAGGCTGTCGATCCAGCCAGGCAGCACGTTGTTCATGCGCACGTTGCTGGCCCCGTACTGATCGGCGTAGAGCTTGGTGAAGGCGGCAAGCCCGGCACGGAACACACCCGAAACCGGGAACATCGCGCTGGGTTCCACGGCCCAGGCCGACGAGATGTTGATGATCGCGCCGTCCTTCTGCTTCTCCATCACCGGCGTGACCAGCCGCACCGCGCGGACCACGTTCATCAGGTAGATGTCCATGCCTGAAATCCACTGCGCATCGGTCAATTCGAGCAAGGGCGATTTGGGCCCGTGACCGGCACCGTTGACCAGTACGTCGATGCGGCCCCAGCGCGCCATCGTCAGATCGATCAGGCGCGCAAGGTCCTCGTTCGACTGGTTGGACCCGGTGACGCCGATGCCGCCCAACGATTTGCCGAGCGCCTCGCCCTTGCCGGACGAAGACAAGACCGCCACCTCGAACCCGTTCCCCGCAAGCTTGCGGGCGGCGGCGGCACCCATTCCGCTGCCGCCGCCAACGACCACTGCAACTTTTCCTGACATCGCTTTTTCCTTTCGGTTGTGAATGCGCCGCATGCTGTGCGTTGTAGCATCCAAATGACGGACCCCCATGAACATCCGGCAACGCCTCCCGAGGTTCGCATCTAGCGGCCGATGAATTCTCACGCAACCAACCCGGAGCCCCCATGAACATCGCCGACATACGCCGGACCGCATTCGCCATGCCCCTGACCAGTCCGGCATTTCCACCGGGGCCGTACCGTTTCACGCGGCGCGAGTTCGTCGTCATCACCTATCGCACCGACATGGATGCGCTGCGTGCCGTGGTGCCCGAACCGCTCGAAGTGGTCGAGCCGCTGGTGAAGTACGAATTCATCCGCATGCCAGACTCCACCGGCTTCGGCGACTACACCGAATCGGGCCAGGTGATCCCGGTGCAGCTGCGCACCGACAAGGGGATGGAGCAAGGCGCCTACGTGCACGCGATGTACCTCGACGACCATCCGCCGATCGCCGGCGGCCGCGAGCTGTGGGGCTTTCCCAAGAAGCTGGCCTCGCCGGTACTCGACTACGAGACCGACGTGGTGGTCGGCACCCTCGACTATGGGAAGGTGCGGGTCGCCAAGGCGACGATGGGCTTCAAGCACCGCACGCTCGAACACGCGCCGATACTCGCAGCGATCGCGCAGCCGAACTTCCTGCTCAAGATCATCCCGCATGTCGACGGCACCCCGCGCATCTGCGAGCTGGTGCGCTACCACATGGTCGACGTCACGCTGCACGGCGCCTGGAGCGGCCCTGCCTCGCTCGAACTGCATCCGCACGCGCTGGCGCCGGTGGCCGAGCTGCCGGTGCTGAAGGTCGAATCGGCGGTGCACTACATCGCCGACATGACGCTCGCGCTCGGCACCGTCGAACACGACTATCTCGCACCCACTTCTTGATGGTGCGATCAGGGCCGCTCGCGCCCCGTCGGCCCCAACACCACCGGCGGGCCCGAGGGCGCCTTGAATCCATAGAAGCGCTCGTTGAGATGCTGCGTGACAGCGGCGATGTCGTCCTCGCTCCAGTTCAACGAGGCTGCGGCTTGCCAGTTCGCCACTTGCGCCTGGAGGCTGTTCCAGTCCTTCGCGAGCCTCCGCTCTCGCCAGTGAACCTGCGTGGTATGGCAGGCGACGCAGTGCGTCGTATACAGCAGTTCTCCGCGTGACTGGGCAGCGGCCGGCACGCCGGAGAGCGCCGAGACCGCCAGGAGGCACCTTGCCAAGGATCGAACAGCCATGGGGTCCCTCTCATTGCGGAAGATGGTCGAGCAAAGCGTGCACCATGTGGTCCTCACTGGCTCCGCTCAATGTACCGAATCGGTCGCCAGCGACCACGGAAGCTCGAAGTCGGCGGTCTGGAGCATCACCGGCTTCTCCGGATCGCGCCGGTAGTGCCGCATCGCCGACTCCTCGATCCGGTCGGCGTGCTCCCGACACGCCTCGACGAGGCCGTCGCCCCCTCCCTGGGCGCCGAAGATGTCGCGCAGCGCGTCTTCGGTTATCTCCGCAACGACGCGAGGTCCTGCGCTGCCCTCTGGATGGATTGCGAACAGGACGCTCGCTCGATCGAAACAGTAGATCGCATCGGTTGTCATGGGCGGCTCCTGTGTCTTTTCACGCCTGCGCGGCGAGAGTGGCAGCGTGGCTCCGAACCGACGCTCGCGCCTTGCGTCAGATCAAGAACTCCGCATGACGAGAGTTGGCTTCCATTTGATCCAGCGCAAGCCGTGTCGCGGCCCCCTGCCTACAGTTGCCTCAGCGGTACCGCAACGAGAGTCGGTCCGCCATGAAAGGAAATACCTGAAATCCGACGTCCACCGACGCGGAGATCGCCTCGGTGCACGTGGGCGCCTGAGTGGCGGCTTTTGAAACCCGGGAGACCATGCCATGTCACCGAAGATGCTGCTTGCGATGCTGGTTGCCGTGGCATGCGCTGGAGCGACCGCCGCCGACTACACGGCACCCGGCCAGCTGAGTCCCGCATCGACGCCGACGCAGAAGATTCGCGATGCCGCAAGCAAGGCCGCCCGCGATGCGGAAATCGCCGCACAGAAGGCCGCCGACGCAGCCAAGGCCGCCGCCGAGCAAAGCAAGGTGAACGCCGGCAAGGTCTCCCAGGCGATCGCCGAGGCCATCCGCCGCGCCGCGAAGAAGGCGGCGGATTCGGCGAACCGCTTCGAGGAGAAGGCATCGGAATCCGTCAGCCGGGCACTCGACGCCAGCAAGGAAGCCGCGCTCAAGGCCGAAGAGGAAAGCAAGAAGGCGTCTGCGGCCACCAGGGAAGCTCTCGCGAAGGCCGAGGCGGCGGTCCGGAGCGCCGTGGCCGCCAGCAAGGAAGAAGCCAAGGCGGCCGCCAGCGCAACGCGTGAGGCGCTGCAGAAGGCCGAAGAGGCCACGCGGCAGGCGGCGCAGGCGGCCAAGGATGCGGTGGCCAGGACGACCGGCAAATGAGCGCCTGCCCGTCAAGCAGCCGCCGATTCATAGCCCACTGATTGCCCCCACCGCGTCCTCACGTCCTTGAGCCAAAGGCAGCAGATCATGAAGAAGCACTCGAAGCCCCGCCCCGGGCCAGGACGCACACGCCGATCCGCAGCCCCGACCCCTGACGAAGAGCCTGCAGGCGAGTTCCCCCGGCCCGTATGGGATCCGGACCGAACCGACATCGAGCGGCCGAACGAGCTGCCGGACCCTTCGATCGAGAGCGCGTCACGCGATGACAAGGCGGGCGGCATCGAAACGGCCGAGTCGGTCGTGAGGAAGGCCACGCCCTTCGAATAGACGCCGGCCCCGACTGGGCCTTGGCGCCCCCTGTTCGCAGTCGGACGCGCTCGCCAGGAACTCCCGGAACCTCATCGTTGCGATAACCCGACCCATCCGATCGATGGCCCCTGGTCCGCCTCCCCCAGTCCGGCTGCGACCAAAATCAGTGTCGCGAGCAAGGTCGCGGCGACGAACATGAACGCCTTCATTTCAACGCACCAGCAATACCGGCACCGCGCACTTCGCCAGCACCTTGGTGGCGACCGAGCCCAGCACCAGGTTCTTCAGCGCGCCCACCCCGTGCGATCCCATGACCAGGAGGTCGAACTTGCCTTTTTCCGCATAGGACGCTATCTCGTCCGCCGGGTGGCCCACCTTGTGGACCACCTCCGCGACGATCCCCTGTTCGGCCAGCTGCGCCCGCACGGGCTCGAGAACGACTCGGGCATCGTCCTCGTAGTAGGCGTGCACGATGTCCGGCCCGGCGAAAGCCGCGGCCCGGTGCGGAACGGGCAGGACGATGTGCAGCACCGTGAACGCATGCCCCGTCACCCACAGGTCCCTGTGCGCTCCGAGGTAGGAAATCATTCGCTTCGTGTAGTCGCTGCCGTCGACGGCAAGAAGAATCTTCATGGTGCACTCCGGAGAAAGGTCTGGGGTCCCCAATGTTCAATGCGAACGAGCGGGCGGAGTTGCGCCAGATCAAATCTCCGACATGCAATGTCAGGATACTGAAGACCCTCATCACTGGATTTCAGAAGGGCCTGACATGTATCAACGAATTCTTGTACCCGTCGATGGCAGTCCGACATCGGAGCGCGGGCTGGACGAAGCCCTCCGCATCGCCCAGCTCACCCACGGCCAATTGCGGCTGCTGCACGTGATCGATGAACTGTCCTTCGCCCTTGCCATGGATGCCTATGCGGGCTATGCGGGCGACTGGCTCGACAGCCTGCGTGAACAGGGCCGGGCCCTCCTCGAAAAAAGCAGGGCCACGGCGCAGGCCGCGGGAGTCGAAGCCGACGTCGCGTTGCGCGACACTTTCTCGGGGTCAGTGCACGAACAGGTCACGACCGAGGCCGCCAGCTGGCCCGCCGACCTGATCGTGCTCGGCACCCACGGCCGCCGCGGGGTCGGCAGAGTGGTGATGGGAAGCAGCGCCGAGAACATCCTGCGCTACGCCACCGTGCCGGTGCTGCTGGTGCGCGCGCCGGCCGAATCGAAGGCGAAGACCGAATCCCCGGGCGCGTCGACAAAGGTGGATCTGCCCTCCGCGGCGCTGTTGTTCGAATAGGCGCCCCCGTCAGCGCTTCAGCGCGAGCCAGCGGTCCACCAGCGGCGCGATCTTCAGCGACGCGTCGCTCACCACATGGAACGCCGTCGCACGCTCCCCCTCGTCGAGTGGTTCGTGTGTCGCAATTTGCCGCTCCAGCACCTGCAGGTTTGCTTCCGACGCATCGTTCCCGCTGGCCTGGCGCGCCGCGACCCGCTCTCGCAACTGCGCTGCGGTCGCTTCGCAATGGAGGATCGCGAAAGGCACGCCCAGTTCGATGGCCAGGGCGCGGAACGCCAGCCTCTCGTCCCGGCGCAGGAACGCGGCATCCACGATCACCGGATAGCCGGCCTGCAGTGCGGTCCTGGCGCAGGCCCACAGCCGATCGAAGGTGCGCCGGGTCGCCTCGGGCGTGTAGATGTCATGGCCCACGGAGCGCGCCAGGGGTTCCAAGCCGAAGAGCCGCTTGCGCTCGATGTCCGACCGGATGCGTATCGCCCCGGCCAACGCCAGCATTTCCGTCGCGATCGTCGATTTTCCCGACCCCGACAGGCCATGCGTGATCATCAGTCGCGCTGTCGGACGGCCGGCCTGGCTGGCGAGGCCCGCCGCGCAGGCAAGATAGTCGGGGCCGGCCCTCGTCGCGCGCTCCGCGCACTCCCGATCCCGAAGCCTCGCCACCATGGCACGCACCAGCGCGCGATAGACCTCGTAGGCCCGCAGCACCGGCATGGCGGCATAGTCGCCGCTGTGCTGCAGATAGACATCGAGAAAGCGAAACGCGAGATCCTCGCGGCCGTGGGCCTTGAAGTCCATCGAGAGAAAGGCGACGTCGCTGATGACGTCGATCCAGCGCAGCGCCGGATCGAACTCGATGCAATCGAAGGCCGTCAGCGCGTCGTCGATGAGCACCACGTTGGACAAGTGAAGATCGCCGTGGCATTCACGCACGAAGCCCTTGCAGTGCCGTTCGGCCCACGCGGTCCATAGCGCGCTTCCCTGTGCCTCCACCCAGGCCCGCAACGCCGCCAGCGGTCCGGCAACAGGCTCGTCGGCCAGGCCTGCAAGCGCGGTCTTCATCGTCCGAAGGACTTGCTCGGGTGTACCGAATGCCGAGGAGAGCGCCGCTGCGTCCGCCCGGTCGTGGAACTCGGCGAGGTGCTGCGCGAAGCGCGCCAGCTGCTCGATCCGGAGCCGGCCATCGAGGACCAGGTTGCGCAGCAGGGAAGCCTCCGGAAAGCGCCTCATGCGGACCACATAGTCGATCGGCTCGCCGGCGCCCAGGTGCGGGGCATCGGGCGTGCCGCACACCGCCGTCACGTCGATGTAGATCTCGGGCGCAAGTCGGCGGTTGAGCCGCAATTCTTCTTCGCAAAAATGCTTGCGTGCCGCCAGCGTGCGGAAGTCGACGAACGGCAGGCCCACCGGCTTCTTCAGCTTGTAGGCCAGGCGGTCGGTCAGCAGCACCCAGGAGATGTGGGTTTCGATCAGCGACACCGCCCGGCCAGCTTCTGCCTGCAGGTGTTGCTGCAGCGCGGTCACCAGCGTACGGTCCACGGGCTGGAAGGCGGTGTGAAAGGATTCCACTTCAGGCGGCGGCCATCGCGGCCACGGACGCGCTCGCTCGCAGCAATTCGGCAGCGGCATCCTTGCCGGCGGGTGCGCGGACCAGCAGGACGGGCACGGGCGCCTGCCGGAGGATGCGCTCCGCGCCGCTTCCCAGAATCAGCCGCGCCGCTCCGCGCCGCCCGTGGGTGCCGAGCACGATCAGCTCGGCGCCCCAGTCCACCGCCTCGGCAGCGACCTTGTCCTGCACCGAGCCGGGAAAGTTGTCGCCGAGGCAAGTATCCACATCGACCCCGGCGGCCTGGACGGTGGCCTGCGCCTCGTCCAGGATCCGCGAGCCTTCGCTGCGCAGCTGTTTCAGAAGGTCGTCCGCATGGCGCGGTTCGCTGCCGAGCGCCAACGCGAACGAAAGATCGTCGATCACGTGGAACAGGCGAATCCGCCCCTGCGTGAGTTTCGCGATGCGGATCGCTTCGTCGAGGCCGTGGTCCGAGGTCGAACTGCCATCGACGGGAACAAGGATTCGCTGGTACATGGGAACCTCCTTCGAAAGTGGATCGAGGCACCAGAGTATTGGCGCGCTCCGCACCCGCGAGTTGACGCAGCGCAAGTTCGTCATCGACATGACGGTTCCTTGACCGGGCGCAATTCGCCGCCCTGCCCCGTGCATAGACTGGCTGCGTCGGTCGAAAGCCGTCCCCGGGACCGCCGATCGATACCGTCCAACCCGTACTGGAGTACCTCAAATGAACACGTTGACCCGCTTCGATCGAATCGACAATCTGTTTCCCGAGTTGTTCCGCCGCTGGGCACGCCCGATGCAACTCATCGACGAGCACACGCTGCCGGCAGACATCCGCGTCGACATCAGCGAGAACGACAAGGAGTACCTCGTGAGCGCTGAACTGCCCGGCGCCAAGAAGGAAGACATTCGCGTCTCGATCGATGGCAACTATGTCTCGATCGCCGCCGAAGTCAAGAAGGAGCAGGAAGAAACGCACGGCCGCTCGCTGGTTCGCGAGACCTACCACGGCACGGTCTCGCGCGGCTTCACGCTCGCCAGCGACGTCGACGACAAGGCCGCCGTCGCGAAGCTCGACGACGGCGTGCTGCGCCTCACCCTGCCCAAGCGCGAAGGCTCCGGCAGCCGGACCCTGAAGATCCAATAGACGGCAGGCCGCTCAGGTTCAGGCGGTTCGGGATGCTGGCGCGCGCCGGCGCAGTTCGAGCAACTCGAACACCGCCATGCCCGCCAGCATCGCGGCCACGAAGACCACCGCCTTGACCTCGCCCATGCCGAGCGACACCAGCGCCGGCCCGGGGCAGAAGCCGGCGATGCCCCAGCCAACGCCGAACAGCAGGCTGCCGCCGACCAGACGGCGGTCGATGAGGCGCGACGAAGGCAGCCGCATCGGAGCGCCGAGCAGCGAGGCGGCACGCCGCTTCGCAACCATGAATGCCACCGTGCCGACGGCGATGGCCCCCGCCATCACGAACGCCAGCGACGGATCCCAGGGGCCAGCCAGGTCGAGGAAGCCGAGCACCTTGGCCGGATCGGCCATCCCGGAAACGATCAGGCCCAGGCCGAAGACCAGCCCGGAGAGCAGCGAAGCGAGAACGATGAACATGGCGAAGACCTCAGATTCCGAGCAGATGGCGAATCACGAACACCGTCACGAATCCGGCGCCCATGAAGGCCGCCGTCGCGACGAGCGAGCGCGGTGACAGGCGGGACAGACCGCACACGCCATGACCGCTGGTGCAGCCGGCACCGTAGCGGGTGCCTGCGCCCACGAGCAGCCCCGCGAGCACCAACGCGCCGTAGCCGGCGTTGATCCGGGGCTCGGGCACCGCAGCGAACACGGCATACGCCAGGGGCGCGCCGATCAAGCCCAGGACAAAGGCCACACGCCATGCCAGGTCGCCGGCGACAGGCCGGAGCAGTCCGCCTAGCACCCCGCTGATCCCGGCGATGCGCCCGTTGAGCAGCACGAACATCGCCGCGGCGATGCCGATCAGAACACCGCCGGCCAATGCGGCAAGCGGCGTGAAGTGGTTCCAGTCGATGGTCATCGGTCTTCCTTCGGGCAGTACAGGCGATAGAGAAGCGAGAGGATTTCAAGCATCGCCGGGTCGGACACGCGGTAGAAAATGGTCCGCCCCTCGCGGCGGGTCTGAACCACGCCCTCCCCGCGCAGGACGCCCAGCTGTTGCGACAGCGTCGGCTGATGGATCCCCAGTGCTTCTTCCAGGTCGCTCACGCACATCTCGCCTTGCGACAACTGGCACAGCAGCAGCAGCCGGTCCTCGTTGGCGAGCAACTTGAGCGCGCCGACAGCCTGGCTTGCGGCACCGCGCAGGGCTTCAGGGTCGATGACAGGCAGTGCACGCTTCATGAAGAGCTTTTTCTTTCCGATTGAAATACTATATGTTTTTATATATTATTTGTCAATAGATTGATACGCAACCCGGAGCGACCCTCATGGCAAACCGAGCCACCACCCAAGGCTTTTTCGATCCCCAGACATGGACCATTTCCTATGTCGTGTGGGACCCGGCCACCCACCGCGCCGCGGTCATCGATCCGGTGCTGGACTACGATTTCAGGTCGGGCCACACCAGCACCCGATCGGCCGACCGGCTGCTCGCCCATGTCCGCGACAACGGCCTGCAGGTCGACTGGATCCTCGAAACCCACGCGCACGCCGACCATCTGTCCGGCGCCCGGCATGTGCAGGCCCATGCGGGCGGCCGGATTGCCATCGGCGAGCACATCCGCCTCGTTCAATCGACCTTCAAGAAGCTGTTCAACCTCGAGCCCGGCTTCCTGCCCGACGGCAGCCAGTTCGACCACTTGTTCAAGGACGGCGAGACCTTCAGGATCGGCGACATCGAGGCCACCGCGCTGCTGGTGCCCGGCCACACCCCCGCCGACATGGCCTACCTGATCGACGGCGCGGTCTTCGTCGGCGACACGCTCTTCATGCCCGACCTGGGCAGCGCGCGCGCCGATTTCCCCGGCGGCGACGCGCGTCAGCTCTACCGCTCGATGCGAAGGCTGCTCGACCTGCCGCCCGAGACGACGATGTATGTCTGCCACGACTACCCGCCGGCCTCTCGCCAGCCTCGGTGGGAAACCACCGTGGCCGAGCAACGCGCCGGCAACATCCACGCCCGCGACGGCATCGGCGAGGACGCGTTCGTCGCGATGCGCACCGCGCGCGACGCGACGCTCGACATGCCGACCCTCATCCTCCCGTCGATCCAGGTCAACGTGCGGGGCGGACAACTGCCGCCGCCTGACGACAACGGCATCGCCTACCTGCGCATTCCCTTGAACGCACTGCCAGCGCACGGCGGATGACGCCGGCCCGCGGGGCCGCTGACATCCGGCATTGCGCGCGCTTGATCCAGCGCAAGGCGGCCCCGCCCAGGCGCCCTAGAGTGACACTGAAGCGCACGCTGCGCGCGTCGCTTCGCGAATTGCAGATGAACGAAAGGAAGCATCATGAGATCGGACGCTGAACTTCGAAGCGACGTCCAGGCAGAACTGGACTGGGACCCGGCGATCAAATCCACCGGCCTCGGCGTGGCCGCCAGCGACGGCGTGGTCACGCTGACCGGCCATGTGGCGAGCCACGCCGAAAAGTACGCCGCCGAGCGGGCGGCGCAACGCGTCAGCGGCGTCAAGGCGCTGGCGGTGGAGATCACGGTCAAGTTGCCTGATTCCGACCAGCGCACCGACGCCGACATCGCCCTCGCGGTCGAACGCGGGCTCGCGTGGTCGGCGCTCGTTCCCGCGGACAAGGTCAAGGCCATGGTGGAGAACGGCTGGGTCACGCTCACCGGTGAAGTCGAATGGGAATACCAGCGCAAGGCGGCGGAAAAGGCGGTGCGCAATCTGATGGGCGTGACCGGAGTCTCCAACCTGATCGGCTTCACGCCGAAGGTCGTTCCTTCCGACGTCGAAAAACGCCTTCGCGATGCGCTCGTGCGGCAGGCGGATCGCGAGGCCGAGCAGATCGACATCGCGGTGACCGGCTCGCAGATCAAACTGCGGGGTACAGTGCATTCGTGGGCCGAGTTCAACGCGGTGCAGCACGCGGCATGGTCCGCACCCGGCGTGACCTCCGTGAAGAACGACCTGGTGGTCCAGGACTGAGCCGCGGCTTGCGGCGCCTTGACACCAACTTCTTCGCACACGGGGAACGCCATGACCGCGTATCGATCCCTCCTGGTGCACCTGGACGGCACCACCCGCGCCGCCGCCCGACTCCATCTCGCACTGCGGCTCGCGCTCGCGTGGCGCGCCCGTGTCAGCGCCCTGTTCGCCGTGGCGCCGAACCACCTTGCGCTGCTGCCCGTCGGGCCCGGCCTTCCGCCATTGCCGCCAGGTGAACCGATCGATGCCGAGCATCGCCGCCGCGCGATCGCGACCTACCAGGAGGCGTGCGCCGTGTCGGACGCGCCCTGCGAATGGCTCGAGCTGACCAGCGAGCCGGTGGTCGAGACCTTCACCCGCCAGGCGCTCCTGGCGGACCTCGTGTTCCTCGGCCAGCGCGATCCCGATGACGCGAACGGCTTCGACGTGCCCGCCGGCTTCGTCGAATCGATCGTGATCGGCAGCGGTCGTCCGGCGCTGGTCGTTCCTTTTTCCGGCGAGCTTGCAAGTTCGCCGGACATCGTCCTGCTGGCGTGGAAGCCCACGCGCGAATGTGCGCGGGCGCTCGCCGCCGCGATCCCCTTCCTGCAGAGCGCACGCCACGTGCATCTGATCGAAGAGGAAGGCGACGAATCGCAGCCCCTGTCCTTGAAGGTGCGCGACTACCTGTATCTGCATGGCATCGAGCGGGTGCACGAGCACGCCAGGCTTCCGCAGGACCATGCCGGCGAGGCGCTGCTGTCGACCGCCGCGGACTGCGGCGCGGACCTGCTCGTGATGGGCTGCTACGGCCACAGCCGGGCGCGCGAGCTGCTGCTGGGCGGCGTGAGCCGGACCGTGCTGGATTCGATGACGCTTCCCGTTCTGATGGCCCATTGAGTGCCGCGCCTGCACGAAGAGCCACGCCCACACCGATGGAGCCTTTCCATGATGCGCAAAGTCGGAATCATCACCGCGCTCGGGCTCGTGGGTGCCGCGGTGCTGTGGCTCGTGATCAAAGCCGTCGTCGCGCTGGTGACGCTGGACTGAGCGGCGCTCCGGCGACGGGTCGGCCGGAGCGCGTGCGCTGACGCGCGACCGCGCTCAAGAGGTCCAGCGCCAGTCGCGGATCTCCGGCATGTCTTCGCCATGCGTCGTGATCCACGCCCGGTGCGCCTGCAGGCGATCGCGCAGCGCCTGCTGCAGGTGGCCCGCCCTGTCGCGGACCCGCGCCACGCGGTCGATGGCATCGGCCGCGAGGTGGAAGCGGTCCAGCCGGTTCAGCACGGTCATGTCGAAGGGCGTCGTGGTCGTGCCCTCTTCCTGGTAGCCGTGGACATGGAAGCTGCCGTGGTTCGTGCGCTTGTAGGTCAGCCGGTGAATGAGCCATGGGTAGCCGTGGTAGGCGAAGATCACCGGCTTGTCGGTCGTGAAGATCGAATCGAACTCCGCATCGGGAAGCCCGTGCGGGTGGGCCGAGGGCGACTGCAGCGTCATCAGGTCGACCACGTTGACGACCCGGACCTTCAGCTCCGGCAGCTCCCGGCGCAGCAGGTCGACCGCGGCCAGCGTCTCGAGCGTCGGGACGTCGCCCGCGCACGCCATGACGACATCGGGCTCCGCGCCCTGGTCGTTGCTGGCCCAGGGCCAGATGCCGAGGCCGACGCTGCAATGCCGCACGGCCGCTTCCATGTCCAGCCACTGCGATTGAGGCTGCTTGCCGGCCACGATCACGTTGACGTAGTGGCGGCTGCGCAGGCAGTGGTCGAGCACTGACAACAGCGAATTGGCATCGGGCGGCAGATATACGCGCACCACCCCGGCCTTCTTGTTCACCACATGGTCGATGAAACCCGGGTCCTGGTGGCTGAAGCCGTTGTGGTCCTGGCGCCAGACATGGCTGGTCAGCAGGTAGTTGAGCGACGCGATGGGTCGCCGCCACGGAATCTGGCCCGACACCTTGAGCCACTTCGCGTGCTGGTTGAACATCGAGTCGACGATGTGGATGAAGGCCTCGTAGCACGAGAACAGCCCGTGGCGCCCGCTGAGCAGGTAGCCCTCGAGCCACCCCTGGCACAGGTGCTCGCTCAGCACCTCCATGACGCGGCCGTCGGGCGACACATGATCGTCCCCGGGCAGGATCTCCGCGGTCGAGGTGCGGCCGGTGACCTCGAAGAGAGCGTCCAGCCGGTTGGACGAGGTCTCGTCGGGACCCATGACGCGGAAGTTGCGGTCCTGCGCATTGAGCGCCATGAGGTCGCGCAGCATCGCACCGGCGACCCGCGTGGCCTCTGCGGTGGCCGCGCCGGGGGCGGGCACCGCCACGGCGTAGCGCCGGAAGTCGGGCATGCGCAGGTCCTTGAGCAACAAGCCGCCGTTGGCATGCGGATTGGCACTCATCCGGCGCGGGCCGACGGGTGCGAGTTCGGCGATTTCGGGGTGCAGCCGGCCGTCCGCGTCGAACAGCTCCTCGGGACGGTAGCTGCGCAGCCAGTCTTCCAGCAGCCCCACGTGCGCAGGGTGGTCCGCAAAGCCGCTCAAGGGCACCTGGTGCGCGCGCTGCGTTCCTTCGACCGGCACGCCATCGACCTCGCGCGGACCGGTCCAGCCCTTGGGCGATCGCAGCACGATCATCGGCCAGCGATGACGGCGGCCGAAGCCATCACAGCGGGCTTCGTCCTGGATCGCACGGATCGCGTCGAGCGACGCGTCGAGCGCGCCGGCCATCAACCGATGCATCAGTTCGGGCTCCTGACCCGCGACGATCCGCGGCTCGTAGCCGTAGCCGCGCAACAGCAGGGTCAGTTCCTCATCGCCGATTCTTGCGAGCACCGTCGGGCCGGCGATCTTGTAGCCGTTGAGGTGCAGGATGGGCAGCACCGCGCCGTCGCTCGCCGGATTCAGGAACTTGTTGGAATGCCAGCTCGCCGCCAGCGGGCCGGTCTCGGCCTCGCCGTCGCCGACCACGCAGCAGGCCAGCAGGTCGGGGTTGTCGAGGACGGCGCCGTAGGCGTGCAGCAGCGAGTACCCCAGTTCGCCGCCCTCGTGGAGGGAGCCCGGGGTTTCCGGACCCGCATGGCTCGAGATGCCGCCAGGAAACGAGAACTGCGTGAACAGCCGCCGCAGGCCGTCGGCGTCGCGCCCGATGGCCGGATACACCTCGCTGTAGGTCCCTTCGAGCCAGCTGTTGGCCACCACGCCGGGTCCGCCGTGCCCGGGGCCGGCAATGAAGATCGCGTCGAGATCCCTCGCCTTGATTGCGCGGTTCATGTGGGCGTAGATGAAGTTCAGCCCTGGCGTCGTGCCCCAGTGGCCGAGCAGGCGCGGCTTGATGTGCGCCAGCGACAACGGCTCGCTCAGCAACGGGTTGCCGGTCAGGTAGATCTGCCCGGCCGAGATGTAGTTCGCGGCGCGCCACCAGGCGTCGAGCAGGGCGAAGTCCTCGGGCTGCGACCGCGGATGGACAGGGAGCGTCATGGTCGCGCTCGCTTCAATGCGACATCAGCACGGGCAGGGTCATGGATCGCAGCAGCGACCGGGTGGCGCCGCCGAGCACCCACTCACGCGCCCGGCTGTGGCCGTAGCAGCCCATCACGAGCAGGTCCGCGCTCATGTCGGCGGCTGCCGAGAGAAGCCTCTCCCCGGCCTCGCCCTCCTCCGGGCCGCCTGAGTGCACCTCTGTTTCCACCCCCTGCGCCTTGAGATAGGCACGCAGGCTGCCCAAGGAGGCATCGGCATCCTCGCCGTAGCTGATCGCCTGCACGGCCTGCGCACGAGCGAGCCAGGGCAAGGCGGCGGACACTGCGCGCGCGGCCTCGGCCGTCTCCTTCCAGCCGATCAGCACCCGCCGGCCGATCGTGCCGACCGGCCCCGCATACGGCACCAGCAGCGCAGGCCGGCCGCTCTCGACCAGCACGCTGGAGACGAAATCCGACGGCAGCTCTCCCGCATTGGGATCATCCGGGTCGGGCTGCCCGAGGATGAGCAGGTCGGCATACAGGGCCCGACGGGCGAAGGCCCACGGCGCGTCGGCCATCGGCTCGGTCCAGTGCAGGCGCGGCGACCCTGCCGCGGCGCTCATGAAGGTCGCGTGCGCCTTGTCGCGCGAATCCCGATCGAGCGACTGCATGATCGCCACCGCTTCGGCCGCAGCTTCCAGTGCATAGGGATAGCGCAGCAGTGCCGACAGGGTGCACGGCTGGGCGGTCACTTCGGCCTCGAAGGCCTCGGCGACCTGACGCGCGAGCTTGACGCGCTCCGCGGCGCGCGGGGAACTGTCGAGATGAAGAAGGATGGTCTTGGGTGTCTGCATGAGGAGCTCCGTGGACGGCGGTGAACGAATGACCCAAGTTATCGCGCGCCAGGCCGGGCACCCTTGCGCGGCGTCAAACCAGGCGCCGACGGCGCGAAACGCCCTTTACTTGCGTCCGTCTTCCATCGGCCTTGATTCAGCGCAAGTTCACGGCCACTCGCTGTTTCTACATTGGGGGCTCGATGTACGAAGCGGAGAGGTCGATGAGCAAGATCCTCGTGGTTTTCTATTCCTACACCGGCACATCGCGCCGGGTGGCCGAGCTCCTGTGCAGCCAGCAAGGCTGGCCCATGGCGGAGATCGTGGACGCGCGGCCTCGCCGGGGCGTGCTCGGCAGCCTGCGCTGCCTGGTCGAATCGCTGTTCAAGCTCCGGCCGGACATCGGCTACAGCGGCCCGCTGCCACGCGACTTCGACGCGGTGGTGCTGGTGTCGCCCATCTGGGCGCTGCAACTGGCCGGCCCGATGCGCAGCTTCGTGGCCAGGCGGCGGGATCACATGCCCGATGTGGCCGTGATATCGGTCATGGGAGGCCAGGGCGCGCCCAACGCCGCCGCCGAGATCGCCCAGCTGGTCGGCAAGGCGCCGCTGCTGAGCGCCAGCTTCACCCAGCGCGAGGTCGAGGACGGCAGCTACGCCGCCCGGCTGCAGGCCTTCGGTACGGCAGTCCGGGCGGCGAAGGACTCGAAGGCGGTGGTGCGTCCCACGACCCTGTCGCCTCAGGCGGTCTGAAGCGTGAAGCCCGCTCCCATCGGATGGGGCGCGGCCGCGGTGGGTCTCGCCTGCCTGCTGGGTGCCTGCAGTTCCGATCCGGCCATGACGACCGGACCGGTCGCGCTGCGTTGGCGCTCGACCCCTTCGTTCTCCTCCCTCGTGGCGAGCCGCAGCGCCAGCGTCGTCGAGATCAGCACGCTCCGGATCGGGCGCGATGAAAGCCCCGGAGACGGCGAGCTCGAGTTCGCTCCGGAGAACGACTTCGCCGACCGGCTCGCCTGGCCGCTTCCCACGAGCGCGCGCATCAGCCAGATTCGCGATCTCGCGTCCGGCGTCATCCTCAGCAGCGACGGCGTGATCCTGACCAGCGCCCACGTGATCGCCGGCGTCGACGAAGCCCAGGTGCGGCTCGACGACGGACGGCGCTTCCAGGCCCGGGTGCTCGGCACCGACCCGCGTTCGGACGTCGGCTTGCTGGTCATCGACGCGACCGGGCTCACGCCGGCAGCCCTCGGGGACTCCTCGCGACTCGCGCCCGGCGACTGGGTCGCGGCGATCGGCGCACCCTTCGGGTTCCAGGGCAGCGTCACGGCCGGCGTGGTGAGCGCCGTGAACCGCCTCATCGGCGGTGCCGGGGAGATCCCCTTCATCCAGACGGACGTGGCCATCAATCCCGGCAGTTCGGGCAGTCCGCTCTTCAACAGCCGGGGCGAAGTGGTCGCCATCAACTCGTTGATCTACAGCGGCAGCGGCGGCTACATGGGCCTGTCCTTCGCCGTGCCGATCAACCTGGCGGTCGAGGTCGCCAAGCAACTGCGAGCCAACGGCGAAGTCCGGCGGGCGGAGCTGGGCGCCGAATTCCAGGAGGTCACGCCCGCGCTCGCGCGTTCCTTCGGCCTCGCGGGGAAACCGGTCGGAGCGCTGGTGGTGCGGATCGACGCCGCCGGTCCCGCCGCGCGCGCCGGCCTGCGCCGAGGCGATGTCGTCACGGCGTACGACGGCGTGGCCATCGGGCACTTCACCGATCTGCTGCAGCGGGTCGCCAAGGACCGCCCCGGCAGCCGCGTCGACCTCGACGTCTGGCGGCACGGCGCCAGGCAGACGCTGTCGGTGACGCTCGCCCAGCATCGCGCGCAGAGAACCGCGCTGCCCTCCGGGCTTGCGCCGGATTGGGGAGACGGTGTCGGGCTGACCTTGGGCGAACTGAGCCCCGCGCAACTCCGTCAGCTGGGCGTCGAAGGCGGCCTGATGGTGCGCGACGCCGCCGGGCTGGCACGCAGCGAAGGGATTCGTGCCGGCGACCTGATCGTGGCGGTCAACGACGCGCCGATGAGCCGCGTCGCGGACTTCAGCCGCACCCTGTCGAACACCCCGTCCGGCCAGACCGTCGCCCTGCTGGTCATGCGTGATCGGCGACTGGCCTATGTGGCGGTTCAACTCCCTGCGGCGCCCGCCATGCCATAGCGCGGCACTCAATGCGCCATCAGGATCGGAACGTCCATGCGCTCGAAGATTCCTCGGGTCACGCTGCCCAGCACCAGCTCGCGGATGCGGGTGTGGCCGTAGCCGCCCATCACGACCAGTCCCGCATCCTCCCGCGCAGCATGCGACAGCAGCGCATCGGCGAGTCCCTCGGAAGCCACATGCTGGACGGCCTTCGCCTCGATGCCGTGACGCCGGAGCCAGGCAAGGATCTGAGGGATCCGCAGGTCGCTGTCGTCGACCGGCGCGGCGCTTGCGCGCCACGACACCAGCGCAACGCTGGCGGCCTTCGAGAGCAGCAACAGTGCATCGCGCAACGCGATGGCGGCCTCGCGGCTGCCGTCCCACGCGACCAGCACGTTCTTGCCGAGTTCGCGAGCGCACTTCGCGCGAGGCAGCACGAGCACCGGGCGGCCCGCATGCAGGACGACCTGCTCCGGCAGGTCGCGGGCGGTCGTCGTGTCCGTGTCGCCAGGCTGGGACTGGCCGACGATGACCAGGTCGCTGGTGCGTCCGTGCAGGACGACCGCATCGACCGAGGGTTGATCCACCAGCCGGACCTCGGACGATATCGACGGCGCTCCCTCGATCAGCTTCCTGAAGGTGTGGGCGATGCCTTCGGCGCGCACGCGCAGGAAGTCGGCCGACGCGGCGATGAAATCGGTGTCCTTTCCCGCAATGGCCTCGGCGGGAATGACGCCGTCGTAGAGACCGGTGGGCACCAGGCCGATCAGATGGCTGCCGTGCTGCCTGGCCAGGGTCGCGGCGATACCCACGCGACCGGCACAGTGTTCCGAATAGTCGAGATGGACCAGGATCGTTCCGAGTTTCATGACGGTTCCAGGCGAAGGGAGACGAACGGCGATCTTCGGGCGTCGACTGGCCGCGGGCCTTGATTTCCATCAAGGCCGCCTCGCCGGACTGGCACTTGATCCAGCGCAAGCCCGCGCAGGCCGGCACTCCCTACAGTGAACCGTCCATCGACGAAGGAGCCTTCATGAAATCCGATGCCATGCTGCGAAGCGACATCGTCGCCGAACTGAACTTCGATCCTGCGATCACGATGAATGCCACCGACATCGGCGTGATCGTCAAGGATGGCGTCGTCACGCTGAGCGGGCATCCGTCCAGCCATTCGCAGAAGCATGCCATCGAGCGCGCCGTGCAGCGGGTCAAGGGTGTGAAGGCACTGGCCGTCGAGATGTCGGTCCGGCTTCCGGCCGGCAGCGAACGCACCGACGCCGACATCGCCAAGGCGGCGGAGAACGCCCTCGAATGGAACGTGCTGGTGCCGGACGACGCGGTCCACCCGATGGTGGAGGGCGGCTGGATCACGCTGAGCGGCGGCGTGGAATGGGCGTACCAGCGCCGGGCGGCCGAAGTCGCCGTGCGCCATCTGCTGGGCGTCAAGGGCGTCACCAACCTGGTCGAGGTCAAGAACCGGTTCACGGCGGTCGACGTCGAGCGGAAGATCAGCGATGCCCTGAAGCGGCAGGCCGATCGCGAGGCCAGGCACATCCAGGTGCTTGTCGATGGCGCCCAGGTCACGCTGCGGGGCACGGTCAAGTCCTGGGCGGAACGCAGGGCCGCGCAAGGCGCCGCGTGGTCGGCACCGGGCGTGGCGAAGGTCGTGAACAACCTTCTCGTCGAGGCCTGATCTCACACGCCATGATGCAGGCGATGGTTCTTCATGGGCCGAAGCAGCCGCTGCAGATGACGCAGCGCCCGCTGCCCGAGCCCGCCTCCGGCGAGGTTCGACTTCGCGTGCTGGCCTGCGCCGTCTGCCGCACCGACCTGCACGTGATCGACGGCGACCTGCCGCCCTCCGTGCTGCCCATCGTGCCGGGCCATGAAATCGTCGGCGAGGTCGAGGCGCTGGGTGCGGACGTCCGCTCGCTGGCCGTCGGAGACCGCGTCGGCGTCCCCTGGCTCGGCCACAGCTGCGGGCACTGCGCCTTCTGCGGCGCCGGCCGCGAGAACCTGTGCGACACGCCGCGCTTCACGGGCTATCACCGCGACGGCGGCTTCGCGACCCACGTGCTGGCCGAGGCCGATTTCTGCCTGCCGCTGGGCGACCTGGCCCAGGAGCCGGCCCGGATCGCACCCCTGCTCTGCGCCGGCCTGATCGGGTGGCGCAGCCTGAAGGCCGCCGGCGACGACGCCCGGCAGCTTGGCATCTACGGTTTCGGCGCCGCCGCACACCTGGTCACCCAGGTCGCGGTGGCCCAGGGCCGGACGGTCCACGCCTTCACGCGCGCCGGCGATGCGGCGAGCCAGGCCTTCGCGCTCAGCCTCGGCGCCGCATGGGCCGGCAGTGCGGACGTGCAGCCGCCGCACGCGCTGGACGCCGCGATCATCTTCGCGCCCGCGGGCGAGCTGGTGCCGTTGGCCTTGAGGGCGGTACGAAAAGGGGGCCGCGTGGTCTGCGGCGGCATCCACATGACGGACATCCCCGCCTTCCCGTACCGGCTGCTGTGGGAAGAGCGCCAGCTCGTCTCGGTGGCCAACCTCACGCGCGCCGATGCGCGCGAGTTCCTCCAGGTCGTGCGGGCGGATCCGCCGAAGGTCCACGTCACGACCTATGCGCTGGACCGGGCGAACGAGGCGATCGCGGACCTGCGGGCGGGCCGCCTCCAGGGTGCGGCGGTGCTCGTGCCGCCGGCGCCGCTGCAACGACCGAATCAACCGAAGGACCGAAGCCCATGAAACACCTCAATCCGTCAGACCTCGAAGATCTCGCCCGGCGACTCCAGGCCCGAAAGCGCGAGGTGCTGAACGAACTCGCGGCGGCCGGCACGCCGCTCCAGGGCGGCGTGCTCGCCGGCGAGCACGAGGTCCACAGCCACGCCGACGATGCCGAGGCCGAACGGCTGGACGACGTGCGTTTCGCCGAGATCGAGGTGGACCGGAACACCCTTCTCGACGTCGAGCAGGCGCAGCAGCGCCTGGCAAACGGACTCTACGGCCTGTGCATCGACTGCAACGAGGAGATTCCCCTCGAGAGGCTGCTCGCCCAGCCCACGGCGATACGCTGCGCCGCCTGCCAGACCAAGACCGAGGCGAAGCGACGTCACTGACGCGCACGCGGGCCGGTAACCGCGCTGTTGCGATCCGGCCGGGTCCGAGGCTAATATGGCCCGGTGACCAGCCCCACCCACCTTGCCGTCCTCGACGACGAAGCGGACATCACGCAGCTCCTTGCCAGCTACCTGGCGGGCCAAGGCTTTCGAGTCAGCCAGGTCCACACCGGCGCGGCGCTCTTCGAACTGATGGCGAGCGACGTACCGGCGCTGGTGCTGCTCGACCTGGGCCTCCCGGGCGAAGACGGCTTTGCCATCGCTCGCCAGCTGCGCGAACACTGGCGATGCGGCCTGGTCATCGTCACCGGACGGGGCGACGCGGTCGACAAGGTGGTCGGCCTGGAAGTGGGCGCTGACGACTACGTCACCAAGCCTTTCGACCTGCGGGAACTGGTGGCGCGCATCAAGGCGGTGCTGCGCCGCCTCGCGCCTTCCGACGCGCCGCCGGCCCGTGCCACGGCTGCGCCCGTCACGATGCTGCGCTTCGCACAGTGGGAGCTCGACACCGCCGCGCGACGGCTGCTGGACCCCAAGGGCCAGGAAGTGGCGCTGACCACGGGCGAGTTCGACCTCCTGAATACGCTGGCGACCCATCCGGGGCGGGTGCTGTCGCGCGACTTCCTGCTCGAGCATACGCGCGGCCGCGACGGGGGGCCCTTCGACCGCACGATCGACGTGCAGATCGGGAGGCTGCGCCGGAAGATCGAGGCCGACCCCGAGACGCCGCAGATCATCAAGTCGGTTCGTGGCGCCGGCTATATCCTCGTCCCCAAGGTCGAGGCGGCCTGATGCCGGCCCCGCTCGCTGCCTCGGGATTCGACGACGGGGCGGTGTTTCGCTCGCTCTTTCTCGCCTACCCCGACGCCCTCCTCCTGATCGACGAGCAAGGAGTGATCCGCCTCGCGAATCCCGCCGCACTGGAACTGCTGGGCCATGCCGAGACCGAGTTGATCGGCCTGCCGGTCGATGCGCTGGTGCCCGACGCCATCCGTCCGCGCCACGCGGCCTATCGCAAGGCCTACGCCGACCATCCGCGCCCTCGACCAATGGGCACGCAGATGGACCTGGTGGCCAAGCGGCGCGACGGCAGCGAGGTGATGGTCGAGATCGCGCTGAGTCCGTTGCAGGATCACGGCCTGCCCTACGTCGTGGCCGCGATCCGCGGTGTCGGCGCCTACCCGCGCGTGAAGCAGGCCTTGCAGCGCGCCCGCTACGCCGAATGCCTGGCCCAGTTCGGCCGGCATGCCGTCGACGCGCGCGATTCGAGGAAGCTGATCGACCTCGTTCCCACCATCGTGGCGGAAGCATTGCAGGTCGAGCAGGCCAAGATCCTGTTGCTCGAGCCGGACGGCACGCACTTCCGCATCGTCGCCGGCGTGGGACTGCTGCCCCAGGAAGCCATCGGCGACCGGATCCCCAACGAACCCGGATCTCCCTCCGGCCACGTGGTGGCGCACGGCAACCCGGTGCTCCTGAGCGACTACGCGCACGAGGGGCGCTTTCGGGTCCCGTCGCTCTACGTCGAGGCCGGCCTGGTGTGCGAACTCTCGGTGCCGCTGGCGGACCGGGGCCGCACCATCGGAACGCTCGCCGTTCGCTCACGCGTGCTGAAGCGCTTCGGCGACGACGAAGTCCGCTTCCTGGAGTCGCTGTCGAGCATGCTCGCCACGGTGATGCAGCGCGAGAGCAGCGAAGAGGCGCTCAACCACGCCCAGCGGCTCGAGAGCGTCGGCCAGCTGACCGGCGGCGTGGCGCACGATTTCAACAACCTGCTCACGGTGATCTCGGGCAATCTCCAGGTGCTCGAAGATGCACCGGCCTACGCTCGCGACCCCCTGGTGCAGCAGGTCGTCGGCGCCGCCACCCGCGCCACCCGACGCGGCGCCGAACTGACGGGAAAGCTGCTCGCGTTTTCCCGGCGCCAGATGCTCCAGCCGACGATCGTCGACGTCGCCGCCCTGCTGGAGTCCCTGACGAACATGCTTCGACGCACGCTGGACCAGCGCATCGGCATCACCCTCGATGCGCACGAAGTGCTTTGCGTGGCGGACCCCGGGCAGCTCGAGTCCGCCCTGCTCAACGTGGCCATCAATGCACGCGACGCCATGCCGCAAGGCGGGACCCTGTCATTCACTTGCCGGGCCGTGGCGGCGTTGCCGGACGGCCTGGAGGCCCAGCGGGGCGATTCACCATCGCATGGATTCGCGTCGATCGCCATCACGGACACCGGGCTCGGCATGCCGGAAGCCATCAAGGCGCGCGCCTTCGAACCCTTCTTCACGACCAAGGAGACCGGCCGCGGCACCGGCCTCGGCCTGTCGACGGTCTACGGCTTTGCCAGGCAGTCGCACGGCGCCGTGAGCCTCGCGAGCACCTTGGGGCACGGAACCACCGTCACGATCTTCCTGCCGCGAGCCGACCATGACGGCCTCGCCGATGACGGTCTCGAACGCGGTGCCAGCCACGTGCCGGAGGGACTGCGCGTCCTGCTGGTGGAAGACGACCCCGAAGTTCGCAGCGTGGTCGCGCGGTTCCTCGACGCGATGGCGTTCGAAGTCACCGCCTGCGCCGATGCCGAGGAGGCCCTTCGAATGCTGGCGACGGACCAGCCCGTCGGGTTGCTGCTGACGGACATCCTGCTCGGCCCGGGCCTGCGCGGCACCGAGCTGGCGGATGCGGCGATCGCGCTGCGGCCCGGGCTTCGGGTGCTGCTGATGTCCGGCTATTCCAGCGAATTGCCGGGCGAGCCACGGGGCCGCGAACTGCTTCGCAAGCCCTTCACGCGGGCCGACCTCGAGCAGGCCATCGCCCGGGCTCTCGAATCGTCTCAGTGAAGCGCGCCCGCCATCGGCGCGACCGTCGCTCCTTGGATGAAGGCGGTGAGCGCCTCGACCTGCGGGATATGGATGTCGCGCCGGCCCTTCTCCGTGAACCGGATCACGTCCCCGCGTGCCAGGCGCGACAGTGCCCGGCTGACGCTTTCGAGGGTCATGCCGAGGTAGTTGCCGATCTCGGCCCGCGTCATGCGCAAGGTGATCTGGTCGGTGCGCTGGCCGCGCTGGGCCAGCGCGTCGGTCCAGTAGCGAAGGAAACCCGCCACGCGCGCATCGGCGGGCAGCGTGCACAGCGACAACATCGAGTCGTGCTCACGGGTCAGTTCGCGGCTCATGGCCTCGTGCAGCACGGTGAGCAGCGCGGGCGTCCGCACGGCGGCCTGGATCAGCGCATCGTAGCGAATGGCCCAGACCTCCCCGGTGTCCATGGCCACCGCGTCGCAGGCGTAGTGCGATGTGGCGATGCCGTCCAGCCCCAGCCAGTCGCCCTTGAAATAGAGGCCGACCACCTGCTCCCGACCCTCGCCCGAGAGATTGACCATCTTGAAGTAGCCGGAGTTCACGATGTAGAGGCAGCCGAACGATTGGCCCACCTGGTACACCGAGTCGCCGGCGCGAACGATGCGCCGCTGGATGGGCATGCTGTCCTGCAGCAGCTGCAGCGTGTCGGCGATACGGCCGACGACAGATACCGGGCGATTCGGGGTGTTCGTCACTTCAGTCATCACTGGCTCCTGGCAGATTGATGGACCCCAGCTTAGGAAGCGAGTGCAACAGATGCGCCAACGCCATGGGGGTCTGGGTAACAGCGGGTGAATGCTTCGTGTCAGATCGGTAACCGCGACCGCGGCCCCGCTTTGTTGACCGCCGTCAAATCCGCGGACCGCAAAAGCCATACCGTTGCAGCTGTGAAGCCTTCTTCCTCTCATGCCGGCACCTGGCAACCCGATGAACCGCTGGCGGCCGCAAAGATCGTCGCCCTCTTTGCCGCGGCCCGGCGCCTGCGGGCGGATTCGGATGCGGGGGCTACCGGCAACCCCTTGCGCGGCAGGAACCTGGCCTTGCTGATGGCGAGGCCCGCGGGCCGAGAAGTGTCGCCACTCCATCGCGCAGCCCAAGACCTGGGCGCCCGCGTCGCCGAAGTCCCCTTCGAGGCCGACGCTTCCAGGCAGGTGGACATCGGGGCGCTGGCGCGGCTTCTGGGGCGGATGTACGACGCGATCGACTGCGACACGTTGCCGTCGTCGACGGTTCGCCGGATCGAGCGAGAGGCCGGGGTACCCGTCTACGCCGGGCTGGGCCTGGACGACCATCCGGCCCGTGTGATCGCTGACCTCCTGACACTCTGCGACCTCGGATCGCCGCAGGCCGTGAAGACGGGCATCATCTTCCTCGGCGACCCGCGCACGCGGCGCGGCCGCATCTTCCTCGCAGCGGCACGGGAACTCGGCTTCGCGCTGCAGGTCGCCGAAGCCAGGCACACGGCGTCGAACGACGCAGCCTATGTCGTCGACGCGACCCGCCCATCGACCTGGTCGCTGCATGCCGAGGGCCGTCCGATCGAAGAGCTTCGCCGATCGGCAAACCACCGTTGCGTGATCCAGACGGTGCTGCTCGACACGATTCCCCGAGGGTGAGCGCTCATGGCCCGGCCTCCACGCGCGCGACCGGCAACTGCGAGCGCGTGAACGCCAATGCATAGCGCAGTGCCCCCGGGCTCTCGGCATGCAAGCTGTAGAGGGGTTGTCCGAGCTCGACCCGGTCCCCCTGGCGCACGTGCACCGTGGCCCCGGCCGCCGGATCACGCGGCGCGCCGGCGAGCTTGGCCACCCGCGACAGGAGCCGGGTGTCGATCGCCTGCACCACGCCGCTCGCCGGCGCCGCAACCACGTGGGCATGCGCCGCCCTGGGCGGAATCCGAAGGCCGCCCTGGGCTTCGCAGATCGATATGAACTTGGCCAGTGCGCGGCCGTCGTCCAGAACTTCACGCGCCATGGCCCGCCCGCTTCCCATCGCAGCCCGCCCCGCCATTTCCAGCACCAGCCCGGCGAGTTCCAGCGCACGCTCGCGCAGGTCGGCTGGCGCATCGGGCATGCGTTCGAGCACCGCCATGACATCGATGGCCTCCAGCGCCGGCCCGATGCCGCGACCGACCGGCTGCGAACCATCGGTCAGCACGGTGCGCACTTGCAGGCCCAGCGCGGCGCCGACGGAGACCAGGCTGTGCGAGAGCCGGCCAGCGGCCGGCGCGCTGCGCACCTTGGTCTGCGGCCCCACCGGCAGGTCGATCAGCACCCGCTGCGAACCCACCGCGGCCTTCTTGGAAAGGATCGAAGCAACGAGCAGGCCTTCGCTGTCGAGACTGAGCGGGCGCTCCACGCGGATCAGCATGTCGTCGGCCGGACTGATCCGGGTGGTGCCGCCCCAGACGATGCAGCCGCCTTCGCGCTCCACCACGCGCCGCATCGCAGACAGCTCCAGGGCGACCGGCGCCAGCGTTTCCATGGCATCCGCGGTGCCGGCGGCCGACGTGATGGCGCGCGAGGAAGTCTTGGGCATCGTGATGCCGCAAGCCGTGACGACCGGCACCACCAGCAGCGTGGTCCGGTTTCCGGGCAGCCCGCCGATGCAGTGCTTGTCCATGACGGGCGACGTTCCCCAGTCGATTCGCTCGCCGACGTCGACCATGGCCTTGGTCAACGCCACGGTCTCGTCGAAGTCGAGGCCACCCCCTGCGCACACCGTCACGAAGGAAGCAAGGTGGATGTCCGACACGCGGCCGCGACTCACGTCTTCCATCAGTGCCCGCAAGGCCTCGTACCCCAGCTTGCCGCCATGCACCTTGGCGCGCAGGTGCGCCAGCGAATCCAGCTGCGGCGGATGGCGCACCTCCACGGCCTCGCCGTCGACCACCCCCAACAGGCTCCATGCGGCCTCGGACAGCGCGATCTCGTCGCTCCGGAGCCAGTCGCTGGTCACGTGATTCAGGATGGCGAGCACGTGCCGGTGCCCGGCGATCACCTCCACCTGCGTCTGCGCCTCGAAGCCCTCGGCGCGGCATACCGGGCAATCGCTGCGCAGGTAGACCACGGGCTGCTGGTAGGTGTCGATGCCGGCGCGCCGGGCGGGCAACCGATCGAAGGCCATGGCGCGAGCCGGCGCCTCAGAGCTCGAAGCTCTCGAGGTAGTCCGGCACCGTCACCGGCCAGCCGTGCCGCTCTTCGATCGCCAGCCGCAGCGAATCGGCAGCCACCGGTTCGCCGTGGGTCACGAAGACCCGTCTCGGCGCCGGCAGTGCGTCCAGCCAGGCCAGGAGCTGGGCGCGGTCGGCGTGCGCGGACAAGGTGTCGAGCACGGCGATCTCGGCCCGCACCGGCACGTAGGCGCCGTGGATCTTCACCTCCTTCGCACCTCCGACGAGCGTCGCGCCGCGCGTTCCGGCCGCCTGGAAGCCGGCGAACAGGATCGTGTTCCTTGCTTCAGGCGCGTAGGTCTTGATGTGATGAAGCACGCGCCCGCCGGTGGCCATGCCGCTCGCAGACACGATGATGGAGGGATAGGTCAGCGCATCGAGCCGCTTCGACTCCTCGATGGTGTTGACGACAGTGGCCTCCGCGCTCATCGCGGCGCATTGCTCGGGCCCCAGCAGATGCTCGTCGCCATGGTGACGATAGATGCGCGTGACATCTGCGGCCATCGGGCTGTCGAGGTAGACCGGCATGTTGGGAATCCGCCGGGCCTGCTTGAGCAGATGGACGGCATGCAGGAGCGTCTGCGCGCGGCCCACCGCAAAAGCCGGGATCACCACGATGCCACCGCGCGCCGCGGTGCGGTTCACCACGGCGGCAAGGGCCGACAAGGTGTCGACGTCGCGGTGCAGCCGGTCGCCATAGGTGGATTCGACGACGACGTAGTCGGCCGGCGGGGGAGGCTCCGGCGGCCGCATGAGCAGATCGTCGCTGCGGCCCAGGTCGCCCGAGAAAAGAAGGCTTCCGCCCGTCCAGCCGACACGCAGGCTGGCCGCGCCGAGGATGTGGCCGGCGCGCGTCAGCCGCCACGACCACCCCGGCCACGGGACTTGCTCCTCGCCGAAGGGCACGACCTCGAAGCGCTTCAATGCATCGCGGGCATCCCGCTCGGTATAGAGCGGCAATGCGGGCTGGTGCCTGGAGTGGCCGTGGCGGTTGGCGAAATCGGCCTCTTCCTCCTGGAGCCGGGCCGAATCCGGCAACAGCAGCTTGCACAACTCGAACGTGGCTTCGGTGCAGTACACCGGGCCCTTGAAGCCCAGGTTGACCAGCCGCGGAACGAACCCGCTGTGATCGATGTGCGCATGCGTCAGCACCACCGCGTCGATGTCCGCGGCGTTGGTCGGCAAGGGATGCCAGTTGCGCAGGCGCAATTGCTTGACGCCCTGGAAAAGCCCGCAATCCACGAGCAGGCGCCGGCCCTCGTGCTCGAGCAGGTACTTGGACCCGGTGACTGTGCCCGTGCCGCCGAAGAACTGGATGCGCATCGCCGCTCCTTTGGATTGCGGGGAGCTTCGCACTCGGCGGGCGGATCGACTTGACGCCGATCAAGGGATGGGCAGGCCGCTCCGCCCAGGGTGTGTCGAGGCTCTGCTGCAGATACATGGGGAAACGCCATGCCTTCCCGCCCGGCCAAAGGCCGCCATGATCTGCAAAGGCTGGATGCGGCACATGAGCCTGCATACCCGCCAAGTTCGTCCACCGCTTCGGAGCAACACCATGCCAAAGAAAATCCTGATGGTCCTCACCTCACACGACAAGCTGGGAGACACCGGTCGCCAGACCGGATTCTGGCTGGAAGAGTTCGCGGCTCCTTACTACACCTTTCTCGACGCAGGGAACCAGATCACGGTCGCGTCGCCTCGAGGCGGCCAGCCACCCCTCGACCCCAAGAGCGACACGCCAGAGGGCCAGACCGCCTTGACGAATCGCTTCAAGGGCGACCCCGCGGCGTCGAAGGTGCTGTCGAACACCTTGAAGCTGGCCGACATGAAGGCCGCGGACTTCGACGCGGTCTTCTATCCCGGTGGGCACGGTCCGCTGTGGGATCTTGCAGAGGACAAGCACTCGATCGCCTTGATCGAGGACTTCTACAACGTCGGCAAACCCGTTGCCGCCGTTTGCCATGCACCTGGCGTCCTGCGCCACGTCAGGATCGACGGTGATTCGATCGTCAAGGGGAAGCGAGTCTCAGGCTTTACCAACAGCGAGGAAGAAGCGGTCGGCCTCACGCACGTCGTGCCCTTCCTTGTCGAGGATGAACTCAAGCGGCTGGGCGGCAAGTTCGAGAAAGTGGACGATTGGCAAGTCCTGGCCATCACCGATGGGCGCCTCGTCACCGGCCAGAATCCGGCATCCTCGAGCGCCGCCGCCCAGGCGCTGCTGAAACTCCTCGCCGCCTGAAGTCCGCTGCGCCCATCGGCAGCGTCGCGGTGCGCGAAGTGACGTGAATGACACACGGCGAGGCGCGCGCGTGGCACAGTTGTCATCGTCCGCCAGAATTGTGACAATTTGTGTCTCATCGGGGGTCCTTGCGCGCCATTGCCGCCACGGCATGAAGGCTGCTCCTTTCGTCGGTCAGACACGAACGACGAGGACAAGCCACCGTGGACAAGAAGAACATCGACACCAAACGCCTGCTGCTGCGTGCGCCCTTCGCACTGGCGGGCTTGATTACGGCCGGCGCGGTGCTGAGCGCCTGCGGCGGCGGCGCGGGAAGTTCCGCGTTCCCGGCCGGCGGCGGTACGCCGCCACCCGTAGCGGCAACTCCAACGCAGGCCTTGCCGACGGACAGCGCTCCGGAGGAGCCGAGGAACATCGGCACCGACGTCGACACGCAGAATCCGGTGCCGCCTTCGCCACGCCTGCCCCCGACGCTGCCCATGACGGTCGACGCGAGCCTGGGCGTAGCGAGCTTCTATCCGCTGTTTGCAGCAAGCACGCCCGTCACCGAACAGATCCAGTACCGCGAAACGGACGGAACGCTGGTCACGCTGATGGGGATGCGTCCCACCGAGCGCCATGCACGCGAGCGCGGCGAACCCTGGACCGCGCCCGACGAAGGGCCGGGGCGCTATCTCACCTTCCCGTCGGCCTACTTCCAGAACCGCACCTACGGCATCGAGATTCGCGACCATGTCCCGGCGGGGAAGCAGCTCGTGGAGATGACCCTGATCGTCAATGACGGCACCTTCGACGGCACCACCTTCAGTCTCTTTCGAAACAGCAACGACGAAGGCGTGCGCGACTACGGCTGGTCGCTGAATACGGGCTTCAACAACCCAAGGCTGGGCGGCAAGCCGGTCTGCGCGGCCGGCACCCGCGACTGCCAGATCACATTCGATTCCTACTGGGACGTGCCCAAGGGCCAGCCGCACCGCGCGCTCCAGCTGGGTGATGTGATCGAGCTGTCGCCGGCCCAGCGGATGGAGCGCTTCGGCGACGGCATGCACGCCGGCGAGCCGACAGCGGACAACCTGAAGGGCAAGGCGGTGGTCGACGGCGCGGGCAGTCGCTACTACTCGTTCGAGCAGCTCTATGTCGTCGGCCAGGGCCTGGTTCCGTGGTACGGCGTGGCACCGCGGCTGAATTCCGCACCGCTGCCCGAGGCGACGCTGCTGGGCGGATCGACCAGCCTGTCGTACAACTACTCGGAAGAGCCCATGCGTGTCTTCCAGCAGATGTCCAACAACATCGGCATCGTCAACGCCAAGCGCTTCGTGCAGGGCCGACGCCTGTTCCATACATCGTTCCTGGACGGCAGGCACTCCGAGCACCCGGACGACAATCCGGTGTTCGCCGCCCACGTCGGGCAGCTCGGCCCGCGTTTCAACCAGGAACGCTGCATCGCATGTCACACGCTCAATGGCCGCAGTGCCATGCCAGGCATCGGCGCCCGCCTGGACTCGATGGCCGTGCTCACCGCGGCAGCCTCGTCGACCGGGCCCAATCCCGTCGCGGACACGACCTATGGCTTGAACGTGCAGCAGCGCAGCCGCGACGCCGGAGCGACGGACTTGTCGGTGAGCGTGCAGTCATACGCCATCACGCCGTACACGCTGCCTGACGGGGAAAAGGTCGAGCTGCAGAAACCCGTCTACGCTTTCAAGGGACCGGTGCCGGCGCAATTCTCGGTGCGGCAGGCGGCGCAGGTCGTGGGCATGGGACTGATCGAAGCGATCGACGAGACCACCATCCTCGCCTTGGCCGATCCCGCCGACAGCGACGGCGACGGCGTGCGGGGTGTGCCGAACTGGGTGACCAATCCGGAAAACGGCAAGGTCCACCTGGGCCGCTATGGCTGGAAGGCCGCGAAGGCCACGCTGCGCCAGCAGATCGGCGACGCGTTGCTCAAGGACATGAGCGTCACCAGCCCGGTGTTCCCCTCGCGCGACTGCCAGCGCCTGGATCCCGGTTGCCGCAACGCGGCAGGGGCAACATCGATCTCCGAGGTCGAACTGGCGCGACTGACGGACTACCTCTCGCTGTTGGCGGTGCCGGCGCAGCGCAGCCTGCGCAGCGGCTTTCCGGCCGACACCCGCGTCTCGCCCGAGCACGACGTGAACCCCGGCCAGATCGTTCGCGGCGGCGCCCTGTTCGCGCAGGCCAAGTGCGTGGCCTGCCACACGCCGCAGATGAAGACCGGCAGCAAGCATCCTTTCGCCGAGTTGCGCAACCAGACCATCCACCCCTACACGAACCTGCTCTTGCACGACATGGGCCCCGGGCTGGCCGACACGCTGGCCGAAGGCAAGGCGACGGCCGCCATGTGGCGCACGGCTCCGCTGTGGGGACTGGGCTCGCTCAGGTACGTACAGGGCACCGAGCAGAGCGCGCGCTACCTGCACGATGGCCGCGCGCGCACGCTGATGGAAGCCATCGTGTGGCACGGCGGCGAAGCCGCTGCCAGCCGTGCAAGCTTCGAAGCGCTGTCCAAGGCCGACCGGGCCGCCGTCCTGGCGTTCCTGAATTCCCTGTGATGCATGCCGACGAAACCCGACTGCAGATGAATCCGAATTCGTTCGAGGAGCGCCGCCGCCTGCTGGCCATGGGATTGGCATCCGTCACCGCGACGGGCCTTGCGGCCTGCGGCGGAGGCGGCAGTGGTGGTGGCTCCGCTTCCCTGCCGGTGGCCGGCGCGGCCGGTGCGCCAGCCTCGCCGCCCGCATCGGCGGGCAGCCCCGCTGCGTCACCTGCGGCGCCACCCGAGTCGGGCGGCGTCCCCGGACGTGCCGCCAAGAGCCCGAAGCGCGGCATCGCCTACGACCTCGCCACCGAGCAGGACATGACTGCCCTCCAACCGGGCGTCAGCTGGTGGTACGACTGGGGCCTGCGTCCGAACAGCGGCGCTCCTGCGGACCATGCCCAGCGCTTCGGGATGGATTTCGTCCCCATGCTGTGGGCCGACTTCGATCCGGCGCAGGCACTCGCCTTCCTGCAGGCGCATCCGGGCATTCGCCACCTGTTGCTGCTGAACGAGCCGAACCTGGGTGACCAGGCCAATCTGGCACCTGCGCAGGCCGCGCAGCTGTGGCCGCGCTACGAGGCGATCGCTGCACAAGCGGGCGTCCAGCTGGTCGGCCCTGCAATGACCTGGGGCACGATGCCGGGTTTCGCCGATCCGGTGGCGTGGCTGGATGCCTTCTACGCAGCCTACCGCGCGGCCAACGGCAACCGCGATCCGCGGATCGACTGCCTCGCGTTTCACTGGTACGACTACGGTCTCCAGGCCCAGCTCGACCGCCTCGCGAAGTATGGCAAGCCGTTCTGGATCACCGAGCTCGCCAACTGGCACAGCGGAGACGGCAGCGCGCAGATCGACACGACAGACAAGCAGAAGGCGCAGATGAGCGAGCTCGTCGCCCTGTGCGAGTCGCGTGCCGATGTGTTGCGCTACGCATGGTTCACCGGTCGCTGGACGCAAGGCGGCGATCCGCACCATACGAGCTTGCTCGCAGCCAACGGCCAGCTCACTGCGCTCGGCACCCACTACCTGGGATTGCCGTACTGATGCAGGGCGCGCGGCGGCAGATCAATCGAGACCACCGGCTGGCGGCGGCGTGCTCAGATCGACGCCAATCAGCAGATGTCCTGCCTCGTAGGTTCTCCGGGCTGCGAGCCGGATGTCCTGGAGCATGGCCCTTTTTCGAGCCACGAAGTCTTTCATCGAAAGATTCTCGGGAGTCGAGAGCAATTGAAGCGCAATGCGGAGAAGGTCATTGGCCGACAGCAGGCTTTTCCGGATGGCGAGCCGTCGCTGAGTCAGTTGTCGCTGGTCTTCGTCACCGAAGCGAACCAGCACCTGCTCGAGCAACTCGAGCGCACATTCGATGTTCAACAATTCCGTCGTTTTCGTCATTCGATTCACACTGGTCGGATGGGCTCGGCGCCGCGCTTTCGCAGCGGATGGCCGAACCGTCGATCGCTTGTCCTCTCGCGCGACTTCATCCATCGGCGTCGGGAAGTGGGTAATTTTCTGTGTTGCGATTGCCTGCACGCCACATTGGGATACACGGAAGCCAGGCTTCCAGGCGCATCGGGCCGATAAAGCGGTTCATGACCACACCAGAACGCCGAGGCGCGGACCGAAGCCGTCAACAACACACGACGGCCCCACGGCCGCCGCAATCGTGAAACTCATGGAACGGACTGTAGAAGCATCCGCGCCAAAGCACATACCCCATTTGCGCACCTGCTTGTCCCGCAGGCGCAACCGATGACGAGGCGCCCCGACAACATGCCATTCAAGACCTACCCCCAACCATCCCGCGACTCCAGCGCCGCCGGATGGACGCTGGGGCCCATCGGCATCATCCGGTCCGATCTGGCCGCGCTGGAGCCGTCGCCAGTCGAAGACATCGATCCGGGGCAAGGCGACTGCGTCTACTTCAAGCTCATCACGTCCGGCTACGTCCTCGTGGAACAGGGCAGCCGGCTCCATCGCTTCGATGCGGGAAGCATGTTCGCGCTCGATCCGGCAGAGGCGTTCATCGAATCCGTGCCCGAGCAGTCGAGCATCATCGCGCTGCGAATTCCCAAGCACCTGCTGCAGGCACGGGGATGGAAGTCGTCGCTGGGAGGATTGATCAGCCCCGACATGCATCCATCCGATGCAGCCGCGATCGGTGATCTGGTGGCGTGCATTGCCAACCAGTCGAATCTGCCGAATCCCGACATGCGAAGCTGGCTGGGCGACCAACTGCTCCACATCGTCGACGTGGTCCTCGCCGCAGCCAGAAACCTGTCCGCGAGGCGCAGCCCCAAAGAGCTCATCTTCCGGGCGAAGAGCCACATCAGACAGAACCTCGGACAAGAAGACCTCGATGCATCTTCCGTCGGCGCGGCGCTCAATATTTCGGCCAAGCACCTGCAGCGGCTGTTCAGATCCCAGGGAACGTCCGTGATGCGCCACGTCTGGCAGGTACGCCTGGAACATGCGCACACCCTGCTTCGCACCGGCGCGTCGGACGCCACCTCGGTTCAGGGTATCGCGTGGCAATGCGGATTCTCGACCGCTGCGCATTTCAGCCGTGTCTTCAAGCAACGTTTCGGCGTTTCGCCACGCAGTGTCATGCTTGCTTCGGCCGCGTAGAGCCCACGACCGCTGCAGGGCATCGAGGTGAAACGTACTGTATTGGAAGAGCGAGCGGATACAGAAGCATACGGGACGGACCTCGGCACATCGATGCTGGCCCAGAATTCCCGAAGGCCATGCGCGGCAACGCCCTGGCCATTCAATGTCGACCGTTTCTCGAAAGGCCAGCCATGTCGCATTCGCGCAAGAAGAAACTGCTCACCGCTGCCTGCGTCCTCGGCCTCTCGGTGCTGACCGGGTGCGCACATCAGTACTTCCGGGCAAAGCCGCCGCAGGCCGAGATCGGATTCATCGAATTGAGTCCCGACATCACGCTGAGGAGGTCGGTTGTCCACAATTCGAAGCCGAAGGGGACCGTGCTCCTGTTGCACGGATTCCCCGAGACGCTCTATGCCTGGACGGATATTTCGACGACGCTCGGAAAGGACTACGAGGTCCATGCCTTCGACTGGCCGGGCTACGGCCTTTCATCGAGGCCGCCGATCGACAAGTTCTCGTACTCGCCCAGGGACTATGCCCGCGTGCTCAAGGCGTATATCGACAAGGCGGGCATCGATGCTTCAAGTCTCACCATCTACGCGACGGACATCGGCGCCCTGCCGCCGCTCCTGCTCGCCCTGGACGAGCCAAGCCTCGCAAGGACCATCATCGTGGGCGACTTTGCCCCCTTCGACAGGCCCGGTTACATGGTCGACTACCTCCAAGCCCTGAAGTCGAAGCCCTCCTCCGACGTCGTGAACGCCGCCATGAACAAGAATCGGGACGAGATCCTGGAGAACGCGTCCAGACGAGGCTTCACCAAGGAAGAACAGTTCGAGCTTCCGCAGGCGTTCAAGGACGACATGGCGCGGGGTTGGAACCAAGGCAGCATGACCTCGGCGGATGCCTTCTATCACTACTATTCGCACTTCACGGAAGACCAGGAGTACTTCGAGAAGAACCTGGCCAGGCTCAAGACGCCGGTGCGGGTGATCTGGGGCGAACGAGACTTCTATATCAAGAAGGAGATGGGAATCGAGTTTGCCGACAAGGCCCATGTGGGATTGACTGTTCTTCCTGGATTCGGACACTACCCGCATTTGCAGGACCCGGCGCGAACCAGCGCGGAGATCCGGGCAGCGGCCGAGAAGGGCAAGTCATAGGCTGCCGTTCAGGAGCAAGACCGCGCGCGACAGCGGCGAGGCTCCGCTGTCGCGCGCAGGCGGTCAAGGCGCGCTCACTTGGCCGGCACGAAGATTGTCTTGCCCTTCTCGACGAAGTAGGTGGCGAGCTCTGACGCCTTGCCGCTGCCGATGTTCCTCGCCGAATGAACTGCGCCGTCCGGGATGTACAAGCCGTCGCCGGCCTTGAGGGTCACCGGCGCGTTGCCATCGATCTGATACTCGATCGTGCCTTCCATCACGTAGGCGACTTCCACGCCCGGATGCGAGTGCCTGGGCGCCATGACGCCCGGGGCGAAGTCGACGCGCGCCTGGACGACCTCGCGGCCGGCGATGCCAAGATCGTGCTGCAAGACGTCGGTGCGTCCCAGTCCCGCGGACTGGGCCTGCGCCAGGTGGCCCATCAAACCGCCGCCGGCGATCAGCATTGCCGCCGCCATGATTCGAGTCGCTTTCATTGGATGTCCTTTCGTGCCCCGAGAATTCGAGACCGAATGAATTACATCGGCGACGTGTATCTCCGATGTGTCACGTCCCGGCCTCTTTGAAATCCCGTGTGTCCTGGCCATGGAGAGACACGTTGAAGTACAAAAAGGCGGCTATTCGGCGATGTCGGGTGCGAATCTCGGGTCGAGCGCGCAACACAATGTTGGACTCGGCGTACCAGATACGTTGTCATACAAAGGCGTCAACCCGGCACGCCAGGCGGGCTAAAGTCAGCTCACTCCGCCAGCAATTCAATTCCATCGCCATGACGCCAAGGCCCTCCGATCACATCCTCATCGTCGACGACGATCGGGAGATCCGCGAACTGCTCACCACCTACCTCGTCAAGAACGGCCTGCGCGTGGTCGCCGTGCCGACCGGACGCCACATGCGGGCTGCTCTCGAGGAGTCCGGTCCCTTCGACCTGATCATCCTGGACCTCATGTTGCCGGGCGAGGACGGCCTGACCCTGTGCCGCGATCTTCGCACCGGCAAGTACAAGGCCACTCCCATCCTGATGCTGACGGCGCGCAGCGAAGAGGCCGACCGAATCCTCGGCCTCGAGATGGGGGCCGACGACTATCTGGCCAAGCCCTTCTCTGCGCGAGAGCTGCTTGCCCGATTGCGTGCGGTGATGCGTCGCACGCGGATGCTGCCGCCGAACATGCAGTCCACCGAGGCCGCCCACAAGCTCGCATTCGGCGAATGGCAGGTCGATACGAACGCACGCCATCTGATCGACGCCGACGGCGTGATGGTCGCGTTGAGCGGCGCCGAATACCGATTGCTGCGCGTCTTTCTCGACCACCCGAACAAGGTGCTGAGCCGGGACCAGTTGCTGAGTCTCACGCAGGGCCGCGAGGCAGAGCTGTTCGAGCGCTCGATCGATCTGCTGATCAGCCGGCTGCGCCAGCGGCTTCGCGACGACGCACGCTATCCGCGCTACATCAAGACCGTACGAAGCGAAGGCTATGTCTTCGCTTCGACCGTGGAGCCGAGAGACTGAAACCCATCCTTCCAGGAGCACCCCATGAACATCCGTGACTCGATTGCCTTCGTGACCGGCGCCAACCGCGGTCTTGGCCTTTTCTTTGCCAGAGAGCTGCTGGCCCGAGGTGCGGCGAAGGTCTATGCCGGCGCACGCAGCATCGATGGCATGGAGGTGGACGAGCCCGGGATCGTGCCGGTGCTGGTGGACGTCACGAAGCCAGACTCCGTGGCCGCCGCCGCAGCACGTTGCGCCGACGTCAACCTGCTGGTCAACAATGCGGGGATTGCCCGCGTGATGGCGAGCACCCTCGACCCGGACTGGATCGCAACTTCCAGGGAGATCATGGAGACCAACTTCTATGGCATGGTCCTCACGACACAGGCTTTCGCACCGGTTCTGGCCGCCAATGGCGGCGGCGCCATCGTCAACGTCCTGTCCGACACGGCATGGTTCTCGCGGCCGATGCTGGCCGCCTACTCGGCGTCCAAGTCGGCCGCATGGAGCTTCACCAATGCCACGCGCATCGATCTGCGCGAGCAAGGCATTCACGTCCTCGGAATGCATGTCGGGTTCCTGGACACCGACATGACGAGAGGCTACGAGCTCAAGAAGACCCGCCCGCAGGACGCCGTCTCCTCGGTCCTCGACGGTCTCGAAAACGGCAAGGACGAGGTTCTTGTCGACGCCAACACGCAGTTGATCAAGCAAAGTCTGTCGTCGGCCGACAACGCCTACTACCTCAATCTGCCGGCATTGGCGTAGCGAGGGCAGCGTCGAGGTTGCCCGCCAGGACCTGGGCTTCACGCGGGATGGAGAACGAGAAGGTGGCGCCCGGACCGTCGTTCGCCGCCGCCCACAGGCGCCCCCGATGGCTCTCCACGATCGAACGGCTGACCGACAGGCCAATGCCCATGCCCCAGCTCTTGGTCGTATAGAAGGCCTCGAACAGCCTTTCCATGGTGCGGGGATCGAGCCCCACACCGGCATCCCGCACCGCCAGGCACACGCCCCCGCCATCGGCGCCTTCGCCGTGCGCGGTCTGGATCGTCAGCTGCCTCGGCCGGTCGTCGACCTCGTGCATCGCATCGGAAGCGTTGAGCAACAGGTTCAGGATGACTTGCTGGAGCTGGACCCGATCGCCCGCGACGGACGGCAGGTCGCCCGCGAGTTCCACCCGCAGCACGACCCGGCCTCTCTGCAACTCGCTGCGCGACAGCGCGATCACCTCGCGGGCGGCCTCGTTGAGGTCGACCGACTCGGTGGTGGCGGCTCTCTTGACGAACAGCGTGCGCAAGCCCGCGATCACGTCAGACGCCCGGTTGCCGTCCCGGATCGTGCGACGCGCCGTCTCCATCGCGCCTTCGACATTGGGCGGCTCGGCCGCGAGCATGCGCAGGCAGGTGCTGGCGTTGGTGACGATGCCAGCGAGCGGCTGGCTCACCTCGTGGGCGATCGATGCGGTCAGAACCCCGAGGCTCGTGACCCGGGCCACATGGGCCAGCTCGGAACGAACCTTGCCAAGGGCCTCTTCCGCGAGCCAACGCTGCGTGATGTCCTGGATCGCCCCGACGTACTCGCGCTGGCCCTCCGGGTCGCGCGTAGCGCGGGCCACCAGGTGCAGATACTTGACGGTCAGGTCAGGCATCAGCAGCCTGTACTCCTGGTCCAGGTCGCTGCCTGGGCCGCGCGCCAGCCGAACCATCTCGCGCAACAGCGGAAGATCGTCCGGATGGACTCGCGTGGCGATCAGATCGAGCGTCACGGGCAGCGTCGAATCGAATCCGTGCGTGCGATAGGTCTGCTCCGAGTACGTCACGGTGTCGGTCGAAACCCGCCAGGAGAAGCTTCCGGTCCGACTGAGCCGCTGGGCCTCGGTCAGGAACTCGCCACTCCGGCGCAGGGCGGCCGCCTGGGTGTGCGCACGTTGCGCCAGGTAGACCGTCAACCCCAGAACCGGCGCCATCAGGCACCCGCCACCCAGCACGATCGAAGGCAGGAGGGCGAACGGAGAGTGGCCGCCGGCGACGACGGCCCGCCACAGCCCCATGGTGATCGCCACGACGCCGATCGCAGCGCTGGCCGGCAACCACGGCGGCGTGCCGACCGGATCGTCATCCACATGCCAGGCCAGCGCGAGCAAGCCGATGCCGAGGACCGAGAGGCTCACCGCGGTATGCAGCGCGGCAAGCATGACCCCGCCCCAGAATCCGACGGTGGCGGCCAACCCGAGCGCTGCAATGATCGAGCCATCGATCCCCAACCAGAGAGCAGACAGCTTCGACAGGGTTCGAGGCGCCAGCCCCAGGCCGATGGCAGCCATCAGAAAGCAGGCGGCCGTCACCGGTGCCATCCGCCCCGGACGCACCAGCTTGACGGCGATGTAGGAGCTTCCAAGCAGTTCGTCGATGCCGATGTCGAGACGCAGGAAGATCTGGCACAGCGTGAGTGCGGCCAGCAGTCCGACCACGCACGCGCATGCGACGACGGTCCAGCGCGGGCCTCCACGCGCGAGAATCCAGAGCGCGACGCCGCACAGCATGAAGCACAGCGCCGCATTGCGCGTCATCGGGGGCAAATGAGGAAGGAGTTGGATCAGCGCCGGGCTGCCCGTGAACCATCCGACCAGCGCCGTCGATCCCACGGCGATGATGAACACTGCCGAACATGCGGCCAGGCGCATGCGCCAAGGCGCTGATCTCGCGGGTCGCGTCACGTCAAGGCCGCCTCCACGCTGGTGAATCAACCCTTGGTGCCCGAGCCGGCGTCGAGCATCGCGGCCATGTTCACCAGGCCCGGCAGGGAGCCGGCCATCATCTTTCGCATCATGCTGCCCCGGTGCGCCTTCACCGTGATCTCGCTGATGCCGAGTTCGCCACCCACCTGCTTGTTCAGGAGCCCGGACACCACCAGGGCCATCACCTCGCGTTCGCGCGGGCTGAGCGAGGCATGCCGCTCCCGCAGCGTGCCGATCCTGGCGTCGTCATCGATCGCGGCACGGCTGCGATCGATCGCCGTCCTGACAGCGGCCAGCAAGACTTCGTCGGGAAATGGCTTGGTGAGGAACTCGAGCGCGCCCGCCTTCATGGCCTGCACCGTCATCGGAACGCCGCCATAGCCCGTGATGAAGATGATCGGCAACGCGAGCCGGTCGCCGGAGATCCGCCTTTGAAGTTCGAGGCCGTTCAGGCCGGGAAGATTGACGTCCAGCACCAGGCAGCTCGGCGCGAGGCGCCTCGGGCTCGCCAGGAACTCCTGGGCCGACGCGAAGATCTCCGGCTCCCAGCCCTCGAAGCGGATCAGCGGTCCGAGCGATTCGCGTACCGAGACGTCGTCGTCGACCACGTACACGATGGGCGTGGCATGCGACAAGGGCGACGGTTGCGGACCGTCGCCCGAAGTTCTCGTCGATCTCATGGGAACCCCCGATCTGCGGAGCGTGAAGGAGGATGGCTCAGCGCACCTGAAGCGCTGCCTTGAGCGCCTCGAGCAGGGCCGTCTCGCTGAACGGCTTGAAAAGGCATTCCACCGCACCCTGCGCCATCAAGCGCGAGCGGATGGCCTCTTCGCGCTGGGCGGTGATGAAGACGATTGGAATCTCTTGCCGCCGAGCCGTCAACTCTCGCTGCAGTTCGGGGCCCGTCATGCCCGGCATGGCAACGTCCAGCAACAGGCACTCGGTCTGCTCGACCTGGCCGGACGCGAGGAAGTCCTCCGCGCAGGAGAACACCTCCACCCTGAGGCCAAATTCCCTCAGCAGATCGGGCAGCGATTCGCGCACGGACTCGTCGTCGTCGACCACCGAAACGAGAGAGCCCTTGACCATCACATGATCCCCTTTCTGCTCAAGCCGGGAAGCGCTTCAACCCTCGGGTCGGGTTCATTGTCCATTCCAGTCCCTCCTCACGCCGGCAGCCGTCGTGCCGACCGCTTGAGGATGCACCAAACCGGAGGATATGTAACCCATACCTTGGTGTCGGGTCGCCACCATCGCGTGACTTCCGGCAGGGGTTCACTCGACGACGACGCTGACGATCTGGAGCGCCGCACCTGGTGACCACTACACCAGAGTCGCCGGGCGCCAACAATTGGACGAAGGTGTCGCCGATACCTTGGCGTCTCGCGGCGGTGCCCGAGCGGTAACCTTCCATGTCACCGTTGCGGCGCCACACACTGGGATACATGCGATTCGACCGGTGGCGGGGCCAGGGCCTATAAAGCGGTGCATGACCATTCGTCGACTCTTGCCCGGCACCCTGTTCTCCCGCGTGACTCTGATCATCGTGATCGGATTGACGATCGCGCAGTTGCTGACCTTCGCCGCGATCCGCTACGAACGCGGCGTGGCGATGCGCGAATTGATGATGAACGGAATCGAACGGGACATCGCCAGTTCGGTGGCGATCCTCGACCGGCTGCCCGCCGCCGAAAGGGAGGGCTGGCTGAACCGGCTCGAAAGGCGCAACTACCGCTTCGAGCTCGGTGGCAACGTCCAGGGTTTCGCACCTGAATCCTCCTCGTTGCAGGAGTTTGCCGCTGCGATCGTCCAGGCCCTTCATCCGTTCGAAGTCGTCAAGGTGGCGGTGCCCGCCGATCCGGCCGAGGAACTCCAGATCCTGCTCAGGCTCAGCGACGGCAGCCCGGTGGTGGTCGACGCGAAAAGAGTCGGCATGCCGGTTTCCAACTGGGTCATGTGGGTGCTTGCGGTCCAGTTGGCCGTCCTGGCCTTCTGTGCCTGGCTCGCGGTTCGCCTGGTCACCCGGCCTCTCGCGCGGCTCGCCGCCGCGGCGGACGGCCTGGGGCCCGACCTCACGGCGCGCGAGCTCGTCGAACACGGCCCGACCGAAGTGGCGCACGCCGCCCGCGCATTCAACGCCATGCAGCGCCGAATCGCGGGCTACATGGCTGAGCGCGTGGAGATCCTGGCGGCCATTTCGCACGACCTCCAGACACCCATCACCCGCATGCGGCTGCGCACCGAACTGATGGACAACGAACAGGACCAGCTCAAGTTCCGCCAGGATCTGGACGCCATGCACGCGCTGGTCAGGGAAGGTGTCACCTACGCGAGAACCCTTCACGGCACCAAGGAGCCGGCCTGCCGGATCGATGCCGATGCGCTCCTGGAGAGCATGGTCGCGGACTACGAGGACTCCGGACAAACGGTGGTGCTCGAGGGCCGGATCGGTGCCCCGATCATGACGCGGCCCAACGCGCTGCGCCGGATTCTGACCAACCTGATCGACAACGCCTTGAAGTTCGGGAGCGAGGTGTGCCTGAGAACGCGCATCGAGTCCGGCCGGCTCATGATCTCGGTCCTCGACAACGGACCCGGCATACCGGCCGATCAGCTGGACGCGGTTCTCAAGCCCTTCTACCGGGTGGAAGGCTCGCGCAACCGTGGCACCGGCGGAACCGGCCTCGGCCTGGCCATCGCGCAGCAGCTCGCCACGGCGATGAGCGCCGAGCTGAAGCTGCGCAACCGCGACGAAGGCGGGCTCGAAGCCCGACTGACGATCGATACGAATCGCCCATGAAGCCCGGCCGCCTGGCCTGTCATGCCTGCGACTGCTCGCAGTGCGGCATCGACAGCCGCGCAGCCAGGCCCCCGCCAGGCCGGTTCGACAGCTTGAGACGGGCCCCCATCGACGACGCCAGCTGCTTCGCGATGGCTAAGCCCAGGCCTGAGCCCGCACTCCCTGGACGCGCGGCGCCGTCGAGGCGATAGAAGGGCTGCATCACGGCATCGAGTTCGCTTTCCGGGATTCCCGGCCCACGGTCGAGGACGCAGATCTCGATCTCCGCCTGGCGGTCGAGTTGCACGGTGAGCTCGACCGCCTTGTCGAACCTGAGTGCGTTGTCGGTCAGGTTGGTGACGATGCGGCGCAGCGCCAACGGCAGGACGCCGACCGGGCGCCCGACCTGGCCGACCACGCTGACGGTGTGGCCGGCGTCCTCGTAGTCGCAGCGCAGGCTGTCGAGGAGCGCGTCGAGATCGATCCGGCGTGGATGTTCCCGAACCCCGTGCAGGGTGCGGGCATAGCTCAGGGCCTCCCTCACCAGGACCGTCATCTGGTCGAGGTCATGCTGCAGCTTGATGCGCTGCGCCTGGTCGTCCATCATGTCGGTGCGCAGGCGCATCCGTGTGATGGGTGTCTGAAGATCGTGAGCGATGGCGGCCAGGACCCGGGTTCTTTCAGCCAGGCAGCCGGCGACTCGGTTCTGCATCGCATCGAAGGCCGTGTGCGCGCGCCTTGCCTCACGCGGGCCTCTCTCCGGCGATGCCGCGCGTTCACGATCCGGCCGCCATGCCTGCGCCGCGTCGGCAAGCCGCCGCAGCGAACGGTTCGCGACCCGCAGGGCCAGACCGGCTCCGATCGCGAACGATGCCAGCGGCAGGAGCAGCATGGCGGGAAGCCATTGAGAGATGTTCATCGCACGCTCCGATCCTGTTCGGGCATCGCGCGACCCGGAGCCCCATGGCTTGCGGATGCGATGCACGGGCATGATCTGAACGCAATTGCGACAGGGAGACCATTGGACGATGGTGTCGCCAGGCGGCCCTTCCTCAGCCGAAGGTGAAGACATAGGCTTGGGCGCCCGGGTCCTCGAACTCGATCTCGAACAGGCGCGCCCCGTGCAGCCTGGACTGGCGTACCAGCTGATACAGCCTCTGCGCATCGATCGTTCCGTGGCCCTCGGCGTCGACATCTGCGCCGTGGTCGGCAAGCGGCGGCTTGCCGTCCACCAGCACCCTGAAGCGCACCGGCTTTCCGTCGGCGCCGGGGCCCAGCACCAGGTGCAGATCGCGCGCCTCGAAGCGATAAGCGATGCGACCGCCGGCAGCGCCGGCCACCGCCCGCTCGCGTTCCACGTTCCATTCACCCTGGAGCGACCACTGATCGGTATCGAGCGAGGCGGCGCCCTGGTAGCGATGCGCGACATCGCGCACGATGCCTCCGCGGGGCACGAAATTGCTCGCCCGCTCGTGCCCGAGGTAGGTTTCCTGCGACAGCGCCCGCGACGGCCCCGGTGCCGCCTGGGTGCCCTTCCCGACAGGCGCCACCAGATCTCGCGGGACCGCGTCCTTTCCTGCTTCCGCGAGAAGCTGCTGGATGACTTGTTCCGATTGCCCGTACTGGCCTTCGCCGAACTCGTGATGGCGGATACGCCCCTGGGCGTCGACGAAATAGAACGCCGGCCAGTACTGATTGCCGAAGGCGCGCCAGAGCGCGAAATCGCTGTCGACTGCGACCGGAAAGCCGATGTCCAGATCCTTGACTGCCCGGTGTACGTTCGAAGCGCGCTTCTCGAAGGCGAACTCGGGCGAGTGGACCCCGATGACCACCAGGCCCGCAGCCCTGTACTTCTCCGCCCAGGCACGGACATAGGGCACCGTTCGCAGGCAGTTGATGCAGGAATAGGTCCAGAAGTCGACCAGCACCACCTTGCCGCGCAGATCCTCGCGGCTGAGGGCCGGCGAATTGATCCACTCGGTCGCCCCTTCGAGCGAAGGCAGAACGCCCTCGATCGGGAGCGCGCGGGCGCTGGCGGGCCGGACTTCGGCCACCTTCATGAAGGCATCATCTGCTCTGGCACCCGTGTCCGAAGGCAGGCCACCGGGCAGCCGAAGCCCGCTGCGATCGAGGATGCGAGTCTCGAGCTCCGAGGTGGTGGCCAGCGAGAGTCGACTGAGCGCACCAGTGTCCAGGCCCAGTGCGATCGCGCCGACGCCCACCAGCACCGCCACGCCCGCCGCGCGGCGGATCCAGTCGCCCACGGGCAGCGATCGCTTGAGCAGCGCGATCAGCCGTCCGCCGAAGAGCAACGCCAGTGCCAGGGAGGTGCCGGCACCCGACGCATAGGCGAGCAAAAGCAGGGAGGTGCCCGCGCTGGCCCCGTTGAGAGCCGCTCCGGTCAGGATCAAGCCCAGGATCGGGCCCGCGCACGGCGCCCAAAGCAATCCGGTGCCGACGCCCAGGAGCAGCGGCGAAAAGACCGACCCTTGCGCGGGCCGCCCGCCGGGAGAGGACTCCGAGAGCCGAAGTCCGAGCGCCACGAGCGGCCTGCTCCACCGGTCGGCCAGGCTCGGAAAAAGCAGCGTGACGCCAAACAACGCAAGGACCGCGATCGCTGCGTAGCGGCCGTACGCATTGAGCTCGACCACCCAGCCGCCGCCCACCGCCGCCAGCGAGGCGATCGCCGCGAACGCAAGCGCCATGCCGATCAGCAGGGGCAGCCCGTGCGAGCGAAACGGCCGATCGGCACGCGCGAAGACGAAGGGCAGCACCGGCAGGATGCAAGGGCTCAGGATGGTCAGTACACCGCCCAGATAGGCAGCTATCAAGAAGAGCATGATCGTCGTTCCACAGGGCATGCGGGATGTCGCATGGCGTGGTTATAGACGCCGGAATGCCGGCAGGCGCGCCTTCTGTACGCCTCTGTGTCAGAAGGGCCTGGGCACACATTTCATTTCATTCCGGAGCGCTTTCACAGCAGCGATTCGGGCACGAACGGCGCGACGAGCGGGATGTAGAACCGCTGGAAATACGTGGTTTCGGGCTCTGAGGTCAGCACGACCTCTTTTCCGCCGTCGTTCGTCAACCACTCCAGATCGCCCGTCTCGGAGGCGAGCCGCAGCCGATACGAATTCTGGAGCTTGCTGACGCTGATGATCCGCAGCGTCTCCGTCGCGAGTTCGGGGCTGTCGACGACGATCCCCATCTCGGTGTTCTGCGTCGCCGATCTCGGATCGAGATTCATGGAACCGATGAAGACCTGGCGGCGATCGATCGTCAGCGTCTTGGCGTGCAGTCGCCCCAACGAGGAACCGAACTCGCCGAAACGCTGGTTGGACATGGTCCGCCCGGGGCTGAGTTCGAAGAGCTCGACGCCACTGACCAGCAGCCGCCTCCGGTATCGCACGTAGCCCGTGTGGACCAGCGGCACGTCGTTGGCGGCGAGCGAGTTGGTCAGCATCGTCAGCTTGACCTTCTTCCCGGCAAGATCGCCGAGTATTTCCATCCCCCGCTCGCCCGGCACCAGGTAGGGCGAAGTCAACGACACCTCACTCCTGGCATCACGGATCAGGCGCCAGACCTTCATCGTGACGCTGCTCGCGAGGGCCTCCTCGGCGGACATGGTGCGTGGCTTGGAGGGCGGATCCGCGATCGCCAGCGCCTCGCCCCACAGCAGGCCCATGCGCCCGTCGTCGAGTTCCTCGGCGATGGGGCCGTACCCCAGGATGTCCGACGGTGGCAGCATCAAGCTTGCGGCTGGCCCGGCCATCCCGATCCAGTGGTCGAAGTCCTCCGCTGCGGCTCGCGGCCCCCCTCGGTCGCCACGATGTCGGCGATCGACCAGACCTCCTCGCTGTTCCAGAAGGCATCGAAGATCGCTTCCAGCTGGGGCACGACCTTGCCGACCACCAGCGCATCCATGTCGATGAAATTGTGTGTCGCGGCGAGCAGGAAATAGTCGTCCGCCATGTTGCGCCCGCCCACCACCGCCATCGCTCCGTCGGCGATCAGCAGCTTGTTGTGCATGCGATGGTTGAGTCGCGCAATCTCGTGAGGCGATGCCGCGAAGCGCGACAGGAAGCCTTCGCGGCCGCAGCAGAACGGGTTGTTCAGCCGAACCTCGATATTGGGCACCTGCGAGAGTGCGAGCAGGGGTTGCTGGCTCCTGGTCGTGTAGAGGTCGTCCACCAGCACGCGCACCTTCACGCCGCGCGCCGCGGCCGTACGCAAGGCTCGCATCAACAGCCGCCCCGTCGCATCGCTTTCGAACTGGTAGTACTGCACGACGAGCGTCTGCTCCGCACGTGCCGCAAGCTGGATTCTGGCGTCCAGCGAATAGACGCCCAGCGGCATCAGCCTGAAGCCCGAATGCTCCCCGGGCGGCGTCGAGGCTGCCGCGATTCGTGCGAGGGCAGTGGCGGGATCGGACCGGCCCGCCAGGTCCGGCGTCCGCTCTCGCGCGGGCGGCAACGAGCCACAGGCGCACAGGACGGCCAGCGCCATCGCGAGCGCAGCATGGAACAGGAGTGAGGCAACGTGGCCGGAGTGCATGAGTCGACTTTTAGACCTTCGACACCGGATGTCGCGACAGCTTGTACCGACAAGTATCCGGAGGCGTCCCGAACACACCAAGTTGCAAGCCGCTGGTCGGGCATTGAATCGGATCGTGTCGAAAGCCGCGCAATGTACGAAACCATACATCCCGGCCGGCGATGGCCGATCGCGGGGCTAAAAACCATGCTTCTGCCATCCACCCCAATGAATGAACACCATGCGCATTCGATCCAACGTCATCGTCTCCACCTTCCTGGTTGCTTCCGCCTTTGCTGCAGCCGGTGCGCTTTCCTATGCTGCGCCCCCCGCCGGCAATGCCAGTGCGACCGACGCGCCCAGGCCCGCGCCGGAGTTCCAGGGCATCGACACCTGGCTGAACTCCAAGCCACTGGCCCTCGATCAACTGCGCGGCAAGGTCGTGCTGGTGGATTTCTGGACCTACACCTGCATCAACTGCCTCAACCACCTTCCATCCATTCAAAGCTGGCATGAAAAGTACAAGGACCAAGGCCTCGTGGTGGTCGGCGTGCATACGCCGGAGTTTCCCTACGAGAAGAGCACCAGCAACGTGCAGTCGGCCATCAATCGGCTGCACATCAAGCACGCCGTCGCCCAGGACAACAGCTACGCCACCTGGAAGGCCTACAGCAACAGCTACTGGCCCGCGGTGTACCTGATCGACAAACAGGGCCGCATCGTCTACTCGCACTTCGGCGAGGGCAGCTACGGCGCCACCGAGAAGAAGATCCAGCAGCTTCTCGCAGAGCAACCCGCGGTCGGTTCCTGACATGAGGAGGCTGTTGTTCTCGCTCCTGTTCCTGGCGGGCGGCGTGGCACACGAGTGGCGCAATCCGCTGAGCTGCCAGTGCATCTCGGCGCGCCAGGTGATCGGTGCGGAGCGCGGCAGGCGCCGGCGCTGCGACCTGCCGGACGGATCCTGAGAAGTCAGATCTTCGGCGCCGCGCCCGGCTCGCGCGCTCATGGCGCCGCGAGACCTTGAGCATCGTTCGCTGCCGCGTCCAAGTAGCACGAAGGCTACGTGGGCGAACCCACGCCGCACAGTTCAGGCGAGATTGAGCGTCACCTCGATGTTGCCGCGTGTGGCCTTCGAGTAAGGACAGGTCTGGTGCGCCGCATCGACGATCGCTTTCGCGACCGTGCGGTCGATGCCGGGCATCGAGACGTTGAGGCGGGCTTGCAGCAGATAGCCTGCATCGCCGAGGCCGAGGTCGACCTCCGTGTCGACCGCCAGATCCTTCGGAAGGGTGACCTGCATCCCCAGCGCTGCCTTGCCCATCGCGCCGATGAAGCAGGCCGACCAGCCCGCCGCGAACAGCTGTTCGGGGTTGGTGCCGGTGCCGGTCGAGCCAGGCGTGGAAAGCTGGATGTCGAGACGGCCATCGTCGCTGCGCGACGCGCCATCGTGACGGCCGCCGGTCGTGTGGGTCTTGCCGGTGTAGACGATTTTGTTGATTTGGGACATGGTGATTTTTCCGTGGTGGGTGGTTCGGGGATGCGAGGGGGAGTGAGGGGGAGTGAGGGGGAGTGAGGGGGAGTGAGGGGGAGTAAGGGGGAATGAGGGCAGGCGATCGCCTCAATGCGTGTGGGGCTGGGACGCCGCCGGACGCTCCGGGACGGTCACGGCAATGCTCTCGGCCGTCAGGATCTTGTGGGTCGGATCGGCGACCTCGATCAGCATCTTGTGGACGCCCGGCGTCAGTCCGACCACGATGATGGGATCTCCACTGGTGTGAGCCCAGGTGCCCGGCCGATCGTCGACCGTCACGTGAAGATGGCCGACACGCGGCGAGACGCCGCGGGCGCCATCGCCGAAGACCGGAATGATCCGGACGTTCTCGGTTCGATACTGGAGGATGACGACCCCGCGTGCGAGGGGATCGGCCAAGGGCGGATACACGACGAGCTTCGCGGCCGGTTCCGATGCCAGCGGAATGACCGCCGCGGGACGACCGACGTCCGTCGCACCGGTCTGCGCCCCGGCAGTTGACGATGCCAACGCAAGCCCGGCGAGCAGGCTGGCGGCGGCGATGAGGGACAGCTTCATGGAGGTCTCCGTCGAGGTTCGATGAGTGGTGACGGCGGAATTCTGGGCCCGCGACGGGTGCGCCGGCGCAACCCATGTATGCCTCTGTATCAGCCTGCTGAAACACGACACTACGTTTCATTGCCGCGGACCGACCCCGCGACAGTGCATGGGTGGGAATGAAAAGTAGTGTGGCGAACGCTCCCCGTCGATACACAACCATACGGCGACTGGGTCGGATGCGACGCTGGCGGCCAACAATCACCCGTCCGCCAACAAGAGCCAATGACGGATGGCGCATCGGCCACCATTGCGCGAACTCCATCTCCAAAGGAACCATCATGAAGATCTCTACCCTCCTGACCGTCACGGCAATCTCCTCGCTCGTCGCATTCAGCGCCAGCGCGAGTGCAGAGCAGTACCAGGGTGTGCTGAAGCTCGAATCGAATGCCAGCCGCGCCGAACTTCAGAGCGAGGCCATCGCCGTGGCGCGCAGCGCCGACCCCTATCGTGAAAGTGCATCGGCTGGCGTCAGCGCGTTCATCGGTCACCGCGATCGTGCGACCATTCGCGCCGAGGCTCTGGCCGCCGCCATCGCCGGCAACATCTACTCCGACGGGTCTTTCGCGGGCGTGACGACTCCCACGACCGGGAAGGTCGACCGTCAGGCGGTTCGCGCCGAAGCGAGGGCGACAGCTTCACGCGGCACCACCGAAGGCACGCTGTAGTTGCTCCGCAGGGGCCCGCGGAGCGCGCGTGCGACCTTCGCATCGCGCGCGCCACGGCCGATCTCACCAATGGCCGGCGGCTTGTCCGCCATCGACATGGAGGATCTGGTGTCTTGATGATTCCGGGCGAGACGGCATTCACCCGCAGGCCGCGTGCGGCGTACTCGATGGCGAGCGACTTCGTTGCCGCGTTCAGACCGCCCTTCGTCAGCGAGGCAAGCACCGAGGGCACCCCGTTGATCGGCTGGTCGGCGAGACTCGTCGTGATCTGCACGATGTGACCGCTCCCCTGCCCGCGCACGCATCGCGGTCCTCAACGGACTCGCGCTCGCTCGCCCTCGAGCGGTGAGAAAGCGAGGACGGCGCGGCTCGATGGCGCCGTCGTCGTCGCGGCGCTATCGCAGCGACTTGAATGCCGCACGCATCTCGGCGGCGAAGAGCTGCGGCTCTTCCCAGGCTGCGAAGTGGCCCCCCTTGTCGACTTCATTGAAGTAGATCAGCTGGGGATAGGCCCGCTGCGTCCAGCTCTTTGGTGCCCGATAGATCTCTCCGGGAAACACGGTGACCGCCACCGGCACGGTGATCTCCCTGGTGCGCTGCGCCTGCGCGCTGAAGTTGTTGTTGTTGTTCTCCCAGTAGAGCCTTGCCGAGGAAACTGCGCTGTTCGTCAACCAGTACAACGTGATGTCATCCAGCATCTCGTCCTTTGTCAGCGAACGCTCGGCTTCTCCGCCGCTGTAGGTCCACTGGGTGAACTTGTCATACATCCAGGCTGCGAGTCCCGCCGGAGAGTCCGACAGCGCGTAGCCCACGGTCTGCGGCCGTGTCACCATCATGGCCCCGTAGCCTGCGTTCTTCTTGAAGAACGTGTCCAGCGAGTCGAATGCCGCCTTCTCCTTGGCACTGAGCCCCTTCGGCGCCGGACCGCCGTCGCCCAGCGCCTTGGCCACGTCCTTCGGCACCGTGGCCGGCATGTTCACGTGAATGCCCAGCAGGCCGGGCGGTGCCTGGCGACCCATCGCATCGGCGACCACCGAACCCCAGTCTCCGCCCTGCGAGACGTAGCGCTTGTAGCCGAGGCGCTTCATCAGCACATCCCAAGCGCGCCCCATGCGGTCGGGACCCCAGCCCGTGACGGCGGGCCGTTCCGAGAAGCCGTAGCCGGGCATGGAGGGGATGACCACATCGAAGGCTTCATCGGCACGCCCGCCGTGTGCGGTGGGGTTGGTCAGCGGGTCGATGACTTTCAGCAGTTCCAGCACCGAGCCCGGCCAGCCGTGCGTGATGATGATCGGCAACGCGTTGGGATGCCTCGACCGCACATGGATGAAGTGGATGTTCAGCCCATCGATCTCGGTCGTGAACTGCGGCAGCGAGTTCAGGCTGGCCTCGACCCTGCGCCAGTCATAGCTGGTACCCCAATGCTGCACGAGTGCTTGCAGCCTGGCCCGCTGTACGCCTTGCGACTGATCAGCCACCGTCTCCTTGTCGGGCCATCGAGTCGCCAGCACCCGCTTGCGCAAGTCGGCGAGCGCCTCTTCCGACACGTTCACCTTGAAGGGGTGAATCGCTCCCTCCTGTGCGGCACTCGCGTCGCTTGGCGGCACGCCATTTTGAGCACAAGCCGGGCCGATGAGCCATGCCAGACTCATTGCCACCGCAAATGTTGAAATGGCCATGCGACGACCGGGGCAGGCAGAAGAAGATGTGGTTGACACGGAGCACTCTCCACGAGGTTGCGAACTCCGGTGTGGCCGGATCCAATCAGACGGAAGGCCATCAGATCAGGCGGGTGCATCGCGGTCCATTGCACGAAGGTGTCGTCGATACCTTGGTATCAGCCATCAAGGCAAATTGATGCCGGCCTGCCGTGTCAGCTCAGCGCACGGAAGAAATCACGCAGGTCAGTGACGATGGCTTGCGGTTCTTCCCAGGCGCCGAAATGGCCGCCGCTCGGGTGAAGCCGCTTCTGCCGCAGGTTGTAGTAGCGCTCGGCCCAGCGCCGCGGTGCGCTGCAAACCTCCTCTGGCAACACGGAGATGCCGACTGGCGATTCGACCACGGGCAGGCGGTCGTGGACCGGGGTCCAGGGATCGTGGGCGGCCGAGTAGTAGTAGCGCGCCGAGGTGCCGTAGCTCTGGGTGACCCAGTAGATCATGATCGTGGTCAGCAGGTCGTCCTTGGTGAAGCGGGTCTCGACGTTGCCGTTGCAATCGCTCCAGCTGCGTTGCTTCTCGACAATCCAGGAGGCCAGTCCGGCAGGCGAATCGTTGAGCGCTGCCGCGATGGTCTGCGGCTTGGTGCTTTGCAGCGCCGAATAGGCCGATTCGGTCGCGAAGAAGTTCTGCAGCCGAGCGGCGACGTGCGCCTCGTCGGGGTCATAGTCCCCGGGCGCCGGCATGCCGCCGGTGAACAGGTCCAGCGGAAGCGTCATCGTGAAGTGCACGCCCATCATGCGCTCGGGATAGCGGTGCCCCAGATCGGCCGTGATCAACGCGCCCCAGTCGGCGCCGTGCGCGGCGAAGCGCGCATGGCCGAGTCGCTCCATGAGCTCCACCCACAGTGCGGAGGTGCGCCAGAAGTTGACGCCGGTCTTGCGCAGCGGCGTGGAGAAGCCGTGGCCCGGCAGGGAGGGAATCACCAGGTCGAAGGCATCGGCAGCGTCGCCGCCGTAGGAGGCGGGGTCGCTCAGAGGGCCGATCACCTTGTGGTATTCCCAGAACGTCCAGGGCCAGCCATGCGAAAGGATCAGCGGTTTTGGCTTGGGACCCTTCCCACGCACGTGCATGAAGTGGATCGGCACACCGTCGATCTCGGTGCGGAACTGCGGGTACGAGTTGATCTTGCGTTCGTGCGCTCGCCAGTCGTAGCCGTCGATCCAGTAGGCGATGAGCTCCTTGAGGTATGCGGTGTTGGTGCCGTACTGCCAGTCGTCGTTGGCGAAGTCATCGGCCCAGCGCGTGAGCTTGAGGCGAGTCCGCAGGTCATCGAGGACCTGGTCGGCTACGTTGATGCGAAACGGTTCCATTTTCTTTCTCCTTGGACGGTGCGAGATCCAAGGACACTGTCCTTGGATCCCTCTGGAAGCTACTCAGCCGCGCAGCGATCTGAAACCAGCGCGAAGTTCTTCGGAGAAGATCTTCGGTTGCTCCCAAGCCGCGAAGTGGCCACCCTTTTCAACCCGGTTGTAGTGAACGAGCCTCGGATACGCACGCTCGGTCCAGCTGCGCGGAGCAGGGTAAAGCTCATCGGGGAACACGCTGACCGCCACCGGCACCTTGACGCCCTTCGGCGAGAAAAAGGGCAACTTGTTTTCCCCGTAGAGCCTTGCGGCGGATACGCCGGTGTTCGTCAGCCAGAAGAGCGTGATGTTGTCGAGCACATCGTCCCGCGTGAGTCCCTCGGGCTTGCCGTCGAAAGTGCGGGAGATCAGTTCGAGGCTCTTCGCATCGTGGTCGATCATGAAGCTGGCGAGGAAGACCGGCGAGTCAGCCAGCCCGGTCAGCGTCTGCGGGCGCGTCCCCATGAGGAAGGCATAGTAGACCTTCTTGTAGAAAGCCGACAGCTCGTCGAAAGCCTTCTTCTCGTCCACCGAGAGTCCGGCGGGAGCCGCTGCGCCACCAAAAGCCGCTGCGTCGACCTCGGGCGGAACCGTGCATGCCATGTTGGTATGGATGCCCACCAGGCCCGCGGGCGCCTGCACGCCCATCTGGTCGACCACGATCGCGCCCCAGTCGCCGCCTTGGGCCCCGTACCGCTTGTAGCCGAGGCGCTTCATCAGCACGTCCCATGCACGCGCAATGCGTTCCGGGCCCCAGCCGGTCTGGCTGGGCTTGCCGGAGAATCCATAGCCTGGCATGGACGGGATCACGAGGTCGAAGGCGTCCGCCGCACTACCGCCATGCGCCGTCGGATTCGTCAGCGGTTCGATGATCTTGAGCTGCTCCACGACCGAGCCGGGCCAGCCATGAGAGACGAGCAGCGGCAGCGCATTCGGGTGTTTCGAGCGAATGTGCATGAAGTGGATGTCGAGACCATCGATCTCCGTGATGAACTGCGGGTAGGCATTCAACTTCGATTCGACCTTTCGCCAGTCGTACCCGGTGGCCCAGTAGCTGGCGAGCTTGCGGATCGTGGCGTCCGGCACGCCTTGCGAGAAGTCGGAGACCGGCTCTCGTTCCGGGAAGCGTGTCGCCTTGATTCGCCGGCGCAGTTCGGCAAGGTCCGACTCCGGGAAGTTGACGTGGAAGGGCCGGATGGCAACGCCGTCCGTGCCGGCTTGGGTGACTTGGTTCATGGCTTGAGACCTTTCTGAAAGACTGAAGAGACCTAGCGTGCTTGCAGCGGTTGCCGCTGTAGCCCCGCAAAAGAGACGGCGACCGAGATCGGGTTCCTGATGCATGCAAACTCCTTGGCAACCGGTGGCTGCAATCGGGTGTGACTGCAAATGTTCACAACCCGGGAGTGAGAATGCAGGGCATTGCCATTGGTTTGTATTGCGCGGTGGTCGTGCGGTTCCGGCCTTGGGTATCGACAGGCACGACTTCCGTACGCGAATTGCTGGATGTCTCCAACCAGCGAAGCGATTGCATGCGTACATGGTTGGAGGCTCTGAACCTTGGTTCAAGGCACGCCTTCAATTGAGCAATGGCAGTGCGTCGCGGGTGGACGTCCACCCGTTGATGAGTGCCGTGAGGAGTTGAGCGGCGAAGGTCAGCGCGCGCGGATTCGACAGCAGGCGCTCCACTTGCGAACTGCGGGCGACTCCGACGGCGCACCAGGAGCAGAAGTGCTCGCAGTTGTTGCGCAGTACGTCGTACGCGCCTTCGCCCAGGCGAGAGCAGGCACGCGCCACGACTTCGAAGTCGGCGAACACGGCTTGAGCCTCATCGTGCACATGAACCGAGCGGCCACCGGCGAACTCCGCGAGGCTGACCTTCGCGATCCGGCCGCGGCGCAGCGACGAGGACAGACCCTGGTAGTGGACAACCTGGCCTGCTCCGACGTAGATGCCGTGGTGCGTGTACCAGCGGCGAGGCGTCACGATGTGCGCGCCGAGCGGAAAGTCCACGTCTGGCCAAACGGTCGTTTGCATCATGAACTCCTCGGCAACCCCTGGCTGCATTCGGGTGTGACTGCAAATGTTCACAACCCGGGAGTCAGGATGCCGAGGACTGCGGTTGGCTTGTATTGCGCCGTGGTCGAGCGCTTCGACCTGCTGGTATCGACGCACGCGATGGCTGCACGCAAATCGCGGGTGTCTTCAACAAGGGTGCCAGGAACCCGCACAAAGGGTTGGGCGAACTGAACCTTGGTTCAGGGAAGCACTGGCAGCGTGAACCTGAAGGTTGCGCCGCGCGGTTGATCGGCGCCTGCCCAGAGCCGGCCACCGTGGGCATCGATGATGGAGCGGCAGATCGGAAGGCCGATCCCCAGTCCGCTGGCCTTGGTGGTGTAGAAGGAGTCGAAAACCCGGTCGAGATCGGCCGGCGCGATGCCGGGGCCCGAGTCGCCGACCGTGACGAGTTGTTGGCCTTCCGACGGGGTCGATTCGGTGCAGATGACGAGCTTCCGCTCATTCGCGTCGACGCCGCCCATTGCGTCGATCGCGTTGAGGATGAGGTTCAGCATCACCTGCTGCAGTTGCACCCGATCGCCGCGGATCTGCGGCAGTCCCTCCGCGAGATGCGTCTCTACCAGGACCTGATTCTTCGATAGCTCTCCCCGCACGAGTGCGATGACGTTGTCGATGGCATCGTTCAGGTCCACGCTTTCCCTCCGGGGAGGCGCCTTCCTGACTTGATCGCGGATTCTCCCGACGATGCTGCCAGCCCGGTAAGTGTCGCTCACCACGCACTCCAGAGCCTCAGCGACTTCCGCAAGCTCCGGGGGATCCCTGGCGAGAAAGCGCAATGCCGCGTGAGCGTTGTTGCGTGCCGCACCGATCGGCTGATCGACTTCATGCGCGATGGATGCGGCAAGTTGCCCCAGGGTGGCCAAGCGGTTCGCGTGTGCCAATTCCGTCTGCACCTCGCGCATGTCGTCCGCGGCGCGCTTTCGCTCCGTCAAGTCGAGTACGAATGCGACGCCTTGGTACGCGTCCTCTTCGAATGTTGCGGCGCCGATCAGGACGGGGACGCGTCCGCCATCCTTCCGGAAGAATTCCTTTTCATAAGGCTGCACCCGACCCGTCGCCTTCAGCTCCGGGACCAGGGTCTGATCTTCATGCTCGCGCCACTCTGGCGGCGTCAGGTCCGTCCAGCGGATCCGCCCCGACGACAGATCTTCCTCGTCGTATCCCAGCATGAGAAGAAAAGCCCTGTTCGCCTGCAGGATCCTGCCTTTGAGGTCCCAGAAGAAGATCCCGATGATGTTGGCGTCCACCAGGCGTCGAATCCTGGCCTCTCGTTCGGCAAGGTCGCGGTACAAGCGCGCGTTCTCCATCGAGATGGCGGCCTCCGACGCCAGCAGCTTGAGGACCGCCATTCGAGCGGGGGTAAAAGCGCCGATCGTCAGGTTGTTCTCCAGGTACAGCATCCCAAGCATCCTGGTCTGCTTGAGTATCGGCAGGCAGAGCAATGACCGCGCGCGGTGCTCCCGGATGTAGTCGTCGGCCGAGAACGGGTTCTCGCCCGAGGCGTCGTGCAGCAGTACGCTCTCTTTGGTACGCAGTGTGTAGCGGAAGACCGAACCCGGCAGGTCTGCTGCGGTGACGTTGGTCCGCCGGATTTCGACCTGCGCCTTGTCGCTGCGGATCGTCGCTTCCGCCTCGATCCGAAAATCGTCCCCTCGCGCAAGGATCAGCACACCCCGTTCGGCGCCGGCATGCTCGATGGCCGTGCGCACCAGGGTGTCGATCAGCTTCTCCAGGACGATCTCGCCCGACAGCGCCTCGGAGACCTTCATCACAGTTGCGAGGTCGAGGTGTTCGACCGTGGTCTGAATCGAGGCGCCGGGCTCGGGGATCGCCTTGCCCGCCTGCAACCGCGGATGCAACTGCTCGAGCTGTCGAGCCTTGCCGTCGGCGCCCCAGCGGAGGTAGCAGTCATGGGCATCCCTCAGGTAGGCCATCGCAATCTTCTCGAAGCCGCGCGCCGCGTAGAAGCACCCGGCACGCTCATTGGCGATCGCTTCGTTGTTGACGAAACCGTGGGTGTGCGCCGAGCGAATGGAGCGCTCGTAGAGGTCCTGGGCTTCGAGCACGTGGCCGCCGATCCTGGCGATCTCCGCCCCGACGAGCGCTGCTCGACTCTCGAAGGTGACAGGGTTGTGCTCGGACCACACTTCGATCTGCTTGTGGTGACCCGCCAAGGCATCGAGATGCAGCTGTTTCTGGCCGGGCGCGGCGGACTCGCAAGCCGCAGCGCGAGCAAGCGCGGCATAGAAATGAAAGTCGGCGGCTTCGAAGTTGGCCGCCGCGCGCCAGAGCAGCCGTTGCGCATTCAGCGCCGCGTCAATTGCGGAAGAATGGTCGCCCGCAAGACATCGCGCCTGCAACTTGCGAACCCAGTAGTAAAACTCGGGAAGCCCCAGATTCGGCTCGCTGGCCAGGCGGTGCTCGGCTTCACGCTCGCTATACCCCTCGTGATCCAGCAGGCCGAAGCGCGTGTTCAAGCCGCGCAGCGTCCGTGCCAGCCCGAGCTGCGCGCTGCAAGTCGCATGGACAAGACCCATCTGGGCTTTGCTCGAGAATGCCAGACCGTCCTCGGCTTCTTTCTGGACTTCGGCGAGATGATCTCCCACCGCCAGCCTGATTGTGATCGATCGTTCCAGGCTATACCCCGCAAATGCGATCTCGCCGTTTCGGTACGCGACATCGAACGCTCGGCGCACCAGCTCGAGCCCGCTTGCTGGATGCTTCGTCCACGGGATGACCAGTGAACCCACGCACAGATAGGTCCGTGCCTGGTAGCGGACCAGGCCGCGTTTCTCGACCAGGTCATATCCCAGCTGGCCGAAGCGGAATCCATCCTCGTAGTTGTCGAAGCGAGGCCCTGAAAAGAACGCCATCCAGACGTAGCCGAAGCACGACGCATCGCAATTTCCGTGTTCGAGGCTGAGACCGACGAGGCGGCAGACGACGAGCGACGCCAGGTGCTCGTCGAAGTAGAAGGACGGCAGGGCAGCTTCCAGAAAGACGTCGAAGGTGTCCAGCACCTCGGAGTCCGTGATCAGAGGGAGGTCCAGCAGATCCTCGATCTGGCGACTGCCAAGGAGCGTCCGCGTCCGCTCGTACTCGCGCATCGCATCTTCGCGCGTTGGATGAATCGACCAGACGGTGCCGTCGCCGCGGAGCCAGTCAAGGAATACCCCGAGCCCTTGGTCGCTCTTGTCCCAGGTGGTGTAGAGCGCGATCCTCAAACGCGTGGCCGCGATGTGGTCGTGGCGGCAGCTTGCGCGTTGAGCCAGGTGCGCGAGTCGCATCTCGGCGGCAGGCAGGTCCCCAGTCAACAGCTCACACTCCGCGACCAGATACTCGATGGAAAACATGAGTTCGTAGTTGCGTTCCCAGGTCTTCTTGCTCAGCAAGCCGAGGCCGGCATGGAGATACTTGAGAGCCGACTCGAACGCCGTCGAGAGCCTGGCGCGCCGGCCCGCGATCAGGTTCAGGTTGGCGACGCGCTCGCGCTCCGCGAGCGAATCGATGAGGTGGGCGCCGCGGTTCAGCTGATTGACAATTTCGAAGATGGCCTCTTCGCGCTTCTCGGGGGGCGTATGTTCGGCCAGAAGCGTGCCAAGGCGCAGGTGCGTCGCGGCACGCAGTTCCTGGGGAACGAGCAGGTAGGCCGCCTCTTGCACACGGTCATGCAGAAAGCGGTAGCCGTCGTTCGACCGGAATATCAATCCGGCCCGCGCCGCCTCCCACAAATGATCGTGCAGTTCCTCGATTGACTCCTGGCAAGCCATTCGCAGCACGTCGAACCCGGCGCTGCTTCCCAGGCAGGCAAACTGATGCAGGGTCTTCTGAGTTGCCGACGGCAGGCGGTTCAGCTTCCCGAGCATCAGCGCCACGACATTGTCGGTGTAGCCCTTCGCATGGATGAGACCCAGATCCCACGACCATCGACCTTCTTCGTAGTCGAAGGCCAGCAGACCCTCGTCTGCCAAGCCGGATATGAACTGGATCGCAAAAAATGGATTGCCACTCGTCTTCTCGTGGATCAATTGCGCCAAGGGGGCGACGCGCTCAGGTCCACAGCGAAAGGAATCCGAAAGCAGGTGGGTCAAATGGTCGCGGTCCAGCGGGGCGAGCACGATTTCCTGCAACGCAGTACCGGCCTGGCGGATGGCGTCCAGCTTGCGCACCAGGGGGTGGGTGGCGCTGACCTCGTTGTCTCGATAGGCGCCGATCAGCAGAAGGTTCTTGACATCGGAGGACGTCAGCAGGTTCTCGATCAGGTCGAGGGTGGCCGAGTCCAGCCATTGCAGATCGTCAAGGAAAAGTGCGAGCGGATGCTCGGGCCGTGCGAACACCCCGATGAAGCGCCGCAAGACCAGCTGAAAGCGCCCTTGCGCATCTTGCGCGGCAAGTTCGGGCACAGGCGGCTGTTCCCCGATGATGTGCTTGAGTTCCGGGACCAGCTCGACCATGAGGAGTCCGTGCGGATCGAGCGCCTCGTGAAGCGCTTCGCGCCATCCGCCCAGCTCTTTTTCGTCCTTTGCCAGAAGCGGCCGGATCAGCCCCTGAAAGGCCTGCGCGAGCGTGGCATAGGGGATGTCGCGTTTGTACTGGTCGAACTTGCCCGCCGCAAACAGGCCTCGCGGCGGGACGAGCGGCTTTTGCAGCTCATTGACAACCGCGGATTTGCCGATGCCCGAGTACCCGGAGACGAGCACCAGTTCGGGCCCGCCGCCGGCGATGGTGCGATCGAAGGCCGCGAGCAGAGAGGCGACCTCCGATTCGCGCCCGTACAGTTTCTCGGGGATCATGAGGCGATCTGGCGCGTCGTGACCTCCTGGCGCGAAATCATGAATGCGGCCGTGCGTGTTCCATTCCGTGAGGCAGCGGCGGAGGTCGCGCTCGACGCCGGCCGCTGACTGATAGCGCTGCTCGACGGTCTTGGCCAGCAACTTCATGACGATGCCGGAGACCGCGGCCGGAATGCTCGCCAATCGCTCGCTGGGGTTGATCGGCTGCCGCGCGATATGGGAATGCACCCACTCCATCGGGTCGGTTGCCGTGAACGGAAGACGGCCGGTCAGCATCTCATAGAAGGTGACTCCGAGCGAGTACAGGTCGCTCCGGGAATCGATGGAGCGATTCACCCGACCGGTCTGCTCGGGCGCCATGTAAGCGAGCGTTCCCGCGATGAATTCGGGAGGTTCGGGCGCCTGCCTTTCGCGCGGCAGGCGCGATGCAATGCCGAAACCGGTGAGCCAGACGCGCTCGGTCGTTGAATCCACGATCACATGGGCGGGCTTGAGGTCCTTGTGGATGAGCCCACGTCCATGAAGTCGACCCAGTGCGGCCGACATCGCCGTCGAAATTCGCAGGAACAGGCCGATTTCCATGGCTTGGTGCATCAGGCGATCCAGAGGCGCACCACCTGCAAAGTCGACGACCAGCATCGTCTGTCCGGCCTCACGCACCAGTTCTACCGGGCGCAATGCCCATGCCGCGTCGAGATGATCCTTGAGTTCGTACTCGTGTGCGAGACGAAGGATCTGTCCTTGATTCGAATGCCCGGTGCCGGAAACCACAGGCATGAAGGCGTGTCGGTCGCGGTCGGCGCCATCGCTGATCAGTCTGCAGAAGGCGCGCTCGGCGTCTTTCCACAGCACTTCTGAGCAGACATCGCCGGAATCGCGGCCGAGCGCATTCATGGTGCAACTCGCGGCTTGGAGCCGCCGGCGACGGCACGGCGAAGACAATCCATCAAGACGGCCTCGTCCAACGGCTTGTGGAGGTAGCATGCGACGCCCAGGCCCAACATGCGTTGCCGGACGCCTTCTTCCGCGTGGGCCGTGATCAGGATCGTCGGGATCGCGCGCCCCATCGCGATCAGGTACTCGCACAGATCGACACCCGTCATGTCCGGCATATGAACGTCAGTGACCAGGCAAGCGGTAGCTGGCAGGAGGGACGACGCAAGGAACTCGCCAGCCGACGGAAACACCGCGACTGCATAGCCGTGCGATTTGAGCAGTCTTCGCAGCGAGTCGCGAAAGGCCTCGTCGTCATCGACGACGGAAACTAGGGACGGCTCAACCAAATCTGCCTCCGGTGGATTCGCAGTCGCGTCAACCTGACCGACAGGAGGCCGAGCACCGCGCCAGCAAAGAATACTGCCGAAGCGTGCCCGGATCTCTAAGCCTTGGTTTAGGCAGCCGGCGGGACTAGGGGCGCTCGGCCTTCTTCGGCAACAGGTTGAGCTTGTCCGCCATCCGGCAGAGTTCCGGAAGAGATGCGGCTTCGATCTTGTGCATCATGTTGCTTCGATGAACTTTCACCGTGGTCTCGGTGATGCCCAGGTCGCCTGCAATCTGCTTGTTCAGGCGGCCCTGCACGACCTGGATCAGGATGGCGCGCTCTCGAGGCGTCAGTTCTTCGAATCGGGCCTTGAGCGCGCCCAGCGATTGCTGGTTCTCGCGGCGTGCGCGGTCTCGACTGAGCCCCACGTTCACTGCGTCCAGCAGTTCCTGATCCCGGAATGGCTTGGTCAGAAACTCGATGGCGCCGGCCTTCATCGCCTGCACGGTCATCGGAATGTCTCCGTGTCCGGTGATGAAGACGATGGGCAGCGTTTCACCCGCGGCGGCAAGATCGCGTTGAAACTCAAGCCCGCTCCTTCCCGGCATCCTCACGTCGAGAACCAGGCATGTAGGGCTGTCGGGCGGCTCGGAACTCACGAACTCGGCAATCGACGCGAACGCCCGGGCGTGCAGCCCCGCCGACCGCAACAGTCGTTCGAGCGAATCGCGAAATTCCGTGTCGTCGTCGATGACCACGACGCAGGCATCCGAGTCCGGCACGAGTTTCGTCAGCGATTGAAGTTCCACCAGGAAGCGCTCCAGGCTTGCAGGTTGTACGGCCGGGGCTTGTTCGAGCCCGATCCTCCCACGCAATCCGCGTTGGCAGGCAATGACCACGGTGCCGTCTCGGTCATGGGACCACCGCCGCTCTCGCTAGCGGCTGGGCAGTTTCCAATCCGGCCGAACATAGTGGCACGTGTATCCGCTCGGATAGCGCTCGAGATAGCTCTGATGTTCCGGCTCGGCCTCCCAGAACGGGCCCGCGGGAACGATGTCGGTGCTGACATCGCCGGGCCACAGGCCCGATGCGTCGACGTCGGCCACGGTGTTCTCGGCCACCTGCTTCTGCGCGTCGTCGAGATAAAAGATGGCTGAACGGTAGCTGGAGCCGACATCGTTGCCCTGGCGGTCCACCGTCGTCGGGTCATGGATCTGGAAGAAGAATTCCAGGATCTGGCGAAACGACACCTGGCGCGGATCAAACACGAGCTCGAGCGCCTCAGCGTGGGTGCCATGGTCGAGGTAGGTGGCGTTGGACACGTCGCCTCCGGTGTAGCCCACGCGCGTGGACAGCACGCCGGGATGGCGCCTCAGCAGTGCCTCCATGCCCCAGAAGCATCCGCCGGCCAGGATCGCGGTTTCGGATCGTGTGGTCATTACAGTTCTTTCGGTCAGTGGTTTCGCCTTCGCTTGCCTGTTGGGCAAGGGATGGCACGGGCTGGCGGCCCGTTCGGCGCTCCGGGAGAAGGCGAACGGGCCGCGCGGTGGCCTTACACCGCCACGGCGTCCGTCGAAACGACGCTCGTGACGACGTCGATGTTGCCGTGAACGGCCTTCGAGTACGGGCAGACGTTGTGCGCCGCGCGCGCAATCGCATCGGCCACCTCGGGCGCAACGCCCGGCATGCGGACGTCGATTCGAGCCTGGATGAAGTACGCGGCGCCGGTCATGCCGAGATCCACTTCGATGTCGACCGACATGTCGGTGGGGAGCGTCACCTTCTTCGTCTTGGCCACGAGGCCGAGTGCGCCCGTGTAGCAGGCCGACCAGGCGCCGGCGAACAGTTGCTCCGCGGTCGGATGCATCTGGATCGCGTTGAACTCGATCTCGTTGCCGGCCTTTCCGGGAATCGAGAGTTGAATGTCGACGCGTTCATCGCCGCGTGGGGCACCTTCACGGCGGCTGGCCGTCGTATGGGTCTTGCCTGTGAGCAGCACGGTCTGGATCTTGGTAGTCATTGCGGAGTCCTCTTCGGTTGGTTGGAAGGCGGGGCTGCAAATGTTCACAACCCGGGAGCAAGGATGCCGGGCATCGTGGTTGGCTTGTATTGCGCCCTGGTCAGGCAAGTCGGTCCCTCGGTATCGACAAGCGTGACTGCCGCACGCGAAATGCAGGAGGTCGCCAACCATCAGCCGGAAAACCGTGCGCAAGATTGTGCGAACTGAACCTTGGTTCAGTGGGAGCTGACGGGGGAAAATTCCAAAGACGCGACGGTCTGGATCGCCACTTGCAAAGAGGAGGCGCGCAGGAAGGCAGCGCAGATTTCAGTGCGGTGCTCGGGCGGACGAACGACTCGACACCAGGCGAGCCGGCACGGCGTCCGACCCGAGAAGCGCTGCCAAACCTTTCTTCAAGCCAACGTGTAGGCCGTCTTCACCACCGTGAAGAACTCCTGCGCATACCTGCCCTGCTCGCGCGGCCCGTAGCTCGATCCCTTGCGGCCGCCGAAGGGCACGTGGTAGTCCACCCCCGCCGTCGGCAGGTTGACCATCACCATCCCGGCCTGGCTGTGGCGCTTGAAGTGCGTCGCGTGCTTCAGCGAGGTGGTCGCGATGCCCGCCGACAGCCCGAACTCGGTGTCGTTGGCGGTGGCCAGCGCCTCCTCGTAGTTCTTCACCCGGATCACGCTCGCCACCGGACCGAAGATCTCTTCCTTGTTGATGCGCATCGACGCGGCCGACTCGCTGAACAGCGCCGGCGACATGTAGTAGTCGCCCCTGCAAATCTTTCCTCTCCCGCATGAACGCTGGATCCGAGCGACATTTCCGCCGCCTAAATCTCCCAGATCTGATTGCCCGGGGTGCTGATTCCTGGGAGATTCCCGCATGCCCGAGTCTGCCGACACTCCCGATTTCTTCCGCCCCCTCCTGGTCGAGATGATCGACCTGCGCCACCCGCTGGCGGTGCCGACCAAGCTCCATTGAGATGAGCTGCTCCGATCACGGCCCGCGCCGCGCCGTCTCCTTCGCTCTGCTGCTGCCGCTGCTACTGGCCGCGCAGCCGGTCGCCACCGATAGTTATCTGCCGGCGCTGCCTGAGATCGCCCGCGACCTCGGCTCGGCCAGCAGCAGCCTGACCGTGTTCGTGCTGGCCTTCGGCATCGCCCAGCTCGTGTGCGGGCCGCTGGCCGACCGCTTCGGACGCCGGCCGGTGCTGCTGACGGGGCTGGCCTGTTATACGGTAGCGGCGGCCGGCTGCGCGCTGGCGGGCAGCGCGGACGCTCTGGTGGCCTGGCGCGCCGTGCAGGGCGCGGCCATGGCGTCCATCCTGGTGTGCGCTCGGGCCGCGGTGCGCGACCTGTATCCGGCCCATGAAGGGCCGCACGTCATGGCCCACGGCCTGAGGGGCTTGGGCATCGCGGCCCTGGTGGGGCCGATAGCCGGTGCGTGGGGAGTCCAGACCGCAGGCTGGCGCTGGGTGCTGGCGGCGATGGGCGTCTACTCGCTCGCGTTGCTGGCGTTGTGCTGGCGCACTTTCGGCGAGACGCGGCAAATGGCGGCGGGGCCGGCCCCGGTCCTCGCATCCGTATCCACTGGCGGTATGCGCCAGGTGTTCGCCAGCCCCAGCTTTCGCGCCTGGACGGCGCTGACCGCGACCACCTACGGCGGCATCTTTTGCTTTTTGCTGCTGTCGCCGATGGTGTACGTCGACCTGTTTGGCCTGTCGCCTGCGCTCTACGGCTGGATTCCAGCGGGCGGCTCGCTGGTCTACATCCTCAGCATCACATGGTGCCGGCGTTTGCTATCGCGGCGCGGGCCGGTGCGCACGGTGCAGTTGGGCGCCTCGCTCAGCCTGCTGGGGCCGTGCATCCAGATTGCCGGCTGCGTGCTGGCGCCGACCTCGCCCGTTCCATTGCTGGTAGGGCACGCGGTGTACGCACTGGGCAATGGCATTCACCAGCCTTGCGGCCAAGCGGGCGCGGTGGGTGACCTGCCGCCGCAGCTGGCCGGGCGGGCCGTGTCGTTTTCGGGCTTCGTGATGATGTGCGTGGCCTTCTGCGCCGGCCAGTTGGCGGCGGGCTTTGTCGACCCGACGATGCGCCATGGTGCATGGCCGATGGTGTTGCCCATGGCGCTGGCGGGCGTTGTGCTGGTAATGATCGCCTTTGTGTGGCTGCCGCGGTTGTATCCGGTGCGGGCGGCGGAAACGGTTCAGCCCGGTTCCTAAGGCTGTCGCGCAGTTTGCCGATGACATCCTTGCCATCGGTCAGGCCGCCCACGGTGCCGACCTGCTCGGCATCGAGCAGCGTGAGGCCGCAGGGTCAGGCCAAGGTGTACGCAGTCTTCACCACCGTGAAGAACTCCTGCGCATACCTGCCCTGCTCGCGCGGCCCGTAGCTCGACCCCTTGCGCCCGCCGAAGGGCACGTGGTAGTCCACCCCCGCGGTCGGCAGGTTGACCATCACCATGCCCGCCTGGCTGTGGCGCTTGAAGTGCGTCGCGTGCTTCAGCGAGGTGGTCGCGATGCCCGCCGACAGGCCGAACTCGGTGTCGTTGGCGGTGGCCAGCGCTTCTTCGTAGTTCTTCACCCGGATCACGCTCGCCACCGGACCGAAGATCTCTTCCTTGTTGATGCGCATCGACGCCGCCGATTCGCTGAACAGCGCCGGCGACATGTAGTAGCCGTCGGTCTCGAGCTTCAGCCGCTCGCCGCCCGCGGCCAGCGTGGCGCCCTCGCCCTGGCCGATCGCGATGTACTCCAGGTCCTGGTCGAGCTGCGACTTCGAGGACACCGGACCGATGTCGGTGCCCTGCGCCAGCGCATCGCCGACCTTGATCTTCGCCATCCGGGCCTTCATCGCCTCGATGAACTTCGGATAGATGCCTTCGGTCACGATCAGCCGGCTCGACGCCGTGCAGCGCTGGCCGGTCGAATAGAAGGCGCTCTGCACGCTGAGCTCCACCGCCTGGTTCAGGTCGGCGTCGTCCAGCACCACCTGCGGGTTCTTGCCGCCCATCTCGAGCTGCACCTTCTTGTGGTTCGTCGCGCACTGCACCGCGATGTTGCGGCCCACGCCGACCGAGCCGGTGAAGCTGATCGCGTGGATGCCCGGGTGGTTGACCAGCGCATCGCCGATCACGCTGCCGCGGCCCATCACCAGGTTGAACACGCCCGGCGCAATGCCCGAGCGGCTGATGATTTCGGCCAGCGCCCAGGCGCAGCCCGGCACCAGGTCGGCCGGCTTCATCACCACGCAGTTGCCGAAGGCCAGCGCCGGGGCGATCTTCCAGGCCGGGATGGCGATCGGGAAGTTCCACGGCGTGATCAGGCCGACCACGCCCACCGGCTCGCGCGTGATCTCGATGCCGATGCCCGGGCGCACCGACGGCAGCACCTCGCCCGACAGGCGCAGGCATTCGCCGGCGAAGAACTTGAAGATCTGGCCGGCGCGGGTGGCTTCGCCGATGCCTTCGGCCTTGGTCTTGCCTTCTTCGCGCGCCAGCAGCGTGCCCAGCTCTTCCTTGCGCGCCAGGATCTCGTTGCCGATCTTGTCCAGCGCCTCGGAGCGCGCCTGGATGCCGCCGGTCGACCAGGCCGGGAAGGCGGCGGTGGCGGCCGCCACCGCGGCGTCGACCTGGGCCGCGTCGCCTTGCGCGTACTGGCCCAGCACGTCGCCCAGGTTGCTCGGATTGACGTTCGGGCTGTAGCTGGCCGCTGCGCGCCATTCGCCGTTGATGAGGTTGTCGAAGTTCTGCATGGTTCGCTCCTTCGATCAGCGCGCCCAGCGCAGGACCTGCGCGTCGAGCCGGCGCGCGGTCTCGATCAGCAGCTTGCGCGCGGCCGGCTGGATGGCCGGGAAGGGATGCCGCGGCGCCTCGCAGGCGATCACGCCGCCTTCCTTCATGAGCGACTTGGCGGCCAGCGGACCGCACTGGCGGTTCTCGATGTTGATGAGCGGCAGCCAGCGCTCGTAGCCCGCGATCGCCTCGTCGCGCCGGCCTTCGCGCCAGGCGTCGAGGATCGGGCGGATGCCGTCGGGAAAGCCGCCGCCGGTCATGGCGCCGGTCGCACCGGCATCGAGATCGGGCACCAGCGTGATCGCCTCCTCGCCATCCCAGGGCCCTTCGATCGCATCGCCGCCGAGGCGGATCAGCTCGCGCAGCTTGGCCGCGGCGCCCGCGGTCTCGATCTTGAAATAGGCCACGTTCTCGATCTCCTTGGCCATGCGCGCCAGGAAGGCCGGCGACAGCGGCGTGCCCGCCGCCGGAGCGTCCTGGATCATGATCGGAATCGTCACCGCATCGGAGAGCCGTTGATAGAACTCGTGGATCTGCGGCTCGCCGACCCGGAAGGTCGCGCCGTGGTAGGGCGGCATGACCATCAGCATCGATGCGCCCATGGCTTGCGCGCGCTGGCTGCGTTCGGCGCAGACCCGGGTGCTGAAGTGCGTGGTGGTCACGATCACGGGCACGCGCCCGGCGACGTGCTCGAGGATCGCGCGCGTCAACACTTCGCGCTCGTCGTCCGCGAGCAGGAACTGCTCCGAGAAGTTGGCGAGGATGCACAAGCCGTTGGAACCGGCATCGATCATGAAGTCGACGCAGCGCTTCTGGCTCTCGAGGTCGAGCTCGCCGGTTTCGGTGAAGGGGGTCGGGACGACCGGAAACAGGCCTTGGTAGCGGGGAGTCGTGGTTGCAGTCATGGGGTTCTCTCGGTGGGATGGGGGGCGCACAGCCCGAAGCGGTGCACCGTCGTGCTCGAATGGATCTCCCCCGCGCGCAGCAGGGTCGAGGGGAAGCCGGGCTGGTTCGGTGCATCCGGAAAGTGTTGGGTCTCCAGGCACAGGCCGTCGCCCTGCCGGATGGCCTGCCCGTTCGCGCCCGGCAGGCTGCCGTCCAGGAAGTTTCCTGAATAGAACTGCAGGCCGGGCTCGGTGGTCTCGATGTCCATGACGCGGCCCGACACCGGGTCGGCCAGGCGGGCGGCGAATCGCAGGCCGGGCCTGTCGGCCGGGTCCAGCACCCAGTTGTGGTCGTAGCCTCGTGCGCGCAGCAGCTGGGGATGTCCGTCGCGGATGCGCTCGCCGATGGTCGTCGCCGAGCGGAAATCGAAGGGGGTTCCAGCCACCCCGGCAATGCCCTCCGGGATCAGCCCCTCGTCGACCGGGCAATAGCGGCTGGCCGCGATCGTGAGCCGATGACCCAGGATGCTGCCCTGGCCCGCGAGGTTGAAATAGTCGTGGTGCGTGAGGTTGACGATGGTCGCGCGATCGCTGCGGGCCTCGTAGTCGATGCGGTATTCGTTGTCCGCGGTGAGCGTATAGCGCACCCGGATCTCTGCGCGCCCGGGGTAGCCCTGGTCGCCGTGCGCGCTCACCAGTGAGAGCGCGAGCGCCACGCTGCCGTCGCCCGCGGGAGGCACAGGCTCGATGTCCCACCAGCAGCGGCCGAAGCCGCCGGGGCCGCCGTGCAGCGCGTGGGGGCTGCCGGCGTCGAGCGCCAGCTGGAACGGCTCGCCGTCGATCGAGAACCGGCCGTGGGCGATCCGGTTGGCATGGCGGCCGACGATGGTCCCGAAGTGCGGATTGCGCGCCTCGTAGTCCGCGAGCGATGCGAGCCCCAGCACGATGCTCTCGGCCCTGCCGTGGCGGTCCGGCACGCGCAGCGCGGTCACGATGCCGCCCAGGTTGATGGCACTCAGCGACAGGCCCGCGCCGTTGTCGAGGGTGTACTCGAAGACCTCGCGGCCATCGGCCAGCGTGCCGAATTCGCGCCGGTCGGTCCGCGCCGTCACGTTCACGGCGCCCCCGCGAAGCGCGATTCCGGCAGGCCGCGCCAACCCGTTTGCAGGACGAACACGCCGCCGGCCTCGGGCTGCGCCTGCAGCTCGGCAGCCGAGAGGCCGGCCCGTGCGGAGGTCACATAGAGCTGGTCGAGGTCCGCGCCGCCGAAGGCCGCGCAGGTCACCTGCGACGCCGGCACTTCGAAGCGGGCCGACTCGCGGCCGGCGGCGTCCCAGCGCACCACGCAGCTGCCGCGCCACTGCGCATTCCAGAGGCCGCCGTCGGCGTCCACCGCCGAGCCGTCGGCGAAGCCATCGCTCTCGCGCAGCCGGACGAAGACCCGGGGCGTCCCGATGCGGCCATCGGCCCCGTAGTCGACGCTGAAGATCGTCCGCGTCGGCGAATCGGCGTAGTACATCGTGCTGCCGTCCGGGCTGAAGGCGATGCTGTTGCCGACACCCGCCGGCGGCAGCGCCAGGCGCTCGATCCGCAGGTCGGGATGGACGCGATAGAAGTGCCCGACCGGCGCCTCCGCCGGGTTGAACATGCCGAACACGAAACGTCCCTGGCGGTCGCAGCGGCCATCGTTGATGCGGGTCTCGGGCTGCGCGGCGTCGACCGGCAGGATCGGCGACAGCGTCCCCTGCGCCAGGTCGAACAGCGCGATGCCGGAGGCCAGCCCCAGCAGCAGCTGCGAGCCGCCCTCGCACAGGGCGAAGCTGCCAAGGCGCTCCGGCAGGGTCCATTGCCGTGTCCGGCCCTGCGAGGCGTCCCAGCGATGCAGGGTGGTGCCCTCGATGTCGGTCCAGTAGAGCGCGCCCGTGCGCTCGCACCACAGCGGGCATTCGCCCAGCCGGGCCCGGGCATCGACGAGCAGCTGCGCCTTCATCAGGTCCATCCCCCGTCGACCACGAAGTCCTGGGCCGTGCACATGGCGCTGTCGTCGGCCGCCAGGAACAGCGCCATCCGCGCGATGTGCTCCGCCATCAGCGGTTGGTTGATGCACTGGCCGCGCGCGATCTCGGCGCGCGCCGCATCATCGACCCACAGCTTCAGCTGCTTTTCCGTCATCACCCAGCCCGGCACCAGCGTGTTGACCCGGATGTTGAAAGCACCGAGATCGCGTGCCAGGCTGCGCGTGAGCCCCTGCACCGCCGCCTTGGCGGTCGTGTAGACCGGCATCCCTCCCTGCTTGAGCTTCCAGCTGATCGAGCCGAAGTTGACGATCGAGCCGCCGCCGAGCTGGCGCATGTCCTGCGCCACGCTGCGGGCGGCGAAGAACTGGTGCCGGAGATTGACCGCGATGCCCGCATCCCAGGTCTCGGGCGTGGTGTCCTCGATGCGGTGCCGGCGATCGTTGGCGGCGTTGTTGAGCAGCACGGCGATCGGGCCGTGGCGACGCCGCACGGCCTCGATGGCGGCTTCCAGCGCGGCTACATCGGTCAGGTCGGCGGCGACGAAGAGCGGCGCGTGCCGGGCACCGGCCAGGCGCTGGGCGAGCGCGGCGCCCGCGGTGTCGATGTCGATGAAGCCGACCCTGGCGCCCTGCGCCGCGAACTGTTCGACGAGGGTGGCGCCGATGCCGGTCGCACCGCCCGTGATCAGGACAGTGCGGTCGGCCAGGCTCGGATAGTGGGCAAAGGCGGTCATGGTGGTGCCCGCGAAAGCGGGAAATGCTTCAGTCAGCCGATTATGTAGTCATACTTAATGACAAGAAAATGGGTAAATCTAGGGGTTTCCCCGAGGCAATAGGCATTAATAGTCTTACTATATTTGCGGCTTCGTTCAATCCCCACGAAAGCATCCATGTCGAAGTCGCCCGTCAAGCTCAGGTCCGCCGAATGGTTCGGGACCGCCGACAAGAACGGATTCATGTACCGCAGCTGGATGAAGAACCAGGGCATCCCCGACCATGAATTCCAGGGCAAGCCGGTCATCGGGATCTGCAACACCTGGTCGGAGCTGACGCCCTGCAACGCCCACTTCCGCAAGCTCGCCGAGCACGTGCGGCGCGGCATCATCGAAGCGGGCGGCTTTCCGGTCGAGTTCCCGGTGTTCTCCAACGGCGAGTCGAACCTGCGCCCCACCGCGATGTTCACCCGCAACCTCGCGAGCATCGATGTCGAGGAATCCATCCGCGGCAATCCGATCGATGGCGTCGTGCTGCTGGTCGGCTGCGACAAGACCACGCCGGCCCTGCTGATGGGCGCGGCCAGCGTCGATGTGCCGGCCATCGCGGTCAGCGGCGGCCCGATGCTCAACGGCAAGCACCAGGGCCGGGACATCGGCTCGGGCACGGTGGTCTGGCAGCTCTCCGAGCAGGTCAAGGCCGGGACCATCACCCTGCACGAGTTCATGTCGGCCGAGGCCGGCATGTCGCGTTCGGCCGGCACCTGCAACACCATGGGCACGGCCTCGACCATGGCCTGCATGGCCGAGGCGCTGGGCGTCACGCTGCCGCACAACGCGGCCATCCCGGCGGTCGATTCCAGGCGCTACGTGCTGGCCCACATGAGCGGCATCCGGATCGTCGAGATGGTGCGCGAGGACCTGCGGCTGTCGAAGCTGCTGACACGCCAGGCGTTCGAGAACGCGATCCGCACCAACGCCGCCATCGGCGGCTCGACCAACGCCGTGATCCACCTGAAGGCGATCGCCGGGCGCATCGGCGTCGAGGTCGCGCTCGACGACTGGACGACCATCGGCCAGGGCACGCCCACCCTGGTGGACCTGATGCCTTCGGGCCGCTTCCTGATGGAGGACTTCTACTATGCGGGCGGCCTGCCGGCCGTGCTGCGCCGCCTGGGCGAGGCCGGCCGCCTGCCGCATCCCGATGCGCTCACCGCCAACGGGCAGTCGCTCTGGGACAACGTCAAGGACGCCCCCTCCTACAACCCCGAGGTCATCCGCGACTGGGACACCCCGCTGGTCCCGGACGGCAGCATCCGCGTCCTGCGCGGCAACCTCGCGCCGCGCGGCGCGGTGCTCAAGCCCTCGGCCGCCACCGCGCGCCTGCTGCGGCACCGGGGCCGCGCGGTCGTCTTCGAGAACCTCGACGACTACAAGGCGCGGATCGCCGATCCCGAGCTCGACGTGACCGCCGACTCGATCCTGGTGCTCAAGAACTGCGGCCCGCGCGGCTACCCGGGCATGGCAGAGGTCGGCAACATGGGCTTGCCGCCGAAACTGCTGGCGCAGGGCGTGACCGACATGGTCCGCATCTCCGATGCGCGCATGAGCGGCACCGCTTACGGCACGGTGGTTCTGCACGTCGCCCCCGAGGCCCGCGCCGGCGGCCCGCTGGCGGTGGTCCGCGAAGGCGACTGGATCGAGCTCGATGCCGACACCGGCCGCCTGCACCTCGAGGTGAGCGACGCCGAGCTCGCCGACCGGCTCGCGACTTGGGCCGCCGGGCAGCAGACGGACCCGGCCGACGGCTCGGGCTACCGGAAGCTCTACGTCGAACACGTCATGCAGGCCGACGAAGGCTGCGATTTCGACTTCCTCGTGGGCAGTCGCGGCGCCGGGGTGCCGCGGCATTCCCACTGAACTTGCCGGGGCCCCGAGGGACCCGGCGCACACGACCCGAACACTGGAGACAAGCATGGCAGGCATCACACTCACGGGCATCGACAAGCGCTACGGCAGCGTCGATGTGATCAGGAACCTCGCACTGGCCGTGGAGCCGGGCGAGTTCCTCGTCTTCCTCGGCCCTTCGGGCTGCGGGAAATCCACCCTGCTGCGCATGATCGCGGGCCTGGAGCCGGTTTCCGGCGGCGAGATCCGCATCGCCGACCGGGACGTGACGCACCTGCCGCCCGGTGCGCGCGACGTTGCGATGGTGTTCCAGCACTACGCGCTCTACCCGCACATGACGGTGTACGACAACATGGCCTTCGGCCTGCGCAACGTCGGCGTGGCCGAGGCGGAGATCGATCGCCGGGTGCAGGAAGCCGCGCGCATGCTCGAGCTGGTGCCGCTGCTGCAGCGCAAGCCGGTGCAGATGTCGGGCGGCCAGCGGCAGCGCGTGGCGATCGGCCGGGCGGTGGTCAAGGAGCCGGCCGCCTTCCTGTTCGACGAACCGCTGTCGAACCTCGACGCCGCCTTGCGCGCCCGCACCCGCATCGAACTGGCCCGCCTGCACCAGCGCCTCAAATCCACCATGGTGTTCGTGACCCACGACCAGGTCGAGGCCATGACACTGGCCACCCGCATCGTGGTGATGAACCAGGGCCGCATCGAACAGATCGGCCGCCCGATGGAAATCTACCGCCATCCGGCCTCGCGCTTCGTGGCCGGCTTCATCGGCTCGCCGGCGATGAACTTCATCGACGTGACGCGGGCCGACGGCGCCGATGGCCGCGCGGCCGTGCGCCTGCCCGACGGCACGCTGGTGCAGACCTCGGTCGACGCGGGCTCGCTGCCCGCCGGTGCGACCCTCGAGATGGGCGTGCGCCCCGAATCGCTGGCCATCGAACGCTCCGACGCCGCCGGCGTGCTGGTCGGCACCGCCGAAGTGGTCGAGCGGCTTGGCGACCAGACCCATGCGCACATCGCGCTGCGCTCGGGCGGCACCGTGGTCGCGCATGCGGCACGCGACAGCGAGATCATGGCCGGCGACGTCATCGGCCTGCGCCTCGACCCCGCAGCGGTGCACTTGTTCGATCCCTCGGGCGCCGCGCACCACGCGGCGGCGCGGAGGGCTCCATGAGCGCGACCCTTTCGGCCGCCACCCCGGCGCCCGCCCGCCGGCGTGCCACGGGGGCCCGCAGCGGATCGCGCTGGAGCAACGCGCTGTTCATCGTGCCCTTTCTCGTGGTCTACCTGCTGCTGCTGGTGCTGCCCTTGCTCAAGGGCATCTACATGAGCCTGCAGGACGTGGACATGCTGTCGCAGACGGCAGACTTCGTCGGCTTCAAGAACTACAGCGACCTCTGGCACGACGACATCTTCCGCGGCGCGGTGCGCAACACCTTCGCCTTCGTGGCGATGTCGACGCCGGTCTTCGTCGCGCTCGGCCTGGGCCTGGCGCTGGCCCTGAACCGGCCCGGCCGCACGGCCGCGGCACTGCGCGCGATCTTCTTCGGCTCTTCGGTGTTGTCGGTCACCATCGTCACGCTGGTGTGGAAGCTGGTGCTGATGCCGCACCAGGGCCTGCTGGCCAATCTGACGCATGCCACCGGGCTGCCCGACCTGTCGCCGCTGACCTCCGAGGCCTGGGCGCTGCCGACGGTCGCGGCCGTCACCGTGTGGTGGATCATCGGCCTGCCGATGATGCTGTTCCTCGCCGCCCTGCAGCAGGTGCCGGGCGAGGTCTACGAGGCCGCCGCGCTCGACAACGCCAGCCGCTGGCGCACCCTGTGGCACATCACGCTGCCGGCGATCCGGCGCACGGTGGCGCTGGTCGCGGTGATCGAGGTCATCCTGCAGTTCCAGCTGTTCGGCCAGGCCCAGCTGCTGACGCAGGGCGGCCCGAACAACAGTTCGCGGCCGATCGTCCAGTTCATCTACGAGGCCGGCTTCCAGCACTGGACGCTGGGCGCCGCGGCCGCCGCGTCGCAGGTGCTGTTCGGCATCATGCTGATCGCGATGGCCGTGCAGGTCTACATCTCCAGCCGCAAAGAGAGCTACTGACATGCAGAACATCGTAGGCAAGAGCCTCGGCAACCGCCTGGTCCTCGGCGCCGTCATCGCGCTGGCCGTGGTCTGGATCGCGCCGCTGGTGTGGGTCTTCGCGCTCTCGTTCAAGCCGAACGAGTTCCTCACCGTGCGCACCGACGTGATCTTCTCGGGGCCTTTCACGCTGAAGAACTACACCGACATCATCGGCACCTCGTCGGTGTTCCGCTGGACCATGAACAGCGTCATCGTTTCCGTAGTGCAGACCTTCGCGATGCTGGTGCTGGCCTCGCTCGCGGGCTACGGCTTCGCGCGCACCGAGTTCCCCGGCAAGAACCTGCTGTTCTTCGCGGTGCTCGCCGGCCTCACGGTGCCGGAGCAGGCCATCATCGTGCCGCTGCACCTGATGTTCGCCGACCTCGAGATGCACAACACCTACACGGCGCTGATCCTGCCCCGCCTGGCGACGCCCTTCGGCGTCTACCTGATGACGCAGTACTTCAAGGCCATACCGCGCGACATCGAGGAGGCGGCCATGCTCGACAACGCGTCGCGCCTGAAGATCTTCTTCAAGGTGATCCTGCCGCTGTCGATCCCGGCCCAGGCCACGCTCGGCATCTTCACCTTCCTGCATGCCTGGAACGACTACCTGTGGCCGCTGATCTCGGCGTCCAAGCCCGACATGTACACGCTGACCCTCGGGCTGGCCTCGACGCAATCGAATTTCGGCCAGTCCGAAGGCATCGGCTACCTGATGTCGCAGGCCGTGTTCGCCGGGCTCCCGGTGTTCATCCTCTACTTGTTCTTCCAGAAATACATCATCGCGGCCGTGTCCGGCACGGCCGCGAAGTGACCCCCCAGACCACCATCCCCAGGAGACAGACTCGAATGACTACGACAGCCACCCGCGCACTCATCGGCCTCGGCCTCTGCGCCGCATTCTCGGGCGCCGTGCAGGCGCAGCCGAAGACCGAGATCACGCTCTCGCGCTTCTTCGGTTCCTGCGAGGCCGACTACGGCAAGTCGACCGACGTCAAGGCCGCGCGCGGCGAATGCGGCGTGATCACCACGCTGGTGAACCAGTTCAACGCCACCAACAAGGACAACATCGTCGTCAAGCCGCAGATCGTCGAATGGGGCCCGTACTACGACCAGCTGACGGCCCGCATCGTGGCCCGCGACGTGCCGACGATCGCCGTGATGCACGAATCGTCGCTCGGCGACTTCGTCAGCCGCAAGCTGATCGAGCCGGTGGACGACAGCTTCAAGGCGGCCGGCATCGACACCGCCGAGTACAGCGACCATGCCAAGGCCGGCACGCAGTTCAGCGGCAAGACCTATGCCCTGCCCTTCGACACCTGGGGCTGGCTCTGGCACTTCAACCTCAACCTGATGAAGAAGGCCGGCCTCACCAAGCCCGACGGCACGCCCGTGATGCCGACCACGCCCGATGAATTGCTGGCGCAGGCGCGCAAGTTCAAGGAAGCCACGGGCAAGCCGTACTTCTCGTGGACCACCGTGAATTCCACCTCGCCCAACATGCGCACCTTCCTGTCGCTGTTCTACCAGCAGAACGGCGCCGAGCTGTTCAAGGGCGGCGCCAAGCCGCAGCTCGACATGAAGTCGCCGCAGGCGACCAAGGCGCTGACCCTGATGAACCAGATGTACAGCGAAGGCCTGGTCATGACCGGGCTGGACTACGGCGCGGCCAACCAGGCCTTCGTCAACGGCGAGACCGGCGTGGTGGTGGTCGGCACCTGGAAGATCGACGACTTCGTGGCCCAGGCCGAGAAGCCCGGCACGGCGCTCAGCAATGGCTACGCGGTGTACCCCTTCCCCAAGCTGCTCGACCGCAAGTCGGAGTTCGCCGACGGCCACACCTGGGTGATGCTGAAGGGCGGCACCAAGGACGAAGCCCAGCGCAAGGCGGCGCTCACCTTCCTGAAGTTCCTCTGGGACAACGACGGCGAATGGGCCCGCACCGGCCACCTGCCGGCCAACAAGACCGCGCTCAACAGCGCCGCCTTCAAGGCCTTGCCGATGCGCAGCAACATCGTCGAGCTGTCGTCGACCGGCCGCGGCATGCCGCACAGCATCCCGCGCCAGCGCGCGATCGAGATCGCGGTCGACCAGGAGATCGGCAACATGATGGTCAGCAAGAAGCCGCTGGCGGAGACGCAGGACGCCGCGGAATCGCGCGTGAACAAGCTGCTCGATTCCGTGCGTTGAGCGCCCACCGAAACAGCACCATGATCAGAACCTTCCTCAAGACCGCGTCGGTCCTGGCCCTCGCGGCGGCCACCCTGCAGCCCGTGCATGCACAGGACAAGACCGAGATCACGCTGGCGCGCTTCTTCGGCGCCTGCGAGGCCGACTTCGGCAAGTCGACCGACGTGCGGGCCGCGCGCGGCGAATGCGGCGTCATCACGACCTTGGTCAACAAGTTCAATGCGACCAACAAGGACAACGTCGTCGTCAAGCCGCAGATCGCCGAATGGGGGCCGTACTACGACCAGCTCACGGCGCGGATCGTGGCGCGCGACGTGCCGACCATCGCCGTCATGCACCAGTCGTCGATCGGCGACTACGTCAATCGCAAGCTGATCGAGCCGATCGACGCCGACCTGAAATCGGTCGGCATCAGCCCGGCCGATTTCACCGATACCGCGCGCGCCGGCGTGACCATGAACGACAAGACCTACGGCCTGCCGTTCGACACCTGGTCGTGGCTGTGGCACATCAACACCAACCTGCTCAAGCAGGCGGGCCTGGTGAATGCCGATGGTTCGGTGCAGATTCCGAAGTCGCCGGCCGAGCTGCTGGCCCAGGCGCGCAAGTACAAGCAGGCCACCGGCAAGGCCTATTTCGCCTGGCCGACCGCCGGCGGCGTGCCGACCAACACCTGGACCTTCTTCTCGATGATGTTCCAGCAGAACGGCAACCTGTTCACACCGGGCGCCAAGCCGCGCATCGACATGCACACGCCCGACGTGACCGCCATCCTGGAGCTGATGCGCACCCTGTACACCGAGGGGCTGGTGGTGCAGGGCGTCGACTCCGGTGCCGTCAACCAGGCCTGGTTCAAGGGCGACGCCGCCGTGGCGCTGACCGGCACCTGGCGCATCGACGACTTCATGGCGGCCTCCGAGAAGGCCGATTCCCCGGCCCACGACGGCTATCTGGTGATCCCGTTCCCGCAGCTGTTCGCCAAGCGGGCCACCTTCGCCGACGGCCATGCCTGGGTCATGCTGAAGGGCGGCGCCAAGGACGACAAGACCCGCAAGGCCGCGCTGGCCTTCATGAAGTTCCTCTGGGACAACGAGTTCGAGTGGTCGCGCACCGGCCATCTGCCGGCCAACAAGCGGGTCTACGACAGCGCCGAGTTCAAGGCGCTGCCGATGCGCGGGAAGATCATCGAGATCTCGACCATCGGCCGCGGGCTGGCGCACAACGTGCCGCGCGCGGCGGCGGTCCAGCAGGCGATCAACGAAGAACTGGTCACCATGCAGCTCAGCAAGAAGACCGTGCGCGAAACCCAGGACGCCGCCGAGACGCGGGTCAACAAGTTGCTCGACGCGGTGCGCTGACGCAACGCTCCCATCCATCACGCTTCCCAACACACGAAATCATGATCTCCACCCGCCTGGTCGTCGACAACGACTTCGTCATCTCCGAACTCGACCGCCGCGTGTTCGGCACTTTCGTCGAGCACATGGGCCGCTGCGTCTACACCGGCATCTACGAGCCCGGCCATCCGAGCGCCGACGCGCGCGGCTTCCGCCAGGACGTGATGGCGCTGACGCGGGAGCTTGGCACGACCATCGTGCGCTACCCCGGCGGCAATTTCCTGTCGGGCTACAACTGGGAAGACGGCGTCGGCCCGAAGGACCAGCGCCCGACGCGGCTCGACCTGGCCTGGCTGTCGACCGAGACCAACCAGTTCGGCACCAACGAGTTCATGGACTGGTGCCGCGACGCGGGTGTGGAGCCGATGTTCGCGGTGAACCTCGGCACCCGCGGGCCGGACGAGGCGCGGCATTTCCTCGAGTACTGCAACCATCCGGGCGGCACCACGCTCTCCGAGTTGCGCAAGGAACACGGCCACGAGAAGCCGCACGACATCAAGTTCTGGTGCCTGGGCAACGAGATGGACGGCCCCTGGCAGATCTGCGCCAAGACGGCCGACGAGTACGGTCGCCTCGCGCACGAGACCGCCAAGGTCATGCGCTGGGTCGACCCGACGGTGGTGCTGGCCGCCTGCGGTTCGTCCAAGCACGACATGGCGACCTTCGGCCAATGGGAAGACACGGTGCTCGACCACTGCTTCGACGACGTGGACTTCATCTCGCTGCATGCCTACTTCGAGAACCCGCACGCGTCGACGGCCGAGTTCCTCGGCAACATCGACCAGATGGACCTGTTCATCAAGGAGATCGCGGCGGTCGCCGACAGCGTGGCGGCGCGCAAGCATTCGCACAAGCGGATCATGCTGTCCTTCGACGAATGGAACGTCTGGTACAAGGCCCGCACGCTGGACGACCGGCGCAAGCCCGGCTGGCCGCAGGCGCCCCGGCTGATCGAGGAGGTCTACAACCACGAGGACGCGCTGGCCGTCGGCGGCGCGCTGATCGTGATGATGAACAACGCCGACCGGGTCAAGACCGCCTGCATGGCGCAGCTGGTGAACGTGATCGGCCCGATCATGACCGAGCCGGGCGGACCGGCCTGGCGCCAGACCATCTTCCACCCGTTCGCCCAGGCGGCCCGCTATGCCCGGGGCCGGGTGCTGCGGCCGGTGATCCATTCGCCGACCTACCAGGCCAAGACCTTTCCCGAGGTGCCGTACCTGTGCGCGAGCGTGGTGCACGACGACAGCACGGGCCAGACCGCGATCTTCGCGCTGAACCGCCACCTGAGCGACGAGCAGGAGATCAGCATCGAGCTGCGCGGGCTGGGCGACCGCCAACACCTGGTCGAGGCGCTGCAGCTCCATCATGCGGACATGAAGGCAACCAACACCCAGGAGTCACCCGACAACGTCTCGCCCAGCAGCCTCACGGCAGTCGAGATCGACGGCCACCGGATTACGGCGCGCCTGAAGCCGGGTTCCTGGAACCTGATCGTCACCTCGAACGTCAAACCATCCTGATCGCTTTCGCCGTCGCGGACGGGATGTGACAATCCCGTGCAGACCGCAACCTCCCATGGGACTACCTCGCAGATGAAAGCATCGCACCGAGACCCGGGCTATCGCCAACCGCCCGATCGCAAGAGCATGCACTCGCAGATCGTGCGAGACCTGGGCCTGCGCATCGTTTCCGGCGAATACAAGCCCGGGGAGAGGCTGCCCCTGGAAGCGTCCCTGTGCGCGGCCTACGACGTCAGCCGGTCGGTGCTGCGCGAGGCGACCCGGGTGCTGGTCGCCAAGGGCCTGGTGATCTCGAAGCAACGCGCCGGCGCGATCGTCTGTGCCCGCAGCAATTGGCACTTGCTCGATCCCGACGTGCTGTACTGGCTGATCCAGACCAAGCCGCAACCCGAATTCGTCGAGACGCTGTTGACGGTGCGGCGCATTTTCGAGCCGGCGGCGGCTGCGCTGGCTGCCAAGGTGGCGAGTCCTGATTCGCTCAAGGCCATCGCCGAGGCGTACAAGGGCATGGAGCGCGCGACGACGCCGGAGGAACTCCTCGAGCCCGACCTCGCCTTCCATCGCCGCATCGCCGAGGCCACGAACAACGACCTGCTGGCCTACATCGGCAACATGCTGTCCCTGGCGCTGCGCGAGTCGATCAAGCTCAGCAGCCAGCTGCCGGACACCCACGCCCTGTCGCTGCCCCGGCACAAGGCGATCCTCACGGCCCTGCTCAACCGGGACCCGCTGGGGGCGCGCCAGGCGACGCTGGTTCAGCTGGAGGAGACGCGCGAGGACATCTCGCGCATTCTCGATTCCGACCTCGATCCGGTGTGAGTCCGGTCGCTGCGCGCGGCGACCCGGTGCGGTCCTACCGGCCGCCGTCCACCATGTCGCGGTAGGCGTGCCAACTCGCGTGTGCCAGCCACGGGAAGATGACGATGAGCCCGAGCATGAGCGTCGCAAAACCGAGGGCCGTCAGCAGGGCGATCAACGCGGCCCACAGCACCATGGCGAGCGGATTGCGGGCGCAGCAGCGCAGGCTGGTCAGTACCGCGGTGATCACGTCCACGGGGCGGTCCACCAGCAGCGGCGCGCTGACGACGCCGAGCGCGAACACCAACGCGGCCACCGCGGCGCCGAGCACGAAGAAGGCCGCCACGAGATCGACCGACTGGCCCGACAGCAGCAGCGCCGCAGGCAGGTGCGGCGCGTGCCGCAGCTGCTCGGTGAAGAACAGTGCGAAGACGATCGCTGCCAGGCGCTCCCAGACGAAGTAGGCCAGCGTGAGCAGCAACCCGAACAGCGCGATCGAGCCGGCGTTGCCGAGCCAGGCGCCAAGAGCCGATGCGGAGTCGGGCGCGGCGGACTGCTCCCGCTGGCGCGACAGTGCGTACAGGGGGATGGCAACCAAGGGGGCCACCAGCAAGAAGCCGCCGAGCAACGTCGGCGCCAGGTAGGTGGCCTCCCAGGTCGCGGCCGTCAGGGCCAGGCCCGCGACTGCGACCAGCACGCCGATGCCGAGGCTCAAGCCTGGCAGGAACGCCAGATCGCGTGCCCCCCAGCGCAGCCAGGTCAAGGGCCGCAGCGCGCCGACCCGGCGCACGGTGGGCGCCACCATTGACGGCGCAGGAGATTCACTGCCGAGCGGGTGTTCCATGGCGCACACTCCTTCGTGAAGCCCGCGCTGGACACCCAACGGCGCCAGCGCTGCCGCCAGCATAGACGCGCGCAGCGCCGGCGGCTTGACGTCGATCAAGGTTCCGACGCCACGGTGCGGCGAGGATTGCGCCAACAGCCGATAAGGAGCCCAATCGCATCCACAGGGCTCAGGCGCGGCGAAGCCTTCCGGCCCCTCCGCGCGCGGCACCGGCTCGCGGCAACTGCCCCAACAGGAGCATCCAATGACTTCCCTTCGTGGGGCCGATGGCGGGCGGCGCAGGCCTCTCCGCCTGACCCCGGAGTTGGTCTCTCGAATCGCCCGTGAAGTCGCGGACAGCGGCCCGCCCCCGGGCATGGTGGTCCACAGCGATGCCGACTACGAGGCCTCGCTGGAGCAATTTCTTGCAAGCGGCCCGTGCCGTGGCGAGGATGTCTGGGTCTTCGGGTACGGGTCCCTGCTCTGGAATCCGGCCTTCGATGTCGCCGAGCAGGTGGCCGCGGTTCTGCCCGGCTGGCATCGATCGTTCTGCATCCGGCTCACTCGGTTTCGAGGCACCCCCGACCAGCCGGGCTTGATGATGTCGCTCACGCCTGGGGGAAGTTGCCGTGGCGCCCTGCTTCGCATCGATGCGGCCTCGGTCCAGTCCAGCCTGCGCAAGCTTTGGCGAAGGGAAATGACCGTCAAGCCGCCGAACACCCCGCCGCGATGGGTGACCGCCAAGGCGAGCGGCACCGAGGTGCGCGCCATCGTTTTCGCCGCCAATCGCAAGGGGCCGAATTTCGTGGGCGGCCTGACGCAGGAACAAGTCGCGGACATCCTGTGCAAGGCGGCGGGACACTGGGGATCGGGCGCCGACTACCTCTTGCAGACCATCGACCAACTGGAACGCCTTGACATCAGGGACGCCAATCTCTGGCGCTTGCAGCAGATCGTCGCCCGACGACTCACGCAGAGTGGCCAACCTGCTGCGGAGACCTGCCATGTCCCATGACGGAACCGACAGCGATCGAGAGGCACTCGATCTGCTCATTCGAGGTTTCCAGGTCTCCCGGATGCTCCGGCTGGTCGCCGACCTCGCGCTCGCGGACAAGATTCCGAGGGACGGCAGCCGCAACGTGAGCGATCTGGCAACGGCCTGTTCGGTTCTTCCGACGCCACTGATCCGGGTCCTGCGGGCCCTTGCGGCATTCGGCGTCTTTCGCGTCGGGGAGGACGGGAGCGTCGCGCACTCTCCGCGCTCCCTGCTCCTGCGGATGGACGAGCCGAACAGCCTGCACCATGGCGCCCGGTTCTGGACGGCACCCGGCTCGTGGAAGGCATGGGGGGCCCTGGATGCCGCGCTGGCGGGTGGCGATCCGAATCAAGCCGCCTGGGGCATGGACCGTTTCCAATATCTTCGTGAGCACCCCGCCGAGGCTCGCATCTTCGATGCCTTCATGGCGAACTTTCCGGACCGCAGGCACCAGACACTGGCCGTGAGCTACGACTTCTCCGGTGCGAAGCTGATCGTCGACATCGGCGGCGGCAATGCGGAGGCGTTGCGGCAAATACTCGAACGGTTCCCCGGGCCGCGCGGGATGGTCTTCGACCGGGACGATGTCGTGGCGGCCATACCGCCCGATGCCCGATTGGACGGAAGGATCGAAGTCCGAGGCGGCAGCTTCTTCGATGGCGTTCCCGAGGACGCGGACATCTACCTGCTGATCCGGGTCTTGCACAACTGGAGCGACGACGACTGCATTCGAATCCTGCGCAACTGCCGCAACGCGACGAAACCCGGCGCCCGCCTGCTGATCGTGGAGCAGATCATCGAGCCCGACCCGGCCCTCGGGCGGCCATCGGGCTACCTGGTCGACACGCACATGATGGCCATGTTCGGTGCCGCGCGCGAGCGCACCGAAACCGAATTCGGCGAACTGCTGCAGAGCTCGGGGTTTGCTCTCGAGCGCGCCATCGAAACCGCGTCGCCGGTGTGGATCATCGAGGCGGGCTCCAGATGACCAGGGTCGAGGCAATTCTCGACCAAGGCCCCGCTAGTGCCCCCCTCCGCCAGACGCTTCGGTCATCTTCTCGATCACCTGGTCCAGGCTGAAGCTCGCCGCCTTCTGGCGCGGCGGGAATTCCTTGAAGGTCGCGAGGAACTCCCCGACGATGGCCTGCGCAGGCACCAGCAGGTAGATGTGGCGGAACATCCAGTCGTAGTAGGTGTTCGACGTGATCTGCGCGCGCTCGTACGGGTCCATGCGCAAGTTGAAGATGTAGGGCGTGCGCAGAACCACGAAGGGCTCCTGCCAGATCTTGAGCGTGCCGGTGACGCGCTGCTCCATGAACAGCATCTTCCAGTGGTCGTAGCGCAGTGCGGCGACATCGCCGTCATCGGTGAAGTAGATGAAGCCCGGGCGCGGACTCTTGGCTTCCTTGCCCGTGAGATAGGGCACCAGGTTGTAGCCGTCGAGATGCACCTTGTAGGTGGTCTTGCCGATCTTGTAGCCCTTCTTGAGCTTCTCCTTGATGTCGGGCTCGCCGGCCGCCGCCAGGATGGTGGGGAACCAGTCGAGATGGCTGACGATCTCGTTCGACTCCGAACCCGCGGCGATCTTCCCGGGGAAGCGGACCATCAGGGGAATGCGGTACGCCCCTTCCCAGCTCGAATTCTTCTCGTTCCGGAAGGGCGTGGTGCCCGCGTCCGGCCAGGTGTTCATGTGCGGGCCGTTGTCGGTGCTGTACTTCACGAAGGTGTTGTCGGCGATGCCGAGTTCATCCAGGAAGTCGAGCAGCTCGCCGATGCACTTGTCATGGTCGATCATGACGTCGTGGTATTCCGACTGCCAGCGACCGGATTGGCCGCGGCTCTCGGGCTTCACATGGGTCCACGCATGCATGTGGGAGGTGTTGAACCACACGAAGAAGGGTTCGTCGGCATCGTGCGCAGCCTGGATGAACTTCTTGGCCGCGGCCAGGAACTCGTCGTCGCAGGTCTCCATGCGCTTCTTGGTCAGCGGGCCGGTGTTCTCGATCTTCTGCCCGCCCTTGCCGTCGGCATAGCAGTGCAGCACGCCGCGCGGACCGTATTTCTTCTTGAAGTCCGGGAAGTCCTTCACGTTCGGGTAGTCGACCTCCTCGGGCTCCTCCTCGGCATTCAGGTGGTACAGGTTGCCGAAGAATTCGTCGAAGCCGTGCATCGTCGGCAGATGCTCGTCGCGGTCGCCCAGGTGGTTCTTGCCGAACTGGCCGGTGCGATAGCCGAGTGGCTTGAGCGCCTCCGCGATGGTGATGTCCTCGGCCTTGAGGCCGAGCTCGGCGCCGGGCAGGCCGACCTTGGTGAGGCCGGTGCGCAGGCCGCACTGGCCCGTGATGAAGGATGCGCGGCCCGCCGTGCAACTCTGCTCGGCGTAGGCATCCGTGAAGATCATGCCTTCCTTCGCGATCCGGTCGATGTTGGGCGTGCGGTAGCCCATCATCCCTTTCGTGTAGCAGCTCAGGTTCGACTGGCCGATGTCGTCGCCCCACATCACCAGAATATTCGGCTTCTTGCTCTTCGCCATACCGTAACTCCTTGTATTCGTCGACCGACGCCCTGCAGGGTGCAGGTTGCGGAGAGGGCGATCATCCGCGTGGCGCTACCCGACGCAACTGACCTTTGGTATAGACGACCCGAGGGCCCGAGCAGACGCCCGCGTCGACCCCAGGAAAACCAGCTTGCGGGCCAGCTGCGACACGCGCCAGCATGGCGCCAATGCCGGCGACATCCGTCGCATGATTGCCCCAAGGTGCAGGGGGCGCTGCACCTTGGGCCACTGTGCGGCAAGCCGGGGCGATCTCATGATCTGTTCCATTCAGACGCGCCTCGACGAGACCCTTCCTTGCCGTTCCGGACCTACGCGCACGCCCCCCTCGACGCCATCGCAAAGCGTCCGCCGACCATCGGTCTGGCGGTGCTGATGGCCGGCCTCTGCGTCTCCGCCGGCACGATCGCGCAGGTCACGCCCAGGGATGTGCTGGTGCTGTTTTCCAACAACCGCCTGCTGCCGGCCAACATCGAAGTCGATCGCGCCATGCGCGAACGGATCGCGCGCACCGAGGCGCGGCCGGTCGAGGTCTTCCAGGAATTCCTCGACCGGCCCACCTTCTCTGGCGAGGCATTCGACCGGAACCTCGCCACCTACCTTCACGAGAAGTATGCCGACCGGCCGCCGCGGGCCATCGTCGTCATCGGCGACCCGGCGTTGAACTTCATCCTCTTCCATCGCCCGGCACTGTTCCCGGGCACACCGGTGGTCCATGTGGGGATCGACAAGGCCTATGTGCAGACCCTCCGGCCGACGCAGACGCCGCTGCTCGGCGTGCCGGTCGAATACGACTTCCGCGGCACCGTCGAGCAGGCGCTGCGCTGGCATCCCGACACCCGCCGGCTGCTGGTCATCACGGGCACCAGCCCGCGCGACCGCATCTGGGAGGCCAAGGCCCGAGCCGAGTTCGCCGACCTTGCGGTCAAGCCCGCGATGGTCGAGTACCTCGCCGGCCTCTCGGCCGAGGCACTGAAGGCGCGGCTCCGGGGGCTCGGAGCCGGCGACCTGGTGTTCTCGCCCGGCTACTACCGGGACGGCACGGGGCGCGACTACTCGCCTCGCGATGCGATCGCGGAGATCGCCGCCGCATCGACCGGCGCGCCGGTCTACGGGCCGTTCAGCGCCTTCATCGGCACCGGCATCGTGGGCGGGCGCATGCCCGCGAACCGCGACATGGGACGACTCGCGGCCGACGCGATCAACGCGCTGCTCGATGGGGTTGCGCCCCAGGCCGTCGCCCAGCCCGCGGTCCTGCCGGCGGTCCTGCAGGTCGACTGGCGGCAGGTGCGCCGATGGGGCATCGCCGAGGCCGATATTCCGCCGGACGCGGCCGTCTTCTTCAAGGAGCCGACCTTCTGGGACCTGTATCGCACCCAGGCGCTGCTGGCGATGGCGCTGTTCCTGATCCAGGCCCTGCTGATCGCCGCCCTGTTCATCGAACGGCGCCGCCGCCGGCACACCGCTCTGGCGCTCGAACGCAGCGAGGACCGCATGAGTCTGGCGGCGCGCGCCTCGCGGCTTTCGACCTGGAGCTGGGACGTCGACCGGACGCCCCCCGGCGCCAGCGCCGAGGCCAGCTCGCTCGACGAGGTGCTCGACACCGTGCACCCGGCGGATCGAGAAGACCTGCACCAGGCTGCACAGCAGGCCGTCGAACGTGACCAGGAACTCGACGTCGAGTACCGCGTTGTCGAACCCGGCGGCGAGGTGCGGTGGATTGCCGCACGGGGCCGGGCCGAAAAAGATGGCGGCAAGCGCATCACCGGCGTGGCGCTCGACATCACGGCCCGCAAGGAAGCCGAACTCCAGGCCCAGAAGGACCGGTCGGCGCTCACCCACATGACCCGCGTGTCGATGCTGGGACAGCTCTCGGCATCGATCGCCCACCAGCTCAACCAGCCGCTGGCAGCGATCCTCGGCAACGCCGAGGCGGCACGCAAGATGCTCGGGAAGGCGCCACTCGACCTGGTCGAGCTGCGGGCCATCTGCGACGACATCATCAGCGAGGACCGGCGCGCGGCGGAAGTGATCCGCCGACTGGGCGCCCTCTTCAAGCGCGGGGAGATGACGCTGGCGCCGCTGGATCTCAACGAGCTGGTGTCCGAGACCCTGGAGCTGGTGCGCACCGAGCTGACGACGCGGCACGTCGAGGCGGCGACCGAGTTCGCCCCTGGGCTCGCGCTGGTCGACGGCGGCAGGGTGCAACTGCAGCAGGTGCTGTTGAACCTGATCCTGAACGCCGCCGATGCCATGGTCGACATCGCGCCGGAGAGCCGCAGGCTGGTCGTGCGCACCGAGATGCGGGGCACGGATGTCCGCTTGTGCGTGATCGACCAGGGCTGCGGCATCGCTGCGGCCGACATGCCCCACCTGTTCGACCCCTTCTGGAGCACCAAGCCCGGCGGTACGGGCATGGGACTCGCGATCTGCCGGTCGATCGTCGAGGGCCACCGGGGCACGCTCACCGTTGCCAATACGCCGGACGGCGGCGCCGCCTTCTGCGCCACCTGGCCGGCGCGCCAGACCGCCTGATCATGGAGCGTCGCATGGCAACCATCTTCCTCGTCGACGACGACCCCGCGGTGCGAAGGGCGCTGGCGCGGATGCTGCGCCAGGAAGACGAATGGGAGGTGCGGACCTTCGACTCGGCCGAGGCTTTCCTGGCACGGCCAGACCCCGACACCGAAGGCTGCCTGGTGCTGGACGTGACCATGCCCGGACTCGACGGGCTCGAACTGCAGCGGCGCCTGGCCGAATCCGGACAAGCCTGGCCGATCGTGTTCCTGACCGGCCACGGCGACATCCCGATGTCGGTCAAGGCGATCAAGGCCGGCGCCGCTGATTTCCTCACCAAGCCGGTCGGCGCGCCGGCGCTGGCGAGCGCCGTGCGGGCCGCCTTCGCGGAATCGGCAGCGATCCGCCGGGCCAGGAGCGACGACAAGGCCTGCGAGCAGCGGCTGGCCACGCTCACGCCGCGCGAACGCGAGGTGCTCGCGGGCGTGGTCAAGGGCCGGCTCAACAAGCAGATCGCGGCCGACCTCGGCATCGTCGAGCAGACCGTCAAGTTCCACCGGGCCCGCATCATGGAGCGCATGCAGGTGCGGACCGCGGCCGAGCTGATGCACATCGCGGCCCGGCTCGGCATCCCGGCGGCGCCCCGGGACTGAACCAAAGACCAGTCCCCGCCGCGGCGGCAACGCGGTACCTTCCAGCCGTGCACACCATCGATCCGCTCATCGCCGTGGTGGACGACGAGTCGCCCATGCGGACGATGCTCGGGCGAGTCCTGCGGCTGGCCGACTATCGGGTCAGCGCCTACGAATCGGGGGAGGATTTCCTGGCCTCGCTGGACACCCAGCGCCCGGCCTGCGTGATCCTCGACATCCACATGCCGGGGTTGTCCGGCTTCGAAGTCCAGATGCGCATGCAGGCGGCCGACATCCGGGTCCCGGTGGTGTTCATCACGGCCAGCGACGATGCCGCGCTGGCCCGGCTGGCGATCGAGGCGAACGGGTCGTGCCTGCTGCGCAAGCCCTTCTCGAGCGACGAACTGCTGGAGGCGATCCGCCGGCACGGCAGCACCTTAACCAAAGGCTAGTTCCGGGCAGAGTCGCTTGCCGGTACAACCAGATCGCCATGGAACAGTTGCTGCATGCCTCGGCCATCATCCTGTCCCAGCTGCTCGAGGCAGCGACCCTGGTGCTGCTCGCCGTGGGCGCCCTGTTGGCAACAAAGAATCTGCTGGTCGGCGCGTTCACGGGGGCGTCGGCCAGCGCGCTGTCCCTCAGCGTGTGGCAGGGCATGTCGCGCTGGCTGATGGTCGGGCTGGAGTTCATGCTGGCGGCCGACCTGGTCTCGACGGTGGTGGCGCCGACCTGGGACGAACTCGGCCGCCTCGCCACCATCGCCGCGATCCGCACGCTGCTGGGCTTCTTCCTCGGACGCGACCTCGAACTGGCGCGCCGGATCTCGCTCGAGACCGAAGAGGCAGCCGGTGCCTCGCGAAGAAGGCCGTCATGACCACCCCGCACCTGCCGGACCTGCCGCCCGACCTCGCGCAAAAGGTCGGCAAGGAGCCCACCAACACGGCCACCGAGCTGTCCGGCTTCCGAACCCAGATGGCCGAGCACCGGACAGCCTTGTCGGACGCGCGATCGCACCTGGCCAACGAACGCACCCACCTCGCCTACTTGCGCACGGCGCTGTCGCTGATGAGCTTCGGCATCACGATCAACCGCTTCAGCATCTACCTGCAGCAGAGCGGGAGCGCCGAGAAGCTCAACCAGGACTCGTTCCCGTTGCGCGACGCCGCCACGGTCGGGCTCGGCATGGTCATCGTCGGCGTGGTGGTGCTGCTGTGGGCGCTGCTGCGTTATCGCCGGGTGCATCGGGAGATCGTGGAAGAGCGCTTCGAGCCGAGTTCGCTGTCGGTGACGCTGCTGACGCTCGCCATCATCGTGATGGGCGCGGTCAGCGCCGTCTGGCTTCTGCTCACCTGAGGACGCGGGGCCACGCATGACAGGTTGACGATCTGGATTCCTCCCTCATGAACGCATTCACTCCGCAAAGCAACGCCTTGGCGCTGGAGCCGCGCATCCTGTTCGACGCCGCCGCGGCGGCCGCCACCGAGCAGCAGCACGCCGATCCGTCGCATCCGGCCGATGCCGGGCCCCGCATGCCCAGCGCGACCGAAGCCCCGCCAACGCCCGTTCCGGCAGCGCCGGTCGCGCATCAGCTGGTCGTGATCGACAGCCGCGTCGAGAACCGCGAGCAACTGGCGGCGCACCTTCCCGCCGATGCCCGGCTGCTGGTGATCGACAGCCGAACCGACGGCCTGGCAGCGATCTCCGCAGCGCTGGCCGAGATGGGTCCGGTCGACTCGATCCAGATCTTCTCGCACGGCGCCTCCGGCCAGTTCACGCTGGGCAGCCGCACGCTCTCGAGCGACAACATCGCGCAGGCCGGTGAAATCCTGAGCGGCTGGCGCGGCGAACTGATCGCCGGCGCGGACATCCAGCTCTATGGCTGCAGGGTTGGCGAAGGGCCGGCAGGCCAGATGCTCGTGGGCGAGCTGGCGCACTGGACCGGCGCCGACGTGGGCGCCTCGTCCGACGACACCGGCAACGCAGCCGCCGGCGGCAACTGGACGCTCGAGGTCCGCAGCGGCGACGTCGACAAGGCCATCGCGATCGACGCCGCGTCGCTGGCCGGCTTCCAGGGCCTGCTGGCCGCCGGCCCGAGCGTCAGCCTCGCATCGGGCGGCACCGACGCGCTGCTCGGCGGCCAGTTCAGCTTCACGGTCAACATGAGCAACACCTCGGCGGACGTCGGCTATGCCCCGTACATCGACCTCTTCATGCCGGCAACCGGAAAGGACGGCAACGACGGCGCCACCTTCATCGCGGCCAGCTACCTCGGGCAGCCGGTGCAGTCCTTCGTCGTGACCTTCGATGCGGCCGGCAATGCCACGCATCCGCTGGCCCGGGATGCGAACGGCAATCCCCTGGTCATCAGCGCGGCCAGCGTCGGCATGCGTCCCGGCGACCAGCTGGTGGTGCTGCAGCTGCCCTACGGCAGCCTGTCGCAGGACCAGCCGACGATCGCGGTGCAAGTCACGGCCCAGCTCAGCAACCTGGCCGACACCGGCCTGTCCAACGGCACGCCGGACCTCACGATCCGGGCCCGCGGCGGGTTCGAGTTCGGCAACGACGCGCTCGACAACCCGATCGTGGACCCGAGCCTGGTCGAGGCATCGCTGCACGACTTCGTCGTTCATCCGACGCTGGTGACGATCGACCAGTCGATCAACATGCCCGAGGGCGAGACCGTCACCGGACCGAACTACCCGCATTCGCAGACGGTGACCGTCACGCCGGCGCCTGGCCAGACACTCGCCAACGTATCGGTCACGCAGCAGTTGCCGGGCGAGGTGCAGGTCACGTCGATCGTCCCCGGCGCGGGCGGCACGCTGAGCGCGATCACGCTGAGCGACGGCAGCGTGATCACCAACCCGGCGGCGATCGCGGCGGCGATCGCCAGCGACACCGTGTTCCTCTCGTCCTACACCATCACCTACGCGGCGCTGAGCGGCCCGACCAACACGGTGGTCAACTTCTACGTGCCCGAGACGCGCGCGGACGGCTCGGCGATCGTGGCCCCCTTGACCGGCGACGACACGACCATCGTCTTCGGCTCGCCGACGGTCAGCGGCCGATGGACGCCGATCGATCCGCGCGACGTCGTCGCACCGGCCACCGACATCGCCTTCACCAGCACCGGCAACGGCGCCAACGCGAGCTTCGTCGCCAAGTCCGTCGGCCTCATCAAGCAGGCCACCGTGCAGACCGACGTCGGCTCGACAGGCCTCAGTCCCGGCGACACGCTGCGCTACACGCTCAACGTGGCGATCTCCGACTTCTTCGCCGTCGGCGAGGACTTCTTCGGCCAGGGCAGCTTCACGATCACCGATACGCTCGGCGACGGCCAGGCCTTCAACGGCCCGGCGACGCTCAGCGTCACACGCGGCGGCGTGACGCAGACCCTCAACCTGATCGTCAGCAGCACCCCGAATGCCGACGGCACGACGACCCTGGTCTTCGATATCGGCGCGTCGCTGCGGGCCACGCCCGGCGCCCTCCAACTGGGCGCGCTGATCGGCGACCTGGCCTTCGACGACTCCCGCGACGGTGCCACCACGGCGGTGATCAGCTATGGCGCCACCATCGCACAGAGCTACACCACGCCCCATCCGCCGCACGGCGAGATCAACGAAGGCGACGCCGTCGGCAACAGCGCGGCGGTGACCGGAACCCTGCTCGTCGATGCCTTCAATCTGACCGGGTTCGACGAATCCGATGGTTCGACGACCACCAGCACCATCGCTACGCGCCAGGTCGACATCCAACTGGTGACGGTCAACGGCGGCTCGCCGGCCGCCACGCCCGAGCTGCACCCGGGCGACGTCGTCACCTTTCGCCTGAGCTACGACCTGGTCACGGGTGACTACGAAGGCTTCCGGCTCTCGGCCTACCTGCCGCTGCCGCTGCTCGATCTCGCTGGTGTCACGTGGAGCCAGGGCAGCGGCGTCGGCCAGTGGACGCTGGGGCCGGGCAACACCAACCCCGACGGCATCGACTCGGTCAGCACCGGCCCCGGCAATTCGGTGATCTTCGACTTCGGCAACTACGTCAATTCCACCGTCAACGGCAGCCGCGTCGAGGTCCAGTTCACCTTGCGCGTGGGCGACCAGCCCTTTGCCGACCAGCGTTCGCTCGACGTGCTCGCGCAGTCCGACCAGCAGGCGACCATCGCCAAGAACCACCTGGTCTCGTCGGACGTGGCGGTGATCGTGTCGGTGGCCGAACCGGTGCTCGACATCCGCCACGGCGTGGTGTCGACCAGCCACGGCACGGTGAGCGGCACCACCGGCAGCTGGAGCGCGCCCGGCTCGGCCGGCGTGCCCTTCCAGGGCAGCGTCACCGATCTCGCGGCCGTCGACGGCAGCGTCACCGGCATCGACGCCGGCGACACGCTGCGCCTGGCCACCGCCATCGAGAACCGCGGCGGCGGCGGCGCCTTCGACGTCCACACCACCGTCACCCTGCCCGCCGGCCTGAGCTTCGTCGGCAACAGCCTGGCGGCGGCGAACCTGCGGATCTATCGCGGCGACGGCAGCCTGCTGGTGGCCGGCGTCGACTACAGCGTGTCGGGCAACGAGATCACCTTCCTCGACGCCAACGCGATACCCACGCTGGCGCCCGGGCGCCCCGGAACGGCCGCCGATGCCAGTGGCGCCAACCTGGTCGTCATCACCTACGACGTGGTGGTCAGCGGCAGCATCGACGCGGCGCGCACCCTGCAGAGCAGCGCCGCGCTGACCCGCTACGCCAGCGTCGAGGGCGGCACCGATTTCGCGCCGACGGACATCGTGGAAATCGCGGGCCAGCAGGTGGCCGCGCCCGAGGTCAGCAAGAACTTCGCCGGCGGCAGCCTGGACAACGGCGATTCGAGCGCCCCGCACACCACGGGCAGCGACCTCGTGGTCGGCGAGAGCATGCTCTACGACATCATCGTCACGCTGCCAGAAGGCAACACCCAGTCCCTGCGGCTGGACGACCTGATTCCGCCGGGCCTGCGCCTGGACACGGGCTTCAACGGCGGGCTCGGCTACGAACTCATCACGACAACGGCGGGCAGCGCCGCGCTGGCCGCGAACTTCAACGGCACGGTCACGCCCAGTGCGCTCGGCGGCACCACCGGCACCCTCGGCAACGACGGCGTCGGCGCGCGGCTGACCTTCACCGCAACCGGCGCCGCGGCTGACAACCTCGTCGGCAACAACAGCTTCGTGATCCGCGTGCGGCTGGTGGCAAGCAACGTCAGCGGCAACCAGGCCACCCGCTCGCTGCAGAACAATGCCCAGATCACCTTCAGCGACCCGGACGGCGACACGCCCAACGGCGCCGCGCCGGTCGACCGCAACGTCGCCTTGACCGGCGGCACGCCCACGGTGACCGTGCGCGAACCCACACTGCAGATCGCGCAGACCCTGGTCACCGATCCGGGACTGGGCTTCGACGACGGCGATGCGGTCGAATTCACCATCACGATCAGCAACGGCAATGGCGGCAACGACTTCGACGCCTTCGACATCAGCCTGCTCGACACCCTGCCGACCGAGCTGAACAACCTGACGCTGGCCGGCGTGGCCTACCAGGGCGCCGCCAGCAACCACGGCGGCGTCGATTTCGAGATCGTCGGCGGCCAGTTGCGCACCGCCGCCGGCGCCAACATCGACATCGGCAAGGGCGGCAGCATCGTGCTGCGCATCACGGGCGTGGTCAACGCCTCGGCCGCCGCCGAGTCTTCGTTCACCAACCTGGCGACGGTGCAATGGACCAGCCTCGACGGCAGCACCGCAGGCGGCGCCGATCCCGCGGGCGAGCGCACCGGCGTCGACGGCCCGCTCAACACCGGCGTGCTCAACGACTACCGGAGCAACGCGCTGCTGGTGTTCGACGTCGCCCAGGCGATGCAGATCTCCCGCGTCGGCGGCCTGCCGGACACGGCGGCGCCGTCGCCCACCTCGGGTGCGCTGGAGCAGGTCGCCGTGGGCGAGGTGATCCGCTACCGGGTGCTGGTGCTGGTGCCCGAAGGCAACAATCCCGACTACCACATCGAGGTCACGCTGCCCAACGGCCTCGGCTTCATCACGCCCGATGCGCTCGCGAACGCGGTGCGGGTCGCCCTCATCTCGCAGAACGAGCTGAGCAGCGACATCAACCTGATCGTCGGCGGCACGCTGGCCATCAACGGCAACGAGAACAGCCCCGAAGCCCGGGACATCACGGCTGATCTGTCCGGTCCCGCCCCGACCGGCGTCTTCGATCCGTCGCTGATCCAGGTGGTCGTCAATGCGGACGGCAGCCAGACCATCACCTTCAATTTCGGCAACCTGGTCAACGGCAACGGCGACGATGCCGACCTCGAGGGGATCTCGCTGGAGTTCAACGCGCGCGTGCTCAACCAAGCGTCGAACACGGCCGGCACGGTGCTCGATGTGACGGCCCGCGAACTCGTCGGCGGTGCCCAGCGCGCAGTCGGCAACACCGTGAGCGAGCGCATCGTCGAGCCCAGCTTCAGCGGTGTCGACAAGCGCGTGATCGACTTCGATCCGAACCCGGCGGGCAGCACCGGCACGGCCACCGTGGCGGTGAGCTTCACCGAAAACGGCAGCCTGGCGGCCTTCAACACGCATCTCGTGGATTCATTCCCGACCGGCAGCAGCTACACCTTCGTCAGCCTCGAACTGAATGGCACCCTCTACACGGCAGCGACGCTGCCGGCCGGCATCACCGTCGGCACCAACGGCGGCCTGACGGTCGATTTCGAGCAGCTGGACCCCGGCGCGCAGGTGCGCGTGATCTACCAGGTCACGCTGCCGAACGGCACCGCGATCGCCAGCAGCAACGCGGTGCTGACCTGGACCAGCCTGCCCGAGGATTTCACCGGCTGGGGCGGCTCGCCGGTGGGCACCGATGGCGCGGGCGACGGCGAGCGCACCGGCATCGGCGGCACGCCGAACACCTACGTGCTGGCCGAAGGCGCGGGCCTCGGCGTGATCCAGGGAACGCTCTGGAACGACACCGCCAGCGCCACCGCCAGCGCGGTTCCGGACGGCCCGGCGCTCGCCGGGCAGAGCGTGACCCTGACCTGGGGCGGCGCCGACGGCGACCTCGCCACGGCGGCCGACAACCACGTCTTCACGACCACGACCGACGCCAGCGGCCAGTACCGCTTCGGCGTGCTGCCGTCGGGCGTGTTCCGCATCGACACGCCGAGCGGCACCATCGGCTATCCGCAGCCGATCGGCGACCTGCGGGTGCGCATCGACACGGAGGCCGGCAGCCCGCTCGGCCAGATCGTCGTCACCCTCGGCGAAGGCGCGACCGCCGCCGCCGATGCCGGCTATGTCGAGCAGAACGATGCGCCGCAGAACCAGCTGCCCGCGGTCGCGGCCAGCGGCTTCGAGGACCTGGCGCTGGCGCTGACGGGGCTGTCCGTGACCGACGTCGATGCGGCCGGCGGCACGCTCGACATCACGCTCTCGGTGCTGCACGGCACGCTGACGCTGGCGAGCATTCCGGCCGGGGTCACGGTGACCGGCTCGGCAACGGCCACCTTGAGGTTGAGCGGCGACCTCGCGTCGCTCAACCTCGCGCTGGCCGGCCTCCAGTACCTCGGCAACCCGAACTACAACGGCGCCGACACGCTGACCATCCTCACCAACGACCGCGGCAACACCGGCGATGCCAACGGCGACGGCATCCCGACCCAGAACCCGGCCGACGCCCTCAGCGACCAGGACACGCTGCAGATCGTCCTCGCGCCCGTGAACGACCAGCCCGATGCGATCGACGACAGCGCTTCGGCGACGGAAGCCGGCGGCAACGCCAACCGGCTGGTCGGCCTCGACCCGGCGGGCAACCTGCTCGCCAACGACACCGACGTCGACATCGCCACCAACGCCGACCGGCTGCGCGTGATCTCGGTGGGCCTGCAAGGCACGCCGCAGGGCGTACTGCCATCGATCGGCGCGCGCTCGTTCGCCGGCCTCTACGGCACGCTGACCGTCAACCTGAACGGCGGCTACCAGTACGTGGTCGACAATGACAACCCGGCCGTCCAGGCGCTGCGGCTGTCGGGCCAGACCCTGGTCGAGCGCTTCGACTACACCCTCTCGGACATCGAGGGCCTGCGCGACGGTGCCGTGCTCACCGTCACCATCCACGGCGCCAACGACACGCCGGTGGGCGTCATCGACGTCGGCAACGCGGTCGAGGCCGGCGGGGTGAACAACGGCACGCCGGGCAGCAACGCGACCGGCAACGTGCTGGCCAACGACACCGATGTCGACAGCGCCGCCAACGGCGAGACGCGCCAGGTGACGGGGGTGCGCAACGTGGCCCCGCTGGCGCAGGGCCCGCTGTCGGTCGTCAATCCGGGGACCACCAGCGGCAACGGCACCGTCGTGATCGGCGTCTACGGCACCCTGACCCTGGGCGCCGACGGCAGCTACAGCTACACCGTGTTCGACAACGACCCCACCGTGCAGCGCCTGGTGCCGGGCGACACGCTGACCGAGTTCTTCAGCTACCAGGTCACCGACGCCGGCGGCCTCAACGCCCTGGCCGAACTACGCATCCTGATCACCGGGGCCAACGACAACCCGGTCGCCAGCGACGACCATGCGGACGCCCAGGCCGCCTCCACCAACGGCAATGCCGCGGAGAGCAACCCGGCCGGCAACGTCATCCTCTTCCCGAGCCGCCCCGGCAGCATCGGCCAGCCCGGCGGCAATGGCGTCGACCTCGACGTCGACCGCACCGACACGCCCAATTCGCTCTTGGTCGTGAGCGGCATCGGCGCCGGGCCCGAAGGGCCGGGCGTGGTGCTGTCGGGCGTCGCCCCCGGCACCAGCCTGGGCAACGGCACCGCGATCGCCGGCAGCTACGCGCTGCTCGGCGGCGTGCCGGTGGCGGGCGACTTCGGCCTGCTGGTCATCGGCGCCGATGGCGCCTACACCTTCGACGTCAACAGCGACAACCTCACGCTGCAGTCCCTGCAGGCGGGGCAGACGGTCGACGTCATCTACACCTACCAGCTCACCGACATCAGCGGCCTCACCGACACGGCGCAACTGGTGATCACGGTGCGCGGCGTGAACGATCCGCCGGTGGCCCAGAACGTCGTGGCCGTGGCCACCGAACGCGGCGGCGTGGCCAATGCCACGCCGGGCGTCGATCCGGCGGGCGACGTCACCAGCGTCGCCTTCGACCCCGACGGCGATCCGCTGACCGTGAGCTTCGTGCGGGCTGGCGCCGAGGCCGCCGGCGGGACCGACACGCCGGTCGGCGCGGCCGGCGCGGTGATCGTCGGCCAGTACGGCACGATGTCGATGGCTCCGGCGAGCTGCTGATCGCGTCCGGCATCGCGCGCGGCGTCATCAACGGGGTCATCGGCACGCCCTTCGCCGGCCTCTACGGCTCGCTGCTGGCCAGCATCGAGGGCACGCCGGCCCATGCGCGGCTCGGCCTCCATGGCACGGCCAAGCTGCAGGGCGAGCGGGTGATGCTGGGCTACTACCTGTTGCGCCGGCCGCTGGCTGCGCTGCGCGCCTGGACCGGATGGTGAACGACGACGCCGCCGACCAGCCGACGCCGCCGCTGCGCGAAGACCTGCGGCTGCGCGAAGCCGCGCCGGGCCCAGGCGGCGATCCGGCCTGGGTGATCCAGGACACCGTCGTCAACCGCTTCTACCGGATCGGCTGGCTCGAGTTCGAATGCCTGCTGCGCTGGGAGCAGTCGCCGCGCCAGATCAGCCGCCAGATCGCGGACCAGACGGCGCTCCGGCCGGAGGTGGGGCAGGTGCTCGACTTCCGTCGTTTTCTCGAGCAGAACCAGCTGCTGCGCCCCGGACCCGAAGGCGTCGCGCGGCTGCAGCACGGCAGCCCGTCGCGGCGCTGGACGAGTTGGCGCTGGTGGCTGCACCACTACCTGTTCTTCCGCATTCCGCTGCTGCGCCCGCAGCGGCTGCTGGCCCGCCTGGCCGGCCATCTCGACTGGCTGTTCCATCCGTTCATGGCCTGGGCCGTGATCCTGCTGAGCCTGGCCGGCATCGTGATGGTGCTGCACCAATGGGACACCTTCGCGGGCGCGGTGGTGGAATCCTTCACGACCGAAGGCCTGCTGAGCTTCGCGCTGGCCCTGATCGTCGCCAAGACCCTCCACGAGCTCGGGCATGCGCTGGTGGCGACGCGGCTCGGCCTGCGCGTGGCCCACATGGGGGTCGCCTTCGTCGTCATGTGGCCCATGCTCTACACCGACACCGGCGAGAGCTGGAAGCTGAGCCGCTCGCGCCAGCGGCTGGCGATCGCCTCGGCCGGCATCCTCACCGAGCTCGGGCTTGCCGGGCTGGCGACGCTGGGCTGGGCGCTCAGCGATCCGGGGCCTCTGCGCAATGCGCTGCTCTACCTCGCGACCACCAGCTGGGTGCTGTCGCTGGGGCTCAATGCGAGTCCCTTCATGCGCTTCGACGGCTACTTCATCCTGTCGGACCTGCTCGACTTCCCGAACCTGCACGAGCGCTCCTCGGCCCTGGCCCGGGTCGCGCTGCGGCGCACCCTGCTGGGCCTGCCGGAGCCCTGGCCGGAGGATTTCGCGCCGCCGCGCCGGCGGCTGCTGGTGGCCTTCGCAATGCTCACCTGGCTCTATCGCCTGGTGGTCTTCCTCGGCATCGCGGTGGCGGTCTACCTGTTCTTCTTCAAGGCGCTCGGGGTTCTCCTGTTCGCGGTCGAGATCTCGTGGTTCATCGCGATGCCGGTTTGGCGCGAACTCCGGCACTGGTGGGCGCGGCGCAAGGAGGTGGTGCGCGGGCGCCGGCTGCTGCTCGGCGCCGTGCTGCTCGGCATGCTGCTGCTGCTCGCCGTGCCCTGGCGCACGCAGGTCCATGCCGTCGGGCTGGCGCGCGCCGAGGTGCAGATGCGCGTCTATGCGCCCTACCCCGCCCTGCTGCAGCAGGTGCGCCCCGCGGGACCGGTGCGGGCGGGCGAGACGCTGGCCGTGCTCGACGAGCCCGACATCATGGCCCGCTCGCAGGCCAGCGAGGCCAGCATCCGCGGCTACCAGGAACGCCTGGCGGGACTGATCGCCGACCCTTCCGGCCTCGAGCGGCAGGCCGGCCTCCGCCAGCGGCTGGGCGTGCAGGTCGAGCAGGCGCGCGCGGCCCGTGCCGAGATGGCGCGGCTGCAGCTGCAGGCGCCGTTCGCCGGCCAGTGGCTGGACCTCGATCCCGAGCGCGGTGGCGGCCAGTGGATCGGAAGCCGCGAACAGATCGGCGTGCTGGTCGATCCGTCGCGCTGGCAGGTCGATGCCTATGTCCGGCAGGACGAGGTGCAGCGCCTGGCGCCGGGCGGCAAGGTGCGCTTCTACCCCGAAGGGCAGCCCACTCCGATCGAGGGCCGCGTGATCGACGTCGGCAGCACCCGCATCAACCAGCTCGAGCAGCCGGCGCTGGCGTCGCGCTTCGGCGGCCCGCTCGGCGTCGCGCCGCACGGCGAGGCGCTGGTGCCGACCCCGGCGCTGTTCCATGTGCTGGTGCAACTCGAAGCGCCGCCGCCGGCCTTGCGCGAAACCCGGGGCCACCTGCAGATCGAGGCCGCGCGGCGCAGCCTGCTCGGCGAGGGACTGACCCGCGTGTTCGCGGTGCTGCTGCGCGAGAGCGGATTCTGATGTTCAGGCGGCGGCCGTCGAACCGGCGCGCTTGCGCTGCCAGATCACGTAGACCATCGACACCAGCAGGTTGACCAGCAGGTAGAGCAGGATCGCCGCAGTCACGCCGGGCTCGTTCGGAAAGTTGAAGGTCGCCAGCGCCAGCGCGATGCCCGGATGGCGCGACGCGGTCGACAGCGCGAGCACCACGCGATCCCGCGCGTCGGGGCCGCCCAGCCAGTGGCCGGCGGCCAGCCCGGCGACGATGAAGCCGACCAGCGCCACGAGGGTGCCGTTGCCGATCAGCGCCAGGATCGCATGCCGGCTGGCGAACACGATCAGCAGCGCCACGACGGCCAGCAGCACGGTGCCGATGACGGCGGCCGGGCGGGCGATGCGCGCGGCCACCCGGGGCAGCAGGGCCCGTACCACCATGCCGGCAGCCAGCGGCAGCAGCACCGCCTTCAGGATCACCAGCGCGATGGCGCCGAGGGGCAGGTCGAACTGGCGGCCGAAAGCCTGGGTCATGAGCATCATGCCGATCGGCGTGATCACGACCGACAGTATCCCCATGGTCACCAGCAGGCCCAGGCCATAGGACTCCCGTCCACCGGCCTTGCCCTGCTTCTTCATCAGCAAGGGCGGCACCGGCGACAGCGACAGCGCCACCAGTGCGACCTCGATCTCGTGGTGCAGGTCGAAGGCCATGTCGAGCCCGACGGCCAGCAGCGGCATGACCAGGAACATCGCCACGAAGGAACGCAGGAAGCACCGGGGACGGCGCACCACGTACAGCACGTCGTCGAGCGTGGCATCCAGGCCGTAGCTGAAGACGGTGATCACGATGCTCGCCTGCACGGCGAGCATGATCATTTCCTGGGCGGTCATGGCGGGGGCAGATGAAACGGTCCGCGCATGGGCGATCTCCTGGATGACGCGCTCTCGATGGCAGTTGAAGCGCCGCGACCGGCGCCCCCGCAGAATACGAGCGGCACCGAACTCCGGCTACTGTCCTTTGGTGCAGTCGGCACCGCAGAAGTAGACCGTGGCTTACAAGGAAATTGCGCCGCCTTCGCCATGATTCGACGTTGCCGCTGTCCGCCCGAATGTGCAGCCGCCGTCCAGTCCGTACCCATATGCCTTTCGGATTCCTGACCACCCTCGCGCCGGCACGTCCATGAGGCGCATCGTCGTGCGAGCCTGCCGCGCAGCGATCGCCTTGTTCTGCCTGCTCATGGCGGGCGCGCAAGCGGCTCCCCTGCGCAACGTGCTGGTCGTATTCGCCAACGACAGGCTGCTGCCGGCCAACGTCGAGTTCGATCGGGGCCTGCGCGAAGGGCTTGCCCTGCCGACCGGGCGCGAAGTCGCGCTGTTTTCGGAATTTCTTGACCAGCCGGTTTTCTCAGGTCCGGACTTCGAGCAGGCCGTGAGCGCGTATCTGCTGCGCAAGTACCAGGCTCAGCGACCCGACGTCATCGTGGCAGCGGGCCAGTCTGCCCTGGAGTTCTTCGTTCGACACCGCGACCTGTTTCCCGGCGTGCCGGTGATCCATGTCGCCGTCGGCCAATTTGCCCTCGAACGCCTGAAGCCGCTGCCTGATGGCTTCGTGGGTTCTCCGGTGGCGTACGACTATGCGGCCACCATCGAAATGGCGATGAAGCTCCATCCCCAGCGGCGCCATCTCGTCACGGTGACCGGGTCGAGTCCGCTCGATTTGCAGTATGAAGCCGAGCTTCGCGAGGCACTCGCCCGAATCACGCCGCCACCCGTGGTGGAGAGCCTCGTGGGGCTGCCGACGAAGCTGGTGCAGAAGCGCCTGGCCGAACTTGGGCCCGGCGACCTCGTGTTCACACCCGGCTATTTCATGGACGGAGAAGGACACGCGCTCTCGCCGCGGGAATCGGTGGCGCTGGCGGCGGCGGCCTCGAAAGCGCCGGTCTATGGGCCGTTCAATACCTACATCGGCACCGGGCTGGTGGGCGGCATGATGCCGACATTCAAGGACGTGGGGCATCAGGCGGCGCGCCAGATCGCCCAGCTGGTCGACGGGGTTGCACCCGCCTCGCTGTCGCAGCTGCCGATCACGGCACAACCGCAGTTCGACTGGCGCCAGTTGCGCGCATGGGACGTCGACGAGGCCCGCCTGCCGCCCGGCGCGGTGCTGCATTTCAAGGACCCGACCTTCCTCGAGGCCTATCGGAACCAGGCTGTGCTCGTCGCCGCGGTGATTCTCGTGCAAGCATTCCTGATCGCCGCGCTGATGGTCGAACGGCGGCTGCGTCGCAGGACGGCATCGGCGCTGAAGCAGAGCGAGCAGCGCATGCACCTGGCGGCGCGGGCGGCCGGCCTGTCGAACTGGACCTGGGTCCGGGGCCGCAAGCAGGCAGAACGCAGGCCGCTGGTCCCATCGCTCGCCGCCCATTCGTCGATCCAGCCCTTCGAAGAATTCCTCGCGACCGTCCATGTCGCGGATCGCGAAGAGTGCAGCCGTGCCGTGGCCCACGCGCTCGCGCACAAAGAGGAGCTCGACATCGAATACCGTCAGCTGCAACCTGACGGCACGCTTCGCTGGACGGCGGCGCGCGGACGCGCCGTACCCGGCGATCCCGATCGAATGACCGGCGTTGCCCTGGACATCACCGCCCGCAAAGTTGCCCAGCTCCAGGCCGTCAAGGACCGGGCGGCGCTCACGCGCATGACGCGCATTTCGATGCTCGGGCAACTGTCCGCCTCGATAGCGCACCAACTCAATCAACCGCTGGCGGCGATCCTCGGCAACGCGGAGGCGGCCCGCAAGATGCTCGGACGCGAGAACCCGGACCTTGCGGAACTCGGCGAGATCTGCCGTGACATCATCACCGAGGATCAGCGGGCGACGGAGATCATCCGCCGGCTGGGCGCGCTCTTCCGGCGCGGCGAGACGAGATTTGTGCGGCTGGATCTCAATGCACTGGTGGGCGAGACGCTCGAGCTCGCGCGCACCGAACTCATGACGCGCCACGTCGTGGCAGCAACCGAGCTCGACCCCTTGCTGCCGCCGGTCGATGGCGAGCGTGTGCAGCTGCAGCAGGTCTTGCTGAACCTGGTGCTGAACGCCGCCGATGCGATGAGCGCCAATGATCCCGCGCGACGTACCTTGACCGTGAGGACAGCGTCGGCCGACGGCACGGTCCGCCTTTGCGTTGCCGACGAAGGCGTCGGCATTCCCGCGGAGGACATCTCCCGTGTCTTCGATCCGTTCTGGACCACCAAGACCGACGGCACGGGAGTCGGTCTTGCCATCTGCAAGACCATCGTCGCAGCGCACCGGGGCGTACTGACCGCGACGAACAACCCGCAGGGCGGCTCGACGTTCTGTGCAAACTGGCCGTTGAAGCAGCTGAGCTGAGTGCGGTCGCGCCGCCTGCGGATCAAGCCGTCTCGTCGCGGAGCATCTCCAATATCGACTGGATGGCGGCCCGGTACCCGCCGGGTCCGAGGCCGGCGATCACCGCGGTGGCCACCGCCGACATGTAGGAATGGTGGTACATCTCCTCACGGCGATGGATGTTGGAGATGTGGACCTCGATGATCGGACCCGGGAACATCTTGAGGGCATCCATGATGGCCATCGAAGTGAACGAAAAGGCCGCCGGGTTGATGATGATTCCGCTGGCTTCGTCGATGGCCTCGTGAATCCAGTCGATCAACTGCGCCTCGCTGTTGGACTGCCGGAACACCACCGGGACCGCCCCGGCTTCGTCGCGGCACATCGCTTCGATCTCGGCAAGCGTGGTCTTGCCGTAGATCGCTGGCTCGCGCTTGCCGAGACGGTTGAGATTCGGACCATTCAGGATGTAGAGCGGCTTGGTCATGGCTGAGTTTGTTTTGCGAGCGGGCGGGTGTCAGTGGCCGCCGTAGAAGAACTTTGCGGGGCCGGTGACGAGCCAGGGGAAGAAGACCATCAGGAACATGATCAAGAACTGGGCGATCATGAACGGCATCACGCCCTTGGTCACCGTGTCCATCGACATTCGACCGACCCCGGCCACCACGTTGAGGACCACGCCCACCGGCGGCGTGACCAGCCCGATGGCGTTGTTCATGATGAACATGACCCCGAAATAGACCGGGTCGATGTGGGCCGCGACGACCACTGGCATCAGCACCGGGGTGAGGATCAGGATGGTCGGCGTCATGTCCATCGCCGTGCCGACGATCATGACCAGCACCATGATCGCCACCATCAGCATGATGGGGCTGTCGAGGAAGGGTTGGAGCATGCCCACCACCTTCCCGGGCAGGTCCGCCACGGTGATGAGCCAGGCCGAGACCATGGCCGCCGCCACCAGGAACATGACCACCGCGGTGGTCTTGGCCGCGGCCTTGAAGATGCCGTACAACTGCGACAGTTTCAGGCCGCGATAGATGACTGTCGCGACGAAAAGCGCGTAGACCGCGGCCACCACGCCGGCTTCGGTCGGCGTGAAGACCCCCATGCGCAGGCCGACCAGGATGATCACCGGCAGCATCAGCGCCCAGCCACAGCGGCGCATCGTGGCCAGCAATTCTTTCAGCGGCCTGCGCGGCGGCGGCACCACGCCTTCGTGGCGGGCGACGATTGCCCAGGTGATCCACAACGAGAGTCCCATCAGCAGGCCGGGCGTGATGCCGGCCATGAACAGCTTGGAGATCGACACATTGGCCGTGACGCCAAAGATGACCAGCCCGATCGACGGCGGCAGAACCGGCGCAATCACGCCCGATGCGGCTATCAGCCCGGCAGCGCGATGCGGCGCGTGGCCGGCGGCCACCATCATCGGCAGCAACATGGTGGTCAGTGCCGCGGCGTCGGCCACTGCGCTGCCCGACAGTGCCGACAGCATGATCGACGCGACGATGGTCACATAGCCCAGTCCGCCGCGGATGTGACCGACCAACGCCATCGCAAATTCGACGATGCGCTTGGACAGCCCACCCTCGTTCATGATCTCGCCGGCCAGCAAGAAGAAGGGCACGGCCAGCAGCGGGTAGTTGTCGGCGCCACCCAGCAGGTTCTGCGCCAGGATCTGTGCCTCGAACATGTCCAGGTGCCACATCAGCGCCACGCCGCTGACCAGCAGCGCGAACGAGATCGGAATGCCGATCGCCATCGCCAGCAGCAGGGATCCGAGGAAGATGGTGAGTGTCATGGTGGCTCGCTCGGATCAGTGTTGTTTGGTGGCGTCGTCGCCATGCGACCGGTTGAGAGCAGCCAGATCTTCGGATTCCTGGATCATCACCAGGTCGGTGTCTTTCATGTGGCCGGTGACGAGCAGCCACAGGTCCAGCAGCAGCACGATGCATGCGCAGGCCGCGAAGGCCACGCCGGCTGCATGCAATATGGCCATCGGCAACTGCGTGGAAGGTGCCAGCACATCCATGTTGATGCGGGCCTGTTCCAGCGCGCCCCTGAACACCAGGTAGCAGACGTACAGCATGGTCACATGGCCCAGGGCAAGGCAGATCTTCTTGCCCATGGGTGGAAGGCGCGACACCAGAGCGTCGGTGCCGAGGTGGGTGTGCTCGCGCAGCGCGACCACGCAGCCCATGAACGTGATCCACACGAACAGCCAACGCGAGATTTCCTCGGACTGCGTGATCGACGAATTGAAAACGTAGCGCAGCACGACGTTGCCGAAGACCAGCGCCACCATGATCATGAGCGCGACGGCCATCAGGGCGGTGACCGCCCGGCAGAAAGAATCGATCAGCTTTACCATGCCTGCTCCTCGACGGGACTCGTTGGCGCGACAGGCCCCCCAGCGGCGCCAAGGGGCCTCGAATTTTCCGGAATCAGAACTTGGAGACGCGTTCCATTTCGGTCTTGAACAGCGTCATCACGGCCGGATCGTACGAAGCGGAGAACTTCTCGTAGATCGGCTTGACTTCGGTGCGCATGCGGGCCGCCTCGGCGGGTGCGACGGCGTTGTAGGTCATGCCCTTCGCCTGGAGTTCGGTCAGTGCCTTGCCGGCGGCTTCGCGGCTCGCCGTGCGCTGGTAGTTCTGGGCTTCCGTGGCGGCCTCCTGCAGCAGCTTGTGCTCTGCCGGCGACAGCTTGTCCCAGAAGCGCTTGCTGATTTGAACCGGGTTGGTCGCATACACGTGGTTGGTGCCACTGACGTACTTCTGGACCTCGTAGAACTTGCTCGACAGGATCACCGAGTACGGGTTCTCCTGGCCATCCACCGCCTTGCTTTCGAGGGCGTTGTACAGCTCGGCAAAGGGCATTGGCAGCGGGTTGGCCTTGAAAGTCTTGAAGGTCTCCAGGAACACCGGGTTCGGGATGACGCGCAGCTTCAGTCCATCCAGATCTTCGCCCTTCGTGATGGGCCGCTTGCTGTTGGTGACGTTGCGGAAACCCAGGTCGAAGAAGCCCAGGATGATGATGCCCTTGTCGGCCAGCTTGGCGCTGAGCATCTTGCCCAGCGGGCCGTCGACCATCGCATCAGCCTGCTGGCCATTGCTGAAAAGGAACGGGAAGTCGAAGAGTCCGAATTCCTTGATGACGCCGGTCAGCGAGGTGGTGGACGCCACGAGCATTTCCTGCACCCCGCCCTGCAGCGCAGATTGCTGTTGCAGTTCGTTGCCGAGTTGGCTGCTGGCGAATTCCTTGACCGTGATCTTGCCTCCGCTCTTGGCCGCCACGATCTCGGCGAACTTCTTGACGCCCCAACTGGTTGGATGGTCGGTGTTGTTCAGGTGCCCGATTCGAATCGTCCGTTCCTGAATGTCTTGTGCCTGAACGAGCGTGGCGGCGGCGAGCAGCGTGAGCGTGCCTGCCAATTTCAAGAGTTTCGATGCCATGAAGGTCTCCTTTTGTGGTGGGAATGATCCGGGCGCGTCCCCGGGCGCATGTATGCAAGACAAGGAACAGTGAACTGACACGCCGAAGTGCCGTTGTCGCGGCGATGCCGAGATCGTATTGAATCATTGAAGGATTAGCAATATATCCAATGATTAGGGTATTCTCTAATAACAAGGGCGCAGTTCGAACCCAACACTGTGCTGAAATGCGACCCGCCAGGAGCGACCCGTGTTGACCGACAACTCTCCCGATTCCCCAGACAGCGCCACCGTCGGCGAGGTCGCCTATCGCCGCATTCGCTCGGACATCGTGCTGGGCCGGCTGACGCCGGGGTGCCGTCTGCCGCTGGAGCGGATGAAGGAAACCTACGGCGCCAGCGTCGGCACGCTGCGCGAACTCTTCAGCCGCCTTGCCACAGAGGGCTTGCTCGTGGCCGAAGGGGCGCGCGGCTTCCAGGTCAGCGCGGTCTCCTCGGCCAACCTGCGCGAAGTGGCATCGATGCGGCTGCTGCTGGAGAGCCACGGGCTCAAGGAGTCGTTTCAGCGCGGCGACCTGGAGTGGGAAGGCCGCGTGGTGGCGGCTTATCACAAGCTCGCCACGATGGAAAAGAGGATGGCGGCCGGCGATCCTTCTCCTTCGGAAACCTGGCGCCAGTACGACTGGGCGTTTCACGTCGCGCTGATTTCCGCCTGCGGATCCGCCCTGCTGCTGCAGACCTACGCATCGATCTGCGACAAATATCTGCGCTACCAGATGATCGCGGCCATCTTTCGTGGCCAGGAGGCGGCCGACGAGCACCGGCTCCTGCTGGAAAGCGCACTCGCCCGGGACTGGCAGCGCGCGCAGCAGACGCTGATGACGCACGTCGAGGATTGCGTCACGCAAATGGCATCGGTGCTGGACGCCGCCTGAACCGGATTCTTGTGAGGAGCCTATGACATCGTCTTCCAGTGGCCCGCTGCGCATCGGCATTCTCGGCGCCGCACGCATCGCCCGTTCGTTCGTCGAAGCCGTTCGGCCGTCGGCCAAGGTCGTAGTGGCCGGCGTTGCGAGCCGCGACGTCGAGCGCGCCACGGCCTTCGCGCGAGAGCTCGGCATCGGCCGCGTCCATGCCAGCTACGACGCGCTGTTTGCCGACCCCGACATCGACGCGGTCTACGTGCCGCTTCCCAACAACCTGCACGCCGAGTGGTCGATCCGGGCCGCCGCCGCCGGCAAGCACGTCCTGTGCGAGAAACCGCTGGCCGCCAATGCGGCGGAGGCACGGGCCATGTTCGCGGCCGCCGAGAAGAATGGCGTGTATCTCGTGGAAGCCTATCCGTATCGGGCTCAACCGCAGACGCTCAAGGTTCGTGAGCTCGTCGCGGCCGGCGCCATCGGCCGCATCCAGCTCATCCAGGCGTCGTTCGGATTTCCTTTGACCGACGCCGCCAACATCCGCATGGACCCGACTCTTGCGGGCGGCGCGCTGATGGACGCGGGGTCCTATCCGGTGAGCTTCGTGCGCACCATCGCAGGTGCCGCGCCGTCGCGCGTGTCGGCCCTGTCGCGCTGGGGCTCCACGGGTGTCGACGTGACCACGATGGCGACGCTCGAGCACCCGGATGGACTTCTGGCGCAGATTTCTTGCAGCTTCACCACCGTGCGGCACCGGCATGCGTATATTGCCGGCGGCGCAGGTTCGATCCATACCACCTACTTCAACGATACCGGACCCGCCTTTCCGCCGCTCGTGACTGTGCGCCGCGGCAATGGATGGGATGCGGCACAGGAAGTGATCGAAACCGACGCGCTCGCCGGCTTCCTGGCCGAAGCAGAGTCGTTCCACGATCTCGTGCGCTTCGGCCGGGACCAATGGACGGGCGCCACGGCCGCCGAATCGATCGACATCGCGATGACGCTCGATGCCATTGCGGCCAGCAGTCGCGATGGCGTTCCGGTCGAAGTCGCCAGATAAGCGGGGGCAAGGAACATGTCTCTTCTAGGCGATGCGGCGCTGGCGATGTGGTGGGACATGGCGCCCGAGATCAAGTCGGAGTTCGAAGACTGGCACTCCCATGAACATTTTCCGGAGCGCCTCGGCGTGCCCGGATTCCGGCGGGCGTCGCGCTGGACGAGTGCCACCGGGGGCGAAGGCATCTTCGTCATGTACGAGCTCACGTCGTACGCGGTCCTTTCATCGGCCGCCTACGTCAGTCATCTGAACACGCCATCGCCGTGGTCCACGCGGATGATGCCGCACCACAGGAACATGGTGCGCAGCCAGTGCCACGTGCTGGAGTCGTCGGGCGGCAGCGCTGCGCGGCACGCGTTGACATTGCGTGTCTCGCCGCTGCAGGGCCGCGCTGACGACCTGCGCGCATTCTTCCGACCGCTCTGCGCCGCTCTGGCCCGGAGGCCGGGGATCGTCGGCGCTCATCTGTTGCGGCATCAGACGCCACCGGTCGCCGAAACGACCGAACAGCGCATCCGCAACTCCGCCGATCGCGTGGCCGACTGGGTGTTCGTGGCACTTGGTTACGAAGCACTTGCCCTGGAGTCGCTGGTCCACGCCGATCTCGCAGCAGCGGCCTTGCGGGCGTCCGGCGCGGCCGAAGGCGCGCTCAGCGGCCTCTACACGCTCTCGCATTCGGCAACGGCCGAGGACGTCGCCGGCACGTCTTAGCAGCGGAAGCTCTCTTCGCCGGCCACGTAGTTGCGATTGGTCATCTCGGGATTGCGATTCACCAGCGGGCGGCCATACAGCGGATGCAGCAGGCTGCGCACCTCGTGCTCGAGCACTGTCAGCGGGGCCGAGGTCGCCGGATCGACGAGCTGCCGAAAACGGTACTGATAGGCATCGTCTTCCTGAGTGATGAGCCCCAGTGCGCGCAGGCGCCGGTAGGGGCCTGAGAAGTCGTTGACGTACATCTGCACGTGATGGTTGTCGTACGGTGCCGGTGCCGCATCGCCTTCGCGGTAGACCAGGGTCTGGCCAGGCCCGACCCCGATGCTCGCGCGGGCGCCTTGCGCATCGGAATGTTCAGACACGAGAGCGCCCATCACTTCCCGGTAGAACGTCGCGATGCCGGCCGCCGTGCCGCGCGCCACATCGAGTTCGACCGATGGCAGGCCCAGGCGCATGCGTCCGTATCGTTCACCGGGCTCGAAGACGCGAAAGCGATTGCCCCAGGGACAGGTCGCACTGACGTGGTCGGCCTGCGCATCGAAGCCGAATCGGGTTCCGGCCAGCAGCGAAGCCACCTTCGCCAGCCGCTTCAGCAACGCCTCGCGACCGGGCATCACGACGCAGATGGTGCCGCGCAGCACCATCGGCGCGCCGGTCGGCATGTGAATCTGGTTTCGGCCGATGTTGATCCACATGTTGCCGATGCCCGTGAAGAGGTAGGGATCGCGCGTGAGGCCCAGGCCCATCACGTAGAAGATGGTCGCCAGTTGCTGGTCGGGGATCTCGACGTTGACGTGCTCCAGCGCGACGATATTGCCGGTGTCCCCCTGCGTGCGATCGAATGTCCCGGTGTTCATGATGTCCCGCAGAATGGTGTCGACGACATTGTCGCGCCGCACCGGCCGGTGTGCGGGGTCGCGCGACGCTTCGATTTGTGGCAATCTTCGGAACGCCGGTAGACCGGCGCTTTCAGCGCAACCTCCATGCTGCCCACGACCCAATACGCGAAGAGCGGTGGCGTCAACATCGCCTACCAGACGGTCGGCAACGGCCCACGCGACCTGGTGCTGGTTCCGGGCTGGGTTTCGAACCTCGATGTCTTTTGGGAAGAGCCGGTGCTGGCGCGGATGTTCGCGCGGCTGGCCTCGTTCTCCCGACTCATCCTGTTCGACAAGCGGGGGACGGGTCTGTCGGACCGCGTCAGCGACATGCCCAGTCTCGAAGTTCGCATGGACGACGTGCGCGCCGTGATGGACGCCGTCGGCTCGGAGCGCGCGGCGCTGTTCGGCTATTCGGAGGGCGGTGCGATGTGCGCGCTGTTCGCCGCCACCTACCCGGCGCGCGCTTCGGCGCTCATCATGGGCGGCGCCTTCTCGCGGCGCACGCAGGCGCCCGACTATCCCTGGGGCCCGACCAGGGCTCAGTCTCTGGCCTTTGCCGACGAGGTGGAACGCAACTGGGGCGGCGACGTCGGCATGGAGGCACGGTGGCCGAGCCAGGTCCGGGACGAGCGATGCCGCCAATGGTGGGGGCGCTGGCTGCGCTCCAGCGCGAGCCCGGCGGCCGCGGCAGCGCTGTTGCGCATGAACATGGAAATCGACATCCGCCATGTGCTGTCCGCCGTGCGCGTGCCCACGCTGCTCTTGCACAGCCGAAACGATCGGGTCATCGATTTCGGCGCCAGCCAGTACATGTACGAGCGCATCGCGGGCGCGAAGCTGGTCGAATTGAACGGCATCGACCACGTCCCGTGGGGCTGCGACAGCGATGTCATCCTCGACGAGATCGAAGAGTTCCTCACCGGGACCCGACTCGGCGCCGAACCCGACCGGCTTCTGGTCACGGTCATGTTCACCGACATCGTGAAGGCGACCGAACGCGCCGCCGTCCTCGGCGATCGCAGCTGGCACGATCTGCTCGAGAGTCACCACGCGCTGGTTCGCCGCGAGCTGGAGCACTTTCGGGGCCACGAGATCGACACCGCGGGCGACGGCTTCCTCGCCACCTTCGACGGGCCGGCTCGCGCAGTCCGCTGCGCCTGTGCCATCTCACGCGAGGTGCGTGCGCTCGGGCTCGAGATCCGTGCCGGGCTGCACACCGGGGAATGCGAGGTGATGGGCGGCAAGGTCGCGGGCATCGCCGTGCATACCGGTGCCCGTGTGGCCACCCATGCGCAGACCGGTGAAGTGCTTGTCTCGAGCACCGTCAAGGATCTGGTGGCGGGCTCCGGACTGTCGTTTCAGGATCGGGGGATGCAGCGCCTGAAGGGAATTCCTGGCGAGTGGCGGCTGTTTGCCGTCGAGCAGCAAGGCAGCACGGCGGCGTCCCTCAGTCTCCCTTGATGCCCTGCGCGCGGATCAGCTCCGCCCAGCGCGTGTATTCGCTGCGGATCAGGCGGCCGAGCACTTCGGGCGGGCCGCCGGCCGGGGTGATGCCCATGGCGACCATCCTGTCGCGCACCGCCGGTTGATGCAGCGCGTGGTCGAACGCGGCATTGAGCCGCCGGATCACCGGCTCGGGCGTGCCCGCCGGGGCCGCGAAGGCGTACCACGGCTCGATGACGAAGCCGGCAAAGCCCAGCTCCTCCATCGTCGGGACGTCCGGCAGGTTGGCCGACCGCGTCTTGCCCGTCACCGCCAGCGCCCGCACCTTGCCCTGCTGGATGAAGGGCAGGATGGAAGGCTCGTTGTCGAAGAACACCGGGACCTGGCCGCCGATGAGGTCGGTGATGGCAGGCCCCGAGCCCTTGTACGGCACATGCGTCATCTCGATGCCCGCCATCTTCTTGAGCAGCTCGGCGGCGAGGTGGTTGGACGCGCCCACGCCCGACGACGCATAGGCCATGGGCTTGCGCCTGGCCTGGTCGACCAGGTCCTTCACGCTGAGGATGCCCGCATCGTTGTTGACCGTGAGCACATTGATCGATGAACCCAGCAGGATCACCGGCGCCATGTCCTTTTGCAGGTCGTAGCCGACGTTCTTGTACAGGCTCGGATTGATGGCGCAGCTGCCGATGCTGCACTGGACCAGCGTGTAGCCGTCGGCCGGCGCCTTCAGCGCCGACGCCGTTCCCACGCTGCCGGCGGCCCCGGCCCGGTTGTCGACGATGACGGGCTGCCCCAGCTCCGTCGCCACCGCATTGGCCAGCAGGCGCCCGACCACGTCCGCGCTGCCACCGGGCGGCACCGGGATGACCAGCTTCACCGGATGGGCGGGATAGGGCTGGGCGGCGGCAGGCAGGCTCACGGCAGCGACAAGGCCGAACAGGACGGCGGCGAAGAAGCGGCGTTTCATGTCATTTCCAGCCATCGACCAGCCGCTCGAGCTGCAGCCGGTCGGCTTCGGGCAGCGGCCAGGTGCTGGGCGGCCGGGCCGCGCCGCAGTCCAGCCCGGCGTATCGCAGCGCCGCCTTCACCACGCTCACGTTCGCGCCGTTGCGCTCGTGCGTGCGCAGTTCCTCGAAGGTCGCGATGCCGCCGATCAGTTCCGTCGCCAGCGTGTAGTCCCCCTTCGCCAGCGCGGCGTGAATGCGCATGGACAGCTCGGGCCGCAGGTTGATCAATCCCGAGGTGAAGCCGCGGGCGCCCACCGCATACATCGGCGGCGCCCAGGGCTCGGCCAGGCCGCACACCCAGGCCAGGCCGCGATCGGCCACCTGGGCCATGGCCTGGACCAGGCGCAGGGGCGTGGGCGACGCCCATTTCACGCCGATCACCTGCGGAATGCGGCACAGGGCTTCGATCACCGGCAGGCCGATTGCGTCGTCACGCAGATAGAGCACCACCGGCAGGCCGTCCGCCGCATCGGCAATCCGGCGCACGTAGGTGACCACCCCGCTGGGCGCGACGAAGGGATCGGTCAGCTGATGCACCATCAGGGCCGCGGCGCCGGCCTGGCGCGAGGCGCGCGCCAGGGCGCAGGCGTCATGGACGCTGCGCCCCACCCCACCCAGCAAGGGCACGCGGCCAGCCACATGTTCTGCCGCGGCATGCACCATGTGCTCGGCTTCCGCCATGGTCAGGCCGAAGAACTCGCTGGTGTTGCCGTTGGCGACCAGCACATGGACGCCGGCCGCGATGGCGCGGTCGATGACGGGCGCCAGGCGATCCGGCGCGATGCGGTCCGTATCGTCGAAGGGCGTGACCAGGATGCCGGAGATGCCGTCCAGCGCGGTCCGGAGGGAAGCTGTCGATTCAGTCATGTTGTGGATCTCGTGGAGTGGAGACGGTCAGGCGCAGGCGGCATGCCATCGCCTCGCCGGGCGCGAGCACCCGCCAGCCGGTGTCGGCGCGTGCCGCGGCCAGGTTGGCGGCGTCCGCCACATGCGAGACCGGTTCCAGGCAGAAGTAGGCGCCCGGCCCAGGCCGATGCAGCACCAGGTGCTGCAGCGCGGCGCTGGCCAGCAGCTCGATCGCGGGACCGTCGGCTGCCGCCATCCGCGCCTGTCCGTTCCATTCGCCGTAGTAGCGCGTGCATTCGACATCGGGCAAGGCGCGCGCCGACGCGCAGTCGTCCGCCGGAGCGGTCGGCACCGGCGCGCTGGCGAGGAATTCGGCGTCCGCCGGCCACACGCTGCGCGCATCGAACTGCAGGCCGTGCGCGAAGCGGGCCGGGAAATAGGGATGGAAGCCGCAACCGCTGGGCATCGGCTCCCGTCCCTCGTTGCTGACCCGCAGTTCCAGCGAGATGCCCGCGGCGTCGAGCGCCACCGCCTGCTCGGCCCGGAAAGCCCACGGCCAGCCGTGATCCCCCGGCGCATGGACGTAGCTCATGGTGGCGCGGTCCGCCGCGTGTTGCGCGAGGCGCCAGGGCCGCTGCTGGGCGACGCCGTGCAGCGCGTGCCGCTCCCCCGGATGGAGCGGCAACTGCACCCTGCCCTGCGGGCCGGCCAGGCGGCCGTCGCGGATGCGGTTCGAGAACGGCACCAGGGGGTAGCAGCCGGCCTTGGGCCACTGCGTGGATTCGAAACCGGCGGCGCGCACGGCGTCGGCGAGCGGCACCAGCCAATCGATCGTTTCGCCCCCGGCCGCGCCGGCGCTGAGGCGGGTGATGCGTCCGCCGGCCGCCGGCGCCAGCGTCGCCGTCAGCGATCCGCTGCGCAGCGTGGTCTCGGGTGTCACGCTCAGATGCATCGCGGCCGCTCACAGCTTCGAACTGCGGATGCTGACGTCGGGCCGCTGCAGCAACGCCGGCGCCAGCGCCAGGCCCAGGCCTGCGCCGGGCGGCACCGTGGCCTGGCCGGCGCGGACATCGGGCAACTGCGTCACGAGGTCGCGGTACCAGCCCCCCAGGTACGCGCGCACCACTTCCTGCAGCACCACGTTGGTGGTGCTCATCGCCAGATGGAGAGATGCCGCGAGAACGACCGGGCCGGTGCAATCATGCGGCGCGACCGGCTTGTGAAAGGCCTTCGCCAGGGCCGCGATCTTCCTGGCTTCGGAGAGCCCCCCGACCCAGCCCAGGTCCAGCATCACATAGTCCACGGCGTTGTTCTTGAGCAGCTGGACGAATGGCTGGATGGTGGCCAACGTCTCGCTGCCGCAGACCGGAGCCCGGGTGCGCGAGCGGAATTCGGCGATCGTGTCCAGGTTGGACATCTGGACCGGATCCTCGATCCAGTAGGGCTTGAATTCCTCCAGCGCCTGCGCGATGCGCACGGCCATCGGCAGGTTCCACATCGAATGCAGTTCCACCATGATGTCCATCTCGTCGCCGACCGCGCGCCGGATCTCGCGAAACGGCGCCAGCGCCGTGTCCAGGTCGCGGGCCGAGATCGACTGCCCGCCGCTGGCCTGGGCGAAGGGATCGAACGGCCAGATCTTCATCGCCTTGTAGCCCTCGGACAGCAGGCTTTCGGCCAGCGCCGCCGGGCGCTTGACGAATGCCACCTGGTCCTCGTAAGGGCCTTCCGGCGCGACCTCGGCGCTCGCCTGCGTCACCGAGCGGCGCTGCGCCGCCTTGTTGTAGGTGTAGCCCGCGCAGGTGTTGTAGACCGGGACGCTTTCGCGCACGGCGCCGCCGAGCAGCTGGTAGAGCGGCTGTTGGGTGGCCTGGCCGAACAGATCCCACAGCGCGATGTCGAGCGCCGAAGCGGCGCGCGTCTCGGCGCCGCTGCTGGCAAAGCCGACATAGCCGTACAGCAGGTGCTGGCTGTGGGCTTCGATGGCGAGCGGGTCCTTGCCCAGCAGGTAGGGGGCGGCCAGTTCGTGGATCTGCGCCTGCACGGCCTGGGCGCCGCGAAAGGTTTCCCCCAGGCCCACCAGGCCGGTGTCGGTGTGGACCTGCACCCACAGGATGTTGGGATAGGCGGCCGCGTGGACCGTGTCGACTTGCGTGATCTTCATGGGGCTCGGCCTCAGGCCGTTCTGGGATGTTCCTTGACGCGGCTGACCAGCTGCGTCGGGTTGACGAACTGCAGCGCGATCAGCAGCCAGGCCAGCGTGACCGCCATGTAGACCATCGCCATCGCATCGACCGACTGGGGCGCCCGCACGCCCGCTGCGAAGACCGCGTAGTACAGGGCCACCACCAGCGTCTGCGAATCCGGGCCGGCCGTCAGGAAGGTCAGCTCGAACATGCCGATGGTGCGCACCAGCACCAGCAGCGAAGCCGCCAGGATGCCCGGGGCCAGCAGCGGCAGCAGCACGTGCCAGAACAGCTTGAAGGTGTTGGCGCCGAACACGCGGGCGGCGGCTTCGAGGTTGGCGTCGATCTGCTCGATGAACGGCGTCATCACCAGGATCATGAACGGCACGGCCGGAATCATGTTCGCCAGGATCACGCCGAAGATGGTGCCGGCGATGTGGGCCTGGTACATCACGGTCGCCAGCGGAATGCCGTAGGTGATCGGCGGGATCATCAGCGGCAGCAGGAACAGCCCCATCAGCAGGTTCTTGCCGCGGAAGTCGCGCCGCGCCAGCGCGTAGGCCGCCGGCACGCCGATCAGGATCGACAGGAACACCACGGCGGCGACCACCTCGATCGTCACCCACAGCACGCTGTCCAGCTGGAACTCCTTCCAGGCGGTCTGGTACCAGTCGAAGGTGTAGCCATCGGGCAGCCAGGTGCCGAGCCAGCGCCGGGCCACCGAGCTGGTGCCGACCGCGGCCACCATGAAGGCGACATTGAGGATGAAGAAGCCCATCACCAGGGCGACCAGCGACTTCCAGAGTTTCATCAGCAGGCGATGCGCATCCATGGTCAACCCTTCCCGCCGGAGACGGGGCCCCGATAGAACATCCCGCGCGCGCCCAGGACCGCGGCCACGACCACCAGCTGCACCACGCCCATCAACATCGCGACGGCCGAGGCCATGGAATAGTCGTAGCGCTCGAAGGCGGCCTCGTAGGCTGCGATCGAGATCACGCGCGTGGCGCCAGCCGGCGATCCGAGCAGGACCGCCGACGGAAACACCGAGAAGGCCTGCACGAACGACAGCGCGAAGGCCATCGCCAGTCCCGGCACCAGCAGCGGCAGATAGATGTGCCGGAACTGGTTCCACGGCGATGCGCCCAAGGTCGCGGCGGCGCGTGGCAGGTTGGGGTCGATGCCGGTGATGTACGACAGCGTGAGCAGGAACGCGAACGGAAAACCCGAGATGATGAGCGAGATCAGCACGCCCCAGTAGTTGTGGGTCAGCCGGATCGGGCCTTCGTAGAGGTGCAGCCACTGGAGTGACTGCGCCAGCCAGCCCTTGGGGCCGAAATAGCCGAGCATGCCCTCGGCGATCAGGACGGTGCCCAGCGTCAACGGAATCACCAGCAGCGTGGTGATCAGTTTCTGGAAGCGGCTGCTGCGGCGCATCTGATAGGCGATCGGCAGCGCCAGGCCGACGTTGATCACGGTGGCGGGAATGGCCAGCTTGAGCGTGGTCCAGACCGTGTCGCGCAGGTTGTCGGTGGTGAAGAACTGCGTGTAGTTCGCCAGCCAGTGGCCTTCCATCGGACGGAACGACAACTGCAGGCCGTAGAGGAAGGGGTAGACGAACAGCACCACCATGAACAGCGTCGCCGGCACCAGCAGCAGCAGCGACCGGTCGAAGGAGGACGGGCCGGCGCTGGTCATGGCGCCAGGCCCCCGGCGGCATCGACCGGATAGGCCAGCGCCTTGTCCGGCGCAATGGCCAGCGTGACCGGATCGCCGACCCGCAGGCGGGCCGTCGTGCGCACGATCAGCAGGAGGCCGCCGGCCACCTCGACGTCGACGATGTTGTCGTGGCCGCAGTATTCGACATTGCGCACCTGGGCGGCGAAGCTGTTGTCCACCGGCGCGGAGACGACGTCGAATTCCTCGGGCCGGATGGCGAGCATCGCCTTGCCGCCGGTCAGCGGCTGCATCGCCCGCGCGGTGAGGGCCAGGCCGCTGCCGGCGAGCTGCACCGACGCGCTGCCGGCCGAGCGCACGTCCAGCGGCACCAGGTTGCGATAGCCCATGAAGCGGGCCACGTCCAGATTGGCCGGCTGCGCGTAGATGCGCTGTGGTTCGGCGATCTGCTGCGCCACGCCGTCCTTCATGACGACCACGCGATCGGCCAGCGACAGCGCCTCGTCCTGGTCGTGGGTGACGTAGATCGTCGAGCGCCCCAGCTCGCGGTGGATGCGCCGGATCTCGGCGCGCATCTCCAGCCGCAACTTGGCGTCGAGATTCGACAAGGGCTCGTCCATCAGCACCAGGGGCGGCTCGATGACGATCGCCCGGGCGATCGCGACCCGCTGCTGCTGACCGCCGGACAACTGGCCGGGCAGCTTGTGCGCCTGCGAATTCAGCTGCACCAGGTCCAGCGCCCGCTGCACGCGCTGCGCCGACTCGGCGGCGGGCACGCCGCGCATCGCCAGCCCGAAGCCGACATTGCGCGCCACGCTCATGTGCGGAAAGAGCGCGTAATTCTGGAACACCATGCCGAAGCCGCGTTTTTCGGGCGGCAGCACGTCGATGCGCGTGTCGTCGAGCCAGATGCTTCCATCCGTCAATGGCAGCAGGCCGGCCAGGCAATTGAGCGCCGTCGACTTGCCGCAGCCCGAGGGGCCGAGCAGCGCGATGAACTCGCCGCGCCGGACCGTCATGCTCAAGGCATCGAGCGCGGTGAAGCTCTGCACGCCCTTGCCCGCAGCGAAGCGGCGGGTGACGCCCTCGAGGCGCAACTCGGAAAAATTTGAAGTCATGCAGACGCCATGCTGGAAAAAGAGTCCGCCGGCCAGCGCCCACGCGGGCGCTGGCGGCATCGGTCGGGCGCGCTGTGCGCGCCGCGCATCACTTGGTCTTGCGGCTGCCGATGTCCTGGTCCCAGCGGCGGAAGGCATCGACCATGGCCTTGGGCTCCAGCGGCACGGCATGGGGGAACTGGGCCAGCCACTGGTCGTATTCGGGCCGACCGAACTCCTTGATCACGTCCTGGCTGTCCTTGGGTGCCAGCGACAGCGGCACGTCCTTGACCGCGGGGCCCGGATAGAAGTAGCCCTTGTCATAGGTCATCGCCTGCTGCTGCGGCTTGAGCAGGAAGGCCATCAGGTCGAGCGCCACCGCCTGCTTCTCCGCCGGGACGCCCTTGGGAATCACGATGTAGTGGGCGTCGTTGACCCAGGTCATGCCCTTGAACGGCAGCACCTGGAAGTTCTTCGGCACGATGCCCAGCGCCCGGGGGTTGATGTCCCAGCCCGTCACCGTCAGCGTCATGTCGCGCGAGCCTTCGCCCAGTTCCTTCATCACTGCGGCGGTTCCGGTCGGGTAGTACTCGATGCAGGCGTCGAGCTCCTTCAGGTAGGCCCAGGTCTTGTCCCAGCCGTTGATCGGATCGGCAGGATTCTTGTCGCCCAGCAGATAGGGCAGCCCCATCATGAAGGTGCGTCCCGGCCCGGAGTTGGCGGGCCGTGCATAGATCAGCTTGTTGGGGTTGGCCTTGCACCAGGCCAGCAGTTCCTGGGGCGTCGTCGGTGGCGTCTTGACCTTGTCGGGGTTGAACTCGACCAGCGGTCCGGCGGGCATGAAGACGATGGCCAGACCGTGGTCCTTCGCCAGCGCGTGCATCTTGTAGGCGTTCGGAAGGTAGTTCTCCTGCAACTTGGGGAACTTGGCCGCGTAGTCGGGGAACAGCTTGACCCACAGGTTCATCTCGAGGCCGGCGGCGAGCGCATCGGTGCCGACGATGACCATGTCGATGTCGCTGCGGCCCGCGTTCTGCATCGCCTTGATCTTGGCCGGGATCTCGGGCGCGGGGGCCTTGGTGAAGGTGAACTTGGACACCAGCTTGGGGTTCTGCGCCTGGTAGGCCTCGAAAGCCCCCTGCGTCAGCGCCAGGTTGCCTGCGGCGTCGATCACGTTGATCACCACCGGCGACTTCGGCAGTTCCTGCGCCTGGGCCAGGCCGACGCCGGCGCAGCTCGCCGCCCCGAGAACGGCCGCAACGAGGGCATGGCGATGCCGCGAAAGGAAAACTGGGCGCATTCGGAATCTCCTGATGGATGGGCTTGGCTGGCGGAGATTTTGTAAGACAACTTTTCAGTTGTCATGCGGGTAATTGCGGAGGCAACGGGCCATCACCCCGGGGGTCCATCCGAACATCCGCTATAGTTGTCTGACAAAGACTTTCGATGACCGGTTCAATGGCGGAACACTTGCTAGACGTCCATGGCGGCACATTGCCCGACCAGATCTACGCCCGGATGGTCGAAGCCATCCTGCGCGGGGACTACGCCGACTCGAAGAAGCTGCCGACGGAAAGCGAACTGGCCTCCCGCTTCGGGGTCTCGCGGCCGACCGTGCGGGAGGCGCTGTCGAGGCTGCGATCGGACGGCATCATCGAATCCAGGCGCGGCTCCGGCAGCCATGTCGTGCGCGCCCCCGGCACACCGGCATCGAGCATGCCGCCCATCAGGAACTATTCGGACATCGAGCGCTACTACGCCTACCGCACCGTGGTCGAGTCGGGGGCGGCGGCCGCCGCTGCGGAGTTCCGCACCGCCGACGACCTGGCGTCGATCGGGGCCTGCCTGGAAGCTCAGACCCTGGCAATGGAGGGTGGAAACAGAGGCATCGAAGACGACGTCCGGTTCCATATGGCGATCGCGAGGGCCTCGCACAACCAGTTCTTCGTGGCCGCCGTCGAAACGAGTGTCGCGCCCATCCGGCAATTCATGGAACTGGCGCGCAGCGTGCGATCGAAGATGACCCTCGAGCGGATCCGGCGGGTCCAGGCGGAGCATCGGCAGATCCTCGACGCCATCGAGAAGCGGTCCCCGGCCGACGCCGCCGAGGCCACACGGGTCCATATCCTCAACGCCAAGCGACGGATCTTCGACGCAGCGAAGCTGCGATAGATCGCGCCGGCCTGGCGCCCCTCACACAGGGCCCGGCGAAGCCCCCGCGCAAAGGTGCTCCACCAGGCTGCGCGCCGCCGGCGACAGCGCCTCCAGCGAGCGCACGCACACCACCAGCTGCCGCCGCACCCAGGGCTCGTCGAGCGCGACGGCGCGGATGTCGAGCGACGCCAGATAGAGCCGCGCACTCCGGCGCGGCAGGATGCCGATGCCCATGCCGGCGGCCACCATCAACGACATCGCGTCGTAGCCGCTGACCTGGATGCGCAGCCGCAGCGGCAGGCCGATCTCCGCCGCTGCGCGGTGCAGCTGGTTGTTGACCGCGCTGCCCGGATGGGCGCCGACGAATTCATGCGCCAGCGCCTCGCGGAAGCTCGCCTTCTTGCGCCGCGCCAGCGGATGCGCGCGCGGCACGATCAGCACCAGTTCGTCCTCGCGGTACGGCAGCATGGCCAGCGGCTCGCCGTAGGCGCCCGCATTGAGGATGCCGATGTCGGCCGTGCTGTCGGCCACGGCGCGCGCGATGGCCGAGCTGATGCGTTCCTGCAGATGCACCTGCACCAGCGGGGCCACCGCCATGAAGCTGCGCAGGTCGTCGGGCAGGAACTGCGTGATGGCCGAGATGTTGGCGAACACCCGCACGTGGCCGCGCAGCCCGCTCGCGTAGCCGGCCATCTGCTCGGCGATGTCGTCCAGGCCATAGAGCACGCCGCGCGCGAGCCCGAGCAGCGCATGCGCGGCCGCGGTGGCTTGCGCCCCCTTGTTGCTGCGCTGGAACAGCACCGTATCGAGCGCTGCCTCGAGCTCGCTGATGCGCTTGCTCACGGCCGCCGGGGCCAGGTGCTCGCGCAGCGCGGCGGCCGCGATGGTGCCCTCTTCCATGACCGCGACGAAGAGGCGCAACGAGACAGGATCGACTTTCATGGAGGGCTATTTGAGCACCATCGCGATCCGCGATGGCAGCCTCGCCAATGACCGCTTTGCGGCCCTCCGGCGGCCGGCCATGATCCGCGCCATGAATCCTGATTCCAACACCGCCCTCGCCGGCCTCAAGGTGGTCGAGATGGGCCAGCTGATCGCCGGTCCCTTCTGCGGCAAGACGCTCGGCGAATTCGGTGCCGAGGTCGTGAAGATCGAGGCGCCGGGCAGCGGCGACCCGCTGCGCAACTGGCGCCTGCTGCAGGACGGCACCTCGGTCTGGTGGCAGGTGCAGTCGCGCAACAAGCGCTCGGTGGCGATCGACCTGCGCGCCGCCGAAGGCCAGGAGATCGCGCGCCGGCTGATCGCCGAGGCCGACGTGCTGATCGAGAACTTCCGGCCCGGCACGCTCGAGGGCTGGGGCCTGGGCTGGGACGACCTGCGCCGGATCAACCCCGGGCTCGTGATGCTGCGCATCTCGGGCTACGGCCAGACCGGGCCCTACCGCGACCTGCCCGGCTTCGGCGCCATCGGCGAGGCGATGGGCGGGCTGCGCCATCTCACCGGCGAGCCCGGGCGGGTGCCGGTGCGGGTGGGCGTCTCGATCGGCGACACGCTGGCGGCGCTGCACGGCACCATCGGCGTGCTGTTGGCGCTCTACCACCGCAAGGCGCACGGCGGCCCGGGCCAGGTCATCGACGTGGCGCTGCACGAGGCGGTCTTCAACGTGATGGAAAGCCTGCTGCCCGAGTACAGCGCCTTCGGTGCGGTGCGCGAGGCGGCCGGCAGCGCGCTGCCGGGCATCGCGCCGTCCAACGCCTACCGCTGCGCCGACGGCTACGTGCTGGTCGCCGGCAACGGCGACAGCATCTTCCGCCGCCTCATGGAAGTCGTGGGCCGCCCCGACCTGGCGTCCGCGCCCGACCTGCAAGGCAACGCCGGCCGGGTGGCGCGGGTCGACGAGCTCGACGCCGCGATCGGTGCCTGGACCCAGTCGCGCCCGATCGACGAGGTGCTTCGACTGCTCGGCGCGGCCAGGGTCCCGGCGGGCCGGGTCTACACCGCCAAGGACATCCACGAAGACCCGCACTACCGGGCGCGCGACATGATCCTGCGCCAGGTCACGCGCGACGGCCACGAGGTCGACGTGCCCGGCATCGTGCCCAAGCTGTCGGGCACGCCCGGCAGCGTGCGCTCGTCGGCGCCGCGGCTGGGCGACGACACCGATGCCGTGCTGCGCGAGGCCGGCCTGACGGCCGAACAGATCGCCCTGCTGCGCGCTAAAGGAGCCATTGCATGACCGCATCGAGCACACCGTGGGCGGGCGCACGCCGCCGCGTCCACATGCAGGAAGTCGGCCCGCGCGACGGCCTGCAGATGGAATCGGCCTTCGTGCCCACCGCCGACAAGATCTCCCTGATCGATGCGCTGTCGGCCGCCGGCCTCGCCAAGATCGAGGCCACCGCCTTCGTCTCGCCGCAGGCCATCCCGGCGCTGCGCGACGCCGAGATCGTGCTGCGCGAGATCGCCCGCGCACCCGGCGTGGTCTACACCTGCCTGGTGCCGAACCTGCGCGGCGCCGAGCGGGCCATCGAGGCGCGCGCCGATGAGCTCAACCTCGTGATGTCGTGCAGCGAGACCCACAACCTGGCCAACCTGCGGATGACGCGGTCCCAGTCGTTCACTGCGCTCTCTGGAGTGATCGGGCTGGCGCGGCAGGCCGGGGTGCCGGTCAACGTCTCGCTCTCGTGCGTGTTCGGCTGCCCGATGGAGGGCGACATCGACCCGGCCGTGGTGCTCGAATGGGCCGGGCGTTTCATGGCCGCCGGCGCCCGCGGCATCACGCTGTGCGACACCACCGGCATGGCGTTCCCGACCCAGGTGTCCCGCATCGTCGGGCTGTTCCGCCAGCGCCTGCCCGCCGCCGAACTGACGCTCCACTTCCACAACACGCGCGGCATGGGCCTGGCGAACGTGCTGGCCTCGCTGGACGCCGGAGCCGACCGCTTCGACGCCTCGCTCGGCGGCCTGGGCGGCTGCCCCTACGCGCCGGGCGCGAGCGGCAACGTGTGCACCGAGGAGATCGTGCATGCCCTCGAACTGATGGACTTCGACACCGGCTGCGACCTGCCGCTGCTGCTGCAGGCGGCCGCGCGGCTGCCGGGCCTGATCGGCCACGAGATCCCGAGCCAGATCGCCAAGGCCGGCCGCCGGCTCGACCTGCACGCACCGCCGCCGGACTTCGCGCTGTGGCGCGACCGGGCGCTGGCGCGCGACGCCTGAAGACCCATTTTTTCTTAGAACGACGACAGGAGACTTTCATGAAACCCGCTCACACCCTCTCGCGCCGCGCCCTCGGCCTGGCCGCGCTCGGCATCGCCGCCTGCGCCATCGCCCCGGCCCTCCACGCGCAGGCGCCCGCCGGCTACCCGAGCCGGCCGGTGATGCTGCTCGTGCCCACGGCGGCCGGCGGCACCACCGACATCGCGGCGCGCATGCTCGGCGTCCCGCTGGGCGCCGCGCTCGGCCAGACCGTGGTGGTCGACAACAAGGGCGGCGCCAACGGCGTCATCGCCGCGAGCGCTGTGAAGCGCGCCGAGCCCGACGGCTACACGCTGCTGATGCAGTACTCGGGCTACCACGTCATCACGCCGCTGGTCAGCAAGCAGGCACCGCAATGGGAGGCGAAGGACTTCACGCCGGTGGCCAACGTGCTGTCGGCGCCGCAGATCGTGGTGGTGCGCGCCGACCTCCCCTTCAAGACCCTGGCCGAGCTGGTGGCCTACGCCAAGGCGCATCCGGGGAAGATCAACTACGCCTCGTCTGGCAACGGCTCACTGCAGCATGCGACCGGCGCGATGCTCGAGCAGCAGGCCGGCATCCAGCTGACCCACATTCCGTACAAGGGCACCGGCCCGGCGCTGCAGGACCTGCTGGGCGGCCAGGTCGACATCACCTTCGGCACCGCGCCGCCCTTCGTGCCGCACATCCAGTCGGGCAAGCTGCGGGTGCTGGCGACCACCGGCAAGACCCGCCTGCCCAGCCTGCCCGACGTGCCGACGACCGCCGAGGCGGGCCTGCCGAACCTAGACGCCACCTCGTGGTTCGCGGTCTTCGCCCCGGCCAGGACACCCAAGCCGATCATCGACAAGCTGACGGCGGAGATCGCCCGGATCGTGTCCACGCCCGCCTTCAGGCAGAAGGCCCAGGAACAGGGTGCGACGGCCGACTACCTGAATCCGCAGCAGATGGACGCGCTGGTGAAATCCGAGACGGCGCGCTGGACGGAGGTCGTCAAGGCGGCGAAGATCGAGGCGGATTGAGCGGCGCCGGGCTGCTCGCGGACAGCCGGGCAGCGGCTCGTCCCACAGCCGGAACGCCCGGCCTCGCCGACACTCGAAACACCATGCGATCTCTCGCCGGATTTACATTGAAGGCCGCCGCCGTGGCCACGCTGCTCGGCGGCCTGCTGGCCGGCTGCGCCAGCGACCCGTCGCGGGTCCCGCTGGGCGCGCCCCGGGACGCGGTGCTCCAGCAACTGGGTCCGCCGACCGCCACCTACCGCTTCACCGGCGGCGAGCGGCTGCAGTATTCGCGCGGCCCGGCCGGCTTCCAGGTCAGCAATGTCGACCTGGACGCCGCGGGCCGCGTCCAGTCGGTGCGCCAGGAGCTCGACGAGGGCCTGTTCGGCGGCACCATCCGGCCCGGCGAGTGGCGCATCCCCGACGTGCTCTTCACCTACGGACCGCCCTACCAGCAGACGCGCGTGACCTCCTTCAACGGCACGGTCTGGTCGTGGCGCTACCTGCACATCAACAACCGGCGGTTCCTCTACATCTACGTCGATCCCACGGGCCTGGTCGACCACTACAACGTGGGCGACGACCTGGAGCTCGAGCGCTGGCGCTGGTAGCCGTCGCCGCGCAGTCCATGGCGAGGCCGGTCGTCCGGTCCGGTGGACGGCTTGCCGTCGGCGCGGAGATACTTCGGCCATGCCCGAATCCATGACCCCCGCCGACCCGCGTCTCTGGCTCGAAGAGGTCGAGGGCGCCGACGCCCTGGGCTGGGTCCGCGAGCAAAATGCCCGGACCCTGGGCACCCTGGCCGCGACGCCGGCGTTCGCCCGCACCCAGGCCTCGATACAGGCCGTGCTCGACTCCGACGCCAGGATCGCCGAGGTCGCCAAGATCGGCGAGCTCTACTACAACTTCTGGAAGGACGCCGACCACCCGCTCGGCCTGTGGCGGCGCACCACGATGGCCGAGTACCGGGGCGCCGACCCGGCCTGGGAAACCGTGCTCGACCTCGACGCCCTCGCCGCCGCCGAGGGCGTGCAATGGGTCTGGCACGGTGTGTCCGTGCTCCGCCCGGCGTACCGCAAGGCGCTCCTGAGCCTGTCGCGCGGCGGCGCCGATGCCGACGTCACGCGCGAGTTCGACCTGGTCGCCAAGACCTTCGTGACGCCCGCGGAAGGCGGCTTCTTCCGGCCCGAATCCAAGGGCGGCCTGGCCTGGATCGACGACGACACGGTCTATGCCTTCACCACCCTCGGCGAGTCGGCGTCGACCGCCTCGGGCTATCCCCGGGTCGCCCGGCGCTGGGCCCGCGGCACGCCGCTGGAGGCCGCCCCCGCGGTGTACGAAGGCCTGGCCGACGACATGTACATCTCGGCCTGGCGGACCCACACGCCCGGCTTCGAGCGCGACTTCGTGTCCCGGTCGCTGGCCTTCTACAGCTCGGAGCTGTTCCTGCTGGGCGAGGGCGACCGGTTGCTGAAGGTCGATGTGCCGCTGTCGGCCCAGCCGAGCATCCAGCGCGAATGGCTGCTGGTCGAATTGCGCGACCCCTGGGAGGTCGGCGGCCGCAGCCACCCCGCCGGCGCCCTGCTGGCGACCCGGTTCGAGCCCTTCATGCGCGGCGAGCGCGATTTCGAGGTCCTCTTCGAGCCCGGCCCGACGCGCTCGCTGGCGGCCGCGACCTGGACCTGCAGCCAGCTCGTGCTCAACGTGCTCGACGACGTGAAGAACCGGCTGCACGTGCTGATGCCGCCGGCCAGCGGCAGCGGGCCGTGGACCCGCAGCGAATTCATCGGCGCCCCGCCCATCGGCAGCGTGCACGCCTGGGCGGTCGACCGCGACGCCAGCGACCAGGTCTGGCTGAGCGCGACCGACTACCTCACGCCCTCGACCCTCTCGCTGGCCACGGTGGGGCAGCCGCCCGAACTGCTCAAGGCCATGCCGGCCTTTTTCGACGCCACGGGCCTGGTGGTGGAGCAGCTCTTCGCCAATTCCGACGACGGCACCCGCGTGCCCTATTTCATGGTGCGCCGGGCCGACCTGGTGCCGGACGGCACGGCGCCGACGCTGCTCTACGGCTACGGCGGCTTCGAGATCTCGCTGACCCCGGGCTATTCGGGCGCCCTCGGGCGCGCCTGGCTGGACCAGGGCGGCGTCTACGTGGTGGCGAACATCCGCGGCGGCGGCGAATACGGGCCGCGCTGGCACCAGGCCGCGCTGCGGCAGAACCGCCATCGCGCCTACGAGGATTTCTCCTCGGTGGCCAAGGACCTGGTGGCGCGCGGGGTCACCTCCCCCCGGCATCTCGGCGCCCAGGGCGGCTCCAACGGCGGGCTGCTCGCCGGCATGATGCTGACCCGCTATCCGGCGCTGTTCGGCGCCGTGGTGATCGAGGTCCCGCTGCTCGACATGCGGCGCTACACGCGCTTGCTGGCCGGCGCCTCCTGGATGGCGGAATACGGCGACCCCGACGACCCGGCGCAGTGGGAGTTCATCCGCAGCTTCTCGCCCTACCACCTGTTCGATCCGGGGCGTGACTACCCCCCGGTGCTGTTCACCACCTCGACCCGCGACGACCGCGTGCACCCGGCCCATGCGCGCAAGATGGCGGCGGCGATGATCGAGGCCGGCAAGGACGTGAGCTACTACGAGAACATCGAGGGCGGCCACGGCGGCGCCGCCACCAACGCGCAGGCCGCGACCCTGAAGGCGCTGGCCTATCGCTTCCTCTGGGAGCGGCTCGGCCCGGCGCCGGCGGCCGGCGACGAAGCGCTGCGCGTCCAATTGGCCGAGCGCACGGCCGAGCTCGCGCAGCGCAACGGCGAACTCAGGCTGATCAACAGCATCCAGCAGGGCATGGCCGCCGGGCTGGGGTTCCAGGCCATCATCAGCATGGTGGGCGACAAGCTGCGCAAGGTGTTCGACTCCGGCGACATCAACATCCTGTGGTGGGACGACAAGACCGAACTGATGCAGGCGCTGTATCGCTACGAGCACAACCGGCCGCTGCCCCTGCCGCCGGCGCGGCCGCTGAAGCCGGACGGTCCGGCCGAGCGGATCCTGCGCACCCGCCAGCCGGCCGTGGCGAACACGCGCGAGGAACAGACCCGGGCCGGATTCGCGCCGGCCCCGGGCACCGACTGGGCGCATTCGATCGTGGCGGTGCCGATCATCGGCAGCGACCGGGTGCTGGGCATCCTCGGCATGCAGAACCACGAGCGCGAACATGCCTTCGGGAGCCACGACATCCGGCTGCTCGAGACCGTGGCGGCGAGCATGGGCCTGGCGCTCGAGAACGCGCGCCTGTTCGACGAGATGCAGGCGACCCTGGCGCGGCAGACCGCCACCGCCGAGGTGTTGCGCGTCATCAGCGACTCGCCGACCGACGTGCAGCCGGTGCTCGACACCGTGGCCGAGCGCGCCGGCCTGCTGTGCCGGGCCGAGGGCAGCCGGGTGTGGCTGGCCGTCGGCGACAAGCTGCGCGCCATGACCACCTATGGCCCGGCCTATGGCTCCGCGTTGGTGGGCACCGAACTGCCGCTGCGGCGCAGCTCGATCGGCGGGCGCGCCTTCCTGGAGCGCCGCTGCGTTCATGTGGAAGACGTCGTTCCCCTGCTCGACACCGAATACCCGGACGTGCGCGAACTGCAGGCGCGCAATGGCTTCCGCACCGTGCTGGGCGTGCCCATGGTCCGCGACTGCCAGTCGATCGGCGCGATCGTCCTGCTGCGCAACGAGGTGCGGCCTTTTTCGGCGGCCGAGATCGGCCTGGTGCAGACCTTCGCCGACCAGGCCGTGATCGCGATCGAGAACGTGCGCCTGTTCAACGAGACCCGGGAGGCGCTGGAGCGCCAGACCGCCATGTCGGAGGTGTTGCAGGTCATCAGCAGCTCGATGGAGAACGCGCAGCCGGTGTTCGACAAGATCCTCGACAGCTGCCAGCGCCTGTTCTCCAGCTCCCAGATGGGCATCTCGCTGATCGGCAGCGACGGGATGGTGCACCTGGGGGCCCACCGCGGCTCGGCCCGCGAGGCCCTCGAGAAGTACTATCCGCGGCCGATCGACCCGATCCCGGTCGCGGTCTCGCAGGAAGCGCTCGCGGTGCTCCATATTCCGGATGTGCTGGCGGAGCCGCACCTGCCTCGCTTCATGCGCGAGCTGGCCGAAACAGTCGGCACCTACGCGATCATGATCGCCCCGCTGATCTGGGAGGGGCACAACATCGGCTCGATCCACGTCACGCGGCAGCCCCCGGGCCCGTTCGACCTGAAGGAGATCAAGCTGCTGAAGATCTTCGCCGACCAGGCCGTGATCGCGATCCAGAACGCGCGCATGTTCGCCGAGACCAAGGAAGCGCGGGCCGCCGCCGAGGCCGCCAACGAGGCCAAGAGCGCCTTCCTGGCGACCATGAGCCACGAGATCCGCACCCCGATGAATGCCGTCATCGGCATGAGCGGCCTGCTGCTCGACACCACGCTCGATGCCGAGCAGCAGGACTACGTCTCGACCATCCGCGATTCGGGCGACGCGCTCCTGACCATCATCAACGACATCCTCGACTATTCGAAGATCGAGGCCGGCCGGATGGACATCGAGGCCCATCCCTTCGACCTGCGCGAGTGCGTGGAGTCGGCGCTCGACCTGGTCAGCACGCGGGCGACCGAGAAGGACCTCGACACGGCCTATGTCTTCGAAGGCGAGGTGCCCGCCGCGGTGAGCGGCGACCTGCCGCGGCTGCGGCAGATCCTGCTGAACCTGCTGAGCAACGCGGTGAAGTTCACCGAGGCCGGCGAGGTGGTGGTGACGGTCCGCTCGCAGCCGTGCCCGGGCGGCACGGTGACGCTGGCCTTTGCCGTGCGCGACACCGGCATCGGCCTGTCGGCGCAGGGCATGGGGCGGCTGTTCCAGTCGTTCTCGCAGGCCGACTCCAGCACCACCCGCAAGTACGGCGGCACCGGCCTCGGCCTGGCCATCAGCAAGCGGCTGGCCGAGATGATGGGCGGCCGCATGTGGGCCGAGAGCGGCGGACTGGGCACGGGCTCGACCTTCCATTTCAGCATCGAGGTGCCGGTGGCGCCGCTGCCGCCCAGCCGGCACCGCGACCTCCTCGGCGCGCAGCCCGAACTGCAGGGCCGGCGCGTGCTGGTGGTGGACGACAACGCGACCAACCGCCGCGTGCTGGCGGCGCAGGTCGACAAATGGGGCATGGCCGCGCGCGCCACCGAATCGCCGCTCGAGGCCCTGCACTGGATCGAGCAAGGCGAGCCCTTCGACCTGGCGGTGCTCGACATGCACATGCCCGGCATCGACGGGATCGCGCTGGCGCGGCGCGTGCGGGCGATCCGCCCGACTCTGCCGCTGGTGCTGTTCAGCTCGCTCGGCCGGCGCGATGCGGGCGAGGCCGAATCCCTGTTCGACGCCTACCTCGGCAAGCCGATCCGGCAGTCGCACCTGTTCGACACCCTGATCGGCCTGCTGGCGCCCGAATCGGCCGCCCGGCCCGCCGACGGCGGCGCCCTCAAGCCGCAGATCGATCCATCGATGGCGGCGCGTCATCCGCTGCGCATCCTGCTGGCCGAAGACAACGCGGTGAACCAGAAACTCGCACTGCGGCTGCTGCAGCAGATGGGCTACCGGGCCGACCTGGCGGCCAACGGCATCGAGGCCGTCGAGTCGGTGCAGCGCCAGGCTTACGATGTGGTGCTGATGGATGTACAGATGCCCGAACTCGACGGCCTGGATGCGACCCGGCAGATCTGCGAACTGCTGCCGGGCACGCAACGACCCCGGATCGTCGCGATGACGGCCAACGCCATGCAGGGCGACCGCGAAATGTGCATGGCCGCGGGCATGGACGACTACCTGGCCAAGCCGATCCGCGTCGATCGGCTGGTCGAGGCACTGAACAGCGTGCCGTCACGAAAGGACCGAACGACATGAGCGATGCGACGATCGACGCTGCCACCTTCGCCGAGCTGCAGGAAAGCGCGGGGGCCGACTTCGTCAAGGAGCTGGTGCAGACCTTTCTCGAGGAGGCGCCCGCGATGCTGTCGGAGCTCCGGGAGGCGCTCGCGGCGGGCCATGCCGACGCCTTCCGCCGGGCGGCGCATTCCCTGAAGTCGAACAGCCTCACCTTCGGCGCGCTGGCGCTCGCCGCGCTGGCGCGCGAACAGGAGCTTGGCGGACTCGACGCCGCCCGCCAGCCGGATGCGCTCGGTCCGCTCGAGGCCGAGTACGCCCGGGTGGCCCGGGCGCTGGAGGCGCTCTGCCGTGGCTGAACCCGACCCTCCCCTGGCCCGCCTGCTGGTGGCCGACGACAACAAGGTCAACCGCCTGCTGCTCACCCGTGGCCTCGAACTGCAGGGCCACAGCGTCAGCTGCGCCGAGAACGGCCGGATCGCGCTCGACATGCTGCGGCGCGAGCCCTTCGACCTGCTGCTGCTCGATATCGAGATGCCCGAGATGGACGGCTTCCAGGTGCTGGAGCAGCTCACCGCCGATCCCAAGCTGCGCGACCTGCCGGTGATCGTGACCTCGTCGCTGGAGGGGCTCGACAACATCGTGCGCTGCATCGAGCTCGGTGCCGAGGACTACCTGCCCAAGCCGGTGAACGCGGTGCTGCTCAAGGCCCGCATCGGCGCCAGCCTCGAGAAGAAGCGGCTGCGCGACCAGCAAAAGGAACTGGTGCGGCGCTTCGCCACCTCCGAGGTGGCACAAGATCTCGAACAATCCGGCTTCGCGCTCGGCGGGCGGCATGTGCGGGGCTCGGTGATGTTCTCCGACATCCGCGGCTTCACAGCGCTGGTCGAGTCGCAGCCCCCCGAGGAGACGATCGAGCTGCTGAACGCCTACTACGCGCTGATGTTCGACGCCATCAACGACCATGGCGGTGTCGTCAACCAGATGATCGGCGACGGCCTGATGGCGATCTTCGGCGCCCCGCTGCCCATGACCGACCATGGCGTGGCCGCGGTGCGCGCGGCCCTCGAGATGGTCGAGCGGGTCGAACTCCTCAACACCCGGCGCCTCGCGGTCGACAAGCCCGCGATCCGCATCGGCGTCGGTATTGCCACCGGCGAGCTGGTGGCGGGCTACACCGGCACGCAGAAGCGCGCCACCTACACCTGCATCGGCGACACGGTGAACCTCGCCGCCCGGCTCGAGGAGCACACCAAGCTGGCGCAACGCACGATCCTCATCGACCCGGCGACCTGCGCCGCCCTGGGCGGACGCATTCCGGTCGACCTGCTGGGCGCGGTCGCGCTGCGGGGCAAGGCGCTGCCGGTCGAGGTGTACGCCGTCGCCGGCCGACCCGCACCGTGCGCCTGATCGTCGCGCTCGCGCTGCTGCATGGCTGCCTGTCGGCGGCCGTCGCCGCCACGCCCCCGGACGCCGGCCCGCCCGCCAGCTGGGGCGCGATCGCGTCCAGGCCGGGGGCGTACGGCTACGCCTTCAACCACGCGTCCCGCGACGCCGCCGAACGCGCGGCGCGCGCCCAGTGCGATCGCATGGCGGGCCGCGCGGGCAGCTGCGACGTGCGCGTCTCGTTCGACCGGTCCTGCGGCGCGCTGGCGACCGGCAACTTCGGCGAATGGGGCGCGGCCAGCGCCGCGACGACGAGTGGCGCGGGCAAGGCCGCGATCGCGCAATGCGAGGGCCTGCTGCCGACCGAGCCCTGCAAGGTCGTGACCAGCGTCTGCTCGGGGCGCTAGGGCGTGAACACGCGCTAGGGCGCGCGGGCCCCGGCTTTCTTCCACTGCCCGACGATCGACTCCACGCTCAGTGCCGGGCCCAGGTCGCCGAACACCTTGTCGAGTCCATCGCGGCGCATCATGTCGCGCACCTCGCCGTTCATGTTCGACACCCTCAGCGTGATGCCCTGGCCCGCCAGTTCCTCGTGGCATTCGGCCAGCATGTCGGCGGCGGCCACGTCCACGTAGGGCGACGACGAGAGATCGATCACCACCAGCCGCACCGCCTTGCCCTGTTTTTCGATCGCATCCATCAGGTCGGCCTTGACGTTGGGCGCATTGGCATAGAAGAGGCCCGCATTGACGCGAAACACCAGCGAGCCGGGTTCGATCTCGTTGTCGGGATGGCGTGCCAGGTCGCTGTACAGCTCGGTGCCGGGAATGCGGCCGAGCAGCACGGTGCTCGGATTGCTGGTCCGCCAGACCAGCAGCAGCAGCGACAGCACGGTGCCGATCATGACGCCTTCGAGCATGCCGAACAGCAGCACCCCGGCCATCGCGGCCAGGGCGATCCAGAACTCGCGCGGACTCACCCGCAGCAGGCGCCGCAGCGCCGAAATGTCGACCAGCCCCTTGACCGCGATGATCACCACCGCGGCCAGCACCGGCTCGGGAAGCTGCGTGAAGGCGCCGGTGAAGAACAGCACGATCACGCCCAGCAGCAGGCCCGAGATCGCGCCCGCCAGCGGCGTCTTCGCGCCCGCCTGGTCGTTGACCGCCGAGCGCGACATGCTGCAGCCCACCGGCAGCGACGAACCCAGGCCGCAGACCACATTGGCCGCACCGACGGCCAGCAGCTCCTGGTTGGCGTCGGCCGGGTACTTGTGCTTGGCCGCGAAGGTGCGCACCACGCCCATGCCTTCGACGTACGACAGCAGGAACACCGCGAAGGCCGTGGGCAGCAGCGCCTGCGCGTCGGCCAGCGTGAACGACGGCAGCCGGAACGGCGGCAGGCCGCTCGGTATCTCGCCGGTGATCCTGATGCCGTGGCCGCCGAGCCCGGTGAAGATCATGAGGAGGATCGACGCCGCCACCACCACCAGCGCCCATGGGATGCGCGGCGCGAGCTTCTCGGTGACCAGCAGCACCGCGATCACGGCCACGCCCAGGCCGAGCGACCACGGGTTGGTGTCGCCCCGGTGCTGGAAGAGATAGGCGATGCGGTCGACGAACTCGCCGTGCGCGCCCTCGATGCCGAACAGCTTGCCGAGCTGCGTGGTGGCGATGTAGATCGCGGCGCCGGCCGAAAACCCGGTCAGCACCGACTCGGAAATGAAATTGACCAGGAAGCCGAGGCGGAACACCCGCGCCACGACCGCGATGGCGCCGACCATGAGCGCGAGCAGCGCCGCCATCTCGGCATAGCGGGCCGGGTCCTTGAGGGACAGCCCCGCCAGGCCGGTCGCGACCAGGATCGACAGCGCCGAGGTCGGTCCGATGGCCGCCTGCCGCGAGGTGCCGAAGATCGCGTACGCGAAGACCGCGAGCAGGCTGGCGTAGAGGCCGGCCTGCGGCGGCAGTCCGGCGAGACCGGCATAGGCCATGCTCTCGGGGATGCAGAAGGCGGCGACCGTGACACCGGCCAGCAGGTCGGCGCCGAACCAGTCGCGGCGATAGTGCGGCGCCCAGTTCAGCACCGGCAGCAGGCGCGACAGCAAGGACGGGGTCGACGAAGTCGGATTGCTCATTGGCGCCCGAAGGGTGACGGCGCTCAATAAGGCGGATTGATGACCACGTACTGCCCGCCCTGCGGCTGGTACCAGACCGTGCCGCATTGCTGGTAGACCATGCCGCCGTAGTTGACCGGCACGCACCCGGCAGGGACCGAGCGCACCATCGAGCCGACCACCGCCGAGGTCACCGCGACGGTGGCGGTGACCGCGGCCGCGGTGGCGACCGGGTGGTAGTCGTTGTCCCAGCCGCAGTTGCGGCATCCGCCGCCGCCGCCCGCGACGACGACGTTGGTGTTGCGGTTGACGTTGTTGACGTTGACGTTGTTGACGCTGGTGTTGCGGACATTGTTGGTGCGGACGTCCGCGCTGCGGTTGTTGTTGACCTGCGCCCGATTGACACCACCACCGCCACCTCCCGCATGCATGCCGCCGCCACCGCCGCCGTGCATGCCACCCCCGCCGCCGCCGCGCCCTCCTCCTCCCCCGATGGCTCCGGCCGATGGCGCCCAGGCCAGGCCGGCGACCACCAGAACGCTCAGAAGGGCCGAGTAAGTCTTGCTTGCTGCTTGCTTCATGGCACAGCTCCTTCAGGAGGTCTTCAGGGGAACGAACTTGGCCTCGGTCGCCCCCTTGGGCGGCACGAACTTGAAGGTCGAATCCTTGAAGCCCGGGTTCTTCTTCCAGTCGAACAGCGTGGCCGATTGCGGCCTGGCTTCATCCGAGCGATTGGTGATCACGAGCTTGAGCGGCAGCGGGTTGCCACCCGACGTGAGCCAGATCTGCCAATCGAGTTCGCCCTGGCGGAAGGCGTAGTGATCGCTGAGCACCTCGTCGATGAAGTCCTGCCCGGCGAACATCGCCGACTGGATCGCATCGAACGGCGCCTCTGGCGTTCCCCAGACGAACAGGTCGGAGGCCGGCACCTCGATGCCGAAGCGCTGCTTGAGCTTTTCGATCAGCACGCCCAGGTTGTCGCTGAACTCGGCCTGCGAATAGGTCTTGAGCGCCGGCGTGAACAGGGTCACGGTCTTGCCGTCGTAGAAGAGTTCGCGCACCGAGCGCGGACTCGACATCCGCACGCGCATCTTGTTGGGCCGCGCGACCTGGAGTTCGGCGGTCGCCGTGTGCTGCAGCTTCTGGCCGTCGGCCAGCACCCGCTCGGCGGTCAGCTCGATCTCGACCTCGAAGCGCTTCAGCGACTGCAGGTGCGCGCCCATGTCCTTGAGCGCCTGGATCGCCTGGGGATCGACCGGATTGGCCGCCGGCTGAGCCGCGGCCGCGGGTGCCGGCGCGGCCGGTGCGGGCGCGGGCTGGGCATGCAGGCCCGCTGCCCCGAGCGACAGCGCCAGCACGCTGGTCGCCAGTAGTGTTCGAACCATGTCTGCTTCTCCTGGTCTGTGAAAGGGGCGACGGATCGCGGCGTCGTCGGGGCCCAGAATAGACACGACCAGTGTCCAAGTAAAGCTGCACTTTGGTGCAGTGCCGCTGTGGGGTGTCGGCTCAGCGCCGACGGAAGACCAGCTCTTGCGGCTCAACCCGCCGCGGGCTTCCACTGGCGCGCCCAATCGCTCAGGGGCGCGAGCGCCGCGCTCAACTTGCGTCCCTCGTCGGTCAGGCCGTAGCCGCCCTCGTCATGCGCCACCAGGCCCAGCGAACGAAGCTCCGCCAGCCTCGTGTTCAACAGGCTGGAGTTGGTCTCGCAGGCCTCCTGCAGCGCGCGGAATGTCAGCCGCTGCGCACGGAGCTCCCAGAGAATCCGCAGGGTCGAGCGGCGACCCAGCAGGTCCAGCGCCACCATGATGGGGCGGCCGGTCTTCGAGCCGCGCACCGGCGCGCCGATCTTCGGAATGGTCATGCTTTACTTTTCAAAGCAATCTCGGTAGAGTGCATGCTTTAGAAACTGTAGCAGACGCCCGAGGTCGATCATGACTGCTCGCATCGCTCCCGCGGAACCGCCATTTGCGGCCGGCATCCAGGCTTCGCTCGACGGCCTCATGCGTGGCAAGCCGCCCCTGCGGCTCTTCACCACGCTCGCCAGGGACCCTCGCCTGTTCCAGAAATTCTTCGCCGGCGGGCTGCTCGACCGCGGACATCTCGGCTTGCGACAGCGCGAGCTCGTCATTGCCCGGACGACCGCGCTGTGCAAGTCGGAATACGAGTGGGGCGTCCACATCGCGCTGTTCGCATCGCACGCCGGCTTCAATGAGGCCCAGGTCGCTTCGCTGGCCGCCGGGCAAGCGCAAGATGCCTGCTGGACGGACGAGGACAGGCTGCTGCTCGCGCTTTGCGACATGCTTCATGCCGAGTGCGATGTCGACGACGCGCTGTGGCGGTCGCTGCAGTCGGCATTCAGCGATGAAGCGATTCTCGAACTGCTGATGCTGGCCGGCTTCTATCGCACGGTCAGCTACCTCACGAATGCCCTGCGCCTGCCGGCCGAGCCGGGCACGCCGGGCTTTCCTGCGTCGCGCCGGCGCCAGTCGAGCGACGGCAGGTAGCGCCATCACGGTCGTCAGGGAGCGAAGACCTCGGCCCAGTCTCGCTTCATGCTCACGATGTCGATGCCGTAGTGCGCCGCGTTGTCGAGCGCCTCGGCCAGTGGGCTCAATCGGAACTCGCGGTCGTACTCGAATTCGCGGGCGCCGTCGTCGTGATGCAGCAGCAACGCGAGCCGCGGCCCGGGCCCGGTCTTCGTGTAGCGAAGCATCGCCAGGTCGCCGTCCGAATTTCCGAATGCCAGGATCGGCCGGCGTCCGATGTGAAGTCCGATGTTGCAGGGCTTGACCTCGCGGTCGTCGAATGAGTTCAGCTCCGGCAGCTTGACGAGCTGCCCGATGCCGTCCTGGATCTCGAAGCGCGTCTTGACGCTGGAACCGATGACCTGGTGCCGCGGAATCTTGTAGACCTCCTCCGAGAAGGCGCGCATCAAGTCGATGCCGCCGCCCGACACGATGAAGACCTTGAACCCATGCTTCTGAAGGTAGGCGACCAGTTCCAGCTGCGGAACGTAGACGAGATCGGTGAACAAGCGGCCCAGGCCGGCATGCTTGGCTTGCGCGAGCCAGTCCCGCGCCATCCGGTCGAAGGCTTCCTCGGTGACGCCCGCGTGCACGGCCGCCCCCACCTCGAAGAGGCCGCGCATCCCGGCCGCCTTGATCGCGGCCATGTCCTTCTCGACATAGGCCTTGAACGGCTGCCGCTCGGCGAGGCTCGGGTCGCGCGCGACCATGTCGTTCAATCGATGCTGGGCGAAAGAGAACTGAACCTGGAGCGGCTGCTCGCACCACAGGGTGCCGTCGTTGTCGAAGGTCGCGATTCGATCGGCGGGCGGGACATGGTCCGGGCCGCCCTCCGAGGTCACCCTGGCCACGAAGTCGAGGATGGCCGCCTTGGCCGGGCCGTTGTTCCAGGACGAAAGTTCTGCACTCGGCATGACGAGTTCCTTTCAGGTTGACGACAGTGCATCCATTCTGCAAGGATTCGGTCACTCCCTGGAACCAGCGCCGGCACCGGCCATGGCAAGCCCCGGCATCTCCTTTGCGAGATCGACGAAGGCGCGCAGCTTCGGCGCCTGCGCGGCCCGCCTCGGAAAGTAGAGAAACAGCCCCGGCTCCTCGAACGCCGATTGCGGCAGGACCTGCCGCAGCCGCCCATCGGCAAGCTCGGCGCGCACCAGCGGCTCGAAGATGTAGGCGATGCCGATGCCGGCCAGCGCGAGGTCCCTGGCGTAGAGGGCGTTGGTGACGCGCACCGTGCCCTTCACTTCGACGCACACATGGGCCTTGCGGTCGAGCAAGTCCCACGCATAGGCGCCGCCCGATGTCACGAACCGGAACCCGATGCAGTTGTGCCTTGCGAGCGCGCCGACGTTCCGCGGCGTGCCCGCTGACGCCAGGTAGGCCGGCGAAGCCACCACGATCGCCTTGAAGGGTGGCGTGAGCCGCACGGCCACCATGTCCTGCGCGACCGTATGACCGAGCCGCACGCCAGCGTCGTAGCCGCCAGCCACGATGTCTGCCAGCCCGTCTTCCGAGGTCACTTCGACTTCCACGTCCGGATGGCGCCGCGACATCTCGGCCACCAGCGGCGTGACGGCCATCGGCAGCGCCACGTGCGGCGCGTTGATGCGCAACACGCCGCCGACCCGGCCGAAGCTGGCGCCGAAGCCGTCCACTGCATCCGCGATCTCGGCCATGGCCGGCGCGAGTGTGTGGAGGAAGGCTTCGCCCGCCTCGGTGAGCCGCACGCTGCGCGTGGTGCGAGCGAACAGCGGCTGGCCGAGTTGCTCTTCGACCGCCCTCACCGCGTGGCTGACCGCCGACGCGCTCATGCCGAGCTCGCCCGCGGCCGCTGCGAACCCGCGTCGGCGGTGCACCGCGAGAACGATGGCGAGATGCGGAAGGAGCTGCCGGTCCATTCATGCATCGTATCGCACAGTGCTTTCTATTTGATCGGTCTAGTCGATGAATTCAGATTGCGGGACAGTCACGTCCATGCCCTGCATGGGTCCACCACCAAGAAAGGACTTCGCCATGAACTCTTCCGCCCAAGCCAGCACCTGGTTCATCACCGGTGCATCGTCGGGTTTCGGACGCGCGTTCGCCGAACATGCCCTCGCCCGGGGCCACAACGTGGTCGCGACGGCACGCGACCCGGCCCGGCTCGCCGATCTGGTCGCGCGCGCACCGGACCGCGTTCTCGCTGCCACGCTCGACGTCGCTGCGCATGGCGCCGCCGAAGAGGCGGTCAAGGCGGCGATCGCCCGCTTCGGCCGCATCGACGTGCTCATCAACAACGCGGGTTACGGCGTGGTCGGCGCATTCGAGGAAACATCGGACGCCGAGCTGCGCGCGCTGATGGACACCAACTTCTTCGGCGCCATGGCCGTGACGCGCGCCGCGCTGCCCTGTCTGCGAGCGCAACGCGCGGGTGCGATCGTCAACATCTCCAGCCTCGGCGGGCAGCTCTCGTTCGCCGGCTTCAGCGCGTACTCGGCATCCAAGTTCGCGATCGAAGGCGTGTCCGAGGCGCTGGCGCAGGAGCTCGCGCCCTTCGGCATCAAGGTGCTGATCGTGGAGCCGGGCCAGTTCCGCACGCAACTCGCCGGCAGCGGCATGCGGCACATGCCGGTCGTCGAGGACTACCAGGCGGTGGTCGGCGGCACGCGTGAATTCGCCCACGCGATGCACGACACGCAAGCTGGCGATCCGCGCAAGGCGGCGGCCGCGATCGAACGCGCGCTGAACGCCGAACGCACGCCGCTGCGCCTGCAGCTCGGCGGCGATGCGGTCGACGCGGTCCGCGCGCATTCGCAGGCGATGCTGAAGGAGATGGATGACTGGGAATCGGTGAGTCGCGGCACGGACTTCGATCGGGGTGTCGGAATCGACTGACCAGCACAGCACGACCCCTCCGACGCCCGAACGCCGGACCGCTTCGAGAATGGACCTCACTTCCCAAGCCACAAGAAGGAGTGTGCCGCCATGCGCAAGACACTGATGGATCTGGAGACCCGGTTCTGGCAATCCATGGTGGACCAGGACACCGACAGCGCGCTGTCGCTTCTGTGCGAACCTGCCCTGATGGTGAGTTCGCATGGTGCGATGCAATTCGACCACGCAGGCTATCGGAAGATGGCGGAGCAGGGATCGATGGTGGTGAAGGGCTTCGAGCTCAGCGACGTCGAGGTGGTCTGTCCCAACGACGCCACCGCCATCCTGGTCTACCGGGTCCGGCAGACGACGGCGCCCAGGGGCCAGTCGGAGACCTCGACCGTGGAGATGCTCGACTCGTCGACCTGGGTGCGCGACGGCGACAAGTGGCTGTGCGCCATGCACACCGAAACGCCGGCGCCGCCGAAGGCGTAGCGCCGCGCCGTCATTCCGGCTGAGCGTCCAGCGCGGCCGCCCGCAGGCGGCCCCGCTCGCTGTGCAGCATGTAGAGGCCCGAGCCGACGAGCAGCGCGATGCCCAGCCAGGCCCACCCGCTGGGGACCTCGTCCCACACGGCGTAGCCCAGCAGCATGGCGAACAGCACGGCCGAATAGCGAAACGGTGCCGTCAGCGAGACCTCGCCGGCGCGCATGCATTGCACCAGCAGGAAGTAGCCGGTGGCCAGGAAGGCGGCCGCGATCCCCAGCAGCGCCAGGTCGCCGAGCGCGAATGGCGGCCAGCCGCTGAAAAGTGTCAGGCAGCCCGCCAGCAAGGTGACGGCCAATGCCGTGGCCAGGGTGATGATGATCGACGGAATCACAGGGTCGATGCGCCGCGTCAACAGGTCGCGCGTGGCGTGGAACAGCGTGCCGAGCAGGCACAGCAGGGACCAGGCGTTGAAGCCGTCGCCGCTGGGCTGCACGACGCACAGCACGCCCGCGAAGCCCAGCACGACGGCGGACCAGCGTGCCCGGCCGGCGCGCTCGCCCATGAAGAGCACCGCGAACACGGTCATGAACAGCGGCGCGGCCAGGTTGATGGCGGTCGCGTTGCCGATCGGCAAGCGGAACAGCGACAGCAGGTACAACAGGGTGGCGCAGGCGTCGACCGCGGCGCGCAGCGCGACCCGCGGGTGCAGCAAGGCGCTCGCCTGCCGCAGCGCGCCCAGGCGGTGGGCCACCAGCAGCACCAGCGCCGAGGCCATCAGCCCGCGCAGGAAGATCAGCTGCACCGAGGCCATGGACTGGCTCACATGCTTGACCAGGGCGTCGTTAAGCACGAAGCAGGCCATTGCGGCGACCATGGTGACGATGGCGCGCCCGTTGGCGCTGGAGGAGATCGTGGCGGACAGAAGCTGCGAGGTCATGACGAACGGGAAGATGGCGAACCCAAGCAGCGAGTGTTGCATAAGCGCCGCTTATGAAAAAGCAACCCGCCAAGGCGTTCCCATGGGCTGGCGACCTGCCGATACTTGGCCGGGCCGCGCGGCCATGCGCGGCCGAACAACCGGAGACACCATGACCCATTCCCTTCGCGGCACCTTGGCCGCCACCTTCGTCGCCACGGCCCTCGCCGCCTCGGCCGGCAGTGCCGCCTGGGCGCAGGCGGCGCCGGCCGCCTGGCCGACCAAGCCGATCCGGCTGATCGTGCCGTTCTCGGCCGGCGGCGCCAACGACCTGATGGCGCGCGCCGCCGCCGAGGGCGCCTCCAAGGCGCTGGGCCAGCCGATCGTGATCGAGAACAAGCCCGGCGGCGGCACCACGCTGGGTGCCGACGTGGTCGCCAAGTCGGCGCCCGACGGCTACACCTTCCTGATCAGCGCCGCCGGCGTGATCTCCAACAGCATGATCAAGAAGTCGATGCCCTACAAGGACGCCGACCTGGAGCCGGTGGCGATGATCGGCCTGGCGCCCTCGGTGGTGCTGGTGCCGGCCGATGCGCCGTACAAGAACCTGAAGGAATTCATCGCCGCCTCGAAGACCGGCGAAGGCTTCCACTGGGCCACCGCCGGCACCGGCAGCACGCCGCACTTCGTCTCGGGCGTGCTGCAGACGAAGTACGGCGCCAAGCTCGACATCGTGCCCTACAAGAGCGGCTCCGAATCGATCACGGCGGTGCTCGGCAAGCAGGTCGAAGCCACCTCCGAGGCCAGCATCGTCGCCCTGCCCTATCTCAAGAGCGGCAAGCTCAAGGCCCTGGCCGACACCTGGACCAGCCGCATCTCGGCCTACCCCGAACTCTCCACCGCGACCGAGCAGGGCTATGGCGACCTGCGCATCGCGCACTGGGCCGGCATCCACGCGCCCAAGGGAACGCCGCCGGCGATCCTCGACAAGATGAGCGCGGCGGTCGATTCGGCCATGAAGACGCCGGCCATCGCCGAGCGCCTCAAGGGCCTGGGCATCGAGCCGATCGGCGGCACCCGGGCCTCCTTCGTGCGCTTCGTCGACGAAGAGCGCGCGCGCCTCGGCGCGGTGGTCAAGGCCACCGGCATGAAGGACGAATGAGGTGGACGCGCTGCATCCCGGCACGGCGCTGCGCCGCAAGGTCGAGGCCCGGCGCGGGCTGATGGTGCCGGGCGCCGCCAACGCGCTGGCGGCACGCGTGATCGAGCAGCTCGGCTTCGAAGCCGTCTACCTGAGCGGCGCCGGCCTGACCAACACCTTCTACGGCCTGCCCGACCTCGGCTTCGTCGGCCTGGCCGACATCGCGCAGCACACGGCGGCGATCCGCGACGCGGTGGCGCTGCCGATCATCGTCGACGCCGACACCGGCTTCGGCAACGCGCTCAACGTGCGCCACAGCGTGCGCACGCTCGAGCGCGCCGGTGCCAACGCGATCCAGCTCGAGGACCAGGCCAGCCCCAAGAAATGCGGCCACTTCGAGGGCAAGGCCCTGGTGCCGACGCAGGAGATGGCCGGCAAGGTCAGGGCCGCGGTCGATGCCCGCCTGCACCCCGACTTCCTGGTGATCGCGCGCACCGATGCCGCCACCGTGGAGGGCATCGACGCCGCGATCGCGCGTGCCGTGGCCTATGCGGAGGCCGGCGCCGACCTGACCTTCGTCGAGGCGCCCGAATCGCTCGACGCGCTGCGCCGCATCCCGCGCGAGATCGCCTGCCCTCAGCTGGTCAACGTGGTGATCGGCGGCAAGACGCCGACGCTGGCCGCGAGCGACTTCAGCGCCATGGGCTTCGGTATGGTGCTCTACGCCAATGCCGCGCTGCAGGGTGCAGTGCACGGCATGCAACAGGCGCTGCAGGCGCTGCAGCGGGACGGCCGGCTCGACGAATCCAGCGGCCTGGTCGCGACCTTCGCCGAGCGCCAGGCGCTGGTGCGCAAGAATGCGTTCGACGCGCTCGAGCGCCGCTATGCCTGAGGCCGCGCCGGCGGCGGTCACCGCCATCGACAGCCACGCCCACGTGTTCGTGCGCGGGCTGCCGCTGGCCCCCCAGCGCCGCCACGCGCCGGACTACGACGCCACGCCGGCCGATTTCAGCGCCCTGCTCGATGCCCACGGCGTCTCGCATGCGCTGCTGGTGCAGCCGAGCTTCCTGGGCACCGACAACCGTTTCCTGCTCGATGCGATCCGGGCCCGGCCGCGGCGGCTGCGCGGCGTCGCCGTGGTCGATCCCGAGGCCGACGACCTCGCCCTGCAGGCGCTGGCCGACGGCGGCATCTGCGGGATCCGGCTGAACCTGGTCGGCCTGTCGATCCCCGACTTCTCGCGCCCGGCCTGGCAGCGCCTGTTCGCGCGCGTGCGCGCGCTCGACTGGCATGTCGAGCTGCACCGCGACTCGCAGGCGCTGGCCCAGGCTGGACAGCCCGTGCTCGATGCCGGCTGCAAGCTGGTGGTGGACCATTTCGGCCGCCCTGGTGCCCTGGCCGACGCCGGCCAGGCCTGGCTGCTGGCCGCGGCCGTCGGCGGCCGGACCTGGGTCAAGCTCTCGGCCGCCTACCGCAGCTGGCCCGAGCCCTGGGCGCCCCAGGCCCGCGCGGCGGCCGATCGGCTGCTGCGCGCCTTCGGCGCCGAGCGCCTGCTGTGGGGCAGCGACTGGCCCCATACGGAGCACCGCGAAACGGTCGACTACACGGCGGCCCGGGCGGCCCTGGCCGACTGGGTGCCCGACGCCGCCGCCCGACAACGGATCCTGGTCGACACGCCGGCCCGGCTCTTCAAATTCGAACAAGAGGGAGACCTTCATGCGCAATGACATCTCGCGCCGGCGCTGCCTGGCCGGGGCCGGCGCCGTCCTGCTGCTCGCAGCGGTGGCGGTGCAGTCCCCAGCCCAGGCCCAGGCCTGGCCCAGCCGCCCGATCAGGCTGGTCGTGACCTACCCGCCCGGCGGCACGGTGGACGCGGTGGCGCGCATCATCGCGCCCTCCCTGTCGAGCCGGCTCGGCCAGCCGGTGGTGGTCGACAACCGCGGCGGCGCCGGCGGCGCGATCGGCGGCGACCTGGTGGCCAAGAGCGCGCCCGATGGCTACACGCTGATGCTCGATGCCTCCAGCCATGCCCAGAACCCGGCGCTGCGCAGCAAGATGCCCTTCGACACGCTCCGCGACTTGGCCCCGGTGTCGCTGCTGGTCAAGGTGCCCAACGTGCTGGTGGTGAATCCGGCGGCACCGATCCGCAGCGTGCAGGACCTGGTCGCGCAGGCCCGCGCCAGGCCGGGCGAGATCAACTATGCCTCGTCCGGCAACGGCTCGGCCCAGCACCTGGCGGCCGAGCAGTTCAGCGCCATGGCCGGCGTGCGCATGACCCACGTGGCGTACAAGGGCGGCGGCCCGGCGCTGACCGACGTGATGGCGGGCCAGGTGCCGGTGTTCTTCGCCAGCCTGGCGTCGAGCCTGCCGTACATCCAGGCCGGCAAGCTGCGGCCGCTGGCGGTCACGGGCAAGGCGCGCTCGCCGGTGCTGCCGCAGTTGCCGACGGTGGCCGAATCGGGACTGCCGGGCTACGAGGTCTACGAGTGGAACGCGGTCTTCGTGCCCGCGGGCACCCCGGCGGCGGTGGTCGACCGGCTGGCGAAGGAGTTCTCGTCGCTGCTCAAGGAGCCCGAGATCCGCCAGCGCCTCGAGGCCACCGGCGCCGAAGTGGTCGCCGGCGGGCCGGCCGAGCTCGACGCCTTCCGCCGCGCGGAGATCGCCAAGTGGGGCCAGCTGGCGCGGGCGCACAAGATCCAGATGGATTGAGCTCGGAGCCTCAGTCCGCCAGCATGGCGGCGAAGGTATCGGCAAAGGTCGGCCGCGAGCGCGCCAGCCACATCGCCGCCAGTTCGAAGGACGGCAGCGTCGCGCCGTCGCGCACCTGCGCATAGCGCACGCCGGCGTGCTGCAGCGAACGCACCGAGCTCGGCAGCAGCGACCAGCCCAGGCCGGCGGCCACGCAGGCCAGCACGGTGAGGGTGCGGTTGGCGTCCTGCCGCACCCGCAGGTCGAGGCCCGCGCTGCGGAAGGCACCGAGCATCAGCGTGCGCAGCAGCGGCATCTGCTGGGCCGGGAACCACACCAGGCCGTGGGCGGCGATCTCGGCCATCGACACGCAGCCGTCGGCCGCCAGTTCATGGTCGGCCGGCAGCGCCACCACCATCGCTTCCTCGCCCAGCCGCCGCTCGTGCACCCGGGCCGTCACCGGCACCGGGGGATGCAGCAGCGCGAGGTCGATGCGCCCGCCCTCGAGCGCGTCGACCTGCTCGGCGTTGCTCATCTCGCGCAGCACCACGTCCAGCTGCGGATGCTCCACGTGCAGCCGGCGCAGCGCCCGCGGCAGCACCTCGTAGACCGCATGGGTGACGAAGCCGATGGTCAGCCGCCCGGCCCGGCCGGCGCCCATGGCGCGCGCGCGTTCGGCGGCCGCATCGCCGTGGGCCAGCGCGGCCCGCAGGTCTTCGACGATGGCCAGGCCCGCCTCGGTCAGCGCCGCGCCGCGCCGGCTGCGCTCGAACAGCTTCGCGCCGATCTCGCCCTCGAGGCGATTGAGGGTCTGCGTCAAGGCCGGCTGCGCCAGCCCCAGGCGCTCGGCGGCGCGGGTGAGGCTGCCGCATTCGGCGATCGCGACGATGCAGCGCATCTGGCGGGTATCCATCGCGGGATTCTAGGCAGGGGGCGCGTGGGTCATTCGGCCATGCCGTAGCCCAGCTCGCGCTCATGCCGCAGCGAGAGCAGGACGACTTCCCGTTCGGAATGCGCGTAGAGGAGGATGTGCCGCGCCAGGATGAACTCCCGCAGCTCGGGCATGCCCAGTGCCGCGGCCAATTGCCTGGCCTGCTCCGCCTGGAGCCGCCCCCATCCGGACCGGGCGGCGAGAAACCTCGCCGGCCGACCGCTCGCCGGGGCGAACGACAGGAGTTCGCGCGCCCGCGCCAGTTCACGCTGGAGCTTCTTGAAGCGCGCCGGCGCCGTCGCGGCGTCTTGCGCGTGCATGAAGTCGCGCGCCGCGCCCAGGCACGCCAGAAAGTTTGGAACCGCGCGAACCCTCGCGTTGACCGGAATGCTCACGGTGCGGGTGGGGCGCCTAGTGCCTGGTCCAGTTCGTCGTCGGCGACGAAGTGGCCGGCCAAGGCCTGCCGCAATCCCGTGACGGCATCGTCGGCCAGCACCAGGCTCGCGTGCTCCTGCTCGAGGGCATGGTAGTAGTCCAGGCGACGCGCGTCGACCAGTGCCACGTAGCTGGCGCCGTTCTTGGTCAGCACTTTTTCCGAACCGCTTCCGACGACGTCTTCGGCCAGCTCGGTGAGCCTGGCGCGCGCCTCGCTGATGGGAACGATGTCGGATGCTCGCAATGGCATTTTTCTGAATCCGTTAAGGTTTTCGTTAAACCAGTCTAGCGGCGAATCCCAGACACCGCAATCCCCGCCACCCCGGGGTGGCGGCCACTCTTCGCGCGCCGCCTTCCAGCGTATAAAGCCTGCCGGGAGACCACATCACTTGAAAATCATCATCCTCGGCGCCGGCCGGATCGGCGAGAGCGTGGCCGGCACGCTCGTGTCAGAGAGCAACGACATCACCGTCATCGACACCAACGCGGCGCGCCTGCGCGAGCTCGAAGAACGGTTCGAGCTGCGCGGCGTGGTGGGCAGCGGCATCGAGCCCGACGTGCTGGCCGAGGCCGGTGCCCGCGATTGCGACATGCTGATCGCCTGCGCCGCGCAGGACGAGACCAATCTGGTCTGCTGCAAGGTGGCCTACCAGGTGTTCGGCATCCCGACGCGCATCGCGCGCGTGCGCTCCAACGCCTACAAGGAAGACAGCCCGCTGCTCGGCAAGGACGGCTTCGCGGTCGACTGCGTGATCTGCCCCGAGGAATCGCTCACGCGCTACATCGGCAAGCTGGTCGAGTACCCAGAGGCGCTGCAGGTGCGCGAGTTCGCCAACGGACTGGCCTGCCTGGTGGCGGTGCGCGCGGTGGCGGGCGCACCGCTGGTGCGCCACAGCATCGCCGAGCTGCGCGAACGCGTGCCCGGCGCCGACATGCGCATCGTCGGCATCTACCGCCGCCTCGACAACGAGCCCGACCGCTTCATCGTCTGCGACGGCCAGACCCTGGTCGAACCCGGCGACGAGGTCTTCGTGCTGTCGGCACGCGAGCACCTGCCCCTGGTGCTGTCGGCGCTGCACCGCGACGACCGGGCAAAGCAGCGCGGCGTCGAACGCATCATGATCGCGGGCGGCGGCCGGGTCGGGCTGCGGCTCGCCAGGCAGCTGGTCGAGACCGGCCGCCCCTACCAGATCAAGGTGCTGGAGCACGACCACGCGCGCTGCGTGCAGCTGGCCGCCGAACTGCCGAGCAGCGTGCTGGTGCTGCACGGCGACGGCACCGACGAGGACCTGCTGGAAGACGAAGGCATCGAGGGCATCGACCTGTTCCTCTCGCTCACCAGCGATGACGAGGACAACATCATGGCCAGCCTGCTGGCCAAGCGCCTGGGCGCGCGCCGCGTGCTGGCGCTGATCAACCGGCGCAGCTATGCCGACCTGATGCACGGCACGCAGATCGACATCGCACTGTCGCCCGCGCAGACCATGCTCGGCGAACTGCTCGCCTATGTGCGGCAGGGCGACGTGCAGGCGGTGCACAGCCTGCGCCGCGGCGTGGCCGAGGCACTGGAGATCGTGGCGCGCGGCGACCGCAAGACCTCGCGCGTGGTCGGCCGCAGGATCTCGGAGATCCAGCTCCCCAAGGGCGCCCAGTTCGGCCTGGTGATGCGCGGCCTGCCCGAGATCGGCGAAGGCGCGGCCCCGGCCGGCGGGGCGCCGCCGACGCCGGTGCAGGTGATCATCGCGCGCGGCGACACCCTGATCGAGAGCAACGACCATGTGGTGATCTTCGTGCCGCGCAAGCGCCAGGTGCGCGACGTGGAAAAGCTGTTCCGCGTCAGCGCCACCTTCTTCTGACGCCACCGGCATGTCTCGATGAGCGACTTCTTCCCGGTGCTGCGCGTGCTCGGCGCCCTGCTGACCTTCTTCTCGCTCGGCATGTTCGTGCCGTGGATCATTTCCTGGACCCACGCCGACGGCCTGCGCCATGTGTGGGCCCTGTCGGCGGCGATCTCGTTCGCCTGCGGGGCCGCCCTGTGGGGCGGGCTGCGCCGCTACAAGCGCGAGCTGCAGCCGCGCCACGGCATCTTCCTGGTGTCGCTCACCTGGGTGCTGCTGCCGCTGTTCGCCACCCTGCCGATGATGTGGGCCCTGCACGACATCGGCCGGCCGATCAACTTCACGCATGCGTACTTCGAGTCGGTGTCGGGGCTCACGACCACCGGGGCGACGGTGCTCGCCAAGCTGGACGCGCTGCCGGTGTCGATCAACGTCTGGCGCACCTTCCTGCAATGGCTCGGCGGCATGGGGATCCTGGTGCTGGCGGTGGCCATCCTGCCGCTGCTGGGCGTGGGCGGCAGCCAGCTCTTCAAGGCCGAGGTGGCCGGCCCGATCAAGGACAGCAAGCTGACGCCGCGCGTGAAGGAGACCGCCAAGGGACTCTGGGGCATCTACGCCACCTTCTCGGCCGCCTGCTTCCTGGCCTACTGGGCCGGCGGCATGAGCGCCATCGACGCGATGATGCACATGTTCACGACCGTGAGCCTGGGCGGCCTCTCCTCGCACGACGCCAGCTTCGCGTACTTCGCGTCGCCGCTGCTCGAGGGCATCGCCGTGATCTTCATGCTTGCGGCCAGCTGCAATTTCGCGCTGTATTTCATCGCCTTGCGAAAGGGCCACTGGCGCGGCTTCTGGCGCGACCCGGAGTTGCGCGGCACGCTCGCCGCGCTGGTCGGCGGCGGCCTGCTGGTGGCGCTGGTGCTGTGGGCCAAGGGCGTCTACGGACCGGTGGATGCGTTGCGCTACGGCATGTTCCACGCCATCTCGGTCGGCAGCACAACCGGCTTCGCGACCGTCGACTACCTGGCCTGGCCGGTGTTCGCGCCGCTCTTCATGCTGCTGCTGTCGAGCGTGGCGACCAGTGCCGGCTCGGCCGGCTGCGGCATCAAGATGGTGCGGGTGCTGATCCTGGTGAAGCAGGCGCGGCGCGAGATGACGCGCCTCGTGCATCCGCGTGCGGTCCAGCCGGTGACGCTCGGCGCCATGGTGGTCGACCACCGCGTGATCTTCTCGGTGCTGGCTTTCATGCTGGTCTATGGCGTGACGACGATCTCGCTGAGCATGCTGCTGGTGCTGAGCGACCTCGACCCGGTCACCGCCTTCAGCGCGGTGCTGGCCAGCGTGAACTGCACCGGCCCCGGGCTCGGCAGCGTCGGGCCGGCCGGCAACTTCAGCGTCCTGACCGATTTCCAGGTCTGGGTCTGCACCTTCGCGATGGTGCTCGGCCGGCTCGAATTGCTCAGCTTCATCGCCTTGCTGACCCCCTCGTTCTGGCGCAAGTGAGGGTGCCAAAGAGACGCCAGCGGGCATTTGCGGCTGGGGAAAGTCCCCAGGCCAGAAACCGCTTTCCACGGGCGCCGGTGTTGCTGCAGCGCAATACCCGCCCGCCAACGCCCGCTACGATGGGCCCATGGACTGCACGACCAAACTGGAGGCCGAGCTGGACCTCTACTTCGCATGGCTCGCACGGTTCGAGGCCAGCATCCCCCAGGCGCAAGACGTCGTCTCGCGCTGGTACACGAGCGCGGCGCTGCAGGCGTACATGCACTATTCATGGTTCAAGGCCTCCACCCCGGGAGAGCCGGCGCTCTGCCTGGCCCACATCCAGGTTTCCGAAGACGCCCGAAGCCAAGGCTACTTCGCGCGGCTGGTCGATCGCTTCCTCGACGGCAGCGACGGCCTGCAGGCCCGCGTGCTCTACCTCGAGAACATCGCGAGCCCGAGGTTCGAAGGCTGGCTTCTGCGGGTCGGGTTTCAGCGCTGCCCGCACAGCTCCGGTCAGTTCTCCGCGTACTACGTCACGCGATAGCACGGCCCTGCCCTGCGGCGCATGCTTCAGAATGCCACCATGCCGAATCAACGACGGGAAGCGATCGACAAGCTGCAGGCGCTGGCGGTCGAAGAGCGCCTGGCCCACCCCGAAGAAGACGACGCATTGATCGCATCGGTACTCGATCGGCTGGAGGAAATCGGCGACCGACGGCGCCGCGCGGCCCGGCGGAAGGCCCGCAGCATCGCGCTGGGGATCGGTACGATAGGCGCCTTGATCGCCCTGGCCCTTCTGATCCAGGCACGCCTGGCCTGACCGACTCAGGGCCGGCACTCGGCCGGCAGCAGCTTCGGCTTCATGTCCACCGACTGGCAGCTCCACGTGACGCGGCCGCCGGTGTCCGCGGACGGAACCAGCTGGAACGTCCGCCCGTTCGCGGGTCCGCTCGAGAGCACCAGGCGGATGACGCCATTGGAGGTGTTCAGCTGCACGTCCTGGAGCTCGGCCGGCAGCGGCGGGCCGAACTGGACGGCAGCCAGGCTACCCGGCAGCGTGCGCCGGGTCTCGTAGTGCTCGCCGACCGCGGCGGCCGCGGCCTTGCCGTAGCGCAGGGCGTTCGCGGCCTTCGCCCGGACCGTGTAGTCCTGGTAGGCGGGCAGCGCGATGGCCGCCAGGATGCCGATGCCGGCGACGATGGCCATGATCGCCAGCAGGATCAGGGCGATGTTGCTCGTGCCGCCTTTTCTTGCCAGCAGCGCGAACTGGGCCTGCGGGTTGCTGCTCGTGTGGCGGGCACTCGAGATGAGCTTCTGGCAGTGGCGGTAGTAGCCCCCGTTCGAGATCAGGGGCGGGATGACGAACAGGCCCAGCAGGTAGACGCAGTACGCCAGCACCGCGAACCCCGGGGCCGCGATGGCGACCGCGCCGATGGCGGCGCCGATGATGTTGGGCAGCAGGAAGTACAACGCCGCCTTGCCCCACATCTTGCGGTACATGAGCCACCAGAAAGTGAAGAAGAAGGCGGGCCAGTGCCAGCCCAGGCGAGTCCCCTCCCGGTCGAATTCCTCGAAACGCCGCAGGTAGTACTCGCGATTCTTCTCGCCGATGGCGAGCTCGTAGAACTCGCGCGCCTCCTCCGACGCCGGCACACGGGGAAGCGGCGGGCGGGCGACGGGATCGGCGCCGAGGGTCGGCTCGGTGCGGCCGTCGGTGTGCAATGGCGCCATCGGCCTATCGGGCGGCGTAATCGCTGCTGGCCCGGCACTGGCCGAACTCGCAATGGATGGCCAATTCGGGTGCGTTCGTGCAGGCGACGCGATAGTCTTCGAAGCCCGGCCCCTTGGCGACCAGCGTGGCCATCGGCGTGGCCGCGCAGCTGCGGGATTTCGCCAGTTTCTCCGCGGTGAAGGTGTCGCGCCCGGTCGGTCGGGTCGCCATGCTGCTCGCCGGCACCGCAAGCCAGGTCACGAGGACCGTGGGGTCGACGTTCTTGTAGCCGGAGCGGGCCATGCAGTTGGCGACCTGCGTCTCCTGCTTCTTGCGCCAGACAGCCGTCTGGGGCGAATACACCCACTGGGCAAAGAGGCCCATGATCCCCGCGATGGGCAGCGACGCGGCGGCGACGAGGGGGATGGCGAACCCGCGATTGTCCCAGTACGTGTGCCCGATGTTCCAGCCGATCGCGGCACCCACGCCGACGCCGACCACGATCAGGGCGGCGTCATGGTCCTCGGTCTTGATGAACGGCAGGCCGCTCGCCTCGCGCTGACACTTGGCGACCAGCGCCTCGTAGGACTCGCCCGCCGGCGGGCCGCTGGCAGGACCTGGCTCGACCATCGGCACATACGCCGCGCCCACGCCCGAGCCAGGGCCGTCAGGCGGTCGCTGCTGCCCTGTCGAACAGGCGCTCAAGAGCATGGCAGCGCAAGCGATGCCGGCGATTTTCCTCATGGGCCCTCCTGGTGCGGGGCCTGGAGCGCCCGCCGAAAGTTACATAGTTATACGTTTGTCACATTTTTATGGTCAGACTCGGATCAGGTCAAGCGCGCGCATGCCTTCGGCGGGACGAGGCAAGACCGGCAAAAGCGTGAGTCGAACGGCTGCTGCCAGCCGTGACATGGGGGGTATGGAGTCGCCAAGCCCTCGAAACCGAACGCGCGGTCTGTCGCGCAGGCGCAACGATCGCCGCTAACCCCAGCTGGGCAGACTCCGCAATGCGTCGTTGGGCCGATTCACGATGTCGACGCCGGTGAACTCGCGCCGGCCGGGCAGCAGTTCGACATCGCAAATGATCTCCCAGGCGTGGTCTTCGGTGCGCCGCGCGAGGCAGACCTCCTCGCCGGCCGCCAGCAGGTCGGCGCATTCGCCGACGCTGATCCGTTGCGCCGCTCCCAGCGCCAGCCCGGTCGAACCGAACTCCTTGTCCACGACCGGATGAACCGCCACGAGGTCGATCTTGTCGCCCGCGTAGTGGATCGCGGTGATTGCATGTTGAGCCATACCCGACCTCCATTCGCAGAGAGGCCCAGTATCGTTGCCGCGGCTGTCGGCGCCAGTGTGCCTACTCCGGACATGGGTACGCGGCGGCCTCCGCCCCGTCGGCCCGGCCTCAGCTGCCCGCCTTGTTCGGATCCCGCCAGGCGCGCTCGAAAGGCAGTCGCCAGGCGTGCGGCGCGATCAGCTGGTGGATCGCCTTCGGTCCCCAGGAGCCCGGTTCGTAGAGCCGCACCGGCGGCGGCGTTTCCAGCAGCGACGTCGACACCTGCCACAGGCGTTCGATGCCCTCGGCGGTCGTGAACAAGGTGCGGTCGCCACGCATGGCGTCCAGGATCAGGCGCTCGTAGGCCTCCAGCACCTCGCCGACCAGCCCGGTGTCGCGCATCGCGAACTGCAGGCTCAGCTTGTCCAGCCGCATGCCCGGCCCGGGCCGCTTGCCGTAGAAGGACAGCGACATCTTCGACGCATCGGCCAGGTCGAAGGTCAGGTGGTCCGGCCCCTGCGCGCCAACCCCGGAGCCGGGCGGGAACATGCTCTTGGGCGGTTCGCGAAAGGCGATGGAGATGATGCGCTGGCCCTCGGCCAGCCGCTTGCCGGTGCGCAGGAAGAAGGGCACGCCGGCCCAGCGCCAGTTGTCGATGTGGCACTTGAGCGCGACGAAGGTCTCGGTGTCGGAGTCGGGGTCGACGCCCTCCTCCTGGCGGTAGCCGCTGTACTGCCCGCGCACCACGTCCGCCGGCACGATCGGCAGCATGCTGCGGAAGACCTTGTTCTTTTCCTCGCTGATCGGCGCCGGTTCGAGCGCGGTGGGCGGCTCCATCGCCATGAAGCCGAGGATCTGGAACAGGTGCGTCACCACCATGTCCCGGTAGGCGCCGGTCTGCTCGTAGAAGCCCGCGCGCTTGCCCAGGCCGAGGGTCTCGGGCACGTCGATCTGCACGTGGTCGATGAAGTTGCGGTTCCAGATCGGCTCGAACAGGCCATTGGCGAAGCGGAAGGCCAGGATGTTCTGGGCCGGCTCCTTGCCGAGGAAGTGGTCGATGCGGAAGATCTGCTCCTCGTCGAACACCTCGTGCAATTGCCTGTTGAGGATCACCGCGCTCGCCAGGTCGGTGCCGAAGGGCTTCTCCATCACGATGTGCGAGCGTTCGACCAGTTCGGCCGCACCCAGCATGCGCACCACCGACAGGGCCGCGCTCGGCGGCACGCTCAGGTAGTGCAGGCGCCGGCATTCTGGCGCGCCGAGCGAGCTCTCGGCGCGCTCCACCGCTTCCTTGAACGCCTGCGCACCGCCCGACAGCGGCACGTAGTCGAGGATCCCCGCGAAGGCGTCCCAGGCGGCCGGCAGGACCTTGCGGCTGCCGAATTCGTCGAGCGCGCTGCGCGCGGCGGCACGGAAGCCCTCGGCGTCGAGTTCGTCGAGCGACACGCCGATGATCCGGCAACCGGGGATGAAGCCCGAACTGCAGAGGTGAAACAGGCCCGGCAGCAGCTTGCGCCGGGCCAGGTCGCCGGTCGCGCCCACCAGCATCACCACCTGCGGGAAACGCGGACCGACGCCGGGAGGGATCTTCGCCATTCGTGTCACCTTGCTTCGTTGCCGAGCCGGGAGGCAAGCGATTTTGATGCCAGCGGTCTGCAACGCTTACACATTTTTCATGACATCCCGCCTACAACTTGCCTCGGGTCGGCCGATACACAGGGAGCCATGGACAAGCCACATTCAAGCCAGCCGCCAGAACTCCTGACCCAGCTCCCGAGAGAAAGCGTGCTCCAGGACGACGGGGTCTACATGCTCGTATCGACCAAGGGCGTGGAAGGATCGCGCAGCGACGGGATGCTCATCCGCCGCTGCGGGTTTTCGCTCACGACGCCGCTGGGCTGCGAAATCATGGGCCAGTACAGACAGCTCTCGGATGGTTTCTGGCACGCGTCCCTGCGCAGCAAGCCCCAGGACGACGGCACCCCGGGTCTGCCCCAGCGGGGCATCTACGCGACGGAGCTCGACGCGCTGGTCAATCTCTGGGCCAACCGCCGGCGACAGGACCTTGGGACCCGGTTGTAGGGACTCGCAGGCGGGAACCCCGCCACACTTGTTACTCCCCGTATTCGCCCTCCGGTGCCAGACTGTCCCCGACCCGCATGCGCATGGTGCGCAGCGGCCCACCAGGAGACGACACCCATGGCGACGACCACCGAGAACGAACGCAAGGGCCCACGGCCCGCCATGCAGCGGCCACCGATCGTGTCGCCGCAGGACTGGGAGGCGGCCCGGGCGCAGCTGCTCGTGAAAGAGAAGGCCCAGACCCGCGCCCGCGACGCCCTGGCGGCCGAGCGCCGGCGAATGCCCTGGATGGCGGTCGACACGGGCTATGCCTTCGAAGGACCCGCAGGCAGGGTCGGCCTGCTCGACCTGTTCGACGGCCGGCGCCAGTTGATCGTCTACCGCGCCTTCTTCGAGCCGGGCGTGTTCGGCTGGCCCGACCAGGCCTGCAGGGGCTGCTCGATGGTGGCCGACCAGGTCGCCCACCTGGCGCACCTGAACGCCCGCGACACCACGCTGGTGTTCGTCTCCCGGGCGCCCCAGGCGGACATCGCGCGGCTCAAGGCGCGGATGGACTGGAAGATGCCGTGGTTCACCCTCACCGACCGATTCGACGCCGACTTCGGTGTCGACGAATGGCACGGCACCAACGTGTTCCTGCGCGACGGCGACCGCGTCTTCCGGACCTACTTCATCCAGAGCCGCGGCGACGAGCAGATGGGAGGCACCTGGAACTACCTCGACATCACGCCGCTGGGCCGGCAGGAGTCGTGGGAGGACTCGCCCGAAGGCTATCCCCAGACGGCACCCTACAAGTGGTGGAACTGGCACGACAACTACGCCGCGGACGCGGCGCCCGACCAGCGCTGGGTCGAGGTGTCGGAGGCCGGGGAGGCGGCGTTCCGCAACGGGCAGCCGGAGACCTAGCCGTCGAAAGACGCGGACACCTGAAGCGGCGTTCTCCCGCGCCTCCTCATCTGCTCTTGTCTTGACAAGCCTCTCCCGCATGCCTTTAATTTGCCTCGTACTGCTCGCCAGTGGCAGGGATCGTCCAGCGATAAAGGATGACCACGATGGAAAACCAGCCTGCGCTCGACCCGCAGCGCAAGAAGGAGGAGCTTCGCAGCTTTCTCTTCCTGACGGCCGTCATGGTGCCCGTCCTGTCCGTCGCCGTCGTCGGCGGCTACGGATTCATGGTGTGGATGATCCAGATGGTGAGCGGTCCCCCTTCGCACTAACGGCGGTGCGCAGACGCAACGGATGAGGAGGGCGGGCATTTCGGCTCGCCCTTTCCTTACGCATGTCCCAACCAAGGAGATTGCGAGTGGCGATTGCACAGCGCTTCATCACCATCGAGCCCGAGCCCGAGGATGCCGTCGACGAATGGCATATCGCGGGTGTCGTGGTGCACGCCGATCCGGCCCGGCTCGGCGACGTGCGGGCCGCCATCGATCTCATGACCGGCGCCGAGATCCATGCGGTCAGCGATGCCGGCAAGATGGTCGTCACGCTGGAGGCACCCAGCTCGCGCGCCATCGCGGCCCATCTGACCTATCTGCACCAACTCGACGGCGTGCTCTCAGCGGCGCTCGTCTACCAGCACAACGAAGACGCAGCCGCCATGGCCGAGGAGATGAGCGATGAGCTTCAGCCGCCGGGACTTCATTAGACAGACGGCCGTCGCCGCCACGGCGTCGGTCGCCGGCGTTGCGCTGCCAGCGGGCGCGGCGAACTTCGTGACCGATGGCGACATGACCAAGCTGAAATGGTCGAAGGCGCCCTGCCGCTTCTGCGGCACGGGCTGCGGCGTGACGGTGGCGGTCAAGGACAACAAGGTGGTGGCCACGCAGGGCGACCCGCAGGCCGAGGTCAACAAGGGCCTGAACTGCGTCAAGGGCTACTTCCTGTCGAAGATCATGTATGGCGCCGACCGGCTGACCCAGCCGTTGATGCGCCAGAAGAACGGCAAGTACGACAAGAACGGCGAATTCAAGACCGTCACCTGGGACCAGGCCTTCGACCTGATGGAGCAGCAGTTCAAGCGCGTGCTCAAGGACAAGGGCCCGACCGCGATCGGCATGTTCGGCTCCGGCCAATGGACCATCTGGGAAGGCTACGCGGCATCGAAGCTCTACAAGGCCGGCTTTCGGTCCAACAACCTCGACCCCAACGCGCGCCACTGCATGGCCTCCGCGGTGACCGGCTTCATGCGCACCTTCGGCATGGACGAGCCGATGGGCTGCTACGACGATTTCGAGGCCGCCGACGCCTTCGTGCTGTGGGGCTCGAACATGGCGGAGATGCATCCGATCCTGTGGACCCGCGTGACCGACCGCCGGCTCAGCGCACCGAAGACCCGGGTTGCGGTGCTGTCGACCTTCACGCACCGCTCCTTCGACCTTGCTGACCTGCCGATCATCTTCAAGCCCCAGACCGACCTGGCGATCATGAACTACATCGCCAACTACCTGATACGCAACAACAAGGTCAACCAGGACTTCGTCAGCAAGCACACCGTGTTCAAGCAGGGCGTGACGGACATCGGCTATGGCCTGCGGCCCGAGCACCCATTGCAGAAAGCGGCCAAGAATGCCGCCGACCCCAATGCATCGACCCCGATCTCGTTCGACGACTTCGCCAAGTTCGTGTCGAAGTACGACGCCGCCTACGTCACGAAGCTGTCGGGCGTTTCCCGCGAGCAGCTCGACAAGCTGGCCGAGCTCTACGCCGACCCGAACGTCAAGGTGATGTCGCTGTGGACCATGGGTTTCAACCAGCACACGCGGGGCACCTGGGCCAACAACATGGTCTACAACCTGCACCTGCTGACCGGCAAGATCGCGACGCCGGGCAACAGTCCGTTCTCTCTGACCGGGCAGCCGTCGGCCTGCGGCACGGCGCGCGAGGTGGGCACCTTCTCGCATCGGCTTCCGGCCGACCTGCTGGTCGCCAACCCCAAGCACCGCGAAGAGGCGGAGCGCATCTGGAAGCTCCCGCCCGGCACCATTCCGGACAAGCCCGGCTACCACGCGGTGCTGCAGAACCGGATGCTCAAGGACGGCAAGCTCAACGCCTACTGGGTGCAGGTCAACAACAACATGCAGGCGGCGGCGAACCTCATGGAGGAAGGCTATCCGGGCTACCGCAATCCGGACAACTTCGTGGTCGTGTCGGACGTCTACCCGACCGTGACCGCGCTGGCGGCAGACCTGATCCTGCCCAGCGCCATGTGGGTCGAGAAAGAAGGCGCCTACGGCAACGCCGAGCGCCGCACGCAGTTCTGGCACCAGCTGGTGGATGCGCCGGGCGACGCCCGCTCCGACCTGTGGCAGCTGGTGGAGTTCTCCAAGCGCTTCAAGATCGAGGAGGTCTGGCCGGCCGAGCTGATCGACAAGCAGCCGGAGGTCAAGGGCAAGACCTTGTTCGACGTGCTCTACCGCAACGGCCAGGTCGACAAGTTCCCGCTGAAGGACCTCGACCCCGACTACCACAATGCCGAAGCCAAGGCCTTCGGCTTCTACCTCCAGAAAGGCCTGTTCGAGGAGTACGCGAGCTTCGGCCGCGGCCACGGCCACGACCTGGCGCCCTTCGACATGTACCACGAGGCGCGCGGATTGCGCTGGCCGGTGGTCAACGGCCAGGAGACGCGCTGGCGCTACCGCGAAGGCAGCGATCCGTACGTGAAGGCCGGTTCGGGCTTCCAGTTCTATGGCAATCCGGACGGCAAGGCGGTGATCTTCGCGCTGCCCTACGAGCCGCCCGCGGAATCGCCGGACAAGGAATATCCCTTCTGGCTCGCGACCGGGCGCGTGCTCGAGCACTGGCACTCCGGCTCGATGACGCGGCGCGTTCCCGAGCTCTACCGGGCGGTGCCGAATGCGCTGTGCTACATGCATCCGGAAGACGCGAAGAAGCTCGGGCTGCGGCGCGGGGTCGAGGTCGAGCTGGTGTCCCGCCGCGGGAAGATGCGCACCCGGGTCGAGACCCGCGGACGCAACGCGCCGCCGCAGGGGCTGGTGTTCGTGCCGTGGTTCGATGCCAGCCAGTTGATCAACAAAGTCACGCTGGATGCCACCTGCCCGATCTCCTCGCAGACCGATTTCAAGAAATGCGCGATCAAGATCGTGAAGGTCTAGCGAAAGGCAAGACGATGACGCATCGATCCCCGACCTTGTCGCGCGCCGTGTGCGCCCTGCTTCTTGCGGTGCTTTCCAGCCTGCTGCTCGCGCCGGCGCGGGCCCAGGGGCTGGTCGATTCGATGCGGGGGCCGACGCCCATTCCAGAGCAGACCAAGTCGCCGCCGATCTTCCCGACCGAGAACAAGGACATCCGCCGCACGCGCAACTTCGCGATGCAGCCGCCGACCATTCCGCACACCATCGACGGCTACCAGGTCGACAAGGAGTTCAACCGCTGCATGTTCTGCCACGCGCGCACCCGCACGCAGGAGACCGGCGCGATCCCGGTCAGCATCACCCACTACCAGGACCGCAACGGCAACATGCTCGCGGACGTGTCGCCGCGGCGTTATTTCTGCATCCAGTGCCATGTGGCGCAGGCCGATGCCAAGCCGCTCATCGGCAACAACTTCGTCGACGTCGAGCAGTTGCTGCGACGCAAGCCCGGCGTGCTGGGTTCGACGAAATAGCGCGAGGGCGCCATGTTCAAGCTGATCAAGCGCTACTGGATCACGATCAACCGGCCGAGCGCCTACTTCAGCCTGGGCTTCCTGACCTTGGGCGGATTCATCGCCGGCGTGATGTTCTGGGGCGCCTTCAACACCGCGCTCGAACTGACGAACACCGAGGCCTTCTGCACCGGCTGCCACGAGATGCGCGACAACGTCTACCCCGAGCTCCAGACGACCATCCACTACACCAACCGCAGCGGCGTGCGCGCACGCTGCCCGGACTGCCACGTGCCGCACAACTGGACCAGCAAGATCGCCCGCAAGATGCAGGCCTCGAAGGAAGTGTGGGGCAAGATCTTCGGCACCATCAACACGCGCGAGAAGTTCCTGGAGCATCGCCTGGTGCTCGCGCAGCACGAGTGGGATCGCTTCAAGGCCAACGATTCGCTCGAGTGCCGCAACTGCCACGACTACCAGTCGATGGATTTCACCCGGCAGAGTCCGCGCGCGCAAGCCATGCACTCCACTTTCCTGGCCGACCGCGAGAAGACCTGCATCGACTGCCACAAGGGCATCGCGCATCGCCTGCCCGACCTGGCCCAGGCGAAGGAACCCTAGCGCGTGTCCAACCGCCCTGCCGACATGCCTGTCGAAGCTCCGGCCGATTCCGGACTGAGCGCGCGCCAGCTCGGCTTTTGTCGCGCCGGCCGGCCGGTGTTCGATGGCATCGACTTCACGGTCGGGCCCGGCGAGTTGCTGCAGGTCACCGGCGCCAACGGCAGCGGCAAGACCAGTCTGCTTCGGGTGCTGAGCGGGCTGCTCGAACCTGCCGCGGGCGAACTGCGCTGGCGCGCCCGGCCGGTTCGTGCGGGCGAATCCGGCTACCTCCAGTCGGTCGCCTATGTGGGCCACACCGACGGCATCGATCCCGACCTGAGCGCCGAGCAGAACCTGGCCTTCGCGATGCGGGTCGCCGGCGGCACGCCGAGCCGGGCGCTGGTGGACCGCGCACTGGACGCGTACGGCATGGCGCTCGCGATGGCCGCGCCGGTGCGCAGGCTGTCGCAGGGCCAGCGCCGGCGCGTGGCACTGGCCCGGCTGGTGCTGGTGCCGCGCGTCCTCTGGCTGCTCGACGAGCCCCTGACCTCGCTCGACGATCAGGCGGCCGACGCGTTTCAAGCGCAGCTCGACACCCACTTGCGCGTCGGCGGCATGGCGGTGGTGGCGACCCACCGCGCCCTTTCGGCCGGCGGCCGCTTCCTGCACCTGGGCGGATGACCGCATGCCCGCGCTGCTCGCCGCCATCGTCCTGCACGACGTCTCGCTGGCCTGGCGCCGGCGGGGCAGCATCCTGTCGAGCCTGCTGTTCTTCGTCATCGCCAGCAGCCTGTTCCCACTGGCGATCGGCCCCGATCCGCAGCAATTGCGCGCCCTGGCGCCGGGCATCCTGTGGGTCGCCGCGCTGCTCGCATCGATGCTGTCGCTGTCGAGGCTGTTCGCGCAGGAACATGCGGACGGCAGCCTCGACCAGCTCCTGCTCTCGCCGCACCCGCTGGCCCTGCTCGTGCTCGCCAAGATCTGCGCCCACTGGGTCACCAGCGGCCTGCCGCTGCTGCTGCTCACGCCGCTGCTGGCGCAGCAGTACGGGCTGCCTGCGTCGTCCGCGCTGCTTCTTTCGGCATCGCTGCTGATCGGCACGCCGGTGCTGAGCCTGATCGGCGGGGTGGGCGCGGCGCTCACGCTGGGCCTGCGCGGCGGCGCGGTGCTGCTGTGCGTGCTGGTGCTGCCGCTGTGCGTCCCGGTGCTGATCTTCGGGGCCGGCGCCGGCGCGGCGGCCGACGCCGGGCTCGACGTGATGCCGCAGCTGTCCCTGCTCGGGGCCTGCCTGGCGCTGTCGCTGTTTCTCTGTCCGATCGCCACGGCGGCCGGGCTTCGCATTTCGATGGAGTGAGCCGACCATGGGCAACCTCGCCGATGCACTGCCAAGGGACCGCGAGCCTGCGGGGGGCACGGCGCGACGCTGGCTGGCTTTCGCCTCGCCGCGGCGATTCGATCCCCTCGCCCGGCGCCTCGCGCCATGGTTCTTCGCCGCCGCCCTGCTGTTCCTGGCGGCGGGGCTCTACGTCGGCTTCGGGGTCGCTCCGACCGATGCCCAGCAAGGCGAGGTGTACCGCATCATCTTCATCCATGTGCCGGCGGCCTGGATGTCGATGTTCATCTACCTGGTGATGGCGGGCTACTCGGCGCTGGCACTGGTGTTCCATACCCGCCTGTCGTCGATGATGGCCTCCGCGCTGGCGCCCACCGGCGCGGTCTTCACGGCGATCGCGCTGGCGAGCGGTGCCCTGTGGGGGCAGCCGACCTGGGGCACGTGGTGGGTGTGGGACGCCCGACTCACTTCGGAGCTGATCCTGCTCTTTCTCTACCTGGGCTACATGGCCCTCGAGGCCGCGATCGACGAGCCCCGGCGCGCCGAACGCGCCTGCGCGCTGCTGGCGCTCGTGGGGTCGCTCAACCTGCCGGTGATCTACTTTTCGGTGCAGTGGTGGAACACGCTGCACCAGGGCGCGTCCGTCAGCTTCACCGCGGCGCCGTCGATGGCGGCCACCATGCTGGCCGGCATGCTGCTGATGACCTTCGCCTGCTGGACGTACACCATCGCAGTCGCGCTGGTCAGGGTGCGCTGCATCCTGCGCGAGCGCGGCGTCCTGCCCCCGGCGGACGAACCCCGGAGCCGATCATGGGCTGGCTGACGCAGATTTCATCCGGCGGCCACGCGGCCTATGTCGCGGCCGCGTTCGGCTTTGCGTTCGCACTCCTGGGCGCCGAAATCCTGTGGCTCAAGCGGCGCTGCCGCACCGTCTCGGCAGGGCGGGGGTTCTCGTGACCGCCAGGCAACGCCGGCTCGGCATGCTGCTGGCGGCGCTGGCCTGCGCCGGCGGGGCGCTGGCGCTGCTGCTCAATGCCTTTCGCTCGAACCTCGTCTTCTTCTTCAGCCCGACGCAGGTGGTCGCGCGCGAAGCGCCGGTGGCGCGCAGCTTCCGCCTCGGTGGCCTGGTCGTGCCGGGTTCGATGCGCCGCGAAGGAGATGGCCTGACGGTCCGCTTCATCGTCACCGACACGGCGCGCGAGGTGCCGGTGGTCTATCGCGGCTTGCTGCCCGACCTGTTCCGGGAAGGCAAGGGCGTGGTCGCCAACGGCAAGCTGCAGGAAGACGGCGTCTTCGTCGCCCGCGAGGTGCTGGCCAAGCACGACGAGAACTACATGCCGCCGGAGGCGGCCGAGGCCCTGAAGAAGGCCGCGCAGGCCGCCAAGCCATGAACGCGGAGTTCGGCCACTTCAGCCTGATCGTCGCGCTGCTGGTCGCGGGGGTCCAGGCCGTGCTGCCCCTCGCGGGTGCCGCGACGGGCAGGGTCGGCTGGATGGAGATGGCGCGCCCGGCCGCACGCCTGCAGGCGGCCCTGGTGCTGCTGGCCTTCGTCGCGCTGGCGCGGGCCTTCGTCGACAACGATTTCAGCGTCCGCTACGTGGCAGCCAACTCGAACACCGCCTTGCCCACCGCCTACCGCATCGCGGCCGTCTGGGGATCGCACGAAGGCTCGATGCTGCTGTGGACGCTCATGCTCGGCGCCTGGTCGGCGGCGGTGTCGGTGTTCAGCCGCCGGCTGCCGCTCGAGACGGTGGCGCGCGTGCTCGGCGTCATGGGACTGGTCAGCGCGGGCTTCCTGCTGTTCCTGCTGTTCGCCTCCAACCCCTTCCTGCGGCTGCTGCCGCCCGCCATGGAAGGGCGCGATCTCAATCCGCTGCTGCAGGACCCCGGCATGGTGCTGCACCCGCCCCTGCTCTACATGGGCTACGTGGGCTTCTCGGTGAGCTTCGCCTTCGCCATCGCCGCACTGGTGTCCGGCCAGGTCGACGCGGCCTGGGCCCGCTGGTCGCGCCCGTGGACCCTGGCGGCCTGGGCCTTCCTCACGCTGGGCATCATGCTCGGCAGCGCCTGGGCCTACTACGAACTGGGCTGGGGCGGCTGGTGGTTCTGGGACCCGGTCGAGAACGCCTCCTTCATGCCCTGGCTGGCCGGCACCGCGCTGATCCATTCGCTGGCGGTGACCGAGAAGCGCGGCGCCTTCCGCGCCTGGACCGCGCTGCTCGCGATCTTCACCTTCTCGCTCAGCCTGCTGGGCACCTTCCTCGTGCGCTCCGGCGTGCTGACCTCGGTCCATGCCTTCGCCGTCGACCCGTTGCGCGGCAGCTTCATCCTGGCGCTGCTCGGCGGCGTGACCGGCGGTGCCCTGGCGTTGTTCGCCCTGCGCGCGCCCACGCTGGCCCGGCCCACCGCGTTCGCGGCGCTGTCGCGCGAATCGTTCCTGCTGGCCAACAACGTGCTGTTGGCGGTAGCCGCCGCCACCGTGCTGCTGGGCACGCTCTATCCGCTGCTGCTCGACGTGCTGGGGCTCGGCAAGATATCCGTCGGGCCCGCCTATTTCGAACAGGTCTTCGTGCCGTTGATGGCGCCGGCGGTGCTGCTGATGGGCGCCGCGCCCTGGGTGCGCTGGCGCGGGGCGGCGTTGGCGGACATCTCGACGCGGCTGCGTTGGTCGGCCTTCGCCAGCCTGGCGATCAGCGCGGCCTGGCTGGCCGTGTTGCGCGCTCCCTCGGCCTTGACGGGCCTGGGCCTGCTGCTGGCCTGCTGGTCGGTGGCCAGCGCGGTCGCCAGCCTGGCCGATCGCCTTCGCCACCAGCGCGGCCGGCGGCTGGCCGCGCTGCGCCAGTTGCCGGCCAGCTATGCAGGGATGCTGCTGGCCCACACCGGCGTCGGCGTCTTCATCGCCGGCGTCACGCTGGTCAGCAGCCAGGAGAGCATGCGCGAGTTGCCGATGAAAAGCGGGGACAGCACCGAGCTGGCGGACTACGCCTTCCGCTTCGAAGGCGTGACGGGCCTGACGGGCCCGAACTACGAGGCCCTGGCCGCGACCGTGACCGTCAGCCGCAACGGCAGCCCCGTCGCCACGCTGGCGCCGCAGCGACGCATCTACCGCAGCCAGCAGATGCCCACCACCGAGGCCGCCATCGACGTCGGATGGACGCGCGACCTGTACGTGGCGCTGGGCGAAGCCATCGACGCGCACCACTGGGCCATGCGCATCCACGTCAAGCCCTTCGTCGACTGGATCTGGATCGGCTGCCTGCTGATGGCGGCCGGCGGCATGCTGGCCGCCAGCGACCGACGATACCGGGTGCGGCAACGGGCAACGGTGCCCGACGTCGCGGGGCCTCAGGTGCTGCCGTCCACCGGGGAGGGGCCGGCATGACGCGCTTCCTGCTGCCCCTGGGCGTGTTCCTGGCGCTGGCGATCGCGCTGGCAGCCGGCATGGGGCGCGATCCGCGGGCGCTGCCCTCGCCGCTGCTCGGCCAGCCGGCGCCGGCCTTCGAGCTGCCGCTGCTGGAGGGCGACGGGCGCAGCATCCGCGCCAGCGACATGCGCGGCAAGGTCTGGCTGCTCAACGTCTGGGCGTCGTGGTGCACGCCGTGCCAAGTCGAACATCCCGTGCTGGTCGACTTCGCAGCGCGCTCGCGCATCCCGGTGCTCGGCTTGAACTACAAGGACCGGCCCGACGCGGCGCGCCAATGGCTTGAACGCCTGGGCAACCCCTACCTGGCGACCTTGGTCGACGCCGACGGCAGGACCGGCATCGACTTCGGCGTCTATGGCGTGCCCGAGACCTTCGTGATCGATCGGGCCGGCGTGATCCGCCTTCGCCATGCCGGACCGATGACACCGGAGTTCCTGGAGCGGGCGCTGGTGCCGCTGCTGCGCGACCTCGAGCGCGAGAGCGAGAAGGCGCCGCATGCCTAGACGCATCGCGGCCATCTGGCCGGCCCTTGCGCTGGCGACGGCGATCGCGGCACCGTCCGACGATGCGCAGCTGGACGCGCGCGTGCATGCCCTGTCGCAGCAACTGCGCTGCGTGGTGTGCCAGAACCAGACGCTGGCCGACTCGCAGGCCGAACTCGCCGTGGACCTGCGCCGGCAGATCCGCGAGCAGTTGCGCGAGGGCGTCGGCGACGAAGCCGTGAAGGCGTACCTCGTGCAGCGCTACGGGGACTTCGTGCTGTACGACCCGCCACTGAAGCCTTCGACCTGGCTGCTCTGGTTCGGCCCGCTGCTGTTGCTGGCGCTGGCCGCGCTGGCGGTCGTGCGCAGCCGGCTGCGTCGCCCTGCGGCCGTGGCGCCACTGGACGATGCAGCGCGCCAGCGGGCGGATGCGCTGCTGGATGCATCCAGGGCACCCGCACCGGAGTCCGGCCGATGATCGCGTTCTGGCTGCTCGCCGCGGGCCTGATCGCCGCCGCCATGGCGTGCCTGCTGCCGCCCCTGCTGCGCCAGGGCCGGCGCGCCGCAGTCGAGCGCGACACCCTGCCGGTGGCCGATTGCTACCGGGGCCAGCTGGACGAGATCGAGGCCGACCTGCGCGCCGGGACTCTCGCCCCCGCGCGCGGCCGCGAAGCACGCGACGAGGTGGCCCGGCGCCTGCTGGCCGACGCCGACCTGGCACCGGCATCGCGACAAGTGGAGCGGCCTTCGCCGCTGCTGGCCGCCCTCCTGCTGGCGGCCCTGCCCAGCGCGGCCATCGTCCTCTACCTGCAGCTCGGCAACCCGTTGGCCCTGTGGCGTGCGGACGATGCGGCGCATGCCCACGACAGCGACAGCGAACCCAGCGCCGCGCAGATCGAGGGCATGGTCAACCAGCTGGCACTGCGCCTGCGCAGCCAACCCGACGACGTCGATGGCTGGTACATGCTTGCGCGCTCCTATGCGGCCCTCGAACGGCCGGCCGATGCCGCCGCGGCCTACGCCCGGGCGGTGGCGCTGGCCCCCGAGGAGGCGGCGCTGCGCGCGGACTATGCCGACGTGCTGGCCAGCGTCGACGGCGGCAGACTCAATGGCCCGGCACTCGAACAGGTCCGCCGCGCGCTGGCGCTGGACCCCGACCAGCCGAAGGCGCTGGCGCTCGCGGCCAGTGCCGCCATCGAGCGCGCCGACACCCCGGAGGCGATACGGCATTGGGAGCACCTCCAGCGCCTGCTGCCGCCGGACTCCCAGACCGCGGCGCGGGTCGCCGCGAACCTGGCGCAGGCGCGTTCGTCCGCACCGCTCGACGCCCGCGGCGACAAGGCCGTCGGTGCCGCGTCGGTCGCCGGCCAGGTGCGCCTGGGCGGCAAGGCGGCCAGGACGCCGCGGCCGGACGAGACGGTGTTCGTGTATGCGCGCCCGGTCGATGGCTCCCGCCTGCCGCTGGCGGTGCTGCGGGCCCGGGTCGGCGACCTGCCCCTTGCCTTCGTCCTCGACGACAGCCTGGCCATGCGCCCGGACCATCGGCTGTCGGGCGCGGGCCAGGTGATCGTGGAGGCCCGCATCTCGGCGAGCGGCAACGCGCTGCCGTCGGAGGGCGACCTCGTCGGCAGCACGGGGCCGGTGCCGGTGGGCCGGACCGGCCTGCAACTGGTTATTGAAGGCACGGTGTCGCCGGCCGCCGCGGGCGGATCGGGAACCGCGCCGAGATGAAGCGGGCTCGCTGCCCGGCGGCCTACAACGGCATCGGACCGATCCGACAACTAGAACTCGGCCGATGCCGGATGTTCAGCACACCAGGAGACACGAAATGACGCCCAAGAACACCCTCTGCCTGTGGTACGACGGCACCGCCGTGGACGCCGCGAAGTTCTATGCCGACACCTTCCCGGACAGTGCCGTAGGCACCATCTTTCGCGCGCCGGGCGACTATCCGGCGGGCAAGGAAGGCAATGTGCTGACGGTCGAGTTCACCGTCATCGGCATCCCCTGCCTCGGCCTGAACGGCGGCCCGGCTTTCAAGCACAGCGAAGCCTTCTCGTTCCAGATCGCGACCGACGACCAGGCCGAGACCGACCGGCTGTGGAATGCGATCATCGGCAACGGCGGCCAGGCCAGCGAGTGCGGCTGGTGCAAGGACCGCTGGGGCTTGTCCTGGCAGATCACGCCGCGCGCGCTCACCGAGGCGCTGGCCGACCCGGACCGCGCGGCAGCCAAGCGCGCGTTCGACGCGATGATGACGATGGGCAAGATCGACATCGCGGCGATCGAGGCGGCGCGGCGCGGCTAGCCCAGCAGGTCGACGCAGCCGAGGTCCTCGGCGGCCAGGTGCGCACGCTCGAAGTTGTTCCACCAGATCACCGGCGGGATGCCGTTCGCATGCTGCCAGACTGGCGTGGCGATCAGCCAGAGCACGGACAGCCGGTAGTCGTCGTGCAGGTCGCGCCGGTCGTAGCCCTGCACGCCGCGCGCCGCCAGTTCGTCGTGGAAGCTGTCCAGCAGGCGCGTCTCGAAGCGTTGCCGCAGGTCGGGATACCACTGCAGGGCCATCATGCAGGCCAGGTCGTCCGATCCGGTGTCGACGCGCCACGAATCCCAGTCGAACAGCCGGCCGCCATCCGGCGCGCCATCGCGCGGCAGGAAGCAGTTCCACACGTGCGCGTCGCCCTGGACGATCGTCATGTGGCGGTGCGACCGGTAGCGTGCGGCCAGGCGCGGCGCGGCGTCGAACAGGCGTTCGTACAGCGCGCGCCGACCATCGGAAAGCCGGTCGCCCAGGTCATCGGCGAAACGCGCGAACTGCGCCGCGAGATGGGCCGTTGCCTCCTCGGCGGCGCTTGCGTCGTGCCAGGCGCCGATCGACACGCCGAGCCGCGGGTCGTCCCACCAGGCGGCCTGGCATCGGGCTCGCGTGCGGACGATGGCCTCGCATTGCGCGAAGCTGGGCGGCAAGGGCCAGCGCGTCGCGATGAAGTGCGAGTCGGTGAGATCCTCAAGCAGCAGATGCCAGGTGCCCGAGTCGGCATCCCATCGGGCGTCGAAGCAGCGCGGCACGATGCCCGCGGGCATCGCCGGCGCCAGGTCCCGGTAGAACGCGACCTCGTGCCCGCCGCCCGGCCACGGTCCGCCGGGACGGTCCGCCAGGCCCGCCTTCAGGATCAGTGTGGCCGGCGCGCCGTCAGCCGCGCCGGCATAGGCGAGGCGCAACCTGAAGACGTGGGACAGCACGGTCGCGAACGACGCTTCGATCGACACCTCTGCCACACGGCCCGCAGGGAGCGCGCCGCTCTGTCGCAGCGCCTCGGTGAGGCAGGCGGGCTCGGCGGCCTTGGGCAGCGCGGGATTCGTCATGCCGGATTGTGATGGCACGCAGCCACGCTGCAAGGGAAAGCCCTAGGCAGCAGCCTCGTCGCGAGCCCCTACGGTGGCCAACCATGAACACACCCTTCGCCCGCCTTCCGGCGTTGCTCGCCACAGCCATCGCCGGCCTGCTTGTCGCGGCCTGCGGCAGTGTCGGTACCGCACCGACCCTGGCGCCCGCCGCCGCCGACTTCAAGGCATCGTGCGCGGCACTCCAGGGCCAGGTGGTCGCCGGCGCGCAGATCGGACTGCCCAGCGGCAACGCGACCCTCCGGTCGGCCACCTTCGTGCCGGCCGCTGCGGCCTCCGGCTCGGGCGCCAGCCTCAGGCCCGCCACGCCGGACCACTGCCAGGTGCTGGGCAGCATCGCGCCGGTCGATCCGGCCGCGCAGCCGATCCAGTTCCAGGTCAACCTGCCGGTCGCGTGGAACCGCAAGGCCTTGCAGTACGGCGGCGGCGGCTACAACGGGGTGCTGGTGACGGGGCTGGCGCCGCTGCGCGATGCCGCGCCCGACGATCCCCTGCCGCTCATGCGCGGCTATGTCACGCTGGGCACCGACTCGGGCCACCAGGCGAGCGCCTTTGCCGCCAACAGCATCGGGCAGTTCGGACTGAACGACGAAATGCTCGCCAACTACGGCTATGCCGCCTACAAGAAGACGCACGATGTCGCGCTGGCCATCATGCGGCTCTACTACGCCCAGGCGCCCGCCAGGTTCTACTACTTTGGCGGCTCGGAGGGCGGGCGCGAGGGCCTGACCATGGCGCAGCGTTTTCCGGCCGACTACGACGGCATCGTGAGCGTCGTGCCGGTGGTGCAGTTGTCGATGCTGTTCCAGTCGTACATCCCGCGCACCGTGCCGCAGTTCAGCGGCGGCTGGATGAACGCGGGCAAGGTCCGCACCCTGGCGACATACGTCTCGGACCGCTGCGACGCGCTGGACGGCATCGCGGACGGCGTCGTCAGCAACTACCGCGCGTGCCCGTCGCGGATCGACCTGCAGGCCCTGCGCTGCAACGGCGGTGCGGACACCGGCGACGGCTGCCTCTCGGACGCGCAGATCGCCATGGTCCGGTCGGTGCACGCACCCAATGACTTTCCCTTTCCGCTGGCCAACGGCCTGACCCGCTATCCGGCATGGTTCTATGGCAACGAGACCACGCCCGATCCGGTCGACGCGACGATGACGCGCTGGGTGACCGGCAGCGCCGTCCCGACCGAGCCGCCGAATGCGGCGTCGGCCGGACAGTATTGGCTGTACGGCTCGAACTTCGTCAAGTTCTTCGTGACAAGGGACGCCAACTTCGACGTCCGCACCTACAAGCCGGCCGACTTCAAGGTCCGCCTGCAGCAGGTGTCGGCGCTCATCGATTCGAGCAACCCCGACCTCTCGGCCTTCTTCGCCCGCGGGGGCAAGCTGATCGTGCGCGAGAACATGGGCGACCTGGCGCAAAGCCCGCAAGCGGGCATCGACTACTTCGCGGCCGTGCAGGCCAGGGTGGGTGCCCAGGTGACGCGCGAGTCGGCGCGGCTCTACATCTCGCCGGCGTCGACCCACTCGGGGCATGCGAGCAGCGTCACCGACGGATCGCCGGTGCCGACGATGGTCGACCTGCTGGACCCGCTCGACCGCTGGGTCAGCGCCGGCACGGCGCCGGACGCCCTGGTCCAGACCGTGAAGAACACGGCGCCACCGCATGCGCTGCGGGCGTCGCGGCCGATGTGCCAGTACCCGGACTATCGCACTACCTGGGCGGAGACCGGCTGGTGGCCGCGAGCTACGCCTGCAGGCCTTCGCAGCCCTGAGGGCGTCCTCAGAGATCGAGCACCAGCCGCGGCGACTTCGAGCGCGAGCAGCACGGCGTGAACTGGTCGTTGGCGGCCAGCTCGTCGGCCGTGAAGTAGACGTCCTTGTGATCCGGAACGCCTTCGAGCACGCGCGTGATGCAGGTGCCGCAGACACCCTGCTCGCACGAGGTCGGGATTTCGATGCCGATCCTGCACAACGCCTGAACCACGGTCTCGTCCTTCCCCACCGCCACCACCTGGCCCGAGCTGGCGACCTGCACCTCGAAGCCGCAGTCGTTCTCGCGGTCGACCGCGCCGGCGGCAAAGAACTCGTAGTGAAGCCGCGTCTCGGGCCAGCCCTGCGACCGCGCCTCGTTCAATACGGCGTCCATGAAGCCCTTCGGCCCGCAGACATACAGGTGGGTGTCGCTGTGCTGGCGCGCGATGAAGGCCGCCAGGTCGAGCTTCTGCGCCGGCGGGCCGTCGTCGAAGTGATGGTGGACGCGAGACCCGAACCGGCCATCGGCGATCCGTTCGCGGAACGCGGTGCGTTCCGGCGAGCGCGTGCAATGGTGCAGCTCGAAATCGGCGCGCGCCGCCGCCAGCCGTTCGGCCATGCAGAGGATCGGTGTCACCCCGATGCCACCTGCAAGCAGGACGCTGTGGCGAGCCTCGTGCGCCAGCGGAAAGTGATTCCGTGGCGCGCTGATCTCGAGTTCATCGCCGACCCGCACGCGCTCGTGCATCGCCTTCGAGCCGCCGCGCGTGGCCGGATCCTTCAGCACCGCGATCAGGTAGCGGTGGGTCTCGGTCGAATCGTTGCAGAGCGAATACTGGCGCACCAGTCCGTCCCCCACCTTGACGTCGATGTGCGCGCCGGCCGAGAAAGCGGGCAGCGCCTGCCCGTCGGCCGCGACCAGCTCGAAGCTCGCGATGTCCCTGGCTTCTTCGCGCCTGGCGCTCACCCGGACCCTGAGCGTCGCGGTCGTCATCCGGCCACCTCCTCGGGCCGGACGTCCGCCAGCAGCCGCTCCACGATCCGGCGGGCCCGGTTGGCGCCGGCATCCACGTGGATGTCCATCCACGAATTGCGATCGCCGAAATCGGCGATGTTGCGGTACTGGTCTTCGATGACCACCCGGTCTTCGTCGAAGGTGTAGGCGGTCTGCTCGACCACCGTGTCGATGTTCTCGGGCATGTCGGGGTGCTTGTTGCTGGCCATGCTCCAGAAGTAGTGGCAAGTGTCCTCGGTCTCCGGCGTGATGCCGTGGAAGCCGCGCATGTGGAAGCCGCCCCGCTGCGGATCGTCGATGGCGCCGGAGCCGGGCTCCATGGCCCCGGTCCAGATCGCCAGATGGGACACGTGGAACTCGATCTCCTGCCAGCGATCGCAGGTGTCGCCGAAGGGCCAGGCGGCGCAGTAGGTGGGTGGCGGCGTCGAGCCGGGCATCAGGCGGACCACCTTGACCGTGTCGCCGTCCTGCGTCACCTTCATCGGCGCGTTCATGTGCAGCCGCGCATTGCCGCCGATGGTCTTGAGGTGGACGTACCCCAGGTGGCTCAGGTCGAGCAGGTTGTCGTGGATCAGCTGCCAGGGCGCTTTGTAGTGGTACATGCCGCTGCCGAACTTGTAGCGCGGATCGTCATGGTGGGGGTAGTCCGGCGGCTCGACGTCCGGGGCCGAGCCTTCGTCCCGTGGCATCCAGATCCAGACGATCCGGTCCTTCTCGACCACCCGGTAGGACCTCACCCTGGCCTTGGACGGAATGCGCTCCTGCCCGGGGATCTCGAGGCACTGCCCGCTGGGCGCGTACAGCAGGCCGTGGTAGCCGCAGCGCACGCCGTCGGCTTCCACCGTGCCGCACGACAGCGGCAGCGAGCGATGGCAGCAGCGATCTTCGAGCGCGGCGATCTCGCCACCGCCGGTGCGAAACAGCACCACCTTCTGGTTCAGGAAGGTGCGGCCGATCGGCTGGTCCTGGAGCTCCGACGAGAAGCCGGCGACGTACCAGCGGTCGAGCGGAAATCGGGCGGCAGCGCCGCTCTTGCGGATGCTGCCGACCGGGATGGAGGCGGTGTTCATGCAAATCTCCTGCGAAGGGTTGGGATGGGAGTCGACGCTGCTCAATGCACGGCCATGCCGACCCACCGGTCAAGCGTCTCGGTGTCGCGCAGCAGGACCTGAGCGTCGCTCTCGTGGACCACCGTGCCGTGGTCGAGGACGAGCGCCCGCCGGGCGTACCTGAGGGCCTCGTCGACCTGTTGCTCGACGATGACGACCGCGATGCCGGTCTCGCGGCTCATCGCCTGGAAGGCGTTCAGCAACTCCTGGCGAATGAGCGGCGCCAGCCCTTCGAGCGGCTCGTCGAGCAGGATCAGCCGGGGTCGGCCCAGCAGCGCGCGGGCTACCGACAGCATCTGCTGCTCGCCGCCGGACAGCTGCGTGCCGCCGTTGCGGCGCCGCTCGGCCAGCCGGGGGAACAGCGCATAGGCCTCGTCGACGGCGCGGCGCGGGCGGCGCTTGAGCCCGGCCAGCAGGTTCTCCTCGACCGTGAGCGACGGAAAGATGTCGCGTGTCTGCGGCACGTAGCCCAGTCCGCGCCGGGCGCGCTGGTGGGGGCTCAGGCGCGAGATGTCTTCGCCCAGGAACTCGATGCGGCCGCCGGCCAGCGGCACCAGGCCCATGATGGCGCGCAAGGTCGTGGTCTTGCCCACCCCGTTGCGCCCGACCATCGCCACCCGCTCGCCCGGCGCCACGGCCAGCGACAGGCCGTCGAGCACCGTCGTCGGGCCGTAGCCGGCCTTCAGCCCTTCCAGTTTCAGCATCGCTTCGGTCATGCGGGAGTCCCCAGGTAGGCGGCCCGCACCTTCGGGTCGCGCCGGATGTCGTCGGGGCTGCCGTCGGCCAGCACGGCCCCCTCGGCCAGCACCACGATGCGGCTGGCGAAGCGGAACACCAGGTCCATGTCGTGCTCGATGATCAGCACGGCCAGGTCGCGTGGCAGCGAATCCAGCGCCGCGAGCAGCCGCGCGCCATCGCCCCTGGGCACCCCGGCCATCGGTTCGTCGAGCAGCAGCACCTTCGGACGCAGCGCGAGCGCCAGCGCCATCTCGACCAGCCGCTGCTCGCCGTAGGCCAGGTCCTCGGTCGGCGTGGCGGCATGGCCGCGCAGGCCGAAGCGCTGCAGCAGCGCCTGCGCCTCGGCGTTCAGCGCCGGATAGGCGTCCACGCTGCGCCAGGCACGGCCGCCCAGGCCCTCGCGCTCGAACAGCGCCATCTCGATCTGCCGCTGCACCGGGAGGTGCGGTGCCAGCGTCGTGATCTGGAAGGTGCGCGCGAGGCCGAGTCGAACGCGCTGGGCCTGCCCCAGGCGGGTGACGTTCTCGCCGCGCAGCCAGATCTCCCCGGCATCGGACCGCAGCACGCCGCTGACCTGGTTGACCAGCGTCGTCTTGCCGGCGCCGTTCGGGCCGATCAGGGCCAGCCGGTCGCCGGCGTGGAGCTGGAACGACACGCCGCGCGTGACGTGCAGGCCGCCGAAGCGCTTGTCCAGATCGCGGATGTCCAGCAGCAGGCTCATGATGCAGCTCCCAGGCGGCGACGCAGCCAGCCCCACGCCTTCGCCGGCGAAGCCAGCACCACCGCCATCAGCATGAAGCCCACCACGAACAGCCAGTGGTACGGATTGATCGAAGCCGCCGTGTGGTGCAGCAGGGTGAACACGACCGCGCCGACGAGCGCGCCGCTCAGGCGCCCGGCACCGCCGAGGATCAGCATCACCAGGGCCTCGGCCGACAGCGCGAAGGACAGGCTGTCGAGTCCCACGATGGCGTTGGTCTGCGCCGACAGCGCACCGGCTGCACCGGCGATCGCACCCGCGGCGGTGTACATGGCGAGCAGCCGCCGGTAGACCGGCGTCCCCAGCGCCGCCATGCGGGCCCGGTTCTCGTGGATGCCGCGCACGGACAGTCCGAAGGGCGCGTCCACCAGGCGCCGCGCCACGTAGTACAGGAGCACCAGCACGGCCAGCGCATAGAAGGCGGCGACGCGGCCCTCCAGGTCGAACGCGAAGCGGCCCAGCAGCGGCCCGACGATGAAGCCGGACAGCCCGTCATCGCCACCGGTCCAGTCGCGCGCCTTCTGTGCCAGGCTCAGGACGATCTGCGCCACGGCCACCGTCAGCATCAGGAACGTGAAGCCGTGGTAGCGCAGCAGGAAGGCGCCGCTGGCGAGCGCCAGCAGGCCGCCGGCGCCGATGCCGATGGCCAGGCCCGCCAGCGGGTCGGGCATCACCTTGAGCGCGAAGATCCCGGCCGCGTAGGCGCCGGTGCCGAAGACGGCCGCATGCCCCAGGGTCGCGAGTCCGGCCACGCCGACCACCAGGTCGAGCGACAGCACGAACAGCGCGGCGACGAAGATGCGGGTCATCAGCCCCAGTTGCTCCGGCAGCAGCGCACAGGCCAGCGCGCCGAGCGCCAGCACGATCAAGGGGGCGCGCCAGGCCGGCCGGCAGCGCGGCGCGGCGGCGTGCCGCGCTTCGGGTGGGGCCTTGGCCGGCCCCGGCAGCGTGGTGGAGGTGTTCATCGCTTGAGCAATCCGTCGGGACGCCAGGCCAGCAGCGCCGCCATGGCCAGGAAGAAGAAAAGGCTGCCCCAGTCGGAGGCGAGGTACTTGCTGGCGGTCTCGATCACGCCGAGCACGACCGCCGCCGCGAGCGACCCTGCGATGCTGCCCATGCCGCCCACGGCCACCACCACCAGCACCAGCACGAGGTACTTGAGCGCGTAGTACGGCTCCAGCGGCATCAGCTCGGCGCCGAGGATGCCGCCGAAGCCCGCGAGCGCGGCGCCGGCGGCGAAGCTCGCGCACTGGACGACGCGGATCGGGATGCCGAGGCTGGAGGCCGTGCCGCTGTGGTCGACCGCGGCCCGCAGCCAGATGCCGAAGCGGGTGCGCGCGACGATCCATGCCGCCGTGCCCGCGACCGCCAGTCCGGCGCCGATCACCAGCAGGCGCTGCGCCGGCAAGGTGCGAAAGCCCAGGTCCACCGAACCGGCCAGCCCGGGCGGCAGCGGGATCAGTTGCACCTGCGGGCCCGCCAGCGCGTTGGTGGTCGCGATCAGGAAGAAGCTCAGGCCGATGGTGAAGAGCACCTGGTCGAGCTCCTTGCGCCGGTACAGGTGCCTGAGCACCAGCAGCTCGAGCACGGCGCCCAGTGCCGCGGTGGCGATGACGGCCGCCGGCACCGCGAGCCAGAAGTTCCATTGCGCCTGCCGCACCAGGAAGGCGGCGCAGTAGCCGCCGACCATGGCGAAGGCGCAGTGGCTCAGGTTGACGAAGCGCATCAGGCCGAGCGTGAGCGACAGCCCGACGGCGATGACGAACAGCACCATGCCGTAGGCCAGCCCGTCGACGGCGATGTTGAAGAGGACGGTCATGTCAGGGCAGCGGTCTCACTGGACCAGGCCGTGGTCGCCCTGCGGACCGAAGCTCTCGACTTCCTTGTTGACCAGCACCCCGCCGACCTTCTCGACCTGGCGCAGGTACACGTCCTGGGTGATGTGCCGGGTCTTGCCGTCGATGCGCACGGGCCCGCGCGGGCTCTCCCACTGCAGCGTGCGCGCGGTGGCGATGGCCTTCGGACCGTCCTTCCGGCCCCCGGTGGCCTCGATCATCTTCTGGATGACGTACATGCCGTCCCAGGCGCCGACCGAGGCGTAGTTGGCGGCGGCGCCCGGATCCTGCTTCTTCAAGGCGGCCACGAAAGCCTTGTTGGCGGCCGAGTCGTGCGCCCCCGAGTAGTGGAAGGCGGTGGTCAGCCCCACCGCGCTGTCGCCGAATTTCTGCAGGTCGAACTCGTCGGTCTCCGCGGTGCCGAGAAAGCGCAGGCCCGACTTGGCCAGGCCGTTCTCGTTGTAGGCCTTGATGAAGCCCAGGTTGGGCGGGCCGCCGGGCAGGAAGGTGTAGACCGCCTGGGCCCCGCTGGCCTTGATGCGCTGGACGAAGGGGCCGAAGTCGGTGGTCGCGATCGGCATGCGGATCGACTCCACCACCTGGCCGCCCTGCTTGGCGAACTCGCTCTTGAACGCGGCCTCGGCGTCCAGGCCCGGGCCGTAGTCGGTGACCGCTGTCACGACCCTGGCGATGTTCTGCTTCGCCGCCCACCGGGCCAGCGGCACCGTCACCTGCCACAGCGTGTAGCCGGTGCGCACGAAGTAGTCGGACTTCTCGGTGATGGAGGACGTGGCGGCGTTGAAGATCACGGTCGGCGTCTGCGACTGCTGGATCAGGGGAGCCACGGCCAGCGCGTTGGGCGTGAAGACGAAGCCGCCGAGGTAGTCGACCTTGTCCTTGACGATCAACTCCTGGACCAGGCTCTTGGTCTGGGCCGGATTCGGTCCGCCGGTGTCGCGGTAGATCAGCTCGACCTCCCTGCCGCCGAGCTTGCCGCCCTGCCCCGCCACATAGGCCTCCGCGGCCGCCTTGAACAAGGCGCCGTAGTGGGCGAACGGCCCCGAGAAGGGGCCGACGATGCCGATCTTGACGCTCTGTGCCTGCGCTTGCGCCGTGGCGAGAGCGAAGGACGAAGCAGCGAGGGCGCAGACGAGCGCGCGGCGGGACAAGGGCATGTGGGGTCTCCTGATGGGATGGGCGTGCAACCGGGGTGTCGGATCGGCTGCGTCTCGAATGGTTGGAGTATCAATTAGTTGATATGCCAACTAAAATGGGGTTTTCCCTGCCTTGGCGCCGACCCGCATGTTCCAATCGCAACGACATCCAAGACAACCAAGAGGGCCATCCATGTCTGCCAGCAAGCGCGTGGCGAAAGCATCGAACACGACGGCGCGACGCCCGCCGCGGGCATCGCAGGCCGAAACCGACACGCCGGACATGGGCGCCGGCGGCGAGGTCGTGGACCTCGAGCGCTACGTTCCGGCGTTCCTGACATGGATCGCCAACAAGCTGTCGCGCGGTGCCTCCCAGCATTACCTGCGCGTGTTCGACGTCGGCATCGAAACCTGGCGCTGCATGGTGCTGCTGGCCACCGAAGGCTCGATCTCGGCCCAGCAGGTATCGCGGGTCATCGGCATGGACAAGTCGTCCGTCAGCCGCTGCTTCAAGAGCATGCAGGAGCGCGAGCTGATCACCCTCGAGCTCGATGCCAAGGACGGCCGCTTGCGCATGGCGACGCTGACCCCCAAGGGACGCCGCCTGCACGACCAGATCGTCGGCGTGGCGCTCGAACGAGAGCGCGTCTTCCTGTCCGTGCTGAGCGAGGCCGAGCACGAGACCCTGATCGCGCTGCTGAAGCGCCTGCACGAAAACCTGCCGGAGGTCGAGTCGGCGACCGAGCGCTATGTCGCCCAGCGCTTCGCCCGCGCCGACAAGCGCGGCGGCGGCTGACAACGCGCGCAACGCGGGCCGCACTTTGCGCTATGGTTCGGGCAACGACCTCACGGACTCGCACGCCATGGACCTCAGCAACCACACCTTCCGCAGCCTGTTCGACCAGCTCGGGCTTCCCAGCACGGAGTCCGAGATCCAGCGCTTCATCACCGAGCACCGCCCCCTGAGCGACGCGGTGGCGCTGGCGGACGCGAGCTTCTGGACTCCCGGCCAGGCGCAATTCCTGCGCGAGGAGATCCGGGAGGATGCCGACTGGGCCGAGGTGGTCGACCAGCTCAACCTGGCGCTGCGCGCCTGAGCGGTCCGCTGGTTTCAGAGCGCCGCTGACCTGCGGCTATGATCGAATCTGGCCGCCACATCGCGGCCTGCGTCGCTCGGACGGTTCCGGGCGCTTACGTGAGATTCAACCATGTCCTCTTCTGTCGGCAAGCGCCGCTTCGCGCGCATCGACCGCCTGCCTCCCTATGTCTTCAACATCACGGCCGAGCTGAAGCTCGCCGCCCGCCGCCGCGGCGAAGACATCATCGACCTCAGCATGGGCAACCCCGACGGGGCCACGCCGCCCCACATCGTGGCCAAGCTCACCGAGGTCGCCCAGCGCCCCGACACGCACGGCTACTCGGCCTCGAAGGGCATCCCGCGGCTGCGCCGCGCCATCTCGCACTGGTACCAGCAGCGCTACCAGGTGGAGATCGATCCGGACACCGAAGCCATCGTCACGATCGGCTCCAAGGAAGGGCTGGCGCACCTGATGCTCGCCACCCTCGATCGCGGCGACACGGTGCTGGTGCCCGACCCGAGCTATCCGATCCACATCTACGGCGCCGTGATCGCGGGTGCCGACATCCGCTCGGTGCCGCTGGTGCCGGGCGTCGACTTCTTCGCCGACCTCGAACGCACCATCCGCGGCAGCTACCCCAAGCCCAAGATGATGGTGCTGGGCTTTCCGTCGAATCCCACCGCGCAGTGCGTGGAGCTCGACTTCTTCGAGCGCGTGATCGCGCTGGCCCGCAAGCACGACATCTTCATCGTCCACGACCTCGCCTACGCCGACATCGTGTTCGACGGCTGGAAAGCGCCGTCGATCATGCAGGTGCCCGGCGCCAAGGACATCGCGGTCGAGTTCTTCACCCTCAGCAAGAGCTACAACATGGCCGGCTGGCGTGTCGGCTTCATGGTCGGCAACCCCGATCTCGTGGCCGCGCTGGCGCGCATCAAGAGCTATCACGACTACGGCATGTTCACGCCCTTGCAGGTGGCCGCGATCGCGGCGCTGGAGGGCGACCAGACCTGCGTCGGCGAAATCGCCGCCAAGTACCAGGCCCGGCGCGACGTGCTCCACAAGGGCCTGACCGAAGCCGGCTGGGAGGTCGAGCTCCCCAAGGCCTCGATGTACATCTGGGCCCGCATCCCGCCCGCGTACCGCGAACTGGGTTCGCTGGAATTCGCCAAGCGCCTGCTCGAGAAGGCCAAGGTCTGCGTCTCCCCCGGCATCGGCTTCGGCGACCACGGCGACGACCATGTGCGCTTCGCGCTGATCGAGAACGAAGCCCGCATCCGACAGGCCGTGCGCGGGATCCGGGCGATGTTCAAGGCCGACGGGGCGACGCGGGCGGCCTGAGTCGACGGACGGGCGCCGCGGCGCGGTTCTTGCGAAACCGCGCCCGCACGGGCACGATAGTGCCGCACCGCCCAACTCCAAGGCGCCGCCGATGTCCTTCCTCTGGCCCGATTGCCTCTGGTTCCTGCCGGCGCTTGCGCTGCTGCCGGCGGCCTACGTCTGGCTGCTGCGCCGCCGCAGCAAGAGAGCCTTGCACTACAGCAGCCTGGCGCTGGTCCGCGACGCGCTGGCAGGCCGCAACTGGCGGCGGCACGTGCCGCCGGCGATGTTCCTGCTGGCCTGCGCGGGCTTGCTGCTCGCGGCGGCACGGCCCGTGGCGCGCGTGCCGCTGCCCTGGGCACGGTCGTCCATCATGCTGGCCATGGACGTGTCGCTCAGCATGCGCGTGAGCGATGTCCTGCCGACCCGGCTCGCCGCCGCGCAGGAGTCGGCCAAGCTGTTCCTGCGCGAACTGCCCAAGGACATCGAGGTCGGCCTCGTCACCTTCGCCGGCAGCAGCCAGGTGGCGCAGCGGGCGACGCTGGACCGCGCCAGCCTCGTGACCAGCATCGACGGCTTCCAGATGCAGATGGGAACCGCGGTGGGCGATGCCATCGTCCTGTGCCTGGCGGAGCTGTTTCCGGAGCAGGGCATCGACCTCGGCGACATGACGTTCGGCAGCCGGCCGCGCGGGCGCAGCCTGGACGAGAAAGCAAAGCCGCCGCCCCGGCAGATCACGCCCGTGGCGCCGGGCTCCTTCGATTCCGCCGCGATCATCCTGCTGAGCGACGGCCGGCGCACCACCGGCATCGACACCCTCGAAGCGGCGAAGATGGCCGCCGACCGCGGCGTCCGGATCTACGTAGTCGGGCTCGGTACGGTGGATGGCGACACCGCCACGCCCGACGGCCTGGCGATCTACATGAAGCTGGACGAGCCGACCCTGCGCGAGGTGGCACGCATGACCGGCGGCGAATACTTCCATGCCGGCACCGCCGAGGCGTTGCGGAGCGTCTACGAGAAGCTCGGCTCGCGCGTCCAGGTGCTGACCCGCGACACCGAGCTCACCGGCGTCGTGGCGCTGGTCTCGGCGGTGGTCGCGATCGCGGCGGCGGCGCTGTCGCTGCTCTGGTCCGGCAGCCGGCTGTATTGAACCGGATGAACGACCCCGCACAAGATCTCGACCTCTTCGATGGTGGCCCGCCACTGCGCCTGCTGCGGCTGTGGGGCCGTTTCGATCCCTGGCATCGGCACGTGGTGCGCCGCGCCCTGGTGGTGATCGCGCTGGGCTGGTTGCCGTTGATGGCCCTGGCGCTGATCGCGGGCGCCTACGGCCATGCCGAGACCCTGCACGCCTTCCTGCGTGATGCCTCGGTGCATGCGCGCTCGCTGCTCGCCGCGCCGCTGCTGGTGCTGGCCGAGGCGGTCTGCATTCCGCGCCTGGGCGCCATCGCGCAGTCGCTGGGCACGCGGGGCATCGTCCCGCCTTCCGAGGCGCCGGCCTACGACGCCGTGGTGCGGTCGATCCGGCGGCTGCGCGACAGCTGGGTGGTCGAGGCCCTCGCGGTCGTGCTGGCCTACGCCGCGGCACTGCTGATCGTGAGCCATGTGCCGGCCTCCTTCCTGCCCGACTGGCACCGGGGCGACCCGAGCGCGCCGCTGGGCCGGTCGCTGGCGAGCTGGTGGCACGCACTGGTCAGCCTGCCGCTGCTGCTGGTGCTGCTGCTCGGTTGGGTCTGGCGGCTGTGCCTGTGGGCGCACTATCTCTGGCGGGTCTCCCGGCTGAAGCTGCGCCTGGTCGTGTCGCACCCCGAAGGCGCGGCCGGCCTGATGGTCGTGGGCTATTCGCTGCGAGATTTCTCGGTGGTCGGCGTCGCCATCGGCATCATCGTCGCCGCCACCGAACTGGCGCATGTGTTCGCCGGCGGCGCCGGCAGCCCCGAACAGCTCGGCCGGCTGGCGCTCGGCACCGTGCTGGTGGTGGTCGTGCTGTTCACGGCGCCGCTGGTGGTGTTCAGCCCGCCGCTGCTGGCGGCCTGGCGGCGCGGCGTGATCGATTACGGCGCCCTGGTCCAGCGCGTCGGCGAGGCCCTCGAGGACAAATGGATGGCCGAGCCCGCGGCGCCGGACACGGCCGAGCCGCTATCGAGCGGCGACTTCTCCGCGGTGACCGACCTGTATCAGACCGCCGGCAACGCGTTCACCATGCGGCTGGTCGCGGTCGACCTGCGCAGCCTGCTGGCGCTGGCCGCCTTCACGGCCCTGCCCTTCGGCGTGGTCGCGCTGGCGATGGTGCCCTTCGACAAGCTGTTCGACCAGCTGTTGGGGATGTTGCTCTAGCGCCAGGCGTCGGAGGTCGGGGGGCAACTTCAAAGAAAGGGCAGGGTCAGGCTCACGCTGACCCCATTGCCCTTGGGCCGGTTCTTGGCGTCCACGTCGTAGACCCAGCGCGCCGAGAAGGCCGCCGCCTGATTGCCGATCTTGCCGGCCCAGGTCACGATCGGGCCGAGGCCCACCGAGTAGCCCTTGAAGCCGTTGAGCTTGTCGGCGGTCGGTCCGGAGTCGTCCTGGATCTGCTCGATCCAGCCGCCGACCACGCCCAGGTGCCATTGGGGCGCGATGGTCGCGGTCCACATCGCGTCGATGCGGAACACGGCGCCGTTCTTGTAGTCGGTGTCGTCGTTGCGGGTGTAGAAGTCGATCGCGCTCACCGCGGTGAACTCGCCGCCGCCGGCCAGCAGCCGGGTGTAGGCGACCGTCGGCGAGAAGGTCCAGGTGTTCTGGCCGGCGTTGGCGAGCCGGTTGGGATCGTAGGAGCCGGTGGGCGCGTAGAACGGCAGCGAGAAGGCGATGTGCTCGGTCTCGCTGAAGTGGTAGCCGGCCACGACCGGGTTGACCAGGATGTCCGCGAAGTTCGTGTTGCTGTCGCTGCGCGAGACACCCAGCCGGCGGCCGGCGATGTCGATCTCGGCCTTGGTGTACTGCACCGGCAGGCCGATCGCCGAGGCAAAGTTCCAGCGCCCCGGCCCGGTGTTCCAGACGTAGGTGAGGTTGGCGATGTTGTAGGACGCCGTGGCCTCGAGGCCGGCACTGACGACGCGGCCCACCGACACCTGCCGCGAACTGTCGAGCTCGCCGTTGAAGTAGATGCTGCCGAGCGTCAGCACCAGGCCCGGCGTGGGCGGCACGATCCCGGCATCGGAATACACCTGCTGCCCCGTGATCGGCCGGCCGATGCCGCCTTCGGTCGCCATCGCCAGCATTGGCGACAGGAGGGCTGCGGCCCAGAGGGCGTTTCGCAGGGATCGCAACTTCATAGGGGCTTTGCTTTCAGGCCAGGCGTTGTTCTTCGCGCACGATGCAGCGGAAGCCGAGGTGGGAGGTCATGGTGTCGATCGGCTGCGCCATCCGGGCTGCCGGGCGGTAGCGATGGCAGTAGTTCGGCGCGCACAGGTGCGAGCCGCCCTTCATGACCCGGCGCGGGATGCGCAGCTCGGGCGATCGCGGGTCGCAGCTCGCGTCGGCCGTGCCGCCGCGCGGGTTGTTCATCGTGCAGCAGGCGTGCTCGATCTTGCCGTGCTCCTGGTACCAGTCGGTGGTCCATTCCCAGACATTGCCCGCCATGTCGAACAGGCCGTAGCCGTTGGACGGGAACGAACCGACCGGCGCCGTGCCCTCGTAGCCGTCGATCAGCAGGTTCTGCCAGGGGAACTGGCCCTGCCAGGTGTTGGCCATGTGCTTGCCGCCCGGCGTGAACTCGTCGCCCCAGGTGTACTCCGCACCGTCGAGGCCGCCGCGGGACGCGAATTCCCATTCGGCCTCGGTCGGCAGGGCCTTGCCGGCCCAGGCCGCATAGGCCTCGGCGTCCTCGAAGGCGACATGCACCACCGGGTGCTTCCAGAGCCCCTGCAGCGAGCTGCCGGGGCCGCGCGGATGGCGCCAGTCGGCGCCTTGCTGGTAGGTCCACCAGTTGTGGACGTTGCCCATGTCGACCGGCCCCGCGGTCTTGCGGAAGACCACCGACGAGGGCGCCAGCATCGCCGGGTCGGCGCCGGGATAGTCTTCCGCCCGCGCCGGCTTCTCGGCCAGCGTCACGTGGCCGGTGGCGTCGACGAAGCGCTTGAAGTCGGCATTGGTCACGGCGTGGGTGTCGATCCAGAAGCCCTGGACCGCGACCTTGTGCGCGGGTGCCTCTTCGGGATAGTGACGGTCCGATCCCATGAGGAAGGTGCCGCCGGGTATCCAGGCCATGCCGGGCGCGGGCGGCTTGACGCCGGTGGCCGGCGTCGGGGCGAGAGGCGTGTTCGAGGTGTCCATGCGTCTTGGGTCGGAGGATGGGTCGCCCGCATGATAGGCGGGCCCAAGGCCCCTGACCATCGCTTTGCACGCGCCGTCGACGCCTTGCTGTCAGCCAATTCCTACGCCGCAACAAAGGCGTTGACGCACCCCTGCCGCGCCGGCATGCTCGACCGCCTTGACCCGAGCGCGGGTGAAGCCGGCAAGCCACGGAGTCAATGATGAACGAAATTCAGGAGGTGCTTCACCGCGTCTGGACGGATCTGCTCTCGCGTCCGAGCGGGCCCGAGTCGTTCCGCTTCATCTTCCAGCCGATCATGGCGGCCGTGGTCGCGACCCTCGACGGCGTCAAGGATGCCCGCGCCGGCCGCACGCCGTACTTCCGGGCCCTGCTGCGTGATCCGGCCCAGCGCGGCGCACGTCTGCGCGAAGGCTTCAAGGCCACCTCGCGCATCATCGCCCTGGGCTTCGCGCTGGACGCCGTCTACCAGTTCAAGACTGTCGGCACCTTCTACCTCGGCGAGGCGATCGTGGTCGTGTTCTTCCTGGCGTTCCTGCCCTACCTGCTGGTCCGCGGGCCGGCGGACCGGCTCGCCCGGTGGTGGCTCGCCAGGAAGGCCGCGAACAAGACATGAGAGCCTTCAGCGCAGCACCAGCACCGGTATGCGCGAGTGCGTCAGCACCTGCAGGGTTTCGCTGCCCATCAGCAGGCGCTGCACGCCACGCCGCCCGTGCGAGGCCATCACGATCAGGTCGCAGTGGTGCAGGCTCGCGGTCTCGATGATGGCCTCGGAGACCAGCTCCGACTGGACCACGACCGCGCGCGTGTTCTTCACGCCCCTGGCATCGGCCGTGGCCTTCACCGCATCGACCACGCGCTGCGCCTCGACGTTGAACTGCTCGCCCAGGCGATCGGCATCCGCCTGGTCGAGCAGCACCGATCCTTCGAAGTAGCCGGTGGGGTCGCGGCGCACCACCTTGATGGCGACCAGTTCGGCCTGCATCAGAAGGGCCAGATCGATGGCGCTGTGGACCGCCAGCTGCGAGAGCTCGGAGCCGTCGGTGGCAACGAGGATGCGTTCATACATGGCCATGACCTTGCCTCCCGGGCAGGGACACCCGCCCGCGGCTCCCAGCGTACCGCGCGCGGCCTCGGCGAGCAAGGAACGCGGGGGCAGGGGCAGAATGAGGCCAAGAGCCACCAGCCCTCATGGCGTTCCCATGCTCCTCGTCTATCGGTACCTGTTTCCGGCGCTGTGGCTGAGCTGGGCGCTCTATTGGTGGGTGATGTCTCGCGACGTCAAGCCCACGGTGCGCCGCGAATCGCCGGGCTCCCGGCTGCTGCACATCGTCCCCCTCGCGCTGGCCATCGGCCTGCTGTGGCGCCCGAATGCGCCGATCCCGCTGCTCGATGCGCGCATCCTGCCGCGCGCCGCATGGCCCTTCTGGACCGGCGCGGCGGTCACGCTGGCGGGCCTGCTGTTCAGCGTGGCGGCGCGCGCGTACCTGGGCCGGAACTGGAGCGGCACGGTGACGCTCAAGCAGGACCACGAACTCGTCACCCGCGGCCCCTATCGCTTCGTCCGCCATCCGATCTACACGGGCCTGCTGCTGGCGTTCCTGGGCTCAGGCTTCGCACGCGGGGACCTCGGGGGCGTCGCCGCGATCGTGCTGGTCCTGTGGGCGCTGGTGCGAAAGCTGCGCATGGAAGAGCGCTGGATGCGCGAGCAGTTCGGTGAAGCGTACGTGGCCTACAGCCGGCGGGTGGCGGCGCTGGTTCCGTTTCTGCTCTGAGGGAGAATCCGCCCGACCATGGCCACCTTCGAATGGATCATCGTGCTGCTGCTCGGCGCCGCGCTGCTGGCTGCGCTCGCGCGCCGGCTGGGTGCGCCGTACCCGACCTTCCTCGCGCTCGGCGGCACCTTGCTCGCCTTCGTGCCCGACAGTCCCAACTGGACCCTGGACCCGCACCTGGCGCTGACGCTGTTCGTGGCGCCGGTGCTGGTCGATGCCGCCTACGACACCTCGCTGCGCGACCTGCGCACCCATTGGCGGCCGATCGCCGGGCTGGTGATCGCCGCGGTCGGCACCACGGTGATCGCGGTCGCGCTGGTGGCGCGCTGGCTGGTGCCCGGCATGTCCTGGCCGGTGGCGATCGCGCTGGGCGCGATCGTCGCGCCGCCCGATGCGGCGGCCGCGACCGCCGTGATGCGGCAGGTCAAGCTGCCGCACAAGCTGCTCAAGATCATCGAGGGCGAGAGCCTGCTGAACGACGCCAGCGCACTGCTGGTCTACCGCCTCGCGATCATGGCCGTGATGGCCGGCCACCTGGGTTTCGCGAGCTTCGCGCCGGTGTTCCTGCTGACCCTCTTCGGCAGCCTGGCGGCGGGCGTTGGCTGCGCCTACGCGCTGCGCCGGCTGATGAGCGGCGTTCGCGAGGTGCCGGTGCTGCTCATCATGCAGTTCGCCTTGACTTTCGGCGTCTGGATCGCGGCCGAGGCGATCGGGCTCTCGGGCATCCTCACGCTGGTCGCCTACGCCATGACGGTCGCGCGCAGCGGCGGCGCCCAGCTGCCGGCGCGCCAGCGCGTGCCCGTGTTCGCGGTCTGGGAGGCGGTGGTGTTCGTGCTGAATGCGTTCGCCTTCGTGCTGATCGGCATGCAGCTGCGGCCGATCTGGCAGCGGCTCGAGGCTGGCGGCGCGCGCACCGACGCCGTGTTCACGGCCCTGGTGGTGCTCGGCACGACGATCGCGGCGCGCTTCGTCTGGGTGCTGAGCTACAAGGCACTGAGCTTGCGACGCCATCGCGCCGCCGGCGCCGCCCAGGCCGGGCACGGGCGGGGCGCCTTCCGCAGCGGCATCGTGCTTTCATGGGCCGGCATGCGCGGCATCGTGACGCTGGCCGCCGCCTTCGCGATTCCCGAGACCCTGCCCGACGGCACGCCGTTCCCGCACCGCGACCTGATCCTCCTGTGCGCCTTCGCGGTGGTGCTGGGCACGCTGGTGCTGCAGGGCCTCACGATGGCGCCGCTGATCCGGCACATGGGCCTCAGCGACGACGACCCGGTCGGGCGCGAGATCCGGCTCGGCCGCACGCATGCCTATCGCGCGCTGCTCGATGCGATCGCGCACGACGACAGCCTGGCCGGCAAGCTGCTGCGCAAGGAGTACGGCGCGATCGTCGAGCTGAACTCGGGCCATGCCGACGAGGCGCCGATCGACGAAGTGCCCGGCGGGCCGCTGCGGCGCCGCGCCATCGCGGTGGCGCGCCAGCGCGCCTTCGAGATGCGCCGCGACGACGTCATCGGCGACGATGCCTACCGGGTGCTGGTGCAAGAACTCGACTGGGCCGAACTCAGCGCCGGCGGCGGCAGGCCGCAGTGAGGCGGCGGCCGTCCGCGGGTACCGGCGAGGCGAGCGAAGGCGGCCCGTATTGGCTACCATCCAGGCCGGCCGGTCGACGATCGGCCATGGTGTCCGGTTTCCTGTGGAGTGGTGCATGGCCGTGTTGCTGAGCGAGATCCAGTGGAGCGACCCCGTCCTGCCGGCGGCGCCGGACGCGGCATGGGAAGCCGAACTCAAGCGCCGCGGCGCCCCGGTGCTCGAGGTCGACCGCCGGGTGGCGGCCAGCCGCTGGCTGCGCGAGGCCGCCTACCAGGCGACGAACTACATGCCCGCCGCGCTGCCGGAGCGTCTGCACCGGATGGGCAGCATGGTGACGGCCCAGGAGAATTCGTGCCGCTACTGCTATGGCGCAAACCGCGCCTACATGAAGCTGCTGGGCTATTCCGAGTCGTTCATCCAGCAGGTCGAGCGCGACGTCCAGATGGCCGAACTGGACGCCAGGGAACGCGCCTACATCGCCTTCTGCCGCAGCCTGGCCCGGTCGCGGCCGCGCCCGGCCGCGGCCGAGCGCGCTGCCCTGCTCGAACTCGGCTATACCCCGGCGCAGATCGGCGAGATCGCCTTTGCGATCTCGCTCGGCTGCTTCTACAACCGGGTCAGCACCTTGTTGGCCTGCCCGCCCGAGAAGAAGTTCGAGCGCATGGCCAGCGGGCCGTTTCGCTGGCTGCTCGCGCTCGCCATGCCGCTGATGAAGAAGCTCGGCCCGGGCCGGCCTGAAACGGCGGCCCTGGACCGGGCCACCCTGGCTGCCGGCCCCTTCGGCGTGGTGGTCGCGCCGCTGGCCGGCCTGCAGGCAGGCACCATCATGAAGGCGGCGCTCGACGGCTCGTTCGAGTCCGGCTTGCTGAGCCGCAGCGCCAAGGCGCTGATGTTCGCCGTGGTCGCGCGCACGCTGGGCTGCCCGCATTGCGAAGCCGCGGCGACTCGCCTGCTGCTCGAAGACGGCTTCGGCCAGGCGGACATCGACAGCGCCATGGCGACGCTGCGCTCGCCCCGGTTGGCGCAGGGCGAAGCCGGCCTCCTGGCGTGGGCGCGCGACACGGTCTACTACGAGCCTTCGTCGATCCAGCAGAAGACGCGCGCCCTCGGCGCCGAACTGGGCACTGCCGCGCTGCTGGAAGCCATCGGCGTGGCGTCGCTGGCCAACGCGACCGTGCGGCTGGCCATGCTGCTGGAGTGACGGCGCTGGACTGGATCCTCGTCGCGCTCGGCGCCATCGCCCTGTCGGGCCTGGCCGTGCTCGTGCTGCACGGCCGCCGGCAGAACGACCAGCTCGAGAAGCTGCTGCTCGCCGCCGACGACCGGCTCGAGCAGCTGCAGCGCCAGTTCGAGCGCTTCGTGCCGGCCGACGTGGTGGAGCGGCTCACCGAGGCCAGCGACGTCCTGGCGCCCGAGCGGCGCCAGGTGACGATGCTGTTCGCCGACCTGCGCGGCTTCACGGCGCTGTGCGACCGGCTCGACCCGGCCGTGACCGTGGCCATCCTGAACGACTACTTCCGCCACATGACGATCGCCATCGGCCACCACCACGGCCATGTCACCGAGTTCGTGGGCGACGGCCTGCTGGCGCTGTTCGGCGCCCTGGAAGCCAACCCCTGGCAGGCCCGCGACGCCGTGCTGGCCGCGCTGGACATGCGCGCGGCCCTGGCGCGCTACAACGCCACCCTGCGGGAGCGGGGCCTGCCCGAACTGCGCTTCGGCATCGGCATCCACGGCGGGGAGGTGGTGGCGGGCGTGATCGGCACCCCCGGCCTCTCCAAGTTCAGCGTGACCGGCGACCCCATCAATGTCGCCTCCCGGGTCGAAGGACTGACCGCCAAGTACGAAGTCGACCTGCTGGTCACGGAGGACATCCGGCGCGCGCTGGACGACCAGTTCCGGCTGCGCCCCATGCCGCCGGCGCTGGTCAAGGGCAAGGCGGAGCCGATCCAGACCTATCACGTGGAGGCCTAGGCTGTTGCGACGGCCCCGCAGCCGGCGTACAACCAGGGCATGCGCGAGTCCGCCGGTCTTCAAGCCAATTCGCTCGGCATGACCGAGGCGGTCGTCATGGGCGTCGCCGGCACGGCGCCGGCCTACAGCATCGAGATCACCACTTCCACGATCATCGCGACCGCTGGCGTGCTGTCGCCGGCCAGCGTGCTGGTCTGCGGCCTCATCATGTTCGGCATCGCGTTCGCGTTCATCCAGATGAACCGGGCGCTGCCCAGTGCCGGCACCTCCTATGCGTGGGTCGCCATGGCGTTCGGCCGCACGCTGGGCTTCTTCGCCGGCTGGGCGCTGCTGGTGCTGTGCTGCGTGTTCATGGTGTCGGCGATGATCCCGGCCGCCAACGCAACCCTGCTGGTCTTCGCGCCGGCGCTGATGAACGACGTCCACTGGGTCACGCTGATCGCCGCGCTGTGGCTCACCGCGGTGAGCGCCGTGGTCGTCAAGGGCATCAAGCTCACCAGCTACGTGCAGGTGGGGCTGACGCTGATCGAGGCCGTGATCCTGCTGGTGATCATCGTGGCGGCGTTCGCGGTCTTCACGAAGGCGCCGGCGCACCCCTTCTCGTGGCGCTGGTTCTCGCCGCTGGAGTTCTCGCCCAAGCTGTTCGCCAACGGCGCGCTGGTGGCGATCTTCTTCTACTACGGCTGGGACGTGACGCTGAACCTTAGCGAGGAGACCCGGGACCCGAGCCGCACGCCGGGCCGCGCGGCCTTCTGGGCCATGGTGTTCCTGATGGCGTTCTTCCTCGTGTTCATCACGATCACCCTGCTGGGCCTGAGCGACGAGGAGATCCAGCACTACAACACCAACGTCATCTTCGCGATCGCCGAGAAGCTGTTCGGCAAGACCTGGGGCTACGTGGCGATCCTTGCCGTGCTGCTCAGCACGGTGGGCACGGTGGAGACCCAGATGCTGCAGTTCACGCGCATGCTGTTCGCCAAGGCCCGCGACGGCGCGCTGCATCAGCGCTACGCGCGGCTGCACCCGCGCTGGCAGACGCCGCATGTCGCGATCTTCTTCATCTGGGCCGCCGGGCTGGTGCTGCTGCTCGTGTCTTCGTACCTGCCCACCATCAACGTGATCCTGCAGGACTCGATCACCGCGATCGGCTTTCAGATCTGCTTCTACCTGGGCCTCACGGGCCTGGCCTGCGCCTGGCACTACCGCACGCTGGCCGCGGCCGGCTGGGCGGCCGTGACCCACGTGTGGTGGCCGGCGGCCAGCGGCGTGTTCCTGTTCTTCATCGCGCTCTACAGCATCCCCACCTTCGACGCGGTGACCAACGCGGTCGGCATGGGCGGCATCGCGATCGGGCTCGTGCCGCTGCGGTTGAACCGCAGGCGCGTCAGTGGCGACCGAGCATCGCCTGGACGATGACGTCGATCGTGTCCGTCCAGGCCATTTCGACTTGCGGCGTGTACTTCTCGCCCAGCACCACGCGCGCCGAATCGAGAAACGCCCGGCGGAAGGCCGGATAGTGCCCGGCGGCAACGCCGTAGGCATCGTGCCGCCGTCCGAGGTCCCGCAAGCCGAGCCTCATGGTCTCGGGACGGCTCATGGCGTAGACCAGGAACTGGAGCATGTGGGAGAGCATCTGGCCCTGGGTCTCCAGGTTGCCTCGAAAGAGGGGCTGCGTCCCGGGGTCCAGTTCGAACAAGCGCCGATAGAGGTGCGCCGTGAATTGCTTCTGATGCTGCAGCAGGACGCCGATGGTCGACTGGACCAGCAGAGCGGGGTCCGGCGCGGCAAAGCCGATGACTTCCACCAGCTTGAAAGTGTCGCGCTTGCCCTTGAGCACGGCCTGGGTTCGCCGCGCTTGCACGGGCACCTGAGCGACGTGGTCGAACAGAATCTCCGACACCAGAAATCGGGTCCCGAGCGTCTTGTTCGCGTCTTCGATCCGGCTGGCGACGTTCATGGCGTCCCCGACGACCGTGAACTGCTGCTGATTCGGATGCCCCATCATCCCGACGACGAGCGGCCCACAATGCGCTCCGACGCCGACATCGAGGGTCACGCCGAATTCGGCTGACAGCGCCGCGTTGAGATCGGTCAGCGTCTGGAGAATGCCCAAGCCGGCCCGCAGGCTGTCGAGACAGCTCTTTTCGAGGGGATCTGCGCCAACCCCGAACAGGCCGACGACCTGATCGCCGACATACTGGTGGATGATGCCGTTGTTGACCAGGATCGCATCGCCGATCGCCGTGAAGAAGCGATTGAGGATGTGCACCACGTCGTAGGCCAGGTTGCTGTCCACGAAGGACGTGAACCCGCGGATATCGCAGAACAGGATCGCCAGCGTTCGTTCCTCCGGCGGCGCGATCGAAGCCTGCTCCAGCTGCAGGCGCGACACGTCCGCGCAACGCCTGACCAGCCGCTCGAGCGTCACGTCGCCGCCCACGCGCGCCTGGCAAGCCAGCCGCGTGAACCTGTCCCATCGACGCGCCTCGGCCACCTCGGCTTCGCGCGGCGTGCGCGGCGAGAGGTTCTGGATGCCGTCGCAAATGCGCACCCGACAGGTCGTGCAGCGCCCGTTGCCGCCGCATTCCCGAAGGTGCGGGATCTTGTGGGCGATCGAGATGTCGAGGACCGTCATGCCGGGATCGGCCACCGAGACCGTCTTGTCGTCACCCAGGTAAACGATCGTCGTCATGGGAGTCCTTCGTCGACGGCACAGTATGCGCCGGCCCGGGGCGCGTCAAGGTGGGCCGCGCCTTGCGCAGGCGCCACCAATGGTGCACGCTCCCGCCATGAAACGCCGCTTGGTCCTGGGCACCGCGTTCGCCCTTGCGTTGACGCAGAACAGTTCGCGGACCTGCGCAGCCGACAAGGTGCTGCGCCTCGGATGGGTCACTGCGCAGGAGCCCGCCAGCCTGGCGCCGATGGTCGCGGCGCTGCGCGCCTCGCTCGCCCGGCTGGGCCATGTCGAAGGCCAGAACCTTGCCATCGCGTTCAGGTACGGCGACGGTTCGGTCGACCGCGTCCCCGAACAGGTCGCGGAACTCCAGGGCCTGGGCATCGACATCCTGCTGGCGCAGGGCGGGCCGGCAGTGAACGTCGTGAGCGGCCTGCCGGTGGCCGTGCCGGTGGCCTACGTCTTCAGCGGCGACCCGGTTTCGGCCGGTTTCGCGAAAAGTCTGGCGCACCCCGAGTCGAACATGACCGGCCTCACGCTGATGGCCGCCGAGATGAACGGCAAGTTGCTGGAGATCCTGCGCGAGATGGTTCCGTCGCTGCGCGACGTGGCCATCGTGGCCAACCCCGAACATCCGGGCTCGCACATCGAGCGCGACTACACCGACGGCGCGGCCAGGCAACTCGGCCTGCGTACCGAGTACTTTCCGGCGCGGACGCGCAGCGAGCTCGCGTCCTCGCTAGATGCCATGGCCGCTTCGCCCGCACGCGCGGTGTCGATCTTCAGCGACAGCTTCGCGGTGGCCAACCGGCGGCAGATCCTCGACTTCGCGATCGCGCGCAAGATGCCCGTGATGTCCGGCTGGCCGGTCTTCGCGGACAGCGGCGCGCTGTGCACCTACGGCCCGCGGCTGGTGGACTCCTATGCGCGGCTGGCGTCGTATGTCGACCGGATCGCCAAGGGCGCCCGGCCCGCGGACCTGCCGATCGAGCGGCCGACGACCTTCGAGCTGGTGCTCAACCAGAAGACCGCCAACGCGATCGGACTCAAGCTGCCGCAGTCGCTGCTGGTGCGCGCCGACCGGCTCATCAGCTGAGATCGGCGCTCGCCATCAAACGCAGGTTCTGCACGGCCGCACCCGCGGCGCCCTTGCCCAGGTTGTCGAGCACTGCGCTCAAGACGATCTGCCCTGTGCGTTCATTGCACGAAACGGCCAGACTCATGTCGTTCGAACCGTTGTGGACTTGCGGGTCCAGTTCGGTGATCGGCTCGGCAGACGACATCGCCAGCACGCGCACATGCGCCGCATCGCGGTAGCGTTGCGCAAGGCATTCGTGGATGCGCGCACCCGACGCGTCCGAGGGAAGCCATCGCGCGTGCAATCCGATGGTGAGCACGATGCCCTGCCGCCAGCTGCCATAGGCCGGCACGAAGATGGGCCGCTGCGCCAGGCCGGCGTAGGCCTCGATTTCCGGCACGTGCTTGTGCTCCAGTGCCAGGCCGTAGACCTTGAACGAATGCGCCCCGGCTCCGGCCTCGTGCGCTTCCGCCGCCGCCCTGCCCTGACCCGAATAGCCCGAGACGGCATGGATGACGAGCGGACAGTCGGCGGGCAGCAGGCCCGCATCCGTCAACGGTCGCAGCAGGGCGACCGCGGCGGTCGGATAGCAGCCCGGATTGCTGACCCGCGATGCCGCGGCGATGCGTTCGCCTTGCCGTGCATCGAGTTCCGGCAGGCCGTAGACCCAGCCCGGGCTGGTGCGGTGAGCCGAGCTGGCATCGATGACACGCACCGAAGGGTTCTCGATCATCGCCACCGCGTCGCGCGCCGCGGCATCGGGCAGGCAAAGGATGGCGATGTCGCACGCGTTGAGGGCGTCGCGGCGGGCAGCCGCGTCCTTGCGCACTTCCGTCGGCAACGTGCTGATGCGGAATTCGCCGCCCCGCAGCCGGTTCTGCAGGTCCAGGCCGGTGGTGCCCTGGTCGCCGTCGATGAATATGTTGAGGAGGTCCATGGCGTGCGATCGTAGGCAGTCGACCGCGATGGCTCCAGCTAAATTTATCCAACCCCGGATTAAGAAAAGTTAAATTAGCGACATGCGGGAACTGAGCCTCGACCATCTGCGCACCCTGGTCGCCATTGCCGACCTCGGGTCGCTGGCCAATGCCGCGCGCGCCCTTCATCTGGCGGCACCGACCGTCACCGTCCAGATCGCGGAACTGGAGTCGCGCCTGGGCGGCCAGTTGCTCGTTCGCGGGCGCGGGCCCGCGCAAGCGACCGCCCTGGGGGAGCGCTTCATCGCGCGTGCCCGCAGGCTGCTGGCGGACGCCGACGACGCCGTGGAGGACGTGCGGCGCCAGCTCGCCGGCCAGACGGGGCGCGTGCGCGTGGGCGCCTCGACGGGCGCCATTGCGCACCTGCTTCCGCCCGCGCTCGAACGCCTGGCCCGGCACCATCCCGGCATCGACGTCAACGTGCAGGTGCTGACGTCCAACGAAAGCATGGCCCGGCTCGCCGCAGGCAGCCTGGACCTGGCGGTCGTGGCGCTGCCGCAGGCGCCGGTGCGGGGTGTCCAGGTCACGCCGCTGCGGCGCGAGGCCGTGGTCGCCTTCCTGCCGGCGGCCTGGCAGGCACCCAGGCGGCTGACGCCGCAGTGGCTGGGCCAGCGACCGTTGATCATGAACGACGCCTCCACCCGCCTCTACCGGCTGACCGCGGAATGGTTCTCTGCGGCCGGCGTGCATTGCCGGCCGCGCATCGAGCTCAACTACAACGATGCGATCAGGACCCTGGTCGCCGCGGGCTACGGCGCGGCGCTGCTGCCGGCGGAATCGCACGAGCCCGCGCGGGACCCTCGCATCGCCGTCCGCCCGCTCAGCCCGGCGCTATGGCGGCAGCTGGGTCTCGCGGTCAGTGACCGGGGCGCCAGCGGACCGACGCGGTTCGTCCTGGACGCGTTGCTGCCCGAGAGGGATCCGGCCACGTGAGTCGGATGATCGGTGGCGATCGGCCTTGACGCGATGGCGCCTCCCGGTAGGATGGCCGCCAAACCACAGGAGACCTCCCATGAGCAGCGATCCGATCCGCGCAGGCCAACTCGAGATCCGCTACCTGGTCGACGGCTCGGCCAGCGGCGGGCTGGGCGTGTTCGAACTCACGGTGCCGCCCGGCTCCAACGTCCCGCCGGCCCACAGCCACCGTGACAACGAAGAGTTCTTCTATGTGGTCGAAGGCTCGATCACTTACACGGTCGACGCCGACACGCGCCAGCTCCAGCCGGGCGAATGGATGTCGACGCCGCGAGGCTCGGTGCACGGCTTCAAGAACGAAGGGACGCAGACGGCGCGCGCGCTCGTCGTCCTGACGCCGGACATCGGCGCGCAGTACTTCCGCGACGTGGCCGTCGTGGTCAATGCCGGCGGCCCGCCCGACCGGGCGAAGCTGATGGAAGTGATGTCGCGCTACGGGCTGAAGCCGGCGGCGCCCGCACAGACCTAGAGCCGCCGCACCTGCGTCGGCTGGCGCGACCAGTAGATGCCGTCGAGGCGGTCGAGGCGCACCTCGCCGCCGGTCGACGGCGCATGCACGAAGCGCCCTTCCCCGACGTAGATGCCCGCGTGCGACGGCGTGGCGGCACCGAACAGCACCAGGTCGCCCGAGCGGATCTCGGACACCGGCACCGGACGGCCGAAGGCGGCCATTCGGGCCACGGTGCGCGGCGTCGCCTGGCCCGCGCTCTGGCGGTACACGTAGCCGATCAGCCCGCTGCAATCGAAGCCGCCGGCCGGGGTGTTGCCGCCGTAGCGGTAGGGCGTGCCGACGAGGCCCAGCGCATGGATGGCGACATCGTTCGACTGTTCGGCCGAGAGCGCCGCGGGACCGGCCCCGGACATCGGCGGCGGCGGGCTCGCGCAGCCCAGCGCCAGCAGGCAGGCGGCCGTCGAAAGCAGGCGAACGAGGGTCGAGGCGAAGCGCGGGTTGCTCATGGTGACGGGTCGGATGATGCCAGCCCGCCATCGCCCCGCCGCAGCACGGCGACGATTTCCGCCACGATCGAGGCAGCGATCTCCGCCGGCCCGACGGCACCGATGCGCAGGCCCGCGGGCCCATGGATCCTGGCGGTGAGTTCGGGCGCGTGGCCCCGCTCGGCGAGCCGGGCGAGGCGCGCCGCATGCGTCCTTCGGCTGCCGAGCGCACCGACGTAGAAGGCCCGGCTGCCGATCGCCTCGGCCAGCCCGGGGTCGTCGATCTCGGGCGCGTGCGAAAGAAACACCACGGCGCAGCGCTCGTCCAGGTGCGCGTCGCGCAACGCGCGGGCGGCATCGTCGACGACCTGTCGCGCGCCGGGAAACGGCATCGCCTGCATGTGGCCGGGCCGCGGGTCGATGATGGTCACGCCGAATCCGACCAGCTTCGCCGCATCGAGCAGCGCCCGGGCCGCGCGGACGGCCCCGACCACGAAGAGCCGCAGCGGGGCATTGAAGACCTGGAACAGCACCTCGTCGCCGTCCACGCTCGCGATGCCGGTGTCGTCGGCGCGGGCCCGGTCGCGGGCCTCGGCCGCCCACGCATGCGCAGCGGCGCCGCTGGCGGGGAGGCAGGCGCGCAGGCCGTCCGAGAGCCGCGTGCACAGCACGACGCCCTGCCGGTCTTCGATGGCGCGCAGGGCCGCGCGCAACAGGTCGGCGTGGCCCGCGTCGCCTTCCGTGATCGCTTCGAGCCGGATCTCCAGGGCGCCGCCGCAGGCAAGCCCCGCGGTCGAGGCGGTCGCGTCGTCGACGGCGACGCCCAGCTTAGGGTCCGCACCCCGGTCCAGGACATCGAGCGCGGCCTGCGCGACCCGCGCATCGACCGGCGGGCCGAACAGCGACCCGAAGCGGACACCGTCGCCGCGCACCGCCATCTGGCTGCCGGCGCGCATCGGCGCAGTGGACCAGGCGCGCACGATCGTCGCCAGGGCCACATCGGCCGCGGCGTCCTTCCATGCGAGGGCCTGGCGCAGGATCGCCGCCGGGGCCGTGTCGGCGGACCCGGGGCTCGCGGCGGTCGGATCTTCATCGGGCATCGAGGACTCCTTCGGTCGGCATGTCGCTTGCTCCACGCCAAGAACCAAGAATAGACCAGCGCAGGCCCGACTCGGGCTGAAAATCGCCGGATCTTTCCCCTGGAGGCCCCATGCAGGTCCTTGACGCAGACACCACCCACATCGACGGCATCGTCGCCATCTACAACGACGCGGTGCGCAACACCACCGCCATCTGGAACGAGAAGACCGTCGACGCCGCCAATCGCGCGGCCTGGCTGGCCGAGCGGCAGCGCGTCGGCTACCCGGTGCTGGTGGCGATCGATGCCGAAGGCGGCGTCGCCGGCTACGCCTCGTTCGGCGACTGGCGCGCCTTCGACGGCTACCGCCACACGGTGGAGCATTCGGTGTACGTGCGCCAGGACTGCCGCGGCGCGGGCATCGGCAAGGCGCTCATGGTGGCCCTGATCGAGCGCGCGCGCGGCATCGGCAAGCATGTGCTGGTCGCCGCCATCGAGGCCAACAACACCGGCTCGATCGAACTGCACAAGAAGCTCGGCTTCGAACAGGTCGGCCTGATGAGCGAGGTCGGCACCAAGTTCGGCGTCTGGCTGGACCTGGTGTTCCTGCAGCTCAAGGTGGATGCGCGTACCGAGCCAGACGCCTTGCGCGCGCCCTGACGGCGGAATCTTCTAGTCAGTTGAGGACAGAGCAAAAACTGCTGCGCAGTTTTTGGTCTGTCCCGCAAAGTCTCAGTAGACCCTGCTGCGCAGCCGCAGCAGACCGAGCCCGAGCAGCACGAAGGCCGCGCCCGCGATGCGGTTGAACAGCCGCACCCGGCGCAGGTCGGAAAAGCTGTGCTTCATGCCGCGCGCCAGCAGCACGTAGAAGGCATGCGACAGCACGGTGAAAACGGCGAAGGTCGCCGTCAGCACGAAGAACTGCTCCGCCACCGGCGCGCCCGGCGTCAGGAACTGGGGGAACAGGGCCGAGAAGAACAGGATGCTCTTGGGGTTGGTCACGGCCACCGTGAGGCCATGCCCGAACAGCCGCAGGGTGGCGGGCGGCAAGGCTTCGTCCGGCCGGCGGGTGTCGGCGAAGGCGTTGGCGCCGCTGCGCCACTGCCGGATGCCGAGGTAGACCAGGTAGGCCGCACCGGCCAGCTTGAGCACCATGAACGCGGTGGCGGAACTGCTCAGCAGCACGCCGAGGCCGGCCATCGCGACGGCCGACACCAGGAACACGCCGACCGCATTGCCGAGCGAACCCCACATGGCGCGGCGAGGCCCGACCGACACCGAGTTGGAGACAGCCAGCAGCACAGCCGGGCCGGGCGTGAAGGCCATGAACAACGAAACACCGCAAAAGACGAGCCAGTTCGACCAGGTCACCATCACCCCTCAGTGACGCCACCCGCGCGGTGGCGTTTCAGGTCCCGATTGTCTTCGGACCGGGAAACCCCCGGCCCGCGGTCCGGAATCAGGGCGCCGATGCCACCACGCGCGCCACCTTGCCGCTGCGGCCGGCACGACCGGGTTCGCCGCTGCGGCAATGGATCCGCACCCCCGGCGCACCCTGGGATTCGAGAAACTCGCCCAGCACCTGCCGCGCCCGCCGCAGCGCCGGGCCGGCCGCCGAACCGCACAGCCCGGTGCGCAACAGCAATTCGCAGGGGCCCACCTGCACCAGTTGGAAATCGAACAGGCCGGCGCCCTCCTCCAGCATCGTGCTGAGTGCCAGTGGCAGCACGCTGACCGGGCCCGAGCGGGCGGCGCCCAGGTGCAGCGTGTCTTCGCAGCGGCCCTGGACCTCGATCACGGGCAGGCAGGAGCCGCAAGGACACCCGCCCGGGCAAACGGTCACGCGGTCGCCCAGGTCATAGCGGATCAGCGGCTGCACGTGATTCGCCAGGTTGGTGAGCAAGGTCGTCGCGGGCAGTTCGCCGGGCGCCACGGCGCGGCCTTGCGCGTCCACAGGTTCCAGGATCGCCCAGTCGCTGTTGAGGTGCATCCCGCCGTGGCCGCATTCGAAGGCCAGCGAGAGGAATTCCGACGCGCCGTAGCTGTTGGCCACCGGGCAGCCGAAGGCCTGCTGCACGAAGTCGCGCTCGGCCGCCGACAGGTCTTCGCCACCGGTCCAGATCTCGCCCGGCGACGCCCGCAGCCGCCCCCCGATGCGCTCTTCGGCCAGCAGCACCGCCGCACTCGGATAGGTGGCGATCACGGTCGGCGCCAGCGCGTTCAGTTGCTCGACCAGGCGCGCGACCGGCTGCAGGAACGAGATCCCGTGCAGGCGCTGCGCCAGCGCCGGATTGAGGCGCCGCAGCCGCTCGATCGAGACGGTGCTGGCGAAGTGGCCGCTGGTCGCGCCGACGAAGGCGATGCGGTCGGCGAGGCCCCACGGGTCCAGCCAGCGCTGCAGTGGCCGCAGCACGGGCCGCCGCAGCGCCTCCAGCGCGTCGTAGACCGCCATCGCGGCCGCGTCCTGCACGAAGATGGCGGGCTCCCCGGTGCTGCCCGAACTCTCCCATACCGCGTAGCGGCCAAGGAAGGGCTCGGCGATGCGCCGGCGGTCGGCCACGAAGCGGCGCAGGGCGTCCAGCCGCAGGCAGGGATCGGCGACCCAGCCGTCGAAATCGCCCATCAGCGCGGCCTTGTGCGCGACCGGCAGGTCCGCCAGCTGCAGCCGGTCCGGCGCGCGGCCGTCGAGCAGGCGCCGGTAGGTCGGCGAGTGCAGGCGGGCCGAAGCGAGCAGCCGGCCCAGGCGCGCCGCCTGCCGGGCGGCGATCGACGCCGCCGGCGCACGCGCGGCCAGCGCAACGTCCAGCGCGACCGAGCCCGACAACCAGGGGTCGACCGGCGGCGGCATCAGGTGGCCTCCCTAGAGCTTCTCCTTCACGAAACCGGCGGCGTTCTCGTCGGCGCCGGGCTGGCCCTCGTCCGAATGGGGGTTCGTCGGGTCGGCGTCGGTGGGGAATTCAGGCTCCACGGGCAGCTGCCCGGGGTCGTCCTCGGAGGGGACTTTGGGAGTGGACATGGGACTGATCCTCGGACTGCGGAAGAACGCCCATTTTGAGCCGCCGGCGGCAAGAAATACAGACGAACAGTCGGCATCAGTCGCAGGCCCGCTTCGCGCGCCAATTCCACAGCGCGCCGAAGGCCATCAGCAAGCAGGTGGCGAGGAACACGGTCGGCATCCCGAAATGGCCGCCGACGAAGCCGCCCAGCAGCGGCCCCGCGACCTGACCGGTGTACTGCGCGGAAATCGAATAGCCCAGCATGCTGCCGGCGGTGCCCTCGGGCACGCTGTGCCGGATCACGCTGGCGATGCACGGCAGCAGCCCGCCGAGCGACAGGCCCATCAGGAAGCGCAGCCCGACCAATTGCCAGCCCGAGGTGACGAAGGCCTGCGGCACCAGCAGCACGGCCGACATCGCAAGGCAGCCGATGATCACGTTCCAGTGGCCGACCCGATCGGCCAGCTTGCCGAGCCGGGAGGCCGACAGGATGCTGCCCAGCGCGGCCGCCGACATCACGAAGCCGGCCATCACCGTGACGCGCGCGGGCTCGGCCACCAGCTGCGCGACGTAGACCGTGATGATCGGCTCGATCGACATGTTGGCCAGCATCAGCAGCATCCCGGTCAAGAGCATCGCGGTGACGGGCCGCTTGTCGGGCACCGCGGCCCAGCCGCCGGCCGGCTTGGCGTCGGCCTTGGCACGCGCCGGGCGGCGCTCCTCCCGGACCATGAACAGCGTGGCCAGGAAGGCGACGAAGATCACCGCGCCAGCGCCGAAGAAGGTCCAGCGGATGCCGATCAGCGGCGGCAGGACGCCGCCGATCAGCGGGCCGACCAGGCTGCCGGCCATGACCGCGGACGACAGGGTGCCCAGGGCCCAGCCTGAGCGCTCCTTCGGCGTCTGGGTCGCGATCAGCACGGTCGAGCCCGAGGCATAGCCGCCCAGCAGGCCGGCGAGCAGCCGCAGGCCGACCAGTTGCCAGACGTCCTGCGCCAGGCCGATCAGCGCCATCGCGACGGCCATGCCCAGGCTGGCGCGGATCAGCATCAGCTTGCGGCCGTAGCGGTCGGCCAGCCGGCCCCACAGCGGCGCCACCAGCGCGGCGCTGAAGAAGGTCGCGCCGTAGGCCGCGCCCGACCAGCGGACGATGGCCGCGGGATCGCGCACGCCGAGCTGCTCGACGTAGAGCGGCAGGAAGGGCAGCAGCAGCGTCATCGCCACGATGGTGGTGAACGAGCCGAACATGCAGACGACGAGGTTGCGCCGCCAGTGTTGGGCGGCCGGGTCGGCAAGGGTGCGAGGGGAACTGGCGGCGGAAATATCGGACATGAATGGCGGCGGGAGTCGCATTCATTGTCCCGCTGCATGCCCGCGGCGCGCATGCCATCTGGCGATGGGCCCCTTCGCGGAGCGATCAGCGCGCGCCGTCGGCGATGGTGATGGCCACCTTGCCGAAACGGTCGACGGCGCCCAGTCGGTCGAGTGCCGCGTGGGCCTCGGCCATCGGAAACGCCGCATCGATCACGGGACGCAGGCCGGTGCGCCGGACCAGCGACAGCAAGGCCGCGAACTCGTCGAGATCGCCCAGCGTCGAGCCCAGGATCTGGAGCTGGCGGATGAAGATGCGGCGCAGGTCCGCCGGCGGCTGGTCGCCGCTGGTGGCGCCGCAGGTCACGAGCCGGCCACCGCGCACCAGCGACTTCATGGCGCCGGACCAGACCGCGGCACCCACGTTCTCGATCACGACATCGACGCCGCGGCCGCCGGTGAGCGCCATCACCTCCTTCGCCACGTCGCGGGTCGCGCTGTCGATCGCATGGTCAGCGCCCATCTGCAGGGCGCGCTGCAGCTTGGCGTCGGTGCGCGACGTGACGATGACCCTGGCGCCGGCCAGCCGGGCCAGCTGCAGGGCCGCCAGCGAGACGCCGCCGCCGATGCCGAAGATCAGCACCGTCTCCCAGGGCTTGATCTGCGCCTTGGTGAACAGCATCCGCCAGGCCGTGAGGTGGTTGACCCCCAGCGCCGCGGCCTCGGCGTGGCTCAGGTGCGCAGGCATCGGGAACACGTTGCGGGCCGGCACGCTGACGTATTCGGCCAAGGTGCCGTCGCGATGCTCTCCCAGGTACTGGATCGCGGTGCACAGCACACCTTGGCCGCGCTGGCAGAACTCGCAACGGCCGCAGGCGATGCCCGGATGCAGCACGACCTGCTGGCCGGGCGCCAGAAGAGGCTCGTCCGCATCCACCTCCTCCACGATCCCGGCGCCGTCGAGTCCCATGATCTGGGGCAGCCGATGCGTGATGCCCGCGCCGCTGTCGCGCATGTAGAGATCGACCTGGTTGAGCGTGGCCGCCTGGAGGCGCACCAGCACCTCGCCCGGCCCACGCATCGGCCTCGGCCGCTCGCCGACGGCGACGACCTCGTTGCCGCCGTGGCCGGTGATGAAGACTGCCTGCATGCGGTGCTCCTCGTGGGATGTGGATCAGCCGTGCCGGAACACCGGCTGGCGCTTCTCGAGAAAGGCGTTCATGCCTTCGTGTGCGTCCTCGCTGGCAAAGCGCGCATGGAGCTGCCGGCGCTCGAACAGGATGCCTTCGGTCAACGAAGCCTCCCAGGCCCGGTTCACCGACTCCTTGATCGCCATCAGCGCGGGCAGCGAAAAGCCGGCGATGCGCGCCGCGAGTTCCATCGCCTCGGGCAGCAGGCGCTCGTCGCTCACGACCCGCGAAACCAGCCCGCAGCGGTCGGCCTCGGCGGCGTCCAGCGTGCGGGCCGACAGGCACATGTCCATGGCCTTGGCCTTGCCGATGGCGCGCGGCAGCCGCTGGGTGCCACCCGCGCCGGGCATCATGGCCAGCTTGATCTCGGGCAGCGCAAAGCGCGCCGACTCGGCGGCGATGACGATGTCGCAGGCCAGCGCGAGCTCGCAGCCGCCGCCCATCGCGACACCCGCCACCGCGGCGATCACCGGCTTGCGCACCCGGCGGATGGTTTCCCAGTTGCGCGTGATGAACTCGCCCTGGTGGACGTCCATGTAGCCCCAGTCCGCCATCGCCGCGATGTCCGCGCCGGCCGCGAAGGCCTTCGCGCTGCCGGTGATCACGATGGCGCCGATGTCGGCGTCGGCGTCGAATCCGAGCAGCGCCGCGCCGAGCGCGTCCATCAGTGCGTCGTCGAGCGCATTCATCTGCCGCGGCCGGGCCAGCGTGATGAGGCCGACCCGACCGTGGGCCTGCGTGAGGATGGGTTGTTCGTGCATGCCGGTCCCGTGTCAATCCACCACGATCTTCTGCTGTTTGATCAGCGCCGACAACAAGGCGCCCTCGTCGGCCAGCAGGCGGCGGCGAATGGACGATGAGGTGAACATGTTGTTTCCTAGGCGGTGGTGCGGAGCAGCAGCAGTGTTGCTAGCTATTTAAGTCGTAAACGCTGGCCATATTGGGGGCGTGCCCCAGAGGTTCGTTCGCGCCACAGCCAGTCGTAAACGCCGTTCCAGAAACTCACACGAGGTCCCAATAGGGTCGCAAACAATGGTCGAGAGTGCAATGATACGGTTTACCAGACCTCTAATTTTGCCGGATGAAATAGTCTGGGGCTACGACAGTTGGTTTCGCGCTATCAATTTTCTAGCACCGGGAGATTACCAGGGTAAAAAGACGAAAGATCTTCTTGGAAGGCCGGGTCTAGAGGGATTCAAGCGCGCAGCAATTCTCGCTCAGGTGTCAGGGTTGACTGCGAGCGATTTTGCAGCTCAACACTCAATGGTGGCGTTGAGCGGAATTTCCTGCCGAAATAGATGGGAAAATCCCGAACGACGGGGCCAGATATTCCACCATCTACGGCCATATGTCTATTGGTGTAAAAAATGCGCCAGCATCGATTTTCACACGGGTACACGAAGCTATTGGCACAGGACGCACCAAATTCCCGGGATGTACTGGTGTCCTATACATCCAAGAGTGCAGCTTTCGCGAGCACCGTTGAGCGCCTACGAAACGCAACCAGAATTCGCTGAAAATCTAGCGCCTTCAAAAACGGAAGAGAAGATGATTAGAGATTGCAGAAGTCATCCAGCCGTTGCCAACTATTCGAAAATATGTCAGGTGATGCTATATTTAGGGAAGCCTTTTATCAATGTCGTGGTGCGTTTTTCGATTCTTCGGCAATCAGCACGTCTCGGAGTCAAGATCGCCTCGAGCCTACAAGGAATCGACCTCGCCGAAAAAGTCCTAACCACCTATCCATCGGATTGGATGCGTGAGGTCGCCGATTACAATCGTGTCCGCAAGACGTGCGACCTGTTTCTCGGAAGTCAAGTTCCCTATATGCCCGGGTATGTTCTGGCGTTGATCGGAGGGTCACTATGGACGAAGCCGATGGATGCGGTGTTTGCATTTGAAAATGCCAGACCTCAAACCGCACCAGGGTTTAGGAGGCACTCATACTATTTTTACAGGTCGGTTCCGTTGGCGAGGCCACCGTCGCGACATTGATAACGGATCGTTACCCTCACCTCCGATGAGAGGAGTATGAACGAGGTCGCGCCATCCCGCTGCCTTCTTAATGGGACGTGCAGGCCGATGCTTTTCATCTAGTGATGCGATACCAGCGCCAAAGTCGCCTTGGTGCGGCCCGCAGACCTAAGCGAGCTTGTCACCTGGGCTCAACGCCAGCAGCGATAGCCCGCCTCGCAGGAAGGGCCATGATGCGAACGACCAAGCGGTTTACAACGACAACTCTCGCCCGATTCCTCCGAGAAGGCCGTGGGTTGGGCGCTTACCTAGACTACGTTCCTTGGCATGGCGTTTCCCGAGGCGATCCCGCAAGCAGGGGTCGCTCTCATCTTCATCTTTGGCGCGGTCGACAGCAAGCTCTATTGAGCGATGGGGAATGGGATTGTCTGCTATTTACGAGTTTGGATTCCACCGTTAAGGATAGCACCGAACAGCGACCTCTTTCGCTCGACTCTGCCATTCACGATTTGTCGGCCTACATGATGGTCGATCCGCGAAAAAAGTATCTCGGAACCTTAGAGTTAGCCGAATTATTGGGCATCAAGCACCCTGTAATCAGAGAGGGCGCCGATACCAAGCCATGGACACTCTCGACTGATCGCTTGATCGTTTACGGTCCCGCAGGCAATTGCAGCCGGGAGCTTTCTGCCTTGGCAGTCGGCGCCAAACCCAACAAGAAGATAACCCCTCGAGAACGACAACTCCTTTCATTGGAAAGGAGCTACTGGCAAATCAGAGGCGTTCCTTGGATTTTTTTCACGCGCGAGCTATATGACCCTCGCGTGAGCGATCTTCTCAGATCTGCTGCTGCCTGGGCAATTGATAAAGAAGCGGGAGAAGAATCGAGAGCGATCGCGCAGGCCATTCATCGTCTTCATCAGGCGTCGCCACTTTATATCAATTTGCAAAGAATGGCTTCCAAATTGGGCAGCATGGAACTGGCCCAACGGGCATTCTGGCAATCGGTCTGGGAAGAGGCCCTATCAATTGACATGCGAATGGGCTGGAATTTGAATTTTCCCTACCCACTACTTCCCCTGTCGGATTTTCGAGAGCTCAATCCAATCACGATGAGGAGATCATCATGGAGTTGATGCAAAACGGTGTGATTCGTATCACCGCAGCTGAGCCTTTGAATGGTACCTTTCGGATCGTAGCAATCGGGAAAGACTGTGACAGTTGCGCTTTGGCGTGTATAGCCGCCCCAGCCAGCGCAATTAAACCCTCGCACGGTGGCAGGAAGCATTTGGAGGTTACCAAAAATCCCCGCAAAAGGCCTCCCCAGCCGCTCGTCGGAAAACTCATTTGGACCACCGTGACCAAACTCGAGAAACTGAGCGCCGAAGCTCAGGTTTTGCAGGTGGACCTGCTCAATGACTCTCGGTACTACAACATCAAGCCACGTCCAATGGATGACTCGGCGAGCAAGGAGTTTGAGGAAAAGGACGGTGACCCATACGAAAACGAAGACCACAAGGCGCGCTGCCTTGCGATGGCGATCTTCCTCGACATTGAGGGCCTCCAAGAGCAACTCCTGAAGACGCGTTCTCTTGCGGGCCTCGTCGAGGCCGCAAAAACTGAAAGCGGGCGCGCCGCGTGCACTATCTATAAGTACTTTTCGCTGCTCTGTCGCTATGGCTTCGAGGAGAGCAGCCTGATTGACCGCTACTTCAGATCTGGCGCGCGGGGTATCTCACGGCCATGTGATCCAGGGGGTCGCAAGAAGGCCGGTCGCTGGACGAACAAGCAGCGAAAGCACTACGCCGAGACACAGAAAATCTTACCGCCTGAACAACCTGGTATTTGCACAGATTGGCAGGCACTCATCTTGGCCGGCGATGCCTTGATCCAGTGTCCAAAGCCGGATTATCCGGACAGGGCCCAGATGATTCTCGATAGTCATTTCTTCACGCAGTGCAAGGAAGTCGATGGCTGCTTGGTGCCAATCCCGCTACCGAAGGGCGCCTATCCATCGAGACGGCAGATCGCAAGGTTCCTCGAACGCCAAACGGATCGTCTCGTTCGACTAGCGCAGAGCACTACCGAAGGACACATGACCAGGGCCAAGCGTGGCCTGAAGGCGCGAAGCTGGAAGGGAGTTCCCGGACCGGGCCACACGTATGCCATCGACAGTTCAGTCGGCGATGTGTACCTCCGATCGACAGTGAACCGCGCATGGTTTGTCGGTCGACCGATCGTCTATATCGTCGTCGACGTTTGGTCGACAGCGATCGTAGGCTTCCACGTCTGCCTTAGCGGTCCCAGTTGGGCGACGGCCAAGCTCGCGATCTTCTCCGCGGCGGCGCCGCCAAGCCTGATGGGTGAACTCTGGCATTACGTGCCGATCATGAGCCTGCACCCATCCCCTACTCTTTCCTACTATCTCTGGTGCGACCGCGGCGAGTACCTGAGCAAAGGGGCAAAGCAATTCGGTGTGGAATTGGAAGTGCACTTGCAATACATGCCGCCATACCGCCCAGACCTTCGAGGCATCAACGAGGTCCTCCATCGCGTGGCGAAGAACAAGATCTTCTTATTCGTGCCTGGAGCAATTGATGCGCGACGTCCCGAGTATGAATTGAAGCATTTCAATCCAAAGGAAGGGGTCCTCACGGTTCCGGAGTTCGCCACCTACCTTTATATCATATTCACGCTCTACAACTTGAACGCCGATCGGAGCAAGCGGCTAGATACCAACATGCTGCAAGCAGGCGTGTTCCCGTCGCCTGCCGGACTCTGGAGCTATGGGCACGCCATTGGCGCTGGGGTGCAGCGAGCGACGACTCTTCCACAGCTCATCACATCACTCTTGCCGGGAGATCGCACCGCGATCATCACCCGAAGCGGCGTTAACTTCGCAGGCTTGGATTATTCTTGCCCCCAAATCGAAGAAGAACAATGGACTGCGTATGCAAGAAATTTTGGGAGGAGCGAAATTCCAGCTCTGAATTTCCCTGGAACGGTCTCCAGAATTTGGACGCCCAATCCCTCAGGCAACGGGCTGCTAGATCTTCAGCTTTCCGATTTCACGAGGGCCACACGCTTTCAGACGTTGGATGACGTCATGGATGCCTTCTATTTCGGGTCCTTGAATAATGCCGATTATGAACACCGTCGTGTCGTGCTGAACAATCAACTTGGTCAAATCTCGAAACTGATAATCTCACAGGCAGAAGCATTGACGAACGAAACTCTCTCTTTTCCTCAAGAAATTCCCAACGTCACCAAGGCTCGGAAAATCGAAGTAGAAAAAAACGCAGGCCTTCACCCTTCGACTGTGATCGGCGACGAGGCGAAAATCGAGGAATCCGATCACGCGCATATCGCAATGATGAACAAAATTCTTGGAAGGATGTCCCATGCAAAAGTCAGCCATCATTGACCCCTCAGATTTGAATCCATATGGAGAAAATATTCTAATTGGCCCATTAGGATCGATCCTCTCTCCTGCGCGAACCTTGGAACTAATGACGGTTATACCTCAACTTCCAGCACTAATTGAATCGATACCTCGGCACCTGAGACTGCATTGGGTGATGTTCATACGCAATCTGTATCTTCCGCCAGGCCAAGCAACCCCTCTTGCAGCCACAGTCGATGTAATGATCAGAGAAGGTTACAGCCACCGAAATCCGGCGGACGCTCGCACATGGGCCCAGCTTTCCGGGTACAGCACCTTGAAAGGGCTCAAAGCCGCCCCTGCGTCGGCAGCTGTACTTGGGGGCGACAGTGGAACCGGAAAGACTGAAACATTTAAGCAGATATTTGGGCTTTATCCTCAAGTCATTAAGCACCAATCATACCCGGGCATCATTGGCCATCATTTGCAAGTTGTCCACCTGTCGGTCAATGTGCCGGCAGGAGGACGGTCTCCCGATTTGGCCCGCGCCTTGGGAACCCAGTGGGACTTGGCTACGCAAGGAAATCGCTTTTCGCGATTCGTAGATCTCAAAAAGCCCAACGGACAACAGATGCTGGACGAGTGGTCGCTGGTCGCCAGGGCAGAATCGCTCGGAATCTTGCATCTTGATGAGATACAGAATCTCTTTCATATTCCAACCCTTGAAGAGCGAAGAAGGAAAAAGGCGCCAGAACAACCTGGTCCAATGTTGCGTATAAGCGACGACAACGCCCTTAAATGGCTTCTCACTTTTATAAACTCGGGTATTCCTACTGTCACGAGCGGCACATACGATGGTATAGGCGCATTGACAAAACGCCTTAGCACTATGGAGCGCGTTTCCACGATGGGGTACTACTCTTTGGAGCGATTCAATAGCATCGATCCGAAATCCTATTTCAGAAGGATATTTTTCAAACAGTTGCTCAAGCTCCAGTTCGTTAAGGACCGCATTGAAGACAGTGACGAACTTGCGCGCGTCGTCATTGATCGCACTGCTGGAATCCAGCGGCTTATCATTGCTCTGTGGATTGCCGCGCACCGCGTTGCATTTGACCGAGCTGCCGCTTCACGCTGCAAGGTTGACAACCTCCTTCTGCAGGACTTCAAAACGGCAGCGGATACCTACCTGAAGCTGCTGCAACCCTGCGTCAAGGCGCTCTTGTCCAACACGCCCGATGCGAGATCTCGTTACGAGGACTTGGTGCCCCGAGACGATGACTTCTGGGCCCTCTTTTGGAACAAGGTCGGAACGATTTGAGCTTGGCTATCCAATGCATGTCTCTGTGACGATGGGCGAACCGTTCATGGCTTCCCGTGGCGCAAGCTGCCTGAGTTTCGGCCTCCTCGGTTGGCACACGATGAATCATTCACTGCGCAGCCTCCAACGGCGATCCAAGGCCAATGACCTCACCTTATCGAAGACCCGTTCACACCTCGCCCCAATGCGGCATCCACGACCTGGCGCGTTAGCGGCAGTCGATCGAGCACCCGAAGCTTCGCCTTCACCTCCGGTACGGCTTGGCAGATCTGCCAGAGATGCCACCGATCCCCAGACCTTGTCATTGCCAGTTCATCCAGCGCGCGTTGAACCTGCGCGCTCAGAACCAGATCTCGCGCGGGCCACGACACCCCTTTACGCCTTCCGAAATCCATCTTCACGCGAGGAGGCTTGTGCTGGTCCAGCCACGCGCGGTCCTGACGATAGAGCCGCGTGTATGCGGCGGACTCGAGCATCCGCACGCGCTGGAGCCCGAGGTGTCCGTGCTTTTCTACGGCATACAGCCATCGCTGCCGCGCACGGTCGAGCACCTGTTGGTCACGGGCTTCGGTCCAGGTGTCCAAGAGATCAGGCTCTGTGCGCAGGAGGTCATAAATGGTCGTCTTTGAAACCTTGTATTTGACAGAGAGGACCTGCGCACCGCTGCCAGCCGCCAACTTGGTGATCAGTTGTTGTCGCAACTTGCCCTTGACGAGCCAGGGTCCGCGCCGCGTCGCTACACGCCCGGCGTCCGCCATCGTAGTCGTCAAGTCACTGCCTTCTGACACTCGCAGTATTCCCCCTGACAGACCTGTCCCTTGCGGCTTCTCGGTGCGTATCGAGGCGGAACGCGCCTCTGGAGCCCCTTCAATGCGGTATTGAGCAAGGTTCGTAGCGCCCAGATCTTGACCGACATCCACGGGATCATCAGGGAGTTCGGCATACGCATCGAAGAAGGTCGCGGCGTCCCGAAAGAGCCAACTAATCATCAATATGTGTCGCAGCGGATGAATGCTAGAGCGAGTCGGCCGAAGCAAGCGCTCCATATTGGCACGGACCTCGTCCAAGTTTGATGGAAAGGCTCCAAGCTCCGGAGCCACTGGACGCACGGACAAACTATGTGACAACAGATCGTTGGCCACGCTCCCGATTCGGACGCGTCCCCCCGGCGTGACAAGACCTAGCTGATCCAGCTTCCTAATGTAAAGAGGCCGCAATCGAGGTACTCCTATGCGGCCACCCCACTCTGTCAGCTCAACAATTAGTCTGGCGAAGATCGATGCCTGCTCGGTCGGTTCATCGATTCCGAAGGAGCCCGTTGCAAGTCGGGCTCTAAGTTGCTCCTTCGCTGGCAGCTGCCACTGAAACCTCCCCAGGCCAGTCGACTTCAACAGCGACTCGCGAAGCATCATCTCGTGCTTCCTACAAACCCACACGCCCGGATACTGATGTTCCAGATGCCAGTACGGCCATCCTTTAGATTCGACGTCGTCGTCAATGCATGCAAGGCACGCCTTCAGCGGATGATTCGTACCAAACCGACTCGCGCATAGACCAAGGCGAAATCTCAGGTGCGCGACGCTGTCTCCGGCCATCGCATCGACGCACTCGTTCACATTTTCTTCACGCAAGAAGGTCGCGTAGAACTTGAGCAACGTTCGTTGCTGCGCGAGGTCGTGCGCGGCACCCCACGCCGAATCCGTTCGGATGGCGAGCTCTGCCAGGTGGTTGGGCAAATCGTGATGCGTCCCAGCAAGAGGTGCGCCAAACAGCCGCTCGCAAGTTTCTGAAGCATGTCTGAAACCCCAGAACCGGTGCTGGCGGCTGCACAAGCTGTATAGACTCTCGTCAGGCAACCAACACAGCAACGAAAGTTGGTCTGAGGTTCTCATAGTGTGAACTCTCCACTCGCTAGCCAGCCCTAGCTGTAAGACGTCCCGCCCGGCACCCTCTGCGAATCCGGCACCGAACTGGCCACGGTACTCCTCCGCATGGAAGGGCGCAACTTCCCCCCGGGACAACCTCGTGCAGATGGGCGAGGAAGACGAGTATGCCGCCGCCTTAGCCGCTGCTGGGGGACATCCGCAGGCTCGGGACGGCGCGCTCACCCTGAACCGGCCGGGGCGGGCGCGCGAACCGATCGGCGCCGATGTGGCGCCAGGCCTGGCTGAGCTGGAGGCGTACGGCCAGATGGTGCTCGCCTATCCCGACTTCGTCGCACGCCTGAAGGCAAATGCGCCGATGAACAATGCAGACCACGATACCTTCTATGGCGATGCGCCGGGACGCCCCGCCAGCGCTGCCCTCTGCAAAGAGCTAATCTTCAGTGCAAGCCAGAGGCTCGCCTCGCTGCCCACGATCAGCAGTTTGGAGTGCGTGATTGAGGCCGGGCGGGGGTCCGGACGCGTTCGCACCTATCGCTACCGAATTCGCACAAGGGGTCGGACTAGTCAGGCTCAAGGGCAGGTGACGATCCCGGTTGATGAAGCGCTCCGACAGTGTTCGGATTCGGGGTCAGCGCTCAATCGGGCGATTGATCACCACGCCGGTGGCACAACGGGACGAGCTGCGGGGCACAGATTACCTCCCCTGCGGCGACGGAAAGTATTCTCCGAGGATCGATGCAGTCTTGCCACAGGCGCCCTGCTCCCACCGACTGATTGCCTGGTGCCCGCCTTCCCATAGAGCTTGCTTCAGCTTCGCCTCGAGCTCCGGGAACACCTGGATGCCGGCAGCCGTCATGTGGCTATGGTTTTGACGAACACGACGATCCAAGTCGCACCAGAGCGATCGTTCGATCTTTTCAGAAGCTTGATCAACCAGCCGCTGTTGATCGCTCGCCATGGCGCGATACAGCTGAGCGTTCATTACGGCGAAAGAGATTGGCGTGGCATATCTAATGTCGTAGAAGCATCGCAGGTGCTCGCCGAGGCGCTGGCCCGCGGCGCCGTCACCCGATGAGAGAACGCCTCCCAGGCTTCCTTGCCGTAGGTGGCTGAAGGCTTCTCCGATTGGCATTTGCACCGCTTGGCCGCCCGCGCTTCTCATAACGTCGGCCGACATATCGTCGTAAGTGCTGATGTGCAGTTTCTCGAATTCTGTCCTCGATCGGACTGGCTCACGCGTCCACAGTCCAGTTGGCGGCCAGGGCGAGACGTACACGAGACGGACTCCCAATGCCTCAAAGGCTTGTTCGTAGTGCGGGCGCGCCACCGCCAAGAGCTGCAACGCAGACGCCCTGGTCGACGATTGGAACGGCATCGAACCGATCTGAAAGAGTTGATCCACGTTGCTCAGCGCGCCGCAGTACAGATCGCCGATCTGGAAGTCTCCTTGTCGCACCGCATCCAGTATCGACGGGGCCTGCATCGGCAGGTCATGACAACAATCGACGGTCATCTGTGAACCCGAAAGGACGCAAAGCTCTTTTGCAAAGCGAGACAGCCCCATCCCTGGCAGGGTACCTGCAGGGTAAGCGGACGCTGCAATTAAGTGGATGTCGCCTTGCATGGAGTCCTCAACAAATTTAGTGGGAAGGATTAGCCGGCGAGCACTTGCTCGATGATGCGTGCGATGCTGAGCACTAGCCAATCGCGCCCGCGGTCTCCCGCGATCGACAGGCCTACCGGAGCGCCGCCGCGTTCGTGGCACGGCACCGACACGGCGCAGCCGTCCATGATGTTCACGACGGTAGGGTTACGCAGCAGCAGCAGATTTACACGCCCGTACTCATCATCATCTTCAAGCGATTCCAACTGTGGCGCCACGGTGGGTACAGTGGGCATCAGGACAGCGTCGAATTCCGCGATCTGCTCAGACCAGCGCTGAATCATTCTTTCACGTACGGCCAGCAACGAAATGTAGTCGGCGGCTCCAATGCTTTGGCCACGCAGGATCCGCAACGAAACTCGAGGGTCATACTCGTTTTCGTTGCTGGCCAAGAGCTCACGATGCCACTGAAATGCTTCCGCGGCGACTAGGCCCCCGCCATGAAGGACGTCCGGCATTCCGTTCAGCACCGGCAGGGTCAATTCGTGCAGTACAGCACCTGCCTCCGCCAGCTTTTTCAAAGCAGCCTCGTATGCGTGCCCGACATAGTCGTCAAGCCCCTCCAAGACGTAGTTTCGAATTACCCCCAGACGGAGGGTGGAGCATTCGCGTTTGACCAGCGTTGCGGTAGAACCACTGATGACCGAGTACACCCTGGCACAGTCGGCCACCGTTGACGCGAGGGGCCCCACAGAATCGTAGCTGGACGAAAGGGGAAGCGCTCCGTCCCGCGGCACGGTGGAAGCCGTCGGCTTCATCCCGACGATGCCATTGAAGGCGGCAGGGATTCGACACGACCCGCCGGTGTCCGTGCCGATCGCAGCCCAGGCCATTCCTTCGGCGACGGACACCGCCGCACCGGAAGATGAGCCCCCGGGGATGCGGCGAGCCGGCCGGTCCCATACGCTCACCGGCGTTCCGTAGTGGGGATTGATGCCCAAACCCGAGAACGCGAACTCGGTCATGTTGGTCTTGCCGATGATCGCGGCACCACAACGGCGGAGCCGGGCGACCACAGTTGCATCCTGAGAGGCAGGCTTGGCATTCGACAGCGCGCGCGACCCAGCCAGCGTCTGCGCACCCTTCACATCGAACAGGTCCTTCACAGAAACTGCCACCCCTGCCAGAGGATGCTGCTCAATTCCCGCCTTCTCCAAGACATCTGCGCTCGCTGCGGACGCACGAGCCTGCTCGCGGTACACCTGTGTGAACACGACGGACCCCTGCCCCCGCGGATCCTCGATTCTTGACAGCATGGTTTCGACGGTTTCAAGCTTGGAGATTTGTTCCATGACGTTCTCAAGGGAAGAAGTGTTTGTGAGGCGCGGAAGACTGATCCGTACTTACTCGGAGGTGTTTCATCCACCCAAGAACCACGTTGACGAGTGAGTGAGCTTTCCAGGCAAATGGAGCCGGACAGCGCCTGTCACCATGCCGAGGCGAGGGATCGGGACGATACAACCTTGTCGCAATGCGAATCCGAGCCTCGCAAGCCAAGCATTTCAATGCTTCGCTCCTGCAGCAACTCTGAGTCACTGGTCATAGCGAGTTGCAGGCACTCGTCGATGTAGTCCCTATCGGTCTGCAAACGAGAAAGATTGACCCACCAGCCCATGCCAGCCATCAGCCATTTGAAGTCGACCAGATTGATGAAGCGGTCGCTTCTTTCCGGGACCCCGATGTGTGCGGTATTCATAGGTACGACCTTCGGTGCTGGGTTGGAGCATTCGTGCCGAGATTTGTGTCGCGGCGGTCACCAGCCGTGCAAGTACAGGTTCTCGGGTGGCGGGGTGGTTGCGGCGTCAAGTGCGCTCAGGTGCCTATACCTGCCGCCACAAAAAATCAGCGAAGGCTCCGCTTGAGGGATCACTCGAAACGCTGTGACCCGACAGATGAAGATCTCATGGTCACCTCCGTCGCAAACGCTCCACGGCTCGCATTCGAAATAGGCGTTTGCGCCCGGAACCATGGGTGCTCCGTTGGCTGCAAATGTAGGGGCGATGCGAATCCACTTGTCCGTTCCCGCTTTGGCGAATCGGTTGGACAGATCCCGTTGTGATTCGCCCAGGATGGCGATGCAATAGGATTTCGCAGCCTTCCACTGGGCAATGCCGAGAGACCCTCGAATCATGCTGAACAGCACAAGCGGCGGGTCCAGCGACACTGAGTTGAACGAACTGATGGTGGCGCCCAAACGGTTGCCGTCCACGGTCGCGGTCACGATAGCTACGCCGGTCGCGAACTGGCCCAGCGCGTTGCGGAATTCTTTCTGCTCGAGGGACACGGCGGACCTCCTACTTATGCTTTCCAGAGCGGCTTAAACTGATCCGCGACCACATCGGAATAGGCGGGATTGCCACGGAGAATGCCGAGCGATCGGGCAAAGGCATTCATGCCATCCACGGCTCGGGTCGAGATCGACGCGTCGTAGTAGGGCAAATCCCGCTCGATAAGCTTGGCAATCAGTGACGCTTCCGTCGGCGGAAACAGCTTTTCGCCAACTTTCGCGGCGATGCCGGGGTTCTCGATCAATGCCTTCTGAGTACTGACCAGGGCGCCTACGGCGGCAGCTACCAGGTCAGGAGACTTTTCGATCACTGCGTCCGCTGCGGCAATCGATGCGAACGTGTAGTCGAAGCAGCCTGCAGGGCCGTCCCCTCGGCGCACATCCAAGACAACGGTCCCGACGCCATTGCGGACCGCAACCTCGGTTCCCATGCCGTTGGCCCAGAACCCATCGATCTTCCCGTCTTCGAGAGCCTTCGCGGCGGTGACACCAAAGTTCACGTTGCCCGCCTGCACACCAGGCACAGGCGCAATTTGAACGCCGTCGCGCTCGATATCGATCCCGCCAGCGACCAACAACTGCCGAAGGCCCATCTCTACCCATGGAGCCGCGCCGATCTTGCGGCCTTTGACGACGCTCAGGTCACCCTTTTCCTTGACCAGGTCGGACCGCATCACAAGGAACCAGTACATGCCCTGCGCCTGGGCAGCCAGCAACTTGACTCCCTTCCAGTCCGGGAAGGCAGCAAGGGCGGAATGGGCCGACCCCCCCACGAAATCGACCCGCCCTTCCTTCAGCGCGGCATAGGCCTTGTCAACGGGGAAGATCAGCTCAAGCGAGACGTCGAGACCCGCGGCTTTGAAGAAGCCAAGTTCCACGGCAGCTTCGACGGGGAAGTAGGAGTTCGAGATGAGGTCGGGGACTGCAATCTTCAAAGTCATGGGGCGCCTCTTACTTCTTGCTCTCGTCGTAGTAGTGAATCTCGTACAGAAGACAGCCCGTCTCAGACTTGAACGGACCGTGCCAAACACCTGGAGGACGGCATGCATAGGTTGGCGCGGCGAACACTTCACCCCCCACGCCGTTCTCGTCGTTGCCCACTGTGAGGTTTCCCGACACCAGGTAGACCTCTTCCCAGTGGTCGTGAACGAAAGGCTTGGTGGAGAAGGCTCCCGCTTCGAACCGAAGCAATCGGGTCCTGCTACCGGACTTGTTCACCTCATCGATGTCACTGGCCAAAATCTTCTCTTGCACGGCCGCGCCCGGCGGATACCCCGGAGGGCTCTGCCATCCATTGACCATGTCCAATGGGTGAAATTCAAGGTGGGGTTTGTTCATCGGCATAGCACTTTCCTTTTAGCCCTCGATGGGCAGTTCAGTCACACGATAGGAATGGTTAAGACAGCGTTGGAGCACGGGATCTTCCAGCTCCATTTCGAACAACTCTGCGGGCTCCAAATTGCCGTGCACCGCCAGCGTTCCGCAGAACATGACGAGGCCGGGCTCGGGGACGTAGCCCTCGCCGCCATAAAGCTTGAGCAGTTCATAGGGATGACGCATTTTGGCGAGAGGCCCTTCTTGGTAGAGGCGGCGTTGACCGCCCTTGGTCATCCATGAGCGAACGATGAGTTCGTTCCAGTGGCCCGCCACCTCCTCGAACTTCCAGGCCTTCGTGGAAACGGGCTTGGCGCACATCTGCTTGGAGATCGTGATGCCCACGGTCTCCACTTCGCGGTCGGTGTGGTCCGATCCGATGCCCAGCCACAGACCGCTATCGGTGCTGAAGATCACGGGTTCTACCTCCCCGCTCGCAGTGCTTCCCACCACTTCGATTGATTCGCGCTGGGTCAGCAGCGTGGCAGCGCCGCGGTAGAAGATTGGCGTCTTCTTCGGACGCCGCACACCCAACGCCTCCAACTCCACGATGTGGGCCTCAATGGCCGCGGCGTCGCTACCGGTCCAGCCCGCAATCACCAGGTCGGTGACAGGCACGTCGAGGTGATGCGGGCCCACGTGGTCGGCCGTCTCCAGATGCAGCCTTGCTCGAACATTGTTCATTTCCGTCTAGTTCCTCTAGTTCACCGGTTCACGGGTTTGTGGACCCTGGCGCTGCATCGCAAACACAGACACGTTGCATGCGTCAGATAGATGAGTTAACATACCTATGTGGCTTAGTATGCAGCGTTTGGGATCTGGCGTCAACCGTGGATCCGGCGAAGCCAACCGAGCCAAGTCGCCGTCCGTTCAAGGCGGTATCAAGTCGTTTCAACTAGGAGCTACAGTGGTCACAGCTAACTTGCGTACGGGTGATGAGTACCTGCGCGCGCTGCGCGATGGTCGACAAATCTATGTGGATGGCGAACGGGTCTTGGACGTGACGACCCATCGCGCGTTCGCAAGGGGAGCGCGCTCTCTGAGCAACCTCTATGACATCGCGGCGGCGCCCGAAAACCGGGAGGTGATGACGTACACCTCACCGGCGACCGGCAACCCAGTCCTCCGCGGGTTCCAGATCCCGCAGACGCACGCCGATCTAAAGGCCAAGCGTCTGGCGAGCGAGTTGTGGTCGGAGGCTACCTTCGGCCTGATGGGCCGCTCGCCAGATCACGTCGCTGGATTCTTCGCTGGCTATGCGGCAGTTCCGAGCGTGTTCGCTGCTGGTGGACAGCAATTTGCGGACAACGTGGTCAAGTTCTACGAGCACCTGCGCGAGACCCACCAGTACGTTACGTACGCCATCGTGCCTCCGCAGATCGACCGCAGCAAGCCAGCGCACCAGCAAAGCGACCCCACCCTGTACGCAGGGGTTGTCAAGGAGCGAGACGATGGCATCGTCATCAAGGGCGCACAGCAGTTGGCAACGGCCGGCGTCTACTGCGACTACATCTACATCAGCACAATCCACCCGCTGCAGGCCGGAGACGAGAACTATGCGTTCGGCGTGGCCGTTCCGGTGGGAGCCCCTGGTGTCAAGCTCTACCCGCGTCGCCCGTTCGGCGGTCAGGCACTGAACTCCTTTGACTATCCGTTGTCGAGTCGCTTCGACGAATCGGACTGCTTCGTGGTACTCGAAGACGTGTTCATCCCCTGGGAGCACGTTTTCATCTACCGCAACCTCCAGGTCGCCCGCGACCAGTGGTGGAAAACGCCCGCCCACCTGTATGGCAACTTGCAGGCGCAGGCTCGCTACGCCACCAAGCTGCGTTTCATGACCGGCTTGGCCAAACGCATGAACGAGCTGACAGGCAATGACGCCAACCCCGCGGTGCAGACCCAGATGGGCGAGTTGACCTCTCTGGTTTCGATCGTCGAGAACATGCTGCTGGCACAGGAAGTAGCTGCCGAGAAAGACAGCAATGGCGTACTGTGGCCGTCCCGCACCGCCCTGTACTCGATCATGGCGCTTCAATCGGAACTGAACGCTCGCATGGTGGAAATCATCCGCGAGTTGTCAGGCGCCGGGATGATCACCCTTCCCTCTTCGTACAAGGACTTCCACAACTCCGACACTGCAGCGGACGTGCAGCGGTACTACCGTTCGGCGACCACCACCGCCGACGAGCGCGTCGCGCTGATGCGAATGGCATGGGACTTTATTGGCTCCGAGTTTGGGAATCGCCACCAGCAATACGAGAAGTTCTACGGCGGCGCGTCCTTCTTGGTCAAGCAAAATGTCAACCGCAATTTTGATTACGCACGAGCGACCGGCTTGGTCGATCGCGCATTGGCCCTTCCAGGCTTTGAGGGCGCGTTCGGACCGAACGACTACAAGTAGCGCGCTGAGCTATAACAAAGAAAGGGCCGGACTTCCGGCCTTTTTTTTGCAAGCCCGGCTACATTTTCGTTATATCAGTGTGTTGACAATGCTATTTACATGATATATATTGCCACAGATCAAAGTCTTTAGAGACTGACTGTGGCGGCACGCGACGCGCTCAATCGGTACCCAGCAAATTAAAATGACCACCGCTTCAAAGCCTTCGCGTGCGCTTATCAAATCACGTGAACCCAAACTAGATGTGCCGGTCGCGTCGCAGCCGCTCTCCGTTGATCGCATCCGTCGCAAAAGTGATGCAAACCGCAAAGCACGAGACGGCAATAAACACCTCTACTTCATAGGCGTTGCCGAAGCGCGCTATGTGCTGCGAAAGGTGTTCCGCATTGTCGAAGAGCAGGCCAAAAAGTTTGGCATCGACCCGTTGGCTCACCAGGCACTTATCCAAATCTACGGCAGCCCTGAAATGGAGCTGCAGGTTAATCAAATCGCCAGCCGCCTTGATATAACGCCAGCCTTCTCTTCCAGCCTGGTCAAACTGCTCGTCGAAAAGGACTTGGTGGTGCGTCGGCGTGGTGATCAGGATCAGCGAACGACCTATGTCGCCATGACGGATTCGGGCCGCGCCACGCTGCACAAAATCGACGAGAACGTCAAGTTTCACGTGGATTATTTTGTCAGCCAACTAAGTATCGAAGAGCGTGAAAGCGCCTTGTCGATTCTGATGTTCTACGTCGGCGCGAAGCTCTGACGCCTACGCCATCGGGGCAGTTGATTCCAGCGCCGCGGACAGCGGCCGCTTAGCACGGAGAAGGTCGACCTTCGTTACGGCTATGCGACGGGCGCTCCCGCCTACCCTAGCCTACTGTGGTAGTCCATCCCCGGCGGCGCCTCTGCTGCCGCTTTCTATGCTCGCCCGCAGGCTCACTCTACGGCTCTGGCTCTGGCTTGACCTGTTGCCCTCTCTGACGGCGGATTGGATGGGGTTTTGGGCATGTCAGGCACCAAGAGATGCGACAGCTGCACCGGTGCGGTGCACTGGGCGCTTCTCGTAGTCCGTAGTCGTCGCCGCGTGGGTGCACAAGGCTGGCCCCAATATTGCACTAGTCAACAAGGCTAGTTAACATAGCCTGTCGAGTACTCCTGCAAGCTCGGCTTGTTGGCTAGGAGTTGTGACACCCCAAAGGATTTCCATGTTTTCTCGTCGAACAATTCTGACTGCCGCAGCCGTCTTGAGCCTCGTACAACAAGCCGTTGCCCAGGAATACCCCAGCCGTCCCATCAAGCTTATAGTGCCGTTCGGCGCGGGCACGACCGCGGACATCGTGGCACGGGTCTTTGGGGAAGGCATCGCGCACCAGATGGGCCAGCCGGTCGTCGTTGAAAACAGGGCCGGCGCAGGCGGCAACATCGGCGTAGATACGGTTGCCAGGGCTTCCGCAGACGGGTACACAATCCTGCTCGGAACTGTCGGAACACACGCGATCAACCCCGCGCTGTACCGAAAGACCAGCACCGACGCGCTCAAGGACTTCGCGCCCATCGGCTTTGCCGGCTCCACACCTACCCTGCTAATCGTCTCGGCCAACTCACCTTACAAGACGCTGAAGGACCTGCGCATTGCTGCGTCAGGTGGAAAGAGCCTGAGCTTCGCTTCCGCGGGCAACGGAACTTCAGGCCACCTGGCTGGCGAGTTGCTCAAGGTTCGCCTGGGTGGCGACATGGTGCATGTGCCCTACAAGGAGGGCGCAACCGCACTGAACGACGTGATTGCGGGCCAAGTGGACTTCATGTTCTACCACCCTGTGGCGGCACTCTCCCACATCCGCGCGAACAAGTTGCGCGCGCTCGGCACATCCACTGCGCAGCGTACTTCGATCGCCCCGGAGGTCCCCACGATCCAGGAGCAGGACGTGGAGCGTTTCGACCTGATGGCTTGGATGATGCTCTACGCCCCCGCAAAGACCCCTCCAGCTGTACTTGCGAAGTTGCGAGACGCGACATGGAAGACCGTCATGACCGAGGGAACCAAAGCCAAGCTGGTCGCGTTGGGCTTGGACGTCCCCCTGATGGACGAGCGACAGCTCGTGCAGTTCAGCAAGGCCGAGACCGAGAAATGGTCTGAGATCGTGAAGGTATCCGGAGCTCACATCGATTGATAAGTTCTACCCGGGGCGGCACAGCGGCTCCCTGGACGTCGGTCGACACTTCTGCGCGGTCAGGGTTCAGTCCGCTTGATGGCCGCCGATGTCCGGTCGTCGCACGGCTGGCTTCAAAGACCTCAAGCGCCTGATGTGAGCTCGAAACTGTCGGAGATTAACTCCAACACGAGCTCCTCTGGTACCGTCGCGTCCAACAGCACCGAGAGCCAGTGCTCCTTGTTCATGTGGTAGGCCGGAAGGATCCCGTCCTTCATTCTGAGCGACCCGACCATTTCCGGCCTGCTCTTGACGTTTACAACATCAACGTTGCCTTCGCCCGCGAGCCCAAGCTTCTTTCGCTGTACGGTCATGAACAGCGCGTACCACTTGCCGCTGTCTTTTTGCCTGAATACCGCGTACTCCGGAAACCGGGCCCACAGATGATCCGGACGGGTACGGTACCGTGCCGTGACAGATTTCACTACTGCGGTTTTCACGCTCACAGGCGTTCCATCCGATCCAACCTTTGGAAAAGTGGGGCGCTTCGGCGCCGCCGAGGCGGCCTGGGTACAGCCTGACTGGGCGTCACAGTCGATCGTCGATGCTGAACGCCCGTCATCCTCTGGAACTGGCGCTGCGACGACTTCAATCTAACCCGTCCTCGTAGACGATAGTCTCGCTGAAGGCATAGATGTCTGGGGAGATGGGCGAACTCCGCTCCTCGAGCACATGACCGACCAGCCCTGCGCAGCGGCCTACCACAGCCACCGCGCGCATCGCTTCCACCGGGAAGTCGATCTCATGCAAGATCGCGCCCAGTGCGCCGGTCGCGTTCAGGACAATCTGCTTGCCCGCGTCGGCATCGATCTCTTCACTCAGCGTCTTCAGCAAAGCGATGTGCTCGCCCTTCACGCCAGCCGTCATCGCTACTTCGAACAGCCGCGCCGCGCGTGGGTCCACGCCCTTGTAGTTGGGGTGACCAAAGCCGGGGATGCGGCGCTTGGATTCGCGGAACTTGGCAACAAGACCCTTGGCCCATTCGCGCCGATCGCCCGCAAAGGACATGCCTTCGTTCAACACCCGGCCCGCACCGACCATCGTGCCCGCGAATCGGTTGCCAACCATCAATGCGCCCGCTGCCAGCGGGATCTGAATGTCGTCGGGATTCGAGTCGGCAACAATGCGTGCCACCAGTGCGCTGGGCGTCAGGCCATGGTCCATCAGGACCAGCAGCGCCGCGTCGAGTACCTTGCGCTGCGTCGCAGTCGGAACACGTCCGGTAACGACCATGTAGAAGCCTTCAGTGAAGCTAAGTTCTCCTACGACCTCACTCAGAGTGTCTTTGCCGCGAACGCGCAGGCGCGTTGTGTCGCTTGGATGGCTTCCGATTTGTGTCTTCGTCATGATTGATTCCTGATGGTCAATGTCTGGGCGCGAACCTTCTCAGCCGCCAGACTGGATCTTGGCGATCACATCGTCGGCGTAACCGAGTGCACGAAATACATCAAGGGAGTGTTCGCCCAGGTCGGGCGCGGGCTGCAACGGTTGATCCTCTCGCTGGCCGTCGTAAAGAACCGGTCTGCGGATCATCTTCTGCGGACCGTGCACGGGGTGTTCAGCATCTGCGAAGGAGTTCAGGTGCTTCACCTGTGCGTCGTCCATGACCTCTGGAAGTGTCAGCACAGGGGCATGCGGCACGTCGAACTCGACGAGCCGGGCTAGCCAATGGTCACGCGGTTGCGTCTTGGATGTTCGGTTCAGCTCAATGGCAAGTTCTTCGTAGTTGTCCAGTCGCTGCGCGCGCTCAGTGAAACGCGGATCAGTCGCCAGGTCCTCGCGCTCGAGGGCCTTGAGCAAGCCCTCCCAAAACTTTTGAGGCGAGGACATGTGCACGGCCACCAGGGAGCCGTCTCGGCAGCGCAACGCATAAGACTGTGACGCGCGCACTCGCATCAAGGGATCCGGTTTGACCCCTGCCATCGTGAAATTGGCAAATGGATCGCTAATGAACGCCATCGTCGACTCCAACATGTTCAACTGGAGCGTGCGGGGCCTGCCCGTGCGTTCCCGTTCGAACAGCGCGCCGAGGATACCGTAGCTGGCATACATGCCGGTTAGGTTGTCCGCGATCGACGGGCCGGTGATCTGCGCATCGGCGCCAAGCAAGAGGCTCGAGATGCCGCTGAGCGCCTGTCCCACCGCGTCGTAGGCCGGTCGATCAGCGTATGGGCCGGACTCGCCGAAACCCGTGATTGAGCAAACGATCAGGCGAGGGTTGACCTCCCGCAGTTTGTCCACGCCAAGGCCTAGCCGCTCCATCACACCGGAGCGAAAGTTCACTATCAGTGCATCCGCGGTTTCAATTAGCTTCAGGAACGCCGCTTTCCCCAGCTCCCCTTTCAAGTTAAGCGTGACGCCCTTCTTGTTGCGGTTGTAGGTGGCGAAGTAGGGGCTGTAGGTGCCTCCGCGGAAGGATCGGAACGGATCGCCATCCTTGGGGTTCTCCACTTTGATCACGTCGGCGCCCAGATCCGCCAACAACGTGCCCGCCAGCGGCCCGGTGATCATCGCTGTGAGTTCCACGATTCGCACGCCTGTCAGGGGCGAGGTTGCGTTGCTATCCATCTTTTCTTCCAGTTCATTGCCAACACCAAACACTGCATGCTACGATGCCTCATTCAACTACCTTTGTCAACACATCTACTTGCCATGGACCTGCTTTCGACAAACGTCTCAGTCCCCGTCGGTTCGGATAGCATGGACGCGTACTACACCCGACCTGCACGGGCCCATGGCACCATCGTTCTGATCCAGGAAATCTTCGGTGTTACGCCGGCGATGCGTTCGATCGCGGACGACCTGGCGAATTCTGGCTACGCCGTTCTTGTGCCGGACATCTACTGGCGCTTGGCACGAAATTTGAATTTGGGCAACGGCGAAGACGACAACGAGCGCCAACAGGCCGTTGACTACTCCTTGCGCTACGACGAGGGCACTGGGGCCTTGGATCTGGCCGCTTGCGCCGACTGGCTACAGGCAGAGCAGACGGCGGACCAACGGCCCATCGTGTTTGGCTTTTGTCTAGGCGGCCGCATGGCGATCCGCATGGCCGCCGCTACGCCCCTCTCCGGCATGATCTCCATGTACGGTGTGGGCTTGAACAAGCTCGGGGACCTCATCCAGGGAATCGAATGTCCCTTGCAGTTCCATTTCGGGACGAACGACAACCACAACCCCGTCGAAGTCATTGAGGCGGTCTCCGACGCGGTCACCAGGCGCGGACGCGACGACGACGAGTTCTACACCTATGAAGGGGCTGAGCACGCGTTCTACAACCGGTTCCGCGCCGATCGATTCAATCCCGACGCGCATGAACTCGCCAAGGCCCGGGCGCTGCGCTTCGCGGCCAAGTGCTTTGGTGACTTCAGCCAGCCTTCCGGTGGGGATCCGACGTGACGGTTTCGTCCGTAGACCTTCCGGCCGAAAGCCTGATGGGTCGAACCGCACTGGTAACGGGCGCGGCACAAGGAATTGGTCTGGCCATTGCCGAGCTGTTAGCCACCGCCGGCGCAAATCTCATCCTGGTCGACGTAGCGGAGCAAGAACTGGCTGAGGCGGCAACGCAGTTGCGAGGAGCCGGAGCGAGCGTTCAAGCCAAGGCGATGGACATTGCCGATCGGATCAGCGCACAGGCACTGCGCGCCGAACTGGCCGGCGCATCCACCGGCGTCGATATCCTTATCAACAACGCGGCGATTGGTCCTGAGCGCAATGACCCGGCTTATCTCGTGGCCAAGCCCAAATTCTGGTCCACCCCGGATGCGCTATGGCTCGAGATGCTGCGGGTCAACGTCTTCGGCGCGCAACTGCTCAGCACACTGTTCGCCCCGGACATGGTCCGACAGGGATGGGGCCGCATCATCAACGTCTCAACCAGTCTCGATACGATGTACCGCCAAGGCATTGGCCCCTATGGGCCTTGTAAAGCAGCTCTAGAGGCCTCGTCACGCATCATGTTCCAGGATCTGGAGGGAAGTGGGGTCACAGTCAACGTGTTGCTCCCCGGCGGCCCTGTGAACTCCCGTATGGTGCCGGCTGATTGCGGAATCGATCCCGAAGACCTTATTCAACCGGAGCAACTCGCCAAGCCAACGCTCTGGCTCTGCTCGAACGAAGCCAATGACGTCACTGGTTTGAGACTGGTAGCTAGGCATTGGGACTCGCGGCTCCCACCGCGGGAACGCCTCGCCGCAGCAACAGCGCCGATTGCCTGGCCGCAGTTGGGCGCGCAATCGCACATCCCGGCGGCCAAGGCCTGATATTGCGCAAGGGCCCCTGCAGCTTGGTGCTGCGGGCCAAGCAGACCATCCGCGCTCGCCACAGCGCCACCCGGGAGGCCGGTGGCGCTACGACTTTGCTGAGGGCTGCTCGCCCATACGAGTATCCGCTAGAGGCGAGTGAGGTTCGGCCGAGGGCACGGACGGCGGCTCTTGATGCCTCAATTCGTCCCCCTTAGCGGGCTTATCGTCCGCGACAAGGGATCGAAATGAGGCCGCGCGATAACAGGCCGCACACATGCGCTTACTCAGGTGTCAGGGTGATATGGATGGCATCCCGGCCGTCAGTCACCTCTCGCCCGAGCGTGCGCACCGCCTCAATGCCCTCGTCAAGGACGAATGAGTGGGTGCAGAGGGGTCTCAGCGCCTCTCCAGCATGCTTGACGATATCGATCGCCAGTTCCGTCGACTCCCAACCCGCGCTGAGCACCCCGACGAGTTGAATCTCCCGCAGAACAGCCTTGTCGATCGGGAACCCGTCGAGTGGCTTGTTCGCTTTGAGTCCAGCGAGCACGATACGACCGCCGCGCTTGACCATGTCGACGCCTTGGATGATCGGTGCCATCGATCCCGCCGACACGTCGAGGACCACATCGGCTAAACGTCCACCAGTGATCTCGATCACGCGCTCCACCGGATCCTCCTTGTTCACATCGATGACCGCCGTAGCGCCAAGCTGAAGCGCCAAATCCAGACGGCCGCGGTCAGACGATGTTCCGGTCACGATGATTTGCGAAGCACCGGCCCTGTGAGCTGCTACGGCGGCCAGCAGTCCCCGCTGCCCCGGACCAGCGATCACCACCGTCTTTCCGAGCGAGGCGCCGCCCACCTCGTACACCCAGCGGATCGCGTTGGACAAAGGGTTAACCAGGGTCATTAGGTCGGTAGCGACGTCCGTGGGCAGTTTGTGCACCATCGTCTTCGGATGCAGGTACACGTGGCTCGCGTAGCCTCCCCACAGCGACGGCGCAGAATAGATGTTCTGGTACAGGCCGTACCCCAAGTCGGACTGGCACCGTGTGTACTCGCCAGATATGCAATCTGCACAGTGCCCGCAAGGAATGATCGGCTCGACCGCTACACGGTCGCCTTCCTTCACGCGCCAACGCTTGGCTGCTGTCGGCCCGATGCGCTCGATGAAGCCCATGATCTCGTGACCAGGCACTATCGGCATGCCTCCGCCCCAATCACCGAGGTGACCGAGCCACTGCTCATAGTCGGTGCCGCACAGACCACACGCTTCGACCCGCAACACCGCATCGTCGTCGCCGACGTTCGGGATGGGAAATTCCCGCAACTGGAGATTCTTGGGTGACTCCAGTACCAACGCTCGTGCGCCGCTCATAGTTCTTTCTCCTGCCCCACAGGGGCCTCTCTTCTTGACCTTAAACCAACACCAGGCCATCCACGCAGAATGGAAGCGCCTTTTGAATCGCCCTCTTGGCTTCCCGCAATTCGCGGGGACTGTTAATGGCGGCGGCTGCTACCAGGCGCCCCTCTTGCACAAAAAAGTCGATGAACCCGTTTTCACTTGCATTGGCCTTTCGATACTGCTGCGCAGTTGGGGGCACGATGCCGACCAGCTGAAAGTTGATGTCAAACTGGTCGGACCAGAACCACGGCAACTCTCTGGCGAGGGAATCGATGCCCAGCATCGCCTTTGCAGCTGCTACGCCTTGATCCTGCGCGTTCTTCCAGGATTCGAGCCGTACCCTGCCCTCGCCCAGCGGCTGATCGCTAACATCACCGCAGGCAAAGATACGGGGGTCCGAAGTTCGGCAATGCTCGTCGACAACTATTCCGTTGCCAACTTCCAGTCCACACGACCGGGCCAGTTCGTCGTTCGGTATCGCTCCGATGCCTACGAGCACGACCGTCGCATCCAGCATCGAACCGTCGTCAAGCTCCACCCCTTGAATCCTTCCCTTTCCCACGAAACGCTTTAGGCGAGCGCCGAGCCGGACGTCAACGCCGCGCCTAAGGTGCTGCTCGAGGAAGTACTTGCTGAGCGACGGGGATAGCGAACGCCCGCAGAGATGCTCGGAGGTTTCGAGCACGGTTACGTGCGCGCCACGCGCACGCAAGCCCGCGGCCACCTCCAGCCCTATCCAACCACCCCCAACCACGACCAGCCGAGTGTCAGGCCCGAGGCTGGCACGGATGGCCATGCAGTCGTCGATCGTCCGAAGGTAATGCACACCTGCCAGCTCGCCACCCTCGCAGATCAATCGCCGGGGTCGAGATCCTGTAGCAAGAAGCAATTGATCGAATCGGAACGACTTGCCTTCACGACATACGACCTGGCCGCCCCTCCGGTCGACAAGCTCGACGTGATTGCCAAGTTCCGCCTTGATTCCCAGCTCCTCAAGGCGCTCCGAGGACCACAGTTGACACGCGCCAGGCTCAAACTCGCCGAGCAAGACTTGCTTCGAAAGGGGTGGACGCTCGTAAGGAAGATGGCTTTCATCGCCGATAAGCTGCACTGAACCGGTGAAACCCGAGTCGCGCAGTGTTTTGGCGGCCCAGCCGCCGGACTGCCCGGCCCCGATGATGACGATGTCGTTGACTTTAGTCATGTTCGAGGCTAACTAGAAGTTGAGGAAAATCTTGTTCTCAACCACCGTGACGGGATACGTCGCCAGATCAGATTCCGCGGGCAGACCCATACACTTGCCAGTGCGGATGTTGAAGAGGGCACCATGCAGGGGGCACTCGACGGTGTCGCCCTCCACGAATCCGTCGGTCAGCAGCGCGTAGGCATGCGGACAGACGTTGTCGGTTGCGAAGAACTCGCCATCGACTCGGTAAATTGCAATCTTCTTGCCCTGGCCTTCGTAGGCGAATGGGGCATCCTGCGTGACTTTTTCGCATGCGGTGATAAGTTGAAGCGTCATGACGGCAAGCGACTAGGCGGCAGACTCTGCCGCGCTGTTAGGCATCAGTTCGCCGTGATGACGATCCAGGAAGTCGCTCATCTCTCCAAGCTCGGAAACGACGTCAAGCGGCACAACCGCGTAGGCGCTGCCGTCCTTGACGGTTTCGCGGAACTTCGCAAGGCTCTCTTCGGACTTGACGTACTCGAGCAGGCGCCGCCGGCTACGGACGATCGCGATGTCGGTCGCGAGCAAGAATTCCTTCTCGCGATCGACGATGCGGCCTTCGGTTCCCGGGAGGGCCAGCATGCCCTCCTGCATGGCACGGTCCTGGTCGTTGAGACCGTGAATACCGGAGGGGCTCGACAGGCTCGCTCCCTTGCGGTCGATCATGTAGTTGTTCCGCTGGTTCCGAACGGGAACGAACGTGTCGATGATGGCGCCCGTGTTCAGGCGATACGGTTCATAGACGCTATCTGGTGGGAAGGCCAACCCCTTGCCGATGTAGTCCAGGAATGCTTCGGGAAGATCGCCCTTGAGGTAGTAGTTGAAGTCCCAGGTATAGGTGTTGTGGTCATCGATCGGAATGAACGCACGGCCGCCCACCGGGAAGTCTGCACTGGGGATGGAACTGAAGCACGGCGCCATGAACTGAGAAACACGCCAATAGAAATTCTCGTCGGCGTTGCGCCGCGCGATGCCGATGACCCCGATCTCGGTGTCCTTGGCGTAGAGCTTTGGCGTGATGTCAACCGCCGAGTACGGACGGTGCACCGGCGAGGTTGCCATCGTCGCCGGGTTCGTGTGAAGAATCGAGACGTGCGAGCTGTCAAGTTCTCCTTCCATGCCCTGCAGCCAGTTCGATTCCTGAATCCACACCGTTGCGTTGCGCTGCGACTTGGGCAGGTCGATCCAAGGGAACAGCGGGAGCGCCGGCGGTTCACCACTGCCCATGAACACCCAAACGATGTCGGCCTTCTCCTGTGTTTTGTAGGCGGTCAGCTTGACCTTCTTGCAGATGGACTGATCTGTTGAATTCTGCATCTCTAGGCAGTCGCCTTCAGCGTTGTACAACCAACCGTGGTAGTTGCAGCGGATGCCCTCTTGTTCTACTCTGCCGTAGAAGAGAGGCGCTAGGCGGTGCGCGCAGTTGGCCTGAACGATGCCAACCTCACCTTTGCCGTTGCGGAATGCGACGAGCTCTTCGCCAAGCAGCTTCAGCCGCACCGGCGCGCCGCCGGGTTCGGGCAGTTGAGTTGAGGGCAAAGCTGGGAGCCAAATGGAGCGGAAAAGTTCGCCGACCGGCGTGCCCTTGCTCACGTGGGACAGTACATCGAGCTTGTTAACGAGTGCCATGGTGTGTTTCCTTATCGAGACTCGAATCAAAGGGTGAGGAAGCCGCCGTCAACCGGGAGGATGACGCCGGTCACGAAGGACGCAAGATGCGACGCCAGGAAGACGGCAGGCCCTGCCATCTCGCCCGCGCGGCCAGCGCGCTTCATCGGTGTGTGTGACATGACGAACGCGACGCGGTCAGGGTTTGCCCGAGAGACTGCGGTTTGAGGGGTTTCGATAAAGCCTGGCGCGATGGCATTGACCCGCACGCCGTGCTGGGCCAAATCCGCCGCCAGCGACTTGGTCAACATCGCCACTCCCCCCTTGCTCGCGGCATAGGCCGTCGTGAAGTTCGGAGCTGCCGTGAACGATTGAATCGATGCAAGGTTGATGATGTTGCCCTTAGTGCGCTTCAGTTGATCCAGAAAGGCCGTGATGCCGTACATCATCCCATCCAAGTTCACCGCCATGACTTCCCGCCAAGTGCCGAAGTGGCCTTCCTCGCCGAATTGGCCGCGGCGATGGATGCCCGCGTTGTTCACGAGGATGGATACGTCGCCGGCTAGCTCGTGGACGCGAGATGCCGCAAGCCGCGCCTGGTCGGGGTCAGAGACGTCCCAACGCACTGACCAAGCGGTCCCTCCCTGCTGCTCGATCAGCGCGCCGGTTTCCTCAGTGGTCTGCATGTTGACGTCGGCGACCACTACCTTCGCGCCCGCTGCGGCCAGGCCGATAGCAATTTCGCGGCCCATCCCTTGACCGGCCCCAGTCACCACGGCCACCTGACCGTCCAACAACGGACTGCCGTTAAACTCAATCATCTAGTTGCTCCTGCTTTTCATTCGAAACATGGTCAGATCGTCAGCCATTGACGATGGACGCGCTCAGCGTCGGCTTTGAAATCGGCGATAGAGAGGGTCTCCACGACTTTCCCTTTGGACATCACGAGGATGCGGTCGGAGATGCGCTCCGTGAGATTGAGGTTCTGCTCGACAAGCAGGACTGCAACCCCCTCGGACTTCAGAAGTTTGACCACGTCACCGATCTGTTGGACCACCATAGGTGCCAACCCCTGCGTCGGCTCGTCCAGCATCAAGACCTTGACGTCCGTTACCAGCGCTCGCGCAATCGCAAGCATTTGCTGCTCGCCGCCAGAGAGGGCGTGGCCGGCGTTTTTTATGCGGCGTTGAAGGTGGGGAAAGAGGTCGAGCACCCGCTCTTCGGTCCAAGTCTTCGGCTTGGTGCGCTGGCCCACGCGCAGGTTCTCAAGGACCGTCAATGCCGGGAAGATCTGCCTGCCCTCGGGCACGTAACCGATGCCCGCTCTCACCATCTCGTGCGCTGGCTTTCCGCTCAGGTCGAGGCCGTCGATCGACACGGTTCCGGAGGACGCTCGCACAAGTCCCATTACAGTCTTGAGCGTCGTGGTCTTGCCCACGCCGTTTCGCCCGATGATTGCAGTCACTTCCCCCTTGGGCACCTGAAGATTAACGCCGAAGAGAACCTTGCCGGATCCGTATCCGGCTTCCAGCTTATCCACCTTAAGCATGTGCGACTCCCAGGTACGCGCGCTGGACCGCCGGATCGTTTCGCACCGCCTCCGGGTTGCCATCGGCGATCTTGCGCCCCTGGTCCAGTACAACAATGCGGTCTGCGACTCCGAACACAACCTCAAGGTCGTGCTCCACCAGTAGCACTGCGATGGGGGAGTCCTCCAGCAGCGACTTGAGCAATCTCACCGTCCCGCGTGTCTCTTCGACCGACATGCCTTGCGTGGGCTCGTCCAAGAGGACCAACTTTGGCTGAAGCGCCAGGGCCGTCGCGATTTCGAGCAGCCGTTGATCTCCATGAGACAACTGACCGGCCGTTCGATCTGCGCAATCGGTCAGGCGGACGCGTGCGAGCCAGGTCATGGCCTCCGCCTCGGTCTCTTGCACAAAAGCCTTTGACGCTATCGGCTGAAGCCGCCCGGCGGACCTGGCTTGAACTGCCAACCGGACGTTCTCCAGGGCCGTCAGTTCCGGGAACAAACAGGTAATCTGATACGTGCGGCTCAGCCCCTTCTGGGCCAGGTCGTACGCTGATAGGTGTTCGACACTCTCCTCTGCGAAGCGCACGGTTCCAGCGGTCTTCCTGATCGCACCCGCAATCAGATTGAACACGGTGCTCTTGCCCGCACCGTTTGGGCCAATGAGCGCGACGACCTCGCCAGCGTCAACTGTGAGGCTCACGTCATCCACTGTCGTGACTGCTCCCCAGCGCTTCGTAAGACCAAAACATTCAAGAAGCGGCATTTTTCTCTCCGACATGGGGGGCGCGGCGCTGCGAAATCTTGGCCGAAATCGAAGTCTTGATGCCCCACAAGCCCTTCGGTGCAGCAATAACAACGATGATGAAAAGCAGCCCCATCACCAGAGGCCAACTGTCGGTGATTGCGCTCAACTGATGGTGAGCGAGAATGATCAGAGCCGCTCCGATCATCGGTCCGATCAGGGTGCCCGTTCCGCCGAGGATGACGGCGATGATGACGTGCCCCGACAGCATCCAGTGCAAGATCTCCGGCGAGACGAACAACAGGAACCCTGCGTGGAGCGCCCCCGCCACGCCCGCGAGGGCGCCTGAAACCACGAACGCGACAATGCGCAAGGTCCGAGGCACATATCCAATCGCACTGGCTCGTCGTTCGTTCTCACGAACCGCGACGATGGCTCTGCCCATTGCAGAGTTCATGAACCCTCGGGTCAACCAGTATGTTGCAAAGACAACAACCAGGACGAGCCAGAAATACCCATCGCGGGATACGAAGCCCTCGAATCCGAAGGGGCCGGCGTTGCGTGCGAAGCCGGTCAGGCCATCCGAACCGCCAGTAAGCGTGTTCCATTTGAAGACGATCGCGTAGCCCAGCTGCGCGAAAGCCAACGTCAGCATTGCGAAGGCGATCCCGCTAGCCCGTGTGCTCAGCCAACCGATTGGAACTGAGAGGAGTGTTGCAACCAGCACGGCGCCGCCGAGCGCGAAGGGCAACGGCCAGCCAGCCAGCAGCGCAAACGCGCATGCATAGGCACCGACACCGTACGGCAGCACATGACCGAATGAGAACAGGCGGGCGTAGCCCATCTGAACGTCCAGGCTCATCGCGAACAGCGCGAAGATCAGTATCTCCGTCAGTAGCGTGACTTGAAAGCTCTGCAGGGCTAGCGGGGCCGCCGCCAAGAAGGCAACGACAGGAACGGCGTACTTCATCACTCTTCTTCTCCAAACAAGCCGCCCGGGCGGTACAGCAGAACGCCAATCATCAAGAGGTAAGTAAACACTAGCGAAAAGTCGGGAAAGTAAAAGTTGCCGAACGACTGGGTGGTCGCAACGAGCAAGCTGCCGACGGCGGATCCGAGGAAGCTTCCCATGCCACCGATCATCACGATGACGAACGATTCGATGATGGCCGCACTGCCCATGCCGATGTAACCCGTGATCAATGGAACGGCGAGGTAACCACCCAGCCCCGCAAAAGCGCACCCGACAGCGAAGGTCAGCGTTCGGATGGTCCCGACATTGACCCCTAGGGCCTGAGTCATCTCTGCATTTTGGGAAATCGCACGGATGAGGAGCCCTAGCCGCGACTTTAGGATGACGATTGCAAGGATGCCCAAGGCGGCCATTCCGAACGCGATCAGGAAGACGCGGTAAAGTGGAAACGGCTCCTCAATGACGAACACCACCCCGGCAAGGGCTTCGGGCAGTTGAACGTCGCGACTGTTCGATCCCCAACCCAGGCGGGTGGCTTCGGTGAGCACGAGGCTCAGCCCAAACGTGATGAGAAGGAAGCTGCTTGCGTCCCGCTTGTAAAGGTGGCGCAGAAGCCCCGATTCGAAAACGGCTCCAATGACCGCGGCGCTCAGCGCCGCAAGCAGAAGTCCGGCCCAGAAGTTTCCTGCCCATTGAGCCGCCGAGATACCGACGTAGGCGCCAAACATGTACATCGCCCCGTGGGCAAAGTTCATGATGCGCATGATGCCGAAGATCAGCGTCAAGCCCACCGTGAGCATTGCCAGGAGCGATGCCAGGGATAGCGTGTTCAGCCCGAGGTTGAGCCAAAGTTGCAACACACTCATAGTGCGTCTTTCGTAGGGTTCAGTTTTCTAGGGAAAGGACCACCGGTGACCGCTCGCGTCAAAACGAGTCCTTGCGGCAGGCCGGCATGACTGCTTCCGCCCCGAACGTCTCGATGATCTTGGGAACTGGGTAGCTCGCATCGGCGCTCTTTTCCAGACGCGCAATGAAGACACTTTGCTCGCCTTGCTGGTCGCAGGCCCGCAGCTTTACCTTCCCTTTGACCGATTCGATCTCGAGGTCAACCAGAGCTTTCCTGACCGCCATTGCGTCAACAGACTTCGAGCGCCGCACCCCTTCCGCCAGGAGGCTCAGGCCCTGCCAGGCCTCACCGTCCCAAGTGTCTGGAATTTCGCTGTACTCAGCCCGAAAGATGCGCACGAACTCCTTGTTCGCCGGTGCATCGTACGCGTAGTTGTACTGGCTCACACCATACAACCCGATCGCCGCGTCGCCTAGCGGGCGCGTATTCAACAAATCCAGCACCTCGGTCACGATCTGCATCTGCTCGCCCAGCCGGTACTGACCCGCCTGCTTAAGAAAGGCGGTGGCGTCATCGCCGCTCATAGCGACGTAGAGCACTTCCGGCTTGGCCTGGCGAATACGAGCGATGTAGCTGGAGTAGTCCTTGGTTCCCAGAGGCGTCAGGACGTTGCCCACTGTTTGCTTGCCCAATCCGCCGATGAGTTGCTCGAACGTCGAGAGACTGTTCTTTCCCCAGGCATAGTCTTGGGCAATGGTGAAGAACTTAGTCTTGGGTGACTTGGCGAACCACAACGAAATCGCGCGGGCACGCATGGGACCAGATGTGCAGGTCCGGAACGTGTTCGGAACGAAGTGTTGTGCCGTCAGCGAGCCAACGCCGCTGATGCCTGCCAAGTACAGGGCGTTCCAGTCTGCAAGGCGGGGCATGATCGCCAGGGACTCGCCGCTGGAGATGACCCCCGTGATGAACTTGATGCCACGGCCTTCGATCAGCTCCGAGGTCTTCCGGACGCATGCCGCAGGGTCGCCCTGCGTGTCCTCGAAGAAAAACTCGACCTGACGGCCATCGATGCCGCCCTTGGCGTTCATTGTCTTTGCGAAGAGGCGGCAGGTGCGCTGGACCTGTGATCCTAGTGCCGACCAATTACCGGTGATGCCTGTCGGCACACCGATTCGCACCGCCTCCGTTGATTGCGCCCAGGTGGGCTGAAAAGTAGCTGCCAAACCTGCGCCTGCCGCGCCGACCAAGAACCCTCTGCGATCGATACCCATGCTGTGCTCCTTGTGATTGCCGGGCAATGCTATATTCGTCATATACATCTGTCAACTAGGGTAGTTGAGGAATGCAAGCATCATTTTTTCGGGGCACATTTTGTTCCTTTGTGGTGCGCCATGGCCCCATACAACCCCAACCTGGACGTTCATATGACATCGATTTCGCCCCGCTCACGACCGATCTACATGGACTACATGGCGACGACCCCGCCCGACCCGAGGGTGGTCGCAGCCCTGCTCCCTTACCTGGTGGAGCACTTCGGCAACCCCGCCTCGCGCAGTCATGTGTATGGGTGGGAGGCTGAAAGTGCCGTGGAGACGGCTCGTGGCCACGTCGCAAGCCTCCTGGGCGCCGACCCGCGTGAGGTTGTCTGGACCTCCGGTGCCACCGAGGGCAACAACCTCGCCATCAAGGGCGCCGCTCACTTCTACCGCGGCAAGGGCAAGCACATCGTCACGCAGAAGACGGAGCACAAGGCTGTTCTGGACACCTGCCGAGAACTGGAGCGCGAAGGCTTCAGCGTCACATACCTCGACGTTCAGAGCGACGGACGCGTGTGCATCGATTCGGTGCGAGAAGCCCTACGGGAGGATACGATTCTCGTGTCGGTCATGATGGTCAACAATGAGATCGGCGTGATCAATCCAGTTGAGGAGATCGCGCAGTTGTGCCGAGACCGAGGGATCGTTTATCACTGCGACGCTGTGCAGGGTGCGGGAAAGATCCCGATCGACCTCAGCACGTTCAGCGCCGACCTGTTGACCGTGACCGCGCACAAGGTCTACGGACCCAAGGGCATCGGGGCGCTGTACGTCCGTCGCAAGCCGCGGATTCGCATCGAGGCGCAGATTCATGGTGGAGGTCATGAGCGCGGGATGCGATCCGGCACCCTTCCGACTCATCAGATCGTGGGCATGGGCGAGGCTTTTCGCCTTGCGAAGATCGAGATGGAGACGGAGTCGGCCCGCGTGAAGGAGTTGCGCGACCGGCTCAGCGCAGGCCTGACCAGAATGGAAGAGGTGTACATCAACGGCAGCCTCGAGCACCGGGTACCACATAACCTCAACGTGAGCTTTAACTACGTCGAGGGGGAGTCACTCATCATGGGAATGAAAGACGTCGCCGTGTCTTCGGGTTCCGCTTGCACCTCGGCCTCGCTGGAGCCGTCTTTCGTGCTTCGCGCGCTGGGTCGCAGCGACGAGCTCGCCCACAGCTCCATTCGGTTCACGCTTGGACGGTTCACAACCGAGGCAGAGGTCGATGCAGTGATCCTGCAAGTCACGGAAACCGTCGAGAGGCTTCGGCTGCTGAGCCCGTTGTGGGACATGTACAAAGAGGGGATCGATATCTCGACGATCAAATGGGCCGCGCATTGACGCTGTGCGAAGCGACTGAAATGGTTCACTGCCAGTTTTAGCCGCTGTGCAATCGCGTTTACGTGCGAGCGAGGCCTACAAGGAGGGGTACTCGCCTTGAGTCGCGACGGCTGATTCACTTGGGGCATACACGCAATGCACTGGTCCCAAGTTGTCGACGACATCGCGCATGAAACGCCGAACGAGCCTGAAGAAGGTCTTTTTATCAATCATTTCACTCTAGGTCTAGACCCGATGATCTTAGCGGCGGTCAGTTCCGGGCACTCCTCTTGTTGACTTGCCTTACGATGAACTCCGGGGTCATCTCTCGCTTAATCCGCCCTCCGCGTACGAAACTGTCTGGCCGCGAACGCCCATGTCATGCGAGAAGCGTCGGGACCTCGCGCATCGGTGTAGGGTTGCTTTGAGGAACCGCCGCTCCACGCATGTCCCAACTTGGCGATCTCGACCAGTGTGGCCACAGTGCTGCTGCTGCGCTTGTAATCCGTGACGTTCGTGGAATACCTGCGTCCTCTCTGCACCGTGCGCTCCCTGACGGTCGTGGCCCCAGCCGCCTCGGCCCACCTCTGCACTGCCGCCTGACCATTGCTGAAAGCCACCACGCGATCCGAGCCCCCGTGGATCACCATCAGTGGAGGCCACGACATTGCCTTTGCGCCACGCGTCGCAATCAACGGCTTCGTCGCACGTCGGCCCTGCATGGCGCCCAGCACAGTGAGGCTCGAATGCGCAGTCCCTGGTGGAATGCCCGAGTGCATTACCACCGCTTTAAAGCGTTCTGGGTGCTTGGCTGCCAGCAGCGCAGCCATACTAGCGCCAGCCGAGAGTCCCGCTACCGCAACGCGGGACCGGTCCACTGGATACATTAGGCAGACTTGGTCGACGGCCTTCATGATCAGCGAAGCCTCCCCATACGCGCGTCCCGCAGTAGTATCAAACCAGTTCCAGCAGCCCTGGGCGTTAGATACACGGTCTTGCTCCGGATAGAGCACAAGAAATCGCTCGCGCGCTGCTACGCCGTTCATTCGGGTGCTCGTCGCGAAGCTCTTTGCGTCCTGCAAGCAGCCATGCAGCATGACCATCAACGGTAGTCGCTCACCGACCATGACGCCGGGTGGCCGGTAGAGCTGAAAGCGGCGCATCCCGGTGGAGCCCATCGCAACTCCCGCGATCCATTGCCCGGTGCCAGGAGGCGGTCGAAGCCTTTTTACAGTCGGCTCGATCGCCTCGCCGATGACCCGGGCGCTTGTGCGCAGGGTACTGCGCGACATCGCCGCAAAACTGCGGGCGAAGATCTTGGTCCAGGTGATCGATTTTCGAACTGCCATTCAGCGACGCGTTTCGTCAGAGTGCCTCGACCAGGTCTGGCACGGCCGTGAACAGGTCGGCGACCAGGCCGTAGTCGGCCACCGAGAGGATCGGCGCCTCTTCGTCCTTGTTGATCGCCACGATCACCTTGGAGTCCTTCATGCCCGCCAGATGCTGGATCGCGCCCGAGATGCCGCAGGCGATGTAGAGCTGCGGGGCGACGATCTTGCCGGTCTGGCCGACCTGCCAGTCGTTCGGGGCGTAGCCCGCGTCCACCGCCGCGCGGCTGGCGCCCAGCCCCGCGTTGAGCTTGTCGGCCAGCGGCGCCATCACTTCCTGGAACTTCTCGGCGCTGCCCAGGGCGCGGCCGCCCGAGACGAGGATCTTGGCGGCGGTCAGTTCGGGGCGCTCGCTCTTGGTGACTTCGCGGCCGACGAAGCTCGACTTGCCGCTGTTGGCGACGCCGTCCACGGTTTCGATGGCCGCGCTGCCACCCGTGGCGGCTGCCGCATCGAAGCCCGTGGTGCGCACGGTGACGACCTTGATCGCATCGCTGCTCTGCACGATCGCGATCGCGTTGCCCGCGTAGATCGGCCGCTCGAAGGTGTCGGGGCTGTCGACCTTGGTGATGTCGCTGATCTGGGCGACATCCAGCAGGGCTGCCACGCGCGGCGCCACGTTCTTGCCGTTGGCGGTCGACGGGAACAGGATGTGGCTGTAGTTCTTGGCGATGGCGAGCACCTGGGCGGCGACGTTCTCGGCCAGGTTCTCGGCCAGGGACGGGCTGTCGGCGACGATCACCTTGGCGACGCCTGCGACTTGAGAGGCGGCCTTGCCGGCTTCGGCGGCGTTGGCGCCGGCCACCAGCACGTGGACGTCGCCGCTGGCGCAGGCGAGGCCTGCGGTCACGGTGTTGAGGGTCGCCGGCTTGAGCGTGGCGTGGTCGTGTTCGGCAACAACAAGTACGGTCATGATCAGATCACCTTGGCTTCGTTCTTCAGCTTGTCCACCAGCGTGGCGACATCCGGCACCTTGATGCCGGCGCCGCGCTTCGGCGGCTCAGAGACCTTCAAGGTCTTCAGTCGCGGCTTGACGTCCACGCCGAGGTCCTCGAGCTTCACGATGTCCAGCTGCTTCTTCTTCGCCTTCATGATGTTGGGCAAGGTCACGTAGCGCGGCTCGTTCAGGCGCAGGTCGGTCGTGATGACGGCCGGCAGTGACAGGGAGATGGTCTCCAGGCCGCCATCCACTTCACGCGTCACGTTGACCTTGTCGCCGGCGACTTCGACCTTGCTGGCGAAGGTGGCCTGCGGCAGATCCGCCAGCGCAGCCAGCATCTGGCCGGTCTGGTTGGCGTCGTCGTCGATCGCCTGCTTGCCCAGGATGATCAGGCCGGGCTGCTCCTTGTCGACCAGCGCCTTGAGCAGCTTGGCCACGGCCAGCGGCTGCAGCTCTTCCGTGGTCTCGACCAGGATGCCGCGGTCGGCGCCGATGGCCATCGCGGTGCGCAGGGTCTCCTGGCACTTCGCGTCGCCGCACGAGACCGCGATGATCTCGGTGGCGGCGCCCTTCTCCTTCAGGCGCACGGCTTCTTCGACGGCGATCTCGTCGAAGGGGTTCATGCTCATCTTGACGTTGGCAATGTCGACACCGGTGCCGTCGCTCTTCACGCGCACCTTGACGTTGTAGTCGACGACCCGCTTGACGGGAACAATGACCTTCATAGCAATCCTCAGGAAGAATCTCACCCAAAGGGACAGGGGTGCACGGGTAGGCCCAACATGTCGACGCACCTCAACGACGACTGAGCGGCACCTACGCTTTGCGGCTGTGCCGCGCAAGTTTGGATGATGGTCTGGGCCCTAATCCGATCGCTTGCAGCGGTCAGCGTCGCGCCGCCCCACGACTACGCCGCGCGCCTAGAGCGGCACTAGCCAACGCGTTTGAGTACCGACTTGAAGCGCGCCGACTTCTGAGCGTACTCGCGAGCACCAGCGGCGATCCCCTCAATCGCTTCCGGTGTCAACGTGCGAGTCACCTTCGCAGGAGCTCCGATGATCAACGAATTGTCCGGAAAGGTCTTGTTCTCGGTGACCACCGCACCGGCCCCTACCAAACAGTTCTTGCCTATCACGACCCCGTTGAGCAACACGGCCTGGATGCCAATCAAGGAACCGTCGCCCACCGTGCAGCCATGCACCATGGCTTGATGCCCGATCGTGACGTTCTCGCCGATCACGAGGGGAAAGCCTGGATCGCAATGCAGCACGGCGCCCTCCTGCACGTTGCTGCCTTCGCCGATGGTGATCGGCTCGTTGTCCGCGCGCAGAACGGCGTTCGACCAGACGCTGCTGTGAGCGGCAAGCGTGACGCGCCCGATCACCGTGGCCGCGTCGGCTACATATGCGGTCTCATCGATCTGCGGGCGTTCGTCGCCAATGCTATAGATGGGCATGCTTTTTCCTAGGGGTGCAATGCTTCAACGCGCTAGGCGGGCAGGAGACCCGCGGCGATGAATCCGCCGTCCACGCTGATGATCTGACCGTTCACGTAGGACGATGATTCTTCGTCGAGCAAGAAGCCCACGGTGTTGGCGATTTCCTTGGGACTACCGTACCGCTTCATTGGAACTTGCTGTTCCCAAAGCAGCTTGCCTGCGTCACCGTGGGCTGCAGCAGCCAATGGCGTCTCGATCGGCCCAGGGCACACGCAGTTCACCCTGATGTGGTGACGCGCAAGTTCGTTGGACATGACCTGTGTGAGATTCACCAAAGCCGCCTTTGTTGCGCCGTAAGCCGAGCGCCCCTTGTTGCCGATCAGACCTGAGACCGAGGAAATGTGCACGATGCTTCCGCCTCCCGTGCCAACCATCCGCTTCGCCACTTCACGGCTGATCACAAACGTGCCGACCAGGTTCACCTCGAGCATGTCGCGTAAGGTTTTCGAGGTCGTCTCAAGGAAGGGAATGTCGGTGCCGAAGCCGGCGCTGTTGACCAAGCCTGAGATGGCAGTTCCGGCCGGGATGTTGGATGAGAGCACTTGCATCATCGCCTCTTCATCGGTGACGTCAAGTGCCGCGAAGGCTGCGCTTGCTGTGTACTCCTTGAGAGCAACCCGCGCACTTTCGAGGTTGGCTTCTGAATGGTCCAGTACGAGTACTGAACGGCTGCGCGCGAGCAGCCAGGCGGCGGTGGCCAGACCGATCCCGGATGCTCCCCCGGTGACAATGGTGATTCCAGTGTTGTTCGTCATTGGGCGCTTCCGGTGGGTGTAAAGGATGAGGGCTCGATGACGAGCTCAAAGGTGACCAGGACAGGGTTGTCGCCCCGCCGAAGGCGGCCTTCACTCAAGCCCCCGAGGTGATCGACCAGAGCGACGTCGATCTGTGCTTCCAGCTCGTTCGCCGCGTTCACACTGATCTTTCCTTGGCGGATGAACACTTCAGTGACGAAAGGTTCGACCACTCGACCGTCTTCAAAGCTGGTTCCAACCAGGCTTCCGACTCCACCACGGACGTTCGCGCTGGTGATACCGCGAGCGCGGCACTCCTCTTCCAAGGCCGTGCACAGGTCCTCGTTGGCCCGGACCGCGAGCGCGAATGCGCCTTTGCCATCGGCCGCGCCCTCGCCCCTTGCCTTTGGCTCGAACAGCGAGAACGAAGTCTCCGGACTCGGTGTGACCTCAAACGCCGCGCCTTTCAGAAACCACATCGACGCCTCGATGGGCTCCGCGATCAGCGCCTCGTTGGGAACGACATGCCCGCCGAGCCGATTGCCGGCCGCATCGCGCCAGATGCCATGACAGTGCAGCCAAGGCTGGTTGTCGCGCCGACCGATCGTGACGCCGGCGGCCTCCAGTCGTACAAGTCCCTCCGGTTCGTGGCGGCCGCTGAAGTACACAGCATGCGCTGGCGTCGGCGAAAGCGCAGGCATGTAGTAGACGAACGGGTCAAAGCCGCCTCCGTGAAGAGTGGCCACTGCACTGGTCGCGTCATAGCGCTTGAGCATGGCAGCCAACGAGTCGATCAGTGACGCCCCAGGTTCCAGTGGTACTCGGGCGTATTCCAGCCCGCAGTCGACCGTGAGTCGGCGTTGGGCGTTGACCGGGCCGGGGTGTTCAATGCGTCGCATGGCTACCCGCCACTGTCTTGAGGTCTACGGCAACGCCTCGGCGGGCCAGCTCATCCTTCACCATGCGCTTCGGAACCTTCCCGTAGCCCGATTTCGGAAGTGCTTCCCAGAAGTACACGTGCTTGGGCATCTTGTAGCGGGCGATGCGGGCGGACATCCAGTCGAGAAGGTCCTTCTCGCTCAGCAACGAGCCGTCCTTGCGCACACACACTGCGACGCCGATCTCGCCCCACTGCGCATCCGGCAAGCCCAACACTGCGACTTCGGTGATGTCGTCGTGCATGAGGATCTTTTCCTCGAGCTCTCGGGGATAGATGTTCGACCCGCCGGAGATGTACATGTCCGAAGAGCGGCCCGTGAGGAACACGAAGCCGTTCTTGTCCATGTGTCCCATGTCTCCAGTGCGGAACCAGCCATCCCGGAACGACTTGGCGTTGGCCTCGGGATTGTTGTAGTAGCCAACGAAAACCGCTGGGCCAACGACGCACACCTCGCCGGTTTCGCCGTATGGCAATTCGTTGCCGCCGTCGTCCTGAATCGAGATTTCCATGCCGGTACGCTCGTAGCCGCAGGTAGCGCCACGGGCCGCGGCCCCCTCGCCTTCATGCTCATGCGGGGGCAAGACGGTGATGTTTCCGGTCACTTCCCCGAGGCCGTAGTACTGAACGAGCACCGGACCGAGCTTGTTCAGCGCGAGTTGCTTGTCCGCCTCATACATCGGTGCGCCCGCATAGACGACGTAGCGCAAGCTGTAGTGGTCCCACTTGTCCACGCTCGGATGCTCAACCATCATCTTGAGGATGGTGGGTACGGTGAACAGGTTGGTCAGGTGGTGCTTCTCGATGAGTTCATAGGCCTGGTCGATGTCAAACCGGTCGGAGGGCAGCAGAACCGTCTTGGCCCCGCGCGCGACCATGTTCAGCTGGTGCACTCCCGCGCCGTGCGACAGAGGGGCAACGACCAGCGAGCCGTCTTCGCAAGTCGTTCCAGGAAGCAGGTCTGCCAAGTGGTTGTTGACCACAAAGGCGAGCTGACCATGGGTGAGGACGGCTGCCTTGGGTTTGCCGGTCGTGCCCGAAGTGAACAGGAACCAGCAAGGGCTGTCCCTTTCAACCGCGGCGTTGGGGACGGTCTGGCCAAGATGCGAAGTAATGAGGTCGCTGGCTCGTGGAAAGCGCTCATCCTGAGGCGCCTGCGCGCCCTCAAGCCAGATCACGTCCGTCCCGGGAAACTCTGCGCCTACTGCTGCCGCATACTCGGGAAAATCGCTTTGGCACAGGAAGACCCGGCTCTGCGCGACGCTCGCCATGTACACGACCTCATCGGGAGTGATCCGAAAGTTGGTTGGAACCCAGACCGCGCCCACGCGGAAGGTCGCGAACATCGACTCGAACATCTCGTTGCTGTTCTTCGAATGAATCAGCACCTTGTCGCCTGGACGAACCCCGCGCTCAATGAGAACTGCAGCAAGTGCGGAAACTCGAGCGTCGAACTGCGCCCACGTCCATGACGAAGCGCCCCAGACAAGTGCAAGGTGCTCGGGCAGCCGCCGCGCATTCTGCGTGACCCACGCACCCAGATTCATCACCCTGTGCGTAGCGGCTGGAATTTGTGGAGCTGCGGCTGTCATTTCGTGCGCTCCAGGATCGACACATAGTTGGTCACCGCAGCGCCACCCATGTTGAACACGCCAGCGAGCTTCGCACCCGGGATCTGCATGTCCCCCGCCTCACCCATCAGCTGCATGGCGGCCATGACGTGCATGGACACGCCAGTTGCGCCGAGCGGATGTCCTTTGGCCTTGAGGCCGCCGGAAGCATTCACTGGGAGCCGCCCATCCTTGCGCGTGATGCCTTCACGCACAACCTTCCACCCTTCGCCAGGCGCTGCGAGGCCCATGGCTTCGTACTCGAGCATCTCGGCGATCGTGAAACAGTCATGCGTCTCCACGAGGCTGAGGTCGTCAAGCGAGATGCCAGCGATTTCGCGTGCCTTGGTCCATGCACGGCGCGCGCCTTCAAAGGCGATCGGATCGCGTCGCGAGAGCGGCATCATGTCGTTCACTTGCGTTCGGGCGCGGAATCGGATCGCTCGTGCCATTGCCGCCGCGGTCTCTTCGTCCGCAAGCACAACGGCCGCAGCTCCATCAGAGACCAGCGAGCAATCGGTACGGCGCAGCGGGCCCGCAACCAGTGGGTTCTTGTCCGAGACGTTGTTGCAGAAGTCGAAGCCCACGTCCTTGCGGTAGTGAGCGAACGGATTGCTGACGCCGTTTGCGTGATTCTTCGCGGCGATCATTGCCATCTCTTCGCTGTGATTCCCGTACCGCTCGAAATATGCGCTGGCGATCTGTCCGAAGATTCCTGCGAAGCCTTCCGGGCTCTCCTCCTCCTTGCGATAGCAGCCGCTCAGCAGAATGCTGGGGATCATTCGCGAGGGGACCGCCGTCATCTTTTCGGCGCCGATTGCGAGTGCGATGCGGCCTCGACCACTTTCGATGTAGTCCATCGCGCTGTAGATCGCCGCTGAGCCGGTCGCGCAGGCATTCTCGAGATGGCTTGATGGCGTGAACCGCAAGCCAGGAACACCGAGGGAAACGAGGCCCCCTTCGAAGCCTTGCGGGGTGAGGCCGTTGTTGAAAACACCGACGGTGACGGAGTCGACATCCTCCGGGTCCACCTGCGCATGCTCGAGGGCTGCGCCGGACACCCGGGCGATGAGGGATTCGACATCGGGATCGTCGAGTTTGCCAAATGGGGTGTGGGCCCAACCCACGATAACAGCGCGCTTAGACATAGGAATCGTCTCCTTGGTGAACAGGATTGCGGCCGGACGACCGCTGGTGGTGGACCGCCCCGAGTTGCGGCTCGGAGTCGGATGGTTTGCTGGCGCCTCCGAGAAGCTGCTCCAGCAAGGTCTTTTCGTTTGTCAGTAGCGCCGCGATCTCTTTGATGCGACCCCCGGTGAATCGGCTTTCGACGCCGGCGATCGTGAGCGCGGCGCGGGTATGGCTTCGTGCGTCGCGCAACGCCACCGCGATTCCCCACGAGCCCGTGATGACGTAGCCAGCATTGAGCGCGTATCCATTTCGCTTCGTCTCGGCAATTTGCTGACGAAGCGCGTCCAGGGGGTGGCCCGGGTAGTTCGCGGCCAACCGCTCAGCGTTCACGGCCAAGACCTCGGCTATCTCCTCATCGCTCAACGCGGCAATCAATGCAAGTCCCGCGGCTCCCGCGCCGAGAGGATGTCGGTCTCCGGGCTGCAGGACGTGCGAGCGCAGAGGAAAGGATCCCTCTTCGCGCGACAAACACACCCACTCTGTCCCGCGCTGAACACTCAGCAGTGCAGCGTCGCCCGAAAGAGTCGCGAGCCTGACCAGGCTGTCCGCCGCCAACCGGTGGATCCCGAAGCGCTCTGCTGCGATCACGCCAAACGCGTAAGCCTCAGGGCCCAAGTGGTATCTGCGGCTTTCGAGGTCTTGCTCAACCATGCCGTTGTCAATCAAGGAGATGAGCAACCGCCGCGTCGTCGGCTTGGTCAACGCTGTCAAACGCACCAGGTCGGACAAGGCCAACCCGGCTCCTCGAGCCCCGGAGATCAGTCGAACGAGGTGGATGGCCCGGTCGAGGGTTTGGCTTGCCGAAGCTGCTCCGCGTTCGGACTCGTCCCGTTCACTGTTGTCGCTCATGGCTTGTCTCCAGGCAAAGGTCCAATTATTGGACCTCTTCACTTTACACATGGTCCATATATTGGACCTCTCTATTTCCCTGCACCACTCTAGGCGTAAGCCCGAGTATTGACGGCCGAAGTGTACGAGGTTCTAATTCGTTCCACAACGTTTTTTCTATCGGGTCCATATATTGGACCTCTAAACAGGAGACAGTCATGATCGATCGCCGACAGTTCGTAAAGGGCATTTCCGCGGCATGCGTCGCGTCTTCGGGTCTGGCAGTGCTGCGCAGCGCACACGCGGCCGAATTCAGCTATCGCATCGCACACACAACGCCAGCGACGCACCCACTTCACATCCGGCTCACCGAGGCCGCCGAACGGATCAAGACGGACACGAAGGGGCGCTTCGAACTGCAGGTGTTCCCTGCCGACCAGCTCGGCTCGCAATCGGATGTGCTGGGCCAGGTGCGCTCCGGCGCGGTCGACTTCTTCATGCTTTCGGGCGTCATCCTGTCCACATTCGTACCGAACTCCGCCATCAGCGGCGTGGGCTTCGCGTTTAAGGACTACGACACCGTCTGGAAGGCCATGGACGGCGGCCTCGGCGCTTTCATCCGAGGTGAGATCGCAAAGAGCAAGTCGATCTTTGCCTTCGAGAAGATCTGGGACAACGGCTTCCGGCAAATCACCAGTTCCTCGCGCCCGGTGAAGGCGCCCGCGGATCTGCAGGGCTTGAAGATCCGCGTTCCACCGTCGGCCATGTGGACGTCGCTGTTCAAGGGGCTGGGTGCAGCACCCACCACGATCAATGCCAACGAGCTGTATTCGTCGCTGCAGACCAAGATCGTCGACGCTCAGGAAAATCCCTTGGCGGTCGTATCGACCTTCAAGCTCTACGAGGTTCAGAAGTACGTCTCCATGACCAATCACATGTGGGACGGTTTCTGGTTGCTGGGGAATCGGGCAGCATTCGATGCGCTGCCCAAGGACATCCAGGAAATCGTGTCCAAGCATCTGAACGCCGGTGCGTTGGCAGAACGGGAAGACTTGGTGAAGCTCAACACAAGCTTGCGCGACGAACTGGGCAAGAAGGGCCTCCAGTTCGTGACGCCTAAGCCAGAAGAATTCCGCGACAAGCTCCGCACCGCCGGCTTCTACAAGGAGTGGCAAGGGAAATTTCCCGCCGCTGGCTGGTCCCAGCTCGAAGCCGCTGTCGGAACGCTCTGAGCGTCACCATCATGAAGGCAATTTCTACTGTGCCCATGCCGGTCACGAGTGGGCCGTTGCAGGTGGCGGAGCGGGCTCTGTTCCGCTTAGCCGCCGTGATTAGCGCGATGCTTCTCACGGGGGTTATCGGGCTGCTTTTCGCCGGCGTCGTTGCGCGCTACGTGTTCCACGTTCCGATCACCTGGTCGGACGAGCTCTGCTCGATCTTTTTCCTGTGGCTGGCGATGCTGGGCGCCGCACTTGCGACGCAACAGGCATCGCACATGCGCATGACCGCGCTGGTGACGATGCTCGGCGAGAAATGGAGCAGCTTCTTCGGGTCGCTTTCGCTGACCACCGGATTGGCCTTTCTTCTTCTGGTTCTCGGACCGGCCTACCACTACGCCAGCGAAGAAGCCTTCGTAACCACCTCTGCCCTGGAGATCTCCAACGCATGGCGGGCGTCTGCGGTCCCGGTAGGCGTCGCCTTGATGATCTGTTTCAGTCTCTTCCGGTTGATCGATACCGTGAAGGACAAGCAGGCCGTCGCGGCGATCGCATTGGTCGGCATCGCGGTGCTCGGGTTCTGGCTGTTCGGCTCGAACCTGAAGGGCGCTGGCTACATCAACCTGGTGATCTTCTTCTTGGGCGTAGTGTCGATCTGTGTGTTCGCGGGCGTTCCCATTGCCTTCGCCTTCGCTCTTGCCACGTTCGGATTTCTCGCGCTGACAACGCGGGTCCCCATGCTGACGCTCGTCGGGCGCATGGACGAGGGGATGTCACACCTCATGCTGCTCGCAGTTCCAACGTTCATCTTCCTGGGGCAGCTGCTCGAAATGACCGGCATGGCGAAAGCGATGATCCAGAGCCTCGCGGGCTTGCTCGGGCACATCCGTGGTGGCCTGTCATACGTGCTGGTTGGCGCGATGTACCTCGTCTCCGGTATCTCAGGTTCGAAGGCGGCGGACATGGCTGCAATCGCGCCAGCCCTGTTCCCCGAAATGATCAAGCGCGGTGCCAAGCCGGGCGAACTGGTTGCCCTGCTCTCGGCGACTGGTGCTCAAACGGAAACGGTGCCCCCTTCGATTGTGCTCATCACGGTCGGGTCGGTCGCGAGCGTTTCGATCGCAGCGCTATTCACAGGCGGCCTCGTTCCTGCCCTGGTGCTTGGGATCTTCCTGTGTTTCGTTGTCGGATACCGCTACCGCAAGGAAGATCTTTCGGGCGTGCAGCGCGTGTCGAAGAAGCAGGCGTTCAAGCTCTTCCTTATCGCTGCGCCGGCCATCGCGCTACCCTTCGTGATCCGCGCCGCGGTTGTCGAAGGCGTCGCGACAGCCACCGAGGTGTCGACCATCGGGATCCTCTACTCGATCATCATCGGCATCGTGCTCTATCGCCAGTTTGACTGGCGCCGGCTCGGTCCAATGCTCGTAGAGACCGTCATCCTTTCGGGTGCAATTCTGCTCATCATCGGCGCTGCCTCGGCAATGGCCTGGGCGCTTACGCAGTCCGGTTTCTCGCGAGATCTGGCCGAGTTCATGAAGGCGCTTCCGGGCGGACGGACCACGTTCCTCATCGTCTCGATCGTGTCCTTCATCATCCTGGGTAGCGTTCTCGAAGGAATCCCCGCAATCGTCCTGTTTGGGCCCCTGCTGTTCCCGATTGCGCGTGCGTTGGGGGTGCATGAGGTTCACTACGCGATGGTCGTGGTCCTGAGCATGGGACTCGGGCTATTCGCGCCTCCGTTCGGCGTGGGCTACTACTCCGCATGCGCCATCGGCAACGTCGACCCTGAAAAAGGGATTCGTCCGATCTGGGGCTACATGGCCGCTCTGTTTCTGGGCCTTGTTCTTGTCGCCGCGTTCCCGTGGCTCTCAATTGGCTTCTTGAAGAACTAAATCATGACTGATCGTTTGAGCGGCAAAGTTGCCGTCGTCTTTGGCGCGGGCGGCCCCCCTGGGGAATGGAGCAACGGAAAGGCGGCGGCCGTTGCCTACGCTCGGGAAGGTGCGATCGTCGTGGCGATCGATCGCGTCACAGAAGCGGCCGAGGATGCGGCGAAGGTCATCCAGAGCGAGGGCGGTCAGGCGCTTGCCTTGACTGCGGATGTCACCAATACCGAATCGGTGAATCTGGCTGTCCAAACCGCCATGGAAAAGTTCGGCAGGATCGACATCCTTCACAACAACGTCGGAGTGGTGATCCCAGGCGGACCCCTCGAAACCGACGATGCCAGTCTGCAGCGGAGCATGGACCTGAACGTCGGCTCACTGCATCGCACTGTGCGCGCCGTCCTGCCGCACTTCCTCGCACAGGGAAGTGGTTCGATCGTGAACATCTCGTCCTTGTCGGCGATTCGGTGGAGCGGGTACTCGTACTTTGGCTACTACGCTTCCAAAGCTGCTGTGAACCATGCGACAGTCGCAATCGCCTTGCAGTACGCCGACAAGGGCATTCGAGCCAACGTGATCATGCCCGGTGTCATCGACACGCCGCTGGTCTACAAACAGATTGTTGGCCAGTACAAGACGGTTGAAGAAATGAAGCTCGCAAGGAGCAACGCAGTTCCTATGAAGAGATGCGGATCTCCGTGGGATATTGCCAATGCCGCAGTCTTCTTGGCATCGGACGAAGCGCGCTTCATCACCGGCGTCTGTCTGCCCGTAGACGGTGGCCATTCATGTGGACTGCCTGGCCTGATCTGAGGTAGCTGGCCGCGCAAACTCTTTGCATGCGCTCGCCAATTCTGGGCTGACGCGTTGACTCAGGTCACGCGGTACTCAGTCCCCATCAGTCAATAGCGCTGCTTGGCGCTGGTCCCGGCTGCGGCCTATTCGGACCAGTGGAATGCGACGCCCAATGGTCCTTTGACCGGGCCCATGCCGGCCCTTTTTTTCAGGAGACGAAGCAATGAGATACATCGATCGAAGCAGCCTCACCTTCGGGGGAAGCATTGTTGGCATAGCTGTCGCGACCACCCTCACCGCCTGTGGAGGTGGGAGCGGCGGTTCCTATGGGTCATTTCCAATCGCCACCACACCATCGGCACAGGCACAAGATCCTTGCGCATCTATGACGGGAGTGACGCTCAACGGCGGGACCGTTACCGGCGCCCAATCAATCGGAGCAGGCGACTACACACCGCCCAACTTAGCGCCGGGCGAACCGTCCCCCTTGACCGGTCTGCCGGCATTCTGCCGCGTTACCGCGACGATTAAAACCAGCCCTGACTCGAACGTCGGCGTAGAAGTGTGGCTGCCAAAGGATAATTGGAATGGCCGATTCCTAGGGACAGGCAATGGTGGTCCAGCCGGGTCCATCACTTACTACACCGGTTTGAGGGAAGGGCTGATCCGAGGGTTCGCGGTGGCAAACACCGACTTGGGCACAGCACCCGACATCACCACAAGAGAGGGCCATCCCCAGCGGTGGATCGATTTTGGCAATCGTGCAACTCGCGAGATGACCGTGGCAGGAAAGTCGATGGTCAACGCGTTTTACAAGACTGCTCCGAAATACTCATACTTCCAAGGCTGCTCAACCGGTGGGCAACAAGCGTTGATAAACGCACAGAGATACCCCAAGGACTATGACGGAATCATCGCTGGAGCGCCGGGGAACGATCGCACTCATCTGAACATGTCGTTCATCTGGAACTACAAGGCATTCAAGGCACCAGGAGCTGCGCTGACTCCAGGGAAGGTCAAAATGGTGATGAGCAAATCATTGGCGACGTGCGTCGGCAAGGACGGCGGCAGCCCCACTGATACGTTCCTGACCGATCCTCGGCAGTGCAACTTCGATCCCGAGACGTTGCCGCGTTGTACCTCAGGCGACGGAGATGATTGCGTCACGCAGCCGCAAGTGGATGCGTTGAAGAAGTGGTACGCGGGCCCCACCAATCCGAGGACAGGTGAGAGGATCTATGGCGGCGTGCCGTTTGGGTCCGAGGCTGTCGCGTATGGTCCGGCCGACCAAGTAGCTTCTTGGTGGCCAGCGCAACAGTTCTACCCGTTTTACTGGCTCTTTGGCAAAGACTGGGACTACAACACCTTCGACTTCGATCGTGACGTCGACACGGTTGACGCTCAACTCGCATCCATTCTCAATGCGAACAATCCCGATCTCAGCGCGTTCAAGGCCAATGGGGGAAAGATGATCATGTACACCGGAGCCCAAGATCCCGCCGTGGTTTACACCGGAGCAGTAAACTACTATGAACGTGTAGTCAATGCAGAAGGGGGGGACATTGCTGCAACGCAGAGTCACTTCCGCTATTACCTCGTGCCGGGTATGGGCCACTGCAGTGGCTTGGACGGCGGCGACGGGGGCACCGAGTTTGGGCAACCGTATTCAGCCTATGTCCCCTCGGACCCAAAGGGAGACATCCTGCTCCAGATGGTGGATTGGGTGGAGAAGCAGAAGGCCCCAGAAGAAATCATCGGGACCTCATATACAGCCAGCGGGCAGATCAAAACGCAAAGGCCACTCTGCGTGTATCCCAAACTACCCGCGTATCAGGGCGGCGATTCGACGAAGGCAAGTAGCTTCGTGTGCAAGGACGCACCACGTGGCAATGTCCCGGCACCTGCCGAGAGATACCTCCTCAATTGATCTTCAAGGCGCCCACCCCTGACGGGGTTGGTGCCAGCGCGAATCCTCGACCCTTGCTACCGCGAAGGTCAGGGAGTGGATCAGCGCGAAGCGCTGAGAGCAAACGCGAGCGCAGCCACGCCAGGAACAAAGCAAACGGAGAAAAGAGATAAAAGCATTTTGCTCCCACTACTTCCAAGCGAAGGTGCCTGGGTTGGATGTTAGTATATACCCTTAGGTGAAAACCCTTGGTTTTTTTCTGGTGAATGGCCACGGGCGGTTTCCGGCCGTTCAACGTGAGGCTCGACGTAATGAAAACACTGGCGTCGTGCCGAGCGTCTTCTCCTCCGGAAGACTGCGCGTCAATCGGAAGTCGTGTTCGCACTGCGCATCTGTATGCCCTCAGGCGCGCTGATCTGGCACGACGAGGACACGGTCCCCTATGAATGCGACGGCCTCACCGCCTACCGCCAGCGCCCGCTGGTGGTTGCCTTGCCCGAAACTGAAGCGCAGGTCGCTGCCGTGCTCAAGGCGTGTCTGGCGCTCGGCGTACCCGTCGTGGCGCGCGGCGCTGGCACCGGCCTCTCTGGCGCAATGCCCAATGCGATGGGCGTGACGCTCTCGCTCGCCAAGTTCAACCGCAGTCGATGCGCGGCTTGCTTCCCGAGACGCTCAAGGCCAAGGTGCCCGTGCCACGGAAGGCCGGGGAATGGCCCACGCGCACCCACACGCGCAAGATGCTTGATGCTCGCCGGCTGCGTGCAGCCCGCGATGGCGCCCCACGTCAACAGCGCCACGGCACGCGTGCTCGACGCGGCCGGCATCGAGACGGTCATCGCACCCGGCGCGGGCTGCTGCGGCGCGGTGAAGTGCCACCTCAACGATCACGAAGACGGCAAGGCGCAGATGCGCGCCAACATCGACGCCTGGTGGCCGCTGGTCGAACGTGAGGAGGTCGAGGCGATCGTGATGAACGCCTCGGGCTGCGGCGTGACGGTGCGCGAATACGGCCACATGCTCAAGGGCGACGCGGCCTACCTCGAGAAGGCGGAGCGCATCAGCGCGTTCACCCGGGACTTGAGCGAATTGCTGCCCGAGTTGGTACCGCTGAAGGGCCGCGTCCGCGCGTCGCGCGGCGTCATCGCCTACCACCCGCCCTGTACATTGCAGCACGGGCAGAAGCTGCGCGGCGGCGTCTTGAGGAACCTTCGCGCACTGGGCTTTGACGAGCAGGTGACGCTCAATGAATCGCACCTGTGCTACGGTTCGGCCGGGACCTATCCGGTCCTGCAACCCGAGCTGGCCTATCCGCTGCGTGACCGCAAGCTGGGCCATCTGAACCAGTTCAGGCCGACAACGATTGTGTCGGCCAACATCGGCTGCATCACCCATCTGCAAAGCGGCAGCGAGACGCCGGTGCGGCATTGGGTCGACCTGCTTGACGAGGCATTGGCAGCGTGAGGCGCCGCCTGTCTGATGAGATCAATCGAAAGCGCACGATACTTCTGTCAAAAGCACCTTCATCCGAACTATGTCAGGGGCGGCAGCGAAGGAGTTGCAGTCGCCTGGACTCAGCAGACGTCGCTTCGGCAGGGTTCTCGCCCGACAGGCCGACCACCAAGGCGTTCAACGGGATTTCCACTGATCCTGGCGGCAAGACCAAAACAACCACGATTGGACCGTCACGTTCCGAAATCCCGCGCAACACCCCTTGGAACGCATCTTCATCGCCGTGACAGAGCGCAACGTCGAAGTCCAGTATGGTGGTTGCCGAAACATCAGCCAGGGCAACCCACTCGCGCACAGACCCGGGCAACCCTGCGAGCAACTCCGCCATGCCGTCCTCTACGGGCCAGATCGCCCTGCCGCCCACTGCCAACACGGCGGCAAGTTGCATGAACCGGTCTTCCTCCGACTCAGCGAGACAAAGCACGCTTTGGCGGGGACGGACGCGCTCTTCCTGCTCCAAACGCTTCCCTGTACGGCCATGTGGGGAAAGTCGCCCGAACCGCTCGCAGTCCAAAGCAAGCGCGAGCCGATTGGAATCAATCGCCCAAGATGCGAAAGCAGCAAGGACGGAGAAGTCCTTCTCGGCGTCCTCCGCGCGTACGCCGTCTCTTGAACAATCGAAGAAGGCACGCGACATGTTGGTCATCCCCGTGAGTTCAGATAAAGCGCGTCTCGAGGAAGTCACGCGCTCTTCGATAGAGATCGACGCGGTTGAGCTCCAGTGCCATGGAATGGGTACCGCGCGCAAGAATCTCCAGCCGCTTGTACGAAGCGCTCCGTAGTCGCGAGAAAACTTCCTGAGCCATGTAGGGAGGCGTATCGACGTCCCACTCACCCAACAGCAGCAGAGTCGGTGCGCTGATGCCCTCGGGCGCGTAGGTCGACCCTCCCGCCGCCCAGATGTCCGTCAAGTCCGCCATCACCCCATTCGGAACCATGACGGAACCTTCGGTCGAGCGAGGATCGCACTGAATCTCCACAAAAGACCGCCACCAGGCGTCGAACTCCGCCTTGGGCATCACTTCCTCGGCCACGTCGGCATCCAGGCCGCGCAACCATCGCTTTCGAGCCTCGCACTTCGGAACACTGCGAAAGGCCCCTAGGAAATCCGCGGCCCGACGCAGAGGCGTCGGATATGCCGACATCATCCACCGCGACATGGCAATCACCGGCGAGGTTCGAATCGTCCACAACGGCGCGACCATCACGAGGTGACGTACGAGGTCACTGTGGCCCGAAGCAAACCCTCCCGCGATAGCAGTGCCCCAGGACCAACCCATCAGGTTGACCTTGGACACCCCCGTCCGCTGTCGAACAAAGTCGACCACGGCTGTCAGGTCAGCAACTGCATCTGGTGTCCGCGCATATGGCAGACCATGCAAGGCGTTATCGCTGAATCCAGTCGGCCGAGAAGAACGGCCGTAGCCTCGCACATCGAACAGGTAAGCATCGAATCCGTGCACGGCCATGTAGTCTAACCATGAGCCGCCGCCGAACATCGCCTGATCGAAAGCAACGCTGCCAGCGTAAGTTGCGCCGTGCACGAAGATGACAACCTTCCGATCGTCAATCGCCCGACCTCGCGCGAGGCGTTTGTTGCGAACGAAAATCGAGACGCCCGGATCGTTACCGGGTACCTGGAAGTCGCTGACCGAAATTTCGGGCAAAGTGCGCTGTGAGGCGGCGTCGGCGTCGGCGTCGGCGTCGAAGAGCATCGTTATCCGTTCAACCTTGAGGTACCTGTTCCAGCACGTATGAACCTGGCGCAGCCTCGAGAGGCGGACACTCCCGACTGCCTAGCTGTTTAGGTGCCGCAACCTGCTTGCCGCTGGTCTTGGCGACCCACCGACACCATTCAGGCCACCAGCTCCCCTGGTGTTTCTCGGCGCCCTCCTTCCATTTATCCGCGTCCGTCGTCTTCGGGCCATTGAACCAGTAGCTCTTTCTTGACTTGGCCGGATGGTTGATAGCGGTTCCGGACACATGTCCACCCTCCGTCAACAAGAACTCCGCGGGACCGGACACCAGATCCAGCGCTAGAAGAGTGGTCCGCCAGGGCACGATGTGATCCTCGGTGGCAGAGACGAAGCAGCACGGGGCGTCGATGTTGCCCACGTTGGACTTCCGCCCACGCAGCCTCAGCGCATTCGGTTCGCGCAGCAGATTTTTCAGGTACATGTTCTCTACGTAGAACTGGTAGAGCTCGCCTGGAACGTTGGCCGTGTCGCTATTCCAGTAAAGGACATCGAACGGCGGGATGTTGTCGCCCAGCAGGTAGTTGTTGACGTAGAAATGCCAGATCGAGTCCTTGGCGTGCAGCATCGCCATGGCCTTGGCCAGATCTCGCCCAGGCATCACGCCCTTCATCCGCACTTTCGGTTCGAAAGCTGCAACCTGCGGCTCGTCAACGAAGATGCCAACGTCCCCGTGATCCGAATAGTCGACCAGGGTGGTGAGAAAGGTGGCCGACGCAATGCGCTTCTTCTCCGCGGCGTTCATCACCGCCAACGCCGAGACCGATAGTGCTCCGCCGATGCACCAGGACAACAGGTTCGTACTGGGCGAACCTGCGATCTCGCAGGTCATCTCGACGGCCTTGTGCACACCGTCGAACACATAGTCTTCCCAACCATGGCTCGTCTCCCCGGGATGAGGGTTGCGCCAGGACATCATGAACACGTTGTGCCCTTGCTCGAGCAAGTACTTGACGAAGGACTTCTGTTCGTTCAAGTCGAAGGCATAGAACTTGTTCACGCATGGAGGCACGATCAGGATTGGTACCGCGGCGACCTTTGGGGCTAGCGGCTGGTATTGAATGAGCTGGAATATCTCATTCTGAAAAACGACCGAGCCGGCGGTCGTGGCCAGGTTCACGCCGACCGTGAAGGCCTGCATGTCGTTGGAAGCCGGCAGCGCGTTCTTCTGCAGGTCGTCGAGCATCCGCGTCACACCTGTCAGAACGCTTTGGCCCCGGGTGTCGGCCGCCTTCTGCAACGCCTGCGGGTTGGTCAGGAAGTAGTTCGATGGTGACAGCGCATCCACTGCGTACTGAACGTAAAAATTCCACACGTTCTTTTGATGCGGTGGCAGGCTGGTTCCCAGGTCGCCGACACGCTGCGCAGTCTGCCCCGCCGCTTCGTACCACTTCATCAGGAATTGCCCGTATGCCGTGGAGGCCCACGCCGGGTCCTTGAAACGCGGATCGTCGGCCAGCGCGCTCGTGGGCGCATCGTCCGACGCATGCGGCGGCAGCCACGTTCTGGTCCAGTTGTCGAACAGGCGTTGCAGTGTCTCGGGGGTCATTTTGTTCGGGTCCAGTTAAAGTAGATCGGCCAACGGATGTGGCGGCTGAATGAAGGACTGGATGTAGTCTTCGCCAATTTCCGCTAGCGAAGCCGGCCGCCATCGGGGGGCACGGTCCTTGTCGATGATCAAGGCGCGGATACCTTCGGCAAAATCACCAAACCGGGCGCAGGCCACGGATACGTGATATTCGAGGCGCAGAACGTCAGCCATGGACAGGTGCAGCACTCGCCGCCAGAGTGCAAAGGACAAAGCCGCCGAGGTCGGAGAGCCCTTTACGAAAGTCTTCGCGGCGCTGGACAGCCAGGGATCCTCATGCCGCGTCAGTGCCTCGAGTCGCTGTGCAATGTCCGCCAGGCTGTCGTGGCCGATGGTCGCGTCGATCAGTTCGTAGTGTTTTCTGAACTGCGACTCGGGCAGTTCCCCACGCACCGAGTGCCCCATCAGGATGTGGCTGAGCTGTGCCGAATTCGCATCGGCGTTTTCGAACCATTCCGCCTCGCCAACGGCAGCCAGCACCTGAGCCTTTTGGTCATGCGCGACGACAAAATCTACGAGGCCCACGAAGCGGGCGTCGGCCGCGTTGATCGATGCACCGGTCAACGCCAGGAACAAGCCGCTCTTCCCGGGCGAACGGCGAAGAAACCAGCTTCCACCCACATCCGGATAGAGGCCGAGGGAGATTTCCGGCATTGCCAACCGCGTCTGCGGTGTGGCGACACGGTGGGAGGCTCCAGCCAACAGGCCGATACCTCCGCCCATCACGATGCCATGACCCCAGCAAAGGATCGGCTTGGGATATGTATGGATCTGGTAGTCCAGCCGGTACTCGCGCTCGAAGAACCGAGCTGCTTGCTGTGGAATCTGTCCCGGGGGCGTTTCGCACATCGACGCGTACAGCAGTTGCAGGTCGCCGCCCGCGCAGAAGGCCTTGTCACCCACGGAGTCGAGCACTACGCCGACGATCGCCGGGTCTTCGGCCCACTTTGAAAGCATCGGCCCAAGCCGGTCGATCATGCCGAGCGACAACGCATTGAGCGTAGCCAGCGAGTTGAGCGTGGCGTGGCCAAACCGCCGCCCGCGTGCAGTGACTATCTCGTCGAAGAGGACAAAGTCCTGCATTTTTCCTAGTCTTTCGTGCTCAGGCGTTACGCCATACGGGTTGCCGCTTGGCCAAGAAGGCGCTGACGCCTTCGCGCTGGTCTTGCGTGTCAAAGAGGTCAACGAACGCTTCTCGCTCGGCCGCCAGGGTGATAGTAGGCGACTGCGTCCGCGCGCCATGGATCAGCTTCTTGCAGGCCGCGATGCTCGTCGGGCTTTGGCGCTCAACCGATTTCGCGAGCGCCAACGCACGTTCAAGTGCCTTTCCGCGAGGCGGTACTTCTTCGACAAGGCCGATCCGTAGCGCAGTGGCAGCATCGACCCGCTCCCCGCACAGAACCATGCGCTTGGCCCAGCTCTCGCCCACCTGCCATGCCAGCCACTGCGAGCCTCCGGCACAGGGCAAGAGGCCGACCGTCGCTTCGGGCAGGGCCATCTGCGCGTGCTCCTCGCAGATGCGCAAGTCGCAGGCCAATGCGCATTCGAGGCCACCGCCCATTGCAAACCCATTGATGGCCGCGATGCTCAGGCCGCGAAAGTTCGCCAAGGCTTCGAACGCTTCGCCGAATCGACGCGCCATGGCACGCGCTATCGCCTTGTCCCCGTCCGCAAACAGCTTGAGATCCGCCCCTGCAGAGAAGAACTTCTCACCGTCACCCGTGATGACGAGGCTGTAGATGTCACGGTCCTGCTCCAGGTCGTCCACGAGCCTGGTGAGCGCCGCCAGGCTGTCCTGGGTCCAGGTGTGGGCCGGCGGATTGTTCAACGTGACAAGGGCTACGTGACCTTGCTTTTCAAGTTTTAGCCCAACGTATTCAGTCATTCGATCTCTCCGGGAAGGGAACAGCCCGCGCGCGGCGTGCGTGCCGCGAGCGTCGAAAAGTCATCTCAGTCAATCCCGTGGAGCGGTGCGCATCGGCAGCCCCACGTCAGCATTCAATCGCCCGAAGGGCCCATCAACTTTTGTTCTGGAACAACTTGATCACGCTTGAGAAATCGAGCGCACCATGGCCGGCCAGGCTGTGCGATGCATAAAGGCTGCGGGCCAGGCCACCCAACGGAGTCGAAGCACGCACAGCGCCCGCGTTCTCCTGCGCCAGTCCAAGGTCCTTCAACATGAGGTCCGTACCGAAGCCTCCCGCGTAGCCCTTGAATGCCGGGACGTTTTCCATGACGCCGGGAAGCGGGTTGTACTTCTCGAGCGCCCAGTTCCCGCCTGAACTGCGACGCATGATTTCCGACAGGACCTTCGGATCGAGGCCGTTGGCAACGCCGAGTGCAATCGCCTCGGAAGTCCCGATCATCAGGATGCCAAGGAGCATGTTGTTGCAGATCTTGGCTGTCTGGCCGGCGCCCGCTTCACCCGCGTGAAAGATGTTGCTGCCCATCTTCTCCAGCACCGGTCGCGCGCGTTCGAGATCGGCTTTCGAGCCGCCGACCATGAACGTCAACGTGCCAAGGGTCGCGCCCGCCGTGCCTCCGGAAACGGGCGCGTCGATGACGGCAACACCGCGCTTTGCACCGGCCTTCGCGACTTTGAGTGAAGTCGAGGCGGCGATGGTGCTGCTGTCAATTACCAGCGTGCCGGCCGACAACTTCTCGAGGAGGCCGGGCTTGCCTTCACTGCCCAGGTACAGGGCCTCCACGTGCTGGCTGGCGGGCAGCATGCTCACGACCACTTCGGCATCGGCCAAGGTATCCGCCGCCGAGGCCGCGATGGGTACCCCTTCCTTGCGCAGAACCTCGCACGCCGCAGCCGACAAGTCGAACGCGCTGAGTTGGTATCCGGCTTTGTGCAAGTTGAGCGCCATGGGCCCACCCATGTTTCCCAAGCCGATGAATGCAATCTTCATGAAATATGTCTCTTTCGCTTCCTGGGAACTTTCAAATCATCTAATGTCGCCGGCGTGATCAGGCTCGAGGACCTTGCGCGCGATGATGACGCGCATGATCTCGTTGGTGCCTTCGAGGATCTGGTGCACGCGTGCATCGCGCACAAGTCGCTCCATCGGGAACTCGCTGAGGTAGCCGTAACCGCCGTGTAGCTGCAAGGCGTCGTTGCACACCGTGAAACCCGCGTCGGTGGCGAAGCGCTTGGCCATCGCGCAATAGGTGCTTGCATCGGGATGGCCGGCGTCGAGCTTACTCGCGGCGAGGCGCACCATCTGACGCGCAGCCACGAGCTCGGTGGCCATGTCCGCCAGCTTGAACTGCAGCGCCTGGAAGCTGGCGAGCGGCTTGCCAAACTGCTGGCGCTCGTGCAGATAGCGGCGGGCCGCGTCCAATGCGCCCTGAGCCGCGCCGACCGAACAGGTCGCAATGTTGATGCGCCCGCCGTCGAGGCCCTTCATCGCGATGCGGAAGCCTTCGCCTTCGCCGCCAAGCAGGTTCTCGGCCGGCACGCGCACGTTGTCGAAATTGATGGTGCGCGTGGGCTGGCTGTTCCAGCCCATCTTGTGTTCCTTCTTGCCGTAGGTGATGCCCTGGGCATTCGCAGGCACAGCAAACGCAGAGATACCGCCAGCTCCAGCCGCACCGGTTCGCGCCATCAGAACGAGCACGTCGGTTGAACCGGCGCCAGAGATGAAGGCCTTGCCGCCGTTGATGACGTATTCGTTGCCGACGCGCTCTGCTCGCGTCTTGAGCGAACTGGCATCCGACCCTGCGCCGGATTCCGTGAGGCAATAGGACGCGAGCTTGCGGCCGCTGGTGAGATCTGCACCCCACTGTTCACGTACCGCCGGACTGCCCCAGTTACCGAGCATCCAGGTCGCCATGTTGTGGATTGTGATGAAGGCGGTGGTGGATGGATCGACGGCAGCCATCTCCTCGAACACCAGCGTGGCGTCAAGGCGCGGCAGCGCGAGGCCCTCGATGCTCTCAGGCGCATAGAGTCCGCAGAAGCCGAGTTCGCCCGCTTTGGCGATCGCATCGCGAGGGAAGTGAGACTCAGCGTCCCAACGCCCGGCGTTCGGGGCGAATTCGCTCAACGCAAACTCGCGGGCCGTGTCGGCGAAAGCGCGCTGCTCTTCAGTGAGTTCGAAGTTCATGGAGATGGTCCAGTGCTCCCTCTCTGCAGAAGAGAGGGGGTGAAATCACTTCAGGCTGATGGTGGTGTTGACACCATGCGAAACGGTGCTGTCGTCGAACCAACGCTCCGTGATCGTCTTGGTCTGCGTGTAGAACATGATCACCTGCTTGCCGTACGGACCCAGATCGCCGAGCTTCGAGGCACGCGAACCCGTGAACGAGAACATCGGCACCGGCACCGGAATCGGCACGTTGATGCCGACCTGCCCAACGTCGATGTCTTCCTGGAAGCGGCGAGCCGCGGCACCAGACTGGGTGAAGATCGCCGTACCGTTGCCGTTGGCGTTGGAATTGATCAGTTCGATCGCCTCGTCGATGTCCGCGGCGTTGGCCAGGCACAGCACGGGGCCGAAGATCTCCTGGTCGTAGATGGCCATGCCCGGCTTGACATCGGCGAACACCGTCGGGCCCACGAAATTGCCTTTCTCGTAGCCGGGTACCGTGGGCTTGCGCCCGTCGAGCGCCAGCGTCGCTCCGTCGGCCACGCCGCGTTCGATCAGGCCGGTGACACGGTCATAGGCGGCGCAAGACACCAGCGGGCCAACATCCACGCCCTTCTCGGTGCCTGCTCCGATCTTGAGCGTCTTCGCCTTTTCGACAAGATCCGGCACCCACTTCTGCGCATCGCCCACCAGTACCGCGACAGACACCGCCATGCAGCGCTGCCCCGCCGCACCGAAGCTCGCGCCGGCCAGCGCGTTGAGCGTCTGCTCCTTGTTGGCGTCAGGCATCACGATGGCGTGGTTCTTCGCGCCCATCATGCATTGCGCGCGCTTTCCTGCGAGCGTGGCGCGGTTGTAGACGTGCGTGCCGACCTTGGTCGAACCCACGAAGGAGATCGCCTTGATGTCCTTGTGGTCGCAGATGGCGTTGACCACGGCCTCGCCGCCATGCACAACGTTGAGCACGCCGGCCGGGATGCCCGCTTCGAGCGCGAGCTCGCACAGGCGCATCGTGACCATCGGGTCCTGCTCGGAGGGCTTAAGCACGAAGGTGTTGCCGGTGACGATCGCCATCGGGAACATCCACAGAGGGATCATGGCGGGGAAGTTGAAAGGCGTGATGCCGGCGCACACGCCGAGAGGTTGCAGCACGGTGTAGGTGTCCACGCCATTGGCCACGTTGTTCGCCAGCTCGCCCAGCTGCAGGTTGCCAATCGAGGCAGCGTGCTCGACCACTTCAAGGCCGCGGAACACGTCGCCCTCGGCGTCGGGCAGCGTCTTGCCCTGCTCCGCGGTGAGGATCGCGGCCAGCTCGGCCATGTTCTCGCGGATCAATTGCTGGTACTTCAGGAAGATGCGCGCGCGGGCGCCAATCGGCGTCTTGCGCCAGGTTTTGAAAGCCTCCTTGGCGGAAGCGACTGCGGCATCGACCTCGCCCGGCGTCGCGAACGGCACCTTGGCGAGCACTTCCTGGGTGGCCGGATTGACGATGTCGCGCCACTCGGTGGTCTTCGACTCGACGAACTTGCCGCCGATGAGCAACTTGACGGTGGCGACCTGGGTCGCGGGCGTGGTGGTGGCATCCATGTTTTGTCTCCTAAAGAACTACTGTTAGGCGGATGCTACCGTTGCATGATTGAACAAAACAATAGACAAATATGCATTCGGGGTCTGCATAATTGCAACGCATGGACTGGGACAACCTCCGCTTCTTCCTCGAACTTGCCCGTTCGGGCACGCTGATGAGCGCGGCGCGCCGGCTGTCGGTAGACCATACGACCGTGGCAAGACGCATCCAAGCGCTCGAGAAGGAGGCGGGGACGGCCCTCTTCTCCCGGGAGGCGGACGGCCATCGACTGACGGAAGCTGGACGCCGACTTCAACCGCAGGTAGAGGCAATGGAAAGCGCCTTCCGTCGGATTGAAAGTGACACGCCCAGCTCGGATGAGGGGCTCACAGGCCTCGTGCGCATCGGCGCTACCGAAGGATTTGGCACGGTGGTATTGGCCCCGCATCTGGCACTGTTCGCGCAGCAGCACCCCAAGCTCGTGATCGACCTGTTGGCTATGCCGCGGCTAGTGCACTTGTCGCGCCGCGAAGCCGATATCGTGATTTCGCTCGAGCGGCCGGTACGCGGTCCCGCAGTCGTAACGAAACTCACCGACTACACGTTGCGCCTATATGCGTCCAAGCGCTATCTGGCCGAGCACAAGCCCGTCAACACACGCGAGGATCTGCACGGCCATACATTCATCAGCTACGTCGATGATCTGCTGTTCAGCAAGGAACTTCAGTACCTTGACGAGCTATACCGCCCCGAGCACTTCGCGCTCCGCAGCACAAGCATCATTGCCCAGTATCGTGCCGTAGTAGCCGGCGCGGGCATCGCCGTGCTGCCGGCTTTCATCGCCGAACCAGACGAAAATCTCAATAGCATCCTGCCTACCCAGGCAAACTTCACGCGCACGTTCTGGATGTCGATGCCAGAGGAAACCAAGCATTTCGTTCGGATGCGCGCGATTTGGGATTTTCTCCGCGAGACAGTTGCGGCTCGAAAAGAATCGCTGTTGATCGACGCTCCCCCGTAGTTCGGTCGTAAGAGCTCGTACGTGACATGCTGCTCACGGCTGCCCTCTTCAGAGGGCCGGCAGCCTCGCTCTCACCCGCGTCTCATAGCGTGCTGCTGGTGAGTCAAAGGTGCCGTGTGCACACCACTCGCTCGCATCCAGATGCATTCGCCCGCTCCGTCGTTCCTAAGAGGCCGCCAGACGGGCGGGCTGCCCAGGGGCAACCACCCGTCTGTTGGCGCGTTCAACGACTTGTTCGCTCCCAGGTCACGGTGGCGATCGAACGGATGCGTCGCGATTTCCGGAAGCGCTGCGCATGGTCAGCGCAGGAGCAGCGTCGCGCTCTGACGCGGCTGCACTTTACCCGTCGGATACGCGTCAGACATCTGTTGTGGCTTTTCGCCGCCCCACAATGGCGGGATGAGTGATTTAGCGATTGCCCTGAACCGCTTCGGACTTGGTGCCCGGCCGGACGAGCCGGTACTGGCAGAACCGCGGCGATGGCTGACCTCACAGTTCGACAAATACGAGGTGCTACCAGCGCCTTGGAAGCCCGTCGAGCGCACTTCTGCCTTGGTCGAAGTCTGGCTCGCCCAGCAGCGCGCGGTACGGCAGGCACCAGAGGGCCAGCGCAGCGGGATTCGCGAGGCGTACCTGCGCAAGGGCCGAGACGAATATATTGCGGCAGTGGGTGCTCGCACCAGCAGCGCCCTGCAGGCCTCTGCTCCTTTCGTGGAGCGCCTCGTCCATTTCTGGTCCAACCACTTCGCCGTCTCCGTGGACAAGTTGCTGGTGGTGGGAATGGCCGGTGGTTTCGAAGCAGACGCCATTCGCCCGAACGTGTTGGGCCACTTCGAAGACTTGCTGCTGGCCGTCGCACGCCATCCGGCGATGCTGCTCTACCTGGACCAAGCGCAGTCGCTCGGACCGAACAGTTCGGCTGGCCAACGCGCGCAAAGCCTCCAGCAGCGCGGCCGCGGCCTCAACGAGAACCTGGCCCGCGAGATCTTGGAATTGCACACGCTTGGCGTGCGTAGCGGCTATACCCAGGACGACGTGACCGAATTCGCGCGAGCGCTCACCGGCTGGACACTTCCAAGCGATGAGCCCGGCGAGGAAACGAAAGCCACCTTCCGCTTCGTGCGAGCCCTGCATGAGCCTGGCGCGAGGACCGTGCTTGGCCGCAGCTATGCCGATGGCGGCGAGCAGCAGGCCCATGCCATCATCCACGATCTCGTCCTCGAGTCCGCAACCGCCCGCCACATCGCGACCAAGCTCGCGCGCCACTTCGTAGCTGACGACCCCCCGCCGGCGCTGGTACAGCGCCTTGCCGATACGTTCGCACGCACCGGCGGAGACTTGTCCAGCGTGTACCGGGCACTGGTTGCGTCGCCCGAGGCCTGGCAGCCTGTGCCGGCCAAGTTCAAGTCGCCCTGGGACTGGGGCATTTCAAGCCTGCGAGCGATGGGACGACGCGAGATGCCCGAGACGCAATCCGTCCAACTGATGAACCAACTCGGTCAGCCCGTGTGGCGGCCTGGCTCGCCAGCCGGCTATGGAGACTTGGCCCTTACCTGGGCTGCGCCCGACGCGCTGGTTCGGCGTGTGGAAACCGCGCAGCGCTTCGCCGAGCAGGCGGGCGATGACGTTGACGCCAGGACTCTTGCGCCCCGCGTGCTGCCGGATGGCGCGCTCAGCGAAAAAACTGCAGGCGCGATCGCGCGCGCCGACAGCAGCGGCACAGCCCTCGCGCTGCTGCTGGTTGCCCCTGAATTCCTGAGGAGATAGAAATGAGCATGGACCGACGCGGCTTTCTCGGCGCGGCCGCGCTGCTTGCCGCCCCTGGAGTGCTCTTTGCGCAAGCTGTTACTGAGCGGCGCTTCATCTTCATCATCCAACGCGGCGCCGCCGACGGTCTGAACACCCTCATTCCGTACGCAGAGCCGGCTTATGCCCGCGCCCGCGGCGCCTTGGCGATCGACCCAGGCACTGCACTGAAGTTGGATGGCACGTTTGCCTTGCACCCCTCGCTCGCGAATATTCGCAAGCTGTACTCGGCAGGACAGGCAAGCCTCTTCCATGCGATCGCTTCACCCTACCGCGATCGCTCGCACTTCGATGGTCAGAATGTGCTTGAAACTGGAGGCAGTGCCCCTTATCAGGTCACGGATGGTTGGATGAACCGGCTGCTGAGCGTGCTGCCGCGCACCGGCAAGGAGGCCATTGCATTCTCGCCCGCCATCCCCATGGCTCTTCGAGGCGCCGTCGAGGTGACGTCATATGCGCCTTCTGCGCTTCCTCAGGCCAACGAAGACCTCATGATTCGCGTGGAGCAGCTTTATGCCCAGGACTCACAGTTGCATGCGCTTTGGTCCTCCGCCCTAGAGGCGCGCGAGATGGCCGGCAGCATGGGCAGTGGCGGGGGCCGGCAGGACGCGGCCGCGCTTGGCCGCATGGCGGCCGGTTTCCTTGGTCGCTCGGACGGTCCTCGCATCGCCATGATCGAGACCAGCGGATGGGACACGCACAGCGGGCAGAACGCACGGCTTGCCGCTCAGCTTAAGAACCTGGACAACCTGCTCGCCGGACTGCACGAGGGTCTTGGAGCCGCGTGGGACAAGACGGTAATTCTGGTGGCCACGGAGTTCGGGCGGACTGTTGCGGCCAATGGCACCGGGGGCACCGACCACGGCACAGGTGCCGTGGCGATGCTGGTCGGCGGCGCCGTGCAGGGCGGCCGCATCGTGGCCGATTGGCCAGGCCTTGAAAACGCCAACCTGCTCGACGGACGCGATCTGAAGCCAACGTTGGCGCTCGACGCGTTGGTCATCGCAGCTTGTGCGGAGAGCTTCGCGCTAGAGCCCGAGCGGCTTTCACCGGTGCTCTTTCCTGGTGGCGGCCGAGGCAAGCCTTTGCCGCGCCAACTGCGCTCGTAAGCGGAGAGTTTTCCGCGAACAGAGGCATGCCGAATGGAACTTCGAACGTCGGGTTACTGCCTCGAGTGGAGCGGGCACCTCCGCCGTGTGTCGCAACCTGACAGGCTGGCTTGGCCCCAGCAACTCTTAAGCCGGAGACCGCTTTAGCGGGGGATCGGGATGCTCTACTGCCTTGGGCGTCGTTGGCGACCTCGAATGTCGCCGGTTGAGCTTGGAACTTGTGCTTTTTGCACCAGGCCTGGCGGTGACCGCCAAGGCCAACAACAAAACGGCGTTCAGTAAAGACACTGGGATCCTGATTTGTCCGTCCTGGGCACTTGGTACGGCGGTCCTGCGGGTTGCGAGCGTCGCTATTACCAGCCGGCCTTGATCGAACCAGCCCCGTGTGCGATCGCAGAGCATCCATTCCGCGTCACAAGCTGCCCGCCGGGCATGCTTAGCGACTGGTCATCCGTCCTTGCCCTGTTTCGACACATGCCGCTGTGGCAGTTCGCCGCTTACGGACTTCTCCGGCACGTGCGCTCACCGGAATACGGGAACCGTCCCTGCCGAGGTGCGCCGGTTGCCGGCCGCTTTCATTTGAAGGCCCAGCTCGGCGATGCGGCGCTCGCCTTCCAGCAGTGCCGCGTCGGAGGTATGGACCGAATAGTTGCCAAGGTGCAGGGGATGCGGATGGGGAACAGCCGATCCCAGAACGAAAACGACGTCCTCGTCAGGTCCCGCCTGCAGAACGATGGCATGTTCGCCTTCTTCGAAGAGCACCATTTCGCCAGAAGTGATCGATTCGCCCGCGTCGAGCATGCCAGCGGCGAGCGCAAGCCAAGCTACCTTATGCCCCACCGGCGGACTGTAGATCCAACGCTCTCCGGCTCGGAGGGTGACGAGAAGGTAATTGACGCCTTCTGGGGAAGGCACCGGGCTGGAGACACCCCCATAAGCACCAACAATGACATGCGCCGGGCCGACGCGCACCATGTCAGCGGCCTCTATGTAGCGACTCTCCGGCGCGCCGTTCTCGACGTCGGGCGGCAACGCAAGCCAGAGCTGGAAACCCTGGACACGTGACACCTCAGGCGGCGCAGACATCTCCTGACCGTGCCAGACGCCCCCGCCGGCACGCATCCACTCGACGCCACCGTAGCCGAGCGTGCCGGAACCCATCCTTGGATCGTCATATTGCAAGCGGCCTTCGAAGAGGACCGTCACAGTTGCAACGCCAGAATGGGGATGAATCGGCATGCCTCCGCCCGAGGCAGCCGCGCGCAGGAACCCCTCCCCCATGTCGAAAATATCGAGGAACACAAACGGCTTCAGCAGCTGTCCCAGATCGGATGGGCTCATCAGCCGGGTGATCGGACCATGGCCATGGCCCCGGGTCCTATGGCCCACACGCCGGCGCAACAGTTCGGCGTTGTTGTTGTCGGCGGCGCCAGAGAGCGATCTCGCCACTTGTTCGTTAATGCCCAATTTGAACATTTTGTGCTTTCGAGTCAGTTAAGTGATAGCCGCGAGCAATTCGTCATGCGGTGAAGGCAGCGCCCAACAGAGGATGGCCTCGACATGTGGCAAATCCATCTGCGTACTCCTGAATCAATGGGCCGTATCAGGCCGCCTGCAGGCGACGTTCGTCAAGGCTCAGTCGACCCGCGCCCGCTACGGCCACTTGCAGCAAGCCACCCGCGATGGCCAGGTTCTTCATGAAGTGGATCGCTTGGTTCTGGTCAGCGAAGTTGCTGTGAAAGAGAATTGCTGCAACGATGCTGAAGAGCGCGAGCAGCACGGCCACCGGTCTCGCCTGGAGGCCGATCAGCAGCAGCAGCCCGCCGCCGATCTCGACCACGAGCGTGATCGCGTACACCACGCCGGAAAGCGGCAGACCGACCGAGGCGATGTAGCCCGTGGTCACCGCCGCGGCGCCAAGCTTGGACAGCCCACTGACCAGGAAGAGAGCGGCAAGAAGTAAGCGGCCGACGGCCGCAATAGAAGCATCACGCATGAGGTTGAATCTCCAAGGAAATGGTACGAGCTGGGGTATATTGCCGTTCTTAAATTCGTTGCACTAGACCCATAATCCGCGCCGCAGAGTTGCTAAAACAGGAACGCAATGGATTTGGAAGACATCAGGACCTTTGTAGAGGTTGCCGATGCGGGCGGTGTGGCACCAGGCGCGCGGCGACTGGGAATGCCCAAGTCGATGGTCAGCCGTAGACTGACCCGTCTCGAGGAGGCGCTCGGCGTTCAACTACTCGCGCGCACCACCCGGGGTTCCGTCATCACCGAGGCCGGCACGACTTTCCGCGAGCATGCCATGCGCGTCTTGGCCGAGATCGACGCGGCGCGGGAAACGCTATCACCGGAAGCCGCAATGCGCGGGCTGCTTCGCATCGCCGCGCCACTGTCGTTTGGCACGAGCCGACTTGCGCCCGTGTTCGCCGAACTCGCTCGACGACACCCTCTGCTGCAGATTGAGACGTCGTACAGCGATCGCTTTGTCGACCTCGTCAGTGAGGGTTTCGACTGCGCGGTACGGCTCGGTTTCCTTTCCGACTCGAGCCTCGTCGCCCGGCGAATCGTCGGCTTCAAGGGCGGGCTCGTCGCCAGTGGGACGTACATTGCGACGCATGGGGCGCCTCTGAACCCGGAGGATCTGGCCCATCACCAGGCCGTGACGAAGAAGGGTGAAGTTTGGCAACTTGGGGACGGGCACAAGACCGTCACGGTTCGCCCGCGCGTGCGCTTCTTCGCCGATAACGGCGAAGCGTTGCTGGCCGCCGCCTTGGCTGGCGTGGGAATCGCGGCATTGCCCGACTTCATGACCGCGCCGCACATCGCTGCGGGATCTCTCGTCCCCCTACTCACAGACTGCCCGGTTCCCGAAGCCGGCATGTTCGTCGTACGCCCCCCGGGTGCCTTTCCCTCTCGCAGGATTCGCGTCTTGATTGACATACTCGTCGAGCACTTCGGCGAGACGCGTTGATCGCGGCGAACATCGCAGGGACGTTCGGCATTGCTCGTCGCCAAACGCGCGCTCAATCCGGCTGGAGATCCTGTCGCGATGAGGCACCACTTGCGGTACCTCTCCTTTCGCTGCCGCCACTCGGACTCAGCGCCAAGGCAGCTACATGCAGATGGACAAACTTAACCGTCATCTGGGAGGGTCTCGTCGGCGGCCTCGCGCGCCCCTCGATCGGACAGGGGGTCCGCGGCCCAGCAGCGACGGCCGATCAACGCTGTCGCTGGTCATTTTCGCGGCGCGATTCGGCAATCCACCGACTGCCCGAAGCTTGGATGGGCTAACCTCTGAACGGGCGAATCACCTGCGGTGCGGTACGGGATCTGGGTCGTTTCCGTGGCCGGCGCGGGGCTTCCGAAGAATCTTCTGCTGCTCGCTCACCGAGAACCTGCGTCTCGGTAAACGCGGATGTTGGCGCCGCTCGGCCTTGCAAAGAGCGCCAGCTAGTCCGGGATCGATCAACGTGAGAAGTCCGCGACGACCTTTCCGATGCGAGGGCCAACGCGACTGCGTTCGATGGCAGCGGGGATGTCGTTAAAACCCACGACCTCGCTGAGCTTCGAGACCAGCGAGCCTTGGGCGATCTGCGCAGCGAGCCGCGCCAAAAGGGGCGCGTCTGCCTTGTTCACGAACCACAGTCCGCGACGGCCAGCCGGCGTGCGTGCCACGATTCCGGGCGCTGCTGTGCTGACGATGGCGCCGTCCTGGGTCAACACGTCCCACGAGCGGTCCAGCACATCGCCGCCGACGTAGTCGAGCACCAAGTCGATGCCCTTCGCAACCGACTCGAAGGGTTTACTCCGGTAGTCGACGACGTGGTCCGCGCCAAGGCTGCGAACGTACTTGAGGTTTGCGGCTGACGCCGTTGCGAAGACTTCGGCACCCGCTTGCTTGGCATACTGCACGGCATATCCGCCCAGCCCTCCCGCGGCACCGTGAATCAGAATGCGCTGACCTGCGGCGATCGGCCCCGCTTGGTGCAGGCTCAGCCAGGCTGCCACGGCCGCCACGGGGATGCCGGCGGCCTGCACGTCGCTCAGGACCTCTGGCGTGTGCACCAAGTTCGCCTCTGCGACCGGCACGAATTCGGCGTAGGCACCGAGTCGGCCCAGGGGGCCCATGACGCGATCGCCCACTTTGAAGCGTGTAGCCCCCGGCCCAACCGCCTCGACCTTGCCTGCCAGCTCAATCCCCAGCACGGCGGGCAGTTCCACGGGGAAAGCCTTCTGAACAGAGCCTTCGCGAACTTTCCAGTCGATGCCGTTCACGCCGGCCGCTGCGACGCGGACCAGCACCTGGCCGTCACCAGCGGAGGGTTTGGGGATCTCCGCGACCTCGGCGACGGAAGCACCGCCATAGGCCCGGATCAGAACAGCGCGTTGAGTGCTTGTCATTTAAGGTTTCTCATTCATTTGCGATGACCGGGGCGCGGTCCCCGGGGACGAGCCCGGTGATGCAACCCCGCGCCGTGTCAGGCCGCTGCGGCGCTCAAGCTCGGATAGTCCGTATAGCCCTTGCCGTCACCGCCGTAGTAGGTAGCGTGGTCCGGTGGGTTCATCGGCGCATTGGTCTTCAGGCGTTCGACGAAATCGGGGTTGGCCAGCGCCATCTGTCCGTAGGCTTCAAGTTCAGCCAGACCCGACGCCAGGTCGGTGCCGATATGCTCGCGTGCGCGCCCCGGGCGGTTCACGATGAGCGTGCCGCTCCAGAGCTTGCGGATGTCTGCCACCAAGGCTTCGTCTCCTACGTGCATCACGTGCACGTAGGCTAGGCCCAGCTGGGCGAGTTCGGTGGTCAGATGGCGGTACAGGGCCGGTGCCTCGGAACCCTCATCGATTCCCCAGAGTTTGGCGCCGGGCGACAAGCGAATGGCGGTCCGGTCCGCGCCAATTTCTTCGGCAATCGCCATGACCACCTCGATCGCGAAGCGGGCGCGGTTTTCGACCGATCCACCATACTGGTCGGTGCGGGTATTGGCGCTGGGGGCGAAGAACTGCTGGATGAGATAGGCGTTCGCGCCGTGGACCTCGACCCCGTCGGCGCCTGCTTCGATTGCCCGGCGCGCGGCCAGGCGGAAGTCCGCCACGGTCTGGCGAATCTCGTCGGTGGTGAGCCCGCGAGGCTCGGGGATCGGCTGCATGCCCGTCATGGTGAACATTGGTGCGCCGGGGGCGATGGCCGAGGGCGCCACGGCCTGCCGGTGGTGGGGCGTGTTGTCGGGATGGGACATGCGCCCCGCGTGCATGAGCTGGATGAAGAGACGCGAGCCCTTGTCGTGCACGGTCTGCGTGATGGCCTTCCAGCCGGCGACCTGGGCATCGGTGTAGATGCCGGGGGTGCAGAGATAGCCCTGCCCGTCCTCGGAAGGCTGCGTGCCCTCGGAGACGATCAGGCCGACACTGGCGCGCTGCGCGTAGTAGGTGACGGCCAGGGCCTTGGGCGTACCGTCGAATTCGGCGCGCGAGCGGGTCATCGGTGCCATCACGATGCGGTTTGAGAAGGTGTAGCGTCCGACTTTGACGGGGCTGAAGAGTTGAGTCATTAAAGTCTCCGGTAGGGGGAAAGTGGCTCAGACGAGGTGAGGGCTTTTGACACGTGCCACGAGGGCTCGCGATTCGGAAAGAAAGGCTTTGATGTGCGGCGCAGTCAACCCGACAGAAGGGAGAATGGCCCGCGCCTTGTTGTTAAACAGCAGGCCACTTCGGTCTTCCAGTGCGGGTGACAGCATCAGGGGCGCCATGCGCTCGGCATATTCTTCGGCTGTAGGATTGAGCATCCCGATCAAGCCCTCCACGACAGCGAACAGGAACTTGTTGCCGCCCAGATAGTTGCTGCGGATATCCGTCTTGATCAGGCCGGGGTTCAGTCCGAAGACACCGACGTTCGGCAAGCGCCTGGCCGTGTCAAGGACCAGCATCTCGTTGCCGACGACCGTGTTCATATGCACGCTCATCGCGCTATAGGACTTGTCGGCATTGAGGTCCCCCAGCTTGCCGGCCTGGCCGCTGCCCGGGTACCCCATGATGAAGACGCGGGGCCCGGCACTGCTGGCGGGTAGGTCCCGGCCCAGCCGAGGCCCGATTTCCCGCAGAATCACCAGCCGGCTCAGAAAGCTGACCGCCAAGTCGCGCTCCAGGCCTTCCGCGGTAACTTGCCGCTTGGGGGCAGCGAAGATGCCTGTAGTGAAGACCACCAAGTCCAGGGACTCTGCGGGCAGAAGGGCTCCGACCCGCGAGGCTTCGTTCATCAGGCTCAGGTCCGCCCGGACGAATTCGATGTGCGGCTTGTCGGCGTCGCGGAAGGTCTGCCCGACCACCAGCACCTTGGCACCGCGAGCGGCAAGCACCCGGGCCAGCGCCCTGCCGAGCCCCCCAGTTCCGCCCACTACGGCGACCTTCTTCCCTCGCACGTCGGCGTCTGCCAGTTCCAGAAAGGAAAACTTAAACGATGGATCTGCCTTCATAGATGACTTTCTTGATTCGAAGCCCTATCTTCGATTAACCTACCAACGAGATAAAGACTGTTCAATGAGAATGATTGATCCAATAATGACGCAATCCACATGGAATATCTGAACGACATGGCCCTATTCGTGGAGGTCGTAAAAGCTAAAAGCTTTCGCGCGGCAGGCGACGCGACGGGGGTGCCCAATTCGACCCTGTCGCGTCGAATCGGGGCCTTGGAAAAATCGATCGGCCTGCGCCTGTTGCACCGCACGACGCGCAAGATTGAACTGACAGAAGCAGGGCAGCTCTACTACGAGAGCTGTCGGCGCATCGTCGAAGAGGCGCGAATCGCGCATGAGCAACTTGGCGAGATGCTGGCCCAACCCAGCGGCGTGCTGCGTGCGTCGTTGCCAGTCGACTTCGCCACCACCTACATGGCGCCACTGATTGCGGAGTTCGCTCGACGCTATCCGGGCATCACGTTCGAGTTGGATCTCACTCCGCGCAGGGTGGACCTGGTGACTGAGCCTTTCGACGTTGCCATTCGCATGGGCGAGCAACCCAGCTCAACCCTCATCGCGCGCCAGTTGGCGCGCCTGACGCCCTACCTTTACGCGTCGCCCCGGTATTTGAAGACGGCAGGCGAGCCGACCGACCCAGCCGACTTGCGGCAGCACGAGTGCATTGGCTACCCGAAGTCCGGCCCATGGGTACTCCACAAGGAGGATGCAACTGCCGAGGTGGAAATTGGCCGGCGCTTTACTGTCAACAGCGTCGGCATGTACCGCAGCTTTGCCGTTCTAGGCCAAGGGATCGCCCTGCTGGCCGAGGGAGTCGTGGCTGATGATGTTGCAGAGAGTCGCCTGCTTCGCGTCCTGCCTGACTGGCACGGAAGCCCCATACCGGTTTACGCCTTGACTGAAACGCGGCTTTTGCCCGCCAAAACGCTGCGCTTCATCGAATTCTTGCAGGAGCGACTCGTCACCCAATGAGAGGGATGAATCTCCGGTCAGTTGCATCGCCACTCCACCGTGTGACCCACTACGGCGTGGTCGCCGACCCGGCCAGGGTCCGAGATCCGAATCGCAAAGGCGCCGTGGAGAACGCCATCGGCCACACGCAGGCCACGGCCTTGAAGGGCCGGCGCTTTGAGTCCATCGACGAGCAGAACGACTTCCTCGAACATTGGGAGCCAAGACACCTTCCGAGATCGTCAACAAGGCCCACAGCGCCATTTGCACCGCGCTGGCGGCGCCGGATGTCGTCGAAGGCCTCGCCACCTTGGGACTGGAGGCCAAGTCCTCCACCCCGGCGGAATTGGCCAGCCTGCTGAAGAACGCGCTGGAACGGTGGGGCCCGATCGTCAAGAAGATCGGCTTCACGGCGGAAAGCTGGGACACGGGCCCTTGCGGCGGGGCCGTCGCTAGGTCAGGGCGGCAGACGCAATGGAGCCGGTGGGGGATGCCGATGGCGCGCCACCCAAGCCCCTCAAGGCGTCGACCACTCGCGCAAGCGCTGCAACGAAATCGTCGAGCTCGCTCTTTCGCATGTAGACACCCGGCGAAACACACAGTCCCTGCAAGTGCCGAATCTGGCGGTACTTCACATGCACACGGTGGCGCTCTCGCAGCTCGCGCTCGAAGAGCTTCGAATCCACACCCTCGATCGAGAACAGAACCACGCCGGCAATATGCGCGGACTGGGTCATTCGCCCTACCACCTTGAGAATCAGGATTCCACGGATTGTGCAGCGGTCGTCTTCACTCTTGGTCTGTTCATCGGCTGACCTGGCTCCCGAGAGATCCCCGCTTTGAGAGTCGCCCACGGAAGGGGTGCGGAGGAGCTATCAAAGAAACACCCCTTACGTAGCCGTCTTGGGGGCACTTTAGTTCGTCATGCACGCGGGAAAGTGACTTCCTTCTCACTCGTGCGTAAAATCCGCTCCGGCGTGGATTTGAATGGACGATATGCATTCAACGATTCATCAAAGGCGCCTTTGTCGCAGAAGTTCATGAGGCCAAGCGACGAACTCCAACAACTTCAAAGGTTCCAGACTCAATGACGAAGTCCTACGCGCAACTCAAATCCGCCATCGCCAAACTCGAAAAGGAAGCGGCTGCACTGCGTGAAACCGAAACGACAAAGGTGGTTGCGCAGATCAGAGAGTCGATCGCCACGTTTGGCCTGACCGTCGAGCACCTCTTTGGCCGTGGCGCCAAAGCTTTGAAGACAGTCGCAGGCAAGGCGCTTGGCAGTGGCAAGGCAACGCGCAAGGGCGCAGGCATTCCCAAGTACCGCCACTCCAAGACGGGCAGAACGTGGACTGGGTTCGGCAAAGCTCCCGGGTGGATTGCCTCCGCGCGCAACCGTGACAAGTTCCTCATCGACCAATCTGGCGTCATCGCGACGCCTTCGGTCGAGAAGGCCGACGTTCCTGTCGCTGCTGTGGCCAAAAAGGCAACCCGCAAGGCCCGCAGCATTGCAGCACCGGTGAAGAAGTCGATTCGCGCCAAGAAGGTTGCTTCCGCTTCCGTCGCAGCTCCCGAAGCGAAAGCAGAAAGGCCGGTTGCAAGGAAGGCTGCCCCGAAGAAGGGCGCTCCTTCGAAGAAAGCCACGCAGGCAAAGAAGGCGGCTGCCGCCCCCAAGGCAGCCAAAGCTGCCAAGGCTCCACAGGCTGCAGCGAAGGACCCCAGGCAAGCCGTCGCCAAGACCGCGAAGTCGGAAGCCGCCGCCAAGACCCGCCGCCCGCGTGCCTCCACGACCATTGCGACGCCTGTGTCGACCCCCACCCCGGCAGAGACGGTGACATCCCAGGGCTAAATTCACGTACGGCGCGCACGAGATTGTCCGTTGTTCCCCAGGAATCCGTGCCCAGCTGTCCAGCGGCTGGCCGCGTCATACAACAATCCCGTGCTGGATCCTTCGAAGAAGGATCTGCACTCGCTCTTGACCGCCGGCAGCGACGATCTCTGCCGGCGTTTGGCCTCCCAAGAGGACATGCGGTTTGCGTAGCCAAGCGTGGGCCTCGTTCCCGAAGACCTCTGTGGCGAGATTGAGCAGTTCCTTTTCCTCATGAACTCGATCCACACTCGGTGAGGCTTCAACCTCGACCACAAGTCCAGGGTTGAAGGCCTTGTTCTCGAATTCCCCGTGCCAGTTCAGATAGCCACGCGGATTTGAGATCACCCGGCAGTTCCCCACCTCGTAGTCGAAGCTGTCGTGCGTGTGCCCATGCACCCAGAGCACAGGGACCTCGAAGAACTCGGGCCGCATCTCGCTGACGAAGCCGCCAGAGGACCAATCGTCGACATACCGCGGTGCCAGCGACTTGCGATGCGGAGCATGGTGAGTCACCACCACAGTTGGCCCTTCGAATGGTTCGGCGAGCTTCCTGCGCAGCCAGGAGCGATGCTGCCGATGGAGACGCAAGGTGTCCATCGGCACCAGGCGCCGGGATCCACGCGAGTTGGCTGTGTGCGGGTCATCGACTCGGATGGCTGAATAGTCGGCCAGGTAGCGCAAGCATTCCATCATCGAGCGATGCCGATCCGACAGCAGACGCACCTGTTGTCCCGCGAAGCCCGGGTTATCGATCCGCAAGCGAAAGTCCGTCCACAAGGTGCAGCCAAGAAAGCGCACGCCGGCGATCACCACCTCGTCGCAGTCGAGGAAGTGAACGCCCTGCTCTTTTGCTTGGCGCCGCATCTCCGCTCCTTCCTCATCGAGCACGGACTCGTAGTACTCATGATTGCCGGCGATCTGAACGATGGGCATTTCACCAAAGCGGGTCGGGTCCCGTAGCCAACGCGCGACCACCCTGCCAGGCGAGGAAATGTCGCCCGCTAAGATGGCCACGTCGTAGTCCAGGTCCTTCGGCGCCTCGAAGGTCTCGAATTCAGCGTGAAGGTCAGAAAGGATCAGAAGCCTCATGTTTGATCAGTGTGCGTCGTCGATAGCCGCGGCGAGAACACGCTCGATAGCGGTACCTCTTTCGAGAGCTACTCGTGGCGTCAAGCCTTCCAGCGCAGGCGCCAGCGTCTCGAGGAAATCTAGGATCTGCCAGGGATCCTGCGTGCCCAGAGATCGGGCGATGCGCTGAATCGCTGACCAGGCAGACGGCTCAAACTGCCAACGGGGCATCCTGAGCGTTCCGTCGGGGCTGGCCAGCCCAATGCAACGGCCGCCACTGATCCACGTGACGATCGTCGAAGCATCTACGTTCAGGAGCGAGGCGGCTTCTGTGACGGTAATCATGTCGGCAGCTTGCAAGCGTTCTAGACGGTATCCTTTCCCCTCGCGAAGCAAGGCTGCTGTCTCTTCGACCGTCGCGTAGAGAACGTCGGTCATGCCGGCCCACCACTGCAATCTGGCAATTGGAGCACCAGACCGGGATCAAACGCCGGGTTCTCCGTCCTGCCACTCCAATTGACGTAGCCGCGAGGGTTGCATACGACGCGGCATGAGCGGACGCGGTAGTCGAAGCTCTGGTGTGTGTGCCCGTGCACCCAGAGCACTGGCACGTCGAAGAACGTCTCGGGAAGTTCATTGACGAAGGCGCCCGAGATCCAGTCTGCGGCGTAGCGCTCCGCGAGCGAGCCACGATGCGGTGGATGGTGCGTGACGACCACGGTGGGTCCAGCGAATGTTTCCGCGAGTTTCGCTCTCAACCAGGCTCGCTGGCCTTGATGGAACCTGAGCGTGTCTTCCGCCCCCAGCCTTCGCCCTTGACGGCTGCGCCAAGTACCTGGTTCCGCGAGTTCATCGGCGGTCCGGATCAGGGTGTAGTCGTTCATGAGATTGGTCGCCCTCCTCATGGCCAGCCCGGCGTCTCGTCGTCGGCCTTCGGGTGTTTCGATCGCCAACTCAAAGTCCGTCCAGAGCGTACAGCCGAGGAAGCGCACGCCATCGATCACAACCTCGCCGCCATCCAGCAGATGCACCTGGCCGCCAGTCGCCGCAGTTCGGGCCTCCGACTGAGCCAGGTCCATCCGACTGCCGTAGTACTCATGGTTCCCGGGGACGTAGATCACCGGCTTCCCGGCCAATTGCGCCTCAGCCCACTCGACGCCGCGCCGACCGGGCGTGTGGATGTCCCCTGCGAGGATCACCACGTCGAACTCTCCTTTCGGAAGCGGTTCGAAGGGCTCGAACTCGAGGTGCAGGTCGGAAAGGATCAGCGCTTTCATGGCTTCACCTGAGCGGCTGCCCAAACTGACCCCATATGGCCTTGGGGCCCATCGTCTTCTGAACGGTGCACAAGGCAGAGCGACGCCCAGGGCCCCCGATCGTTGCAGATTTCCGAAGGCCCGTCACAGACGATGCACCGAGATCTCAGTTCCACCTCGAGCTGGAGCACGCGCTCGTCAACCGCCAACGCCACCGGATCGTGGCCCTCGGCGGGCCCACATTCGTGCCGATGCACCTCGGTCGGGCGATGGATGTTGACCGCGACGCGCGACTTACCCTCCATCCGATAGGCAAAGCTCGGTGAGCCGAATTTCTCGCGCAACCGCACCCAGTGGAAGGCACGTTTGTCTGCCCCAAGGAGCTCGTCGATGACTTCGCAGGTCTTCGCCAAGGGCGCGAGCCACCCTCGGAAGAAAATGTACGCGCGTCGCCGCTCCTCCCCTTCGAGCGGGAACATATAAGGGAAGCGGCGTTGCAGAGCTTTAGGGGTGTCGAGGTTCATATCGCTCGCTCACAGACACAGTTCCCGCCGCTCCGGCTTGGGGCTCCGGCGAGGGGGAGGTTTCTCACGGCGTGCCAATCGTCCGGCTTCAAAAAGTGCTCCGCTGACGTCGAGTTCCTCCACGCGTCAGTGAAGGACGACCTTCGACTCGTCTTCGTCGAGTACATCGGCCGGCAGATCCGAGGTCTTCAGATACCTGCGGTCGTTGACAACGGCGCGCGCTACTGCGCCCTGTACAGCCTTGCGGATAGCGCGAGGCGTCAGGTGAGCGAGTCGATATGCCAACCGCGGCTCCGGCGGAAGGAACCCCGGCACCAAGAGCTTCTCGACCGTTCGAGCAGCCACAACTTGCGCGATCTGGATGGCGTGCGCGCCGCGGGGAAGCGGGATCTCGAACTCCGTAAACCTCGATCGCAGCGATTCCGGGATCTTTCTTGGGTCGTTCGAGGCCGCGATGTAGATGGCCAGGCTGGCATCAAACGTGATGTCCAGCGCGGCATCGCGAGCCGTCGCCGCGGTGAGCGGCTCCAACAAAGAGTGGAGCGGTTTGAGGGGGTCATACGACGAGTTCGCCGGAGCCTTGTCCAGTTCGTCGATCAGAAAGACCGGGTTCGCGTACCTCCCCAGCACAATTTCCTCGAACACCGCCCCTGGGCATGCAGTACTCCAGTGGCGTTCGGTGCCGAGTAGCAAGGATGTGGTCTGGGCGTTTTCCATGGATTGACGCCGCAGCGGAGCCCCAAGCGCCGTCGCCAAATCGTTTGCGTAGTGAGACTTGCCGATCCCAGGTGGACCCCAAATATGGATTGGTGGAATCCAGAGTGGGCCCCTGCTGCTCATCGATAGCGCCACGTGTTCGACAACGAAGTCGGTGACATCCAGAAAGTGTGGGTGCGACGCACGCAAGTCCGCCACCGCTCGAGCCCATCTATCCGGCTGACGAGCGGGATTGGCGACATCTCTGAGCGCGCCCCGGGACTTCACCTTCTCCATGAGCTCAAGTTCGCGCCTTTGCTCATCTTTGCTGCGCACCGTTGCCGTCTTGGCAAGCACGCGCAGGACCTCTTCACCTCTCAGTACGGGGTGACGTCGCTTCCGGTCACGGCGCGCCACGCCGTGCTCGAACTGCTTGATAAAGGAGAGTCGGTCGTCTAGTCCTGCATGCAACTGCGCGGCTCGCGGGACAGCAGCCCTCGTTCCGTCCCTGTCGGCTCGGAGTCGCTCCAGGGTCGAGACGCGCCTGTCTTCCTCGCGGGCCCGAGCCAGTCGACGACGCTCCTCGACCAGGCGCCATTGCAAAGCGATAGGGAGCAAGATCTCCACGCCCTGATACGAGTCCTCAGATGCCTCGGTGCGATACAAGGAGAAGCCCTCCAGATCGTCTGAGTCGCCCCCTGCAGACGGTCGTCGGCGAATCGTGTTCACGATGGATGAGCCTCCCACTCGATCGCCTCCCTCCAAAAGCCTTCAAGGCCTTCTTCACCACAGCGCGCCAGGGCCCTCGGACCGTGCAGGCTGCACAACGTGAGCTCAGTTCCGAAATAGTTGGCGGCTTCGGCGCGCCGACCGCATACCATGCAAGCGGTGCTCGTTACACGTTCAGCCTCGAGTACGACGCGATCCACCTCGGGCGCTAGGTCGGCGGCAACGTCGTAGGCCGCGAACAGCATGGCCCGGCGGGAATCGCCCTCGAGGTTGACCACGAACGTTCGAAACTCGCCCAACACATACAAGAAGAGCCCGCAGCCTTGGTCGTCGGCTCGAAGCTGGACCCAGCGAAAGCCAAGTTTGCTCGGAGGCAGGAGCTGGTCGATCTGCTCGCATGCGTGACCCAGAATCGGCGTCCAGCCGCGAAAGAAGGTCAGGCCTACGTGGTCACCTTCGAACATGTACGGAAAGCGCGCTTTCAAAAGAGCACCGTTCATGCTGGTCACTCCATCGCGGGCGTGCACGCGATCAAACGTCGGACGATGCCGTGAGTCCAACAGCTCCCGGGACGTCGTCCTTGCGCCAATACTCAGGCGCGTCGGTCCGCGTTGCATCACGCGAGACCCGAAACCTCGCAGCGATCTGCCGATGTCGCCGACGACGGCCCGTCGCTCGCATCGACCACCATGCACCTTGTATCTTATACGCTGGTGCCTAAAAGCTCAAGAATTTGTGGTAACAGACTGGGCTTAGCCAGGGGAAAACTCACCGCTCATGCCCAAGCATATACACACGTGTCCTAGCATTTTGAACCCGATAGGCTGGTGCGCAAAAGCACGCAAGAGGCGAGATTCGTCTCATGCGTTCCGACCAGGATCCGGCGTTGCTCCGGGCATTTGCAGCCGAGCTGAAAGCTCGCAGGTTGGCGCTCGGACTCAGCCAGGACAGATTTGCTCTGATGGCGGAGATCCATCGGACCTTTGTGGCGAAAGTGGAGCGAGCAGTGGCGATGCCCTCGCTGTCGAGCGTCTATCGCATCGCCGAGGGACTCGGTGCGGAGCCGGCCGAGTTGATCACCGCCGTTTCGAAAAGGTACATGAAGGAACTTCGCAGCGCTGCATCGGTGGCACCCACCAGTACAGCGTAGGGAGGGTCGCGCGAGAAATCGCTTCGAGGACGTCGGATCACAGGTTGCTGCTCGCTCCGTGATTTGCGGGGACCACGGTGCCACCCCGTGTCGCACGCGCAGCGGTAGCTGACGGAAGCCCGGCCTTCTGCGTCGCAACGCCCGCATCACCATGGCAGGTTCCGACCTCTATGGATTCCTTCATTTCTGCTCGGGCGGTGACTTAAGACATCGCCACGCATCGAGCAAGCTGAAAGCAGCTGTTGGCGGCGGTCCGCGTTACTGCACAACATCGGTAAGCGAAAAATCATCACCGCCTTTCATTCGCGCCAATAATCCGTTACGAATTCAAAATCTGGTAAAAGTATTGATGGCGTTTGCGCACAGGCGGGGCCCCGCTCAACATCAATAACGGCGTTCCCGCGCCCGCGGGGGAAAAGCCGATCCCGGAAATCAAAAAATTGGAGAGCATCGATGGCGAATGGATGGACACCCGAGCGCAGAGCGCGGCAGTCGGAGCTCATTCGCACCTGGCGGCCTTGGGAGAAAACAACCGGCCCCAAGACCGCCGAAGGAAAAGCAAAGGTCTCGCGTATCGCCTTCACCGGGGGGCATTGGCGCGAGCTGCGGGAGATGTCGAGGGCGATGACAGCGGCACTGCGACAGTAGCAAGAGCATCTGGACAGCGTTACGTAGGGGCGAAAATGGGAAGTAGTTGGCGCTCGGGCCAGCCTGCCCGCTGGCCAACGCCCGACTACAAGGCATGATTTGGGCATGTCTAGCGAATCCCCAAAGCCAATTTATCTGCGCGGTAAAGCGCATGACCACAGCCAGCCGTTCGCGGGGGACCAGTTCGAAAGAAAAGCGTTGGCTGGCCGGCTGACGGCACTGCTTGGTCGCCTTCCGGATGGGGCGGTCCTTTCGGTTGATGCACCGTGGGGTGAAGGCAAGACGTGGTTTGGCCGCAACTGGCACGCATCCTTGGTCGAAGAGGGATACCGAACGTCGTACATCGACTGTTTCGAGCGCGACCACATCGAGGACCCGTTTGTCATGATCGCCGGGGAGATGTTGCACCTGCCGAAGAAAGGCGAACCCCAGCGACGAAAGAAGCTTGTGGAAGCAAGCAAGAAGCTCGGTGCGGCCCTCTTGCCATCCGCGGCAAAGTTTGCAGCCAACACGGTTGGGCATTGGGCGATGGGAAAAGCTGATCTGGGTGATGACATTGCGAAGTCGATCGCTGCGCTTGAAGAGTCCTCTGCAGCGTCCCTGGAGAGGCTCGTCGCCAAAAGGCTGGAAAACTATGAGGCAGACAAGAAGAGCGTTGACGGCTTCCGCGACGCGCTGAAGGAGATGGCCTCGGAGGGCGACAAGCCGATCGTCATCTTCCTCGATGAGCTCGATCGCTGCCGGCCCGATTTCGCTGTGCGAACGGTGGAAAGGATCAAGCACTTCTTCGAAGTCCCGGGCGTAGTGTTCGTGCTCCTGATGAATCGTCGGCAGCTCGTTTCGGCGATTCGGGGGATCTATGGTGAGCACATCGATGGCGAGGGCTACCTTGCCAAGTTCGTTCAGCTTTCATTGACCCTCCCGAAACAGGCTTCGCTGGAGGTGCACACGCCTGACGACAACCAGAAGCATTGCGACGCCACGCTGGTTCGGTATGGGTTCGAACGCACGCAAACCACGCAGCAGTTCGCCCAATTCATGGGCGTGCTCGCCACATCGCTGAACTTCTCCTTGCGCGACGTTGAACGTGCGGTGGTGCTCTACTCTTTGGCTCAGCCTCTCAACGCTGCAGCCGTCGATGCTGCGTGGCCCATCGCTTTGAAACTCTCAAGGCCAGAGCTCTTCGCCAGACTAATGAGGGGTGAGCAGCAAGCCCACGAAGAGGCGGGCAAGCTGGCCACTTCACTGCTGAAGCGCGCTAAGGCGCTAGGGCCTGTGCTGCGACTCTTCGAGGCCATTCATTTCAGCGCGGCCAACGATTTTGAGGTGCCGCTCGAGGCGGACGTGATGGAACTGTTGGGCAGGCAATGGCGGATCCATGGGCCGAAAGGGTTCCTTTCCTGGATCTTCGGCAGAGTCGATCTTGACGTTGCGAGGTAGGCGGGTTACGCGGCCTAGGCGGGAGTCGGCTCAGGTTTCCGGGGCGGCGAAATGTTCGCGTCTAAGCGGGCTTCGATCACCATGTCGCTCCCGACAGTTGGTGCGCCACCAAATTGCTTCGTAAGGCTTTCCTGCAAGCCGAGCGCGAACACCTCTACGGCCTGGAAAGCCTCGCTCAAGCAGAAGCTGTGGCCATCGCTGGTCAGCGTAAGAAGGTCAAATTGATGACGGACGGTTTTTCCTCCAACCGAGGGAAGGGAGCGGCGCTCCGAAACCTGTAGCGTGCCGGGCACCATGGTGTAGGTCCATCCCTCGATCGGATCTGTGCCGCGAAGCTCGAGCCAACTGATCGTGCCCCAAGGCGTCTCCCGTCGGCTCACTAGCCTCTCGATTCGACCAGTCACATGCTGGACGGCATTCCTCAAGACGACAACATTTGAGGCGGCGTCTCGGAGCACCTTGACGTAGGGGGGAAGCGCCTTCTCCTTCTTTGTCATCGTCGAGACGACCGATTGGAGGCGGTGCAACGAATCGATCATCGCCCACGAATCAGAAAGGACCGAGGCAAACATGCCTTCGCCAGGATGTCCGTCGGCTGTCCGCCACCCCTCAACGGTGGCGATGACTCTTCGATAGTTCAGCTCGAAGATCTCGATCGAGTACCTGATGGCATCGAGCATCACACGCTTCTTGGCGTCGAGGTTGACCGGAAGGTTGCGCAGCGCGGAGCCAGCAGGAACGAAGGGCGGGATTTCCGCGATCAAGGTCAATCGGTCGTTCATGAAGAGGCTGCGCCAGAACTTGTGAAGAGGCCCAGGACAAAACCTGTGTAGTACCAGAAGCCGGTGTTCGGCCGGCCGATGATCTGAATGGAGTCGAGGAACGAGATTCCGAAGTTGCCCAGGATCCACGAGACGACGTTTGTCAGCAGCGCCAGCGGGAAGACGATTCCATGCCAGATGCCAGAGAAGAAGCCGTAGGGATCGGCCACGGAGTCCGCCGTGTAGTGCGCGGCGCAACCGGAGAGGGTCAAGAACAGCACTAGCAGGACAATCCGCGGGCGCTTCAGAAATGCCATTGCGGACGGTTGTCTGCCGAGACCAAAACGGCGCGAGCGTTGCTCGAGGTGGTGCTGCCGCCTCCGAAAGCGCTTGCAGTGGACTGGCCATTGGTAGCGAATCCAGCCCCGACGCTACGGGTTGAATCGAGGACGTACGTGCCCTTGAACAGGCGGCCCTCGATGTTCACGTCCATCGTACTGGTGCGCTTGTCATAGGTGCCGGTGTAGGACTTTCCATCGGCGACCATCCGAAGGGGGCCGCTGGTCGCGGCACACGCTCCAAGAACGATGGCGAGTGCGATCGCTAGAACTGATCTCATAGCTCTCTCCAGATTGCTTGATGACCGGTCACTTGGTCTTTTGTGGGGCGCTGCTTAGCTCGCCAAAACAGGCGGCCAATTCCGAACGTGTTTGGGCACTCATTTGGCCCTGACCTGAGAAGATCCGGTCCTGTCCTGTGCCGCCTTGGAAACCGATCCATAGGTTCTTTGCTTCCATGAATCCCTGGATTGCGGAAAACCCTGGGTCGGTCGGCGCCCTAAAGATGAAGTAGCCTGCACCGTCACCGGGTGCGGTCGCCCCATCAAGCGGAGCCAACGGCTCGCCGTCGCCTATTCGCACCCAAGCAATCGTCTTCCCCGAGGTCCTCAGTTGCCCAGCGGGTTCCGATAGCTTCCCGAGCTTGAGTGCGCCCTTTACGCCTGTGAAACCGTCAAGGAAAACAGCGATGGACCCATCGACGACCTCGATGTCGTCTGAGGATCCCGGCACGGATGTGAGGCCAGCAAAGCGAACGCCGCACGATACAACGACACCCTTGGGAGCGTTCATCGTAGATTGAAGGGTGAGGTTTTGAAGCGTCGTGACCGTCTGGCCGTGAGCTTCGACCTGCACGATCAGAAGGAGCAACAACGCCCAGAGCTTGTTCATGCGCAGTCCTATTGCACCGAGCACTGGTTCGCTGAAAGTTCGGCGCGGAGTCCTCGCATGCGCTGCTGGTCGGGGTTGATCACCTCCGGTGGCTGCCATTGCCAGTTCGTGTATCGGCTTTCGATCTTGTTGCGCTCCGCGACGAGCTGGGCGCACCTGGTGGCGCGCTGGGAGTCGCCCGTGGTGGCCTGGGCCTGCTGGGTGCGGGCCGCTTTGCCTTGCTCCGCCTGCTGCACCTGTTGATCCCAAGGCACGTCCGCGACGTTCTCAATACGCTCGATGAGCGCGTTGTGCTGGTTGCAGTGTGCTTGGGCCCAGAACGTCGAGCCGTTGTACGCCTTGCAAAGATAGATCGTGCCGGCGTGCGCTGAACCGGCCAACAGCGCCGCGGCGCAGATTCCCCAAGTTTTCATTCTTCTTACTCCTGGCGTGAAGTCTAGGCGGCTCGACCTACAGCCCCGATGCGCCAACTGGTTATTCAACCGGTAATTTGTCGAATTTTCCCTATCAACACAGCGTTCGCGCCCTAGCTGCTCGCCCGCCCTCAACAACTTTTGGGAGCTGCGAGGATCTTGCTGGGTCAGGAAAGATCGACTTCGAGCACCCCGGATGTTGGCTCGACATCAAGGGCACCGACTTTGAAAGGAATCCGCAGAACGTTGGGCACGAGGCCCTTTGCGATCGCTCGTCCGGGTTCCGGCCCGAGCCATACGCCCCCGACACGAATATTCATCGTTGGATGCAAGAGGGCGGAAGAATCTGCCGCATGGATCCAAGAGCCATCTGGATTTGTCATCGCGAACTTCAGCGCTTCGGTGCCATTGCCGTCGATGCCATAGCTATAGCGCCCGAAAGGGCCTGCAACGGCAAGTTGGAGGTAGAGGCCGCGGGCCGCTCCTCGACCGGCGTTCGTAATCTGCACCTGTACTTGATACGCGTCCGCGTGAATCGCGGTGACTTCAAGCCTCGGGCGGGCACGTCTGCCGAACATGTCGGCGATCTGGAACGGCTCCATGCGCATGAAGCTGAGGCCGATGCGCTGGTAGTAGCGGTCCTCCCCGAAGCGCGCCATGTGCGGCCCCCCGTCGCTTGGAGGGACAAAGGTGACGACGAAACCATGCGCTTGGCCGCGAGCAGTGAGCGCGCGGTGCACTACGCCGGGAACGCCAGGCGCCACGGCCTGCGGGGTCAACTCATCCAGTCTGCTTGCAAGCTTGCGTGCTTCCGGAACGCCGGGAAAGTCGGTAACGCAATCGATCCCGTGTGCATTCTTCTTCGCGGTGACTCCCCAGAGACAGACGCCGCCTGCCCCATTGGCGAAGCCAGAGAGGACCGTCGCAAGGTTTCGTTTGATGTCGCCTTCGTCTCCGACGCGCTTGCAATCGAAGACCTGCGACTCCACGTCGCCGGCCATTTTGAGAATCTTCGCGTGCGTCAGCGATGCAAACCAAGCGTGCAGGTCCATTTCCGCCTAGGGAAGTTGCGCTGCGGAATGATAGGGCCGCGATCCATCCGCGAAGTCCCACCGTACCGGATCAATGAGCCCAGGTCGCAGAACTCCTCGGCAGCAGCGGACGTCCAGAAGCCGTTCACTGTCAAGCTTCCGTGGGCGTCTTTGGTCGAGGTCGCGCTCGATTCTCTGTCCACAAGGAAACCAATTCGGGTTCCGGATCGTTGGGCCTTAGACGCTCCGCTATTCGAGAAACGTCTTTTGGTATGACCGTGATGCGCCCGATCCAGACGTTGACGCCGGCCGACAGCGGCACAAGTACTGAAACGACGGCGCACACGCCGCGAATGAGCAACACCTCGACAGACGTACTGCCGCGGCCAGCGCGCGCGCCGAGGCCGCGGTCGAAGATCCGGTCGAACCGCTTCACGCTGTCCGAACTGACCGACGCTGGCGCAATCAACGTCGCGACCAATCCCCCTTCGCCGGACAGGCTCCGGCGGGACATGGCCTTCAATTCGCTGATCGTGGTTTGGAGGTCTTCCGTCAAGCCCCAAATCGTGCCCCCAGGTCTGAACCAAAACAGGTCCCACGCCTCCTGAGACTGGGCGCCTTCGCTCCTGCTAGCAATCAGCGATGTCAGCCTCTTTCGATTGCGTTCAAGGCAGAGGCTACCGACGATCGACGCCACGCCGGGATAGCTGCTACTTTGTTCTCGCTGCAGCCACACGTTTAGATCGACGAAGCCCTCGGCGTTGATTGAATCGTCTATGAACGTGGAGTAGGTCAATCTCGCAAACTCAGAACGTGCAGCCGCCGTCGGATCTGGTTCGCTCAGACTTCCCAACGCATGGCTCATCGCGTCGGTCAGTAGGCGCAATTTCTGCGGCCGATCTGTCTCCGTCTCGATCAGCGTAGTTTCCAGCTTGGGCGGACTTCCGAGTAGAAGCGATTGCTTTCCGGAGATTTGCGCATAGCTGAATCGCCCTGGCGCGACATCGGATATCGCATACAGGCCCCAGGCCTCCGGGTTCTTGATACGCCGGATCAAACGCAGATAGTCTCGGAAATTGTCGTGAAATGCCTCCCGAGCGAAGCTCTCCGAGATGTCTGTTCGGCCCAGCGACGCCGTCAGGTCAATCAGATTTTTGACGTTGTGCAAACCCCGGGAGCGGATCATGCTCTTGCTGATCAGCTCGAACCAGATTCGGGCGGGGAAGCTCTCCACATCGGTGATCACGGGGGGGCCGTCTCCTGCAGTGCGAAACAGCTCCTTGCCCGTCGAGTGGAGCGAGACTTCGTTGCCCTCCAGCATGATGAGTGTTCGTGCCTGGAGATCGGCCAGCACGATATCCATCTCGGTCTGGCTGAAGCCGAAGAAGCGTGCTAACCGCGATACGCTGACGCTTTCGCACAGGTTCAGCGCCTTCAACACGAATTCGTCGACCATTGGCATACGCTTGTCGCGAGTCACCTGCGCGGCGATGACGAACTCGCGGCAGGGCACGTTGAAACCGAAGGAACTTACCTGCGTCGGTTCGGAAAGGTCGAAATCGTTCATTCAATCTCTCCGGAGGTCAGGACCTTGGCCTCGTCCGGCGAAGCCAGCATGAATGCGAGTACCCGCCCCATAGGCGATGCGGATTGCTGTCCGGTCCACATCGGACATGATCCGACGACGATCAGTCGGTCTTTAGCCCTCGACACGGCCACATTACATCGATTGTTCGAACCGACATGGCCGATCTCCCCATGCTTGTTCGATCTGACCAGCGAAAGGATCACGATGGTGTTCTCCTTGCCCTGGTACGCATCGACCGTATCGATGCGCAACAGCCGGCGGAACTTGGCGTCCCACGTGTGGCGTGCGACAGCCATCTCGATCTTGGATTTCTGACCGGAATACATGCAGATGATGCCGATCGGGGACTCGTCGTCGCCCCGGGCGAGCTGATCGACAATCTCTTTCTGGGTCGACAGGGATTCCAGCAATCGAACGATCGTCGTCACCTCGGCGTCGTTGTGAAACGTCGTGTGACCCGGAAGTTTTACGTCCAACGGATTTCGCTCCTCAGAGGTGTCGATCCAGGCCATCGGCCTGCGCAGCCAGTCGGGTGCATCGGCAGCCACCGTGAATTCCGACGAACGCGCGGCAGAGGTGAGAAGGTTCACGTCTTTTGGCTCGTAGAAGGAGGATGAAACCATCCGGCAAATTGCAGGATCCATCCGATACTGCTCCGTCAATCTCTGTCCAGCGGAGCGTCCGTACGCAGAATTGAACGATCGCTCGAAGTCGCTGGTGATGAACTGTTCACGCGGAATGTCAGGACGATCCTCCTGCAGTTGATCCAACAGTTCGCGACCGATCATCGGCATCAGTTGAAGATGATCGCCAACCAGTAGCACACGGCGCCCGAGTTGGATGGGAACTGCGAGCTCACTCGGCGTGCATCTCGCTGCCTCATCCACGATGACCCAGTCAAAAGTCTGGGAGTCGATACGGATTCTGGTCTGCCCAACGCCCACACACGTCGCCGTGATGATCGAACGGGTCTTAGCCAGGAACTCCTCGAAGTTACGTTGCGGCGAACCAAGCGAAGACAACCAGTCCTGGGTAAGCGCAAGAATCTCCCTCGCGGAAGTTAGGTCGGCTGGGGATGCGCCGGGATGCTTCTGAAGTAAGCCCAAAAACGCTTCATCAAGCTCTTCAAGGGGCCGCGACCTATCGACCCGGCGATTCAGATTCGCGCGCGCAGCCTCTTCGAATGCCGCACCCGCGCGATCGAGTTGGACGCGAAATCGCTCCCGATCGACCGCAAGTTCGTCGGATTCCTGCGCGGCGAGTAACTGCAGCTGCGCGCAACGTCTGGCCAGGGTCCCGATGGCTTGATCGAGGGCCACGACATCTTTCGCGATTCCGGCCGGAATCCCCTTCGCAGATGCTAGCTGGGAAAACCGAAATCCCAACGCGCCTTCGAATCGGAGCCGGTACCTCTCCCTCAGTTCTGCAGTGTGGTACGGGCGGATCCGCTCCGTGATGCCCTTAGATCCAATGCGCAGCAGATTGGGTTTGTTGCCGTGCCGCTTGTAAAGCAGGACCAAAGAGTCGATCACGTTGTTCACCGCTTCATGCGACTGACTTGCGATGAGGATTCTCTTAGCCCCTCCCCGCGTGATCAACCAATGCGCGAACGAGGCGATAAAACGGGTCTTGCCGGTGCCGGGTGGCCCTTGAAGCAAGCCGACCGGACCACTAGCGAGGAAGGCCCGAAACGCTGCGTTCTGACCTTCGTTTAGGCCGTAGGCAGCCAGGTCGTCCTCAGGGATCTGGCCATCGAAGTCAACGGGCTCGGCTTCGATGTTCGGATCGAAGTAGTCGATTAGTTCAGGAATGGCCGAGGAACCGTCGAGAATGCGGCGGACTGCCTTGGATCGGCGATCGATCGACGTTTGCTCTCTTCGGTCTGCGAGATAGACGCTATCGCCCGCAGTTAGCTTACGCGTCGCGTAACGGATCGCTAGTGTTCCTGCAAAGTCGCTGAGCGCATGGTCAACTTCGCCAATGCGCTTGTTGCCTTCCGAGTACACGTCGACGACGTCGTCGGGGTCGAAATCGAACCCCTTTCCGAGGTTCTGGAAGCGAAACACGACCACGCCGTCACGCGCGGCGATCTCCCGGGTGAGTCGAACCTCGATGCGATCGTTTGCCTCCAGATCCATGAGCCGCTGCCAATGACTGGCAACACGAAACGAAGGGGTCGCCTCGGTATCGTGTGCTTCCGCGGGCAAGCCCACCGCCACGACACTCTGCACATGCTCGAAGAGTTCCAGCATGCCTTCTTCCGGCCCGTGCCTGAGGGTCAACTCCAGCTTGATCTTCGTTGCGCCCAGAGACTCGTGTGCGAGCGTCAGAAATTTCACTGGATTCAGAAACCATCGAATGAGTTTGTCGCCTGCCCCTTCGAATGCGAACTGTCGATCCGCGGAGGTCAAGTGATATCGCGACGTTCCTTGGTCGCGGCTCGCGCGGTTCACCAGATACTCCGACGGCTCGGTTCGTTGCGTCCCCATCTCAAAGATTCGCGAAGTCAATACGAACGACCGCACTCTCGGTGCCACAAGGGAATTCGAGGCTCGATGAATCGCCGCTACAGCGACCTCAAGGGTCTCGACGACTGGTCGACCAAATTCCTGTGCCAGCGTCTCGCGCAGCGGCCCGAAACACTCCTCGGTTCGCTCGGCAACAAGGTCCGCAACGATTCGCAGCACCGCGGAGCGGTCTATTGCCTGCTGGCTTAGCCGCTCCCAGTTGGGCGGGCACAACGTGGGTGTCCTGACGGCGCCGTCTCCTACCGGCGAGATATCGAACGGGTCGATCAGGCAGAGTTTTGACGCCGCCGAGTCGTAAATGACATTGCGCTGTGCGATGTCCCCGTGATCGCATCCGAGATCATGCAGCGCCGTGACGGCAACCATCAGCTTCGAGCAGACAGCGAGAATCTCGGCGGCTTCCAGCGAGCCAAGTTGGTCCAGCGGGAGTCCGGTCTCATGCTCGTACACAACAAACGGACCGATGGGCGACAGCCCAACGCATATGAATCTCGGCAGTGCTGCGGTTGGTGCGGACATGATTCTGCTGGCGCTATCCAGCAGACGGAGCAATGCAAGATCAGTCTCGGAAGAAAGGCCTCTAGCGAGTCCATTCCAGATCTTGACGGTCAACTCCCGACCGTCCGGCCCAATGCTGACGTAGACGGAGCAACGCGCGGTGCCGGGCAACTGCCTCGTGGCAGGCCAACGGAGGTAGGGGATATCAGGCGTTTCATGCCGATCAAGCAGCGATTGATCGAACGACAGATCGGTTTGCGACTCGATGAGTCGGGTGAACTCGTCCGTCATCGTCCCCGCATCCGGGAAGCGCTCTACCGGATTTGAATCTAACGCCTTCGCGAGCCACGGGCGGAGGAAGGCAAATTCGTCGGGCAGCGTGTCCAAGCCCGTGGTGCCACCGACCGGTCCGCTAGCCAAAATCCATCCCACAAGATAGCCGGCGAGGTAGACGTCGCGTTGACGCCCCGTGCTGGGAAGTTTGGCAGTGCCGTCTTCCGGCAAATCGGGTGCATATCCGCGCAGAGTCGTCAGCCAGTCGACAACCGACATCTCCTCTGGAATCTGGCAGGACATGAGACCCGTGAGCGCCATCGAAGTAGGACCTGACAACCATACGCTGCGCGGACCCAGGTCGCGATGGCTAACTAGGCGGTAGTGCAATTCCTTGACGATGTTCAACAACCCGGTTGCAATCAACAACCGATCGACGTCCGACAGATCGTCGCGTGCCTTCTCAAGGTATCTGTCCAGCGTCAGCCATCCCTGACCGAGGGCGCGGACTTCGAAGTGATTGGTCAGAATTTCGTCTGACGAATGCCCTATCTCGCGCAAAATCGCGTTGCGTTCGATAAGGTCGCTTCCGACAGCAGTGAGGTGCGCAAACGCCTTGGTTTCACGATCGGCGATGAGCCGACGCCGGTCGCCGCTGTTCAGCGTTGGCGGAAGGCTATCGAACGACCAGGTCCGGACGAGTGCCTTGAGCCGGGGCTCGCCTTTGCGTTCAGCGCGATGGTCTTGCCACACACCTCGCGGGTGCCGGAACACTTCCTCTTCGGTGACACGGTAGCCTGCCCAATCCGCCTCAAGTGGCTGAAATATCTTGGTGTTTCCCAAGACCTGGTCGAAGTCGTCGACAAACTGGTAGAGCTTAAAGAGAGAAATTCGCCGCGACTGGAGCAACTGCCGCCTGGTCGCGGTGTGCGTGATCGAGCAAGCCTCGGCCAGCGTCCAGACATACGCTTTTTCGGTGTGGTGCAGGTGCTCGCGCGTTGCCTGCCCGGTTAGGACAACACGCGGCTCTACCCAGAGCGCATCCCTGATCTTGGGTATCTCCGAAGCTAGGACGGACTTCAGCTTCCTGGCCTTCTCGCTCACCTGGAGAACGGCGGAACGTCCTCGAGACTGACCACCCACAAACCATCGGTCGTTCTGATATGTAAGCTTGGGATTCCAGTCCTTGATCTCCAGCACGAGGATCTGATCCTCGATCACTAACAGCGCGTCGATCTCCATCGGATCCTGATTGCGTGGATAGCAATTCAACGCCACATACAGCAGCCACTCCGCGGGAAACGCCTTCGCCAGCGCATCGACGCCCTTTATTTCCCTGGGCATGATGCCCGCGCTGTTCAGATACCGGACCTTGCATGCCATCTGGAAAAACTTTCTGCCTCTTGTTGATGGAATCGGGCCGTTTCGACCCACGACTTGCCTGCAGGCTGCCTTGCCGCGCCCGCATTGGCGGGGCGCCCGGATGAGCACCGTGCACGATCTTGTAACAGAAGCGCCCCCGCGGAGACCAACGGCTCTACCCGAAGCCAGCTGGCCCGACTCTGATTGACGAGACAGGGAACGCCGCGTCGAGACAGGCGCTATGTCGCCTCGGCCCGCGAGGCTGCCAACGTCTGGTGCCAGAGTTCGGCATAGGCACGCCAAGAGTCGAGCGGTCAGCGCGCACGCGCTTGATCAAATTCGTCATCGGTGGCTTCCTTGTCGATTGCTGGGTCCGACGCGTCCGCCCTTCCTTGCCCCCTACAACTCGTGCCCGTCGAACCGAGGTCGGAAGCCGCGGCGACCGCTTTCTCTTTGAATCAACAACCTGCGCGCGCCGTCGTCAAAGTTCGGCCTTAAATTTGATGGGAATCCGGCCGAACTTTGAACCAACTCACCAAGTGAGTTCCTCCAAGGTTGTCGCGCTTGGTTACCCAGGAAAATCAACAGGTTGCGAGCGCCTCTAAAGTTGCGCGGTCCGTTTTTTCAAAGTCGTTGGCCCCGGCCTCTGACGTTCAACGAACGACTGCATCCGGGTCGGTTCGACGTCCGCTGTAGGGCCGCAATGGTAATGCTGCCTATCGTCCACAACGGTCGTACGAACGTTGCGCGGCGATTGCGGTCGGTTGATCCGAGACCGGGACATCAACGCGATCAACGAGATGAAGATGAAAGACTCTATGGGGAGATGATGGGTCACGACGAGAGCGGCGTGGTGGGGTCGACGGGCTTGATGTCTTTCCAGCCGGTATGCAGTGCGAGCGCTGCGACGCCCTTTTTCTCCAACACGGCGGAAGCGACGAGATCGAAGAAATTTCGGCGCTCCGGCGTGGCGCCGGCCAGCGCTACATCCATGACGGCCTTGAAGCCCCAAGGCATTCGTTCGTAGCCCTTGCTGAGCAAGTGGTTCAATCGCGACAGTGCGGGCTCAACCGGCAGGTTGCGCGACTCGGCGATGAGGGATTCGTACACCAGCGCTTCCGCAACGATTTGCGAGGTCTTCGGTTCGGCCAGCGCGATGGCCTTGCGTGCCGATGCTCTGGCCTCGTCCAGCGACCCGCCGCAGAGCTGTACGGCGGCCAGATTTACTACGTTGTTCGGATTGTCGGGTTCGTGCGCCAAGGCTTCCGCAAGAACCCGCGCGGCGCCCGCAACATCGTTCGGCGTTTTGCCGTTCAAAAGTAGATCGACGTACGCGCCGACGTTGGACGAATGGCCCGGTGTGAGCGTCAGCAGCTTTCGATAGACGTCTTCCGCTTCCTCGCTCCGGCCTCGCTTACGGGCGAGGAAGTTGCCGAAATTCACCAGGTTGAGGGGCAGCATCGCATCGATCCCGAGGGCCTTGCGATAAAGACCTTCCGCTTCGTCGTCCTTGCCGAGTTCGCGTTCCTTGAAGTACGCGAGATTGCCGATGGTCAACGGGTCGTCCGGATTGAGCTTGAGTGCCGCCACGTACTTGCTTTGAGCCTCCGCGCGGTCGTGCATCTTCGTAATCAGGAAGGTAGCGTAGTCCCGAGTGATAGCGGCATTGGTCGGTTCGAGCTCCAGCGCCTCCTTGAAATAGCGCTTAGCCGCGTCGCGCTCGTCCCGGCAATAGGCCAGGAATTCGGCGTACTTTCCCAGCGATCGGGCATTGTGCGGATCAAGTCGCAGCGACTTCTGGTAGATTTTTTCGGCCTCGTCGAGACCCCCGATTTCTTTCAGCAGAAAGGTGGCGTAGCTCTGCAGGATCACCGCGTCATCGGGCCTGGCCTCGATGGCGCGCAAGTACTGCACCTTGGCGTCGTCGCGCTTGTTGGCCCGCTCCAGCATCTGGGCGTAGCTGAGCAGCAGATCGGCATGGCCCAGGAGGTGTTCCAGTCCCTCCTGATAGACGGCATTGCGTTCATCGAAGCCGAGTCTGGCCTTTGCCCGCATGTCCCAGGTCCACCAGATCGAATCGTCCCGGAGGGCGTCGTCCATGATGCGGCCAGTCGTGCTTTCGCCGTCGTCTGCGTTCGTGCGTTCGTCCGCGGTGCCTGCGGCTTCGAGGACTGCTCGGCGACGAATCTCCTCGGCCTGCGCCCGATAGCGCTCGGCCCGCGTGCGGCCGAGCCGTTCGAGTCGGTTTGAGACGCGAGCGAGATCGAAGTCTTCGATCAGACTGCCGGCCAGCCGAAGCATGAAGTCGTCGAAGGTGGTGATCGGAACGAGCACGCCGTTGAGTTGTTTCACGACCCGACGCGCGACATCGTTGGGTAGAGAACCGGCGCGAAAGCACCAGATCATGCGGCCGACGACATCGGCGGGAGTCAGTGCCTCGAGGAAGCCCATCAGGCTGCCGTCGTTGCCGCCGTAGCCGACCACGATCGGCGTGTGTTCCTTGAACAGCTTGCACAGGGCTTCTTGCCACCCAGTGCCGAGCGTGCTAACGCCCCCAGGGTTGCTGATTGGTGCCAGGAAGAGGTCGCGATGAATTTTCGCCACCAGCGGCCGCCGCTGGCGCTGCCGGATGAAGCCCGTGAGCGATTCGTGACCGACGATCAGTGGCGGCTTATGCGCATGCATCGACAGCGCGTCGACTACGAGATTGTCGAAGTTGGTCGTGACCACCGTCCGATGTCGGGTCTGATTCATGATCTCGGCCAACAGCGAGTATCCAAGGCTGGGCTGCTTGCCGTCCATCAGCGCTTCGAGGCGCGCGTAGCCCTCGTCCTGATCCTTGCCGAATCGCTTCTCGAAGATCGTCGGATAGTGTTCCGCGAGATTCGTTTCGGTCAGACCCTCGATGCCGCAGCCACCCTCGGCGATCCACTGTTCGAATGGGACATCCGAAGGCGCCTGCTGCTTGTGGATCTCTCGAATCCAGGTGTCCGCCATGCTCTGACCCGACGGGATGCCGGAACCGACCGACGCGCCTGCGCCAAGGATGAAGGCGAAGGATCGATCGGGCGAGATCCGATCGATGTCCCGAATGGCATCGAGCGCGCCCGAGAGTTGCCACTGGTCGTTGTCTGTTTCGACGGCAGCTGGGCCGATCATGACTTCTCCACCGCACTCAACAACGCATACGCCACCTCCGGCTTGCAGATGTCAGAATGGTTGGCGATCAGCGCATCGGCATTCAGGTTGTGCACCTTGCCGCCGACGAAGGCATTGGAGCCGCCGACCGCGCCGAGCGTCGTGGTGTTCGCTTCGGGCGTGTGCTGCGCGCCGTTGCGGCCCATACCGCCATAGGGGTCATTGGCATCGCCGAGCGAAGCCGCGTTCTGGCCCGCGGCCAACGACGCGATCGGGTACGCGCGGCCCACGGCCGAATCGTGCACGCTGCAGGTCACGACGATCGGGCCGGCGACGCGGCCCTCGGCCACCACGTCGCGGAAGAACCCGTCGTGCTTCCCGTCGAACTTCAGCGCAAAGCCGTTGTGCGAGAAAGCGGCCTGAAGCAACGTCAGCGATGCGAAGGTCAAAGGCGGCTTGCGGTCCGGCCCAAGTGCGACCGCCGTGACCAGACGCGCGCCGAAGCTGTGGCCGATCAGGTGCAGCTTGACCGCCGGCGCCTTGGCCCCGATGTCGCGCAGCACGTCGTTGATGGCGCCGCGTCCGACCAGGCCGGCGCGTTCCTTCATCTGGTAGTAAGTCGTGTAGTTGAGCAGGTTCAATGCCGCCGAGCCAATGCCGCTGAAGAAGCTGCCGAGGCCGGCCGCACCACCGGCGCCAGCCGCGCTACCTGCGTGTCCTACACCGCGCAGGCTTGTCGCGCCACCCGCACCACCGCCCGCTCGCGTCGTCGGCGTCGGCATCACCGGCTTCGATAAGCGCTTCATCGCTTCATCACCCGACAGCTTGAAGAAGCTGTCGGACGCGTCCTCGGCATCGCCCTTGCCCACCGTAGGCAACGAGCGCACCAAGTCGGCGAACTCCTTCTGCTTCGCCGGGCTGTCGGCCATGCCGGGCACCAGCATCTTCGCCTTGTCGATGATCTCGTCGGCCTTCGGGTTGTCGAACACGCCCCTGCGCAGGCCGTCGAGCGTCTTCTGGATCACCGCGTCGGTCACCACCGATGCAACGCTGGCCGCGCCGCCCGGAATCAATTCCTCGTCGGAGAATTTCTTCGACGGCCACAGCACGCCGAGCACCGCGAATCGGCGCGCCCCCAGCGTGGGCATTGCGTTGTCCATCAACTTGCGCACCTCCGCGAAGAAGCGCTTGTACAAGTCGCGCGCCTCGCCCATGTCGTTGTTCCAGCCGTGCGACATAACGAAGAGGTCGGTCGGGCTACCTCCTCCACGACCCTCGCTCGCCAGGAAGTCAATCACCTTCTTCGGCTCGGCTGGGTCGACGAACTGATCAGCCTTATCGACCTGAACCTCGAAATACGGAAAGCCCGCGATGTCGGCCATGGTGTTTCTCCTGGAGCTCGATTTGGCTTCAGACGGATTGAATGGCGCGCATCAAATCGACTAGGCCAGCGCCCTGGAAGTAGCGATCGCGCTGCAGGTCGGTCGCGGTCGCGAGGAAGATCTCCTTCACCTTCTCTGGCCGGCCGATGAATTCCTTGCGGACTGACAGGAAGGCCGCGATGGCTCCCGACACGTGCGGCGCCGCCATGCTGGTGCCGCTATCCTCGCGGTAGCGCACAGCAAGTCTGGCGGGGTCCTTTGCACCTGTTTTTGCTCCCGCTCGTGCAGTCGCCTTCGTATCCGCTGCCGCGGTTGTTGCCGTCGTTGCCGATGCGGCTTTGGTCGGTAACTTCCATTTCGCTACGCGTTGCGCCAAGGCTTGTGTGCGCAATTTTTCGGACTCGGCGCTCTGCGCCGGCGTTTTTGGATGCAATTCGTCGACGGCCCAGGTCGAGGCGCAGGACAAGATCTTCTCGCCTGGCGCCACTAGGTCGGGCTTGGCGCGACCGTCGCCGGTTGGACCTTTGGATGAGAAGTACGAGACGCCGTAGACGTGCGGCATCTCGCGGTGCGTCGAGCCGACCGTGAGCGCGAGCGCCGCATTGCCAGGGTCGTTGACGGTCAGGCCGAGCCCTGCTGCGACAGTGCCGAGCGCCTGGCTCTGCGCAAAGCCGTAGCCTGTGTTGCCGGCCGCGACCACCACCACAACGCCCGACTTCACCAGCCGGTCGACCTCGACGCACAGCGGGCTCTGGCCGCAGGCAAACCACTCGGGCTCGAAGTCGTAGCCGACGCTCATGTTCACGCCGTGCACGCGAATCGACCGGCCGTAGCCGTTGGTCTTCTGCACCATCTCGATCGCGGCGATTAGGTTGCTCGCAAGACCCTTTCCCTCATCGTCCAGCACCTTGAGGCTCAGCAACTTGCAGCGCGGCGCCATGCCCGACATTAGCGGCGGGTGGTCCGTCAAGCGCTTGACCTCGCCGCGCTCGTCGCGGTGCCGCGTGACGGCTTCGATCTTGCCGTCGGCCGAAGAAAACGAGCCGGCGATGATGCCGGCAACGTGCGTGCCGTGCCCGAATCGATCGATCAGCGCCCCGTCCAAATTGCCGTCGAGCGCGGTCAGGTCGCAGTGCGTCATCGACCGCACGCCCTTGAGATTTAGGTTGTCGAACTTGGCGAAGTGCGGATGCAGCGCGTCGATGCCCGAATCCATCACGGCCCAGACGATACCGTCGCCGGTGGTTGAGAAGGCGTTGAGCGCCGCGTCGGCCTTGATCGTGCAGATCGACTGGTTCATGAGCGGCTTGACCTCGAAGTCGGGCCAAATGCGGAAGATGGCACAGCCGGTCGCCTTGCCATCGCGATCGCGCGTGATGAGTTCGCAAATCATGCGGCCTTCGAACACGCCGAAATAGTATTGCTGCGACATGTTGCTCTTGGGCATGTTGAGCCCTTGTTGCTTCTTGTCGATAGACCACTCGCGGCCACGGTCCGCCAGCAGGTTATCGACCAGCTGCTCCAGTTGCTTGCCCGCCATTTCACGCCCGCCGGTGAAGTCGAGGTTTATGTCGATGATGACCGGATACAGGTTGCGGCCGGTGGAGGTCTTGGCGTATTTGGGATCCTTTTCATCCTTGGACGCGGCTGCGAGGGCCTCGTTCTCCGCCCGCATCTCGTTCAACAGCGGGATCGCGATCGGGCTGCGGTCCAGCACCTCCGGCAGGAAGCCCTTCTTGCCCGGATCACTGTGGGGCAATGCACCGGCCGGGAAGGCGGCGGTCTTGGACGCGGGCTTCTTCTTGATTGCCATGGGGCTTACCGTTCCTTCTGAGGCGAGAACTGTTCTGGCTGCGGCCGAAGCTTAGTACGGGGTACCGCCGACGCCATCCCCAGTTCGTACTAGGCAATGCGCTCTATGCTTCGGCTCCATGCCGATGTCGCCACTTACAACGCGCGAGCATTCGAATCCTGATCGCAGACGGTTTTGTGTTGTCGGCGGTGCTGCTTGATGCGTCTTCAGCTTGAATCGACCACGCGCTCGGCTTGGCTCCTATTTGCGGCACACCGCGGCGAAAGGAGTTGACTCATGCGAGAGGGGCCTAGCGCCGCCCGCGTGCTCCCCCGCCCTGCCCTGCCACGACTTATGCGCGCCGCCGTCAACTTTGAACGAACTCATCGGAGCTCAGGATGGATGATTGAGTTTCTCCAAGGTTGTCTCGCTTGGTTACCCAAGAAAATCAACAGCTTGCGAGCGCCGTTTTCAAAGTTGCACCGGTCGGGTTTTCAAAGTTCCGCCGGCGCAGGCGCAGGCAGCATCCACCGGCCGCTTCGGGGCTCCATTGCCGTCCGCTGTAAGGCCCGTTGCTGACTTTCGTTCTTCGGCGCCGGACGGCAGCAACGCGCGTGAAAGCGGGCATTGCCGCTGCCCGCGGGTGCCAGAGTGCACTGCTCGAACGAGAAGTTCCACGGTCGTGTGAACGAGCCCGCTCGCTACTTCGACGCGACGATCGCCGGTGGTTTCCACGTCCCTTCGCCGGCCGGCAGGATCGAAGGCGGGGTGGCCTTCGGCCAGTAGAGACGCATCACGAGATAGACCGTGTCGTCAGGCGCCGGCAACCAATTGGCCTCCCTGCCCTTGCCCGGCGAATCCTTCTGGATGTACAGCGTCATCGAGCCATCTGCGTTCTTCTTCATCGCCGACAGCATCGGTGAATTGATCAGGTATCGATTGATCGGATTCTTGATCAGCAGCTGGCTCTTGCCGTCGTACATGGTCACTGACCAGAAAGCATTGACTGGCGGCAGCTTGCCGGCCGGGAAGGTGAGCGTGTAGTTATGCTTGCTGGTATCGAGCGTCTGGCCGGCGCCGTCAGTGCGCGTGTAAGGGTACATCGCCTCGACAGCGTCGTTGCCATAGAGGCCGCCCTTCGCGGCGCCGGCACGCATCAGCCAGTCGGCCTTGTAGAACGCCTGGTCTCCGAAGAAAGCGCCGACGTTCCAGCCGTTGATTTTCTTCATCCCGCTGGCGAGGAACTTGTCCACCTGTTCGTCCCCGGCCTTCATGCCCAAGAGAACCGCGCCCTTGTGCTCGATCGAGAGGTCCTTGAACTCGAAGGTGCGGCCGGGTCCCACGCCGATGCTGGCCAGCTTGGCCCGGATCTCCTTGTCCTCAGCTGAAGGCGGCACGTACTGCAGCGCGGCCGACAGGTACTCGAAGTAGTTGGCCTTGATGCCCGCCGTGGTGGCCGGAACGAAATCAATCTTCGGTGCCGGAGGCGGCGCAGGTTGACTCAGGAATGCGGACAGTGGCTGGATCCTGTAGCCCGCCTGCACCTTCTCGACGTTGGGCATGTCGGCCGGATTGAACAGTTGTGTGCGGATCAAGGTCAGCGCGAAGGGGGTCGTGGAGTTGAACACCTTCTTGATGCCCGGGGGCGTTGCGCCCTTCCAACCGGGGCCGGCGACCAGATAACTTCCTGGCGCGCTTCCGGTGGCCCGGCTCCCGATGTAGCCGTAGTTATAGGTGTTGCCGTCGATCAATTGAACCGAGTAATAACGCTTGCTTGAAACCGCCGGAACCGTGATCACGAGGGGTTCAGCGCGCAGGTCGGCCCAGAGAATCGAATAGGGCGTGTCGCTGTTCGGCGTGATGACGGCCGTGTCCGCGGGCGTTGCGACCCGATGCTCGTTGTGCAGTTGATTGAAGGGCGCCTTGAACTGGCTGGACTTGGGGTCCACCGCAAACTCGTTCATCACGGCGTAGTTCATGACCAGCGGCAAGCCGTAGATAAAGCCCTCCTCGGCGATCGCCTTGGTCTCGGCGAGGCTAGGCGCGGCGATGCCCTTGGCAGCGTCGGCTTTTGCGGCCTGGGCCACGGGATCGTTCTTGCTGGCGCAGCCCGCAAGCAATGCCACCGCGGCAGTGGAGATGGCTGCCCACTTCGCGAACAAGGCAAGTTCCGCTTTCATAGTGCCCTTTAGTCCAAAGATTCAAATCCGTGCACGATTGCAGCGGCTCGCGCGATGATGCCATCGACCCGAATGGGCTGGCTACTGCCCTAAGGGGCACTACCGATTCATCATGGTCTGTGGTACTACTTGCCGCTTCGGCTGAGTGAGAGACGCTCGCGTTGCGTCCGAGTCGAAGGTCCGATGGAAATCGGCCTTTTAGAGCAGTTCAATTGGGTCTATGTCAGGTTGTCTTGAAAGCGGACCGTGATTCCCAAGAGATGGAGGTCTGCAGTTGGCCGAAGGACGAAACCGCTCTCGCGGTAGGCGCTTCGCGCACCCCATGGACACGTCGTGACCGAGTTGCCGCCACCGTTGACGACGAGGCAATCCCGCCTCGTTCATCAACGGAGCAGCAACCATGGACACGATCACTTCGGGGGTTACCCCGCTGCGTCAATGCATGCTCGAGGACATGCGCATTCGCAAGCTTGAGGCGCGCACCCAGGAGGCCTACATCCGCGCCGTGCGCAAGCTCGCTGCATACCTGCACCGCTCGCCCGACAGCGCAACCGTGGAGGACCTGCGCAACTTCCAACTCCACCTCGTCGACTCCGGCACGTCACCCATCACGCTCAACGCCACGCTGACAGGCCTGCGGTTCTTCTTCGACGTCACCTTGGGCCGCGCCGAACTGATGGCCAAGATGCAACCGGTCAAGCTGCCGCGCATATTGCCGGTGGTGCTCAGCCCGCAGGAAGTCTCCCGATTGATCGCCGCGGCGCACAACGTCAAGCACCAGGCGGCACTGTCGGTGGCCTATGGCGCGGGCCTGCGTGCCAGCGAGGTCATCGGCTTGAGGGTCACCGACGTGGATGGCCAGCGCTTGACGCTTCGGGTGGAACAAGGCAAGGGCCGCAAGGACCGCTACGCCATGCTCAGCCCGGTGCTGTTACAGCGTCTGCGCTCTTGGTGGTGCATTGCCCATGCCCAGGGCCGCATGCTGCCCGGCGGATGGCTGTTCCCGGGCATGAACCCGACCGACCCCCTCACCGCCCGCCAGCTCAACCGTGCCGTGCATGCTGCCGCCGAGACCGCCGGCATCGACAAGCGCGTGTCCTTCCACACGCTGAGGCACTGCTTCGCCACCCATCTGCTGGAACGCAAGGTCGACATCCGCGTCATCCAGGTCCTGCTGGGCCACAAGCGGCTGGAGACGACAGCGGTATACACCCACGTCGCGACCGACCTGCTGCACGAGGTGCTCAGCCCGCTGGAGGCTCTGCCGCCGTCCTGAAGTGCCGGCACCGGCCGTGGGACGGCCCACCTTGGAGGTCGCCGACATCTTCCGCCAGCACGGCCCGGCGTGGCGGGCCGCTCAGCGCGGCCACCTGAGCCTGGGGCAACTCAAGGTCATGTCGGCCATCGAACAGTGCCGCAGCGCGGCGCTGGGGGGACACGTCTTGCGCTGCGAAGGCTGCGGCGCTGACCAGATCTCCTACAACTCCTGCCGCAATCGCCACTGCCCAAAGTGCCAGAGCGCTGCGGCACAGCGCTGGCTCGATGCGCGCCAGGCCGATCTGCTGCCGGTGGAGTACTACCACGTGGTGTTCACGCTGCCGGCGTCCATCGCCGACATCGCGTTCCAGAACAAGGCCACCATCTATGGGCTGCTGTTCGACCTGGCCGCCAAAGTACTGCTGACAATCGCCGCCGATCCGAAGCACCTGGGCGCCCGAATCGGCGCCACGCTGGTGCTGCACACATGGGGCTCGGCGCTGACCCACCATCCGCATGTGCACGGCATCGTGCCTGGCGGCGGGCTCGCGCCCGATGGCAAGACCTGGGTGGCGTGCCGGCCGGGCTTCTTCCTGCCGGTGCGCGTGCTGTCGCGGCTGTTCCGGCGGCGCTTCCTCGAAGAGTTGCAGCGCCTGCACGCGGACGGCAAGCTGAAGTTCTTCGGTGAGCATGCGCAGTTGGCCGATGCGCGGACCTTCAAGGCCTGGCTCGCGCCGCTGCGCAAGGTTGAGTGGGTGGTCTACGCCAAGCGACCCTTCGCCGGCCCCGAGGCCGTGCTGACCTATCTGTCGCGCTACACCCATCGGGTGGCGATCGCCAACAGCCGGCTGCTCGCGCTGGATGAGCGCGGCGTGACCTTCCGGTGGAAGGACTATCGCACCAAGGGCAAGACGCGCTACAAGGCCATGACGCTGTCGCCCCAGGAGTTCATGCGTCGGTTCCTACTGCACGTGCTGCCCGGCGGCTTCCATCGCATCCGCCACTACGGCCTGCTGGCCAACGGCAGCCGCAAGGCGAGTCTGGCCGCGGCACGCGAACTCTTGCTCACGGCACCAGTGGCAGCCGCTGCAACCGGCAGCACCGACCCTCACGCCGTACGCCCAGCCTTCATCTGTCGGCACTGCGGCCATGCCATGGTCATCGTTCAGACCTTCGCCCACGCAGCGGAAATCCGCGCGCCGCCATGACCGGTCACCCATCCCTCTCGCGCTCGATGCCGATGATCGATCTGTGCTCATCGGCTGGGACGCCATGCGCCTACAGCAGCTGCCAGTTCGATGAAGCCGTTTCCGCTCACTGCGGCATGCGCGCCGCGTCTGTACGACGGATCGACTCCAAGTACCAAGGGGCATGTGTGCAGCACCATGCGACTACACCGTCCCCCTCGCGCTCGCCACTATCGCCATAGCGCCGGTGAACCTGAACCCCCGCTGCGGGTTCTCCGCGGCTTCCTCCCTCGAGGCTTGTGCGACACCTGCCCTCCGGTCGTCGTCGAGCAACGCGCTGCGCCAGTCCCCGGGCAGGTATCTCACAACCCTAAACAGAAGCAGAAGTTCGCGGATCGAGGGGCATTCACTTGCGCACGTAGCGCAAATGCGTGGCGGCCGAACCATGCAGAACGCTGTCGATGCGAAACCGTGGCCCGGGCTCTTGCAGGTTCTCGAATAGACGCCGGCCGCTGCCGAACAACACAGGTGCCAGGGCCACTTCCACCTCGTCGATCGCATCCAGGTTCAAGTACTGTTGGATCACATCCGCTCCACCTGAGATCCGGACATCTCGATCGCCGGCGGCTTTGCGGGCGAACGCCAGCGCGCGCTCCGGCCCGTCATTGATGAAGTGGAAGGTTGTTCCGCCGGGGCGCCCCCACGGGTCGCGCTCTTCGTGGGTAAGAACGTACACCGGTGTGTGAAACGGAGCCTCCTCCGGCCAAGCCGTCTCCCCCTGTTCGAACATCCGCTTGCCCATGATGTTTGCCCCGGTACGCTCGAAGGTGCTCCGGACTAGATCGTTGACTGGGCCGGTCTCGCCTCCAGGCCCGATCTTGAGGCTCTCGCGAAAGTACTGCTGCTTGAGTATCCAGGCCATCATTGCGCCCCACTTGGCGCCCCAGTTCTTGAACTCGGGGTCGCCCATGGTCATGCCCTCCGGCGCCATATAGCCGTCCAGGCTTAGCCCGATGTTGACGAATACCTTGCTCATCATTCTCCTTCTCCATCTCTATTCGTGAACCCCAATGCCGTCGGCGCGGAACCACGACGAGAGAGGGTCCATGGTCTGAGCCTGCTGATGTCGCCGCGCAAACGTCCGCCCTGCCTCTGTGAGAACTGCCGCAAGGCTCTGATCCTCTGACCGCATCAACTCGACAAACCTGGCATCGATGAGCCACGACAGGGGGTGAATCATGTCGCGAAGCGAGAGGCCAAGTTCCTCGCGCAGGCGCAGAAGTGCGAGGCTACCGACGCCATCTTGGGCGTCAAGAAGTGCGCCAAGGAGCGGTCCAATGGTACGAGCTACTGGTGGATTCATTTGGTGCAACGGCTGCCCATTCAGAACGGGCTCTGCAGGGCGAGTGGTCGACCAGCCGTCGGACTTCATCACGCAGATCGAAGCCGTCAGACCTTGGTGCTGACGGTCCCTCCGGATAGATCCGCTATGCGCAAGGAGGCCCGAGCGGCAGGACCCTCGCGCACTGCATGCTCGGACTCGGCGATTGCCTTCTGCTGCGCTCCTTGGCTTTGCAAGGCGGAGATCTGTTGCTGGAGCACCGCGATCTGCTGGGCGATTGCCTCGAGTTGCTTCTTCAAGGCTTCCTTGGCATCGCCTTCATCTATGCAAACGAGTTCCTTCTGCAGGCCCCTCGATTGCTTCATGAGTCCAGTGACGGTCTTTTGCAGCGCGGCGATCTGTGAGGCCGGGTTGCTCGCGTGGGAGGTCGACGAGCGTCCGATAGACGAGATTGCATTCGTCACGTCAGAACCAGTCCAGGGGTGTTGTCCATGCGCAGAATCGTAGGGTGATCTGGACCACGCAAGGTTCACTTTTTTTGCCTCAGCGTACATGCTCGTCGCACTGTTGGGCGTCTCGATGTCGAGGCGCAGGTGCTCCAGCAGCCAATCTCGACGCGCACCGTTGATTCGAAGTTTTGAACGAATGAGCAATAGATGTGGACTGGCTGCATCTTCTGCTGCACTAACCTGTTCGGTCGCTATTGATTGAGCAATCGTTGATGGATCCGCTATCCGATATCTGCGCCACGATCCAGGTGCGCAATGCGTCGTGCACGCGAGTGGAAGCCTCCGCGCCCTGGGGGGTCATCACGCCCGGGCTTCGCGGCGTCAACTTCGTGCTTTTGGTCCGAGGTTCATGCGTCCTCAAGGTCGCCTCGCATCCCACACCCATCGCGCTTCGTAGCGGCGACGTGTTCATCACCCTCGATCAGACGTGCTACGAAGTCTCAGACGAGCCGCAATCGAGGTTGCAAGACTGCCAGGATGTGCTCGCCACGAAGGTAGGCAATACGGTGACCATCGGCGGCGGCGGCGCGCCCTCTACTTTCGTCAACGGAGTCTTTGAACTCAATCCAATCGACGCCAAGCCTCTGCTGTCAGCCCTTCCATCGTTTCTCTACCTGCGCGCCGGATTGGAACGCAGCCATGCGTTCGAATCCGTCCTCGGAATGTTGGCCAATGAAGCCGGGAGGCTGGCGATGGGCTCCGATGCATTGATCGCGCGGTTGTTCGAAATCCTGTTCATCCATGCGGTACGCGCCCACTGCGAGCAGCAGGCCGCGCCCCTGACTGGTTGGCTCGCGGTCATGGCAGATGCGAACCTCAGACACGCCGCACACGCGATGCACGACAACCTCGGAAATGATTGGACGCTCGAGATGCTGGCTAGAACGGCTGGGATGTCTCGCACGAGCTTCGCGAATCGCTTCAAAGATCGTGCGGGTCAGACACCGCTTCAGTATCTGACCCTGTGGCGTGCGCACGCAGCTGCCAAATTGATTCTTGGCAGCGCCCTGTCGCTTGGTCAGATCGCTCGATCCGTTGGATACCGATCTGAACCGGCCTTCAACCGAATGTTCGTGCGGGAGATCGGCTTATCGCCAGGGCGCTATAGGAAGGCAGCGCGCTCGCCTGGATAGCGTGGACTGCGACGGGCCTGTCTGCGCGTCAAAGGATCAGCAGCAGCTTGCCGACGGTCGCTCGGCTTTCCATGTCGGCATGGGCCCGGGCGGCATCGGCGAGCGGGTATTCGCCGCCGATGTGCACCTTCAGCTTGCCTTCCATGATCCAGTCGAACAGCCGCGCCGAGTGCGCACGCAGCAGCGCCGGCGTGTAGATGTGGTCGAAGAAGACCGCATAGCCCAGCTTGATGCTCTTGGGCAGGCTCATGATCTCGATCGGACCGGGCGACCCGAGGACCGGGCCATACCAGCAGAACGTGCCCGAGCGGCGCAGCACGTCCAGCGACCCCTGGAAGGTGCTGGGGCCCGAACCGTCGAACACCACGTGCACGCCGTCACCGCCGGACAGCTCGCGCGCTTTGTCCACGAAGTTGCCGACGGTATCGACGATCACATGGTCCGCGCCGGCCGCCTTGGCGACGGCCACCTTGTCGCTCGAAGAGACCCGCCCGATCACCTTCCCGCCGCGCAGCTTGATGATCTGCGTCAACAGCAATCCAAGGCCTCCGGCCGCCGCGTGCACAAAGGCGATGTCGCCCGGCTGTGTCGAGTAGAAATCGGTGGCGAAATGGCTGGCGGTCAGGCCTTGCATCATCACGGCCGCGGCGGTCTTGTCGTCGATGGCATCAGGGATGGGCACCAGCGACGCCGCCGGAATGGCGATCTTCTGCGCGTAGCTGCCAGGCGCGTAGACCCAGGCCACACGCTGGCCCATCTCGAAGCCTTCAACGCCTGCGCCGACGGCCAGCACGCGGCCGGCGCCTTCGACGCCCAGGATCTTCGGGTTGGGCATCTCGTTCCAGGCCATCCCCTGGCGCACGCCGATGTCCATGAAGTTGACGCCGGCGACGGCGATCTGCACGAGTACCTGCCCGGGGCCCGCCACCGGGTCCGGCTGCATCACATAGGCCAGCGCATCGACATCGCCGGTGTGGTTCATCACGACTGCTTTCACTGCAGCTCCTTCCTTACTTCGGGGTGATCTCGAGAATGGTCCGGCGCAACTCGATGCGGGCGATGCGCCATGCGCCATCCTCCTGCACCCAGGTCTCGTGGTAGTGGCCGTAGCCGTGATGACGGGCCGGACGCGCATCGACGCTGGCGTCCGCCTCCGGAAAGATCACGCAGTCTTCCATCGACCAGATGGCGCTGATCTCAGTGGCGGAAACCTGCGTCAGTTCATCGTTGTGCACCTGGTGGCTGGAGTGCGCGCCGACCAGGTAGCCCTGGCACGCCGCGACATACGCGTCGCGCGAATCGAACGAGACGATCAATTGGTCGGCGAGGTCATAGACCAGGATTTCCGGGGCCGCGACGAAGAGCGTGGAGAACGCCTCCCATTGCTTGGTATCGACGAAGCGGCAGTACCGCGCCTTCGCGACGCGAACCTGCTCGAACGGGGTCAGATTGGACATGGTTGATTCCTTCAGTTAGATGATTCATCTAGAATATGGGCTGACAATTGGATGAACAAGATTCAAACGTCTTCATTTATTGCCCGATCGTCTGCGACAATGGATACATGGACCCCCTGAGCTACATTCTTTCCGGCCTGCGCATCCGCACTGCCAACTTCACGCGCATGGAAGCCAGCGCGCCGTGGGGCATTCGTTCGCCCAGCGGACGCGGCGTCAACTTCGTACTCGTTGTGCGCGGCTCGGCCATCTTGTGGACGCCCGATAGCCGACAACCCATTGCGCTGCGCGGCGGTGACGTCTTCATCAAATTGGACGACACGCCGTACCGCCTGTACGACCACGAAGACTCGACCTTGATCGACTGCGTCGACGTGGAGAAGCTGCGCGTCGGCCACGAAATCGAGATCGGCGGAGGCGGGGCCGTGACCACTTTCGTCGCCGGCTCCTTTGAATTGGACCCGCTGGAAGCGCGTCCGTTATTGCAAACGCTGCCCGCTCTGCTACATCTGAAACTTGACCAGCAGCGAAGTCTTGCGTTCCAGTCCGTGTTGGAGATGCTGGCCGTGGAGACCGCGAGTCCCGGGTTGGGCTCAGAAGCGGTGGTCAGCCGCCTCTTCGAGCTGCTTTTCGTGCATGCGGTGCGCGCCTATGCGGCGCAGCCGGGCGGCCCGACTGTCGGCTGGTTGAGCGCCATGGGCGACCGCCATCTGGCAGAGGCCCTCAAAGCCATGCATGGCGCGCCGGCCGAGGACTGGACCGTGGAGTCCCTCGCGCGCGCGGCGGGCATGTCCCGCTCGAGCTTCGCGGCACGCTTCAAGGCGGTGGTTGGAAAGGCGCCGCTCGACTATCTGACCCAATGGCGCATGTACTGCGCGACCCGGCTTCTGCATCAGGGAAAACTGGCCTTGTCCGAGGTGTCGCGCCAGGTCGGCTACGAATCGGTGGCCGCCTTCAACCGGGTGTTCCGCCGCGAGACCGCGATGACGCCGGGTGCGTTCCGCAAAGCCGGCATGGAAGGCAACGCGCACATCCACCCTGCCTGACCAGGTCAGATTCGCTACGGCGCGAAATGTCCGCTATTGTTGAGGGTTGTCCGATACCTGCCCTTGCGACGCACTGCGCCAATCACGACAGCAACCTGAGGGCAGGTGTTGGACAAGCCCCAAGGGAGGAAACCGCGGAATGCACCACGGGAGCGCGAGAAGGCGACGAGGCTATGGGGATTCGGGCGGCGGCGATTGGGCTGGCGATGTCGACTGGCCCCAGGGGCCGGCCCATGACGTAGGGGGGACACCACCGATGGGCGCCGGTACGTCGAGTTGTGCGGTGACGTGACGCGCAGCAAGGACTTGCGTCGAGCGCAAAGGCAATACTGCCCTGCATCGACTCTGCAGGAATCGAGGCGGGACGGGACAGTGACGCAAGTTCGTACTCATGGTGCCTGAGCCTGTCGAGGCGGCGCGCGGATGGGTTGCCCGCGAGCGAAGGTCTGCAGGATGATCATCGGACTGCCGCAGTGCGGACAGAAGAAGCTCGATCGAGCGCATTCGGGCTCGGCGTCGCCACCCGATGTTTGTGCGCTGGTATCGACTGCTTGCAGCAACAGCTCGCGAATGCGTGCCAGGCTGGCTGTGCGAGCGCCGTTGGCCAACGGCCCGTAGTGGCGGATGCGATGGAAGCCGCCCGGCAGGACGTGCAGGAGGAAGCGACGCATGAATTCGTCGGCATCGAGCGTCATCGTCTTGCGGCGTGTTGCGCCCTTGGCGCGGTAGTCCTTCCAGCGGAAGGAGACGCCACGTTCGTCCATGGCCACCAGCCGGCTGTTGGAGATGGCAACCCGGTGGGTGTAGCGCGACAGATAGGCCAGCACCGCTTCGGGGCCGGCGAACGGGCGCTTGGCATAGACGACCCATTCGCACTTGCGCAGCGGGGCGAGCCATTCGGCGAAGGAATGCGCATCGGCAAGCGCGGCGAACTCGCCAAAGATCTGCAGCCGGCCGGCACAATGAACGCGCTCGAGTTCTTCGAGGAAGCGTCGCCGGAACAGCCGTGAGAGCACGCGCACGGACAGGAAGAAGCCGGGCCTGCAGGCGATCCATCGCTCGCCGTCCGGCGACAGGCCACCGCCCGGCACGATGCCATGCATGGGGATGGTGCGTCAATGCCGATCCCCACGTGTGCAGCACCAAGGTCGCACCGATCCTTGCGCCGAGGTGCTTCGGATCGGCCGCGATGGTCATCAGCGTCTCTGCGGCCACGTCGAACAGCAGCGCGTAGATCGCAGCCTTGTTGTAGTACGCGATAGCGCTGATGGGCGCCGGCAAGGTGAAGACGACGTGGTAATAGTCCACCGGCAGCAGGTCGGCTTGGCGTGCCTCAAGCGAGCGTTGCGCCGCGCTGGCCTGGCACTTTGGACAATGGCGATCGCGGCACGAGTTATAGGCGATCTGGTCGTGCCCGCAGGCTTCGCAACGCAACACGTGGCCTCCCAGCGCCGCGCTGCGGCACTGTTCGATGGCCGACATGACCTTGAGTTGGCCCAAACTCAGGTGACCCCGCTGCGCCTTGCGCCAGGCGGGACCGTGGGTGCGGAAGATGTCGGCGACCTCCAGGGCGCAGTGCGCCACGGAGATGACCTATGCAGGTTGCAAGTTCTCCAGCGGGCTGACCACTTCGTGCAGGATCTCAGTGGCCACGTGCGCGTAGATCGTTGTCGTGTCCAGCCTCTTGTGCCCGAGCAAGACCTGGATCAGACGAATGTCCACCTTCTGCTCCAGCAGGTGAGTGGCAAAGCAATGGCGAAGCGTGTGCATGGTGACGCGCTTGTCGATCCTGGCGGCCTCGGCGGCGTCGTGAACGGCACGATTGAGCTGGCGTGCGGTCAACGGGTCCACCGGGTTCATGCCAGGGAACAGCCAACCGCCCGGCAGCATCTTGCCCTTCGCATTGGCGAACCGCCACCAGGCGCGCAGCCGCTCCAGCAGCACCGGCGAGAGCATGGCGTAGCGGTCCTTGCCGCCCTTACCCTGCTCGACACGCAGGGTCATGCGCTGGCTGTCGATGTCGCTGATCTTCAGCGCGACGATCTCACCGACTCGGAGGCCGGTGCCATAGGCGATGGACAGTGCCGTCTGGTACTTCAGGTTGGAGGCCGCAGCGATCAGGCGTGCGACCTCCTCGCGGCTGAGCACCACCGGAAGCTTCTGGGGCACACGAACGGGGCTCATCCCGGCCATCAGTTCGCCACGCCTGAGCGTGACGTCGAAGAGGAACTTCAAGCCGGTGATGGTTGCATTGAGCGTGATCGGCGAGACGCCTTGATCGACCATGTGCAACTGGAAGCGCCGCAGATCCTCCGCGGTGGCTGTGTCGGGGGAGCGCTGCAAAAAGCCGGCGAGATGCCTTACCGCGCGAATGTAGGTGGATTGAGTCTTGGGTTCGAGCTTGCGCATGTGCATGTCGTCGAGCATGCGTTGGCGCAACGCAGAGACCGCTGGTGTCGCTGGGGTCATGATCGTGCTCCTGTCGAAGAACGAGGCCGATTGCCTCGCTCCACAACATAGACAGGGGCGCAACGTTTGACATCCACCGCAGCCTCAACGGCGGGCTACCGCGCGAGCGGTTTCGTCCATTGGCCGGAAGCGGCTGGCGGCGAATTGTTGCCCACCACTCGGTCAGTGCGCACGCGCTTCGATGTGACCGGGTCGCGCGACCCGCACCGCCCTACCCTGCCCGGTGTTTTCGCTCGCTTGCGACGCGAAGGAGTTCAAGCGCCCGTGACGGGCCGATTCCTCATCGAATCAACAACTTGCGCGCGCCGTCGTCAAAGTTAGGCCGTTAGTTTGATGGAATTCCGGTCTAACTTTGAACGAACTGACCGAATGAGTTCCTCCAAAGTTGTCTCGCCTGGTTACCCAGGAAAATCAACAACTTAGGAAGCCGCTTTTCAAATTTACACCCCCCGTTTTTTCAAATTTAAGCCGGCTCCTCCAGGCTTTGACTCCGTGCCCTTCAGTTGCTAGGATTTGGCGCATACACGAAATGAACGCCATGCCGCACTCTTTCAAGACCACCACCGTCACCCCGCAGATACGCATCTGCGGGTGCATGCGCGCGCGGCATGAGACGAATCGATCGCGAGTTTCGGAAACCTCGAACTCCCTCGCCTCCCCCATTCGTTCAATTCCAGGAGCCTGACTCCCCGGGCTCCTCCCCGGGAGCCCATCGTGTTCTCGATACAAGACGACCTACCGGCAGGCTTCCGTCTCTTTTCAATCGCTCGCGCCCATCCGGAGAAGGCGTTCGAGTTGCTGCTACCGTTGCCCCTCGCGCATGTACTGCAGGAGAAGCGGGAAGAGTGCGTCAGGATCGCGCAGGCCGCCCATGAGGCGAATGAGGACCTCAGGCGGGAGGAGTTGCGCACGCGGACGAACCCTCCGGCGCAAGCGCCTGCCGCACCTATGCCAAACCAGCTCGCGTTCGTGAAGTCCTTCGAGCGCGGCGTGGCACGTCGCCGGCGAGATCGGCGCCACCCAGTCCTTCGCGGCGAGGAACTATCGCGCGTCATCGGGCGCATCGCCACGCTGCGTGACAAAGACTGCCAAAAGCGCGAACTGGAGCTCACAAAGAAACTGGAGCTCGCTGGCGCTCTGCGCGAGGTCGCCAACCCGGCGTTCCGCCCGGAGAAGTGGGCGAAATCCCTCGAGTACCTTCGCGAGGCCCATCCACACTTTGTCGAAGTCACGGAGTTCGTGGCTCGCCGCGTGACGCTTTCGACGCACGGGCGCCAACCGCTGAAGATCCCACCGCTTCACCTATGGGGCGATCCTGGGCTCGGCAAGACTCACTACGCCAATGATCTGGCACTGGCCCTTGGAGCACCGATCCGTCGCCACTCTATGGAGAACGCTCAGACCACTTCACTGCTCCTCGGCACGGAACGGCATTGGAGCACTGCCACGCAAGGGCTCATCTTTCAACAGATCTGCCTCGGAACGGTAGCCAACCCGGTGTTCCTGATCGACGAACTCGACAAAGCGCCACGGGGATCCCAATACGACCCGTTGGCGCCCCTCCATTCACTCCTTGAGCCGATCACGGCAAGCAGGGTCCGGGATGCGTCGCTCGATATCGAGTTCGATGCAAGCTTGGCAACGTACATCGCGACGTCAAACGACCCGGCGAGAGTGCCTGACTCGCTGCGATCTCGATTTCGTGAATTTCATATCCTGCCGCCAACTGGTGCCCAGGCGCTGCAGGCTGCTCGGGTGGTTGCAATTGCTGCGATGCAGCAGCTTGAAATTCCTGGATTTACCTCCCCCGAGTCCGCGATCTGCAACAAGCTCGCTCACCTGACAGCTCGGGAGATCTATCAGACGGTACAGGATGCCGTAGCTCGAGCTGTCGAGGCCGGAAGACTCCGTCTCACACTGGACGACCTTCCCGCGGCCGTCTTGGACGAGTGCACGGTTCGAAGCGTCCTCCATTGATCTGGAAAAATCCGGAGCGCAAGACCCTGCGAGGCTCTCCAGCCGCCTCAACCCTCTTCGGTAACCTGATGGCCAATGCCGATAGGGAGTGTGTTGAGGCGATCTCGAGAGTTCGGAATTCGGCTTCGCGGCGTCAGCCGTCGTTCAACAAGCGCGCCTGGATCTCGGCAACCGGCCATGAGAAGCGGAAGTACATGAACGTCCGCTTTCCGGTAGTCCACCTTGATGTCATCCCGCGACTCGGCGGACGGCCTTGACCGTGCCGGAAGCCCCCGCGTTGTTCTTGCGAAAGTAGGCGACGCATCCGGCGGCCTGTGCATGTGCGGTGGCGCGAGCCTCCGGATCGTCGTGACTGGGACGACGTGCTGTCCAAGAAAAGCGCCTGGGACACGTTGATCTGGTTCGGTGCGCTGATCATGCCGGCGGAGCAACTGAACAAGCAAGGCGTGATCAAGTGGTTCTCGACGGCTATGAGCGAAGCCATCGTGGTCAGCGGCGTCGGCTGGGGCGGCACCGCCGCGATCGGCGGCCGGGATGTTCGGATTCAAGTGCTTTCGCTGCGCACGCGTGCTCATCGTCGGGACGGAGGCGTCCTCTGCCTCGGCGCTCGGTTCCGCTGCCCGCCTATTTCTTGAAGTGCCCTTTTTCGCACCAGAACTTGGTTTTGATATCAGGGTGGGCCTGGAACACGGCCCGTGCCGCTTCGCAGTTGTCGTGGTTGTATGCGTCGCCGTCCGCCGCGTCAAAGGTCGCGACATGGACGCGCTGGGTGGGGTCTACCGCGCTATCACGGTATAGCGTATATCGATCGTCCCGGCCAGTGCAACCGACAGCGGCAGCGCACAAGGCGATGCCGGTAACAGCGCCTGCGGCGACCTTGCGGCTGCGGGCAATGGTGCGCGGTTCGCGGATGCTCATGAGGGGGCGGCCTCCTGGCTGTCATCGGTTGTCGGAAAACGCATCTGCACGGAATCGTACTTGGCGTCGGGTGAGGCTGCCGCCGGCATCTCGGGCTCCCGGCGGGAACCCGATGCACCAGGCCGGGGTCTCTTAGACGTGTTCGCGAACGAAGAGACTGCAATGCAAAAATGGAGTTGCACGAAACGTACGCCAACCCCGTGACGCGCGCAAGCCCGCTGACTCGGGTGCCCTGGCTGCCTTCGATCGCCGCTCGATGGAGGGCGGATAAAAAGTTGGACCGGTTTTATGTCGCGAGTCCGAGACTTTTTCGATATTTGATGGGCCTGCGAGAGCCAAGGGAGATCTTGATCCGCTTCTCGCCGTACCAACGGATGTAGGAATCAACTACCTCGATCAATTGCTCAATGGTCGTGGCCTTCCAGTCCCGAGGGTGAAACATCTCCGTTTTCAGGCGTCCGAAGAATCCTTCGCATGCGGCGTTGTCCGGCGAGCACCCCTTGCGGGACATCGAGCTGATGAGCGTCGCTTCTCCGATAGGCACGTTCATCCCCGCGGTGCAGGTTCTCGATGGCGGCCTCTGAAAACTCCGAGCGCCAGCGCCCATCAGAGCCAGCAGGCGCGGGCCGCACTTTTGCGACTGGGCCAGTTTCGCGGCGGCTTTCGCTGGCTTGCTGGCTTCGGCTGCAGCTTTCTTTGCGGCCTCGGTCGCCAACTCGGCGGCCTTGACGCGCTCCGCTTCGTCTTTGAGGCACTGCTCCTCGCGCTGCTGGGCGGCGACGTGCTCCAGGCGCTTGCGCTCCACTGCGGCCTCGTCGTCCAGGCGCTGGCGCTCGATCGCGGCCAGCCGGTCGGCTTCCTCGCGCTGCGTTGCGGCGAGATCGTCATTGGCCTTCAGGATGGCGGCCAATTCGGCAGCGCGCTCGTCGCAGCGCTCAGCTTCCTCCCTAGTGTTGCGTTCGGCCTGGGTGATGCCTGCTCGGCGGCGGCCTCAAGGCGCGTGGCGCCGTCCTGAGGACTGTCGCTTCGACGCCGGATGTCCGTCATCGGGCGGAGAGATCCCCGGGGCCCGTCGGCGTCAAGGGGTCCGCGATCCGGTTCTCGTACGCATAGCGAACCAACTCGGCAGAATTCGAGACGTGCAGCTTTTCCTGGATACGCGTCTTGTGGGAACTCACCGTCTTCACTGACAGATGGAGTTCATCGCCGATCTCGGTGAGCCGCTGTCCGGCAGCGATGCGTTGCAGCACATCCAATTCGCGGTCTGTCAGCCGTGAGTGCAGCGGCGCATCGCCAGGCCCGTAGAGCTGTCGCACGACCTGTTCGGCCAGACTCTCGGTGACGTAGCATCCTCCCGCCGCCACCCGGCGCACGGCACCCACGAGTTCGATGGCGGCGATGTCCTTGGTGACATAGCCGTCGGCCCCGGCCTTGAAGGCGCGCAGTGCATATTGTTCCTCCGAGTGCATGCTCAGCACCAGGACCCGAACAGCGGGGAACTCGGTCTTGATGCGCCGCACCAATTCCAGGCCGTTCATTCCGGGCATCGACAGGTCGACGAGTGCAAGGTCAGTTTCGTGTGCCCGCAGGATTTCCAGCGCCTGGAAACCCGTGACCGCTTCGGCGAGCGTCCAGCCGCTGCCAGCCGAATCGAGGACACGCTTCAGCCCCTCCCGGACGATCGTGTGGTCGTCGACCAGAAGCAGTCGAAGTGCCGGGTCGGTGACGGTCAAGGCTGTCATGGGTCCCTCCTCGGCCGGCAGCAATACTGCCACCGTGCTCGTTGCCTCAGCCTCGGGACTTTGACCGCAAATGCGCATCTCCGCAAGTCAAGCAGGGCCCAGCCAGCGAACGCACGTCCCGGGCTTCGTTCGGATTATTCCGAATCGACCCGGAAATCTCCGCCGGTTGGAAGCGCATCGAGCCGATGTTCAGCAAAGACCGTTCGTCGCAGACTTCTTGCCGGCTGCCACCATCCCCTTGGGCGGCGAGCAAGGACGGGGACTATCAGGTGAACACAGTGCCTCTATCCGCCGGATCATCGCCCTTGACCCCGGGCGAGACGGGACGCATGCGCGGCCCCGGCGGTGGCGGCCGGACCGGCCTGGACGAAATGCTCGATCTCGTCGGCATCCCCGGCGTCGGCGGCAGCGCGGTCGCCTTCGTCCAGCCCACTCTTCGCCGCCTCCGCACTCGTGAGCCCCTCTTCCTCGAAGGCGGTCGGGCGAGCTCGCTCTGCGTCGTTCGCCGCGGGAGCTTCAAGGTCTTTCGCACCGACGAGGGTGGCTGCGAGCAGGTCTTCGCCTTCGCCACACGTGGCGATATGCTGGGTTGCGACGCATTGTGCGGCGACCACCACCTGATGGCGGCGGTCGCACTGGAGGATGCGAGCGTCCTGTCCCTTTCGCTTGCGGATTTCTTCGCCCTCGCACAAAGCGTGCCATCGTTCTATCGCGGTGCGATGCGCGCCGTGAGCAACGCGATGATCGACCTGACACGGCTTTCCGACATGATGGCGGCCGTCGCAGCCGAAATCCGGCTTGCAAGATTTTTGGTGCATCTGTCCCGGCGCTCCTCGGACCATGGCCTTCCGGCCGAATACCTCCACTTGCCGATGACACGCCGCGACATCGGGAGCTACCTCGGCGTGGCGCACGAGACCGTCAGCCGCTCGTTCAAGGCCTTGGCGGATGCGGCGTTCATCACCGTGGATAGACGCCGGGTCGAGATCCTCGACTTCGATGCACTGCGGCGCTACGGCCACGGCGCGCGCGCCCCCGCCAGTGCGCAGTGCCCCATGTCGGCCGCCGTATCGTGGCCCGACCAGAGGCTGGCGGTTGCGGCCTGAGAAATGCTGCGGGGCGCCGTCAGCTGCGGTCGGTCGACGCCTTGATGGATCGGGCGGACGACAGCGCCACGATACAGTCCCGCGCCTGCGAGAACTCGGTGCTCTTGTCGAAATAGGCGACGGCGCCGGCGTCCATATGGCGCTTCCGCATGGACGCCCAGCTAAACGCCGAGAGAACGACGACCTGGATGTCCGAATAGTTCTGCCGGACATGCCGCAGCACGTCGATCCCCTTGTCGAGCCCTCGCAACCTGGCGTCCAGCACGATGAGATCTGGTCGAGTCGAGGCGATTGCCGCCAGCGCGGAGGCCACATCCTCTGCGCAGCCCACGACCTCGACCCCTGGCGCCGTCGCCAGCAGTGCACCAAAGCTCTCCCGAATGGCCTCGGAATCGTCGACCAAGAGCACCTTCACAACCTGTACCTTGCGCATGTTTTCGTGGTCCTGCGGCGATGGTGCCCCCGATTGGGGATGAACGAGATGCGCAAAATCAATCTCACAGCAAAGAATTCGACGTTCTGCGGCATGCTGTGCGACTTGGCGCAATTTGCCGCAATTGCCCGGATGGCGAGATTCCATGCACGCGTGGCTTGACAGGCTTTCGATCCGCAGCCGAATCATCCTCATGATGGTGGCCGTCTTGCTTCCGGTCGCCGCGCTGCTGGCATGGGTGCTCCATGACGACGTCCGTCGTGCCCGCAACGGCGCCTATGACCAGGTCCGGAATCTCGCCGGTGGGGCGGCGGTGGAGCTGGGGCGCGTGCTGGGCCTATACGAGTCGGTGTTGGCGCAGGTGTCGGCCCGGCCGATGGTCCGGGCGCTCGACCCGGCGAACTGCGAGCTGCTGCTCTCCGAAAACCCGTCGCCCAGCTCGGATGCGCTCGGCTTTGGGGTGTGGGATGCGCGCGGGAAGTCCGTTTGCCAATACGCACCGGGCCTCGTTCCCCTTGCGAGGGGCTCGGATCGACTCGAAGAAGCCGTGGCTGCCTTGTCTTCGGGCGCGTTCGCCGCCAGCGGCGTCCGGGTCGACGACGGCCGGGGCCGCAACCTCGCCGCGCTGAGCTATCCGATTCGTGACGAGACGGGAAAGAACGTCGGTCTGCTGGTCATGACCATCGACTTGGCGTCCCTGAACCACCAACTGCGGACCGCGCCAAAGGGGCACGCGGTTGTCACGGTGACGGACCGCACGAGGGCGGTGCTGCTGCGGTCGACCGATCCCGGCGACTCTGTCGGCTCACGGCTTGCCCCCGAAGAGCCGGGCCCCTGGGGCATGTCCGATGGCCTGGCTTTAGCGAAGGGAAGCGATGGCGAGCCTTGGCTCGTGGCCTCCATGACGCTCCCCGGCGTCGAATGGCGTGTGGCTGCGGGTTTGCCCGAAGCCGAAGTCCTTGCCGACGTCCGGGCCGCCGTCCGGCGAACCATCGCTATCGGCCTGGGGCTGTGCCTGTTGGTGATGGTCCTTGCGTGGCGTCTGAGTGCGGCCATTTCGGGTCCTGTCGCACAGCTGCAGCAAGCTGCAGGCGAAGTCATCGCTGGCAAGAGGTTGACGGGTGCGCGACTCACCGGACCGCCGGAGATCCGGTCGGTCGCGCAGCAGTTCAACCGGATGCTCGATGCGAGTGCCTTGAGCGAAGCCAGACGCGAGGCTGTATTCGCTTCAGCGCTCGATGCAATCCTCACTGTCGACGAGGACCGGATCATCGTACAGGCCAATCCGGTGGCGGCGCGCATGTTCGGTTGCCCGCTAGACCAATTGATCGGCATGTCTCTGAAGCGCTTCCTCCCCGAGTTGCTCCGACGCGGCCGCCCCGAACAGGCCACCGTGTTCGTCGAGGCGCCGGTCGTACCGCCGGCGACGGCAGCGAAGCGCGATGTGACGGCGTTGCGGCTGGATGGCGTTGAGTTCCCATGCGAAGCTTGGGTCTCTCGAATTTCCATCGATGGCCCTGCGACGTACACGGCGATCCTGCGCGACATCTCGCAGCGCAAGAAGGCCGAGGAAGATCTTCGCGCGAGCGCGTTGAAACTTCAGGCGGCGCTCGCCAGCATGAGCGACGCCGTCTGCATCTGCGACGTCGATGGCCGGCTGGTCGAGATCAACGATGCCTTCGCCTCGTTTCACGGGTTCGAGAAGCGATCGGACTGCAGCCGGCGGCTCGCCGACTACCCTGAGCTCCTGGACCTCTTCGACCGCGCAGGGTGTCTCGAGGCGTTGGCGCAATGGCCGCTTTCGAGGGCCCTGCGCGGCGAGGCGGCAGCCAACGTCGAGTACCTGCTGCGGCGCCGCGACACTGGTGCCAAACGGATCGGAATCTACAGTTACGCGCCCGTCCTCACGGACGATGGCGCGATTGCGGGTGCGGTCATGACCGCGCGCGACGTCAGCGCCATGCGGGAGGTGCAGCTCGACCTGGAATCCTCGCATTTGGCGCTGCAAAGACTCATTGCATCGCGGGACCATGTGCAGGAAGAGGAGCGCAAGCGCATCGCACGCGAGCTGCACGACGATCTGCAACAAAGGTTGGCGGCCATTCGCATGGGATTGCGGCTGGTCACCGAACAATATTCCGCCGGTCAGCCCGAACTGTCGGGATTGCTGGCCGGCATCGATGGCCTTGCGGCGGAAGCGGTCGTGTCGACGCGGCGCATCGTGAACGACCTGCGACCGCCCATGCTCGAGGACCTGGGGCTGCTGCCTGCGCTGGAGGCCATGGCCAGCCAGTTCAGCCAGCAGTCCGGCATTGCGTGCGACATCGATGTCGCTGGCGGACGGACCGACGAGTTGCTGGAATCCCCTGCGGTCGCCATCTGCCTCTACCGCGTCGTCCAGGAGGCGCTGAACAACGTAGCCAAGCACTCCCGTGCCAGCGCGGTGCGCATCCAGCTGGGGAACGTGCCTGCGAATTCGATTTCCCTGCGTCTGCGGGACAACGGCCGGGGCATGGAATCCGTGAACCGGCGCAAGCCTGAATCGTTCGGCATCCTGGGCATGCGGGAACGCGTCCGGGCCCATGGCGGCGTCATGCATATCGATAGCATGCCCGGGGCTGGGACGGTGTTGGACGTGCTCCTTCCGCTGGCCGGCGCGCCGTCGAACGCATGCCTGTTCGAGTCGGACGGCGAGGCGGAGAGCCCGGATGATGCGGCAGAGGCCAGGCTTGACGATCAGGTGCTGCCGAGGCTCCTGGGCCGGGCGACGGACCAGACGCTGCAGGACGTGATCGACGCCATCTCTGGCAACGTGGCCGTTATCGACAAGCACGGCACGATCCGCTTCGTCAATCGCGAGTGGAGGCAGTTCGCGCACAACAACGGAGATCCCGACGCCTCGTCGGTCGGACCCGGTGCGAGCTATCTGGAGGTTTGCCGGCGCAGTTCCCTGGACGACCTGTCGGCGCTCAGGGTTCTCAGAGGCCTCGAAGCGGTGCTTGCGGAGACCCGGACGGCGTTCAGCTGCGAATATCCGTGTCATTCGGAGATCGAGAAGCGCTGGTTCCGCATGCATGCCACGCGGATGATCAGGGGCGACGTGATGGTCGCCCACTTCCTCGTTAGGGCCGAGCGACATGTGCTGACCCGCCGCGAAGACAGCGGCCCCAAAGTGACGCCGAGCTCGCCGGCCATCGTGAGGAGCCCAAAGGATCGTCACGGTCTGCCGTAGACGATGCCCCTGGCATCAGCGGCGATCGTGGTGCCCGCTTCGCCGGCGATGATGCGGCGCAGGTCGACCAGCTCACCAATGGCGGCCCGCTTGCCAGTCGCGCGCACAAAGCGGCAGGCCGCCTGGACCTTCGGTCCCATCGAGTTCGCCGCGAAGGGCAGGGCCGACAAGGCATCTGGCGCTGCGCTGCGGATCGCTCGTTGGCCGGGCTTGCCCCACTCGGCATACACCGCGTCCGTATCGGTCAGCATCACGTACAAGTCTGCTCCCAGTTCGCGGGCCAGCAACCCGGTGGCCAGGTCCTTGTCGATCACGCATTCGATGCCGGTCAGCTTTCTCTTTTGGCCTGCCACATGGGCGGCCGGGATGCCGCCGCCGCCCGCGGCGATCACGATGGTGTCGCGCTCGAGCAGCCACCGGATCGGCCGCGACTCGAAAATTCGTTTTGGCTCAGGGGACGCGACCACGCGGCGCCACTGGTCGCCGTCCCGCTTGAAGATCCAGCCCCTGGCCCGCGTGAGCCGGTCGGCGTCGTCCTTGGCATAGACGGGGCCGATGAAGTGGGTCGGGTTGGCGAAGGCCGGGTCATTCGGGTCGACCTCGATCATGGTCAGCAGCGTCGCGAGCGGCCTCTCAGAGGGCAGCAGGTTGCCGAGCTCCTGCTCGATCATGTAGCCGATCATGCCCTCGGTCTCTGCTCCGAAGACCTCAAGGGGGTCGCTCTCGACCTCGGCATAGGCCGAACCTTGCAGCGCCAGCAGGCCGACCTGGGGCCCATTGCCGTGGCCGACGACCAGGTCGTGCTGCCGCGCGATCGGTGCCAGCGACTGCGCGGCGATGCGCACGTTCTCACGCTGGTTCTCGACCGTCATGGGCTGCCCGCGCCGAAGAAGTGCATTGCCTCCGAGGGCGATGACGATCAGCACCCGCTGTCTCCCAGGTAGGCGCGGTCGAGCCGCAGCGAGGTGACCGCATCCATTGCCTGGTGCCAGCGCGTGATTCTCGTGCCTACCGCCGGATCGATGCGGTTGATCCGCCCGGTATCGAGCGCCGAACTGGGTGCCTCGGGGGAGAACGCCATTCCCAGGCCGTCCTTGTCGTAGGGCGCGATGCCCAACTCGGGGGTGCGCACGAAGACCAAGCAGCTTGGCCCCGGGTAGTTGATGGTGCTTGGGAACGCATCAACGTCAATGAAATTCGAGGAGGTCTGGGCGGCGCCGTACATACCCAGTTCCACCCAGGCATCAAGCCAGTGGACCTGCGTGCTGCCGTTGATACCGAAGGCGTCGAAGCTGAGGTCGGTCTTGATCTGCGCGTAGCTCGTGGGAATGAAGGAGTTGTCGTCGAGTCTGGAGTGGCGGATGCTGAGGACGGTCGCGCCGCCTGGGCCCGGGATCGTCCTCATGGCCCGCTCGGGCAGCCACTCAAGTGCCTTGTTGGACTGAGTGCGAGCAGCCCCGCACATGGCGAGCGTGGCGTCCGCGACGGCCACAAGCCTCTGCATCTTGGCTCCTTCCACCACCATCCGAAGGACAGCTCGACGTCGCTGGACGGCCGCAGCCTGGAGGGCGGCTAATACGGGGCGTTGACCACGATGTACTGCGAACCCTGAGGCTGGTACCAGGTGCTTCCGCATTGCTGGTAGACCATGCCGCCGTAGTTGACCGGGACACAGTTGGCCGGCACCGAGTGCACCATCGAGCCGATCGCTGCGGAGGTCACCGCGACCGCGGCGCCGACGGCGACGGCGCCGGCGACCGGGTGGTAGTCATTGTCCCAACCGCCACAGCAGTTGTTGTTGCCGGCGACAACCACGTTGGTATTCCGGTTGGCATTGACGTTCGTGTTGACGTTGGTATTGCGGTTGACGTTGGTGTTGCGGTTGGTGTTGTTGACGCTGTTGACGCTGGCGTTGCGAACATCATTGGTCCGCGCGTCGGCCCTGTTGCCGCCGGCCTGGGCGGTTTGCCTTCCGCTTGCGCCTCCGCCCGCGCCGGGGCGGGAACCACCGGCAGCCGCCCCGGCGCGAGTCCCACCGCCTCCCGCCGCCGCGCCCGCGCGTGCGCCGCCGCCGCCCCCTCCGGCGCGAGCACCACCACCGCCCCCACCCCCTCCGGCGCGAGCACCGCCACCACCGTCCCGGCCGGCGGCCTCGGCCACGGGGATCCAGGTGTAACCAACCAGAGCGACAGCGGTCAGAGCGGCCGCGAGCAATCTGCCGAATGTTCCTTTCATGGTCGTTCTCCTCTAGTTGGTCTTCGCCGGAACGAACTCGATCTTTGTCGCGCCCTTGGGTGGCGAGAACCTGAACGCGGACTCCTTGAAGGCCGGGCTCAGGTTCCAGTCCATGACGCTGACCGATTGAGGCCGCGCCTCGTCGGAGCGATTGACGATCACCAGCTTGCGCGGTAAGGGCTTGGCGCCGGTCGCGATCCAAATCTGCCAGTCGAAGTCTCCCTGGCGAAAGGCGTAGTGGTCGCAGAGGTCGCCCCCGACCAGATCCTGGCCGGCGTTCATGGCCGATTCGATCTTGTCGACCGGCGCAGCCGGAGTGCCCCAGAGGAACAGATCGGACAACGGAACCTCGAACCCATAGCGCTCCTCGAGCTTCTTGACGAGTTCGCCGTTCGACCCCGAGAACTCGACCGACGAGTAGTACTTCTGCTCAGGGAAGAAGAGAGTGACCGTCTTGCCGTCGTAGATGATCTCGCGCTCGGAGCGAATGCTCCACATGCGGGCGCGCAGCCGGTCCGGACGCTGCACGTCGACCGTGGCCGACGCCGTGTGCAGCAGCTTCTGGCCGTCCGCCAGAACACGTTCGCCCGTCAGCGAGGTCGACGCCCGGAAGCGCTTGAGGGTCTGCAAGAAGGTTCCCATGTCTTTGAGAGCCTGAAACGAAGCCGTGTCGACGGCACTTGCGGGAGCGGTCGAGCCTGCCACGGCCGTCTGGGCGACGACGAGTGGCGAGGCCAATGCCATGGCCAACACAGCCGATGTGAGTCCTGCGAGCTTCATACGCCTCCTTTGGTGTTACGAGAACATCAATCAGGAATGAGAAGCGTGAGCATGCGCGTACTGCGCGCCCACTCATTGACGAACGTCAACTTCACGCGTCCGAAATGGATCATGCTCAGCACCCTCCCCAACCATCGTGAAAGGGATTCTCATGAACATCGCAACTTCGCTTACAGCCATCGCAATGCTGGGTGCGCTGCTGGCGCCCGCTGTCGCGCAGGACAAACCCGCCCGAGAGGTCGCGGCTTCGGCGAGCCCCGGCACCGGGACGCTGAAGGAGGTGATCAGGGCCACGGGCGTCATCCAGGCGGTGGACCTCGAGAAGCACCATGTCACCATCAAGGATTCCAATGGCAAGGTGCATGTGTTCGGAATCGGCCCCGAGGCACGAAACCTTGAGCAGCTCAAAGTCGGTGACAAGGTGACCGTCCGATACGCACAGGCACTCACGCTGACCTTGATGAAGGATGGCAAGGAACTGCGCAGCAGGGTCGAGACCATGAGCGGCGACAGGGCCAAGGCCGGCGATCGACCCGGCGGTGTGGTGGGAGAAAAGGTCGAGGTCACCGCAGACGTGGTGGCCGTCAACCGGAAAACCCACATGATCACCCTGCGCGGGACGGAATACGAGGTCGACCTGATCGTCCGCGATCCCGACCAACTGAAGATGATCAAGGTGGGCGATCAGGTTCATGCCGTCTACACCGAGGCGGTGGCGCTGTCGGTCGAGCCGGCGAAGAAGTAGGGTGGGGCGGGGGCCTGCCTAGCGCAGACCCCGTCCACTTTCGGAGGGTCGACCCCATGAGAACGCTTCTCCAGCCCGATCTCGTACGCGAGACGCGGATTTCCAGGAAGCTGATGGACGTCTTCATCCGGGCCGGACTGGTTCTGGCCCTGACGCTTCTCTGCTACAAGATCTTTTCGCCCTTCATCACCATGATGGCCTGGGCCCTGATCCTGGCCGTGACGATGTATCCGGGCCACCAGGCGCTGGCCGGTCGGTTGGGCGGGAAACAGGGTCTGGCTGCCACCTTGCTCGTGGTGGGCGGCATTGCGTTGATCGTGGTCCCGATGGCCGTCGTCCTGGGCTCCATGGGCGATTCGGTCCATGAGACGATTTCGCGGGTGAAAGACAACGAGTTTGCGGTGCCCGCGCCGCCGGCGCGCGTGGCCGATGTGCCGATCGTCGGCGCCAAGTTGCACGGCTTCTGGTCGCTGGCGCACACGGACATGCCGGCGGTCGTTCAGAGGATGCAGCCGGAGCTCGGCGAACTGGCCGCCAAGGCGCTGGCAATGGTGGCGAGCATTGGCGGAACCATCCTGCTCTTCATGGTCTCGTTCATCATCGCCGGCATCATCATGGCCTTCGGCGAGTCGGGTGCCCAAGCCGCGAAGTCGATCCTCGGGCGCATTGTCGGCAGCCGACGAGGCGAGGATTTCGCTGCGCTCGCCACCTCGACCATCCGCGCAGTCGCCCTGGGCGTGGTCGGCGTGGCCTTCATCCAGGCGATGGCGGTGGGCATCATCATGATCCTTGCCCAGGTTCCCTTTGCTGGCGTGCTGGCCGTGATCGTGCTGGTGCTGGGCGTCGCGCAGGTGCCGGCACTGCTGGTCACCGTGCCGGTCATCGCCTACATCTGGCTCAGCAAGGACTACGAGACCGTACCGGCCGTCGTCGATTCGGTGCTTCTTGTGGTCGCCGGCATGCTCGACAACGTGCTGAAGCCGCTCTTGCTGGGCCGGGGCGTGGATGCGCCCATGCCGGTGGTTCTGATCGGTGCCCTGGGCGGTCTGGCGGGCGCCGGCATCCTGGGCATGTTCCTCGGCGCGACCGCGCTGAGCCTCGGCTATCAGATCCTCATGCGGTGGGTCGTGACGGATCCGGACGTCGTCGACCTGGACGAACTGGAGGGCAAGCCACCGGTCGTGTCCTGAACCGATGCCCGAGATGCCTTCGATGGGGTCGAGCTTGCGAATCTTTGTCCTCGCCGGCGCCGCCGCGACGCTCGGGGGATGCACCACGGTGGGCCCCGATTTCGAGCGGCCCCGCGTGCCGTGGCTGTCGGGGTGGAGCGGAGGTTCGCTGGAAACGCTCGCCGCCGATGCGCGGCGCCCGCGCAATGGCTTGATGCAGGCGTGGTGGCGCAATTTCAACGATCCTGTGCTGGACCAGTTCGTCGCCGAGGCGCAGCGCGTCAATCCCAATGTGCGAATCGCCGGCATGCGCATCATGGAGGCGCGGGCCCAACTCGGCATTGCCGATAGCACGCGCTATCCGCAGGTGCAGCAGGCAACGGCCCAGGTGCTCGGCGTCGGCGAGCAGCGTTCTGGCGGGCGCGACAACAGTGCGTGGACTGCGAATGCCGGCTTCAGCCTGGGTTGGGAGATCGATTTCTGGGGCAAGTTCAGGCGCAGCATCGAGTCGGCGGACGCCGCCTATCTCGCCAGCATCGCCCAGTACGACGATGTCCAGGTGCTGATGGCGGCCCAAGTCGCCGGCCTGTATTGCACGATCCGCACCGTGGAACTGCGGCTGCGGATCTCTCGCGAGAACGCGCAGCTGCAAAGGCGCAGCCTCCAGATCACCGAGCTTCACTTCAAAAGCGGCAACGAGTCCGAGCTGGACGTCCAGCAGGCCAGGGCCCAGTACCTGGGCACGCTCTCGACCGTGCCCCCGCTGGAGATCGCGCTGCGCCAGGCGCAAAACGCCTTGAGCATCCTGCTGGCCCGCCCGCCGGGCCCCTTGCCCGAGATGGAAGAGGGGAAAGAAAGGATCCCGCAGGCCGGCTTGGACGTGATCGTCGACATGCCGGCCGACCTGCTGCGGCGCCGTCCGGATGTGCGGGCGGCGGAAATGCAGCTGGCTGCGCAGTCCGCCCTGATCGGCGTGAGCGTGGCCGATCTCTATCCCTCCATCTCGCTGCTGGGCTCGCTGGGCCTGTCGGGTTCCACGGTCGAGGGGGCATCGCGGGTCTTGAGTGGCGCCATCGGGCCCAGCCTCGTCTGGAACGTGTTCGACCATGGACGTCTGACCAACACCGTGCTGGTGCAGGACGCTCGGTTTCAGCAACTCTATGAGCAGTACCAGAACACGGTGCTGCAAGCGGCTCGCGAGGTCGACGATGCGTCGGTCGGCTTTGCCAAGACCGGCGAGCAGATCGTGCTGCTGGCAGATGCGGTGAAGGCCGCGCAGCGTTCGCTGGAAATCGCCGACCGGCAGTACAACGAGGGCCTGGTCGACTTCCAGCGCGTGCTCGACTCGCAGCGCACCTTGTTCAGCGAACAGGACCAGTTGGTGGCCAGCCGTGGCAGCCAGTCGCAGAGCCTGATCACCCTCTACAAGGCCATGGGAGGAGGTTGGGAGGCGGCCCGCAGCCGGCCGGTGCTCGACGACGCGACGCAAGAGGCCATGGGTCGGCGCAGCGATTGGAAGGGGCTGCTGGCCGCCCCGTTGCCGGCGCCCGGCGACGCTGCGTGGCCCCCTCTGGAAGGAACAAGCCCATGAGCGACGAAGTCAAGCAGCCCCCGGAACCGCCGCCCGACAGCGGCAAGGGCGCGCGCATCGGTGCGATCGTCGTGCTGGTGCTGATCGTCGCCAGCCTGGTCTGGTATTTCGTTTCGGACCGCCTGACGCCCTACACGTCGCAGGCCCGGGTGCAGGCCTTCGTGGTGCCGGTAGCGGCGGAGGTGTCGGGCCGGGTGCTGAAGGTGCATGTCAAGAACAATGACAGTGTGGAACCCGGACAACGGCTCTTCGAGATCGACCCGACGCAATACCGCATCGCGCTGCAACGCAGCCGTTCCGACTATGAGTCGGTTCGGCGCTCGGTCAATGCCTCGGTGGCGTCGGTCGAAGCCGCCCGGGCCGGCCTGCGTGCAGCCACGGCCAACTACCTCTACGCTCAGCAGGATGCAACGCGGCTGGAGCAGATCTTTGCCGAAGACCCTGGCGCGATCTCCATCCGCCGGGTCCAGAGCGCGCAGGCAAGCCGGGTCAAGGCACTCAGCCAGGAGCAGGCCGCCCGGGTGGACCTGATTCGTGCCCAGGAAGCCGCGGGAGACAACGGCGACAAGAACGCGCAGCTGATCAGCGCGCGATCGGGCGTCGAAAAAGCCGAGTTGGACCTGCAGCGCACCGAGGTGGTCGCGCCCGGCGGCGGCCTGGTGACCGACCTGCGCACCGACGTCGGGCAGTTCGTGCAGGCCGGCGCGCCTGTCATGACGCTGATCACCGTCCGCGACCTCTGGATCAGCGCGGACATGACCGAGAACAACCTCGGCAACATCGAGCCCGGCAATGCGGTGGCCATCGTGCTCGACGTGATGCCGGGCCACGTGCTGAAGGGCCGCGTGCGCAGCATCGGGACGGGTGTCGCCAGCGGCCAGCCAGCGCAGCCCGGAACACTGCCGACGATCGAGAACAGCCGTGACTGGCTGCGGCAGGCGCAGCGATTTCCGGTGGCCATCGAATTCGATCCGTCCGAGCGCGAGAAGCTGCGCGCCGTCCGGGTCGGGGGGCAGGCCGAAGTGCTGGTCTACACCGGCGATCACGGCCTGATGAACTGGCTTGGAGCGGCCTTCGTCCGCATGATGAGCATGCTGTCCTATGTCTATTGAACGCCGTCGCATGGGACGGGCCGACAAGGCCGTGCTGCGGCTGGCCATCGGCCTGGGCCTCGCGGTGCTGGTGGCCTACGGTTTCGCGCTGAAGGCACCCTACGCAGTGTGCGTGGTCGCCGTCCTGATCCTGTGCAAGCCGGGTCCGCCGATCCCGCTTTTCAAAGGCATCGTCTTCGCCATCGTTGTCCTCGCCCTGATGGCCGCAGGGGTGCTTGTGGTTCCGATACTGCAACACTACGCGCTGGCCGGGGTGCTGCTGACAGGCGCGTTGCTCTACGCGGTGTTCTATTCGGGCGCTCGCAACGCCAATCCGCTGACGACGATTCTCGTGATGGCCATTGCCCTGATTCCGGTGGTCGGGGTGGCGGCGCAGGTCCTGGCCTTCGAGATCGGCGCGACACTCACGGTAGGCCTGTGCATCGGGGTGCTGGTCAGCGGTGCTTCGCATGCGCTGTTCCCTGATTCGCCCGTGCCCGCGGGCAAAAGGGCGGCGCCTGAGCCCAGCTCGCGAGAGTCGGCGAGTTGGACCGCGTTGCGCGCCGTCGTGGTCGTCATGCCGGTCTTCGTGCTGGCGCTGACCAACCCATCCTTCTTCGTCGCAGCCATCATGAAGTCGGTGGCTCTGGGCCAACAGGCCGGCTCCGCCAGCGCCCGGGCGGCCGGACAGGAGCTCCTGGGGTCTACGATCCTGGGCGCCGTGATTGCCGGATGCCTCTGGGTCGGCCTGTCGCTGCGCCCCAACCTGTGGATGCTGATGCTGTGGATGGCGGCGGCCGCACTCTGGGTCGGGACGCGGCTCTTTCGGGTTCGGCCCAACGCCTTGTCGCCGTCGTTCTGGGTCCAGTCGCTGGTGACCATGCTGCTCCTGCTGGGCCCGGCCATCGAAGACAGCGGCGGCAGTGGAGGCAAGGACGTGCTCAAGGCGTCGGCCATGCGCGTCGCTCTGTTCGTTGCCGTGGCGCTCTATGCGTGGGCGGCGGTATGGGCGCTGGAACGCTGGCGAGCCACCCGGCCCGATGCGATGTTCTACAGACAAGGCTGAACGGAGGGATTCACACCATGTTGATCAATCTCGCAATCGGGCTGCCGACCATCCTGCTGTGCCTGGTGCTCCAGGCGGCGTTTACGTTCTGGAGCGTTCGCTACTACATCGACCGATCGATGCGCGTCGGCTTCGCACGTCCGCTCGTTCAGATCCGCTCGCTGCTGGTCGCAATGCTCGTGCTGGTACTAGGCAACTTCCTCCAGATCATGATCTGGGGATCGCTGTTCATGGTGCTGGGCGAGTTCGACGAGTTGTACGAGGCGGTGTATCACTCTGCAGTGAATTTCAGTTCGCTGGGCTATGGTGACGTGGTGATGACCAAGCCCTGGAAGCTGCTGGGTCCGCTCGAGGCCGGAAACGGGGTGTTGATGTTCGGCCTGACCGGCGCCGCATTGATGGCGATGCTGCAACAGATGATCAAGGCGCAAGCGGAGAAGGGCAGCACCGGGTAACCGGCTCCTCACCATCCTCGCCCCGCGCTCGCGCTCGCGGTTGCTCAGTCCAGGCCCCAGACCTTGAGGGTGGCCGCCGACGCGTTGCCGAGGATCTTGTACTGGACCGTCACGGACGTCAGGCGCCCCTTGCGCCCCGGGGCGTCCGCCGGAGCGGTCTGTCCACCCGCCTTCAAGACGCCGACGTCCTTCAGCGTGTCATCCCTGCGGTTGTCCCAGTTGAGCACGAGTTGAGTGATCTGCACGTCTGCGCCCTCGGTCGACAACTTCACCTGCTTGACGTCCTTTTCCCATCGATTGCCTGTGCTCTTGATCTGCGCGCTGGGATCGGAGGCCTTGATCGTCTGCTCACCGAGCACGAACCACTGGTCAGCCGCCGTTGCGGTGCCCGCGCCCATGAGGGCGGTGGACGCGAAGGCCAATGCGGCCATCAGGGTACGGATGTTCGTCGTCATGAAGTTCTCCTTCGAATCCCGCAAAGCCGGTTCAGGGCAAGGCCAGCGGACGCCAATTGTCTGTCCCTCGCGAATGCCTGCATTGACATTTGTCATTGAATGCGAGTCATGGAGTGTTGATTGGAACGGACATAGAGTTTGTCGCTTCGAAAATGGAGCAGCATGACGAAGCCAATCAACGTTGCCGAAACCCAACTCAGGCCATGCAACCGTCACTCTAATTGAAACGGCAGGTTTGTTCGCTCACTGTGGCAACGACACATTCGGTTGCATTCATGCATTCCAGCGGACATGATCAACCTATTGTCGACTTCGACTGGCTCGAGTGATTGACTGTCCCGAGGCTCGCGCTGAGGCTCTCTCATCAACACAGTGAGGAGAATTCATGTTTCACCGACGCACTTTCGCAGCTTGCTGCGCGCTGGCCCTCCCGTATGGTGCCTGCCTCGCGCAGACCACCTTCGCACCGGATCAGTACTTCGACAACCGTTGGTACATCACGCCGTTCGGCACCTACGTGCATCCCGACGGTGACCGCAATGCCGACAACGGTTGGGGCGGAGGCTTCTCCATCGGCAAGCCGATCAGCCCGAGTTGGAACATCGAGCTGCGTGGCCAGTACGAGGAACTGGACGGCAACGTCGGCACCAACTTCGGCGTCTTCAACAGCACGAACAAGTACAAGAACTGGAGCGGCACGCTCGACGCGCAGTGGTTCCCATGGAGCCGCCTGGGGATCGACCGCTGGCAGTCGAACCAGGTGCATCCCTATCTCGTGGGCGGCATCGGCGCCATCGACAACAAGGTGGAGCGGGCGTTCGGAATCAACGACAGCCACACGAGTTTCATGGCCAATGCGGGGGTCGGCATCGTCTGGCCGTTTTCCTCCTGGGGCCGCCTGGTGGCAGACGCACGCTATCGCTATGTCGACAACGCCAACAACAGCTTGACTGGCAACCGGCAGAGCATGAACGACTGGCTGTTCTCGGTGGGCCTGCAGATTCCGTTCGGGCCGCCCCCGCAGGTGGCGCGAGCCGCTCCGCCGGCGGCGATGCCGGCACCGATGCCGCCGCCGCCCCCGCCGCCGCCGGCTGCGCGCAACTTCGAGCTCAAGGCCGACGGCACCTTCGCCTTCGCCAAGTCGGACCTGACGCCGACCGGCCGCGCCCGCATCGACAACACGCTCGCGGAGCTCAAGTCCTCGGGCATCCGGTTGCGCGCGATCTCCATCGTCGGCCACACCGACCCGATCGGCAGCAACGAGTTCAACCAGCGCCTGTCGCTGGCGCGGGCCAACTCCGTGCGCGACTACCTGGTCGTCCAAGGCGTCCCGGCCAACATCATCACGACCGAAGGCCGCAGTTTCTCGGAGTTGAAGGTCACCGAAGCCGATTGCAGGGCCCAGGGCAAGGCGAAGACCCGCGCCGCGCTCATCGCCTGCTTCGAGCCGAACCGCCGCGTGGAGATCCGCGCCACGGGCGAGCAGCCGGGCTAGGTTCATTCCCTAGGGATTCGGTGATCAATGAGCACTGCGGCCCGGATTGATGCGAACGCGACGCGAGGGATCGCGGGCTGGCCCTGGCCGGGGCGCTGGGCTTGTCGTTCGTCGTCTTAGCTGCACACGTGGTCGCCTATTCGAACTTGCCGAGACGCAACGCCTTCATCGTGGATGCGCTGCTGCAGAGCATCGTCAAGGGCGGAGCCGGTGTGGAGGCCGATCGATCGTCACATGGTTCGCGGGCTTCCAGCCGACGATGACCGCCAGCGCGTGGATGGGGTACGACGCGCCTCGCACGCCGTCGGACGAGCGCAGTGATATGTTCCGCAATTAGAACGGGCCTTCATGCCCGGCCGCCGAATCAGCCGCCTTCGCAGTCGATGTGGATGCCGTGGTAGCTTCCCTGCGCCGTCCCGGCGGTGTTGTCGGTGTCGGTCATCACGGCGACAGCCAGGACCGGGCCCGGTTCCGCGCCGTAGGCCTTTCTGTAGTCGTCAGCAAGATTGCGCCGCACCGACTGCCAACGGCCCAGGCCGGCTGCGCCCGAGGCCGCGGCAAGCATCTTGACCTGGCTGGTGTGCGCCGAGGGAATCAACGTACCCACTGGGACATGATCGGTCCAGATGTACATCAGTACTGCGTAGGGCAGATCGCGCCCGGCCAGCTTCTTGGCTCGGCTGAATCGCTTCCGCTCCGCATCAGGCAGGGTGGCGACGTCGCCGTCGAACGCCACCAACACGCGCAGCGGAGCATCCTCGCGGTCCCTGTCGCGATTGTCAGCGTTCGCGACCAGCGCATCAGTCTTCCATTCCCAACTGAGGGTCATGGGCGGGCGCTGCGAAGGCTTCAGTGCGGCCACGAAAAGCGAGGCTGACCGATCCGCTGTCGCGTGCAGCACCGCCGATCGATCCCCCTCCTGCACGACGCGGTATACCGTATCACGCTTGAGCTTCGATAGGGGCACGTGTGTCCAGGCTGCACTTCTGTCATCGAAGGCGAGACTACGGGACCGACAAGGCGATCCGGGATCCGGAGCAGCGGCGAACGCGGTCCCGACAAGGACCCACAGGAACGCAACAAGGAAGCGCGGCGATTTGCTCACGAGGTGGCGGTCGGTCAATCGGTGCCTTCAATACTTGATACTTCGCTTTTCCTGGCGACCGTCTTGCTTCGTGTCGCGCTTGTCTTGCCGGCACGCGGCGTTGCTTTTTTGATTCTCGGCCCGGCAATCGATCTTTTCCGATCGCGCGTCCTGCTTGGCCGCTTGGTTTGCGTCCCTGCCTTGCTGCCGTTGCTGCGACTGGTCGGTGGCCAGGGCCACGCCCGAAAACACCAAGACAGCAGTTGAGGCCAGAAGGCCCACAGTCCGGCGACCAAGTCCGTATCCCGAATCTATCATTTGCATTCTCCTTTTCGAATGGCCGGCTGTACGGACAGATTGTCTGCCGATCACCGACTCGCGAATTCCTACCAGATCAACGTCGTGCTCTTCCGTCGGCGGGCGTGCGGCCCGTACCGGCCCGGGAATCAGCTACAAGGATTTCAGCGAGGTCTTGCTCTTCAACAACGCGGAAGTGTCCAACCAGTTCCGCAAACTCGGCGCCGACGCCTTGGCATTGTCCGACGCCCATGTTACGAGCGTCTTGTCGCGAATTGCGAGAATCTACGCCTTGACCTTGAGGACTTCGGCCGCCGGAAGTGTTGCGAACAGGAACGTCACGGATGGCAGCTTGCGTCGGTCATACGATGCCGCCGCGGCACGTTGGTCGATCGCGCTTCGAGCAACCACGTCAGTCGGGTGCGCTGGCGTTCGCAGCAGGCCGACGTCACGCGCATTGGCCAACAACGCCGCCGATCGTGGACTCGGGACCGCGGAAGGCCACTGCTGAGCCGGTGCCCGCAGGGGCCGGACGGATGAGGGCCGCCGAGCCGCTGGGCGGTTGCTGGCCCGGAGCGTAGACGTTGAAGGCTGTGTCGTTGGCAAAGACGTACTCGATATAGACCGTCTGCCCGGTACTGTTCGCCCATTTCTGCGAAATACATGTGGCCGCCGCCTTCGGGGCAAGCTGGCTTTGGCCGACGGGACGGGCGTCTGGGGGCAGTGGTGCTGAAGGCGCTGATGTGGGCTGGCTGGCGCAGCCGGAGACTGCAATGGCCATTGCGGCGAGAGCGAGTTTCATGGTCGATCCTCCAAGAAAATTCATGCGGCAAGAAGTCACGCACGATCCCGTGGGACATGAATCGGCCGGTCCGACGCCCCTCGGCAAATTCATGCAGCCCGACTTCAGCGATGGCTGAGTTCCTGAGTCGGGTGCATCGACCTTAAGGAAGATGGCGCGCTCCGAATTGACGAATATCAACTTCCCGGGCGAAATCCACGTTTTGGTCAACCCAAAGAAAAGCGGCCGCGGTTGCGGCCGCTTTCTCGGGTCTCACATAGCCTCGCCGCGAAGCGAAAGGCTTGCAAAGGAAGGCAGGTTTGAAATGAGCAGTGGTTCCGTCTGCATCAGGCCGTTCATGTAGTTGACTCTCAGCAAGAGAGTGGAAGCCGGATCGGGCGGCCGAACTGGTGTAGCTCGTGAATCCTGAGCAGGCTTCGCGTGAGGCGAGCGGTCGCCTGAGCAGCAGTGGCAGGCGCGCCCCTTTCTTGGCGGCACCGAGCGCCAGCTGGCTTAAGGCTGGAGGTCGGCCGTCGGCATTTCCACATGCTGTCGATATTTGATCAACTGCGCGATGGAAATCATGACGATCCTGTGTAGCGCAAGGAACCTGAAAAGATCGGCCCCCGCACATCGCCCAGTCAACTAACGCACAAAGAACGCGTGCGGGCGCGCGTTCTGCCAAGCGAACGAGGTCGTGGGCCGCCCCTGTATGACGTCGAGATATATCTGCCCCGATACTGTCTCTATGACTTGACAACTCTCAAGACCGCGGCGTCAACTTCCGGCATTCCCTGCACATTCGACTTCGTATGCAACTCGGTGATTTGCCCGGCGGAGCGCGACGCGAACGTGTGCGCTGGACTTTGCTCGTGGTGGCAAGCATTGCCCTTGCCTTGGTTGGCGCCTGGTCGCTGCGAAGCGCGATTCCGCGTCACATCGTTCTCGCGTCCGGCCTGCGCGACGGCATGTACCACCAATACGCGCAGCGTTACAAGGAGATTCTGGCACGCGACGGAGTGACCGTCGAGGAACGCATGACGGGCGGCGCGGAAGAGAACGAGCGCTTGCTGCGGGATCCCCATTCCGGCGTGGATGTGGCTTTCGTACATGGTGGTGTGGTGCGCCCGGCGGACCGGGAGAAGCTGGTCATGCTGGCCACCCTGTACTACGAACCACTGTGGATCTTCTATCGCGACAACGTCGTGCACGAGCACTTCGATGAATTGCGCCACCGGCGGCTCGCTGTGGGCTCCGCGGACAGCGGCGTGCGCGCGTTCATGGAGCCCTTGCTCGCGGTGAACAACATCACCAGCTTGAACTCCGATCTGGTGCCCCTGGTCAATCTGGAGGCCTTGCGCGCGCTGCAGGCGGGCCAGGTCGACGCCGCGTTCTTGCTCGGGCCCGCGGAGTTCCCGGCGATCTGGCAGGCTCTGCACGACCCGGAGTTGAAACTGATGAGCCTGGCGCGCTCAGAAGCCTATCCGCGCAGATTCCCATACATCACGAAGTTGACCTTGCCGCCAGGCACGATCGATCTCGCGCAGCATATTCCGGGGCAGGAGGTGAAACTGATTGGCACAAAGGCGATGCTGGTTTCGCGCGATGACTTGTCGACGCCGATCGTCAACCTGCTCCTCGGAGCGGCGCGTGAATTGCATGGATCGCAGGGCTATTTCGAAGCCCTCGACGAGTTTCCGAACACGGCCATGGTGGACCTGCCTGTCTCGACCGATGCGGATCGCCACCACCGCTTCGGCCCCAGCTTACTTCACCGCTACCTGCCGTTCGGCGTCGCGGCCTACCTCGAACGCCTGATCGTGCTGCTGGTGCCCGTGTTGTTCGTGATCGTTCCGTTGTCCAAGCTCCTGCCGCAACTGCTCCGCTGGCGCACGCGGTCGCGCATCTACCGCTGGTACGGGGAACTGGCGCTGCTTGAACGCGAGGTCGGTACGCGCACCGGCGTCTTGCCCGTCGAACAATGGCTGGGCGACCTGAACCGCATCGAGCAGGCGGCCGCGCGGATTCGGGCTCCGTTGAGCTATGCCAGCGAAGCCTACACGCTGCGCGAGCACATCGGCCTGGTTCGCCGGGCCGTGATGGCCAAGGCACAGGACGGTGCCGCGAACTCGAATGGTGATCCGGAAAACGCCGCGGGCTGAGGACTTGCCGCACCCCCAGTGGGTGGAGCTAGGGAGACGCTTATTTTTTCAACGTCGCGTCCACTCAGCCGGCGAGCGATGCGTTGTTGATCTGTTGATCAAACGCCAGAGGGGACCAGTAACGACGACGAGTCAGCGCAGCTTTGCCAGTGCCGGGTTCGCGATAAAGAAGAAGAAGCGGACGCGGCGCGAGAGGTTTCTCGCCGAGATGGAACGCATCGTGCCCTCGGCACATTAGATAGCGGTGGTGGAACCGCTGTACCGCAAGAGCCGGCGCGTGGGTCGGCAACCGATCAGCTTGCCGAAGATTCTGCGCATTCGCAGAAAGAACGTTGCTTTGTCGTCGGAAGTTCGAGGCTACGCTGACATGGAAGTCTCGTCATCCGTCCGCACATCGCCGCGTCGCAAAAAGGAGAGCCGACCCTTAGATGCAATGTCGGCTTTCCGGCCGCCAGATTTGCGTTGCCAATGTCTCTTCCGGGCCCATCTGCGCCATCCACGGGTCGCAAGCGACCGGCAGCAACCAGTCTAAAGCGCGGGTTCGATCTACGGCCTCAGTCCTGCCGTCAAAGAGCGGACGTCGGGTACAGATCTGGCGTCGGCCACGCTTTTCAAGATCAGGGAGACATCGTCGCGATGCTCCTGGGTCACTCGCAGGCAGAAGATCCACTTCTGTCAACGAGTCGGCTCCGGCGCCGCCCCTCTTCCCGCCGGTACCGCGGGGTCGCGTCCCATCGCGCCGTTATCGTCAACCGATCGGGTCGGCGTCTTCGTCCTCGCCCGGCGCCCTCGGCCCGACACGCTCATCCGGCACCAGCTTGAAAAGCTCTACACAGCCATCCTTGCAGATGAGGTGCTCGATGACGCTGCGCGATCGAAGCTCGGCTTGGTGCGCGCTGTCTCGGCTGTTGCAGAGGCGGGAAGAGCAGCTATTCCAGGCGGGTCCGGCAGGAAGCCTGTCGGCGCGTTCAGCGCCCTGAGGGCGTCCGACTTCTGTGCTCGACGTGCGAAACCTTAGCCTGGCGACTGCCTGACCAGTGAGCAGCCATGGAAGAAGACGTTCGCCTAGTCTGATTTATGCCGTGTCGCGCCCCCACATTGAAGCATGCACTTCTTTTCGCTTGGTATCGACAATCTGGTATCGCTGCAACATCGAGGAACTCACATGCCTTGGACCGACCACGGAAAAATAGCTGGCGCCCTTGTCTTGATCGTGACGCTCGCCCTCATGCTTCCTATGCTGCGCTACCTTCGCTCCGGATGGGGAGCCAAGCGCCTAGACATCATCGATGGCCTCAGCGGTGAAGCTCGATTGGCCTATTTTCAGATGTTCAATCGTACAAATTCGCCAGCGAACGCGGGAGATGCTGTCGGCGCGTTCGAAGACCTCTACAAGCATTGGTTCGGGCGTCGCTATTTTCTTTGGCCAGGTGTCCTCTTCTTCGTAGTCGGATTCCTTTCCGTGGCGCTGGCCGTTTCTGGTGGGTTGCACCGGCTGGACTCTATCGACGGCGGCCCATTGTGCAACCTCCCTGACAATGCGATTTATGCCTTGGCCGGCGCCTACCTTTGGGTCGCCGACGATCACATCTCCAGGGCCAGAAGATTGGACTTCTCGCCCGCCGACGTGCACTGGGCGACACTGCGGTTCATCATCGCCATTCCAATGGGTTATGCCTTCGTGGGGTGGGCGGGTGACAAAGCGGGCTTTGTGGCGTTCGCCCTTGGCGCGTTCCCTTTGGGCACCCTTATTTCGATGATTCAGCGAGGTTTTAGGAAGGTGATCGGCGATACGGACCCGGACAAGGAGGGTGCGCACGACAGCGTGATCCGCCTGCAAGGGGTGAACTCGTCCATCGCGGAGCGCCTCGCCAATGAGGACATCACCACGATCCCCCAATTCGCCTACTGCGATCCAGTTCGCTTGGTCATGCGTTCGAACTTGTCTTTCAACTTCGTCACCGACTGCATGAGCCAAGCGCTCGCCTGGATCTACTTCGAGACGCACCTAGCCGAACTCCGAGTGATGGGGCTGCGGGGCGCGGTAGAGTTCAAATACCTGATCGATGAAATTGACGATCTGGACAGTGAAGACCCCGCGGCGAGAGCGTGTCAGGCTGCTGCCGCGGCGACATTGCAGGCGCTGGCCGTAAAGCTTGACATGACCACCGACACAGTTCAAAACGCCTTGCGTCAGATCGCCGAGGACCCGTTCACCATATTTCTCCAGGAGGTATGGACAACGCCGGAGACCTGACCAGCAGCTCAAGAAGCATCGCGCGCACGTCGTGAGCTGTCGGACGGGCGCATACGGGCTTTACTTGGCAAAGTCCTGCAAGGACCGACCGCTTTCGAGTGCGGCGCGCAGCCAGCGCGGCCTGGGACCTCGACCGCTCCAGGTGTTGCCAGACTCGTCGGTATAGACGGTCTTGGGAGGCGGACGCTTGAGCTTCTCCTTCTTCGCCTTTGTCATCCCCTTCTTTGCAGAATCGGTTCTGGACCAGAGCCCGTCCCGAGGCGGAACTCTTCAAGCGAATGCCCAGCAGCCAACGCGTCCCTAAGCCAATGCGGATGCGGTCCCCGGCCTGACCACACGTTCCCGGTCGAGTCACCGAAAGCAGACTTCGCCTTACCGGGTGCCTTCTTTGTCGGAGTCGATTTTTTGGCGCCCCCTCTCGGCTCCAGGCCAAGATCCGCAGCGGTGAGGCCATAGTGCGCAATCGCCACCTTTATCCGTTCGACCACGCCAGAGACCTCGCGATCGCGCAGGCTCTCCGCTTGCTTTTGAAGCTTGTCGATCTGCTTCTGGATTGTCCGGTATGTGGTCGCCATTGTTCAATGCAAAGAATGCGGATGCCCGACAGCTTACTACTTTTGCCTCGCGTCGCATCGGAGCGGACAGATCGGACATTGACTTTCTGAACCAGTGGCAATTAACAAAGCCGCGCGGCGCGGCAAGCACTGTCAGCCGGCCAAGGTCCCCTAGCCTCTTTCCTGGCTTTGTTACCAAGCACACTCGGTCCGGTGGAACGGTCAGCGCCTGCCGCGATTTCAGTTCCACTCGTTCGTGGGCGACAGTGGGTAGTAGGTGCGCGCGCTTGAGCGCGCCACTGGATCAGCTTGCGTACGACCCGACAGCGCCGCGAGGAGCTCCGAGCCTGCTCGGCCCTCCGGCCCCGGCTCCATCCGCGCCCGTGATAAGCTAGGTTGTGTTCGTGACCGCCTTCGAGCGTGGGGTGATACTTCGCAGGCGTGAACGTCGCCGTCCCATCCACGCTACTGCGTCCTCAGGCGCTCTTCATCTAGTCATAGACCCTTCGCGTGGGCGCCGATTGCTCGATCGCAGCAGCCGCACGCAGCATGAGGATTTCCCGGAAAGGCGCACCGACGATCTGCACTCCCAACGGCAAGCCGTCATCCTGCCCCACCGGCACATTCAGTCCACCCAGACTTAGCGCCGCGACCGAAATGAGTGGGGACTGGTCGTCCAGCAACTTCCTTATCACCTCTTCTCCTCCAAGATCATCATCCCATTTCATGGGCAATCGGCACGATGTGGGCATCAGTAGAAGAGGATGCCGAACGAAGAGAGCTTGCCACTTTCGGCGCAACGCATCACGCTTTGCGAGGGCCGTCACGTAGGTACGCAGATCCGGATTCGGCGCACAAGAGGCCATCGCGTGTATGGATGTCGAACTCACGTGATCGTCCATCGCGTCAACATCGGCCATCATTCCCAATCGGTTTTCCGTGATCACGATCGAAAGCCAGAGTTCCAACGCGTCCCGCATCGAAGGTACTTTAACCGGATCAACCTTGTAGCCTGCGGCTTCCAGGGCCCGAGCGGCAATATCCAGCGCGCTCCGGATCTTCGACGGGAGAGCGACACCTTCGATTTCATCGATCAAACCTACGGGACATGCTGCGTTGTCGTCCGGGTAGTCCAGGGGTGTGTTGATCCAGATCGGGTCCGCCTGCCCATCCACTGCCATCGCTCGCAACGTGAGTTCAAGATCGCGCGAGGTTCGAGCGAGCGGCCCTTGCGCCGAAAACAACTGCAGGCCTGCAAAGCGCGCGGGCACAGTGCCGTTCAACGCGGGCACGCGCCCTGGCGTAGGGCGAAGACCAAGAACGCCGTTCACGTACGCAGGGTATCGGATCGATCCAGCGATATCGGTGCCGTGAGCCACTGCCCCCATGCCTGAGGCCACAGCCACAGCCGCGCCGCCACTGGATCCGCCGGACGTGATGTCGTCACTCCAAGGGTTGAGCGTCCGCCCATGTATCGGGTTCTCAGTGAACCACCGATGCGAGAACGGCGGCACGTTGGTTCGCCCTGCGATGATCGCGCCCGCACGCCTCAAGTTGGCCACGACCAGACTGTCGTGCTCCGCCACGCGCACCTTGTAGGCAGGCACGCCGTTGGTGGTTGCCTGTCCTTCAACATCGGCATTCAGCTTGATGGTGATCGGCACACCATGCAGAGGCCCGACTGGAGCGACACTAGAGGTGAGTTCGGCGTCGGCCCGGAGCGCAGCGGAGATCTCCGCGTCTCGGTCGGCCTGGACAATCGCATTCAGCCTTGGGTTGACTTCATCAATTCGTGTGTGAAAGGCGACCATGACTTCCAACGAAGAAATGGTGCGCCTCTTGATATGCGCCGCCAAGTCGGTCGCGTCCCACTTCCAGAGCTCGGGCGGCAGAGAGGCCACAGGGCGAACAGACGTCATTCCTCTTTCCATGGAGCGCTCTCAGTCCAACTTGATGTTGTATCGGGCAACAACGCCCTGGTACCCGGCAGCTTTGGCGTCTAGCTGGCGACGCAGTTCCTGAGGGGTCCAGGACACGGCTTCGAAGTTGAAAGTCTTGAAGCGCGCTTGCACCTCCGGACTATCGACTGCCGCGTTGACGTCGCGGTTGATCCGGTCATTGATGGCCGCTGGCGTGTTCTTGGGCGTGAGCAAGACCACAACGCCGCTGGCCTCAACGTTCGGCGGCCCCCCCGCCTCGGCTAGGGTTGGGACATTCGGGAGCGACGACAGGCGGCGCGACCTCGCGATGGCCAGATACTTCACACGCCCACCCTCGTAGACCGATTGAGTCGAAGCCATTGCGCCGAGTGCCCAGTCCGTCTCCCCCGTGCTCACGGCTGTGTAAAGCTGTCCCATCTCCTTGTAGGGAACATGAAGCATCTGGACGCCAGCAGCAGTCTCGAGCATCGCTGACTGGAGATGCGCCGTCGTGCCGACGCCCCAGGTTCCGTAAGTCACTGCATCGGGCTTCGCCTTGGCCGCTGCAAGAAGGTCGCCGACGTTCTTCCACGGGGAGCTTGCCGCCACCACGACGAAGAACGGGGTGCTATACAAGGCCCCTGCCGGCTCAAAACTGTCGAAGACGCGAAAGTTCCTGCTCTTGAACAGCGTAGGCAAGGCGCTCATGGCGTCCCCATCGTGCATCAGGATGGTGTGACCATCAGGTGCCGCGGCCTTCGCTGCGTTGATCGCAATGAACCCAGCGCCCCCCGGCCGGTTGTCGATCAAGACAGGCTGCTTCCACTTTGCGCTCAATACTTCACCGACCGCCCTCATCATGGTGTCGGGACCGCTCCCGGCCGAGAAGGTCGTGAGGATCGTCACCGGCTTCGAGGGAAACGATGGTCCTCCAGTGTCAGCTTCTGCACCCCCTACGAAGGCCAGGGCAAGCGCAGCAGTGAGAACAGAAGCGGCCAAGTATCGATGTGCAAGCAGCGCCATGGAGTGACTCCCGGTTGTGATTAGGTGAATGTCTCGGAGAGATTCTTGTCCGCAGCAAACGGCTCCGGCAACACGCGGCCCGGATACCATCTATCGAAATTCTTGATATCTCGGAGCTCTGAAATGGCCGCACTTGACCTCGAATGGATCGCCGTTTTCGATGAGGTGTACAAAGCGTCGAGCGTGACGAAGGCCGCCGAACGACTAGGTTTGACACAGGGCGCTGCCAGCACGGCGCTGAATCGACTTCGGGGTTTCTACGGCGACCCTCTGTTCACCCGAACGTCCCGCGGAATGCTGGCAACGCCTCGGGCGGACGAGCTTCAACCCGTGCTTCGTCAAATCAGGGAGAGCCTGGAGGGCACGCTCACCGGGACCAACGGCTTCGACCCTTCCACTTCGCGACGGGCCTTTCGGATCTGCATGACTGATCTTGGAGAGACCTCTCTCCTCCCTGCTCTTCTGAACACCCTGCAGTCATCCGCCCCCGGCGTGCGGATCGACGCGGAACGCATTGGGAGTGAAAGCAGGCGCAGGCTGGAGGAAGGGCTCGTCGACCTTGCAGTCGGCTACATGCCTCAGCTTGATGCTGGTTTCTATCAACAATCCCTGGTCGAGCAGGATTTCCGATGCATCGCGGCTGCATCCCATCCGCGGCTACGACGGCGTTTGACGGATCAGATGTACAGCGCCGAACGTCATATCGAGGTCCTGACAGAGGGTACGGGGCATACCGGGGTCATACAGAACGCGATCCGTGCGGAGGGGATCGTGCGTCAGGTCGCGCTCCAGGTACCGAGCTTCCTGGCGGTTGCCCAGATCGTGAGCGAAACCGATCTGCTTGCGATGGTTCCTACGCATTACGCGCTCGTAACCCAGCGGCGGGAATCCATCAAGGTGTACCGCCTCCCGTTTCCCTCGCCGCGATATGTCATCAAGCAGCACTGGCATTCGCGATTTCATCGGGACCCCGCAAACATCTGGCTTCGCCAGACCGTGGCCAAACTCATGCCTTCCACCGTGCGACGGGAGTCGTTAACAGACAGGCAAACCGGCAAGTAGGTCCATCAGACGACCCGGCGCGCGGGTTCAGAAATCGTGCACGTTCCACTCGTAGTCGATCGCGACCTCACCCAGCAGCTTCAGTCGCTTCTCAGGCGTGCTCGCGAGGGCTTCTGTGATCTTTGCATTGAAGTTCACCAGGGTCCCCTTGGCGCGATCGGCGAACTCGCCCGTCACCCCTTGATCCTCGTAACTGCGGACGTAGGACCGGGTCGCAATCCCGACCACGAAGTACAACCCCAAGTTCTCAGGATCGTGCTTCATCAACTCGAAGGCGTCCTTGTATAGCGCCTTGAACGCATCGGACCCCGAGCCCGTGGTTGCGAATCGTGTGGAAATCTGGTGAAAGTTCCAGCCCTCCGGCCCCGGCCGCACCTGTGCCGAACCAGGTCGCGTTCGTGAAGACATTCGAGCATGGGGTAGCCCGCCGCCGTCGAGATCGGCGCCACCCGGTCCTTCGCGGCGAGGAGCTGTTCAGGGTAATCGCAAGCATCGCCACCCTTCGCGACAAGGACTACCAGAAGCGCGAGCTGGAGCTCACCAAGAAGCTGGAACTCGCTGGCGCCCTGCGCGATGTCGCCAACCCGGCGTTTCGGCCACAAAAGTGGGAAAAGTTGCTCGCCTACCTTCGCGAGGCGCACCCGCATTTCATCGAAGTCACCGACTTCGTTGCTCGGCGCGCGACGCCGTCGACCCGAGGGCGCGAACCCCTGAGGATTCCGCCCCTGCATCTATGGGGCGAGCCCGGGCTGGGCAAGACGCACTATGCAAACGACCTGGCCCAGGCCCTTGGCACGCCGATCCGACGGCATTCCATGGAGAACGCTCAGACGAGCTCCCTGCTCCTTGGGACGGAGCGGCATTGGAGCACGGCCACGCAAGGGTTCATCTTCCAGCAAATCGGCCTTGGAGCGGTTGCCAATACCGTTTTCCTGATTGACGAGCTGGACAAGGCGCCCTGAGGATCGCAGTACGACCCCTTGGCACCTCTGCATTCACTTCTTGAACCGATCACGGCTAGCAAGGTGCGAGATGCGTCGCTTGATATCGAGTTCGACGCGAGCCTGGCCACCTACATCGCCACGTCCAATGACCCGGCAAAGGTGCCCGAATCGCTACGTTCCCGATTTCGGGAGTTCCATATCCTGGCTCCGTCTGGGGCCCAGGCGCTAGAAGCGGCGCGTGTGATTGCAGCTGCTGCGGTACAGCAACTCAATATCCGCGAGTTCGCTAGGCCTACGCCTCTGATCACCAAGGAGCTGGCCCATCTGACGGCACCCGAGATCAGTCAAGTGCTTCAGGACTCTGTCGCTCGAGCCGTCGATGCCGGAAGGCTCTATTTGAAGATGTCCGACCTACCAGCTGACGTTCTTGATGACGACATTCAAAGCGTCCTGCATTGACCTGCGGGTCGCCTCGAGCCGCGGCTTCGGGCGTGGTTTGGGCGACTGCCGCGCATAGATTCGACCCTGCCTTCAAGGGAAGAGGACCGGTGCACCATTGCTGTCCGCAAGGCACGTCATCCTGGTTCCCATCCATTTGGGTGCCAGGGCAGTTCTTGAGGTAGAACTTTGCCTCAGTGCATGACGTCATCTGCGAGCAATACTTGCGTCCGTCGCACCGGAAGCCACTAGACAGGGCATCGAGGCCTGCCGCGTGATGCCACCGCAGGACTCGGCCGCGACTGTGAGACGTACCGGTTGTAATTTCCATAGCCGAATGCGGCCAATGCACGACAAAAAAACTCCAATCACGGCATGGCCAGGTCCAGACCCATCCTAATGCAGATTTCAAAGGTGAGGAACAACATGAGGAACGCAGCAGCGACGAACGCTGCGCCCACCTTGATAGATGTCAGCACCACTGCAGCTGTCTTTTGATTCTTGTCCTTCTGTCCCCGGTCGTAATGCCACTTGACGGCCAAATACATACCCACGCTGAGCACGAGAACCTTGAAAATAATAAAAGAGATAGGGATTGATTCCATGATCTAAAAAATATTAAAGGTGACAGACGGCGAAGCCTGAGTGCGGCGAGTAGCTCAATAGACCGATGAAGAAACGGAAAACAATCTGGCGACGCAGTTGCTGTGAACTGAATGGGCGGGCAAGGCGCGTCGAAAGACACGAAATACATCGGTCGAAAGGCGGAGCAGTCCGCCGGCACCGCAGAAGCACTCTCATGGTGCTGGGGAGTGTTCATCTTCCAGGCTGATACGTACAGAACCAGATCGCCTGAAAATTTTCGTATCAGATCCAAGAAGGCCGGTCGTCGCTCCGGCGGACGCGCGAGTGATGGGATTGATCGACAGGGCTGGCACGCCGACGTCTGATAGGAAAATCTCGGGAGCGGTTCAGAACGACCGTATCAGAATGAGATGCCCACGCCCATGAACCGCTACGAGAAGCTTGCCGACAACATCGCTCAGCGCATTCGCGCGGGTAACCTAAAGGCGAACGATCGCCTTCCCTCCGTGCGCGAATTGAAGTCGCAGATGGGCATCAGTGCGTCCACAGTGTTCTCTGCTTACTACCTGCTGGAGGCGCAAGGGCTTGTCGAAGCGCGGCAGCGGTCGGGATACTTCGTCCGAGCGCGCGCGGAAGTGCCGTCCAACGAACTCGCCGCCAGCGAACCCGTCCTCGGGTCCATGTCGGTCGACGTCTCGTCGCTAGTCTTTCAGGTCCTCGCACAGGCTCGCGAGCGCGACATGGTCCCGCTCGGCTCGGCTTTTCCATCGCCAGAGCTGTTCCCCTTAGAGCAACTTGCCGCCGGCCTGACGCGAGCGCTCAAGCGGATGGATCCCTGGCAGACCATCGAGGATTTGTCACCAGGAAACGCCCTTTTGCGCCATCAGATCTCCCTCCGTTACGGCAGCGTCGGGATGGATGTTCCTGCGTCAGAGCTGGTCATCACTAGCGGGGCGATGGAAGCCCTCAATCTTGCGCTCGAATCGGTGACGCAGCCAGGCGACGTCGTGGCGATCGAAACCCCAACCTTTTATGCTGCGTTGCAGGCACTAGAGCGGCGCGGTCTTCGCGCGGTCGAGGTTGAGACCCACCCGCGAACAGGCGTGGATCTCGGCTCTCTTGCTCGCGTGATCGACCAGCATCCGGTGAAGGCCTGCTGGTTCATGCCGACCTTCCAGAACCCAATGGGCTGCACCATGAGCGACGCAGCCAAAGAGCAACTGGTCAACATGCTCGCCACTCGCGCCATACCGCTGATCGAAGACGACGTGTACGGCGAGCTCGCGCATGGGCCTCGAAGACCGCCACCGGCCAAGGCCTGGGACCGGGCCGGCTGGGTGCTGCACTGCAGTTCTTTCTCGAAATCCCTGGCACCCGGATATCGCATCGGATGGGTAGCGGGCGGTCGCTTCGCAGCTACCTTGGGTCGGAACAAGTTGATGAGTTCGCTGGCAACGGCACTTCCCTCGCAACTGGCCTTACAGGAGTACCTGCAACACAAGAGTTTCGATCGTCACCTGCGCGCCCTGCGGCATTCGTTCAGCCGCCAGCAGGCCGCCTGCTTACGATATATCGATCGATACTTTCCGACTGGAACGCGGGTCACGCGCCCCGAGGGCGGCTATTTCCTGTGGCTCGCGCTGCCGGAAGGTGTCGACGCGCTCGCACTGCACAAGGACGCTCTTCGGCTCCGCATAGGCGTAGCGCCCGGCCATTTGTTTTCAGCCGACCGTCGATACACCCGGCACCTGCGCATTAACTACGGGTATCTCGGCGACCCGCGCTTGGAAGGGGCTATCAGGAGTCTTGGAGATCTAGCCAACGCGCAGCTTAAATCCGCAACTGGAAAATCGGGGCCAAGCTTCAAAGGACGATCGTAGAGACCCTAGTTGGCGTCAATGCAGTTCGAGGTCCGGCTCCTTCGACTGACTCTCAACGTCACGAGCGCCGTTTCTGGCCCAGGACCGATCGGTAGACCTCGGCTCAGAAGCAGAGGGGCGATGGAGAAGCCAGTCAGCAGATCCTGTCAGGGACCGCGGCGCCAATGGCGCTGCAGCAAAGTCCCGATGTACGGGTGCAATCTTTACCTGCGAACCACCGCGAACTGAGAGATTTGCATACCCAAAGCTCTCCAATTACGGGCCCTTACTTCGTGGCGTCCAAGTCGCAGCTCCCCGGGTCTGAACCGGACGCGACGGAACTCGGAACGCAACGGGCGAGGCCACGGCACCTTCCAAAAACTAAGTCCGACAGCAGCACTATCTCGCACACGTCCGGCACGTGAAGCAAAGGCGCTCGCCCACTTTTCGACCGTCGCCATGTGGCGGAAACCACTTTGATCACAAAGCGCGGCGCGCCTCCTGGTTGAGGACCAAGTGAATGTCAGGTTCGGGCAGCATTGAGTCTTAGCAGCTTGTCTTGCCTGAGAATTGCCTTCGGTACTCGCTGGGGCTCACGCCGACGCGGCGATTGAAGGCACGACTGAACGCATCCAGATTCGCGTACCCGACGTTCGCTGAAAGCCTCTTCAGGGGATCGTCGGAGTCCTCCAGCTGGCGCCGCGCCTCATCGATCCTGGCCTTTTCGACGAACTGCGACGGCGTCATGCCTGTCTCCTCGTGGAATACCCGGGTGAAGTTTCGCTCACTCATCCCAGCGAGCATGGCGAGCCGCGGCACCGACAGGTCGGTCATTAGGTGCGATAGCACGTGCTCCTGTACTTCCCGAATGTGCGACTTCTCCGCCGTCTGCGCGGCAAGATAGGCGCTGAACTGGCTTTGCCCGCCTGGGCGCTTGAGAAACATGACCAATTCCCGCGCGACGCGCAATGCGAGATCGCGCCCGTGGTCTTCCTCGACCATCGCAAGGGCCAGATCCAATCCTGCGGTCACGCCTGCTGACGTGTAAAGGCTGCCGTCCTTCACGTAAATCGCGTCGGGCTCCAGAAGCACTTGAGGGTGCTGGACGCTCAACTGCGCAACTTCGTTCCAGTGGGTCGTCGCTCGTCGGCCATCCAGAAGGCCGGCAGCCGCGAGGACGAACGCTCCCGTGCACACAGATCCCAACCGCCGCACGGAGCGCGACTGCATTTGCAGCCAACGATGCAATTCCTGGCCAGAGCGCAGCGCCTCAACTTCAGGGCTGCCCGCAACGAGCAGGGTGTGGAGCTTTCCGCGAACGGTCGAGACGGTGGCATCCACGGCCAGTCGTAATCCGCAGCTACTGCGAAGCATGCCCGGCTCAGTGCCGATCACCTCCACGGAATAAGCCCGGGGATCACCCAGCTGCCGTGCCGCTTCAGCGAACACGTCCGCGGGACCCGAGACATCGAGCAGTTGGAAGCCGGGAAAAGCAAGGAGTCCTATGCGCATGGCGGAAGTCGCTGCAAGTTTGGCGGAAAACACCGGTATCGGGCAAACCGGCCGAATCGATTGTGGCGGAAAATTCCCGCAACGGCAACTCACGCCACGCGGCGACTCAACCCACGGCAGGAAACCATGAACGCATCAATCACTGAAGCAGAGCGCGTTGGAAGCGCATTTTCGGAGGACGGGATGCTCGCTGCGCGCCAGTTCACCCGTACAGCAATCCAGCAAATCGCTGAAGCAGTGCGCCCGGGGATGCTCGAGGAAGACGCCGTGGAACTCGCCAAGAGCGTGCTCGCAAAGTTGGGTCTGCGTGCGACTTGGCACCCGGTGCGCGTGCGGTTCGGCATCAACACCATCAAGGCGATGAAACAGCCTTCTGTGCCCGGCGTCGTTCTGAAGGAGAACGACATCTTCTTCGTGGACATCGCCCCGCGCTACGAAGCATGGGAAGGCGACGGCGGCGCGACCTTCGTGGTCGGACGCGACCAGGAACTGGATCGCTGCGCACGCAACGCGGAGGAACTGTTCCACGAAGTTCGCGCAGCCTGGCGGCGGCACAACTGGACTGGCACCCGTCTCTACGAATACGCCGAAGAGCGCGCGAGGCAAATGGGCTGGGAGTTGAACTTCGATCTGCCTGGCCACCGTCTGTCCGACTTCCCTCATGCGGCGATTCACACAGGTTCGCTGGCGCAGGCCGCGTTCTCGCCGTCGCCCTCACGGTGGGTGCTTGAGATCCACTTGCGCGATCCGGAGCGTCGATTCGGCGCGTTCTTCGAGGACCTGCTCCTGGACGACCGCTTCTACGAGCAATGAATGATGTTCAATCTAAATGGAGCACAGAGTTCAGTTCCATTCAACTTGATCTTTGCGGATCATCGGCGAGCTGGCCACCGCGCGTGGTGAGCCGCCCGTTGCATCGCACCTCTCATCGTCTCGTCAAGGAACTCCCCACAGACCCTGGTCTCCGTTTGGATCGTACACGCCGGACGATCCCTCTTCTTTGACATTCGTGCGGACGGCGTTGCACGGCTAAAGCAGGAGCTGCAGGATGCATGCCTCGCTTCATGAATCACCGCGATCCGTTCGGGCGGACCAATCCCGTTCTCCAGCGGCGGAAGCCGCACCAAGAGCGTTCTTTTTCTTGCACTTCGAATCCCTGTCCCATTCTGGGAGGGCGCTCGCGTTTCCCTCCGACGAAAACGGTTTGGTGAATCTGGACGCCATGCCCACGCGTACCCGAAACAACTATCTATATGCGCGGGCCATGCTCGGACGCGAATTTGCATGGCCTAGTATCCGTTACGTGAATGCGGATTGATCCTCCTGAGCGTCGCAGCAAATCGCTGCATAAGGTTCTCGTCACCATGATACGAAGTGCCGCAAAGCCCAGAATGCCTAGTCTGAGCGGCGTTCAAATCGCAATGGCGTGCCCATCACCGGCGGCGAGCGCCCTTGTTTCGCATCGGGTGGTGGATCGGCTTTCCGAGTACTCGCACGCCCGTTGTTGCTCAATCAAAGCGTAGCTCTCGCAGAAGTCTGACTCGGTCAGCTGCAGGGCACGCGGCGCTTCATTCGCCCATCTTCTCACTACTGCAAGGAAAACATCATGTCTCGTCTCCATACCGTCGAAATGTCCGAAGCCACAGGGCGCGCGGCCGAACTGTTTAGCGCGGTCAAAGCAAGTGTCGGCAAGGTGCCGAACTCATACATTGCAATTGGGGCCAATAGTCCGGTCGCACTGGAGGCAGTTCTCAGTCTTGAGGCATCGCTGAAGAAGAGTAGCTTGAGCGCCACAGATATCGAAGTCGTTAAGCTCGTCGTTAGCGAGACAACCGGCTGCGACTATTGCCTCGCTGCACACACGCTGCTGAGCAAAAAGTTGGGCCTGGATCGTGAAGCCATTCTGGCGTTGCGTCAGGGCCGGGCGTCGGGCAATGCGCGCAATGATTCGTTGGCCAAATTTGTACTCCACCTGCTGACAACCACCGGGCCAGTCCAAGCCGAGGTAGTAGCAGAGATCAAGCATTCAGGTGTCACCGATGCGCAAATTGTCGACGTCACGATGACTGTAGCCAGCATTGCCTTGACCAACTTGTTCAACCGTATCAATGACACGACGCTCGACTTTCCTGCCGCAGACTAGCTCGAAGCGCAGCGCCTGCGACGCGAACGTAGAGCACGCCTATGAGAAGCGCCGCCTTCGAGACAACAGCGAAAAGGACAATCGAAAGCGCGGCTCCAATCATCAAGGTGTTGGCTAGTCTGCCAAGTTGGTCGCGGCGTATCGACACGCTCGTCAACGAATGACCCATTGACGGCTGGAGTTCCAGTGATGTTAGGGGCTGCTTTAGGGGAAATGCTGAGCAAGTCCAAGTCCTGCGTCAGCATACTGCTCCCTCACCTACGTTCGTACCCGCGCAGTATTGAGCTTGGCAGTCGGAGGCCATCAAGCACGCTGCTTCGGCAGGCCTCGGCCTCGCATGCTTGTCCGAATGGGTGGTTGCAGACCTACATCGCAGCGGGCCGACTCAGGAGGATCGAGACCACTCTCGCGAAGATGATCCGGCGATGCCTCCGGGTTAACCAGCGCGCTGATAGAACTCGTTAGACACGGCACAGGACACGTAAGACCCTCAACGCCCTTCACCAGGCTGCGGGCGCCGCGCGAGCTTGTTCGAGGAGAATTGCCATCTACGACTACGCGTTCTCGATATGACCGACAGACCACCCGACCTCCCGGACATACTGCGAAACCAGGGGGCAGATTTGGTGTACTCGACGTACAGCCTGCAGCCGTCCTTGGAGCGGCGCGTCATAGTCGCCAACCGGTACGCTCCCGCGCATGAATTCCTGAACCCGGGAACCCCCGACCTGATGGTTATGGCTGTACCGCAGTTCCGTGTAACGGAAGCTTTGTTCAATCTTGGAACCGGGTGGCGCGATCACTTTTGTTCGGAGCCTCAGCCGCTGCATGTTCTTCCGCCCGACACCCCATATGCTTGGCGGGTCAATGGCAAGTCGCTCACGGTCATGTTCGCATTTCCAATGACCGATGTGCACGCAATCCTGAAGGAGCTCGACGCGCCCGATCCCATGTCTAGCTTATGGGCCGTAATGGATCGCGGCTTCATTGATCCGATGGTCTACGAGATCATCATGCGCCTGTGGATGCGGACAAAGGCGCAGGAGCCATGCTCCACGCTCCTGTTGCAAAGTTACCAGGCCGCTATCTTGAGTGCATTGACTGGTCGCGGTGGCGCGCGATCCGCGGATTCGAAAGTTCGAACAGGGCTTTCGACCAACAAGCTCAACGCCGTTCTCGACCTCATCGAAGCGAGGCTCGGCGATGATCTTGGGCTTCCCGAACTCGCAGGTTTTTGTGAGATGAGTCGCTTTCATTTCGTTCGCCTGTTTCGTCAGTCCACTGGGTACACACCTTACCACTATCTTTTGCTGCGACGTTTGGAGAAAGCGCGCGCATTACTGATATCAAGCACGATGCCCGTGGCTGAGGTCGCATTGGAAGCTGGCTTTGGTGATGCAGGTCATTTCTCTCGCACCTTTGCTCGTCACATGGGGGCGAGCCCACAGCGATTCCGCGCGAGCGTGCGTTGACGCAATTTTCGACATGTAGCGCAACTTTCCGCAGGTGGTGGTGTGAATGCTCCTTTAGAGTCTGGCAAGCAACGACCTACAACTGCGAGGAGATCCAATGTCGATCAAGCCAGGAGACAACGAAATATGCAGGTTGGACGCCACTACGCTGGCTCGCCGAATTAGGGCAAAAGAAATTTCAGCGCTCGAAGCTACCGAAGCGGTGCTTCGACGCATGGATTTGGTCGAGCCGCATATTCATGCCTTCTGTACATCGACTCCGGACCTTGCCAGGCAAGCCGCGGCAAAGGTCGACGCCAAGATTGCCCGTGGAGAGGTGATCGGGCCGTTGGCAGGCGTGCCCATCGGCATCAAGGATCTCGTATCGACCAAAGGCATCAAGACCGCGATGGGCTCACCCCTCTACAAGGACTTCATTCCCGAAGAGGATGACATTGTCGTCGAACGGTTGAAGGCAGCCGGGGCCATCATTGTTGGCAAGACCAATGTGCCGGAATTTGGCTATAGCGGGACCGGCCATAACCCCGTGTTCGAAACGACGCGGAATCCTTGGAACCTTGAGCTGACGCCGGGAGGATCGAGCGCCGGAGCCGGGGCCTCGGTCGCTGCCGGCTTGGGCCCGTGCGCGATTGGCAGCGATGGTGGCGGTTCGGTGCGGATTCCATCGTCTTTCTGCGGCCTGTACGGCATAAAGCCCTCCATGGGACGTGTTCCTTTGTACCCGAGTTGTCGTGATGAGCGGTACCCCGGCGGCTCTAGTTGGGAGACGCTGGAGCATATCGGTCCCATGACTCGAACTGTCACGGACTCCGCTCTCATCCTGAGTGTGATTGCCGGCCCGGATCCGCGCGATCGTCATTCGATCCCCACCGGAGACATCGACTGGCTAGATGCCGTTCGGGGCGACGTAAGCGACCTTCGCATTGCTTACAGCGAAGACCTGGGGTTTGCAGCCGTTGACCCGGAAGTACGCCGTGTCGTGCGCGATGCGGTCGCCGTTTTCGAGAAGGAGTTGGGATGCGTGGTCGAGCGTGCCGACCCGGGCTGGGGCCCTGCGATCGCAGGCACATTCTGGGCGCTGACAGCCGCGGACACGGATCTCACGGGCTTGCGCCGGATGAGCCAAGGCCGCGAGCACGAAATGGCGCCCAATGTTGCCGATTTCCTGAGTCGGCCATGGACCGCCGAAGAGCTAACGTCCGCCCACACCCAGCGAAAGAAACTCTGCAACAGCATGTGGCGCTTCATGGCGGATTTTGACTTGCTGCTCACGCCAACACTTGCAACGCCCGCGTTCCCGGTCCATATGCAAGGTCCGGAAGTTATCGAGGGCCGTATGGGGCGCAACTCTGATTGGATTTGTTTCACATTTCCTTTCAACATGACGGGTCAACCCGCCGCGTCGGTACCTGCGGGCTTTACCCGCGATGGCCTCCCAGTGGGACTTCAGATTGTTGGCCGCCATCTCGATGACAGGCTTGTTCTGAAGGCGTCACGTGCTTTCGAGCGCGCACGTCCTTGGGAGCATCACTGGCCATCTCTGATGGAAGAACTTGGGCTCTAGCCGCGAACGCCCTTCAATGGGCTGCACCTCCGCCACCATGCAACGATGCAGACTCGGCCTACTGATCAAATTAACGGAGAATCCCCGAGGTGTTGAGTTGCAATAGGTTGTCCTCGACCAAGCTCTCGTTGCGATAGTGGATCGAGGTGAGCGAGCGAGTGCAGAGTTCGGTATAGGGCTTCGTGTCCTTCATGCGGCGTTCTCGTTGTGAAGCTTGTGGCTGAGGGTCAGGATGTGAGTCCTCCCGGTCCTTGCAGAGAAGCTTTTGCAGCGGCTTCGCAACCTGGACGATGCTGTGCGCATGCGGACCAGCACGATGTCAAATGGCGCGGAGCGCAGTGCCTGCGGGGCGCCCTCCGCATCCCACCGCACGGCAGCCATGCCTCGAGTCTTCGAGACTGCATCCAGGATGCAATGCCGCCGGCGCACCGTCTTTTTCCGCGATCGGCGCCCGCACCTTCCGGCAGGATCGGCGCGTGCTTCAGCCGTGGAGCTTAGTCGCGATCGTGGCGACGTGACGGCCCTGGAACTCCGCCATGCCCAACTCCTGCTCGCTGGGCATGCGCTCGCCCTGGCCACCGGCGATAGTTGCCGCCCCGTACGGGCTGCCGCCTTTGATCTCGTCGATGCCCATCTGGCGCCTCTCCGCATAAGGCAGGCCGACCACGACCATGCCATGGTGCAGCAGGGTCGGAAGGAACGTGAGGATGGTGCTCTCCTGGCCGCCGTGCTGGGTTGCCGAGGAGGTGAACACGGACCCTACCTTTCCAACGAGTGCACCACTCATCCAGAGCGGTCCAGTCTGGTCGATGAAGGTGCGCATCTGTGCGCTGACGTTGCCGAAGCGGGTGGGAGCGCCGAAGACGATCGCGTCGTAGTTCGCGAGTTCTTCGGGCTTCGCGAGCGCGGCGGCCTGGTCGGCCTTGCCACCCGCTCCGCGGAACACGTCCGGGGGCACCGTTTCGGGCACCCGCTTCAAGTCCACCACGGTCTCGGGAACGCTGCGCGCACCGAGCGCTACGGCTGCCGCCATGGTCTCGATGTGGCCGTAGAAGCTGTGGTACAGGACGAGGACTTTTGCCATTTGATTTCAGGTATTCGGTGATTCGTTGGGAAAGGCCACCAAAGTATTGGCCGCCACACGGCGACACCATTGCGGGATCGGCAACGGTGCGACGAAGAGTTGCGGGTGAATTGGCTCGGATCGAGCCCGAGGGTCTACTTCTTCAGGACGGCCTGCGGCGTGTTGCGGAAGCTGATCGCCATACGGTTGTAGGTGTTCATCAGCCCGATTGCCAGGGTGAGGTCCACCAATTCCTTCTCGGCGAAGACGTCGCGCGCGGCTTCGTAGTCTTCATCCGGCACGCCGGTGTCGGCGACGCGAGTCACCGACTCTGCCCAGGCGAGTGCGGCCCGCTCCCGCGGGTCAAAGAGATTGCCGGCCTCCCGCCATGCCTGCAGCAGCGCGAGTTTCTCGATCGGCAAGTCCTTCTTCAGCAAGTCGCGCGTGTGCATGTCCAGGCAGAACGCGCAGTTGTTGATCTGGGACACGCGCAGGTAGACGAGGTCCACGAGGGCGGGCGAGAGGCCGCTCTGCGCGACGTAGCCATAGAGGGTGCCGAGCGCCTTAGCGCCAGCGGGAGCGAGTTGGTTGTAGTCGAGACGCATGGTCATGGCTTGTTCTCCGAAGATTCGGTTGAGGTAGTGGGAGTAGTGAGAGGGGCGTCCCCGGTGTCCAGCACGAAGACAGCGAGCAACCTGGCAGGCTCGGTCTTGCTCGCGTTGCGGCTTACGAGGTGTCTTGCGCCCGGGGGCTCATAAAAGCTTTCCCCCGCATGCAGGACCTGCACAGGGCCGTCGTCGATCCGAGATTCGATTGCGCCAGAAAGCACGTACGCGTAGATGAACGCGGACTTCGCGTGCACGTGCGGACGCGATGCAGCGCCGGGCGCGTAGTCCACCACGACTGAGATGAGCGACTTTCCGGGAATGTTGGGGATGGCTTGCCGGAATGCGGGGGTGACCTTCTCGGTCGTCTCATGGGCCGAGACGGAAGCGGGGGCAAGTGCGCCCATCGTGACCGCGACGACGCAGGCGAGCAGCGTGTTCTTCAAGTGAGTTCTCCTAGGTTCATTCGGGAAAGCCGACCATGCGAGCGAAATCCTGCACGCGCTCGCGCGACATCGCCGTTTGGTTAACGGGTGCATCGGGGTCGCCGTAGCCCATGGACATGCCGAAAGCCGTCACTTCCTCAGGTGCCATCCCGACATGCGAGGCGATCACGTCGTGGAATGGGGCGAAAGAGACCTGCGGACAAGTGTCGATGCCCCGCGCCTTGGCAGAGATCATCAGGTTCTGCGCGAAGAGACCGAGATCGATCCAGCTGTGCGGCTTCAGGCGGCGGTCGATACTGAAAAGGAGGCCGACTGGCGCGCCGAAGAACGAGAAATTCCGTTCGGACTGGCGGGTGCGTGCCGCCGCGTCGCTGCGTTCGATACCCAGGGATGCGTAGTACCGAGCGCCGAAGTCCTGCAGCCTGGCGCGGAACACCTCGGGCAGCGGTTCGGGAAAGTGCGCGGGCGCGGGAGTCGTCCCGGACCGCGACGCCGCGACCAGCGCCGCAGCCAATTCCTCCTTGGCCGCTCCGGTCACGACATACACCCGCCAGGGTTGGACGTTGGCGCCGCTCGGCGCGGTGGCCGCGTCCGACAAAATCTCCTCCACCAGCTTGCGTTCGAGCGGTTTCTGTTTGAAGGCGCGCACCGCCCGGCGGGAGCGCACGACGCTCGCCACACATTGCGCGACGGCCTCCTGGGCCCATTCACGAGGGTTCGTGGTCATGGCTCACTCCTGCGGCGCGGCGTGATACGAGATCCGGCCCGAAGGCAGGAAGAAGAGCGCGATGACGGCGCCTCCCTTCGCTTCGGGATAGTGCTGGCTGCCGGGCGAGGGCGCGGTCCACCCGCCGAAGCACCAGCCGTTCGGACCGTTCAAGGCTGCACCGGGCGTGACGGGCACAACCATGTTGAATTCGCCGTAGGGGTGGCCATGGTATTGGCCGCGGAACCGGTGGTCGGGATGGCCCTGCTCGTTCCCCGTGCTGTTCATGTACACCGCAGTGATGCTGAAGTGGAGGGTCTTGTCCGAAGGTTCGGCGATGCGGCTGCGACGGTAGTGCGGGCCGTCGATCTCCACATTCGCCGCCCAGCCGTCTTCCACACCCTTCTTCACGAGGCTCGCGAGCGTCTGGTACAGCTCGCTGTCCGGCCCGTACTTCTGGTTCAGCCAGCGCTCGACCTCGGTGCTCGCCGTCATGTCCTTAACTTCCGCGAGGAAGGGAATGCAGCGGTCGATCAAGGCCTCGCGGTCCTGTATGAGTGTTTCGGTGATCATGGTGTGAGCTCCTGATTGGCTGGTCGCAATGATGGGCAAGCCTCCCCGGAAACGGAACTGATCTCTCTGCAAGCCCATAATGCATGCCGTTCATTAGCTGGAGGACGAACATGAGCATCGGTCGGACCGACCTCAACCTGCTTAAGGTCTTCGATGCCGTGTACGAGGAACGCAACCTGGTCCTCGCAGGCAAGCGGCTGCACATATCGCAGTCAGCGGTGAGCCATGCCCTCGCCAGGCTTCGTGAACTGGTGGGGGACGAGCTCTTCATGCGCACGGGAAAAGGCATGGTCCCCACCGGCCGTGCCGCGGCGATGGCCCCTGCCTTGCGCGACTCGCTGCGGCGGATCGAGGCCACACTGGGCGTCGAGCCGTTCTCTCCGCAACAATCGACGCGGCGTTTCGTCATCGCCGCGAATGACCACCTGACGACAGTCATCGTCGCACCGCTCTCGCGCGAGCTGCAGCGCTCGGCACCGGGCGTGGACCTCGTCATCCGTCCTTTCACCCGGCTCGACCTCGCGGAGCAGATCGACCTGCGCCGCATCGATCTGGCCATCGGCATCTTCTCGCAGGTGCCTGGCCGGCTGAACTCCCGCACCCTCATGTCGCAGGGCGAAGCGATCCTGATGCGCAAGGGGCATCCTGCTTCGCGCCGCAAGCTCACGCTCCAGGACATGGCGAAATTCCCGCTGGTCACGCTTTCGGTTGGGGGCGAGGAAGAAGGCGCGGTGGGCGGCTTCATTCTGGAGCGTGGCCTTGCGCGGCAGTCCGAGATGTTCGACCGCCACGCGCTGGAGGAGGCGCTGCTTACGGCGCAGAAGGTCCCGCGCGCGCGCGTGACAGTTCCACACTCGCTGGCCATCCCCGCCCTGCTGCGCGAGACCGAGATGTTGTCCATCGTGCCCGCCTCGCTTGCCATGGCACTGGCGAAGAACAGCGACCTGCTGCGACGGCAACCCCCTTATCAGGCAGGAACGTCCACCATCCGGGCGGTCTGGCACCGCCGCGACGAACACGACGAGGGCCATGTCTGGCTGCGCGAAGCGGTGGCCGCAATGGCACGTGTCGCCGAGGACGCGCTCGGCTAGCGGCGCAAACGGGCAAATTGAATGGCATGCACTTTACCCTTGCAAAGACTTCAGTTCCAACTCGCGCGCCAGCCGACCATGATTCGGCCATACCAATCATTTAGCGAAGCGAGGTGCGGAATGGACGCAATCAATCGGCGCGCTTTTGCGCGGATCGCCCTGGCCGTGCCGGCCGCGGGCTGGCTACCGCCGGCGTTGTCCCAGACGGGCGTGGGCAAGCTGGTCGTCGGCTATCCCCCGGGGGGAACTCTCGACACGACGGCACGCCACCTGACGGAGGCCTGGCGCAAGCAGGGGCGCCAGTACATCGTTGACAATCGGGCGGGGGCCGCCGGCCGCATCGCCAACAGCCAGTTGAAACGTGAGCGCGCGGACGGCAGTGTGCTCCTGTGCACACACGCATCCGCGCTCACGATCTACCCGCACGTCTATGCGCGGCTCGCGTACGATCCAGCGGCAGACTTGGTGCCGGTGTCGCCAGTGGTCACGGCGACCTGTGCGTTTGCCGTGAGCAGCGCTGCGCCGGCCAGCGTTCACGACCTGCAGACATATGTCGAATGGGTGCGTCGCACGCCGAGCTCCGCCACCTTTGCGTCGCCCGCTGCCGGCTCCTTCGCGCACTTCCTCGGATACCAGCTCTCCGACACTGCGGGTCTGAAGCTGCAACACGTGGGCTATCGCGGATCCGCACCGGCGATTCAGGACCTGATCGGCGGGCAGATCCCGGCGTATTTCGGGTTCGTTGCCGACTTCCTGCCTTACCTGCAACAGGGCAAGATCAGGATCCTTGGCGTCTCCGGCGAGAAGCGCTCCGCCTTCCTGCCAAAGGCACCAACCTTCATCGAGCAGGGATACCCAAAGGTCGTCGGGGTGGAGAACTATGGGATCTTCGCGCCACCCGGGACCTCCGAGTCGACCGTGCAGGCGGTGCACGCGTCCATTGTTACCGCCGCCAAGGATCCGGCGCTTCGCTCGGCCTTGGAACAGGTCGGCCTGGAAACCCTGACGCTTCCGCCCGGCGAGTATGCGAAGCAGCTGCAGTCGCAGCGGGAGTTCTGGCGTCCCATCGTGCAGGCTTCCGGTTTCCGCTCCGAGGACTGACATGGAGCACTGCACGCAGGTGGAAATTGCGCGCTGTGTCGACCGGGTGCTGGAGTCACGCCGGTCCACGCGCGCATACCGACCGGACCCGCTCCCGGCAGAGACGGTGCTCGAGATCCTCGACGCCGCAGCGACGGCGCCCAGCAATTCGAACACGCAGCCGTGGCGCGTGCACGTGCTAGCGGGCGCCGCCCTGCGCGAGTTGGGCGACGCGCTGGTGGCGAGCTTCAGGGAAGGAAGTCTGCCCCCATCGCCCCATTTTCCGGATCCGCTCCCCCCGGAATTCAGCGAACGACAGGCGGACTTTGCAACACGCTACTACGGCTGTCTAGGAATCGACCGGCACGACGCCGCCGCGCGCGCCGCACAGACCGAGAAGAACTTCCATTTCTTCGGCGCGCCGGTCGGCCTGCTCTTCAGCATTGACCGGCGCCTGACGGCACACAGCTGGCTCGACCTTGGCCTGTTCGTGCAGAACGTGATGATCGCAGCCGGGGCACGCGGCATCGCCACGTGCCCGCAGGTCTCGTTCGCACGCTTCCATCCCGTGATCGCTTCCTACCTTGGCCTGTCCCCGGACCACCTGACCGCCTGCGGGATGTCGATGGGCTTCGCCGAAACGGTGGCGGCGGTGAACCAGGTCCGAATGCCGCGACAGGGTACGCGCGAGTTCGCGCAGTTCGTCGGCTTCGAACCTGCCGCGCCTTCACGCGAGGCGACTGTGCTCAGTCCGCGAACTGCTTCCGATCCTCGCGTGGACTCACGCCGAACCGCCGGCTGAACGCGGCGGAAGGCCTCCGCGTTCGCGTAGCCGACGTTCGTCGCCCGCCGCTTCAACGGGCATCCGAGTCCTCCAAGCGGCGAGCCTCGTCACTGCGCGCCTTTTCCACACCTCAATTCAGGACGCCAGCAGGGCGCTCCTGAAGCCGCAGCGGCATCAACCCTGCCACTTCGACGCGTAGATGACTGCGCACATGTCGACCCGCTGGAAGTGAGGGTCCTTGTGCGCGAGGAAGTCATCATTGAAGGTGCCGATGGTGCTGGCGGGTCGGTGCTTCATGCCTTCGTAGAAGGCATCGATGATTCCGCTCTTGAAGTCGTCTTCGCGGGGAAAAGCAGCAAGCACTGCCTGGCGTTCCGCGTCCGTGAACTCATCGTATCCCCGCCCGGCAACGTCCATGCCCGCGGCCGCCTGGACGAGGGCGATCTCCGCCCGCATGAACTGCGGGATGCCGGGGGTGGTGTGGAGGGCCACGGCGTTCCAGACCGCCTCGATGTCCGTTTCAGAAATGCCATGGCTCCGGAGGAAATCACCCGCCGCGTTCGCGCCGTCCACTTCAAAGCGAAGCTGACTGTTCTCGTACCTAGCCGTGAGGCCGATGTCGTGGAACATCGAGGCGGCGTAGAGCAGTTCGGCGTCGTACTTCAGCCCTTTGCGACGCCCTGCTAGGCAGCCCCAGCAGTAGCAGCGCAGGGAGTGGTTGTAGAGCAGGTCGCTCTCGGTGTCGCGAACGAACTCTGTCAGCTCGCGGGCGAGCTGGCTATCGGGGATGCGTACTCCGGAAACTTCTTTGGGCGTCATAACTTTCCTTGACGGGTGGTAATGGTGGCGGTGGGACGTCTTGCCGTTGCAGCTCGCCAATGCGGATTGCGCGGCACCGCGATGGCGTCATCATCACCTGCCGGGGGACGGAATGGAACTGAACTCTGTGCAAGGACAACTTGCAGGCGGCTCAAGTCACCGGCACCGCGGAAAGTCACTCCAGACGCGCGTGCGGCAGTTCTCGCTATTTCCCGCTGGCCCAGGGCGACTGGCGCACCAGGCGGCTGAAGTCCCTGCGGACGAAAGCAGGATCCTGGGACGCCATGACGTCCGCCAGTCCGGTGCCCTGCGTGGTCTCCGGGCGGTGCTTCAGGCTTTCGTATACGTCGCGCAGAAAGTCCTCCGCGAACGATGGCGGACGCGGGTGGGCAGTCTCGACCGCGCGCCGCTGCGCGCTCGTGAAGTCGCCAAAGCCTGCCCCGACGAGGTCCATGTTGGCACCCTCAGCCAGAACCTGCGCGATGGGATCGAGATGGCGAGAGATGCCATTCGTCGTATGCAGTGCGATCGAAAGCCAGACTCTCTGGGCTTCCGTCTCCGGCCTGCCGTGCCTGCGCAGGAACTCCCGTGCAGCGTTGGCGCCATCCACCTCGAAGCGGAGATGGCTCTCTCCATAGCCGGCCGTCAGCCCGTAATCGTGGAACATGGCAGCGACGTAGAGAAGTTCGGGGTCGATGGCCAGCCCCTTGCGCTTTGCGACCAAGGCGGCCCAGTAATAGACCCGCATCGAGTGCTCGTACAAGAGCTCACCCTCCGCCTGTCGGATGGCCTGCGCCGCGTCGCGCGCCAACGCGGTCTCGGGAATCCTCGCGTCGGAGAGTGGATCGCGTTCGTTCAGGACGGCCCTGTCCCGTTGTGGCGCGACCGCCTGGGCATGAGCGTTCGGTGCCGCGACGCATGCGGTCAGCGTGAGCGAGATAGAGATAGAGATGCAGCGAAGAATTTCACCTATCCTCATGGCGGTTCCTTGTATGACGGACACGTTGTCCATGCCGCGAATGATGACCCGCGGCGTACGTGGATGGAACTGATGTCTCTGCACGCGGTCGATGCATTTCGTTCAATGCGCCTCCCGGCCTGCGACGCTGCTACCGCGGACTGACCGCGCTTTGCCATCGATCCCCTGGCTTCGCAATGGGCGGACAGTGCCGGTCGTATGCGAGGCGCGCCTACTCGCGAGCTCAATGCGGCACACGTCTAAGTGGGAGGCGATGCGACAGACCCGCAGCCCCCTGCTGACCTCAGCGCTCCTGACCACGACCTTGAACAAGCCGCCACGACGCGCAGCCCGGTGGCACTTGCCAAACGATCACGTGGCTCGCCGCCCCAGGTGAGGCGAAGTGGAACGCTCACTACATCCTGGTTAGGACAGCCTGCTACGTAACTCGGCCACCAAGGTGCGCCGCAGCCAGCGGTTCTTTGCATCCTCCTGCATGCTGGGGTGCCAGTACACGCAGGTGTCGAATCGCGGCATGTGGAATTCGGTGCGGACGATTCGTGGATTGCTCATCATCGCGACGATGTTTGCAACGCCGTCGGGCACGGTAGCGATGAGCTGGGTTCGCGCAACGATCGCAGGAGCGCTCATGAAGTGCGGCGTGCGCAGTACGATCTTCCTGCGGGCACGTTGTCGCGCCAGAAAAGTTTCGAGCAACTCTTCGCTGGGTGACTGGCCCTCCACGAGCACGTGATCACCCGCGAAATACTCTTCGCGGGAGATGGTTGAGCCGCGAATGGGATGGTCCGCAGAAATGAGGCAGCAGAACGACTGGGTAGAGATGACTTGCTTGTAGTAGTTGACGGAGCTCAGGTCCGGGAAGAAGCCGAGGGCCAGGTCAACGGCACCCTCTTCCATCGCGCTCTGGAGCTCGGGGATCGTGTAAGACATCGATCGGATGTCCGCATTGGGGCAGTGTTTGGCAAGCGCCACCAACACCGAGGGGAGTAGGATCGCCTCCCCCGCGTCCGTCAAAGCGAGCTTAAACTCGCCGCGATAGGAGTCCGGATCGAATTCGGCGGCACTCTCCACATCCCGGTTCACCGTCTCCATGATGAGCCTGAGCGATGGCAACATCCGCCTGGTTCGCTCGGTGGCCTCCATCCTTTTGGAACCTCGGATGAAGAGTGGATCATTCAACGCAGTGCGCGCGCGCTGCAACGCAGCGCTCAAGCCGGGTTGACTCATATCAAGCGCGTGCGCCGCGGCTGCGATGCCGCCATGGTCGTAGACCGCCAGAATAACTCGTAGCAGATTGAGATCGAGTGACATTCCGCGTTGTGAACACCAGGAAGACGCAAGCAAAAGTAGGTCCGGGTCGCTGAGGATTCTCGTGAGTGGAACTCCTTAGCGGCTGAGCGCGGGGCGGGGTCTGCGTGCGATGCACAAGCCGTCTACGCGCAGCGCCAGCCGAGCGATTCGCAACCGGTTGATACTGCGGCCGCCGCCACCGGTGCGGCCCGAGCCTGCCAGGCGCCTGCCGGAACACCGCTTCGCCCACCGCCGCGCGGCCACTGAGTTCAGCTATTCAATCCTCGACATGGTATCCCGAGGCGCGCACTACAGGGGCCCAGGAGTCGCGCTCCTGCCGTAGCGCGACTGCATACTGGCTCGCAGTCGACGTTACAACTTCCAGCCCCAGTTGGTCAAACGCCGATCTGAGTTGCGCGTCCGCGCTCGCTTCGACCACAGCGTCCTGCAACTTTTTGATCGTCGAATCAGGTGTGCTCGGCGGAGCAAAGACACCGTAAGTCTCTACATGGCGCATGGAGGGCAACCCCTGCTCAGCAAAGGTTGGAACTCCGGGCATGAAACGGGATCGTCTTTCGCCGGCCACACCCAATATCCGGATGCCGCCTTTTTGCAAGTACGGAATGAAATCGGGAACCTGACCGAAGTACGCGGGAACCTGCCCGCCTAGCAAGTCCTGCATTGCCGGTGCGGAACCTCGATAGGCGACGTGCTGGAGATTCAGAGAGTGAGCCTGTGACAGCTGAAAGCCAAGGAGGTGGGCAGACGATCCTGCAGCCGGGGATGCGTAGCTAGCTGCTTCGGGATGCGCCCGCACCCAGCGGATGTAGTCGTCCAGCGTTTTCACACGGTCGGCTGGTACGGCGCTGCTCACCGCAAACGCGAGAGTTGCGGACGCGAGGGGCGAGATCGGCGCGAAATCAGCGACCACGTCATACATCAGCTGCTTGTAGACATGAGGATAGATGGTCAGGGCAGAACTGTGCGTGACCAGAAGGGTGTTGCCATCCGCGCGCTCACGTTTGAGGTGGCTGTTCGCGATTCTTCCGCCGGCACCCACGCGGTTCTCCACGATGTAGATGCGCCCACCTTTGCGCCACGCCTCTGCGAGTTGTCGCGCAGTCACGTCCAACGAGCCACCCGCCGGGTAGCCCACCAGCAGCTTGCCCGTCTGCCCCGTCTGGGCCTGGCTAGATCCCAGCCAACCAGCAAGTGCGGTTCCGAGGGAAATGGACACAAAATCGCGGCGGGAGACATCATTCATGTGATCCTCTATTTTTGGTCGAGTCCGGACATTTGGGGGTTTTGCGTACGCCGCTGCGGACGACCAGCGACTACACGGGAATAGCAGTAGAGAGAGATCGCTATGTGGGGAAGCCGAGCAGGCGGGCGAAGCTTTCGGGCGGCTGCCGGGGCATCTCGGTGCGGTTGACTGCTGCATTCAGGTCGCCGTACCCAAGGGACATGCCGAAGACCGTCACCTCTTCGGAAGGCATGCCCAGAACCGAGGAGATCGTCTCGTGAAAGGGGGCGAACGACACTTGCGGACACGTGTCCAGCCCACGGGCCTTGGCTGAGAGCATCAAGCCCTGGGCGAATAGGCCAAGATCGATCCAGCTGTGCGGTTTCAGCCTGCGGTCGATGCTGAAGATGAGCCCCACGGGGGCGCCGAAGAAAAAATAGTTTCTCTCCGTCTGCCCTGCGCGTGCCTGGACATCGCTGCGTTCGATGCCAAGTGACCGGTAGTACCGCGCTCCGAAGTCAGCCATTCTGCTGCGGAAAACTTCCGGTAACGGTTCAGGGAGGTGAGCGGGCGGAAGCCCCTTGCCGCCCCGCGCGGCCGCGAGCACGGCCGCACACAGCATGTCTTTCACTGTCCCGGCAACGACATAGACTCGCCACGGTTGCATGTTGGCCCCGCTGGGAGCGGCCGCTGCATCCCTCAGGACCTCCTCTACGAGTTCCCTGGCGACGGGCTGATCCCGGAAGGCGCGTACCGTCCGACGTGAGCGCATGACGTCGGAGACGTCTTTGGCAGGGTCGTGCGCTGCGTATCCTGTAGAGCTATGGATCATTCTCGCGAGCCTCTTCAGACTACGTGCATCAGGTTGCAGTTGGCCGTCATTTAGCCACCGCGGATGTTTTTGGAGGGGCCCAGCGCCTCGGCAAGCCATTGGGACACGATGCCAAAGGCGTTGCCAAGCAGAAGCGCGGTGCCTGCCACCAACACAGGACTATCGATCCCAATCGTGGCGATGGACTTGCCCGTCACAGCAACCGTGCCAACGGTGCAGGAAAAGCCGAAGAAGATGGCCGGCAGTGAACCGACCACGGACATCTTCGAGGCCTGTACGGCCATTGCACTTCCGACCCCGACAGCCAGGGCGATCAGCACCGCGTTGTTGGCGCCCAGGTGCATGGCCAAGAGGGTGATCGAGCCGATGACTACTCCACCGAGGTTCGCGAAGACGCTGCGCACGAAGCCGGCAGGGCCGGCCCCGACCGCGTAGAACGACGTCCAGCCGATGAAAGTCACCCAGGTAGGTACGAGGACCGCTGTTTCGGTGAGGTAGGTGGCGATGGCGGCCAATGCGCCAATACTGACGGTGGCTGCCTCCTTGTCTTGCATGAAATTTTGACCTTCGTGGCTGAGTTAAGAAACGTTCAAGAACGGGGGTTGTGGATCTACGGGAGACCGCGTCCCCGCATAGCGGCAGGCTCGAACTGCGGGGCACCGCTGGACGGTTGGCAGAGTCCAATTCCTCGCGACACCGCTACATCCGGTGCACGGCAGAATGCCCGGATCTTTCGACCGCTACAACCAACAATCTCATGGCTCTCACATCTCGCAAACCGATGTGCCCTTGGGTAGGCTGTTCTTGGGCGGTGCGATGCTCGTTCGAGCACTGCGCGTACAGCTTTCGAAGAGCTTCCGGAAGCACGCAACGTAGTACATCCACGTTGCTGACTCCGCTGCGCCGCTCGAGCCGAGGGTGATCGAACATCAGCGAGAACGAGACGCGCTCTCGTCTTCCTTGTGGTCCCGTCTTGCTACGGCTCATAGATCGAGGACCAGTTCGCCCCCTTGGCTGCGAGAGCAGCAGATCATCATGGTTTTGTTCGCCTTGCGTTCTGCCTCCGAGAGCACCATGTCGCGATGCTCTGGAGTGCCTGCGACGACCCTGGTCTCGCAGGCACCACAAACACCCTGCCGACACGAGAACGGCAATTCCACGCCACCGGCACGAAGGCAGTCCAGGATCGACTGGCTCGCGGGAACTTGGAACACGCGCCCATCACGTGCAAGCCTCACGGTCATCGATCCAGAAGCCGGCGCAATCTCCGGAACGCCGAAACTCTCGAAATGCACCACCGACGTCGGCAGCTGTTGGGCGGCGCGCCTGTAGGCGTCGAGCATTCCTTGCGGGCCGCAACAATAAAAGTGAGAGCTGGGGGGCGCGTTTTCCAAGATGTCGTCGACGCTTACCTTCTCAGAGCGATCATCGAAGTAGTGATGGACCCGCTCCATAGCAAGGTCGTAGCCGTGTAAGGGAAGCGCGTGCTCATGCGAACGGGCTGCATAGTGCAGCTCCCAAGGGCGCCCCAACGCTTGCAGATGCAAGGCCATGCAGAGAACCGGCGTGATGCCGATCCCTCCCGCGATGAAGATGGAGTGGGCGGCATCCTCCTCCAGAGGGAAGTAGTTCTCCGGGGGCGATACACGCACGGATGAACCTTGGAATAGGTTCGAATGGATATGACGTGAGCCGCCCCGCCCGGCCGCTTCGAGCTTCACGCAAATGACGTACCGCGTCCTGGAACGCTCATGTGGAACAAGCAGCGAGTAGCGCTTCTCCAACCCGTCATGGAGATGCAGTGTGAGATGTGCACCTGCCTCGTATCCTGGCAGCTCGCTGCCGTCGGCGAGCTCCAGGTGCAGCAACAGCATGTCGGCCGCGACCAATCGCCGCTCGCGCACTATCAAGTTCAGGCTTGCGGGGACGTAGCCTTGATGGCCCGGCGGATCGCTCGATGCTGTGCTTCCCGAGGAAACAGCGTTGATCGTTTTGTTGCTTGCGACGATGGCGGCAGGTACTGTGTCAATCATGTATTTTCAACCTCCAGGTCACTCTAGCAGCGGCACCTTTGGGGTCCAATCACACGCAGCTTGTCTTGAACATCTGCATTTCAGATGAACCGGTTTCTCACCGCATGCATGCGGAAACGTTCGCTCTCGACAGTGCCTCGTGCGCCCATGGGACGCACCTATCTATGGAAAATATCGTGCGAGACCGCCGTACCCTGACTCTCGATCGGGAGGCCGACAGCGCGCAGGTTTGCTCGCGCGAGGGCGCCACGCCCCTGCCGCGAACATTGGCGCTTCAGAGAAGCGGCGTCTTCTTGGCCGCCTTGCGCAACTGAGGTGCCAGCACTTGGCGAAGCCAGCGATTGCGTGGATCGAGATGCATCGAGGCGTGCCAGTAGAGGCTGGATTCGAAGGAAGGGACTGGAAAGTCCGTGCGTGCAATCCTGAGGCTCGCGCCGAGCCCCAGGCCAGAGACCACGCTCGCGGGGACAGTGGCGATCAAGTCGGTGGCCGCGACAATGGCCGGTATGCTCATGAAGTGACGCGTGCGAAGCTGTACGCGCCGGTGGATTCCCCGACTGGCCAGATAGTCGTCAAGAAGCAGCCTGCTGTGCGTCTTGAGATCTACATCCACATGGCCATAGCGCTCGAACTGTGCGAGCGAAATGCCGCCTTCTCGGATTGGGTGGCTGCTTGACAGGATACAGAGATAACTTGTGGTTGTGATTTCTGCTCGCCGGTAGCTCGCGTTGTGCAGATCGGGAAAGTAGCCCAGCGCAAAATCAAGAGTTCCCTCGGCCATCGCCTTGTGCAGTTCGCTGAGCGCCGGCATCTGAGTTCGGATGGCGGTGGGAAAGTGTGCTACCAGGTAATTGACGACGTGCGGGAGGAGCGTCGCCTCACCCACGTCGGTTAACACAAGAGCCAGTTCGCCTGTATAGGCCTTTGGATCGAAGTCATCCGACTTGATGACCTCTTTGTTGACGCTGTCCAGGATGGACCGAATGGGACCGACGATCTTTCTTGTGCGTGCAGTGGGTTCGATTCCCTTGGCGACACGCACGAACAGCGGGTCGCCCAAAGCTGTCCGTGCGCGCTGCAGCGCCGTGCTCAGCCCAGGCTGACTCATGCCCAGTTGCTTGGCTGCTTCCATGACGCTGCCAGCATCATGGATCGCCAAAATCACCTGGAGCAGGTTCAGATCGAGATCACTTCTTGCGAGACCAGTTCTCTTCATTGCTTTGAAATGGACCCACGCCAGTGCAGCCTAGCAAGGCTCAGCCGAAGACTTGCTGGTGCTTCTCCACGCCGAGCTGCAGCGTTCCCTTCGGAGACGTAGCTGCCTTGGCGTGCTGAAGATAGGCATCGCTCCAAGGAACGGTGGCCGGTGCGATGAACGAACCGCTGCGCGCGGCTTCGACGACATGAGGATCGTCCACCAGCGGGGGACGCTTGCCCTCGGCCAGCTCTCGAACCGCGGAAAGGAGCGCACGCCGCGTGCGCACGATCATGGCGTCGCTTCCCACTAGGTGCTCCCTGCTGCGATCCACGATCTTACCCATGCTTTCTACGATGGCCGTATCCTGGAGCAGCACCCCCGACAGACCCGTGTAGGACTTAGTACGCTGCGTCTCCCGGTCGATCAGATAGTCGTTTTCTTCGTTGGCCTCAGAGCGCCACCGTCCGTACCAGTCGCTCGTTGGTGGCAAGGTTGGCGGCATGGGCATGTGATTGGCGTCGGGCTCCAGCCCGGGAATGGGTGCACCATCCTTGGTGTGGCGCATGGCCATCGCGCTCTGGTTGTAGTAGAACGTGAATAGCATGGTGTGTTCGTCGTCCATGGGAACGTAGCAGTTGGCGACGATCAGGTCGTTGAAGTCACCATCCGGAAAGAGCGACCAGAAGGGGTACACGAAGTGCGCAATGCGATAGTACACCTCGTCCTTCTCCGCCGGCCGATGCGCGCAGTACATGGTGCCCCAAGGCGTGTTGGACACATGGTACTTCGGCGCTCGGTCGAGGACGGAGTACCGATGCATGTTCTTCTGGTCAACGTCGGCCTTGTCGACGCCCCCCACATGCAGGAAGCCGAAGTGTGACGTGTCAATGTCGCCTTCGATACCCTGAAGCCAGTTGTACTTGCGCTGCAGGCACTGCACCGAGACTTGCTCGGGATCGAGCAGCAAGGCCTCCATCCGCGGCAGCTCGGGCAACTGGTCGCGCTGCTCCCCCATGTAGATCCAAACCACCCCATTGCGCTCCTGCGTTGGAAAAGCATCCGCCGAAATGGTGTTGACCAGCGCCGGGTCGACTTCCGAGTTCGGGATTTCCTCACAGTGGCCTGTGGGCTTGAACTTCCAGCCGTGGTAGACACAGCGGATGCCCGACTGCTCGACACGCCCGAAGAACAGCGATGCTCCCCGATGAGGACATCTGTGGTCCATTATTCCAACGTGCCCGTCGCCATCTCGGAAGGCCACCAACGGCTCTCCGAGTAGGAGAAGCCGCATGGGCGGGCCGCCGCGCTCCAATTCCGTGGACAAGCACGCGGGCATCCAGAACTGGCGCATCAAGTTGCCCATGGGGGTTCCTCGACCAACTCTCGTGAGAGTTGCATTGTCCGAATTACTGAGCATGTGGCTTTTCCTTTGATATGTGGGTCACAACTACACAGCTCCATCGCCTAAGAGGCTGCAGAGCACAAATTGACGCGCGCGTCTTCCTGACGCGCTCCTGTTCAGCACCGACCAGAAGCCATTCTTCCTCGGCTCCGCGGCCAGGAAGTTGGTTCGGCAACATCGCCATCTCGGACGGCTTTGGCGCTGCACACGCAGGTTAGAGGAGTCGCGTTTTCGGCTCAATCAATTTGCTGAGGTTGCGTTCATCTCGCAAGAAGATGAGTCAGGATGCTAGAAGTCCAAGACTCTGTTCGACCACGCGGCACCCCGCAGCGCAGCGGGACATCGATGCACTAGTGCGATGTTTCATCGTGCGTGGCTGTAAGATCCGATTGAGACGTCTTGACGTGTCCGCGTTCTGAAGTGGGACGCATCGGGACGAAGCTACCCGCACAACCTCCGACATCAAGCGCTGTCACTAGTGCGCGTGAAGAGCCCGAGAGCTGCTGCCCCGCGGCCATTGCTTGAGGGAGAGTGCTTACCATCGCATTGAATGGAACCGACACATGAGTGATCGCCGACATGCCTCTGATGCACCGCCCGCAGCCGACTTCGCTGCGCAATTGGGCTATGCCCCGATGGACAGCATCCATGCCGAATTCGAAGAGCTGCTACGACGTGGAAGAATCGCCACGGCGGGAAATTGGCTACCCCTGCTCGTGGAATTGGACGCGCATCTGCGCAGCCACTTCGAAGCCGAGAACCGTTGGATGATCGACACTGACTTCCCGCCGCGCGACTGCCACATCGACGAACACGCGGCAGTGCTGAAGTCCTCAGCGGAGGTACTGCAGCTAGCAAGTGCCGGCGATTTCGGCGCGGCCCCTTCGTTTCTTGAGAGCTTGGCTGACTGGTTCCCCGGACATGCGGCCTACCTGGACTCTGCGCTTGCAGCCTGGATGTGCAAACGGCAGTTCGGCGGGCGCCCGGTCGTCCTGCACCGACCCACTAAGGCGCAAACGGCCTGAACTCGCGGGGCGCAAGTGGCCCCTGCGTTCATGTCGCCTGCGCGCATGAAAATTCGGGCCGTGAAGGCGGAGCCGCAGGTCACCTACTCGGCACCGATGCGTCCTCCGCGACCTTCATAGTCATCAGCATTAGCCGATCGTGCAAAGCGTGCGCGAGAAACGCTTCGCCGTGAATGGCGGACGTCCTAGACGCACGCAAGTGAGGTGTGGCACCGCTGCCAGACCGCCCTATTGCTTGTCGGAGGCTGCGAGATTAGCGCTGCGGGCTACGACTGCTTCAAGCCGGCAGCCGGCGGTCGACCCTGAGCGGTTCTTCGATCATCGCTCACTCGCCATTTCGGCGCGAGGTCCAGCACCGACTCGTGAAGCGAATAGATTGGCGCCTGCGGGTCCCTTGTTCGTCCGCCTGGAGAAGTCCCCAGCCAACGCCCTTCAACTCCCTCCGCCTCCCTGCAGCTGGACACTGCCCTCCGACTCGATGTGCGATTGCATGGCCTTCCACACTTCCGTGGTCTCGATCGTCTTGACCACCTCTTCGAACGAGATGGACTGACCCTGAATGGGTCCCGGTGCGATACGGGATAGGAAAAGCCGACACAGGTCGTGCAGCGACTCCAGTTCCACTCGGTCGTTGGCGACGGAGGGTAGCAGGTGCGCACGCTTGAGCGCCCCCAACCGGATCAGCCTGCGTACAACCTGCCTCGTGCATCCGAGGCGTTCAGAAGCTTCTTGCTGCAAGCAACTGTCCTCGAACAGCTTCTTGACTTTCTCGAACGCTGCGGAGGAGATGCGACTACGCTGTCCTGGCGGGAACGCGTCCGCGGGAAGAATTCCAACCGAGACCCAATAGTCGAGCGCCTCTGGATTCATATGGAAGGCTAGACGCAGGTCGTTCGCGCGGTAGAACACCTCTGGCGCGCCTTCACCGTTCCTCTCCGCCCTTCGAACGCGCAACGGCTTTCCCTTGATAGCGCCCGAAAGCACTGCCGACAGCGCCGGGAACTTGTAGAGCTTCAGACTGATGCGGTATCGCATCCATCCCTCCTTCTCGCCGCCGAGTTCCCTCATGCGAGCAAGGAACGATGCCGCCCCCTCCTCGAACCAAGGTCTCAGATCTTCGAGGTGCGTCTGTCGCACCATCGGCACGACAACACGCGTCCCGCTCGCGTACAGCGTCCTTCGGCCAGCTTGGTGATCCGCAATCCGAACCAGGGCGCGGGCGGCGTTCGTCTCGTCGGTGCTTGGCAACGCAAACCCTGCTCGGCGCGACGGATCTTCAATATCCACGAAAAAGCGCACCATGCCATGCACCCACTCTGGTACCGCTTTGCCGGCATTCGGAAAACGGGCGCCGCACGAGCACCTCGTCACGCTCCTGCGAAGATAGTCAATCGGACGACCGCAAGATTCGCACGCGTCCAAAAGCAACGTCGAATGGATGCGACAGACGAGGCTGAGCGGCTGGTCCCACTCAGAGCGGTGATACGGCTTCCTGTCGGTGGCGAAGCACTGCCCACAAACGCGGCAATAGATCGAACACCTCGCCGCCTGGCCTACCGCTGACCGAACCTCAATTGGTTTGCCATTGAGAATCACATCCCACCAAACGCCGCAATCGAGTTGGACAAGCTGCCGCGCACTGACACCATACAGAGCAGCCAGCCCTTCGATTCCGTCGAATCCATTCTCTTCCGACAGAGCCATAAGCGCCCCCGGCCCAGACATGTCGCCTTGCGCCCGTGGCCGAACCACAAATCGGCTCCCCTCGCGCAAACGGCCGACCGTCGGCTGCGGAGCCCTAGACCTGATGTGGCCTCCCAGTTCGCCAGAAGACGCTGACGTCGCGCCGCAGATCCAGCTTCAAACCAGTCATCGCTGCGACCAAGGCTTGACGAGCGAATCGAACAGCATCCGTGTTCTTGGACGTTCTCAATGGGTACGACGGATCGGCCCAACTCGAGGCGCGTGCGGACAGCCGGCTCCAACGCTCGCACAACGCCTGTGCAAGTACGCGCTCCGAGCCAGTCGGCTCGCTAACGCCGTCGACGAAGGCGTGGATGTCTCGGGCCGTCATCGACGCAACCGCATCGAGGGTCTGACCAGACAGTACCGCGAGAATCAAGTGAAGCTGATTCCTTACAAGCGCGACTGTCTGGCGCCTTCGCCGCCATTGGCGCTTGCTCGTCAGCCTTCTCGTGAAGCGCCTGAGCTCCAACCAGTTCGCCTTCAGCCTGGACGGGAGGAGGAGTTTGATCGCTTTCGCATCGCTTCCAAGCCGTCCGCGCAGCGCCTGCTTGGTGACTTGAAGTCCGGCGGTTTGCATCGCCACGATCTCGGCCGTGACGGCTTCCACGGTCAGCCTGTTCTGCTTTCGCAGGTTCTCATAGACGGCCGACCGCATCCAGTCCGGCATCATGAGTTCGGTCCCACTGAGATGCTCTTGGCTCAATCCCGTCTGCCTGGCGAAGTCCACGAAGGCGTCCGGCCATTCTCGGAGCATGGGCCGAGCAAGGTTCACCAGCATTCGGCGATCTTCCACGCGAAGGAGTTCGACCTGGTTCGTCCCTGGCTCCAGTACCAAGCTCCGTGCGACCGTAGCCCAGGTTGAAGGCCCCGAGAGAATCTGCGCTCGGGCACGCTTGCGGATGAACAGATGACAGATCGCGTCCAACGCCTGGAGGTAGTCCATGCTCGCTACCGACCTATCCCGCGAGATCTCCTGAGGCATCCCATCCGTCAAGGAACCTGCCCATCGAGCCGCAGCCTCCCCATCGGGGGCCAACTTGACGTCCGCGGTGCAGAGTTGAAATCCGCAACGTGCGCATCGCATGTAGTCCGTCTGCCTATCGAGCTCAAACAACCGCGGGACTGTCGCCCCAACTGGCCATACACCTGCCCCGCAGGCCGGACAGCGATCGAGCAACTCACACAGATGGATCGGGCACTGCGTGATGAAGCCGAGGCGCCAAGTCGTTCTGAAGTACCCCCCGTCGGGCTGAGCAAGGCAGCGCGGGCAGAACTGAGGGCCGGGGACCAGCCACCCTCGCGTGTACCTCGTCCTCAGCAACCACACCGGATGACTTCGCACGCGGGCCAAGCGAAACACCTTACCCTCGAAGGCCCGCAGCGTCAGCGCCTCGATCTCCCTCAAATCCATACGGTGCGTCTTCGCGAGCCAACCCAGTTCCGTGGGGTTGGCGCCAGCGTCAGGATCGACGCGGCGCAGCGCGCCCTGCGGAACAGGGTAGAGCTCATACCCGTTGGCGACGGCCGCATCCTGTCGCCAAGACGAGAGCGATTGGCCTACCTTGGGCTGCACTCGAACAAGATAGGACGATGCCTCGGACATGTGCCCTGCCCTTCAGGCTTTGACGAGAAAGAACGGCTCGCCCGGTTGATCAAGGCGTCGCCATTTACGCGGTGCCTCGACGAATGGGTTGTAGTCCTCGAACCCGGCGAAGTATTCGTTGAACGCGTAACGGAAGTGCTCAAGCTGAAGTTGTTCGAGCCCGGCATCCACGCAGGCGGTCAGCCCCCAGCTGAACAACTTGCTCATTGCTCCGACCTTCCCGTTGGAGCCAAAGACAATCGCCTTTCCGATCCAGGTGTAGGCCAAGTTCGATCTGACAGCCAAGGGGCATATTTCTTCGAAATGGTCCACGAGACGAAGGCAAATCGACAATCCTTCCTTCGTCGTGATGTCGTAGTAGCCAAGCGGAAGGCTCGCCGGCGATCGACGTCGCAGTTGCTCGTTCGATCGCACCACAATGTCCCCTTCGTCGGTTCCCAAAAGGACTGCGATAAGGTTGCAATCGATCACGTCACGAAGCACATTGCCGACGATCTGTACCCCCTTGACTCCTCGGCGCTCAGGAACATCCTGGAAGTTGTCGACCGCGATGATCCTTGTTTGAGCTTCCCAGCATAGAGTTCGTGCGCGGCTGATTTGACGCGCTGCATACATTCCATCCGCATCGGGATCGTGGAACTCCTTGAGGATGGCGTTGGCGATGCCGAGGGCATTGCATGGAATAGGAGCGCTGAATCCGATGCATGGATACAACGTTCGATCCTCTTTTTCCACAGGCGGAAATCTTCGCTTCAGGAACCTGACGAATGCGGATTTTCCACCGTCCGACGGGCAGCGGATCACGATGCCAGTGCTTTCGTCGGACAGCCCTTGCATACGGAGTCGAATGTCCAAGTTTTTGAGGATCCTAACGGACTGTGGGTGCCCTAGGTAGACGGCCTTGAAGGCGGCATGGCGGTCGGCGAGCGAGGCGCCTCGCCAACGCTCCCGATCTAGGCGGCGGTCGGCATCTGCCATCTTTCGTCCTCCTGATCCAATGTCACGGCATCCAACTCAGTGCAGGCGACCTCGAGCCGGGATGCCGCGTATTCCTCCTCCTTCTTTTGCTTCTTGAGTGCGATGGATTGCTTGATCGCGGCCGCGCGCTTGCGAAGGACCACCTTCTTGTCCGCCACCCATTGCTCGGTCATCATCTGGAGTTCCATTCGCGCAGACCACAGGTCGATGATCGAAGGGTTCTGCTTTTTCTTTTCGCGGCAGAGCTTCAGAATGAGCTTCTGCCCGTACAGGGTCAGTCCTTCGACATAGTCTGGAACGCAACAGTCGACCACCAAGACGAGCTCGGAATCTGGGACGATCACGTAGATGGAGGAAAGGTCGTCCGGGTCGATGCGGACGTTGACTTTCATTTCGCCGCCAGAACGGTTGATATAGCGCGTGAACAGGTCTGCGTCCTGATACGTAAGGCCGCCCAGGATCCGAATGCCATAGCGATTCCAAGTGACCGGTTTCGGAAGCGCAAGCATGCGGAGCATTCGGAGTCGGCGCGTGTCAGGAGGACTGCGCCTTGCCAGCTTCAGCGCGCGCCCATATTCCAAGTAGCGCTGCCTCGGTGTGAGACCGTCCTTGCCGGGCTGGTTCGCATCCACGCCCAGTAGCCATCGCAGGATCCCCTGCCTGAGTTGATCGATGGTAAGTGTTGCGGTGGCCAATCCTTCTTTGATTGCATCCACGTCCCCGCGCACTCCGCGAAACCCAGGTTGCCTACAGAGCCAGATCACCAAGCGACCGTTCTTGTATTCGACCTCTCTCTTGTCGGTCGGCCAGTAGGGCCGTGCCCAGCTTGCGTCGGCGACGTCCGCGTTCAATGAGACCACGCGCAAGCTGTTCTGCACGGCGTTGTCGAAGACGGCTTGCGTTGGGTACCGTTTCATCCCCATGGCCGGCGCCTCGGAAGACGAGGTCGCGATCGGCACGTGATCCAGTTCGCCTTGTCTCGATCGCGCGATAGCTGAATCGGGAGTCGTCGTTCACGCTCAGCATGGTGAGATCCTTGCGGAGGTTCTCCGGGTCGAAAGCTGGGTGTTCGATCCGAATTTCATCAAGGATCGCCTTGCGTGTGGCCTTGCCACCGACATGTGCGAGAGCTCGAAGCGCGATCTGCCAGTTGCGCACCGGAGGAGCGGTGTGTCCGGACCCGGGCGCTTCGTTGTGCAGCACCTCGAGTTCGCCTTCGACGTGCTGACGCAGCACATCGGGCGGACCTTTGAACTTTGGGTAGAGGTACTGTCGGTCGGGAAAGCGCAGAGCCGTCGCTGCCAGCTTCAATTCGCCGTTGCTGTGTTTGATTCGAATCGCCCGACCACGGGCACCCATCTCCTTGATGCCAAACGACGTTTGCGTCGTCCTTGTCTTCTGCTCAAGGTGGGGAAATTCTTTGGCGATGAAGGCAATCTGTTCCGCAGGCGTCACGCTCAACCTTTCAGCTTCGCCCCAAGACAGGAGCCGCACCGAGACTACCTCAAGTCACATCCTCGGTGCGCCTGCAGCTTCTCCCTGATCGCTCGTGTGCGGCCACGGGCAAGGTGTGATTTAGTATGAACCGAGGCGGACTCTGGCGACGAAATCTGACAGCACAGCTTCCAAGCCTGGTTGTCCCGCAACGGATACACGGCGCCGGTGGCCTCGTCTAGCCATTTGACGACTGCTCTACCCTCCCGAAACCAGTGACTACTGTGCTCCGGGTCGTCATTCGGATAGTCAGTGATGGTGGCGACCAGCTTGATGCGATCAATGGGCTCCGGACGGGAACCGAAAAAGTCATGTTCGGTCAACTCCCGAACCAACCTGTCTCGTCCCAATAGAAGAGTCAGCGCTTCGATGAGCGTCGTCTTGCCAGTGTTGTTGTCTCCAACAATAACTGGATGCTTTCCAAAGCGCACAAACCCCGAACGGACACCGCGGAAGTTTTCGATTTTTAGATTGGCGACTCTCATTTCGTGCTCAACGATCTGCGACTGCGCGTGTTCGTCTCGCCCCTCTTCCTCGGGTTCGTGGACAAGTGGAGTGGCGCTCGTGCGTAGGCGACCCGCATTGCCGAGTCAAGTCGCTGTTCGACTACGTGGCTGGCTCGACTCGCCAGTCGTGGCGATGCTGCGACGGATCGGCGGCGGACGAACTCGCGCGGCGGAATTATTGGTGCGTCCCGTATCGATCGCTGGTCTGGCCGTTCTTGTACGAGCCGCCACGATGGGAGCTGCCCTGCCCACCTGCGTAGTTGCCGCCATGGCTAGCCGTGTGCTTGCCACCACCATACGCGACGCGACCGCCGCCTTTTGCATACGCACCTGGAAGGTACGCCAAGACCGAGATCGCGATCGCGATCGCCATACTGATCCATTTCTTCATTACAGACTTCCTTGTTCTTCTTCAGCCTCAAATCTATGCGAGGCGACCACGATCGTCAGTGAAGTACTTCGCGATGTTGCCATCGCAGTGGTTGCCCTCCTCGATTTCGAGTAGCTGCTGCGGCAAGGCGCGGGCCTTAAGGCTATGCTGCCGCGATGGCTGTCCGATCATTGAACTCCACGTCTATTCTCCGGGAGGAGTACAAAGGCTGGACTCTCCATGTTCGGTGGCATCATTCCTTTTGGGGAGCGTCCGAGGGCTGGATCTGCAAACCGATTGGCCCGCAAAAGACGGCCAAGACAGCCACTAGTCTGGGTCGACAGGCGACGAGTGCGGCAGCGTTGGCTGCCGGCCGCGCTTGGGTTGATCGGATGCTCAGTCCGCCTACCGAAACGAGCAAACGCGCCCGGATCCCTACACGGGACGTACGGTCCATGCGGTAGATGAGCTTGCTGCCCACCGAAGCTCCCGCCGTCGCGTCGCTGTCTCAAAGCGTTTTCAATGCGCATCCGCAACGGCCACGTCCACAATGCGACTGATCGGGACGCCTTGTTCCAGCGCTATCCGGGGCGTCAGGCCGTTCAGGGTTGGCGCCGCAGTCTCCATGAAAATGAGCACCCGCCATCCGTCCGTCGTTCCCAGCCCATTGACGACGAGTTGAATCGCGGGCCAAACCGCGGGATCGAATTGCCAGCGCGGCAACGCCATCGTTCGGCCAGGGATCCCGATGCACCTCCCGGTGCGAACCCAAGCGGTGACTGTCGACCTATCCACTGCCATCAGCGACGCCGCCTCGCCGAGGGTGATCATGTCTGCGGCCCGCAGCCGCTCGCGCCGGTACTTGCGCCCTGCTCGGAGCAATCCAGCGGTGGCCTCAGCGGTTGCATATAGAGATCTTTGATAGCCATGGCAGAAGCTCGTGGCGGTGCCCCACTGAAGGCTACAACCAGAGGGAAGCCTAGGTGAGGCAATGTTTTTTGGGCGCCCGTGCTGATCGATGGGTGCTGCGGACCGCAACGCACGGGAATCCATGACCCACGAAGGGTCATCGCGGCCCCAGAGACTACCCGAGGAAATTCTTCTTATAAATCAGTCACTTAGGAGCATCGCCGTCAAATTTACGCCCTCATTTTGATGGAATTCCGGCCTAACTTTGAACGAACTCATCAGGATGGCGCGGCGGTCCAGGTCGGAACGCCTGGGCCCTCTCCTCTAAGACAAAGAAATTCCATGCCTCTTCGTCCCAGACGAAATTGATCCCGTGAGGATTCGGTCGGCTTCGTCGCGGGCCGGCAGCAGCGCCGACCACCTCAGAGATGTCCAATGCGCACGCAAGGCACGATCTGCGGGGAGGCGCGACGCACTCGGATGGCCTTCATTGGGAGCTCGCAGCGGCCGCCCGCACCTGGCAAGAACATTCAGCTCGGATTCTTCCCCCCTCTTGAAGACGACTGAGGGGGACACCTTCGTCGAACGCTGGCGTTCTTCGCCGCATGAGGCTGTTCGACCATCCGGCGCCGCGCGCAACGCTCCCCCCGGCTTTTAGTCGAAAGTTCCCGTAACTCGTTTTTTGAGCAAATGAGGCCGCTTCCCTAGGGAAAAATCCCACAACCTTAGTAAATCAAAGGGTTCGTTGGTTAACGGCTTAACGGGTTGCAACATTCACGAGGATGGCCCCGCCCAAGATGGGCCAGAACCGGTCGTCCTCCCAGTCGTTGCCTCCGCGGCAAGATTGAGTCCAGGCGTCGTTTACGACTCTATTGATGCGTTTACGACTGTTTTGGTTCGTTTACGACTGTTTTGTGGTTGAACAAGCAGTTCGCGCAGCTTGAATTTCTGGATCTTTCCGGACGGCGTGGATGGCATGGCGTCGCGCACGATCAGGCGCTCGGGGATGTACTGGACGGCCACCTTCTCGCGCTTGAGAAAGTCGACGATCGAAGGCAGGTCCACGCTGTGGCCCGGCCGCGCCACCACCACCGCACAGGCCCGCTCGCCCAGGCGTTCGTCCGGGTAGGCCACGATCGCGGCCATGGCGATGGCGGGGTGCCGGTAGAGCAGCGACTCGATCTCAACCACCGGGATGTTCTCTCCGCCGCGGATGATCACGTCCTTGCTGCGGCCGGTGATGCGGATGTAGCCCTCTGCATCGACGCGCGCGAGGTCGCCGGTATCGAACCAGTCGTCGGCGTCGGTGCCGTTGAGGTGCGGCCGCCGGAGGTAGCCGCCGAAGTTGGAACACGCGCGCACCAGCAACCTGCCGGACTCGCCCGCGGGCAGCGCCTGGCCCGCGTCGTCGGCCACCTTGATCTCCACGCCCGGCAGCGGGTGGCCGTCGGTGTTGAAGGCGCGCTCGTCCTCGTCGTCGAGTTCGATCAGGGTGACGGCGCCGTTCTCGCTCATGCCCCAGGCCGACACGATCTTGGTGCCCAGAACGCCCCGGGCCTGCTCGACCAGCGGGCCGGGAATCGGCGCGCCCGCGCACAGGAAGGTGCGCAAGGTCGGCACCTCCAGCCGGCGCTCCGCCACGGTGCGGGTCAGGTCCGTCAGGAACGGCGTCGAGGCCATGGTGAAGCTGACCCGCTCGCTGCGGATCAGCTCCAGCGCCCGGCCCGGCTCCCAGATGTCCTGCAGGACCACGCTCGCCTTGAGCATGATCGGCATCATCAGCCCATACATGAAGCCCGTCTGGTGCGCCATCGGCGAGGCCATCAGCACCACGTCGTCGGCCCCCAGGCGCAGGCGCCGCGCGTACGGAATGATGTTGGCCATGGTGGTGTTGGCCGTGTGCATCACGCCCTTGGGCTCGCCGGTGGTGCCCGAGGTGTAGATCAGCTGGGTCACGTCGTCGGGGCCGGGGCGGCTGCGCGCCAGGATCGCCTGCGCGTCGGCGCTGTCCTCCCAGGCCGGGCCGCTGAGCAGGGCATCGAAGCTGTTGCCGCCGCTGCCGCCGACCACCACCACGTGCTCGAGGTCAGGCAGGTCGCCCCGCAAGCCCGCCACCATCTTTTCGAAGTCGAGGCCGCGGAAGGCCTGCGGCACGATCAGGACCTTGGCTTCGCCGTGCTTGAGCATGAACGACAGCTCGCGCTCGCGGAAGATGTGCATCAGCGGATTCATCACGGCGCCGATGCGCGAGCAGGCCAGGTAGGTCAGTGTGAACTGCCACCAGTTGGGCAGTTGGCAGGCCACCACGTCGTTGCGGCCCACGCCCAGCCGCGCCAGCCCGACCGCGATGCGGTCGGCCATCCGGGCCATCTCGCGGTAGGTGAAGCGGGTGGTGCCGCCCTCCTCCACCCGCAAGGCGGTGAGCCCGATCTTGTCGGGGCAGGCCGCGACGCAGGCGTCGAGGTCGTCGTTGATGGTGCGGTCGTGCCAGAGGCCTTGGGCCACCATCCGGGCGCGGCGCGGCGCGATGAGTACGGCGTCGAATTCCATGTTGTGTCTCCTTGTTGTAGTGTCTCGGCCTGGTCAGTTGAGGACAGAGCAAAAACTGCTGCGCAGTTTCTTGATCTGTCCCGCAAGGTCTCAGGAAGGCACCGCTTCCCGTCCGGCGCGCGTGCGGGCGATGATGGTTTTCATGATTTGGGCCGTGCCGTCGCCGATCTGGAAGCCCAGCACGTCGCGCAGGCGCTGCTCCATCGCGCCGCGGTCGTAGCCGCCATGGCCGAACATCAGCAGGCACTGGTGGATCGCGTCGTAGGACAGCTTGGGCGCCCACCACTTGCACATCGCGGCTTCGGCGGTGTGCGGTACGCCCTTGTCCTTCAGCCAAAGCGTCTGCAGGCACAGCAGGCGAGCCGCCTCGACCTGGGTGTCGAAATCCGCCAGCGGATGCGACACGCCCTGGAAGGCCGACAACGGCTTGCCGAAGGCTTCGCGCTGCGCGACGTACCCCCAGGTCTCTTCCAGCGCCACGCGGGCGACAGCCAGCACCTGCAGGCCGATCAGCGCACGCGAGAAGTCGAAGCCCTGCATGACCTGCACGAAGCCCTTGTTCTCGTCGCCCAGGCGGTGGCTGGCCGGCACCCGGACGTTCTCGAAGAACAGCGAGCCGCGCCCGATCGCGCGCTGGCCGTGGCAGTCGAAGCGGTTGCGGGTGATGCCCGGCAGGTCCATCGGCACCAGCAGGGCCGTGACCCCATGGGCCGCCGATTCGATCGATCCGGTGCGGCCGAACACCACCGCCGCATCGGCCTGGTCGGCGGCGGAGATCGAGGTCTTCTCGCCATTGACGACGTATTCGTCGCCGACGCGTTCGATGCGCAGGCGCAGGTTGGCGGCATCGGAACCACCGCGCGGCTCGGTGAGGGCGATCGCGAACAGCGCCTCGCCCCGCGTGAGCTTCGCCAGCCAGGGCGCGACGACTTCCGGCCGGCCGTGATGGGCCAGGATCTGCCCGTTGAGCGAGGCCAGCAGGTTGACGTAGCTCAGGCTCAGGTCGGCCCGCGCGATCTCCTCGTGGATCACGCCGGCCGCCAGCGCGCCCATGCCCTGGCCGCCGTGGGCCTCGGACAGCTCGGGCGCGATGAATCCCATCTCGCCCATCTCCCGCATCAGCGCGCGGTCGAGCACGCGTGTCTTGTCGCGCTCCAGAAAGCCCGGCGCGACCCGTCCGGTGGCAAAGCGGCGCGCATGCTCGGCCAGCGCCGCCAGATCCTCATCGATGTAGGGATTCATGGTGTCTCCTTGGGTGGCTCGGGGCCTACTTCGCGTACTTGCGGAACTCGGGCTTGCGCCGCTCGCCGAGCGCCTTGACGCCTTCGCGCGACTCCTCGGTGTCGTAGTAGAGCTTGAGCGCGTACATGCCCAGGCCGGCGATGCCGCTCTGGTGCGCGGTGTCGGCGTTGAAGCTGCGCTTGGCGATGGCGATGGCCGTCGGGCTGCGCTCGCAGATGGTCTCGGCCCACTCCTGCACGGTCTCGTCGAGCTTCTCGGGCGGCACGCAGATGTTGGCCAGGCCCATGGCCACGGCCTCCTGGCCCGAGTAGCGCTTGTTGAGATACCAGATCTCGCGCGCCTTCTTCTCGCCGACCACGCGCGCCAGGAAGGCCGTGCCGTAGCCGGGGTCGACCGAACCCATCTTCGGGCCGACCTGGCCGAAGATGGCCTTCTCGGAGGCGATCGTCAGGTCGCAGATGGTGCACAGCACATTGCCGCCGCCGATGGCGAAGCCCTGCACCCGTGCGATCACCGGTTTGGGCACGTCGCGGATGGCGGTGTGCAGCTCTTCCATCGGCAGGCCGATGGTGCCGCGGCCGTCGTAGTTGCCGTTGTGCGCGGACTGGTCGCCGCCGGTGCAGAAGGCCTTCTCGCCGGCGCCGGCCAGCACGATGGCGCCGACCTCGCGGTCGTAGCCGGCGCGGTTCAGCGCCCGGATGATCTCGTCGCAGGTCTGGCCGCGAAAGGCGTTCATCTTCTCGGGCCGGTTGATGGTGATCCAGGCCACGCCGTTGCGCACTTCGTAGAGGATGTCTTCGAATTCCATGATGTTCTTTCGGTGAGGTGGGACAGGGGCGCGCAGCGCGGCATCAGCCGTTCATGGTCAGTCCGCCGGAGACGCTCAGGACCTGGCCCGTGACGTAGGCCGCGTCGTCGCTGGCGAAGAACAGGATGGCGCCCGGCAGGTCGTCCGGCTGGCCGATGCGACCCAGCGGGATCGAGCGCGTGAAGGCTTCCATCAGCTTCTCGGGATTGCCGGCGCCTTCCTTGTAGTCGGCGAACAGCGCGGTGTCGGTCGGCCCCGGGCACACCACATTGACCGTGATGCCGTGGCGGGCGTGCTCGCGCGCGATGGTCTTCGAGAACGCCACCAGGCCGCCCTTGCAGGCCGCGTACACCGCTTCGCCCGAGGAGCCGACCCGCGCCGCGTCGGAGGCGATGTTGACGATCCGCCCCGCCTTGCGCGCCGCCATGCCGGGCAGCACTGCGTGGTGCATGTGCAGGGCACCGGTCAGGTTGATGGCGATCAGCTTGTCCCACTGCGCAGGCTCGGTCTTGGTGAAGGGCTTGAACACGTCCCAGCCGGCGTTGTTGACCAGCACGTCGATCGCGCCGAAGCGCTCGATCGTGGCGGCGACCGCGGCGTCGACGCTCGCGCGGTCGGTGATGTCGCAGCGGAAGGCCTCGGCCCGGCCGCCCTCGGCGCGGATCTGCGCGGCCACCTTCTCGGCGGCCTCCGGGTTCAGGTCGAACACCGCGACACGTGCGCCCTGGCGGGCGAAGCGGCGGCTGGTCGCGCCGCCGATGCCGCCGCCGCCGCCGGTGATCACGACGGTCTTTTCATTGAATGTCTGCATCTGGGTCTCCATGGGTTGCGAAGCTTGCTATCGTGGGCGCCAGCCTCGAGAGGTTTCGCGCCATTACGACAACATGTTTACGTATTATGGTCGAATCGACTCGCCTGTCAAATCGAACTTTCAGAGATGAATCATGGTTATCCCTAATCAATCAGCGGACCCAGCGCGCATGGCACTGGCCAACCGCGTGTTCTTTCGCCTGTACCAATGTGCAAACATGTTGCATAAAACAGGCACCAAGGCCGTCGAGGCCGAAGGCCTCACGACGCAGCAATGGGCGGTGTTGGGTGCGCTGTCGCGGCCCGAGGCCGGCGACGGGATGAGCGTGGGCGACCTGGCCCGCTACCTCAAGGTGAGCCGGCAGGCGCTGTCGGGACTGCTCAGCCGCATGGAGCGCGACGGCCGGCTGCGGATGGCGCCCGACGGCCGAGACCGCCGGTCGCGGCTGGTCTCGATGACGCCTTCAGGCCTGCAGGTGTGGCAGCAGGAGGCGCTGCCGAAGATCCACGACTACTACGAGCAGGTGATCGGCGATTTCTCGGTCAACGACATCACGCACACGCTGCACTACCTGCTGCGGATCCTCGAGAACATGCAGCGGGTGGATGACATGCAGGGAGGCGTCGAGCCGGAGGAGGCCTAGAACAGACCTCGCTGCAATGTCGTCAGCGCCGCAAAGCTCTCCCCCATGGGCTGCAGGATGGCATCGCCGATCGGCTGCAGCTGCTTGCTCAGGTAGTGCTCGTAGTCGATGCGGGAGCGGCGCGCTTCCATGGGCTCCGGCCCGTTCAGGGTCATGACGTACTCGATCCAGCCGCCGTCCTGGTATTGCCTGGGGCGGTCGACCCGATCGTTGTGCTCGTCGGCCATCCGGGCAGCGCGGACCTGCGGCGGCACGTTGACCTGGTAGGCATCGAGGCGATGCCGCAGGCGCTTGCGGTAGACAAGCAGGTCGTCCATCCTGCCCGCCAGCATCGACTGTGCATAGTCGGCCACGAACGCCTGATGGGGCTCGCCGCGGAAGATGCGCGAGAGCAGGCCCTCCTGGAACTGGCGCGCCAGCGGGGTCCAGTCGCTGCGGGCCATCTCGAGGCCGCGGTAGACCATCTCCTCCTTGCCCCCGGCATCCGCGCTGAGGCCGGCGTAGCGCTTCTTGCTGCCCACGTCCGAGCCGCGGATGGTGGGCATGAAGAACTTCTTGTAGTGCGTGTCGAACTCGATCTCGAGGAAATTCTCCAGACCCTGCTCCTCGCGAAGGGTGCGCGTCCACCAGGCGTTGATGTCTCTCGCCAGGTCGGCCGCGATGGCGTGCGCCTCTTCGTTGGTGCGGGTGCGCCGCAGCCAGATGAAGATGGAGTCGGTGTCGCCGTAGATCGCCTCGTAGCCCCGGTCTTCCACGAATTCGCGGGTGAGCTTCATCATCTCGTGCCCGCGCAAGGTCACGGCGGACACGAGCTTGGGATTGAAGAAGCGGCACTCGGCCGCACCCAGCACCCCGGCGAAGGAATTCATGAGCAGCTTCAGGGCCTGCGACAAGGGCTCGTTCCTGACCCGCTTGGCCTCGTCCCTGGCGCGCCACAGCGTGGTCACGATCTCCGGCAGGCAATGCTTCTCGCGCGAGAAGACGGTCCCTCCCGGCCCCTGGACGACACGCGTCGGGTCCGAGGCGTTCGACCCCTCGATGAAGCCCACCGGATCGACGAGAAAGGTCCGGATGATCGAGGGGTAGAGGCTCTTGTAGTCCAGCACCACGACGGAGTCGTAGAACCCCGGCTTCGAGTCCATCACGTAGCCGCCGGGGAAGGCCTTGCTCGGGATCTCGCCCACGCTCGGCGCCACGTAGCCCAGGCGATGCATGCGCGGCAGATAGTGATGGCTGAACGCGGCGATGGAGCCCCCGAACTTGTCGGCCTGCAGGCCCGTCGTGTGGGCCCGTTCCAGCACGAACTGCAGCAGCTTCGCCTTCTCGAAGATGCGCAGCACCAGTTCGCAGTCGCGGATGTTGTAGGTGGCCAGCGCGGGCTTGTCCTCCTGGTAGCGGCGCTCGATCTCGGCCATCTTGTCGTACGCGTCCCCGATGGCCTTGCCCTCGCCCAGCAGCGCCTGCGACACGGTCTCGAGGCTGAAGGACGGAAAGCTCCACACCGCGGCCTTGAGCGCGTCGATGCCGTCGATGACGACCCGCCCGGGTGTCGGCGCGAACAGGTAGCCCTGTCGGCCCGGATGGGTGCGCCACTCGAAGGGCCGGCGCTCGCGCCCCAGGAGCAGCTGCGCCCCGCAGTCGTCGGCTGTCTTCTGAAGCACGCGAAGATCGAACTGGATGACGTTCCAGCCGATGATGACGTCGGGGTCGTTCTTCTCGAACCAGTCGTTCAAGCGCTCGATCATGTCCTTGCGGGTCGGGCAATAGACGAGCGAGAAGCCCTCGGGCTCCGCCGGCTCGGCCGGCGGCTCGCCCAGCATGAAGACGACCCGGTCCGCGGTTGCGTCCAGCGCGATGGAGTAGAGCGCCTCGTGCCGGCTGGTCTCTATGTCCAGCGACACCACCTTGAGCACTGGCCGGAAGTCGGGCGCCGGCCTGAGCCTGCAGTCGACGATGGTGGCGCCGTCCCTGCGCCCTCCTTCCACCCGCACGCCCGCGGTGATGAACCGCTCCATCAGGTAGCGGTCGTGCGGACGAACATCGGCTTCGAGCAATGGAAGGTCCTGCGCCTGGAGCGCCCGTGCCAGCTGGCCGAGTTGGCGGAAGTGCTTGGCATAGACACCGACGACGGGTCCCTGCCCGAAGGTCTTCAGCCCGAGTTCACGCACCTGCAGGCCCGGCATGGCTGCGAGTTGCGCGTCCAGCGCAGGCCGGTGCCGGGCCTCGACGAATGCGACCGAGGTGCGGGCGGTCAGGACCACTTTCATCGGCCCGGCGTCGGTCGCCAGCCAATACTCGATTTCGGTGCCGGCCGGGGCGTCTCGCCAGCGGCGAGTGAGGATGAAGCCCTTGAGTTCGTTGGATGCCACGAGAGCTTGGAGAATCGATAGAGCAGGAAGGCGCCGATTTTCGCCTCTCCCTGGCGGTGTGCCGACTCCGGCCGCGGCGACGCTTCAGCCGACGCAGGCCCGCCGCGCGGCCTGGCAGACGTAGTCCGCGAACTGCGGCGCGTCCATCTCCTTCACGAGCACGGCCAGTTCACGCTGCTCGGCGTCATGCGAGAGCGATTCCTGCAGCTGCGAGCGCCGCAGCGGCTGCCATTCGGCCGCGCACTTCCAGGCCGCCAGCCGCGCATCGGCGCTAGCCAGAAGCAGGCGCAGGAACAGCGCCCGCTCGAGGCGGAAGCGGGACAGATCCGCAGCGGTGGCCCCGAAAGTCAGGCGGCGCAGCTCTCGCTTGCAGGAAGCGATGCGCAATTCGAACGGGCCGCCGGTCTCGGACACCTGGCCCGCCGGCGCAAAGACGAGCTCGACGTCCCGCAGGACGTGGAGATGCGAGATCTGCTGCAGGACACGCAGCACCGGGGACAACTTCGAGTTCATGCCGCAATGGACACCCGCCCGCCCGCTCGCAGGGTAGGACATTGGGGCCGATCCAGCGCACTCTTCGCCTACCCCGGGGCCTGCGAAGGAGATCCAATCCCGGGTCCCATGCGTAAAGACAAGGCGGCAAAGCTCCCCAGCACCCTTGTCTGCGGCCGCGAAGGAAAGCCCCATGAAGCCGCGTCCGACGACCGCCATCCGATTCGCGAACATCGCAGTGTCCCAGTTGGCCTGGTTCGCCGCGGTTCTGGGCGCCGCGCGCCACATGCCGCTCTGGGGCACGGTCTGCGTTCTCGCCGGCATCGGCTGGCACCTGGCGGTATCGGCCCGGCCGAAGCGCGAAGCCTGCCTGGTGGGGCTGGCGATGCTCATCGGCTTCGCCACCGAGTCGCTGCACACCGCCGCAGGCCAGGTGACCTATCCGTCGGGACAGTTCGATCCGCGCCTGGCGCCCTACTGGATCGTCGCCCTCTGGGGCCTGTTCGCGATTGCCTTGAACGTCACGCTGCGCTGGCTCCGACACCGGCTCTGGCTGGCCGCGCTGCTGGGCGCGGTCGCCGGACCCCTGGCCTTTGCCTCCGGCGTGCGGATGGGCGCGGCGCAGTTCGTCGATGCCCCGCCGGCGCTGTTCGCGCTGGCCCTCGGCTGGGCCGTCGCCTTGCCGACCCTGGTCTGGCTGTCGATCCGGTTCGACGGCGTCACGGTTCCGGAGCCGGCGCATGGCTGAGCGCCTCATCTCCTTCGCCATGGCACTGCTGCTCGGCCTGCTGGCCACGAACGCGCCGCCAGCCTGGTCGGACACCCGTCGCCAATGGGATTTCCAGGTCACGCTCGACGGCCAGCCGATCGGCGAGCACCGCTTCATGAGCACGGCATCGGGGGACGACCGGCAGATCAACAGCGACGCCAGCTTCGTCGTCAAGATGCTGGGGCTCGCGGTCTACCGCTACCGTCACCAGGCGATCGAGCAGTGGCGCGGCAACTGCCTGACCGGCCTGGCCTCCACCACCGAAGAAAACGGCAAGACCACCCGCGTGCGCGCCGAGGCCGAAGGCCCGGCCCCGGTGCCGGGCGACGCCGCACAGTCGCTGGTCGGCTGCGTGATGAGCTTCGCCTACTGGAATCCGGCGATCCTGACGCAAACCCGCCTGTTCAACGCCCAGACCGGCCGCGCCGAGACCGTGCAGGTGAAGCCGCAAGGCAGCGACACCGTCGAGGTGCGTGGCGTGCCTGTCGCGGCTTCGCGATGGCGCATCACCGGGACTGCGCAGCCGATCGACCTCTGGTATGCGGCGGACGGCGAATGGATCGGTCTCGACTCGACCGTCTCAGGGGGCCGCAGGCTGAGCTACCGGCTGAAATGAGCCGGCCGCCGGCGCGGCGTCGGGCTCGACCCCGAGGTAGGCCCGGCGCAACTCGGGCCTCGCCATCAGTTGATCGGGCCGCCCGATCGCGACGATGCGGCCCTCCTCCAGCACCGCGGCGCGCTGCGCGACCTCCAGCGCCATGCTGACGTTCTGCTCCACCAGCAGCACCGCGATGCCATCGGCATGGATGCGCCGGATGGCCTCGAACATGTCGAGCACGATGCTCGGCGCGAGGCCCAGCGAGGGTTCGTCGAGCAGCAGCAGGCGCGGCTTCGCCATCATCGCGCGGCCGATCGCCACCATCTGCTGCTGCCCGCCCGACAGCGAGCCGGCCGGCTGCGCCAGCTTCTCGACCAGCGCCGGGAACAGCGCGCACACGCGTTCCAGCGAGAGTGCCCGCTCGCGGCGCGCGGCGCCCAGGTAGCTGCCGATCTCGAGGTTCTCGCGCACCGTCATCTCGGTGAAGAGGCGCCGGCCCTCAGGCACCAGCGCGATGCCCTGGCCGCAGAAGCGATGCGGCGCCAGCCGCGAAATGTCCTGGCCATCGAACACGAGGCGGCCGGCGCTCACGCGATGGAGCCCGGCGATCGCATTGATCAACGTGCTCTTGCCGGCGCTGTTGGGCCCGACGACGCAGAGCAGCTCGCCCTTGCCGATCGATAGCGACACGTCCCACAGCGCGGTCGCCTGGCCGTAGGCGACGCGGATCTCCTGCACCTCAAGCATGGCTCAGCTCCGCGACGCCGACGGGTATCGGCGCTTCGAAGGCGGCCTCGGCGCACGCCGGCGCCATGGCCTGCCCCAAGTAGGCCGAGACCACCGCCGGCCGCTGCATGACCTCGCGTGGCTCGCCTTCGGCCAGCACCTCGCCGCGATGGAAGATCACGACCCGGTCGCACAGCGCCATCACGGCCCGCATCACGTGCTCGACGAAGACGATGGTCGCGCCCTGGTCGCGGATGCGCCGGATCAGCGCCACGGCCTCGTCGATCTCCGACGGCGTCAGGCCCGACAGCACCTCGTCGAGCATCAGCACCTGGGGCCGCGAGGCCAGCGCGCGCGCGAACTCGAGGAATTTGCGCTGGTGCAGGTTGAGTTCGCCGGGCAGCGCCCCGGCGCGCTCGGTGAGGCCCGTGAAGGCCAGCCATTGCCAGGCCTCGGCCTCGGCACTGCGGCGGTCGAGCGAGGCGGCGCCGAACATCGCCGGCAAAGCAACGTTCTCGAGCACCGTGAGATGGGCGAAGGGCCGCGGGATCTGGTAGGTGCGCGCCATGCCGCCGTGCGCGATGCGGTGGGCCGGAATGCCCGAGATCCGCCGGCCGTCGAACTCGATCACTCCCGCCGTCACCGCATAGTGGCCGCTCGCGACATTGATGAAGGTCGACTTGCCCGAGCCGTTGGGGCCGAGCAGCCCGAGGATCTCGCCGCGCCGCAGTTCGAGGTCGACGCCGCGCAGCGCCTGCACGCCCTTGAATGACTTGCGCACGCCCTGGGCGCGCAGCAGCACCTCGCCGGCGCCGGCCACCGGCCGTGGCGGCACGGCCGGCGCGCCCGTCGCCAGGGCCGGCGCACGCGCAGGCGCGGGCGCTGCGATCACCCCGGCGCCACGCCGCGCGTGCCACCATTTCAGGGCCTGGCCGAGCAGCCCTTCGGGCATGAAGAGGATCACGACGATCAGCACCAGCCCGGTCAGGCCCTTGCCGATGATCGCGGTGTCGCCGCCGGTGAAGGCATAGAGCAGCAGCGTGATCGTGGTGGCGCCGACGATCGGGCCGGCCCAGTGCCGCGTGCCGCCGAGCACCGCCATCAGCACCACCGTGAGCGGCAGCGCGATCGTGAAGGTGTCGCCGGTGGTCACATAGGAGATGAACAGCGCCTGCACGCCGCCGACCACGCCCGCCAAGCCGCAGGACAGCGCGAAGGCGCCGAGCTTGTAGCGGAAGGTCGGCACGCCCATCACCTCGGCGACGTCCTCGTCGTCGTGGATCGCGAACAGGCCGGTGCCGAAGCGCGAGTGGTAGACCACCAGCGCGGCCACCACCGTGGCCAGTGCGACCGCCAGCGCCAGCAGATAAAAGGTGCCCGAGGCCGTGGGCCCGATCGCGGGCACCGGCACCGCGCTCATGTAGACGCCCGGGCCGCCGTCGATCGGCGTGTTGAGAATGAGCGTCGCCACCACGAAGGTGGCGGCCAGGGTCAGCAGCGAGAACAGCTCGGCGCGCACCGCTTGGACCCGGAAGGCCACCGCGCCCAGCAGGGTGCCGAACAGCGCGGCCACCAGGCCGGCGGCCGGCAGGGTCCACAGGAACGGGATGTCGAAGCGGGTCGCCAAGGTCGCCGTGGTGTACATGCCGATGCCGAAGAAGGCGCCGTGGCCGAACGAGAAATAGCCCGAGTAGCCCGACAACAGGTTCCACGAGGTGGCCAGCGCGATCCAGTGCAGCACCAGGTAGAGGATCGACTCGTAGAAGGCCGGCAGCCCGAGCCACGGCACCGTGGCCAGGCCCGCGCCGGCCGCCAGGATCACGAGCAGGGAGCGCTTCATCAGGCCACCCTCCCCGGCCGCGCCAGCAACACCAGCATCAGCAGCGAGAAAGACACCAGCGGCGCCCACGAGGGCGCGGTGACCGCCATCGTGACGGCTTCGGTGACGCCGATGACGCAGCCGGCGATCAACGGCCCGAGCGGCCGGCCCAGGCCGCCGAGCATCACGGCGGCGAAGACCACTCCGATCCAGGCGTAGATCTGCGACGGCGACAGCGTGTAGGCCAGCGCGATGCACACGCCCGCCACGCCGGCCAGCGCGGCGTTCAGGCCGGACAGCATCAGCGCCAGCGCGTTCTGGTTGACGCCGAAGGCGGCGGCGATCGGGGCGTCCTCGGCGGCGGCGCGCATCGCCTTGCCGAGGTCGGTGCGGCGCAGCGCCACCCACACGGCGAGCGAGATGCCGACGCCCAGCCCCAGCGTGATGAGCTCCGGCAGCGGCAGGAACAGCGGCCCGAGCCGCAGCTTGTGCTCGGCATAGCTCGACTCCAGCTTGCGGTAGTCGGCGGTCCAGATCCATTGCAGCAGCGCCTCGATGATCACGGTGACGCCGAAGGTCACCAGCAACGAGTTGAACGGGCTGACCCGAAAGCGCGTCAGCACCCAGTGCAAGGCCGTGCCGAGCGCGAAGAACAACGGCACGATGAAGACCAGCGAGAGCAGCGGGTCGACACCGCGGCGGCTCGACAGCTCGTAGGTCAGGTAGGCGCCGAGGAAGGCGAGCGCGAAATGCGCCAGGTTGATCTGCCGCAGCATGCCCCACGAGAGGCTCAGGCCCAGGCCCAGCAGGCCATAGAGCGCTCCCGTGAAGAGGCCCGCGAGGATGGCCTGGGCGAGAAGGGTAGCGCTCGGCAATGCCATCGGCTCAGGCGCCGCGGGTCTGCAGCTTGGCGCCGGGGGCGGCCCATTCGGCCGGCCAGACCGTGACCCACTTGCCGTTCTGCACCTGCTTGACCCGGCTCAGGTCGGCGCCGAAGTTGCCGCGCTCGTTGAAGCGCAGCTTGCCCTGGATGGTGTCGACCTGGTTGGCGCGCAGCCAGGCGGCCATGGCCTTGTCGTCCAGGCCCTTGGTGGCGATCACCGCGGCCTCGATGATCTGCCAGGCCGTGAACGAGGCCGCGGCCTGGGTCTCGACCGCGGTGTCGGGCATGCCGGCGCCGGCGGCGCGCTCGCGGTAGACCTTGACGAACTCGGCCGCCACCGGGTTGTTGGTGAACGGCGGATGGTCCTCGAAGATGGTCATCGACAACGCCCCGTTGGCCTCGGGCGCCTTCAGCATCGGCGCCGGCGCGGGCACGTGATAGAAGTGGTGCAGCGGCGCATAGTCGATCTTCTTCATGGCGTCGAGCAGCTGGTTGCCCTCGAGGCCGATGGCGCCGGTCCAGATGAAGTCCGGGTTGGCCTCCTTCACGCGGCCGGCGATCGGGCCGAAGTCGCGATTGCCGAAGTCCCACTCGAGGAACAGCACCTCCTTGATGCCGCGCTGCTTGGCCACTTCGCGCGCGCCGAGCGCCACGAAGTGCACCGACGGGAACTTGCTGGTCACGACCGCGATGGTCTTGGGCGGCGCCGACGACGAGGCCAGTGCGGTGAGCACCAGCGCTGGCAGGGTCTTCTCGGGCTCCGGGCCGATCGACCAGGCCGGGAACTGCTGGTCGTACTTGGCCAGGTTCGGGATGCCGAAGGTGTGGTGCACCAGGGTCTTGTTGTAGCGCTGCGCCACGCCCATCGCCGACAGGATGTTGCCGGTGGCGTAGGGCCCGATCAGCAGGTCGACCTTGTCGGCCGTCACGAGCTGCTCGTACAGCGTGCGGGCCAGGTCGGGCTTGGACTGGTCGTCCTTCAGCACCCACTCCACCGGCCGGCCGAGCAGGCCGCCGCGCTTGTTGAGCGAGTCGACATAGATCTCGCCGGTGAGCTTGTGCACCAGCCCGGTGGACGACAGCGGGCCGGTCAGCGCCAGCGTGCCGCCGACCTTGATCGGCGCCCCGCTGGGCTGGGCGCCGGCCTGCGAACTCCACAGTGCGCTGGCGCCGAGGGCGCCGGCCGCTGCCACGAAGGAACGACGGTCCATGTTCATGCTCTGTCTCCTGTAGTTGTTCGGGGAAGCGGTCGGTGCCTGCTTGTCAGTCGCCGTCGACCACCGGGTTCGACAGCAGGCCGACCCCTTCGATCTCGACCTCGCAGACGTCGCCGGCCTTCATGAAGATCGGCGGCTTGCGCGCGAAGCCGACACCCGCGGGCGTGCCGGCGATGATGATGTCGCCGGGCTGCAGCGCGAAGGGCTCCGAGCACACCGACACCAGCGTGGCGACGTCGAAGATCATGTCGCGCGTATCGGCCTCCTGCAGCACCTGGCCGTTGAGGCGGGTCTGGAGCTTCAGGCCGGTGGCGCCCGGGGGCAGTTCGTCGGCCGTGACCAGTTCCGGGCCAAAGGCGCCGGAGCGGTCGAAGTTCTTGCCCATCATCCACTGGGCCGACTTGAACTGGTAGTCGCGGATCGAGCCGTCGTTGAAGAGCGAATAGCCGGCCACGTGCTCGAGCGCCTTCGCCTTGTCGATGTAGCGGCCGCCCTTGCCGATCACGACCACCAGCTCGCCTTCGTAGTCGAACTGCGTCGACACGTGCGGACGCACCAGCGGCTGGCCGTGGCCGACCCACGACGAGGGGAAGCGATGGAACAGCACCGGGTACTTGGGCGGATCGAAGTTGCCTTCGGCCGCGTGGTCGACGTAGTTGAGGCCGACCGCGATCGCCTTGGCGGGCGACTGCAGCGGCGGCAGCCATGCGATGTCCGCCAGCGGCAGCCGCGTGCGGGCCGAGGCGCCGGCGCGCTGCGCCGCGGCCAGGCCTTCGGGCCCGGCGCGCAGCAGCGCGTCGAGGGTGGCGGGCAGGCCTTCGGCCGTGAGGTCGACGACCTCCTGGCCCAGGCGCAGGCCGATGGCGGACTGGCCCTTGTTCTGAAAAGCGATGAGGCGCATGGTGCAGTCAACCGTTCCGGATTTCGAAGTTGGTGATGAAGTCCTCGGGCACCGCGGGGCCCCAGGCGTAGAAGGAATCCTCGGGCGGGTGGTCGCCGGAGCGCCATTCGAAATCGCCCGGCACGTAGTCGATGTCGAACGAAAACTCGCTGTAGCTGCCCCAGGGGTCCCGCGCGTAGTAGAAGTAATTCGAGCCCAGCACATGGCGCCCGACACCCCAGCCGCGCGTGAATCCGGCCGCGTACATCTGCTCCATGCCGCGCCCGACCTCGTCGATGCTGGCAACGTCCCAGCTCAGGTGGTGCAGGCCCGGCCCATCCGACTTCGCCATGGCGATCAGGTGGTGGTCGCTGCCGTGCACGCCGTGCATGAACACCACCAGGTCGGCGGAGCGGTCGGTCAGGCGCAGGCCGAGCGCATCCTCGTAGAAATGGATGGCGCGCGACACGTCGGGACAGTGCAGCAGCACGTGCGACAGGCGGCGCGGCCGGACCTTCGGAATGCGCGAGCGCGCCAGCGAAGCGCCGGTGCCCAGCGGCACGGGCGGCTCCACCTGCTTCTCGCTGCGCAGGTCCGGCGTGCTCTTGGCGGCCACCACAACCTGCACCGGGAAGCCGTCCGGATGCTTGACCCACAGGCCTTCGCCGCTGCCCAGGGGAGGCGGCGCGCAGCGCTCGACGCCCAGCGTCTCGATGCGCGCGGCAATCGCATCGAAGTCTTCGGCGAAGCAGCCGAAGCGCAGGTACTGGAGCTTCTTCGGCCCCGGCGCCGCATGGACCGACGCCCAGGCATGCGGATGGCCGAGCGTATGCAGGTCGAGCCGATCGCCGACGCGCTTCGTCTCCAGCCCGAAAGCCTCGTAGAAGCGCACTGCATCGTCGAGGTCGGGGACCGTGAAAACGATGCCGTCCAGCGAATGCACGCCATGAACGGCGGCCCGATACGGGTCCTTCCGGGTACGAAGCTCGATGGCCATGGTCTGTCTCCGGTACTTCTCGCGAAGCTCGAAATAATATATTCTTCAAGCCAAACTATATCGACAGACGCTTTATCTATACCTAGGGTTAACAAGGAAGATCATTCCTTTCGGACCACACATGACAGCGACGAGCGAGCGCCCCCGGGGAATGAGCCAGACACGGCTGGTGTTCGAGCGGCTGCGCACGGCGATCGTCGAAGGGCGGCTGCTGCCGAGCTCGAAGCTCAACATCGCTGCCTTGGCGGAAGAGCTCTCGGTCAGTGCCGGTGCGGTGCGCGAAGGCCTGGCGATGCTCGAGGCCGAGGCGCTGGTGGTGTCGGAGCCGGCCCGCGGATACCGCGTCAGTCCGGTCTCGGCGCTCGACCTGCGCAACCTGGTCGAGGCCCGCATCCAGGTCGAGCAGCTCTGCCTCGCCGAAGCCATCCGGCACGGCGACCTGGCCTGGGAGGGGCGCATCGTCTCGGCTTTGCACCGGCTGACCCGCATCGCCGAGCGCGAAGCCGGGCAGCCGCGCCATCTCAATCGCGAATGGGCTGCGAACCACGGCGAGTTCCATCACGCGCTGGTGTCCGGCTGCCCCAACGAATGGCTGCTGAAGATGCACCAGATGCTCTATCAGCAGAGCGAGCGCTACCGCTTCCTGACGGCCCCGCTGGCCGCCACCGAGCGCGACGTCAAGGCCGAGCACCAGGCGATCGTCGACGCGGTGCTCGGCCGCGACATCCCGACCGCCCAGGCACTGATCGCGCGCCACCTGGACCACACGGCGCAGATGCTGCTGGACTCGCCGCACCTGAACCAGGCACTGGAAGCGCAGGCCGGCGTCGCCGGGTGATGTCAGGCTTGCAGGCGGGTGAACTGCGCCCTGGACAGAAGCCGCCTGAAGTCGCTGTCGAAACTGACCAGATGCTCGCCTTGATGGATGACTGCGGCGGCCAGCCACGCATCAGGTACATCGTTCGCGGCGAGCGCATTGTCGGCACACAACTGGCGGAACGCCGGCCTCTCGGCACCCAGCGCCGGTCGCTCCACGCCCGGGGCCGCCAGCAAGGCATCGACATGGTGCGGATGGTCGCTGCGCGATGCAGCAACGAGGACGTTGACGTCAGGCGTCACTGTCGGCGGCGTCCAGCATCGCCTTGTTGCTGAGCCCGTCGAGTCCCGGTGCCAGTCCACCCTTGCCCCGATAGACCGGCAGGCGCACGGACTTCAGCTGCGGCGGCCGCCCGCGCAATCGCAGTTGCAGACCTTCTTCGACAAGGCGCGTCAGAGTGGTGCGCTGTTGCGCCGCCAAGGCCTTGGCTTCAGCAAGCAGGTTGTCATTGAGGTTGAGCGTGGTCTTCATGGCTTTCTCTGACCGCCGATATCAGATTTCTGTATCTTAGATGCCCACACGGCAGAGCAAGAGTGGCCAGCTGATCTCGGGCCGGCAGGCGGCTGGACTGCGCCCTGCCTACGGCCGTGACCGCCGATTGCGACGCTCGGCTTCGGCCGCCTCGTGGTCCTTGACGATGGCGGCGATGACGCTCGCGTCGCGCTGGCGGCGCGAAAGGGCCGGCTGGTCATCGTCGCCTTCAGCGGCCGTGACGACGACGATCTCGTCCACGCAGACCGGCGGGACATCTTCGACCGCACCGTGCAGCGCCTCCATCAGGTGCGCCGTGCCATGCGGGGACTGCAGGTCGATGAGGATGCGACGCGCACCGAAGGTGCGTGCATTGACGTGGAAAAAATCCGCAAGATGCGCGCGAAGCTCCGCCCAGTGGCGCTTGTCCCAGATCACCTTGCGGGGCACCGCGCTCAGCGGCAGCGGGAAGAAGGTCGCGGCCTCGTCGCGCTGGTTGATGCGGCTGACGATCGCTTCCACCTGATCGCGCGGAACGCGACGCCTGGTGTAGTGCGGCAAGGGGCCGAAGCCGGAGTCGGCGTAGGTCAGGACGTGGTAGTCGGAAATTGGGCCTTCAACCTTGTTCGACGGGATCCGCACGATTCGCATGGCGCGCGTTTCGCGGCTGTTGCTTCCCATCTCATCCCCTCTGACATTGCGACGTGCCGGAGTCTGCATGCAGGTGCGGCGCTTGAACATCTGCCATTCGGGGGATGCATCGAGGCCTTCGGTGGACCGAGGGCGCAGGCGAACCGATACTGTCGCCCTTGCCCGCACCCGCATCTCTTCGCGATGACACAGACCACCCTTCGTAATGCAGTCCCCCGCGACGCCGCGCGTTGCTTCGAGATCGAAAGCACCGCCTACGAAGGCGACGAAGCCGCCACGCTGGCAAAGATCGTCAAGCGCATCGAGGTGTATCCGCAGGGGTTCCTGGTGCTGGAGGTCGACGACGAGATCGTCGGCTTCATCAACAGCGGCTGCGCGGACCAGGTCGCGATGTCCGACTCGGCGTTCAAGGAACTCGTGGGGCACGATCCTGCTGCACCCAAGGTCGTCATCATGTCGGTGGCCGTGGCGCCGACCCGGCAGGGGCGGGGCTTCTCGAAGCTTCTGATGGCCGAATTCTTGCGGAGGATGCGCGCTGCGGGCAAGCGCGAGGTCCACCTGATGTGCAAGCAACGCCACATCGAACTCTACAGGCGCATGGGCTACGACTACGTCAAGCCATCCGCCTCGAACCACGGCGGCGTGTCCTGGCATGAAATGATTCAGCGGCTCTGAGAGAGCATCCGCCCAGGCGCAGGCACGGCCAGCGCACCCGAAGCGATGCGCAGGCGGAACTCCGACGGCGCACAGCCGACCTCGGCCTTGAAGAAGCGGCTGAAGTAGGCCGCATCGTCGAAGCCGAGCTGCAAGGCGGCCTCCGAGACCGTCATCGGCGTATGGGCCAGGATGCGCTTGGCTTCCAGCACCACGCGCTCGTGCAGCAGCGCCAGCGCGCTGGTGCTGGCCACCGCCCTGCAGACGCGGCTCAGGTGGTCGGCCGTGACATCCAGGGCCTGCGCATAGAAGGCCAGCGGCCGGTGCTCGTGGAAGTGCCGCTCCAGCAGCGCCCGGTAGCGCTGCACCAGCGTGTCGCGCAGGGCCTGGCGCCGGCCGATGCCGGTGGCCGCGATCTCCTGCCGCAGGAACCACAGGGCCAGCAGCACGACCTGGGACTGCAGCGCCTCGGCGCGGCCGATGCGCTGGGACTGGAACTCCTCGGCCAGCGCGGAGAAATGCCGGGCGCAGGCCGCGGCGTTGTCACCCAGGCGCGTGGCATCGAGCACCAGCGTCTGCGCCAGCCGCTGCGCCACCACCGGCGAGTGCGCGCACAGCGAAGCCAGTGCGCTGCTCGGCACCGTCACCTGCGTGCCGACGCTGTCGGGCTCGTAGTCGAAACCGTGCACCACCCCGGGCGCCACCATCAGCGCCACGGGCGCCCGCAGCGCATGACGCTCGCCATCGAAGGTGCCGACCAGCGCCCCGGCGGTGAGCAGCTGGAACTGGTGCAGTTCCTCGTGCCGGTGGGCCGGAATTCTCCAATGGTGCTGCTGGGCCCGGACGCCGATCGCCTCGACGTGCAGGCTGTCCTCCGGCATGAAGTGGCGCACTTCGCGGAACGGGACGACGAGGAGGTTGCTGGGCCGCATGGATCTACCTGGAGGCCGGAAATCTACAAGAAGCCCTCCTATTCGTCCATGGTGGAAAGTCCGCCGTCTCCCTAAGCTGGTCCCCGTTCATCAAGAAACACCGGAGACAAGCATGTGGAATCGACGTCAGCTGCTGCAACGCAGCGCGGCCCTGTCCGGCCTGGCCAGCCTGGGCCTGGGGCGCTCGGCATGGGCCCAACTCAACGGCAACGCCGTCATCGTCTCGGGCTTTCCGGCCGGCGGCATGGGCGACAACGTGGCACGGCCGGTGGCCGAGCGGCTGCGCGGCCGCTACGCGAACAGCCTGATGGTCGAGGCCCGCACCGGCGCCGGCGGCCGCATCGCGGTCGAATACGTGAAACGGGCCGCGCCCGACGGCCTGACCATCCTGCAGATCCCGAGCTCGCCCATGACGCTCTATCCGCACACCTACAAGAAGCTCAACTACGACCCCCTGACCGACTTCGCGCCGGTCTGCTCGACCGTGACCTACGCCTTCTCGTTCACCGCCGGGCCGGGCCTGCCGGCCGAGATCAAGACGGTGGCCGACTACGTCGCCTGGGCCCGCGCCAATCCCAAGCTGGCGACCTACGGCATCCCCGCCGCGGGCTCGGCCCTGCACTTCGCCGGCATGCTGTTGCAGAAGGCGGCCGGCATCGAGATGACCAGCGTCGCCTACCGCGGCGGCGCGCCGCTGCTCAACGACCTGCTCGGCGGCCAGGTGCCGGTGAGCTTCAACGTGGTCGGCGAGGTGATGCCGCACGTGCGCTCGGGCAAGCTGCGCTCGCTGGCGATCACCAGCGCGCAGCGTTCGCCCTTCCTGCCCGAGGTGCCGACCTTGATCGAGCAGGGCTACAAGAACATCGCGGTGCAGGAGTGGCTCGGCTGGTTCCTGCCGGCCAGGACGCCGGCCGACGTGGTGCTGCGCCTGAACACCCTGGTCGGCGAGGCGCTGCAGGTGCCCGATTTCGTGGCCGCGCTCGCCACCTACGGGCTGCAGCCGATCCACCAGTCGCCCCAGGAGTTCGCGCAGATCGTCAAGGCCGACTACGAGAAATGGGGCCCGATCGTGCGCTCCACCGGCTTCACCGCGGAGGACTGAGCACCGTGCCTCGCCTCACTGCAGCCCAGGCGCTGGTGCGCCTGCTGGCGATCGAGCAAGTCCCTTTCGCCTTCGGCATCGTCGGCGGCAAGCTGGCGCCGCTGATGCACGCCCTGTCGCAGCAGCAGGCGGTGCGCTTCGTCGGCGTGCGCCACGAGGCGAGCGCGCCGATGATGGCCGCCGCCGTCCACGCGGGCTCGGGCCGCATGGCCGTGGCCGTCGGCGAGATGGGGCCCGGCGGCCTCAACCTCGCATCCGGCATGGGCGTGGCGCTCAACAACAACCTGCCGCTGCTGGCCATCACCACCAACCAGCACCGGGCGGCCGCCTATCCGCACAGCGGCATGTTCATGGACCTGGACACGAAGGCGGTGTTCGCCCCGCTGACCAAGTGGAATGCGGTCGTTCATGACCCGCGCCGCCTGCCCGAACTGGTGCGCCGCGCCTTCCGCGAAGCGCTGTCGGGCCGGCCCGGCCCGGTCCACCTGGACATCCCGCAGGACGTGCTGGCGGCCACTGCCGACTACCCGGACGACGAGTTCGCACTGCCGCCGGAGCGCTACCGGGCCACCCTCGGCCCCCGCCCGGCGGCCGAGTCGGTCGCCCGCGCGGCGGACCTGCTGCGCGCTGCGCGGCGTCCGCTGGTGGTCGCCGGCGGCGGCGTGGTGACCAGCGGCGCCGTCGACGCCGTGCGCACCCTCGCCGGCCTGCTCGGCGCGCCCGTGGTGCCGACCCAGATGGCGCTCGGCGTGGTCGCCAGCGACAGCCCGCACTTCATCGGCCATGGCGGCCTGATCTCGGGCGACGCGCTGCGCGCGGCCTTCGAGCAGGCCGACGTGGTGCTCGCCGTCGGCTGCCGCTTCTCGTCCTGGATGTGGGATGCGCGCGGGCCCCTGGCGCGCCGCCACCACCGCACCATCAGCATCAACACCGACCCGTCCGCGCTGGGCCATCCGGTGCTCCACGAAGTGGCGATGCAGGCCGATGCGCGGCTGGCGCTGCAAGACCTGGTGGCCGCCCTCGCGGCCGAGGGCCCGGAGCGAACGCCGGACGGCGACTGGCTCGCCGGACTGCGCGAGGTCCGCGCCCGCTACGTCGAAGGCCTGGCGGCGATGGCGCGCGACCCGGACCCGACGATGCATCCCGCGGCCCTCGCCAAGGCCATTGCCGATGCGCTTCCGGGCGACGCGCTGGCGGTGTTCGACGGCGGCCACACCACCTTCTGGAGCAACGATTTCACGCCGGTCGATGCGGTGCGCACGCGCTTCCACGAGCCCGGCATGAGCCACCTCGGCTTCGGGCTGCCGTACGCGCTGTCGCTGCAGCTGCAGCATCCGGACCGGCCGGTGTTCAACATCACCGGCGACGGCTCCTTCGGCTTCACGCTGAACGAACTCGACACCGCGCGGCGCGCCGGGCTGCCGGTGGTCTGCATCATCCACAACAACGCCGCCTGGGGCATCATCCGTTCGGGCCAGCGGGCACAGCTCGATTTCGAATTCGCGACCAGCCTCGAAGGCACCGACCATGCGGCGATCGCGCGCGGCTTCGGCTGCTTCGGCGAAACCGTGACCCGTGCGGAGCAGTTCGCGCCGGCCCTGGGCCGGGCGCTGGCCTCGGGCCTGCCGTCGGTGCTGGACTGCCGCACGCGTTTCGTGTCGCATCCCGCCGCGCCGGCCTTCGGCAGCATGAACCGCTTCGGCTTCGAGGCGTTCATGCCGGTGCCCGCCCCGGGCTGACTCCTTCCACCTTGCACCTTCTCACCATGACCTCACTGACCCTCGCCCAAGCCAACCAGATCATCGCCGCCGCGCTCGCGCATTCGAAGCAGGCCGGCTACCAGCCGATGGGCATCGCGGTGCTCGACGAAGCCGGCCATCTCAAGGCCTTCGCGCGCGAGGACGGCGCCAGCATGTTCCGCTTCGACGTCGCCCAGGCCAAGGCCTGGGGCGCCGTCGGCATGGGCGTATCGAGCCGCCAGCTCGGCGAGCGGGCCAAGGGCAACCCGAACTTCTTCGTCTCGCTGGCCGCGACGTCGGCCGGCCGGTTCCTGCCGCAGACGGGCGCGGTGCTGATCAAGGACGCCCAAGGCCAGGTGCTGGGCGCGGTGGGCGCGAGCGGAGGCACCGGCGACGAAGACGAGGCGATCTGCATCGCGGGGGTTCAGGCAGCGGGTTTCGCCGTGTGATCATGCAGCCGCCCGCCTCGGCTTCGGCTTTGCCTTCGCCTTGGCGCCGGCCGAATTGAGGGCGACCGCGGCCCGCACGAGCGCCTTGAACGCGTCGGCGTCGACCTGCTCGCCCTCCCCGATGTCGATCGCGCGCCGCACGTTGCCGTCCAGGCTTGCGTTGAAAAGCTGGCCAGGGTCTTCCAGTGAAGCCCCCTTGGCGAAGGTCAACTTCACTTTCGCCTGGTAGGACTCGCCGGTGCAGAGGATGCCTTCGTGCGACCAGGTCGGCGTGCCCATCCACTTCCATTCCTCGACGACCTCCGGGTCGGCTTCCTTGATCAGCTGGCGCATCCTGCCCAAGGTCTGGCCGCGCCAGTCGCCGAGCTCGGCGATCCGCTGGTCGATCAGCTCGGAGGCCGACAGGCCCGCGGTCGAATCCGGTTTCTTCATGCCAGGGGGAGTTCGCGCATGAGGTTGCTGCGGACCCAGGTGAAGGCCCCGGCGCGGAGATTGCCCGCCTGCCACTGGCGGAACTCGGGATCGGCCGACAGCGGGTCCGTGACCTTGGCGTAGGCCGCCGCGTTGTCGAACTCCACGGTCAGCACATAGTTGCCCAGTTCGCCCGCCGCCACCGTCCACAGCCGGGGCTGGGGTGCACCATGCTTCTTCCAGAGCGCCGCACCCACCTTCATCGCATCGATGACGACCGCGAGATCGGCCCCGGGGTTGGGTCGCAACACGTAGCGCGCTTCGTAGGCCATGGATGTCTCCTTCATCGCAGAAAGGACGCTCATTGGAGCACCTGGGCGCCCGCTGGGCAACCGGGGCAGGCCAGCGGCAGGCTCAATCGGAGACGGCAGCGCAGCCCTCGACGAAGCGGACGTCGGCGATCCAGTTGCGCCGCCTGCGCGCCAGCCGCGTCTCGACGTCCTCGCCTTCGAACGACACCGGCTGCGGGCGAAGAAGCGACGGCGACACGTTGTCGAACGCGTTGACGTTCACGACGGCATAGAGGTGCTCGTCGAGCAGGCTGGTCACCAGGGGAACGACGCCGCATCGCGCGCAGACATGAAACCGGGCCGTGCGCGTGCCGAAGAAGTAGCTGGAGACGAGCGACGGATAGTCCACGGTCACCCGGAGCACCCCGCCGGGGTTGGACGTCCAGACCCCGCGGTGCTTGGCGCAGAACGAGCAGCCGCACGCCCGCGCCGGGATCTCGGTCGGCTCCGGCTCCCAGCCGAGTTCGAAAGATGTGTTGCCGCAGTGGCAACCGCCTGTGATGACCATGATCGCCTCCTGTCACATGAGAACCTTCAGCAGCCGGGCGAGCAGCTCCTGGGCCGAGAACATCGTGAGTGTCAGCGGCAGCACGGGCAGCAGCGTGGTGACCGCCACGTGCAGCACGGTCTTCAGGGTGAACGGCGCCCAGCGCATGTCCTCGACGATCGCGAAGCTGTTGCCCATGTCGGCCAGCGACTGGATGTCCTTGCTGCCGATCAGCGGCTCGTCGGGCCGCACACCGCCGCGCAGCCATTTGTGGTCGAACTCGCGCGCATAGCGCTGCGCCAGCGTGCCGTACTCGCGGCGGCCCCTGTTCTCGGTCGCCTCCAGCTGCGCACTGAAGGCGCACAACGGCCCGAGGATCACGCACACCATCAGGGCGGCCACCCCGGCGATCTCGACCTCGAACTCGAGCAGGCTGGCGCCACCGAAGAAGATCCGGTCGGCAATCATGCCGGCCAGCAGCACGCCCTGGGCGAACAGGAAGGGCGCGAAGGCCACTCGCACCAGCGACAGAAAGCCGAGTCCCCCGCAGCGGTCGGGATGGGTCGGCATCAGGTCCAGCCGGATGCGCGACACCTGCCAGAGAAAGCGGGCCCAGATGAACAGGCGGAAGTACCACCGCAACAGCAGGAACTGGAACAGCGGCAGGCTCACGCAGGCCAGCCACCAGCCCGCGGCCGTCAGCCTGAGTTGCCCGTCGGCGACGACGCCATACCAGCTCGAGACGTCGAGCGTCAATCGCGTTCGCCAGACCACGAACACACCGATGCCGTAGACCAGCAGCACGAGGAGGATTTCCGCCCAGACCGAATTGCGAAGGCGCAGGGCGGACGCGACCGCCAGGTGGAAGCGACCGCGCGAAGCGTCCGGCACCAGGCCGTCTTCCAAGAACTGCCGCGCGACCAGGCGCATGCGCCGGTGAACCACCAGCTCGGCCAGAATCAACAAGGGCAATGCGACCAGCAGGCGGGCATGCAGTTCGAGATCGCGCAGAAACGGCAGTTCGATGCCGCCCCAGGCCCGTCCTTCGACCACGGAAATCAGCAGCAGCGGGGCCCAGGCGAGGAGCACCGCGGCCAGCGCGCGGCGGTGCGGCATGTTGCCGACCTCGTCCGACAGGTGCGCGCGCCGCCAGAGTTGGAACAGGGGCCCCCCCACCACCAGGGAAAAGTCGTCCGATTCGAGCTGCTGCAGCTCGTCGATGCTCGGCGTCGCAGGGGGCATGGCTCGGAACCTCCGCAATCGGTGCAGCATCCTACACGGCGCCCATGGCGGGGGCCGCGGGCATTCACGATCCGTTCACCCTCATCGCCAAGAATCGCGCAACTTTTTTTGCCCACGCCTGCGCCGATCGCCGGGCGGCCGCTTTTCCCTTTCTGCATCCAATGTCCAGGCACACCTGGGTTCGCACCTGCGCCTTTCTCTGGGGCGCCGTCGTCTTCATGCCCGTCGGGCTCAACTACGCCGGCGCGATCTTCCTCATCAGCGCGATGCTGGCCGGCGGCCAGCTGCCCGAGCGCCTCGACCGCCTGCGCACGCACCCGCTGCGCTGGCCGATCGCGGCCTTCCTGCTGTGGACCCTGGCCGTGCTGGCGTTCGGCCCGCGCTATCCCGGGACGCCGGTCGAGCTGGGGCACGGGTTGCGGATCGCGACCACCATGGTGCTGCCGATCCTGCTGTCCGAAGAAGAGACCGCCTGGGGCCTGCGCGGCTTCTTCGCCGGTGCCCTGCTGGCGCTCGCGGTGATGCTGCTGACCTGCGCCTTCGGCCTGCCCGACCTGCCGCTGTGGCACAACCTGACGACCATGAAGGGCAACAAGTCGATCAACGACGCCCTGCTGTTCGCGCTGCTCGGCGCGTCGGCGGCGACCTGGGCGCTGGCGTTGCCGCGCACCACGCCGAAACGGCTTGCCTGGCTGGCGGCCGCTTTCGCCGCGACCCTGGCCTGCGCGGTCATCGTGACGCTGGCGCTGCCGTCGCGGACCTCGCTGATCGCCCTGTTCGTCGCCGTGCTCGGCGCCTGCGTGCACCAATGGCGCCTTCGGCTGCGCGCGCTCGCTGTTTCGCTCTGCGTCGTCATGATCGCCGCCGGCGGACTGATCTCGCAGGCGCCGTCGGCGCAGGAGAAGTTCAAGCTCGGCGTGCAGGAAATCGAGGCCGCCCAGGCCGGCGCGGTGTCGGAGGGCAGCTGGGTGGTGCGCTTCTACATGTACCGCGAGACCTCGCGCATGATGATCGAGCGCCCCTGGGCCGGCTGGGGCGTCGGCAGCTGGACCAGCGAGTGGCACCGCCGCGCGCCGAGCCTGCTGCACGACTACAACATGCCGCACAACGACTTCCTGTGGATGGGCTCGCAGACCGGCGTGCCGGGGCTGCTGGCGCTGGCGCTGGTCTTCGCGACCGGCCTGGGCATGGCCTGGCGGCGCGCCGACCTCGCCGGGCGGCTGGCCTTCGTCGCGATGCTGGTGCTGCTGGTGGCGACCAGCGTCAACTCGGCCACCCGCGACGCGGCGATCGGACTCAGCCTGCCCTGGATCGTGTTCCTCTACCTTCGGCGCGCACACGGCGCTTCGCCGGCGCTTGCAGGCGGTCGACCCGCAGGCGATCCCGTTCGTCCGTGACGCTGCGCGCGGCCAGGTAGACCGCCCCGGCGGCGGCCAGCCCGCCGGCGCCGCTCAGCAAGAACAGCAGCAGGATCTGGTACTTGGCCGCTTCCAGCGGGTCCATGCCGGCCAGCAGCTGGCCGGTCATGATGCCCGGGAGCGTGATGATGCCGGCTGCCGACATCTGGTTGACGAGCGGGATCATGCCGCGGCGTATCGCGGCCTGCACCGTCACGGCCAGGGCCTGCCGGGCGCTGTCGCCGAGCGCCAGCCGGGCCTCGATCGCCGAGCGCCGGGCCCGCACGTCCTCGAAGAAGCTGTCGAGCCCGAGGCTGGCCGAATTCAGTACGCTGCCGAGCACGATGCCCATCAGGGGAATGGCATAGCGCGGGTCGTGCCAGGGCACCGGCCTGATCGCGGTCGTGAGCGCCAGCGCCACGGTCACGATGCCCGACACGGTCACCACCAGCGCACCGATGCGAAAGTTGCCGCCGTTCGCCAGCCGCTGCCGGGGCCGCACCGCGACCTCTCGGGCCGCCGCGAGGATCATCAGCGCGACGATGCCCAGCGTGGCGGGCGCCGAGGAGGCCGCGAAGACCGCGCGCAGCACCAGGCCCACCAGCAGCAACTGGACGACCATCCGGAACGCCGACCACAGCAATTGCCGATGCACCTGCAGGCCGAGCGCGAGCGACGCCGCCGCATTGACCACCACCAGCAGGGCGGCCACGCCGACGTCGAGCGTGTCGAGGTGGATCGTCATGCCGGGTGCAGCGCGCCGTCGATCATGTCGAACGCGCGCTGCCCCATGCGCGCCGCCTGCTCGCGCGAATGCGTGACCAGCAGCACCGCCAGGCCGCCGGCCATGCGCTCGCGCAGCAGGGCCTCCACCGCCGCGGTCGACGCCGCATCCAGCGAAGCGGTCGGCTCGTCCAGCAGCAGCACGTCGGGGCCGACCGCGAGCGAGCGCACCAGCGCCAGCCGCTGGCGCTCGCCGGTCGACAGGCGCGCGATATCGACATCCATCAGATCGAGCGAAAGGCCCAGCATCGGCAGCAGGGCATGGACCTGCGCGAGGTCGCCGGGCCGGAAATGCGCGGCGGCATCGGCGGCCCACCAGGCCGGTTCGGCCGCCTGGTAGACGACGCGGCGCCGCCATTGCGGGCCGCTGGAGCGGTCGCGGTCGAGCCCGTCGAGCGTGACCTCTCCGGTGCCCACGTCCATGTCGGCGATCAGCCGCAGCAGCACGCTCTTGCCGGCGCCGGACGCGCCCAGCACGGCCACGCATTCGCCGCGCGCCAGGTCCAGATCGAACGGGCCGCCGAAGTCATTGGCCAGTTGCCTGACACGGAGCATGGAGGCAATGTAGGGCCAGACGATGAAAGGCGGCTGAACACCGCCTGACCCGCGGACAGGGTCCGGCCGTTCAGGTTTCGTGCAGGTGGCGGACATAGCATCCAAGCATGTGGATCCAGCGCCCTTTTCAAGCTCCCGCCAGGCCCAGTCCATGGTGGCGGACACCTGCGGCGCCACTTCCAGTGCCATCCTTCTGACCAAACGGTCGGCCGCGGAGGCCGAGCCAATGCGCCGCATATCATCGAAAGGCGCCGCCGAGGCGACGATGTTGCGATGCAGCACCGGCCCAGATGTACATCCAATGTATTCATGAATCACCCGATCGATCGAGGTACGTACCACCCCGCACCGCCCCTTGCGGACAAGCAACCGTTTTCTCGCGGCATGCTGGCCCTGCTGCTCGCCCCGTTGGCGGTGATCTGGTTCGGCTCGCTCGGCATGCGCTCGCTGATCAGCCCCGACGAGGGCCGCTACGCCAGCATCGCCTGGGAGATGATGCGCAGCGGCGACTGGATCACGCCGCGCCTGAACGGCCTTCTCTACTTCGAGAAGCCGCCGATGCAGTACTGGCTCAGCGCGCTGTTCCTGCACCTGTTCGGCCTGAACGAGTTCGCCGCCCGCCTGTGGCCGGCGCTCGCCGGCTTCCTCACGGTGCTCGCGGTCGGCGCGACGGCCTCGCGGCTGTGGGGCCGGGAGACCGGCATCCGCACCCTGGCGATCGCGGCGTCGATGACCTGGATCTTCGGCAACGCTCATTTCCTGACCCTCGACGCCGGCCTGACGCTGTTCCTCACGCTCGCGCTGTGCGCCGTCCTGATCGCCGAGAACGTTCCCGCGACACCCGCGGTGCGCCGCAACTGGATCTGGCTCGCATGGGCCGCGATGGCCGGCGCGGTGCTCAGCAAGGGGCTGGTCGGCATCCTGATCCCCGGCGCGACGCTGGTCCTGACCTGCCTCTGGCGCCGGGACTTCGGCCCCTGGCGCCGGATGCACTGGTGGTCCGGACTGCTGATCTTCCTGGTGCTGGCAGCGCCATGGTTCGTGCTGGTGTCGATGCGCAATCCGACCTTCGCCCAGTTCTTCTTCATCCACGAGCATTTCGCGCGCTACCTCACCAAGGTCCACCAGCGTGAAGGCTCCTGGTGGTACTACCTGCCGCTGCTGCTCGGCGGGATGCTGCCCTGGACCAGCGCGCTGCCATGGCTCGGCCCCCGGCGCGCCGGCGACGCGCCGCCGCGCGGCGTCGCGCCGGCCGACTTCCTGTTCGTGCACTCGGTCTTCATCCTGCTGTTCTTCAGCGCCAGCGGTTCGAAGCTGCCCTCCTACATCCTGCCGATGTTCCCGGCGCTGGCCCTGCTGATCGGCCTGCGGCTGCAGCAGGCCAGCCCGCGCGTACTGCGCGGTCACCTGCTGGTCCCGATCCTGGTCTGGTCGATCGCGCTGGTCGCCTCCACGCAGAGCGCCCGGGTGGCCTCCCATTCGACGCCGGCCGAGATCTTCGCCCAGCTCGGCGCCGGGATCCGCTGGGGTGGCGCGGTCTTCCTCGCGTTCGCGGCGTTTGCATGGTGGGCCCTGCGGCGGCGCGGCGTCACGCTGGCCATCGTCAGCCTGGCGCTCGGCCATCTGATCGGGATGACGATGGTGATGGCGGCCCACAACGCCTACGGACAACTCAAGAGCGCGGCGCCCATCGTGTCGGCATTGGAGCCGGTGCTGCGGTCCGGGGCGCCGATGTTCGCGGTCGGGATCTACGACCAGACGCTGCCCTTCTACCTGCGGCGGGACGTCGTGCTGGTCGACTACCAGGACGAATTCGCCATGGGCCAGGTGCTGGAGCCCGGCCGCTCGCTGGACTCGCTCGACGCCTTCGCCAGCCGCTGGCAGGCGCTGCCGCAGGCCGGCGCCTACATGGACTTTCCGAGCTTCATCGCGATGCGCCAGCGCGGCCTTCCGATGCGGGTCATCTTCCAGGATCAACGACGCGTGGTGGTAGCCAGACAATGAAGATCATCGATTTTGCGTGGGTGCTGACCGGCGTCCTGCTCAACGCCGCAGCCCAGCTGCTGCTCAAGGCCGGGGCGCGCAGCGTCGGCGAGATTTCCATGAGCGACGGCAGTGCCGCGCTCTGGCGCAGCGCGACCGGGCTGGCCCAGCATCCCGGCATCCTCGGCGGCCTGACCTGCTACGCGATCAGCGTGGTGGTCTGGATCGTCGCCCTGTCGCGGGTCGAAGTCAGCATCGCCTACCCGATGCTTTCGATCGGCTACATCGTCAACGCGGCGCTGGCCTGGTGGCTGTTCGGCGAACAGGTCAACGCCCAGCGCTGGCTCGGCATCGCGGTCATCGTCGTCGGCGTCATCCTGGTGGCGCGCAGCGGGAGCACGAATTGAACGACACGCCCTTCCTGCCTTTCACGCGCCCTTCGATCGACGAGCGCACCATCGCCGAAGTGTCCGAGGTGCTTCGCTCCGGATGGATCACCACCGGCCCGAAGTGCCAGGCGCTCGAGGCCGCGTTGTCCAAGCGCTTCAGCGGCCGGCCCGTGCGGCTGGTGAACTCCGGCACCGCCTCGCTCGAACTGGCGCTTCGGCTGTGCGACATCGGCCCGGGCGACGAGGTCATCACCACGCCGCTGAGCTGGGTCGCGACCGCCAACGTGGTGCTGGCGGTCGGCGCCACGCCGGTGTTCGTCGACGCCGATGCCGCCACCCGCAACATCGACCTCGACCGCATCGAGGCCGCCATCACGCCGCGCACGCGGGCCCTGCTGCCGGTCGACCTGGCCGGCCTGCCGGTCGACCGGGACCGGCTCAACCGGCTGGCCGCGGCCCATGGCTTGCGCGTGGTCGAGGACGCGGCGCAGTCCTTCGGTTCCCAATGGGGCGGGCGGCCGATCGGCAGCTTCGGCGACCTGGTGTCGTTCAGCTTCCATGCCAACAAGAACATGACCTTCGGCGAAGGCGGCTGCCTGGTGATGAACGACGAGGCCGAAGCGCGGCGCTTCGAGCTGCTGCGGCTGCAGGGGGTCCAGCGGCTGCCCGGCGGCGGCATGGAGGTCGAGGCCTGGGGCGCCAAGGCCAACATGACCGACATCGCGGCGGCGATCGGCCTGGGACAGCTGCGCAGCATCGACGACTTCAATCTGCGCCGACGCCAGCTGGCCCGGCGCTACTTCGAACGCTGGGACCGCTCGCTCGGCTTCGAGTTGCCGCCCGAAGACACGGAACTGCATGGCAACTGGCACATGTTCCAGCCGCTGCTGCCGCGCGCGTTCGCCGCGGCGCGCCCCGACTTCGTGGCCGGCATGAAGGCGCTCGGCTTCGGCGTCGGCGTGCACTACCCTGCGATGCACCTGTTCTCGATGTTCAGGGCCATGGGCCACGCCCGCGGCGATTTCCCGGTCGCCGAGGACATCGGCGAACGCACGGTCACGCTGCCGTTGTTCCCGGCCATGACGGACGCCGACGTCGATCGCGTGTGCGCTGCCGTGACCACCGTGATGGCGGACCTCCAGGGAGTACGTCCATGACGGTGCTGAAGTCGGTTCCCGGCCAAGAGGCCGACCACGACCACGACGACGACATCGACGACGACACGCCCGAGCTCAGCGTCGTGATTCCGGTCTACAACGAGGAGCAGGGCCTGGCGGCGCTGTTCGAGCGGCTCTACCCGGCGCTCGATGCGCTCGGGGTCTCCTACGAGCTGATCTTCATCAACGACGGCAGCCGCGACCGTTCGGCCGCGCTGCTGGCGGCGCAGTTCGAGCGTCGGCCCGACGTGACGCGGGTGATTCTCTTCAACGGCAACTTCGGCCAGCACCGGGCGATCCTGGCGGGCTTCGAGCACTGCCGGGGCGACCGCATCGTCACCCTCGATGCCGACCTGCAGAACCCGCCCGAGGACATCCGCCTGCTGCTGGACGCCATGGACCGAGGCCACGACTGCGTCGGCTCGATCCGCCGCGATCGCCAGGACCAGGCCTGGCGGCGCTGGGCTTCCCGGGCCATGAACCGGATGCGCCATCGGCTCACCGGCATCGTGATGACCGACCACGGCTCGATGCTGCGCGCCTACAGCCGCAACGTGGTGCAGCTGATCAACCAGTGCAACGAGATGAACACCTTCATCCCGGCGCTGGCACTGCAGTTCTCGCGCAACCCGGCCGAGGTGGTGGTCGGCCACGAGGAGCGGCACGCGGGCGAATCGAAGTACTCGTTCTACAGCCTGGTGCGGCTCAACTTCGACCTGGTGACCGGCTTCTCGCTGGTGCCGCTGCAAGCGTTCTCGCTGCTCGGGATCGTGGTGTCGATGCTGTCGGCGCTGCTGTTCCTGATCCTGGCGACGCGCCGGATCGTGCTGGGGCCCGAGGAAGGCGGCGTCTTCACGCTGTTCGCCCTGCTGTTCCTGCTGGTCGGGCTGGTGCTGTTCGGCATCGGCCTGCTGGGCGAGTACATCGGGCGCATCTACCAGGAGGTGCGGGCCCGGCCGCGCTACGTCATCAACGCCGTGCTGGAGCGCAAGCGCCCATGAAAGCCATCGTCTTCGCCTACCACGACGTCGGCGTGCGCTGCCTGCGGGTGCTGCTCGATGCCGGCGTCGAGGTGCCGCTGGTCGTCACGCATGCCGACGCCGCCGGCGAGGCCATCTGGTTCTCCAGCGTGGCCGGCGTGGCGGCGGCGCACGGCCTGCGCTGCGTGACGCCCGCCGACCCGCACCTGCCGGAACTGCTGGCCGAAGCGGCCGCATCGGCGCCCGACTTCCTGTTCTCGTTCTACTACCGCCACATGCTCAAGGCGCCCTGGCTGCACCTGCCAAGCCGCGGTGCCTTCAATATGCACGGCTCGCTGCTGCCGCAGTACCGCGGCCGGGCGCCGGTGAACTGGGCCGTGATCGAAGGCGCGACGCAGACCGGCGCCACCCTGCACCGCATGAACGAGAAGCCCGACAACGGTGCCATCGTCGACCAGTGCGCGGTGCCGATCCTGATCGACGACACCGCGCACGAGGTGTTCGGCAAAGTCGTCGTCGCAGCCGAGATCGTATTGGCGCGAAGCCTGCCGCTGATGCTCGCCGGGACCGCCGTCGAGCGCCCGCAGGACCTCTCGCAGGGCCGCTACTTCGGCGGCCGCAAGCCGGAAGACGGCCTGATCCCGGGCAGCGCCAACGCCCTGCAGATCCACAACCTGGTGCGCGCCCTCGCGCCGCCCCACTACCCGGGCGCCTTCTGCCACATCGGCGGCGAGCGCATCCGCATCGACAGCACCCGCTTCGCCGAACGGCCGCGGCGGGCACCCGGCGCCGGCCTTCGGCTGGCGAGCGAGGCCGGCGCGCTCTGGCTGCTGGCCGCCGACGGCAGCACGCTCGAAGTGCTGGCCGCACAAGGCCCTGCCGGTGCGATCGACGCGGCCGGCTTCGAACGCCGCTTCGGTGCGCCCTGCGTCCCGGTCGACCATTGAATCATTCCCAACCCACGGATCGCCCCATGCTCAAAGTCCTCATCCTCGGCGTCAACGGCTTCATCGGCCACCATCTCACCCGCCACATCCTCGAGACGACCGACTGGCACGTCTACGGCATGGACATGCAGACCGACCGGGTCCGGCCGTGGCTCGGCGACCCGCGCTTCCATTTCTTCGAAGGCGACATCACGATCAACAAGGAGTGGATCGAATACCACGTCAAGAAATGCGACGTCGTGCTGCCGCTGGTGGCGATCGCCACGCCGGCCACCTACGTGAAACAGCCGCTGCGCGTCTTCGAGCTCGACTTCGAGGCCAACCTGCCGATCGTTCGGCAGTGCCTCAAGTACGGCAAGCGGGTGGTGTTCCCCTCGACCAGCGAGGTCTACGGCATGTGCGAGGACGATGCCTTCGACCCCGAATCGTCGAACATGGTCTACGGCCCGATCAACAAGCCGCGCTGGATCTATGCCGCCGCCAAGCAGCTGATGGACCGCGTCATCCACGCCTACGGCATGCAGGAAGGGCTGCGCTACACGCTGTTCCGCCCGTTCAACTGGATCGGGCCGGGCCTGGACAGCCTGCACACGCCCAAGGAGGGCTCGAGCCGCGTGATCACCCAGTTCCTGGGCCACATCGTGCGCGGCGAGCCGATCCGGCTGGTGGACGGCGGCAGCCAGCAGCGCGCCTTCACCTATGTCGACGACGGCATCGCGGCACTGGTCAAGATCATCGCCAACGAAGGCGGCGTGGCCGACCAGAAGATCTACAACATCGGCAACCCGGCCAACAACCACTCGATCCGCGCGCTGGCCGAGATGATGCTGCAGCTGGCGCGCACGCTGCCCGAATACGCCGAGGCGGCCGCGGCGGTGCGGCTGACCGACGTGTCGTCGGCCGAGTACTACGGCCGCGGCTACCAGGACGTCGCCCACCGCGTGCCCGACATCAGCGCGACCATGAAGGACCTCGACTGGAAGCCGCAGTTCGGCATGCAGGAGGCGCTCGCCAGCCTCTTCGCGTACTACCGGGACGAGGCCGAGGCGGCCGCCGACCTGGCGCTCTGAGACGATGGCGCGCATCGCACTGAAGATCGACGTCGACACCCTGCGCGGCACCCGCGAAGGCGTGCCCCGGCTGCAGGCGCTGCTGCAGCGCGCCGGCGCCGGCGCCACCTTCCTGTTCAGCCTCGGACCCGACCACACCGGACGGGCCATCCTGCGCGTGTTCCGGCCCGGCTTCCTGAGCAAGGTGGCGCGCACCTCGGTGGTCGAGCACTACGGCGTGCGCACGCTGCTCTACGGCAGCCTGCTGCCCGGTCCCGACATCGGGCAGCGCGAAGCCTCGACCCTGCGTGCGGTGCGCGACGCCGGCTTCGAGGTCGGCGTGCATTGCTGGGACCACATCGACTGGCAGGACCACCTGACGCAGCGCGATGCGGCATGGACGCTGCGCCAGATGGCGCGCGCGGTCGAGCGGCACACGCAGATCTTCGGCAGCGCCCCGCGCCTGCACGGCGCCGCCGGATGGCAGTTCAACGCGGCGGCCGCGCAGGCCGAGACCACGCTCGGCATCGAGCTGGCGTCGGACACGCGCGGCGAGGGGCCGTTCATCCCGGTGGCCGACGACGGGCGCGTCATCGGCCCGCCGCAGTTCCCGACCACGCTGCCCACCCTCGACGAGCTGATCGGCATCGACGGCCTCGATGCGCAAAACGTCCACGCCCACCTGCTGGGCCTCACGGCCGGTTCCGACCGCGACCAGGTCTACACGCTGCACGCCGAGCTCGAGGGCATGAAGCTGATGCCGGTGTTCGAGCGCCTGCTGCAGGGCTGGCAGGCCCAGGGCCACCAGCTGGTCACGCTCGGCGATCTCGCCGCGGCGGTCGATCGCTCCGCCCTGCCGCGGCACCGGCTGCAGCAGGACGAGGTGGCGGGGCGCTCGGGGCTGCTGGCGGTGCAGGGCGCGGCCTGGACGCCGGCTGTATGACTGAAGCTTCTCGGCAAGACGTCGGTTGATTCCGGCGTCTGTCGTGCCCAGGAGAATTCAGGGCTGGACTGAGATCCGAACCATGATCGTTCGCGGCGCATGGAAAGGATCGCCGCCAATGACCGTGATCGATGCATCGCCCGGCTCCCGGGCCTGCAGCAGTACGGTACCCGGCGCACCCATCGCGGCGATCACCTCACCGTTGTCGCCGAGCATTGCGGCAGTGAATGGGCCCAGCACGACGACCGAGTCGAAACCGGCGTCGATTCGGGCCCCGGAGGCGCGCAGCACGAGGACGTCACCGGACTGCACTCTCAAGGGCGAGGGACACGCGGCGACATCCGGAATCTCGATCAGCCTGGCCATCTGATGCGCTCCGAGTGCTGACCATCACTGCGCAAGGCGTCGCGGTGATCAGACGAAAACCTCGACATCCTCCTCCTCCGGCCAATCGTCGGTGCGCGTGACCTGACTCTGTTCGGATGTTTCGGTGTCTCCGCTCAAAACAAGCGCGCGGCCGGCCTTTGGATAGATCCTGCCCGCGAAGCCGCAATCGGTCTTGTTGATGTCAATTCCGCCGGTGATCGGCTTGCCGTCCTTCGTTATGGCTGCGGGTAGTTGGTAGCACATGATCGACGTCTGATCGGGCGGAGTCGCCATCAGCGATGCCTCGCTGAGAGAAGTGAGCACCTGTGCGTCGACCGTGGCCTTGTCCCAGCCGTAGGTCTTGAGAAACCAAGCGTACGCTTTCGCTGGATCGATGCGGGCGACAAGCGAGGCGCGCATGTGCTCGTGCGGAAACCCGAGCGTATGACCGGTCTCGTGGCGGACAACGCGCTTGTATTCCGACTCCGGCGTATTCATCGTGAACCCCTCGAGGTTCATCGTCTGGCGGTTCTTCGGAATGTGCTGGATGTCGGTCCCAAGGTACGACCAATAGCCTCCGGGTTGGCGCGAGATACGGACATCACCGACCCCCGAGGTCGCCACGAACGAAATCCCGCAGCAGCCACTCCACGCATTCATGTGACTGATGATGCGCTTCTGCAAGTCACTTGGCGTGCTTTCCATGAAGCTGACCGTCATGCGTCTTAGTTGTGGCCCCCAGTACTTCGACGTGAGGACAGCGATTCGCATCGGGTCGTCGATCCGGATGCCGCCGGAGATCAGCGCATTTGAGATCAACGCCGGAGCATTGACTGGATTGAGAGTGCGAGCGGTGTATGCGGCCTTGACCAGCAGCCGCTGCGGAAGTGACTTGACCACGCAGCCGGGAACGTCGTCGTGGCCGCCGTCATCAGACGAATCCGCATGGGCATGCTGCCCATGTCCGTGGGCGCACTCATCGACCGCCGCGTTGGCGGCCGTCGCAATCTGTGCCAGTGCCTCGAGCAGCCGTTTTTCCTGCATCATAGATTTCCCCCACGAGCGCGTGACATGGATACGCCGCTGTCGACAAGCGCTCATGCCGAAGCGACCAACTCTTTTAACGAGAAGTGGCCGGAGATGCATCCTCAAGTCGTACGTTGCTTCGGCTCTCACAGACGTCCGGCCGTCTTGGCGCGCGGGTCAAGGGCGAGCCAGGCGCCGATCTCAGGGCGCGGCCGACGGCAGCCGCCCCACCAACGCCTCAACGAAAGCCTCCGGACTCTCGATGTGCGGTATGTGCCCCACCTGAGGCAGGACCGTCAGCGTCGCCTGCGGAATCCAGCCTTGCAGGGCACGCGCCTGCGGCAGCGGCGTGATGCTGTCCTGCTCGCCCCACAGGAGCGCCACCGGCGGACCGTCGGCGGCCCAGGCGCGCAGCTTCGCGGGGTCGAGGCTGGCGGCGTCCTCGCAGACCGAAACCGCGAACGCCTCCGCCCAGTCGCCGAGGCCCGCGGTGAAGCCCTCGCGTTCGAAAGGCACCTGGTAGGCGGGGACGAGCGCGTCGGTCACCGCGTCCTTCCGAAAAACGAACTGCTTCAGCAGCGTGCCCGTCAGTCCGGGCCAGGTCGCGGTCGCGCCGACCAGGGCGGTTCGAAGATCGCGGTGCGCCAGCAAGCCGGGGGCGCCGGCCTCGCAGAGCGGCGCTTCGCCCATCGGGCCCAGGCCCAGCGCCGGATCGACCAGCACCAGCTGGCGCACCCGCCCCTGCGCCTGCAGCGCCGCCTCGAGCGCGGGCCCGGCGCCGAACGAATGGCCGACCAGGACCACCGGCGCCCCGAGGCTGTCGATCAGGCCGAGGACACGCCGCGCCTGCGCCGCGCGCGAGTAGTCCGGGCCGGCACCTGCCAGCGCCGGCTTCGACAGCCCGAACGGCGGCAGGTCGACGGCCACGACCCGCCACCCGGCTTGGCTCAGGGTCCGGGGCAGCCCGAACCAGGTGCCGCTCCAGGCGCCGGTGCCGTGCAGCAGCAGGAGCGTCGGGGCCTTGGCATCCCCCCACTCCTGCACATACAGCGCGGCATCGCCGGCAGGCACCCAACGGCCCCGCCCGCCGGCCAGCTGCTCGACCGATTTCGTCTCCCGCGCGACGCGCATGCCGTTGGCGTAGGCAATCCATCCCGCGGCCGCGACGAGGACGGCACCGACGAGCAGCAGCGCGACCGCCGCACAGCGCAGGACCGTCGAGGCGACCGTTCTAGAAGTCGTAGACATGCTCGATGGCACTGCCGCCCAGCCCCGACTCGACCTGGCGCAGCAAGCCGCCGAGCCGATCGATCGGCGTGGCCAGCACCACGCGCACAGTGCCCGGCCGCGTGAGGATCGGCTGCACGAACAGCACCCGCGCCGTGGCGCCGGGCGGCGGCGACCATTTCGTCGGCACCAGCAGGCTCGCGACGACCTCGCCGCGGTTCCCGGCGATCTCCCTGAAGTCGATCCCCTGGCCCGCGAGCCAGCGGCTGTAGGCCGTGAAGCCCTCGTAGCGCGGGATCGTCGCCAGCACGCCTGAGGCGCCCGCTTCGAGCAGCGCGTAGTCCGGATGCGCGGCATCCCTGGCCGGCTCCCTGCTGAGGATTACGGCCGTGACCGGCAGCGGCGCGTCATAGATGGCGTGGGTGCCGAGCTTGATCGCCTGCGCATAGCCGGCCTTCACCAGCAACTCGGTCGTGAGCGCGAACCGGCGCTCCCAGCGCCGGACCAGGTTGGGCCCCGAGAGCGGCAGGCCCGCCGCCCACAGCCGGCGAAGCTCGGCGCCGAAGTCGAACAGGTACCAGGGGTCGACCCGGATGAAGTCCACATAGGCCTGCGCATAGCGCGCTGCGAAGGCTTCCTCGGGCACTGGCGCCGGGCCCGACCGCGTGGCCTCCGCGAGCCTGCCGACCGTGTGCTCGTAGGCGCCCTTGACCGCGTACTCGACCGTGGTGCTGGTGCCGATCACCATCACCATGAGGTGATAGCCGCCGTTGAACGGGTAGTTGCCGAGTTCACGGCCGACCGCCCGGTATCCCTGCCAGAACTGGCCGATGTGCGAGAACAGTGGAAAGGCACTGGGCGGCCGTCCGCTGCCCAGGTAGGCCGCGTACTCGGCCGGACTGTGCACCAGGTACCACTCGGGGAAGGTCAGGAAGGTCTGGTCGGGGGTCCTCTGATGGACCGGCGGCGTGGTGGCTTCCGCCGCGGCGGCCCCGCCGTGGAAGGAGGCGAGCGCAAGGCCCGCGAACACCAGTGCGAGCAGTGCCCGGACGCACTTCATCGTGCCGCCGCGATCGCTTCGGGCCGCACGGACGGCAGCGGCGCTGCCGCATCGTCGTTCGCCACGCTGCCGGTCAGCGCCCGGCCTTCCTTGGTGAAGCACAGCAGCACGTTGTCGGTCGGGTCGTTGTCCTGCAGGATGCGGGCGCCGGAGTCCTTGAAGCCCGCCTGCGCCAGCCGCTCGACCCAGGTCGCCACCGGCTCGAAGAAGCGAAGCTCGGCCCGGTTGGTCTCCCAGGTCTCGCCGAGTCCCGCGTTGAAGACGGTGTGCGCCAGCGACACCAGCACCCGCAGCTCCTCCGAGCGGACATCGTGGTCGCGGACGATGAAGACGCCGCCGGGACGCAGCACGCGGTTGACCGACGCCAGGAAGCCCCGCAGCCGCTCCACCGTCATGTGGTGGAGCCCGACGTAGCAGGCGACCAGGTCGAGCGATGCGTCGGCGATCGGGTCGGCCGGCAGCGGCGCGTAGTCGGCGAGCGGCAGGTGCCGGCCTTCGAGCTTGCGAAGCTGCCCGCGCTCCATGATGTCGACGGGCGAGAAAGTCGGCGCCTTCTCGTCGATGAAGTAGCAGAGGCCGCCGATGTCGAGCGCCGACGCGAGTCCGCGGAAGTAGCGCCCCTTGGAGCCGATCTCGGCATAGCCCGAGAAGCGTTTGCGGTCGCCCAGCAGTTGCAGCGTCTGCCGGGTCATCTCGGCCTTCTGCTTGACCAGCGACGGCAGCGCATGCGTCAGGTCGGCCAGCATCGGCTTGATGCCCTTCAGCTCGCTCTGCAGGTAGCGGTAGACGCTCTCTTCGTCCTTGTGCAGCTTGCAGGCGTCGCGGATCAGCTGGTGGAAGCGGTCTTCCGGCAAAGTGCGGAACACGCTCTGGAGAAAGCGGTAGAAGGCATCGGACAGCCGCACATCGCCGAAGACCTGGTGGAACTCCGAGCTCGGCGCATCGGTGGCGGCGGGCAGCGGCTGCCCCGGCTTGTGGTACTTGTTCCAGAGCACGTTGGTGAAGCGGAAGTCGGGGTCGAGCCGTTCTTTCAGGGCCAGGTACTCCCTGGCGCGCGGATAGGCGCGATGGAACTGCGCCTCGGTGCCGTGCGGCTGGTACGGCAGGTAGTAGGTGCCGCCGACCGACAGCACGGCATCGATCAGTTCGCGGGTCCAGACGCCGACCCGGCTCCTGGCGTTCTCCCGGGTCCGCTGCTTGTGGTACAGCACGAACGCGAAGGTCTCCCGCGGCGCCCAGCTCAGCAAGGTGTGGGGGTCGGGCATGGCATGGCGGATCGACACGTTCAGCGCGTTCACGCGATGGCGCCGGAGGACCGCGGCCATCAGGGGCACGAAGGCCTCCAGTCGCTCCACCGGGACGAAGTATTCCTGCAGTACGTAGGTCCGGTCTTTGCGCGACGGCGGCTCGAGTTCCGCGACGTCGTAGCCGGCCTCGTAGTTTCGCCAGTGCACCTTCTTGCGCAGGTACAGCAGCGGGTCGACGAGCTTCTCGCGCCGCTCCTTGCCGAAGGGCGTCTCGGACACGGCCCACAGGAAGTACTGGTGCAGCGGGTAGCGGCTCGCGAGCGGCTGCAGCCTCGCCGAGGTGGTGGCCGGGCGATCGGTCTCGACCCAGGTGACCGAGCGCACGCTCGCATAGTGCGGCGCGTAGAGGTCGGCGTTGTGGAAGACCGCCTTCGGGTTGTTGCGGACCTCGTTCTTGAAGTGGGTCCAGTACTGCGACAGCGGCATCACCTTGTCGACTCGCAGCACGCGCTTGTTCTCGGCCAGGTCGAGCTCGATCTCGACCACCACGCCGAGGCCGCCGTAGCCGCCGATGACGGCGTAGAACAGCTCGGGGTTGAGCGTCCGGCTGGCGCGCTCGAGCCGGCCGTCGTGCAGCGCCACCTCGATGCTGCGGATCGACAGCACCAAGGGGCCGAGCCCCACGTAGCGGCCGTGGCAGTTCACGCTCAAGGCCCCGCCGACCGTGAAGTTGGCGTAGGTCTGCATGATCTTCACCGCCAGGCCGTGCGGGTCGACGAAGCGCTGGATGTCGCACCAGCGAACGCCGGGCTGGACCCGGATCGTCTTCTCGTCGGGCGAGAACGCGAGGATGCGGTTCATCGAGCGCATGTCGAAATGCAGGCTGCCCGGACTGGCCGTCTGCCCGCCCATGCTGAACCGCCCGCCCCCGATCGAGACCGGCCCGGAGGTGCGACGCAATGCTTCGACGACGTCCTCGGTGCAGGCCGGCGCGACGATGGCCATCACCCGCACCGGGTTCAGTTGCGTGACGTCGTTGACGATATGGTGGTTGGTCATGGCAGGGCGGAGTCGGTGGCGGGGTTCGTCACCCGCAGATAGTCGCTGCGGACGCCCGCCGGCGCGCCGTACCGCTCGGCGTTCGCCGCCGGGCCACGGAATCCGCATTCGATCAGCAGCGCGATCGCTCCGGCCACCGGCACGGCCGCCAGCAGCAGCCAGGCGGCCGAGCGCCCCCGGTCGTGAAGCCGACGGCCCCAGACCGAGACCAGGTGCCCCACGAGGGCCAGCACCGGGACCAGGTCGAAGGGCGCGCCCAGCCGCTGCTGCACCGCCGTGCACAGCCAGAGCGCCACCGGAACCACCACGCCCATGCGCAGCCAGAAGCCGGTGCGGCTCAGTCGACCCTGCAGGGAAAATTCTTGAATCCAGGACATCTTCGAGTGCTTGTTGTCTGCCCGTGCCGGCGCGATGCCGAGCCCCCGCTATCCTAATCGGGATGTATCGAAATGTGTACCCAGCTGAACGCCGTAGTCAGGCTGGCGCCGTGTCCGTCTCCGCCTTCGGCCGCATGGCCAGCGCGCCCATCAGTGCGCAGGCGGCCAGCGCCCACACGATCACGGCGCCCGATGGCAGGTCGAAGACGGCCGACAGTCCCAGCCCCAGGGCATAGCCCGACACGCCGACGCCATAGGCCAGCGCCATGCGCCGCGGGCCCCGCAGCGCCCGCGTGCCGAGGGCCGGGATGATGAGGCTCGAGAACACCAGGTACACGCCCACCAGCTGCACAGAGGCCGTGACCGCCAGTGCAAAGGCGGCATAGAAGCCGAAGCGCCCGAGGCGCTCCACCCACCCCAGCCAGAGCGCCAGCAGCAGCACCGCCGACACGCCGCCCAGCCACAGGAGCTGCGTCTTGCCGACCCACAGGATCTGGCCGACCAGCAGGTCCTTCAGGTGCTCCCCGCCGTGCGGATTGCCGGCGAGCAGCAGGATGCCGGCGCAGGCCGCGAGGATGAACATGACACCGATCAGCGCCTCCTGCTGCTGCGGTGCGCGCCGCTCGGTCCAGGTCAGCAGCCAGGCGCCGAGCAGCGCCGCCGAGACCGCCGCGGCCTGCACCGCGACACCGCCCTCGGGCATGCCCAGCGCATCGGCGGCGATCACGCCGAGCCCGGCGATCTGCGCGATCGCGAGGTCGATGAAGACGATGCCGCGGTCCAGCACCTGCATGCCGAGCGGCACGTGCGTCGCCAGCACCAGCAGGCCGGCGACCAGGGCCGGCCCCAGGATGCCCGCGTCGAGCGCGGCCCAGTTCACGACTTGACCCCGGCGGCCAGCAGCCGGGCCAGCGTGTCGTCGAAGAGACCGAACAGGTCCTTCGCGCCCTCGGTGCCGCCGACGGTGAACGGCAGCTTGACCGCCGGGATGCCGGCGTTCTTGCTGAGCCAGTCCGAGGGCCGCGAGTCCTGGTAGGCGGCGTAGACCACCATGCGCCCGGGCGATTCCTTCAGCCGGGCCTGCACCTCCTGCAGGTGCGAGGCGGTCGGCTCGACCCCGGGCTTGGGCTCGAGCACCGCCACTTCCTTCAGCCCCAGCCAGTCGTACAGGTAGACGAAGGCGTTGTGCTGCGACACCACCGGCACGCCCCTGAGCGGCGCGCCCTGCGCCGACCAGCGCGCCATCGCCTGCTGCCAGCGCTGCGTGAAGTCGGCCTGGCGCTTGGCGTAGTCGGCCGCGTGCGCAGCGTCGACCTGCTGCAGCCGGGCGCCGAGCGCCGCCGCCACCAGCGCGATGTTGCGCGGATCGGTCTGGATGTGCGGATTGCCGGCGGCATGCACGTCGCCCTGGGAGCGGTCGACCTGCGTCGGCACTTCGAGCTTGCGCACGAAATCCGCCGCCGCGAAGTTGCCGGGCTGGCCCGCCTGCACCTTCGCGTTGCCCGACTGCTGCAGCAGCACCGGCAGCCAGCCGATCTCGAGTTCGGCGCCGGTGCAGACCACCAGGTCGGCGCCGCGCGCGCGGGCGATCAGGCTCGGCTTGGCCTGGATCTGGTGCGGGTCCTGCAGCGCGTTGGTCGCGATCGACACGTCGACCAGGTCGCCGCCCAGTTCCTTGGCCAGCGCGCCCCATTCGGGCTCGCAGGCGAAGACGTGCAGCGCCGCATGGGCGGGAAGTGCGAGCGCCAGCAGCGCCGCGGCGAGCAGGCCGGGGAGAGAGTTTCGTTTCGTCATGGCATGTGTCCTTTGCGAAAGGGAATGGGCTCAGTAGCTGTGGGCGCCGTGGGCGCCCAGGCTCATCTGGTACTGCAGGAAGATCTGGTTGTCGATGTAGCCCTCGCGCGCACGGTCCTGCGCGAACTGCAGCCGGATGCGCGAGAACTCGCTCGGATTGAAGTCGACCATCAGCGAATTCTTGCGCGGCCGGTAGCTGGTGAAGAGCGCCGCCGAGTCGAGCCCGAATTCAGGCGTTCCGGGGTCGAGCCGCTCGGTGCGCAGGCCCACGCGCCAGCGTGGCATGAACTGGTAGACCCCTTGCAGGTACCAGCCCGATTGCGTGACCTTGTAGCCGCCGAAGGCGTTGGCACCGCCGATGTCATACAGCAGGTTGCCGTCGCGGGTGCTGCGCAGGTACTCGCCCTGGAGCTTGAAGTTGGTCCGCGTCGCGTTGCCGTCGGGCGCCCACTTCCAGATGCCGTCGACGACCCAGACGCGCGTATTGCCGTTGAAGATGTCGTTGACGGTGGCACCCGCCGCGTTGGTGCCGACCAGGCCCTGGTCGGTGGCCGTGGCGGACAGCACCGAGATGCCGGCGCGCCAGCTGTTGCTCTCGCCGATGTCGCCCCCGGTGTGGGCGTAGAGCGCGCTCATGCCGGCGCCGTTGCGGTTGGTGTCGGTGCCGGGATAGCTGTTGCCGCGCCCGACTTCGGCACCGAGTTCGAGGTACTGCTCGATGGGCGCGATCCATTTGAGCTGCAGGCCATCGCTGCTGAACTGGGTGCCCAGCATCGCCTGGTAGGCCAGCGGGTTGTCGACGAAGTCCCAGGTGTGGGAATGCTGGGGATTGAGGTAGCCGATGCCCGAGAAGAAGCGACCGGCCTTCAGCGACAGCCCGTTGTCGAGCGCGGTGGTCTCGATGAAGGCCTCTTCGACCGAGACCGAGTTGTCGGGGTGCAGCGAAATGTTGGCTGAGCCGCGCAGCCACGGATCGATGCTCGCCGAGAAGCCGAGTTCGGACTCCGCCAGGCTGAAGCCGCTGGTGCCGGGGCCGATCTCGGCGTTGGACGGCAGCGGGAAGCCCGTGATCGCGTAGTTCGAGGGATTCTGCGAGGTGCGGGTGTAGCCGCCCGACAGGATCAGCGACAGGGCGGGGTTGAACGCGTTGGCGCCGCCGCCGCCGGATGCCGTGACCGTCGGCGCGGCGGGTGCGGCGGCAGGCGGCGCGGCAGCCGGCGGTGCCGCGGCCGTCGCGGTCTCGGCCGGACGGGCGGCGCTGGCCTCGGCGGCCTTGACGCGCTGCTCGAGCGCCTGCAGCCGCGCCTCGTAGTCGGCGCGCATCGCATCGATCTCGCGCCGCAGCGCTTCGACGTCGGAGGACGAGGATTGGGCCATGGCCCCGAATGGCACCGCCAGGGCCAGCGCAAGGCCGGCCCGGTGAAGCTTGTGCATGAAATGACGCTCCTTGCAAGGACGTTGGACAGCGCCGGGCACGCATGCAGCGCGTGCCTGGCGCGACGGCCGAAACGATCAGTGCAAGGCGACGGGCGGGGCGCGCCCCTGGTAGCAAGGCGCCGGCGGCGCCTGCCATACGTCCGAAAGCACCCGACAGGGCGCCTGGTGCGGCGCGGTGGGCGGCAAGAAGACGACCGGCGCGGCGGGCAAGGCCCCGCCGTCGATGGCCGCCGCCATCAGGCACAGCGCGCAATGGCCGGTCTGGGGCAGCGTCTCGTCCTGCTCGCCCGCGGCCTGAGTGGCTTGCGCGGTGTGCGACAGCACATGCCAGTTCGACGCCGCCTGCGCCAAGGGCAGGAGCAGGACGAGCCACAGCAGCCACGCGAGATGTCGCGGGGGACGGTGGTGCGGACTCGGGGCGGTCATGGCGTTCGCATATTAGCGCCCAGGCCGCCACCCCAAGGAAGCCGCCAGCCGGCGCAGCACCCGCGAGCGGGGCAGATCGCGCGCCAGCGGCGGCAGCGACAGTGCCAGCAGCAGCGCCGCCAGCGGCAGCGTGCAGATGAAGCCCACGTACTTGAAACCCAGCGCGCCGACGATCCCGCCGAGCACGAACATGCCCACCAGGCCGCTGGTCATGCGGATGCGCCGCGGATCGTGGCGCACCGGCGCCGCCGTGGCGTGGTCGGCGCGGTTCCAGTAGAAGAGCTTGCCGAGCTCCATGCCCAGGTCGGTGATGTTGCCGGTCATGTGGGTGGTGCGGATGCTGCCGCCCGAGGTCTTCGACGCCACCGCGTTCTGCAAGCCCATGATGAACGACAGCAGCAGCACCGTGAGCGGCACCGCGAAGGGCGTGTTCCAGGTCAGCGTGATGGCGCCCATCAGCCCGAAGGGAAGCATCAGCATCGCCTCCAGCAGCAGCGGCAGCGCATAGACGCCATGCAGCCGGTTCTGGCGGCCCCAGTTCACCAGCATCGCGCAAACCGCCGCGCCGCTCAGGAAGGCCAGCACCGCACCCAGCGCGTTGAGCAGCAGCTTCGCGTTGCCCAGCACCAGCCCATCCGCAAGCTGGGAGGCGAAGCCGGTCATGTGCGAGGTGTACATGTGCAGCACCAGGAAGCCGCCCGCGTTGACGGCGCCCGCATTGAAGGCCAGCAGCAGCCCCAGGGCCCTGTTGGTCGAGGGCGCGCGATGGCGGTTGGTGAGGAAGCGCAGACGTCGCATGGCTGTCTCGATGGTTCGACGGCGCTATCTTGGCATGGCGCGGCCGGTGTCGGCCCGGAAGGCAAACCGCCGTCAGCCCGGCATCTGCGCCCCGGCCTCCCGGCGGTTGACGTCATAGAACAGCCCCCGCAGCCAGCGGTTCGCAGGATCGTTCTGCATGCGCCGGTGCCAGTACTGCTGCAGTTGCAGCTGCGGCGGGCGGAACGGCAGCGCGATCTCCTTGATCGCGACATGCCGGCCGACCACGGTGGCGATGTCCTGCGGCACCGTGGCGATCAGGTCGCTGCCGGGCAGCAGCACCACCAGGCTCATGAAATGCGACAGCTCCAGCGTGACATGGCGCTGCCAGCCCTTGTCGTCGAGGAAGCGGTCCAGCAGATGTTCCCGGCCATCGGGCCGCACGACGATGTGGCGCGCCGACAGGTATTGCTTCAGCGTCATGCGCGACCCCGCCGCCGTGTTGCGGGCACAGGCGATGCAGGTGTAGGTGCTCATGAAGAGCGCCTGCTGGAAGTAGCCGGCCCGCTGCAGGTCCGGAAAGAAGCCGACGGCGAGCTCGGCCTCGCCCTTCTCCAGCGCGTCCGCCGCCGCCGCCCGCGGCCTCGACACCGCATGCAGCCGCACATGCGGCGCCTCTTCGCGCAGCCGCCTGAGCACGCCCGGCAGGAAGGCGACCTCGCCGATGTCGGGCGTGAGGATCGTGAAGCTGCGCTCCGCGCGCGCCGGATCGAAGGCTGATTGCTGGAGGATCTCGGACTGGATCGTCTGCACCACCCGATGCACCACCGGCGCCAGCTCGAGCGCGCGCGGCGTCGGTTCCATCTGCGAAGCGGTGCGCACGAACAGCTGGTCGTCGAACACCGCGCGCAGCCGCGCCAACGCCCCGCTGGTGGCCGACTGGCTCAGCGCCAGGGCCTCCGCCGCCTTGTTGACGCTGCGCAGGCGCGCCATCGTGTCGAACAGGACCAGCAGGTTGAGATCGACCGAACGAATATCCATGAAACCGATTTTATCTATCGGCCAAATCGTCTGTACATGGACTGGTCGACTTCCTACGATCGCGGCCGGAGACACACATTGAGCATGCTGAAACACCCATCCGGCTGCGCCTGCGGCATCGACACGCACGCGCACGTGGTGCCGGAGAACTTCCCGGCCTGCCTCGGCAGCCGCCTGCCGGCCGACTGGCCGTCGATGGCCGCGGCCCAGCCCTGCCACCGCAGCGTCATGATCTCGGGCAAGGTGTATCGCACCGTGTCCGACAAATGCTGGGACACGGGCAAGCGGCTGCAGGACCTGCCGGGCATGGGGCTGGCGCTGCAGGTGGTCTCGCCGATGCCGGAGCTGCTCTCGTACTGGATGGAGGCCGAGCCCGCGCAGCAGCTGCTGCGCTTCCTGAACGAGCAGATCGCCGCCATGGTGGCCGAAAGCGGCGGCGCACTCGCAGGCCTGGGCGCGGTGCCGCTGCAGGACTTGGACCTTGCGATCCGGGAACTGGAGCATGTGGTCCAGGTGCTCGGCTTCCCCGGCGTCGAGATCGGCAGCAACATCAATGGCGTCGCAATCGGTGCACCGGCCTTCGACCCCTTCTTCGAGGCCTGCGAACGGCTCGGCGCCGCGGTGTTCGTGCATGCGATCCGGCCCGCGGGCATGGACCGGCTGGTGGGGCCGCCGGCGCTGCAGCAGGTGCTGGCCTACCCCGGCGACGTCGGCCTGGCCGCCGCTTCGGCCATCACCAGCAACCTGCTCGTACGGCGGCCGAAGCTGCGGATCGCCTTCAGCCACGGCGGCGGCACGCTGGCCTCGCTGCTGCCGCGCCTGCAGCAGGGCGCGGGCGTGTTCCCTGCCCTGCAGGACACCCTGCTGCAATCGCCGGTGGAACAGGCGCGCCGCTTCTTCTACGACACGCTGGTGTTCGACACCCCGACCCTGCGCCACCTGGTCGGCAGCTTCGGCGGCAGCCAGCTGATGCTGGGCACCGACTACCCCTTCAACTTCCACGACCGCACGCCGGTGGAGCGGGTCGAGGCCGCAGGCTTCGATGCCGATACCGCGGCCGCGCTGGTCCACCGCAACGCCGAGCGCTTCCTCGGCCTTTCGAAAGGCATCGCATGAGTTCACCCTGGATCGAGGGGCTGCGCAGCGTCGCGCTCGACCTGCCCGACCTGGCGCAGGCCGAAAGCTTCTACACCGAGACCTGGCGGCTGGAGGTCGCTGCACGCGGCAACGGCGCGCTCTATCTGCGGGGCAGCGGCAGCGATGCATTTCTGCTCGCGCTGCACCACGGCGGCGGCGTGCCGCGGATCCGCCATGTCACGCTGCGCGCGCGCAGCGCCGAGGCGCTGGCCGTCGTGGCCGCGCAGGTCGAGCCGAGCGGCGGCCGGATCCTCAGCCCGGTCCAGCCGCTGGATGAAGAAGCGGGCGGCACCGGCTTCAGCTTCCGCGACCCGCACGGCCGCATCTTCCAGGTGGTGCATGGCGATGCCCGCCGCGAGCCGTCGGCGTCGACGCGCGACCGGCCGCTGCGGCTGACCCACGTCGTGCTCAACAGCCACGCCGTCGACGAGACGCAGGCCTTCCTGGCGAAGGTGCTCGGCTTCACCTTGGCCGATCGCACCGTGGCGATTGCCTTCATGAACTGCAACAGCGACCACCACACGCTGGCCGTCGGCGTCTCGGACAACGACGCGCTCAACCACATCGCCTTCCTGATGCCCGACGGCGATGCCGTGATGCGCGGCGGCGGCCGGATGAAGGATGCAGGCTTCCCGATCCAGTGGGGGCCGGGGCGCCATGGTCCCGGCAACAACCTCTTCAACTACTTCATCGATCCCTTCGGCGTCGTCATCGAATACACGGCCGAGGTCGAGCAGGTCGACGAGCGCTACCAGCCTCGCGGGCCGGAAGACTGGAAGTGGCCGCCCGGCCGCGTCGACCAGTGGGGCATCTCGCCACCGCCCGGCCCCACCCTGAAGGAGGCGCAGCGGCGCGTCCTGTTCGTTCCCTCCTGATTCCCCTGAAAGAGAAAGCCATGAACTTCACCACCTACCTGCGCGACGGCGCGCCTCGCCTGGCCGTGGTCGACAACGACCAGCTGATCGACCTGAACGATGCCCAGCCGCAGGTGCCCGACGATCTTCGCCGCGCGCTCCAGTCCGGCGTCGACCTGAACGAGGCGGCACGGCAGGCGCTGGCCCATGGCGCCCGCCAGCCGCTGGCCGCCGCGACCCTCGCACCGTTGGTGCCCGAGCCGGGCAAGATCGTCTGCCTCGGCCTCAACTACTACGACCATGCCAAGGAAGGCGGGCGCGAGAAGCCGGACTACCCCTGGTTCTTCTTCCGCGGCGCCTCCTCGCTGATCGCCCACGGCGAGGCCGGCGTCGTGCCCTCGGTGTCCTCGAAGTTCGACTACGAGGCCGAGCTGGCGGTGGTGATCGGCCGCCGCGTGCCGCGCCACACCAAGGAGGCCGACGCGCTGCAATACGTCTTCGGCTACAGCTGCTTCAATGACATGAGCGTGCGCGACTACCAGAAGCGCACGCCGCAATGGACCATCGGCAAGAACTTCGACGGCACCGGCGGCTTCGGACCGCTGCTGGTGAGCGCCGACGCGCTGCCGCCCGGCGCGGTCGGCCTCAAGATCCAGGGCCGCCTCAACGGCGAGGTGATGCAGGACGCGAACACCAGCGACATGATCTTCAGCGTCGCCGAGACGATTGCCCTGCTGGCCGAGGTGCTGACCCTGGAGCCCGGCGACGTGATCGTCATGGGCACGCCGGCCGGCGTCGGCCAGGCGCGCACGCCGCCGGTGTGGATGAAGGCCGGCGATCGCTACGAGGTCGAGATCGAACGCGTCGGCACCTTGTCCAATCCGATCGTGAACGAAGCGAGATGAACGAGCCCGTCTACGACGTCGCGATCGTCGGCTACGGTCCGGCGGGCCAGGTCGCAGCCGGGCTGCTGGGGCAGAAGGGCCTGCGGGTCCATGTCTGCGAGCGGCTGCAGGACGTCTACCAGATCCCGCGCGCGATCGCCCTCGACCACGAAATCATGCGGGTGTTCCAGCAGCTCGGCGTGGCCGAAGCGGTGGAGCCCCACTGCGAGCCCTTCACCAACTCCGAATACTTCGGCGTCGATGGCCAGCTGATCCGCCGCATGACCATGGTCGAGCCGCCCTACCCGCAGGGCTACACGCCCTCGATGGTCTTCACGCAGCCGGCGGTGGAGCGCGTGCTGCGCGCACGGGTCGCCGAGCTGCCCAACGTGACGGTCGAGCTCGGCGCGACGCTGCAAGGCATCGACCAGTACGCGAACGGCGTGTCGCTCGCCATCGACGCAGCGAACGGCGAGCGCAAGACGGTGCGCGCCAGGTACGCGATCGCCTGCGACGGCGGCTCGAGCACCGTGCGCACGCAACTCGACATGCCGCTGGAGGACCTCGACTTCGACGAGCCCTGGCTGGTGGTGGACGTGCTGGTCAACGACCAGGGCCTCGCCAAGCTGCCGCCGGTGAGCGTGCAGTACTGCGAGCCGGAGCGTCCGTGCACCCTGGTGATCGGTCCGAAGAACCATCGCCGCTGGGAGATCTCGCTGAAGCCGGGCGAAGATCCCGGCGCGGTCGCGACCGACGCCGAGACCTGGAAGCTGCTCGCGCGCTGGCTCACGCCCGCGGACGGCGTGCTGTGGCGCCAGGCCAGCTATCGCTTCCACGCGCTGGTGGCCGCCCAGTGGCGCAAGGGCCGCGTGTTCCTGGCCGGCGATGCCGCGCACATGCAGCCGCCCTTCCTCGGCCAGGGCATGTGCCAGGGCATCCGCGACGCGGCGAACCTGAGCTGGAAGCTCGCGGCCGTGCTGCAGGGCGAGGTCGGCGGCCCGGCCGCCGAGGCCCTGCTCGACAGCTACGGCACCGAGCGCAAGGCGCATGTGCGCGAGCTCACGAGCCGCATCAAGGGTGTCGGCGCGGTGATCTGCGAACGCGACCCGGCCAAGGCCCGGGCGCGCGATGCGCAGCTGCTGGCGGATTGCGCCGGGGTGGTCAGGGACACGCCGCGCCAGGACATCCTGCCCCGGCTCGAACACGGCCTGCTCTCCGGGCGCGAGAGCGCGGCACGCGGCGGCCTGTTTCCTCAGCCCTGGCTGCAGGAGGGCGAGAAGAGAAGCCGCATGGACGAGGTCGCGGGCCACGGCTGGCGGCTGGTACTCATCGATGGAGCGGCAGCGGGCGCTGAAGCCGGCCTCTGGAGCGGGCTCACGCGGGTCTCGCTGGAGGCCCTGGCGGAAACGGAAGGCGTCGCCGCCGACTGGTTCCGCCGCCATGCCTGCGTGGCGGCGCTGGTGCGGCCGGACAACTACGTCTATGGCGTCGCGGCCACGGCGCAAGAAACCACGGCGCTGCTCGAAGAGGCGGCCATCGCCCTCGGCGTCACGGCGGCCTGCGAGGCCTGAACCCAACAATCAACAGGAGACATCGACAATGAATCGCAGGACCTTCACCCTGACCGGCGGCGCCGCGCTGCTCGCCACCTGGCTGCCGACCGCCTGGGCCCAAGGATGGCCCGACAAGCCCATCAAGCTGATCCTGTCGCAGCCCGCCGGATCGGGCCCGGACTCGATGGCACGCATGATCGGCGACCAGCTCTCGCGCCGGCTCAACCAGCCGATCGTGGTGGAGAACCGTCCAGGCGGTCAGAACGCGATCGGCGCCCAGGCGGCGGCCCGTTCGGCCGCCGACGGCTACACCTTCTATTTCGCGACCGCCGCGGCGCTGGTCATGAACTCCTACCTGTTCAAGAACCTGCCCTACGACCCCCGGAAGGACTTCGTCCCGGTCGGCATGGTCGGCACGGTGCCTTTCACCATCTCGGTCAATGCGGGGTCGAAGTTCCAGTCGCTGGGCGACCTGGTCGCGTACGCCAAGGCCAATCCCGGCAAGCTGGCCATCGCCAACGAAGGGCCGAAGACCTTCAGCGGCATGATCACCCGGCTGCTGGCCGCCCAACTGGGCATCGAGGTGAACTCGGTGCCCTATGCCTCCGTCAGTGCCGGCGTGACCGACACGGTCGGCGGCCAGATCGAAGTGCTGGTGAGCGACGTCCCCTCGGTCTCGCAGATGGTCACGGCCGGCAAGCTCCGCCCGCTGGCCGTCACCACCGCCAAGCGCATCGCCGGCTGGGACCACGTGCCGCCCGTGGCCGACACCTTGCCCGGGTTCAACTATGCCGGCTGGATCGGAATCGTCGCCCCTGCCGGCACGCCGCCGGCCGTCGTCCAGCGGTTGAACCGTGAGCTCGACGTCGTGCTGAGCGACAAGGACATGGCGGCGCGCCTGCTGGCCATCGGCCCGATGACCGACGGCGCCGGCACGGTGGCGCAGATGGGCGGCATGCTGGACGCGGAGCATTCACGCTGGGCCAAGCTCACGAAGGACTTGAGCATCGCGCCGGAGTGATGCCAGGCGACGCTAGCCGTCGACCCGCCGCCATGGCGTTGCGCGCCGCTCGGCCCAGGCCAGTGCGCCATAGAGCACGATGCCGAGCAGCGCCAGCATGAACACCGCCGCGAACACCCGCGCCGTGTCGAAGGTTCCCTGCGCGCTCAGGATCACGTAGCCGAGGCCGCGCTGCGAGGCGACGAACTCGCCCACGATGGCGCCCACCAGCGACAGCGAGATCGCCACCTTCATGCCGGTCAGGATCGAGGGCAGCGCGCAGGGCAGCCGGACCTTGAAGAAGAAGTCGAGCGTCGAGCCCTTCAGCACGGTGCCGAGGTCGAGCACATCCTGCGGCACCGAGCGCAGCCCGTGCACCGCGTCGACGATCACCGCGAAGACCGCGATCAGGAAGGCGATCGCGATCTTGGGTTCGGAGCCGGTACCGAGCCAGATCACGAACAGCGGCGCGATCGCGACCTTGGGCACGCTGTTCAGCGCCACGATCAGCGGATAGACCGTGTGCTCGAACCAGCGCGACCCCACCAGCAGCATCGCCAGCGCGACGCCGACCACCACCGACAGCGCGAAGCCGCCCAGGGTGGTGAGCAGGGTGTAGAGCGTGTGGTCGAGATACCAGTGCCATTCGCCGGCGAGCTCGCCCAGGATGGCGGTCGGTGGCGGCAGCGTCACCGGCCGCACGTGCAGCGCCCGCACCAGCACTTCCCAGACCACGAGAAAGGCGACGATCGACATCGCGCCGAGCAGCCATTGCCTGGCCTTGGCGATCCATGGGTTCATCAGGCGGCCTCCTCGATGGCCTGGACGGGCTCTTCGTTGATGAGCCCCATCTCGTGGAACAGGTCGCGGATGCGCCCGGTGTAGGCGCCGAACTGCGCCGTCTCGCGCACCGCCAGCCGGCGCGGACGCGGCAGGTCGACCTCGATGATGTCGGCGATGCGCCCGGGCCGCGGCGAGAAGACCACCACCCTGTCGGCCAGAAATACCGCTTCCGAGATCCCGTGCGTCACGAACATCACGGTGTTGCGGGTCTCGAGCCAGATCCGCTGCAGCTCGACGTTCATCTGGTCGCGCGTCAGGGCGTCGAGGGCACCGAAGGGCTCGTCCATCAGCAACAGGCCCGGCTGGTCGATCAGCGCACGGCAGATCGCCGCTCGCTGCCGCATGCCGCCCGAGAGTTCGCGCGGATAGCGGTCGCCGAAGTCGGACAGGCCGGTGAGCTTCAGCAGCTGCGCCATCGCGGCGCGGTAGGCCTGGGTCGGCTTGCCGGCGAACTCGATCGGCAGCAGGATGTTGCGCTCGATGGTGCGCCATTCGAGCAGCGCGTCGCGCTGGAACACCATGCCCAGGTGATCGGGCGGCCCGGCCACCACTCGGCCGTCGACGCTGAGCGTCCCCTCGGTCACCGGCTCGAGCCCGGCGACGCAGCGCAGGAAGGTGCTCTTGCCACAGCCGCTGGGGCCCAGGATGCTCACGAACTCGCCCGGCCGGATGTCGAGCGAGATGCCGTCCAGCGCAGTCAGCGCCCGCTCGCCGGGATAGACCTTGCGCACCCGGTCGGCATGGATGGCCGCCGCGTTCATGGCGCGCCAGCCGTCTTCAGCACCACCGGCCGCACCAGCCCCGGCGCGAAGAAGTCGTTGCCGTCCTTGATCGACTTGATCAGTCCGGCATCGGTCAGCGTCTTGACGGCGGTGGTCCAGTCGGCGGCCACCGGCACGCCGGTCGGCTGTCCGGCGGCGGCGGGCGACTGGAAGAAGGGCCGCAGGGCATCGATCTGCGCCCGCACCACCTTCTTGTCGAGCTTGGCCTGGGGCCGCTGCGCCACGATGGCATCGACCGCCTCGTCTTCGTGCCCGTTCAGCACGTAGGTCCAGGAGGCCGCCACCACGCTCGCGAACTTGCCGATGGCGGGGCCGCGCGACGCGAGCTTCCCTTCGGTCGCGAACAGCCCGAAGCTCGGCATGTTGAGGTTGTAGTCGGCGAAGCGGATGGCGTCCGACGGCCGGGTCAGCGACACCACGGGTAGGAAGAACGGGATGGTCGAGAAGGCGGCGTCGGTGCGGCCGGCGGCATAGGTGGCCGCCTTGCCCGCGGCATCGACACCGACCAGCTCGAGGTCGCTGCGCTTCAGGCCGCCGGCGGCCAGGAAGGCATCGATGAATGGCGCTTCGAGCGAGCCCGCGGTGTAGGCGACCTTCTTGCCCTTGAGGTCCTTCGGCCCGTGGATGCCGCCGTCCTTGGGCACCAGCAGGCCGACGTCGCTGAGCCGCGCGAAGACCGCGACCGCCTTCACCGGCACGCCCTTGTCGCGCGCGATCATCATCGACGCCAGCGCCGCATGGCCGACATCGAATTGGTCGCCGCCGCCGACCAGCTGCACCGTGGTGACGGAGCCGTTGCCGTCCTCCAGGCTGACGTCGAGCCCGGCGGCGTTGAACCAGCCCTTCTGCTGCGCCAGGTGCAGCGCGGCGTGCACGCCCCAGGGCGTCCAGTCGAGGCGGACCTTGAGCTTCTCGAGCGCCTGGGCATGGGCGCCCGTCATGGCACCGAGGCCGATGCAGCACGCGAGCGCTGCGCGAAGAGTTCCAGCAAGCAAGCCATTCATCATCGTTTCTCCAGGAGCAAAGGGACCAATCGACAGACAAAGCTGCGCCATCGGCGCGAGTCCTGCGAGACGCGCCGCGGTGCGGGGAATGGGGAACGGAAGTGGCGGCTATCCGACCTGGTCGCCGCGGCCGAACCAGCGGCGGATGCGCGACCACAGCACGCCGACGCCCATGCTGAAGGCGTTGAGGCGCGCCGGCGGCAGGGGCGCGCCGGCCGAGCGCGCGGGGTCCATGCGCAGGGCCACGTTCTTGCCGAACTCCTGGATCAGGCGGCCGACGAAGTCCTTGACCAGGCCGGAGCGCGAGAACTGCGCCAGCGGGCCCTGCAGCGAATAGAGCAGGTCGACATCGACCCGGGTCAAGGCCGGCGAGACTTCCGTCAGCCGGTAGGCCACGTCGCCGTTGGCGCGCGACTGGCTCAGCGAATCCTGGCCGGCGCCCTTCAGCACCGCGCTGCGGGTGCTGTCGTCGCGGTCGAGCCGGGCGGCGCCGTTGAAGCTGGCCGACATCGGACCGAACTTGATCGCCACCCGTCCCTTGACCCGATCGCCGTTGTGCTCGGTCAGTTCGGCACCCGGCAGGCAGGCGGCCACCGCAGGCAGGTCGGCCATGAAGCGCCAGACATCGGCGGCCGGGAACGGCACCGTGAACTGGCCCTGGATGCGGGTGCCGTTGGCCGGCGCGGCGGCGTCCGCCGCAGGCGCCTCGCCGCGCGGCACGGCGGCCACCGCCGCCACGCCGGTGTCGGCCGCCTCGAAGGCCGTGAAGCCCGGCGTCGCTGCAGGCGCCGATGCGCTGCAGGCGTGGCCCGGCATCGCAGCGCGCAGGGCGTCGATCTCGGGGTGGGCGCCGCCGCGGCATTGGGCCAGCACGTCGCGGATCGCCCCCACGATGCCGACATAGCCGGTGCAGCGGCACAGGTTGCCGGAGAGTTCGAGCCGGACCCGGGCCTCGTCGGCGTCCGGGAAGCGCAGCACGATGTCGCGCGACGTGGCCAGCATGCCGGGCGTGCAGAAGCCGCATTGCAGCGCATGGTGGCGCGAGAACGCGGGACGCAGCAGCGCCATCAGCGGGTCGTGGTCGTAGCCTTCGACGGTCGTCACCTTCCGGCCGTCGCAGGCCACCGCGAAGGCGATGCACGAGCGCACCGGCCGGTCGTCGACCAGCACCGTGCAGGCGCCGCAGACGCCATGCTCGCAGCCGAGGTGGGTGCCGGTCTGGCGGCCTTCCTCGCGCACGAAATCGGCCAGGTGCATGCGCGCGGGCACGTCACGGCGGAGCTCGCGCCCGTTGAGTTCGAGGGCGATGGTGGTCATGTGGAAAGCTCCGGAACGAAGATCTGGTGCAGGCAGCGCTCGACCGCCGCGACCATCAGTTTGCGATCGACCGCGTCCTTGGCCGGCAGCGCCGCGGCGACCGCCGATCGAAGCGTGTCGCGCGACGGCATCGCAGCGTCGCGTGCCACCTGCGCTGCGAGTGCCGGCAAGGCCTGCGGTGCGCCATCGAGCGCCCCGAGCACGATGCGCGCGAGCTTGCGCGACGGATCGAACACCGCCGCGCAGCTGGCTTCGGCGAACTCGCCGGTCTTGCGGCAGAACTTGAAATACCCCCAGCGGGCCGCGAGGCCGAGCCTGGGAACGAGCACCGCCGCCAGCAGTTCGCCGTCGGCCAGGTCGGTGGTGTAGGCGCCCTGCATGAAGCGCTCCATCGGCACCCGGCGCATGCCGGTGGCGGAGGCGATCTCGATCTGTGCGCCCAGGGCGGCCATGGTCAGCACCCAGTCGGCCGCCGGGTCGGCATGCGCCAGGCTGCCCCCGAGCGTGCCGCGGTTGCGGATCGCCCGGTAGGCGATGCCGCCCGCCACCGACTGCAGCAGGCCGTCGCGCAGCAAGGCGTGGACGCCGTCCTCGATCTCGGCATGCGTGACGGCGGAACCGATGCGCAGCTGGTCGCCCTCGGCCGTGACCTGCCGCAGCTCGGCCAGCGCCGAGACGTCGATCACCTGCTTCGGCCGCGTCAGGCGCAGGTTCAGCATCGGGCCGAGCGATTGGCCGCCGCCCATCACCTTGGCGCCGCCGCCGCCATCGGCCAGCGCGCGCAAGGCGTCCTTCAGGGTGGCGGGGCGTTGGTAGTCGAAGCTCGCGGCTTTCATCGGGGGCTCCTCATGCGGCTTTCCGGTTGTCGACCACCTGCGCCGCCTCGATGGCCTCGAGCAGGCGGCGCGGAGTCAGGGGCGTGCGCGAGACTTCGGCGCCCAGCGGCCGCAGCGCGTCGTTGACCGCGTTGAAGATCGCGGCCGGCGGCGCGATCGCCCCGCCCTCGCCCATGCCCTTGGCGCCGAACTCGGTGTGCGGAGACGGGGTCTCGAAATGGTGGATGCGCATGGCCGGCACCTCGGTCGCGCCCGGCAGCATGTAGTCGGCCAGGGTGGAGGCGAGCGGCTGGCCGTTGCGGTCGTACGGCGTCTCCTCGTAGAGCGCGGTGCCGATGCCCTGCGCCACGCCGCCGTAGGTCTGGCCCTCGACCACCATCGGGTTGATCATGGTGCCGCAGTCCTCGACGATCACGTAGTCGAGGATGTCCACATGGCCGGTCTCCGGGTCGACCGCCACCGTGACCGCATGGGTCGCATAGGTGAAGGCGCCGGTGTCGACCTTGGGCTTGAAGCCGGTCGTGACTTCGAGCCCGGCCGCATCGACGTCGGCCGGCAGGCGGTCGGGCCGCAGATACCAGGCCTGCGCCACTTCGGCCACCGGCACGCTGCGGTCGCCCACGACGATCCGTCCGCCGGCGAGCACGGCGGCGTCGGGTGTGGCGCCCAGCAGGTGGGCGCCGATGTGGAGGATGCGCGGCGCCAGCGCCTTGCAGGCCCGCGCCACCGCACCGCCGGACATCACCAGCGAGCGCGACGCATAGGTGCCGGTGGAGAACGGCGTCTGCCCGGTGTCGCCGTGCACCAGCTTGATCAGGCCGATGTCGACGCCGAGGATCTCGTGCGCGATCTGCGCGAAGGTGGTCTCCATGCCCTGGCCATGCGAATGCACGCCGACGCGGATCTCGAGCCCGCCGTCGGGCGTCATCCGGACGGCCGCGGAATCGAAGCCCGGAATCACCGGCGTGCCCCAGGACGCGAACACCGACGTGCCGTGCGCCGACTGCTCGGTGTAGGTGGCGAAGCCGACACCGAGCAGCCGGCCGTCGGCCCGTGTCTCGCCCTGGCGGCGGCGCACCGCTTCGACACCGATCATGTCGCGTGCCTTGACCAGGCTGGCCGGATAGTCGCCGCTGTCGAAATGCTTGTTGGCGACGTTGACATAGGGCATGGCCGAAGCCGGGACCAGGTTCTCGAGCCGGACCTCCCAGGGCTCGCGGCCCACCGCGCGCGCGATGGCGTCGAGCGTGAGTTCCATCGCGAAGCAGACGCCGGTGCGCGCCACGCCGCGGTAGGGCACGAAGCCGGGCTTGTTGGTGGCCACGCATTCGGTCACGCAGCGGTAGCCGCGGAAGGCGTAGGGGCCGGGCAGGTTGCCGACGGCCTGGCCGGGTTCCAGCCCGATCGTGAACGGCCAGACCGAATAGGCGCCGCCGTCGATCGTGATCCGGGCGTCGAGCGCCAGCAGCCGGCCGCGGGCGTCCGCGTAGGCGGTCATCTGGTAGCTGTGCTCGCGCGTGTTGGCGCCAGCGATCAGGTGCTCGCGCCGGTCCTCGATGTAGCGGAAGGGCTTGCGATGGGTCTTGGCCAGCCATGCCACGCAGAGCTCTTCCTGCTGCAGCACGCACTTGTAGCCGAAGGCGCCGCCGACGTCGGGCGAGATCACGCGCACCCGGCCCTGGTCGAGCCCGAGACACTGGGCCAGCACGGTGCGGATCATGTGCGGCACCTGGGTCGCACTGACCACCACCAGCTGGTCGGCCTGGTGGTCCCAGTAGGCGAGCACGGCCTTGCCTTCCATCGGCACCATGCACTGGCGCGCCAGCGAGACCTCGCGCCGCACCACCAGCGAGGCCTGGGCGGCATGGGCCTCGAAGTCCTTGTCGGCGTGCAGCGTGACGAAGGTGTTGTCGCGCCATTGCGCGTGGATGCGCTCGCCGGTGGCGGCGCGCGAGGTGTCGGCATCGGCGTACACCGGCAGCTCGTCGTATTCGAGCTCGACCTGCTCCGCCAGGTCTTCGGCCTCGGCGCGGGTGCGGGCGAAGACCATGGCCACCGGCTCGCCGACGAAGCGGACCTTGCCCGCCGCCAGCGGCGGCTGGGCCGAGGACTGGTAGGTCGGCAGCGTGGAGTCGGCCACGATGTCGAGCGCATCGGCCATGTCCTCGCGCAGCACGACGCACTCGCTGCCCGTTGCGGGCCGTCGGGCCGAGACGATCCGGGCGTGCGCCAGCGGGCTGCGCAGGAAGGCGACCTCGCAGAGCTCGGGCAGGCTCATGTCGGCCACGAAATTGCCCTTGCCGTGCAAGTGGCGCGCGTCTTCCTTGCGCAGCACGCGGGCGCCGACGCCCTGGGCCGTGCCGTTTTCTGATTCGGAGCTTTTCATAGGGATCCCACTTTTGTCCGGCCGGTTCATTTCGGTTCGCCGCCGCCGAACATTTTCGACGGATCCTCGCGCTCCGGCGCCACTGCGTCGTCGCCTGCGGAGGGCTGGACCTGGATCTCGATCTTGTCGACGTCGACCACTTTCTCCTTGTCGAGGAAGGCCGTCACGGTCTCCGGCACGAAGATCACGATCGCGACCAGCAGCAGCTGCATCGCCACCCACGGGATGGCCCCGAGGTAGATGTCCCGCGATTCGATCTTGCGCGGCAGCGTGCCGTTCTTGCTCAGTGTGTCGGAGATGCCGCGCAGGTAGAACAGAGCGAACCCGAACGGCGGATGCATGAAGCTGGTCTGCATGTTGACACACAGCAGCACCCCGAACCACACCAGGTCGATGCCCATCTTGGCCGCCACCGGGGCCAGCAGCGGCAGGATGATGAAGGCGATCTCGAAGAAGTCGAGGAAGAAGGCCAGGAAGAAGATGAAGATGTTGACGGCGATGAGAAAGCCGAGCTGCCCTCCCGGAAGACCGGCCAGCATGTGCTCGATCCACACGCCGCCATTGACGCCCTGGAACACCAGCGAAAAGGCACGCGATCCGATCAGGATGAACACGACCATCGCGGTCATCCGCATGGTCGATGCGGTCGCGTTGCTCAACAGTTGGAGGTTCAACCTGCCGTGCAGCGCGGCCAGCAGCAGGGCGCCGAGCGCGCCCATCGCGCCGGCCTCGGTCGGCGTCGCGATGGCGTGGTCGATGCCCGGCAGGCCTCCCATCGAGCCGAGCACCGCGAAGATCAGAACGGCAGACGGCAAGATGCCGCGCAGGCACTTGCGCCAGAGGCTCCAGCCCCGCAGGGTGCGGGCTTCCTTGGGTACGCCGGGCACGTGGTCGGGGCGGAGGCGCCCGAGGATGAAGGTATAGAGCGCGAACAGCAGCACCTGCAGGATCGCCGGGCCCCAGGCGCCCTTGTACATGTCGCCGACCGAGCGGCCGAGCTGGTCGGCCAGCACCACCAGCACCAGCGACGGCGGCACCAGCTGCGTGATGGTGCCCGAGGCGGCCAGCACGCCGGTGGCATAGCGCATGTTGTAGCCGTAGCGCATCATGACCGGCAGCGAGATCATCGCCATCGCGATCACCTGGCCCGCCACGGTGCCGGTGATGGCACCCAGGATGAAGCCGACGATGATCACCGAATAGCCGAGACCGCCGCGCACCGGGCCGAACAACTGGCCCATCGAATCCAGCATGTCCTCGGCCAGGCCGCAGCGCTCGAGGATGCAGCCCATCAACGTGAAGAACGGAATCGCCAGCAGCAGGTCGTTCGACAGGATGCCGAACACGTTCAACGGCAAGGCCGCCAGAAAGCCGGCCGGGAACCAGCCCATCACCACGGCAATGCCGCCGCACACCACGCCCAGGGCGGCCAGCGAGAAGGCCACCGGGAAGCCGAGCAGCAGGACCCCCACGAGCCCCGCGAACATCAGCGGCGGAAACAGCTCGAGGCTCATTGCACGGGCCTCTCGTAGTGCAGGTCCATGTCATAGCGGTTCTGCAGCCACAGCGCGCGCTTGCAGATCTCGGCCAGGCCCTGCAGCACCAGCAGCCCGAAGCCCAGCGGCAGCGTCAGCATCGCGGGCCAGCGGACCAGTCCGCCGGCGTTCGAGGAACTCTCGCCGGAGACCAGCATCTCGACCAGCAGCGGCCACGAGAGATAGACCAGCAGACCCATGATCGGCAGCAGGAAGAAGACCAGCCCGAGGATGTCGAGCCAGACCTGCCGCCGGGCCGGCCATCGGCCATAGAACACGTCCACCCGGACGTGCTCGTTCAGGCGCAGCACCTGGGCCGCGCCCAGCATCACGCCGCAGGCGAACAGATACCACTGGATCTCCAGCCAGGCATTGGAGCTGTAGCCGACGAGGTAGCGGATGATCGCGTTGCCGCCGCTGATCACGCAGGCGGCCAGCAGCGCCCATTTGGCGATGCCGCCGAAGAAGTCGCTGAGTCGATCGATGGCACGCACCCAGGCGTACGGTGTGCCGGCGCCCGGCATCGCTTTGTTCATCATGGTTCCTGGTTCTTGTCAGTCGGTGCGGCCCGGTCGGCCGCACTCGCCGTGGGTCATTGCGCGCCCTTGACCACCGCGGAGAAGGTGTAGTTGTCGAGTTCCGCCTCGGCGACCCGGAACCAGCTGGCCTGGTCGCGGCGCGACTTGGTCCACTGCGGAAGCACCGCCTTGAAGTCGGGGTTTTTCTCGGACAGCTCGGCCAGCAGCTCTGCGGACGCCTTGAACGCCGCCTCCATCACCGGCTTCGGGAAATAGGCCAGCTTCGCGCCCTGGCCGATCAGCTTCTTCAGCGCCTCGGGGTTGCGGGCGTCGTAGTCGGCCAGCATCTTGGTGGTCTGCTCGTTGGCGGCGCATTCGAAGGCCGCCTTGTAGGCCGGCGGCAGGGCGGCCCATGCCTTGTCGTTGACCATCGCAGTGATCGACGCACTGCCTTCCCACCATCCGGGTGCGTAGTAGTACTGCGCCACCTTGTGCAGGCCGAGCTTGGCATCGTCGTACGGGCCGATCCACTCGGCCGCGTCGATGGTGCCCTTCTCGAGCGCCGGATAGATGTCGGAGGCCGCGATCTGCTGCGGCACCGCACCCATCTTCGACATCACCATGCCGCCGATGCCGCCGATGCGGATCTTCAGGCCGTCCAGGTCGGCCACGGTCTTGATCTGCTTGCGGTACCAGCCGCCCATCTGCACCCCGACGTTGCCGCAGACGAAGTTGACCACGTTGTACTTCTTGTAGAGCGCACGCATGGCCTCCATGCCGCCGCCGTACAGCATCCAGGCGTTGTGCTGGCGCGCATTGAGCCCGAACGGCAGGCCGGTGTCGAAGGCGAACGCGGTGTTCTTGCCGATGAAGGCGGATGCGAGCACGTGGTTGCATTCGATCGTGCCGTTGCTGACCGCTTCCATGTTCTGCGCCGGCGGCACGATCTCGCCGCCGGCGAAGGCGTGGATCTCGAACTTGCCGTCGGTCAGCTCGGCGATCCGCTTGCACATCTGCTCGGCCGAGCCGTACATGGTGTCCAGGCTCTTGGGCCAACTGGTGGACATGCGCCACTTGACGGTCGGGGCGGTCTGGGCGAAGGCGGGGACCGCCAGCGTGGCGAGGCCCGCCAGGGCTCCGGTCTTCTCGAAAAAGCGACGTCTTTGCATGAATGACTCCTGGGGTGTGGGGCTAATAATCATCAGTATGCTGACTTGATTATTTCGTGTCAACGACATTTTCTTCGTGTTTTCCCGTGCACCAGGATCTGGTCTTCCAGTGCCAATATCGGTGCATCTTCAGAGGCAACCGCACTGAATAAGTGCAAACCCTGGTCACCCGACACGAAACTCAAAACCGCTTGCGTCCTTCTGAATTTCTTCAGTACACTGACAATATCAACTCAGTGTACGTTTCAAAGGACGCCCACCATGGCCTGGACCCGAATCGCTGCCGCGAACCAGTTGCAAGACGACGAAGTCATGCCGATCGCGCTTGGAGAGACCCAGCTCGCGCTGTTCCGCAGTGCCGGCGAATTCCACGTGACGGACAACGTCTGCACCCACCAGTACGCGCTGCTGTCCGATGGCTACGTCGAAGACGGCTGCGTCGAATGCCCGCTGCACCAGGCGCGCTTCGACCTGCGCACAGGCGTTGCCCTGTGCGCGCCCGCGACCCGGGCAATCAGGATCTATCCGGTGCGGGTCGAGGGCGGCGATGTCCTGGTCGATGCCTGAGCGCGCCGCCATGACCGCAGCCGCGCCCTTCCTGATCGTCGGCGCGGGCCAGGCCGGCGCGACCGCCGCCGCCGCCCTGCGCAGCATGGGCCACGGCGGGCGCATCGTGCTCGCCGGCGACGAGGCCTCGCTGCCCTACGAGCGGCCGCCGCTCACCAAGGCGGTCCTGGCCGATGCCGGGATGGACGGGCGCATCGACATCCACCCCGCGGGCTTCCATGATGCGCAGGCGATCGAGCTTCGGCTCGGCGCCGGCGTCGTGGCGATCGATGCCGCCCGCCGACTGGCGCGTTTCGGCGACGGCAGCGAACTGGCCTTCGGCCGCTGCCTGATCGCGACCGGCGGGCGGGCCCGCACCCTGCCCTCGCTGCCGCCCGGCACGCCGCATGTGCACTATGTGCGCACGCTGGCCGACGCGCAGGCGCTGCGCGCCGCGATGGCCGGCCTGCACTCGCTGTGCGTGCTCGGCGGCGGCTTCCTCGGACTCGAAGTGGCGGCCACGGCGCGCGCGGCAGGGCTCGCGGTAAGCGTCGTCGAGGCCGCGCCACGGCTGTTGCCGCGCGCGGTGCCGCCCGAGTTCTCGGCCTGGCTCGCCGGGCGTGCGGCGGCCACGGGCGTCGAGCTCCGGCTCGGCCGTAGCTGCACCTCGATCGAATCGAAGGCCGACGGCGTCGCACTGGCGTTCGACGACGGCAGCACCCTTCATGCCCCGCTGCTGGTGGTGGCGATCGGCCAGACGCCCGAGGTCGCGCTGGCCCGCGACTGCGGCCTGGCCCTGCATCCGCACAACGGCGGCATCCGCATCGATGCGCAGTGCCGCACCAGTGCGCCGGGCATCTACGCCGCCGGCGACTGCGCCAGCCAGGTCCAGCCGCTGGCCGGCGAGGAACTGCGGCTCGAATCCTGGCAGAGCGCCAACGAGCAGGCGCGCATCGCCGCCGCCGCGATGCTCGGCGTGCCGACCGAGGCGGCCGCCACGCCCTGGTTCTGGAGCGACCAGTTCGGCTGCAACATCCAGATGCTCGGGCTGCCCTCCGCGGCCACCACCTACCACCTGCGCGGCGAAGCCGCGATCGACGGCACGCCGAAATTCATGCTGCTCGGCCTCGATGCCGACCATCGCCTCGGGTACGCGATCGCGGTCAACGCCGGCGGCGACCTGCGCCCCCTGCGCGCGCTGGTCGGGCAGCGCATCCCCTGGGACCCCGCGCAACTGCGCGACGTCTCGATCCCCCCGCGGCAACTGGTGCGCGACGCACTGTCCGCCGCGGCCAGCCCTTCACTTTCCTGACTGGACCCCCGCCATGCACAGCACCCACGCGGTCATCAACCGCACCCCGAAGGCCAAGGACGCCGAACTCGCCGCCTGCAAATGGCCCGAGGACGCGGCGCATTTCATCCCCGACTGGGTCTACACCAGCGAAGCCGTGTACGACCAGGAGATGGACAAGATCTTCCGCGGCCGCTCCTGGAACTTCGTCGCCCTCGAGGCCGAGGTGCCGAACACCGGCGATTTCAAGCGCTCCTACGTGGGCGCCACGCCGGTCGTGGTGTCGCGCGCCGCCGACGGTTCGATCAACGTGTTCGAGAACCGCTGCGCCCACCGCGGCGCCGAGTTCTGCCGCCACAGCCAGGGCAATGCGACCGAGTTCGTGTGCCCTTACCACCAGTGGTCCTACGACCTCAAGGGCAACCTGCAGGGTGTGCCCTTCAAGCGCGGCGTGAACCGCGAAGGCGGCATGCCGAAGGACTTCCGCAACGAGGACCACGGGCTGCGCAAGCTGCATGTCGCGACCCGCAACGGTGTCGTCTTCGCCTCGTATGCGGCGGACATGGAATCGCTCGAGGACTACATGACGCCGGAGATCCTGAAGGACTTCGACGTGGTCTTCAACGGCAAGCGCCTGAAGGTGCACGGCTACTACAAGAACGAGCTGCCCTGCAACTGGAAGATGTACCACGAGAACCTCAAGGACCCCTACCACGCGACCTTGCTGCATTCCTTCCTGGTCGTCTTCGGCCTGCTGGTGGCCGGCAACGACGCCGCGATGATCGCCGACCCGGTGCACGGCCGCCACGGCACCATGGCCTCGGCCAAGAAGGAAGACAAGTACGCCGCGGTCAGCGACGAGAACAAGAAGGAGATGCGCTCCTACCACGAGGGCATGCGCCTGCAGGACGAGCGCTTCCTCGACTTCGTCAAGGAGTTCGACTCGCCCTGGTCGGTGACCATGCAGACCATCTGGCCCAACCTGATCGTGCAGCGCGAGATGAACACGCTGGGCGTGCGCCAGATCGTGCCCAACGGCCCCAACAGCATGCTGATGCTGTGGACCATGTTCGGCTACGAGGACGACACCGAGGAGATGACCCAGCACCGCCTGCGCCAGGGCAACCTGATGGGCCCGGCCGGCTTCCTCGGCCTCGAGGACAACGAGGCGATGAAGTTCGTGCAGGAAGGCGTGCGCCGCTCCAGCACCGACACCAACGTGCTCAAGCTCGATGCCGGCAACGTCGGCACCTCGAGCTCGCTCATCTCCGAAGCCGCGATCCGCGCCATGTACGGCTACTACCGCGAAGTGATGGGGTTCTGAACGCCATGAAAGCCACCACGCAAAGCCTCTTTCGCCCACGCGACATCGCCCCCGCCCGCGCCACCGCGCTGCGCCACGAGATCGAAGACTTCAACGCCGACTACTGCGCCGTGCTCGACGCCGGCCAGGTCGAGGCCTGGCCCGGGTTCTTCGCCGCCGACGGCATCTACCGCGTGACCGCGCGCGAGAACGCCGAGCTCGGCATGCCGGTCGGCCTGGTGTATGCCCAGGGCCGCGGCATGATGCACGACCGCGCGGTGGCGATCGCCAAGACGCAGATGTTCGCGCCGCGCTACAACCTGCACCTGGTGACCAACACCCGCGTCAGCCGCGAATCGGCCGACGGCGAGGTCGAGGCGCAGGCCAACTTCCTGCTGCTGCAGACCCTGGTCGAGGGCCCGAGCACGTTGCACATGGCCGGCACCTACTACGACCGCTTCGTGCGCATCGAAGGCCGCCTGCTGCTCAAGGAGCGCCAGGCCATCTACGACACCACGATCATCGCCAACGACCTGGTCTACCCGCTGTGAACGGCCCGCCTCGCATGCCCTCAGATGGCGCGAAGCACCGTGCGGCTGTACTGGTTGTTGGCCTCGACCAGGATCTTCATGAGGTCCATCAGCATCGTGCGCTCGGCCGGACGCAAAGGCGCCAGCAGGCGCTCCTGCGCGCGGGCCATGTCGCCGCGCAGCGCGTCCACCACCGTCTGCCCTTCGGCGGTCAGGCGCACGTGGCGCGTGCGCTTGTCGGAGGGATTCGGCCGCCGCTCGACCAGGCCGCGGTCCTCGAGCCGCTTGACGACGTCGGCGGTGGTCGTGCGGTCGAGTCCGACCTCCTGGCCGAGCGAGGTCTGGTCGAGGTCGGGCAGCACCGAGACCGCCGTGAGGATCGCGTACTGCACCGGCGTCACGTTCTGCGACTTGCACTCCTCGAAGAACATCGCGACGTGGATCTGGTGCAGCCGGCGCACCAGGAAGCCCGGCCGCGCAAAGAGCAGTTCCTTGGCGGGATCGACCGTGGTCATGGGGGTTTCGAGGTCTTCGAGCGCGGGCTCCTGACCGGACTGACGCTTCTTCGACGACACCTGGGCTCCCCGTTTGTTAGCACACTGAGAATTGTATAGACGCCGTGCAATCGCCACCACGTCCGCAGACCCGAAGCTTGAGCGAGCGCAATGTCCGCCGTGCCCATCAGCGCGGCGCGATGGAGAACGACTGGCTGCAGGCGCGCTTCAGCTTCAGCTTCGGCGACTACCAGGATCCGAACCACACGCACTGGGGCTCGCTGCGAGCGCTCAACGAGGACCAGGTCGCCGCCGGCAGGGGCTTCGCATGGCACGGGCATCGCGACATCGAGTCGCTGACCTATCCGATCGAAGGCCGCATCCATCACACCGACAGCCTGGGCAACGACTATGTCTTCGGCCCGGGCGAGCTGCACCGCATGACGGCCGGCAGCGGCATCGAACACGCCGAGATGAACGCCTCGGCCGTCGCGCCCGAGCGGCATCTGCAGATCTGGCTCTACCCGCAGACCCGCGGGCTCGCGCCCGGCTGCGAGTTGGTGCGCATCGACGCCGCGGGCGCGCGCGACGGCTGGCGGCTGATCGCATCGCCCGACGGTCGCGACGGCTCGGCGACCGTGCGGCAGCGGGCGTTCCTGTTCGTCGGCCGGCCGGCGCGCGGCAGCGCACTCGGCTTCAGCCTCGAAGCGCACCGGCTCGGCTACCTGCACGTGGTGGCCGGCGCGATCGCGGTCGCGCCGGGCCTGCAACTGCGCAGCGGCGACGGCCTGCGCTTCACCCACCACGAAACGCTGGCGCTGGTCGCCGAGGCGGAGGGCAGCGAGCTGCTGCTCTTCGACCTCTAGCCCGGCCCTCCCTTCCACACCCCCACCAGGAGAACCCCAGGATGACCCGAATTCGCAAGATCGCGCTCGAAGAGCATTTCATGGCGCCCGGCTTCGAGCGCTACTCGAAGTCCTTCCTGCAGCACATCGACCGGGCGGTCTACGCCGAGCTCGCACGCCGGCTGGCCGACTTCGACGAGATCCGCCTCGGCGAGATGGACCGGGCCGGCATCGCGGTGACCGTGCTGTCGCAGACCGGCCCCGGCGTGCAGGGCGAGGCCAGCACCTCGCTCGCCATCGGCAGCGCGCAGGAGAACAACGACTTCCTCGCGCAGCAGGTGGCGCGCCATCCGACCCGCTATGCGGGCTTCGCCGCGCTCCCCATGCAGGATCCGAAGGCCGCCGCCGCGGAGCTGACGCGGGCGGTGCAGCAGCTCGGGTTCAAGGGCGCGCTCGTCAACGGCCACACCCAGGGCCGCTACTACGACGACCGCGCCTACGACGAACTGTGGGACCGCCTGCAAGCCCTCGACGTGCCGCTGTACCTGCACCCGATCGACTTCCCGTCGGTGCCGGTCTCGTTCGAAGGCCATGCCGAGCTGAACGGCGCCACCTGGGGCTGGGGCGTCGAGACCGCGACCCATGCGCTGCGCCTGCTTTTCGGCGGCGTCTTCGACCGCTTCCCGCGGCTCAAGCTGATCCTCGGCCACATGGGCGAGGGCCTGCCCTTCCAGCGCTGGCGCTTCGACAGCCGCTTCGCCGCCTATCCGCACGGCCTCACGCTGCAGCGCGCGCCGTCCGAGTACATCGGCCGCAACATCGTGATCACCACCTCCGGCGTCTGCTCGCCCGCCGCACTGGCGGGCGCCATCGCCGAGATGGGCGCCGAGGCCGTGATGTTCTCGGTCGACTATCCCTACGAGTCGACCGCGGTCGCCGCCGACTTCATCGAGGCGGCGCCGCTGGACGAGCGCACGCGCGCGCTGGTCTGCCACGGCAATGCCGAACGCCTGCTCAAGCTCGACCTGGCCTGAGCGTTTTTCCCTTCAATCAACGGAGAACCCCATGACCCGCACCTACCGCATCGGCCAGATCGTGCCGAGCTCGAACACCACGATGGAGACCGAGATCCCGGCCATGCTCTTGGCCCGCCAGGCGGTCCGCCCCGAGCGCTTCACCTTCCACTCGAGCCGCATGCGCATGAAGACGGTCAAGAAGGAAGAGCTCGCCGCCATGGACGCCGAATCCGACCGCTGCGCGCTGGAGCTCAGCGATGCGCGCGTCGATGTCCTGGGCTATGCCTGCCTGGTCGCGATCATGTCGATGGGCCACGGCTACCACCGCAGCTCGCAGGCGCGCCTGCATGCCCGCACCGCCGACAACGGCGGCGCCGCGCCGGTGGTCACCAGCGCCGGCGCGCTGGTCGACGCGCTCAAGGTGATGGGCGCCCGGCGGATCGCGCTGGTGGCACCCTACATGAAGCCGCTGACCGAACTGGTGGTCGACTACATCCGCCACGAGGACATCGAAGTCAGCGACTGGCGCGCGCTCGAGATCCCCGACAACCTCGAGGTCGGCCGCCACGACCCGGCCCTGCTGCCCGCGATCGTCGCCGGCATGGACACCCGCGGCGTCGATGCGATCGTGCTGTCGGCCTGCGTGCAGATGCCCTCGCTGCCCTCGGTCGCCAAGGTCGAGGCGATGACCGGCAAGCCGGTGGTCACGGCGGCGATCGCCACCACCTACGCGATGCTGAAGGCGCTGGACCTCGAACCGGTGGTGCCGGGTGCCGGTGCGCTGCTCTCGGGCGCCTACTGAGCCGGAGCACGCCCATGCGCAGCACCTTTCTTCACGGCGCGAACCTGCGCGCCAACGGCATCCGCCAGCACTACCTCCGCTACGGCGGCCAGGGCCGCCCCGTGGTCATCGTGCCGGGCATCACCAGCCCGGCCATCACCTGGGGCTTCGTGGCCGAGCAGTTCGGACGCCACTTCGACACCTATGTGCTCGACGTCCGTGGCCGCGGCCTCTCGGAGTCGTCCGCCGCGCTCGACTACGGCCTGGACGCCTGCGCCCGCGACGTCGGCGCCTTCGCCGAGGCGCTCGGCCTGCGCGACTATGCGCTGGTCGGGCATTCGATGGGCGCGCGCATCGGCATCCGGACCGCGCGCCTGTGCCCTGCGGGGCTCGAGCGGCTGGTGCTGATCGACCCGCCGGTGTCCGGTCCCGGCCGCCGCGCCTACCCGGCCAACCTGCCCTGGTACATCGACTCGATCCGCCTGATGCGCGACGGCGCCGGCTTCGAGGCGCTGCGCGCCTTCTCGCCGACCTGGACCGAGGCCCAGCTGCGGCTGCGCGCCGAATGGCTCCACACCTGCGACGAGCGCGCGATCGTCGCCGCCTACGAGGGCTTCCACCAGGACGACATCCACGCCGACCTGCCGCACATCGAAGTGCCGGCCCTGCTGATGGTCGCCGGCCGCGGCGACGTGATCCGGCCCGAGGACCAGGATGAGCTCCGGCGCCTGATGCCGGCGCTGCGGGTGGCCCAGGTGCCTGGCGCCGGCCACATGGTCCCATGGGACGACGAGCCCGGCTTCTACCGCGCCTTCGGCGACTTCCTCGGCCAGCCGATGGCAGCGGCTTCGGACTGACCCCCAACCCGGAAAGGAGCATGCAATGCCCGTCAGCGACCACCAAATGATCGAGGCCTGGAAACAGGTGCTCACCCTCAGCAAGCTGCAGGCCGGCCAGAGCGTCACCGTGCTGACCAGCGCCGCCACGCATCCGCAGACCCTGCAGTGCGCGCTGATCGCCTCGCAGGCGATGGGCGCGATCGTCAATCGGCTGGACCTGCCGCCGGTCAACGCCGAGAAGGCCCTGAGCCGCGACAGCCTGGCCTATCTCGGCACCACGCCGCTGACCGGCAACCCGGCGGCCATCGCGGCCCTCAAGGCCAGCGACCTGGTGCTCGACCTGATGACGCTGCTGTTCTCGCCCGAGCAGCACGAGATCCTGGCGTCCGGCACCAGGATCCTGCTGGCGGTCGAGCCGCCCGAGGTGCTGGTGCGCATGGTGCCGACCCTGGCCGACCGCGCCCGCGTCAAGGCCGCCGCGGCGCGCATCGGCGCCGCGCGCGAGATGCACGTGGTGTCGGCCGCCGGCACCGACCTGCGCTGCAAGCTGGGCCAGTACCCGGCGATCAGCGAGTACGGCTTCGTCGACGAGCCCGGGCGCTGGGACCACTGGCCGAGCGGCTTCGCGCTGACCTGGCCCGACGAGGGCGGCGCCAGTGGCCGCATCGTGATCGACCGCGGCGACATCCTGCTGCCGCAGAAGGCTTATGCGTCGGACCGCATCGTGCTCACGGTGGACAACGGCTACGCGGTGAAGATCGAGGGCGGCGTCGATGCCGAACTGCTCGAGGACTATATGGCCTCGTTCCGCGATCCCGAGGCCTATGCGATCTCCCACATCGGCTGGGGACTGCAGCCGCGCGCGCGCTGGTCGACCCTGGGCCTGTACGACCGCGAAGCGACGATCGGCATGGACGCCCGTGCCTACGAGGGCAACTTCCTGTTCTCGCTCGGCCCCAACAACGAGGCTGGCGGCAGCCGCGACACGGCCTGCCACATCGACATCCCCTTGCGCAAGTGCACGGTGCGCCTCGATGGCGTGGACATGGTCCGCGAAGGCCAGGTCCTGGACGGCCGGGAGAACCACGATGCATGCTGAGATCGAGACCTACGAACGACAGGGCTTCGGCAGCACGCTGCCGCTGCGCGCCCCGGTCGGCCTGCTGATCGTCGACTTCGTCAACGGCTTCGCCGATCCGGCGGTGTTCGGCGGCGGCAACATCCCCCAGGCCATCGCGCGCACGGTGCCGCTGCTGGCCGCCGCGCGCGCGCGCGGATGGGCCATCGCCCACAGCCGGATCGTCTACGCCGACGATGGCGCCGACCACAACATCTTCTCGCTCAAGGTGCCGGGCATGCTCGGCCTCAAGGAGCGCGATGCAAACAGCGCGATCGTGCCCGAACTCGCGCCGCAGGCGGGCGAGCTGGTGGTGCGCAAGACCGTGCCCTCGGCCTTCTTCGGCACTTCGCTGGCGGCCTGGCTGAGCCAGCGCGGCGTGCAGACGCTGGTGGTCGCGGGTGCGGTCACCAGCGGCTGCGTGCGTGCCAGCGTGGTCGACGCGATGTCGCACGGCTTCAGGCCGCTGGTGGTCTCCGATTGCGTCGGCGACCGGGCGCTCGGCCCGCACGAAGCGAACCTGTTCGACATGGGGCAGAAGTACGCCGCGGTGATGGCGCGCGACGCCGCGCTGGAAGCGCTGGACGCGATCTAGAGATCGGCCAGCAGGCCCGAGACCAGCACCCGCACCCGCGAAGCGACGAGCCGGGCGCCTTCCGACAGCGGCCGTTGCCGCGTCAGGCTCAGCGCGATCGTCCGCCGGATGCCGGGGCTCGTCACGCGACAGGCCGACAGCAGGCCCAGTTCGATCTCCTGCGTCACCGCGGTGATGGGCAGCAGCGTGAACGCGTGTCCGCTCGCTGCGACGTCCTTCATCGCCGTGGCCGTGTCGACATCCATGACGATGTCGAGCGCGACGTTGTGGCGCCGCGAGAGCACGTCCAGCGTGGTTCTCAGTCCGTTCGGCGCCGCGGGCAACACCAGCGGGAGGCCGCCCAGGGCGCGAAACGGAACCGTTCTGGCTTGCAGTTCGGGCCGGCCCGTCTTGCCGATCAGGAAGGTCTCGACCTTGCCGAGCACGTCCTCGCCGCGCAGCGCCGACGAGCCATAGCGATTCACCACGATCATGTCGAGCCGGCCGGATGCGAGCTGCTCGTCGAGCGTGCCGCTGAATCCCTCCATCACGTGCAGGTGCAGCGCCGGCGCCCGTTCGCGCACGTCGGCCAACAGCATCGGCAGCAACTGGCGCGACAACGACGGCAGCACGCCCACGTGCACCGTGCCGGTCAGCACGCCGGCCGCCTCGGTGGCCGCGGCGTCGAGTTGGCGTACCTGCTCGACAACGCGCTGGACCTCCGGGTAGATGCGCCGGCCGAAGTCGGACAGCGCCATGCCGCGACCGGTGCGGTCGAACAGCCGCCGCCCCCACTCCGCTTCCAGCATGGCGATCTGCCGGCTCACCAGCGACTGGGCCATGTCCGAGGCCAGCGCCGCCCGCGACAGCGACTTCATGTCTGCAACCCGCAGGAAGGTGTCCAGTTGCTTGAGCTTCATGACTTCACTTTAATGGAAATCAGAAATCCATAACTTGCTCTTTCTGGAACTCACAGCGCGGCCTAACCTCGGGCTGCACTCACCCAAAAGGAGACAACCTTGAAGATCAAGCACCCGATCGCGTTCGCGATGGCGGCCGCCTCGCTGCTGGCCGCGCCCCTGCTCCATGCCCAGGAGGCGGTCTATCCCAGGCAGGCCGTCACGCTGGTCGTTCCCTTCCCCGCCGGGGGTCCGACCGACGCCATGGCGCGCCTGCTGGCCCAGAAGCTCGGCGATCGGCTCGGCCAGCAGGTGATCATCGACAACCGCGGCGGCGCCGGCGGCGGCATCGCGGCCGAACTCGTGGCCCGTGCGCCGGCCGACGGCCACACGCTGTTCTTCGGCACCACCGGCACGCTGGCGATCAATCCAAGCCTCTACGCCCGGCTGCGCTACGACCCGGTGAAGGACTTCGCGCCCGTGAGCCTCATGGCCACGACGATGAACGTGCTCGTCGCCAGCCCCGGGATCCCCGCAAAGAACCTGGCCGACCTGATCGCGCTGGCCAAGGCCCGGCCGGGTGAACTGACCTACGGCTCGGCCGGCAACGGGAGCTCCAATCACCTGTCGGGCGAACTGTTCCGCAGCACGGCCGGCATCCAGATCACGCACGTCCCCTACAAGGGCTCCGCACCGGCCATGGTGGACCTGCTGGGCGGTCGCCTGTCGATGATGTTCGACACGATCGCGCAGCAGACCCAGAACATCGCCGCCGGCAAGGTGCGCGCGCTCGCCGTGACGGGTCCGAAGCGCTCGCCGCTGCTGCCGGCCGTGCCGACCGTCCAGGAAGCCGGCCTCAAGGGCTTCGACGTGACGATCTGGTACGGCGTGCTGGCGCCCAAGGCGACGCCCCCTGCGGTGGTCGAGCGCCTGAACCGCGAAATGGTCGCGGTCATGGCCACCGACGACATGAAGAAGCGCATGGAGGCCGACGGCGCCGATGCCCGCACGACCACGCCAGCCGAATTCGCCGCACTCATCAAGAGCGACACCGCCAAATGGGCGCCGGTGGTGAAGGCCTCCGGCGCCAGCCTCGACTGAGCGACACCATGAACGACCTCCTCGATCCCCGTCTGCAACGCGCTTTCGCGCCGCGGCGCATCGCCATCGTCGGCGCGACAGAAGACCGCAACAAGGTCGGTGGGCGTCCCCTGCACTACCTTCGACGATTCGGCTTCCAGGGTGCGGTCTACCCGATCAATCCCAAGCGCGCGACGGTCCAGGGCCTGGCAGCCTACCCTTCGCTCGCGGCGACGCCCGAGGCGCCCGATGTCGCGATCGTCGCGGTCGGCCAGGATGCGGTCGCCGGCGTGATCGACCAGTGTGCGGCGCGCGGCATCGGCAGCGCCATCGTGATGAGCTCGGGCTTCGGCGAAACCGGCACCGAGGGCGTCGCGCGCCAGCAGGAGCTGGTGGCGCAGGCGCGGCGCCTCGGCATTCGCCTGATCGGGCCGAACGCGCAGGGCGTGGCCAACTTCCAGACCGGCGCGGTGATGAACTTCAGCACGATGTTCATGGAAGTCGAACCCGCGGACGGTCCGGTGGCCATCGTGAGCCAGAGCGGCGCGGCCAGCGTGATGCCGTACGCGATGTTGCGCGAGCGCGGCGTCGGCGTGCGCTACCTGGTCGCTTCGGGCAACGACGCCGATGCATCGGTGTGCGAGCTGGCGCTGGCGGCGGCGGCGGACCCCGACATCCGCGTCGTCCTGATGTACATCGAGTCCCTGAGCGATCCGGACATGCTCGCGGAAGTCGCACGGCTCGCCTCGGCGCGCGGTGCCGCGGTGATCGCGCTCAAGTCGGGCCGCAGCGCGCACGGCGCCAAGGCCGCCGCTTCGCACACCGGCGCCATCGTCAACGACGACGTCGTCGTCGACGCCTTTTTCGAGCGCCATGGCATCTGGCGTGCCAACGACGTGCAGGGGCTGGTCAACGCCGTCGAGCTCTACCTCGCCACGCCGCCCCGGGCCGCCGAGCGCCTGGTCGTCATGAGCCACAGCGGCGCCGTCGGCGTCCTCTGCGCCGATGCGGCCGCAACGCTCGGATTGCCGCTGGCCGAACTGGGCCAACCCGTCATCGACGCCCTCGCCGGCATCATGCCGAGCTTCGCGACGGCACAGAATCCGGTCGACCTCACGGCCTCGCTCATGACCCAGGGCGGCATGTACGCCGACACGCTTGGCGCGCTGGCGGCCGACCCGCAGGCCGACATGTTCCTCATCGGCGTGCCGGTCGCCGGAGAAGGCTACGACGTGCCCGGCATGGCCCGCGACACCGCCCGCTTCGCCGCGGCGCGCCACAAGCCGTGCGTCGTGTCCGCGCCCCAGGCCTCGGTGCGACAGGCCTTCCGCGATGCCGGCGTTCCGGTGTTCACCCACGAGACGGACGCCATCAACGCGCTGCACCAGTGGAGCCGACACGGAATGCTGATGCAACAGTCAGCCGCGCGCCACGCACTGCGGGCACCTTCACTGGATGCGCAGCCCCTGCCGGACGGCGATGTCCCGCTCCTGAGCGAGGCAGACAGCCTCGCCCTGCTGGCCGCCGCCGGCATCCCCACGGTCGCGCACCGTCTGTGCCGAAGCGCGGACGAAGCGATCGCCGCCTGGCGAGCCCTGGGACCGCAGGTCGTGGTCAAGGCGTGTTCGGCGCGCATTCCCCACAAGTCGGAGCACGGCCTGGTCTTCGTCGACGTGCAGACCGCGGACCAGGTTCGAGACGCCTGGACCGCATGCGCCGAACGCGTCGCCGCGATGGGGCTTCCGCTGGACGGCGTCATCGTCGCGCAAAGGGTGCGCGGGCGCCGCGAATTCGCACTCGGCGTGCGTCAGGACCCGCTGTTCGGAACCGTCGTGATGGTCAGCGATGGCGGCAAGTACGTCGAGGCCCTGCGCGATTTCGTGGTGCTGCTGCATCCCTTCTCCGAATCGGACGTGATCGCCAAACTCGCCCGCTTGCGCATCGCGCCGGTCCTCGCCGGCGTCCGCGGCGAAGCGCCCATCGATCTGAACGTGGTTGCGCGCACCGCGGTGGCGCTCGGCGAGCTCGCGGCGGCGCACCCTCTCGCCATCGCATCGATCGACCTCAACCCGCTGATCGTCGGCGACGCGGGCCAGGGCGGCTGGGCCGTCGACGCCGTCATCGAACGCCAGGGAGCATCGCATGCAGCGCACTGACACCGTTCAGGTCGATATCCAGGACGGCACGGCTGTGGTTCGGCTCAACCGGCCTGCCGTGATGAATGCGGTCAACGCGGCGTTGCGCGCCGCCCTCGGCGAGCATCTGCGTGCCCTCGATGCCGATCCGGCCGTCGGGGCGATCGTGCTGACCGGCAGCGGCGAGCGCGCTTTCTGCGGTGGACAGGACCTGGACGAGTCGGCAACGATCGACACCGACACGCTGGCCGGCTGGCTCAACCGCCAGCATGCGATGTACCAGGCCGTGCGCGACGTCTCCAAGCCGATCGTCGCCGCACTCAACGGCACCGCGGTCGGCGCGGGGTTCCAGATGGCGCTGATGTGCGACCTGCGCGTGGCACACCCGACGCTGCGAATGGGGCAACCCGAAGTCAAGGCCGGGCTGGCCAGCATCGTCGGCTCCTACCTGATGTCGCTGCAGATCGGTCATTCGCTCAACCAGCAGCTGTCGCTCACGGGTGAACTGATCACCGGCGAACGCGCGCATGCGCTCGGTCTGGTCAACGACCTGGTTGCTCCCGAGCAGGTGCTGCCGCGGGCGCTGGAACGCGCGCGTGCACTGGCCGCCCTCCCCGGCGCCGCGCTGCGCGCCACCAAGCAACGCTTTCGCGAGCGCACCCAAGCGGGCTTCGACGACGCCTGCAGCGCAGGCATCCGCTACCAGCTCGAGTGCTATTCCACCGGCGAACCCCAGCGCGTCATGCGCGAGTTCCTGGCCAGACGCGACGCCCCGAAGACTTCGAAACCCTCCAAGGATTGACCCCAGATGACCCGTCTCGACTCGCTCTTCATCGATGGCGCCGTGGCGCCCGCGCACGGAACCGACGACCTCGCTGTCACCGACAGCTTCACGGAGGAAGCCTTCGCTTCCTACCGCAGCGCCTCGGCGGCCGACGTCGATGCCGCGGTGATGGCCGCTCGCCGCGCCTTTGCAGGCTGGGCCGCCACGCCGCCCGCCGAGCGCATCGCGGCCGTGCGCCGCATCGCTGCCGCGCTGCGCGAACAAGCCGAGGCGCTGACCACCGCCATCTCGCGGGAAGTCGGCATGCCGCGCAAGCTGGCCGCGCGCATCCAGGTCGGCGCGCCACTGGCCGCCTGGGACATGTACGCCGACCTTGCCGGCGATTTCGAATGGGAGTCGCGCGTCGGCCATTCGCTCGTGCAGCAAGTGCCGACCGGCGTCGTGGCCTGCATCACCCCCTGGAACTATCCCCTGCACCAGATCACCGGAAAGATCGCTCCCGCACTGCTGGCCGGCTGCACGGTCGTGCTCAAGCCTTCAGAACTGGCTCCGACCAGCGCCTTCCTGCTCGCCGAGGCGGTGCTTCGGGCCGGGCTGCCGGCCGGCGTGTTCAATCTCGTCCACGGCAGCGGAGCGGACGTCGGCGAGGCCCTGGTACGGCACCCCGAGGTGGACATGGTGTCGTTCACCGGCTCCACCCGCGCGGGACGCCACATCGCGGCCATCGCCGGCGAAGCCATCAAGCGCGTGGCGCTCGAACTGGGAGGCAAGTCGGCGGCGCTGGTGCTGCCCGGCGCCGACCTGGCGGCCGCGGTCAAGACCACGCTTGCGGGCTGCATGCTCAATTCGGGCCAGACCTGTTCGGCGACGACAAGGCTGCTGGTGCCGCGGCCCTTGCTGGGCGCTGCCGAAGCAGCGGCCGTGGACCTCCTGGCCGCCTACCGGATGGGCGACCCGGCCGACGCCGCGACAAGACTCGGGCCATTGGCCTCCAAGGCGCAGCAGCAAAAGGTCGAAGGCCTGATCGCCGGGGCGTTGGCCGCCGGCGCACGCAAGCTCGGAAGCCCGGCCGATCTGCCCCCGCACGGCTTTTTCGTGGCGCCCACCGTGCTGGCGGACGTGACGCCCGACATGGCGGTGGCACGCGACGAGGTCTTCGGTCCGGTGCTGGTCCTGATCGGCTACGACGGGGTGGAGGACGGCATCGCCCTCGCGAACGGCACCGACTACGGCCTGGCAGCCGCCGTGTGGGGACCGGTCGAGGCGGCGACGCTGGCTGTCGCGCGCCGCCTGCGCGCCGGCCAGGTCGACATCAACGGCGCCCCTTTCAACCCCGCCGCGCCTTTCGGGGGCTTCAAGAAATCGGGCATCGGGCGCGAGAACGGACGCTACGGCCTCGAGGAGTTCGTCGAACCCGTGTCCATCCAGTTGCCTGCCGCCTTCATCGAGACCCTCCACTGAAACCTCTCACCATGAACTTCGAACAAATCATCTACACGGTCGACGGACACGTCGCGACGATCACGCTGAACCGGCCGGAGCGCATGAATGCGCTGACACGGATCCTCGAGGCCGAACTGCGCACGGCCATCGAACAGGCCGGCAGCGACAAGGACGTGCGAGCCATCGTCCTGACCGGCGCGGGCCGGGCCTTCTGTGCGGGCATGGACATGGAAGAACTCGAAGTGCTGCCGCCGGAGGACATCCGCGCCGAGCAGTGGATGCGGCCGTTCGACATGAACCGAAGGGCCGACTACCAGACGCGCTATTCGTACTTCCCCGCCGCCCCCAAGCCGGTGATCTGTGCCGTCAACGGCGCCGCTGCCGGGCTCGGCCTGGTGATGGCGCTCTACAGCGATTTCCGGATCGCCTCCGACAAGGCGGTGTTCGCCACCGCCTTCGCCAAGCGCGGCCTGATCGCCGAGCACGGCATCTCGTGGATGCTGCCGCGCATCGTCGGCCATGCGCATGCCACCGACCTCCTGCTGACCTCTCGCAAGATCGACGCGCAGGAGGCACTCGGCATGGGGCTCGTGAATCGGGTCGTCCCGGCCGATCGATTGCTCGCCGAGGCGCAGGCGTTGGCAAAGACACTCTCTGTCGACGTGTCGCCGCGCTCGGTGCGCGTCATGAAGCGGCAGCTCTGGGAGGCGCCCTACCAGTCGCTCGGCGAGGCCGTGACGCTCGCCAACGCCGAGATGGTCGAGAGCATCCGGAGCGAGGACTTCACCGAGGGTGTGGCGCATTTCGTCGAACGACGACCGGCGCGCTTCTCGGGACGCTGACGCACGCGCTCTGCGAATTCACGCGCGCCCGGTCGGCTCCCCGCAAGCCCGCACGCCCTCGGCCAACACCGCGATCCCGGCCTCCGTCAGATCCCCGGTCGCCACCGTCATCCGCTGCGCCCAGCGGCCGAAGTGCTTCGCCTGCGATCGTTCGTAGTGCGGGTCGTAGTGCAGCAGCATCAGCTCCGCGAACAGCGGCGCCAGTTCGCCGTCGCGCGCCCACTGCTGCCAGCGGTCCACCACGGCCTTGCCCTGCAGCTCCTTGAGCTTGCCCAGCTGGCCGGCCAGGGCCTCGGGGTCGTCGCCGAGGTAGGCGTAGTCGCGCAGCAGGTAGGCCAGCCGCGCGGCCGGGTCGGCCTGCACCTCGATGCAGTCGGCCCCGCGCATGCGCGCGACCAGCGGGATCGGCAGCGACAGCCGGCCGATGCGGGCGCTCTCGCCTTCGACGTACACCGGCCGGGCCAGGTCCAGGGCCTCGAAGGCGGTCGCGATGCGGGTCTCGAACTGCTTCTGCGAAGGCTGCGGCACGCCGGGCAAGGCGCCCAGCAGCGAGCCCTTGTGGCTGGCATGGTGCTCGAGGTCGAGCACCTGCTCGCCGCGCGCGGCCAGGGCCTGCAGCAGGCGGGTCTTGGCGCTGCCGGTGGCGCCGCAGATCACGCGCAGCTGCAGCCGCGGACAGGTGGCCTCGATCTGCGCCAGCACGTGGTGCCTGAAGCTCTTGTAGCCGCCGGCCAGCTGCTGGGCATCCCAGCCGACCAGCCGCAGCCAGGTCACCATCGAGCCGCTGCGCAAGCCGCCGCGCCAGCAATAGACCAGCGGCCGCCAGTTGGCGGGCCGGTCGGCGAACTGCTCGCGCAGGTGGCGCGCCAGGTTGGCCGCGACCATCGCGCCGCCGACCCGGCGGGCCTCGAAGGCACCGGTCTGCTTGTAGAGCGTGCCGACGATGCGGCGCTCCTCGTCGTCGAGCACCGGGCAGTTGATCGCGCCAGGGATGTGGTCGAGCGCAAACTCGGCCGGCGAGCGGGCGTCGATCAGGGTGTCGAAGCCGGGGATGTCGGCCACCCGGGTCGGGCGGTAGCGCTTGTCGTCCTCATGCATAGGCCGGCCCCAGGTCGCGGCGCAGCCGGGCACTCGCCGTGTCGACCAGCGCCACCAGGCCGAACATCGCGGCCAGCACGGTCATCGCCTGTGGCTGCTGGAAGATCGACAGGTGGAAGTAGAGCAGCTGGCCCAGGCCGCCGCCGCCGACGAAGCCCAGCACGGTGGCCATTCGAATGTTCATCTCCCAACGATACAGCGTGTAGGCCACCCATTGGGGCAGCACCAGCGGCAGGCTGCCGTAGGCGAAGGCCGCCACGGCGCCCGAGCCGCTCTGCGACAGCGCCTGTTCGGGCGCGCGCGGCGCGTTCTCCAGGCTCTCGGCGAACAGGCGGCCGAGCACGCCGGTGGTGTGCAGCGCCAGCGCCAGCGCACCGGCGAAGGGGCCGATGCCGGCCGCCAGCACCATCAGCGCCGCCCACACCAGCTCGGGCACGCTGCGCAGCAAGTTCAGCACGAAGCGGGTCGCGCCCTGCACCCAGGCCCCCGAGCGGCCCGAGGCCGGCAACGCGAGCAGCGCACCGCCGGCGGCCGCCAGCAAGGTCCCGAGCGCCGACACGGCCAGGGTCTGCAAGGCGCCCCAGGCGGTCTTCTGCAGGAACGCGGCGGAGAGGTCGGGCGGAAAGAACTCGGCGATGAACCTGCCCATCAGCGACAGCGACTCGCCGGTGAACAGCGCGCCGTAGTCGATCGCGAGATAGGCGAAGCTGGCCGCCACCGCGATCAGGATGGCGAGCGCCGTGGCCCAGCAGCGAAGGCAGCGCGGCGGCGCGGCCGCGAACGACGCGCTCATCGCAGCAATCTCCGCAGGGCATTGCTGAGTGCATCCGCCAGCAGCACCAGGCCCAGGAAAACCAACAGGATGCTGCTGGCCTCGCCGCCGTTGAGCATCTTCATCGACTGGTCCATCAACTGGCCCAGGCCGCCGGCGCCGACGAAGCCCATCACCACCGAGGCCCGCACCGCACACTCCCAGCGGTAGACGGTGTAGGAGGTCAGCTCCTGGGCGCAGTTCGGCAGCAGGCCGTAGCACAGCGCCGCCAGCCGGCCGCTGCCGCTTTCGAGCAGGGCCCGCGCCGGCGCCGTGTCGGTCGATTCGAGCACCTCTGCGTAGACCTTGCCGAGCATGCCGCCATAGGTGATGGCGAGCGCCAGCACGCCGGCGGCCGGACCGAGCCCCAGCGCACGCACGAAGATCAGCGCCCAGACGATTTCGGGGATGGCGCGCAACACCATCAGCAGCGAACGTGCGCACTGCCGCAGCGTCGCGGCGCGCACGCGCCCCGGTCCCGGGCCGATGCGCGACCGCGACAGCGCACGGGTGGTCACGAAGGCCAGCGGCGCGCCGATCAGGAAGGCCAGGGCGGTGCCGGCGGTGGCCATGGCCAGGGTCTCGAGCGTGGCCTTGGCCAGCAGCGCCAGGAACTCCGGCGCCGTGGCCGGCGGCACGAAGCCGGCCAGGAAGCCGCCGATCACCTGCAGGTTGCCGGCGCCGAACAGGGCGGCGGGATGGAACCCGGCCAGCTGCAGCATCGGCCAGGCGATCGCCAGCGCGGCCAGCCCGCCGACCAGCCGCCGGCGGGCCGCCGGGTCGCGCAGCGCGGTCGGATCCGTCATGCGTACAGCGCCTTCAGCATCGCCTCGTCGACCTGGCCCACCGGCCGGTCGAACACGACCTGCCCGCCGCGCATGCCGACGATGCGCGGAAACCAGCGCAGCGCCAGGTCCACCGCGTGCAGCGAGGCCACCAGGGTCGCGCCGGTCGCCTCGCTCTGCCGCACCAGCTGCTGCAGCGTCAGGTCGGCCAGCGTGGGGTCGAGTGCCGACACCGGCTCGTCGGCCAGCAGCAGGGCCGGCCGCTGGTACAGCACGCGGGCGATGCCGACGCGCTGCAGCTGCCCGCCCGACAGGCGATCGCAGCGCTCGAACAGCCGGTCTTCGAGCGCCAGCCGCGACAGTGCCTCGTGCGCACCCGGCAGGTCGGACGGGCGCAGCAGCGAGCCCAGCGCCCGCAGCGTCGACCACTGGCCGAGCCGCCCCGCGAGCACCGCGGTGACGACCCGCAGCCTGGGCGCGATCGGCGGGCTCTGGTGCACGGTGCCGATGCTCGCCCGCAGGCCGCGCAACGCCGGCGCGCTCAGTTGCCAGGGTGCCTGGTCGAGCAGCCGGACGCTGCCCTCGCCGGGCCGCAGCGCCGCGCCGAGCACGCGCAGCAGCGTGGTCTTGCCGGCGCCCGAAGGGCCGATGACCGCCAGCCGCTCTCCTCCGGCGGCGGCCAGCGACACGCCCTGCAGCGCGCGGTGGCCGTTCGGATGCACCAGGCCGACCGCATCGAGCGAGAAGCTCACGCGCCCGTTCCGGCAGGCGGCCTGCGCCGCATCACTTCACCAGGCCCGCGGACTTGGCCGCCGCCTCGATGCCGTCGTAGTTGGACGACTGGGTCGGGATGAACTTGCTGGCCCGCTGCAGGTCCATGATTTCCTTGTGGGCGGGGTTCGCGGGATCGAGCTTCAGGAAGGCGTCGGTCAGCTTCTTCGCCAGCGCCGGGTCGAGGCCCGGGCGCACGGTCCAGTTGTAGTCGTAGTAGGTCGGCGTGGTCGCCAGCACGCGCACCTTGGCGGCATTGGGGTTCTTGGCTTCGACCAGCTTGTCCCACACCGACGCGTTGAGCACGCCCGCCTCGGCCCGGTTGGCGGCCACGAAGGCCACGGTGGCATCGTGCGCGCCCGAGAAGGCCACGGTCTTGAAGTCTTTTTCGGGATCGATGCCGGCCTGCAGCAGGAAGTAGCGCGGCATCAGGCTGCCCGAGGTGGACGAAGGCGCGCCGAAGGCGAAGGTCTTGCCCTTCAGGTCGGCCAGGGTCTTGGCCGGGCTGTCGACCGGCACGATGAACTTGCTGGTGAACACCTTGTCTTCGGCCCGCTGCACGATCGGCACCGCACCGCCGTTGGTGCGGATGCGCGCCTGCACGAAGGTGAAGCCGCCGAGCCAGGCCAGGTCGAGCTTGTTGGTGGCCAGCCCCTCGACCACCGCCGCATAGTCGGTGACCGGGGTGAACTGCACCTCCATGCCGGTCTCCTTCTGCAGGTAGTCGCCGAGCGGCTTGAACTTGCGCTGCAGTTCGGTCGGCGCCTCGTCGGGAATGGCGGAGACGCGCAGCACCTTGCCCTGCGCGAAGGCACCGACGGCGAAGACTGAAAGGACCAGCGCGAAGGCGCGGCGGGAGATGTTTTTCATGATGGGGCAGCCGGGAGGCCGGTAGGCGGACAACCTTCGATTGTAGAAAGACGCGCCTGCACGCCGCTCGGATAATGGGCCCCATGAACGACACGCCCTCCTCCCGCCCCGTCAACCCGCTCGCGCCGCTGCGCCTCACCAGCTTCTCGCATGGCGGCGGCTGCGGCTGCAAGATCGCGCCCGGCGTGCTCTCGCAGATCCTGAAGAGTGGCGCCGGCGGCCTGATGCCGCCCGAGCTGATGGTCGGCATCGAGACCGCCGACGACGCCGCCGTCTACCGGCTCAACGACCGCCAGGCCCTGATCGCGACCACCGATTTCTTCATGCCGATCGTCGACGATCCGTACGAGTTCGGGCGCATCGCGGCCACCAATGCGATCAGCGACGTCTACGCGATGGGCGGCAAGCCGATCATGGCGCTGGCGCTGGTCGCGATGCCGGTCGCCCAGCTGCCGATCGAGGCCATCGGCGAGATCGTGCGCGGCGGCCAGGACGTCTGCCGCGCGGCCGGGATCCCGATCGCGGGCGGCCACACCATCGACTCGGTCGAGCCGATCTATGGGCTGGTGGTGATGGGCCTGGTCGACCCGGCGCAGGTCAAGCGCAACGCCGACGCCCGGGCCGGCGACCTGCTGGTGCTCGGCAAGCCGCTGGGTGTCGGCGTGCTGTCGGCCGCGCTCAAGAAGGAGCAGTTGTCGGAAGCCGGCTACCGGCAGCTGATCGACAGCACGACCCGGCTCAACACGCCCGGCATCGCGCTGGCGGCGCTTCCCGGCGTGCATGCGCTGACCGACGTGACCGGCTTCGGACTGGCGGGCCACACGCTCGAACTGGCGCGCGGCGCCGGGCTGACGGCCGTGATCGAGTGGTCGAAGGTGCCGCGGCTCGACGGCGTCGAGGCGCTGGCCGCCGAGGGCTTCGTGACCGGCGCCTCGGGCCGCAACTGGAGCGGCTACGGCGCCGATGTCGAGATGGCCGCGGGCCTGCCGGCCACCGCGCAGGCGCTGGTCAGCGACCCCCAGACCTCGGGCGGACTGCTGGTGAGCTGCGCGCCCGAGGCGGTCGATGCGGTGCTGGCGATCTTCCGCGATGAAGGCTTCGGCGCCGCGGCCGTGATCGGCCGCACCGAAGCCGGCCGGGCCGGCTTGCGCGTGCTGCCCTGAGGCCTCATTTCACGGGTTCGAGCGCGACCCCCAGCCGTTTCGCCAGCCGAATCAGGTTGGCCCGGTCGAGGCCGAGCGACTGCGCCGCCGCCGCCCGGTTGAAACCATGCGCGGCGAGCGCCGCCTGCAGGCGCTGCCTCTTGAGCGCATCGACGGCTTGCTGGAGCGACTCGCCCTGGCGCGGCGCGTCGCTGGCGGTGTCCGCGCTGTCCACCGCTTCGATCGCCGGGGCGGCCTCGGCCCGGCGCCCTTCCAGATCCAGGTCTTCCGCCGTGAGGCTCAGGATCCGCGGCCGCTGCGGATGCCGCGCGCGCGCCTTCAGCGCGCTGCGCCCGAGCAGATGCTCCAGCTCGCGCACGTTGCCCGGCCAGTCGTACGCCAGCAGCGCCGCCTGCGCGCTGGCATCGAGCCGGGCCGCGCCGATGCCGAGCCGGGAGCGGTTCTCTTCGAGGAAGAAGCCGCTCAGCAGCAGCACGTCGCGGCCCCGCTCGCGCAGGGGCGGCACCCGCAGCGGGTAGGCACTCAGGCGGTGGTAGAAGTCGGCCCGCAGGCGGCCGGCCTTCACCTCGTCGGCCAGGTCCCGGTTGCTGGCAGCGATCAGGCGCACGTCCACATGGTGCTCGCGGTCGGAGCCCAGGCGCTGCAGCTGGCCGCTCTGCAGCACACGCAGCAGCTTGGCCTGCACCGGCATCGACAGCTCGCCGACCTCGTCCAGGAACAGCGTGCCGCCGTCGGCCAGCTCGAACTTGCCCGGCCGGTCGCTGGTGGCGCCCGTGAACGCGCCCTTGACGTGGCCGAACAATTCGCTTTCGACCAGTGTCTCGGGCAGGGCCGCGCAGTTGAGGCTGATCATGGGCCGCGCCGCACGCGGGGACCCGGCATGGATCGCCTCCGCGACCAGTTCCTTGCCGACGCCGGTCTCGCCCTGGATCAACACCGACAGCTCGCTGGCCGCCACGGTCTCGATGTCGGCGACGAGCCGGCGCATGGCCGTGCTGCGGCCGATCAGCTCGCGGGCCCGCGGCGCCGCGGCGAGCCGGTAGCCCTCGGCGCGCAGGCTCTCGAGCGCCACGCGGTTCTCCAGCTGCTCGATGCGGCCGGCGACGGTGACGATGCCGGCCGCCAGGTTGGCGAACAGCTGCAGCGCCGCCAGGTCGCCGCGCGAAAAGCGATCGGGCTGCAGCGCGTCGAGCGTGAGCAAGCCCCAGATCCGTTGATTGAGCTGGATCGGGCAGCCCGCGCAGTCGTGCACGGGGAGGTCGCCATGCAGGCCCTCGACCAGGCCGTCGTAGGGGTCTGGCAGCGCGCTGTCGGAAGGAAAGCGCAAGGGCCCGGCGGCCCCCACCAGCGCCGCGAAGCGCGGGTGCTCCGCGATGCGAAAACGACGGCCCAGCGTGTCGCGGCTCAAGCCGTCGACCGCCAGCGGCCGCAAGCTGCCATCCTCGAGCCGAAGCAGCGCCGCGGCATCGCAGGGCAGCAGCAGGCGCAGCGACTGCAGCAGGCGGCGATAAAGCTCCTCGGCGGGCAGGCCGGAGCCCAGGTCCGCGACCAGCGGCGCGACTGCCTCAAGCAGCTTGTCGGGAGTCATCTGGACACGGTGATGGGTCATATCGACACGATTTTCGTCAGGTCATAACGACACTGTCAACGCCAAGCCGTTGATTTTGCTCGGGCCCGCGCCTGGAACGGAGATTGCGATGAACAAGGCATCCATCTGAACTCCAGGAGCCTTTTCCGTGCTGACCCCGCAACAGAAATCCATCGTCACCGCCACCGTGCCACTGCTCGAAACCGGCGGCGAGGCGCTGACCACCCACTTCTACCGGATCATGCTCGCCGAGCATCCCGAAGTGCGGCCGCTGTTCAACCAGGCCCACCAGGCGAGCGGCGATCAGCCGCGCGCGCTGGCCAACGGCGTGCTGATGTACGCCAAGAACATCGACCGGCTGGAAGCGCTCGGCGATCTGGCCGGCCAGATCGTCAACAAGCACGTCGCGCTGCAGGTGCTGCCCGAGCACTACCCGATCGTCGGCGCCTGCCTGCTGCGTGCGATCCGCGAGGTGCTCGGTGCCGAGATCGCCACCGACGAGGTGATCGCCGCCTGGGCGGCCGCCTACGGGCAACTGGCCGACATCCTGATCGGTGCCGAGAAGCAGGCCTACGACGAGCGGGCCGATGCGCCCGGCGGCTGGCGCGGTGCCCGGCCCTTCGTCGTCGTGCGCAAGGAAGTCGAGAGCGAGGAGATCAACTCCTTCTACCTCGCGCCGGCCGACGGCGGCGCGATCCTCGACTTCAAGCCGGGCCAGTACATCGGCCTGCGGCTGGTGGTCGACGGCAACGAGATCCGCCGCAACTACTCGCTGTCGGCGGCGCCGAACGGCAAGACCTACCGCATCAGCGTCAAGCGCGAAACCGGCGGCCTGGCATCGAACCACCTGCACGACGGAGTCGCCGAGGGCAGCACGGTCGAGCTGTTCCCGCCGGCGGGCGCCTTCACGCTGGAGCCGGGCGAACGGCCTCTCGTGCTGATCAGCGGCGGCGTCGGCATCACGCCGACGCTGGCGATGCTCGAGGCCGCGCTGAAGACCTCGCGCGCGGTCCACTTCATCCACTGCGCGCGCACGCGCGGCGCGCATGCCTTCCGCCATGCCATCGATGCGCTGGCCCACAAGCATCCGCAGCTCGCGCGCTTCTACTGCTACGACGAAGTGAGCGAAGGAGCGGCCGAAGCCGATGCGCCGCATGCGGTCGGCCGCCTCGACGCGCAGAAGCTCGCGCAGTGGCTGCCGGCGACACGCGACATCGATGCGTACTTTCTCGGACCGAAGCCCTTCATGCAGCAGGTGAAGAGCGCGCTGCGCACGCTCGGCGTGCCGGATCGGCAGGCGCGCTACGAGTTCTTCGGGCCGGCTTCGGCGCTGGAGTAAGGCTCGGTCTGGGCGCGCTCACCGCCCGGCAGCCGGCCCATGATCAGCTTCGCCATCGGCGATGGCGTGCGCCCGTTCAGCGTCACGACCCCCATCTCGGACGCCATCGGCGGCAGGCCCTCGATGTCGAGTGCGCACAGCCGGCCGGCCTCGACCTCTGGCGCGACTGCGACATGCGGGGCGGCCAGCACCGAGTCGCAGCCGAGCGCGATGTCCTTCAGCAAGTCGACGTGGTCGCATTCGAGCGCCAGCCGAAGCTCGGCCACCGAGTGCAGGCCGAGCAGCTGCGCGACGATGGCGCGCACGCCCTCCGGCAGCCGGACCGACAGCACCCCGCAGGCCCACAGCTGCTGCAACGCGACGCGCTTGCGCCGCGCCAACGGGTGCCCGGCGCGCACGTAGAAGCCGCCGGGCTCGCGCCGCAGGGGCCGCAGGTCCAGGCTGCTGTCGGTCGGCAGGTCGCGCGTGTCGGCGACGAAGAACTCGATGTCTTCCTCGCGCAGCCGCGCCAGCAGCAGCTGCCAGTTGCTGATCTCGACCCGCAGGTTGATGGCCGGGTACTCGCGCCGCATCGAGGCCAGCAGCGGCGCCAGGAAGGTCGCGGCCGGAAAGGGCCCGACTCCAAAGGCGGTATCGCCGAGCTCCAGGCTGCGGTACAGCGCGATGTCGCGCTCCAGGCAGCGGTTGTCGAAGACCAGCTGCCGCGCCCGCGCGACGATGAACTCGCCGGCCGGCGTCGGCACCACCTCCTGGGTGCCGCGATCGAACAGCTGCAGCCCGAGTTCGGCCTCGGCCGCCTGGATGCTGCGGGTCAGCGCCGGCTGGCTCAGGTGCACCTGCTCCGCCGCGCGGATGAAGCTGCGCCGGTCGGCAACCGCGACGATGTGGGTCCAGCGCTTCAAGTCCATGACGCCACTCCTTGGCGGCCAATTGCAGCCACTGCATTGAGATTAGCTTCACTATGCATTGGACTCAATAGCCGATTGACGGAACACTGCGGGCACAAAGCAAGGAGACAAGACAGTGAACCTCGTCCAGAACATCGTCCTCGTGGCGATCATTCTTTTTTTCGCGCTGCTGGAAGTCGGCTCCCGCAAGCACAGGCAGTTCCACGCCACCGCCGACGACACCAAGCTGGAACTGTTCATGTTCCTCTCGCTGCTGGCCTTCTCGCAGCCTTTCATCTTCGCGGTCACGGGCAAGCTGTGCGCGCTGCTGATGCCGGCGCAGCGCGATGCCTGGGCCCATCTGCCCTGGTGGGCGATGGGGGCGATCCTGCTGGTCGCCGACGACATGACGCAGTACTGGTGGCATCGCGTGTCGCATTCGCCGCTGCTCTGGCCGCTGCACCGCGCGCACCACACGGCGCACTACATGAGCATCCGTGTCACCTACCGCAACAACTTCTTCTACTACCTGATGATGCCGGGCCTGTGGGCCTCGGGCGTGCTGATCTACCTAGGCTTCGGCAACGTCTACCTGGTCTACATCGTCGTCAAGCTGACCGTCATCCTGGGCGCCCACAGCGCGGTGCCGTGGGACGCGCCGCTCTACCGCATCAAGTGGCTGCATCCGCTGGCCTGGGTGCTGGAGCGCACCGTCTCGACGCCGGCCACGCACTGGGCGCACCACGCGCTCACCAACGACGACGGCATCGGCCACTACAAGGGCAATTTCGGCAACCTGCTGTTCGTCTGGGACCTGCTGTTCGGCACCGCCAAGATCACACGCCGCTACCCGGCCAAGGTCGGCTTGCAGGACGACCTGGTGTTCGGCAAGGAGCGCTGGTTCGTCGAGATGTTCTACCCGCTGTTCCATTCGCGGCGCGCGCATTCGGCGCTGGTGCCCGGCGGCCGCGCCTATGCGGAGGCCGAGGTCGACAGCGATGCATCCACCCACGCGCCGCAGGCGCTGGCGGGCAAGCCATGAACGCGATCGTGCGGGAGCAGATCCTGGACCCCTCGCTGCTGCGCATGCGCGCGGCCTTCGACCGCCAGCGGGCCGCTTTCGGCGCCGACATGAACCCGTCGCACGCCGTGCGCATCGACCGGCTCGATCGCCTGCTGGCCATGACCGACCGGATCGCGCCGGAGATCGAGCGCGCGGTGTCAGCGGATTTCGGCCATCGATCGGTGCACGTGACGCGGCTGGCCGACGTGATGATGGTGCAGTCCGCGGTCAGGCACGCGCGCCGGCATCTCAAGTCGTGGATGAAGGTGCGGCGTGCCCCGACCGGCCTCGCCTTCCGGCCCGGCTTCAGCCGCATCGTCCCGCAGCCGCTCGGCGTGGTCGGCGTGGTGAGCCCCTGGAACTATCCCTACCAGCTGGCGATGGGTCCGGCGATCGCGGCGATCGGCGCCGGCAACCGCGTGATGATCAAGCCGTCGGAGTTGACGCCGCGCCTGGCCGAGCTGATGCGGGCGGCGGTGGCGGAATGCTTCGCGCCCGAAGAACTCACGGTCGTCACCGGCGGCACCGAGGTCGGCACCGCCTTCGTCGGCCTGCCCTTCGACCACCTGCTGTTCACGGGCTCGACGGCGGTCGGCCGGCAGGTCGCGATGGCGGCGGCGGCCAACCTGACGCCGGTGACGCTGGAGCTCGGCGGCAAGTCGCCGGCGATCGTCGGTGCCGGCGCCAACCTGGACCAGGTCGCGGCGCGGCTGGTGGTGGGCAAGCTCTTCAACGCCGGCCAGACCTGCATCGCGCCCGACTATGCGGCGGTGCCGCGCAGCGCGGTCGGCCCCTTCGTCGAGGCGATGCGGCGCGCGGTGGCGCGGCAGTACCCGCGCCTCGCGGGCAATCCGGACTACACGGGCATCGTCAGCGAGCGGCACTTCACGCGCCTGCAGGGCCTGCTCGCGGACGCGCAGAAGCGCGGCGCGCGCGTCGTGCCGCTGCACGCCGAGGGCATGGCGGGCAGCGCGGCAGGCCGGGTGCTGGCGCCGGCACTGGTGCTCGACACGACCGAGGACATGAAGATCATGCAGGAGGAGATCTTCGGGCCGCTGCTGCCGGTGTTGGCCTACGACACGCTCGACGAGGTGATCGCGTACGTCAACGCGCACGAGCGGCCGCTGGCGCTGTACTGGTTCGGTGCCGGCGGCGCCGAACAGGACCGGCTGCTGTCGGGCACGATCTCCGGCGGCGTCACGCTGAACGACTGCATGTGGCACTTCGGGCAAGAGGAGCTTCCCTTCGGCGGTGTCGGCGCGAGCGGCATGGGGGCCTATCACGGCGCGTACGGCTTTCGCACCTTCAGCAAGGAGAAGCCGGTGTTCCACCAGTCGAGGCTGTCGGGCACGGCGCTGCTGCGGCCGCCGTATGGACGGACCTTCGAACGGATGGGGCGGCTGCTCAGGCTGATCACCTGAAGCGGCACCGGGCGGCTGGCCAGGTCGATACCGCCTTCGCCTTCAAGACCAGGCGGCAGCCGAGCCGCCGCGCCGAAAGTGATGCCGCATGGCACGCAACTCATGGCGAAGCGCGCACGGCTTCATCGCGTCGGCCAGCGTGGCCAGGAAGTCTTGCCGGTCGAGCAGGAGCATCTGCGCAAGGCATTCGGTTTGGCTCGGGCTCATGAGCCGCGAATGCGCCAAATCCTGCAACGTGTGAAGCGCTCGGGCACGGCTGCTCAGATGAAGTGTGGCCAGGTCCAGCGCCAGGTAGGCCTGGCGTTCGGAAAAGGTCTCGGGAATGCGCGTCAGCCCGCCCCTCACGGTGCAGTCGAGGGGCGTCGGCCGGAGCCCGAACAGCGCGTGACGAACCCGCTTCAGCGCCGCGCGGTGGTCTGCAGCATCGAGGATGAGGGCCTGCCGCGCCAGTCGCCGCGGAAAGCCTGTCAGCCATACACGTAGCGTCGTTCGCATGTCCCCGATTCCCTCCCAGAACCCAAGCAGGCCCCGTGTGCTTCCGATCGCGAGCCGACTTTGCGCCGAAAGGTCGCGCACCGTCAAGTCGGTCGCGGAGGCGCATCTTCCATCTCGGACCATGGCCGGCAGGCCTCGGAAAGGCCGTTGAGCTATGCCGTCGTCTCGCTGCCTGGTGAGGAAAACTGCTCGATGACCTGCTGCTCGGTGAGCATGGGCGTCTGGTTGGCGAACGAATAGTAGCCGGGCTTCTTGTCGATGTAGATCTGCGAGGCAAGGTCGAAATCGGCAGACTCGAACACGCCAGCTGGAACGAAATACTCGCCTGTTGCCAAGAGCTTGTAGTAGAGGTGCGTTCCGCATTTGCTGCAGAAGGCGCGTTGTGCCCACTCCGATGACGCATAGACAGTGATGTTCTCGTTGCCTTGAAACTGAACATCAGGGCCGCAATGAACGGCCAGAAGTGGCCCGCCTCCCCATCGGCGGCAGAAACCGCAGTGACACGCGCCGATCGCTCGGGAATCCGGCGACGTGAGGCTGACTGCGCCGCAAAGGCAATGACCGTTCATTCGTTCCGCCCTCCAGGTAGCGAGGCGAAGCGGCCCTGCGGCCCAACGCCTGAATCGAGCCGACCCACATCATGGCGGCGACTGGGTGCCACTATAGACCGCGAACGCCTGGCAGCCATCACCGTCAACGTTGAGATGAGTCATTGGGACTTCGGTCAGCGGTGCCCGCTGCGGCTCGGCGTGCGCAGCCGCCACCAACGCAGACGAATCGGCCACCAGCCGGCAAACCGAGGACGCCGCGCGCCGGAGCCAGTTCCGCATGGCGCTCCTCCGCGCTTCAATCCAGGCTGAGCTTCGCGCGGCGCGTGACCTCGCGCCAGCGCGCGATGTCCGCCTCCAGCTCGGCGCGGAAACTCGCCGGCGTGTCGAGCACGGGCTCCACGCCGCGCACGGTCAGGGCCTGGCGGGCAGCGGGCGTGCCCATGCTGTCGTGGATCGCCTGGTAGAGGCGGTTGGCCACCGTGGCATTCAGTCCGGCCGGCGCGAAGACGCCGAACCAGGTGGTGGCGTGGTAGTCGGCCACGCCGGCCTCGCGCATCGTCGGGATCTCGGGCGCCGCGCTGCTGCGCGCGTCGCTGCTGACGCCCAGCGCCCTCAGCTGCCCGCTCTGGATGAAAGGCAGCGACGAAGGCAAGGTGTCGAAGTAGGCCGCGATGTGGCCGCCCAGCAGATCCGTGATGACCTGGTTGCTGCCCTTGTAGGGGATGTGCCTGAGCCCCGTGGTGCCGGTCGACTGCACGAACAGCTCGGCCGCCATGTGGGTGATGTTGCCGGTGCCGGCCGAGCCGTAGGTGAGCGGTTCGCTCGCGCTGTTCGCGTAGCGCACGAATTCGCTCACGGTCCTGGCGGGCATCCGCGGGTTGACCACCAGCACCAGCGGCGTGTAGCCGACCTGGGTGATCGGCGTGAAGTCGCGCAGCGGGTCGTAGGGCAGCTTCGGCCCGAGCACCGGGCTGATCGACTGGCTGGCGCTGACGCCCAGCAGCAGCGTGTAGCCATCGGCCGGCAGGCGCGCCACGTCGGCGGCGGCGAGCGTTCCGTTGGCGCCTGGCTTGTTGTCCACGACGACGCTGGCGCCGAGCGCCTGGGCGAGGTTCTGCGCCACTTGACGCGCCACGAAATCGGCCCCACCCCCGGGCGGGAAGCCGACGATCAGCCGGATCGGCCGCGCCGGGTAGTCTGCCGCGCCGCTGGCCCCGGCCGCGCACAGCAGGCAGGCGGCGAGCAGCCTGCGTGCACGCTGGATGAAAAGGATCATGGCAGTCGGCTCCGGGTTGGGAGGGTGGGTCGGTGCGGGTGCTACGCCGCCTGGCGCACCGCGGCCCAGGCGAATGCGTCGGGGTCGGCCGCACCGATGGCGCCGCAGGCTAGCAGGTCTTCGCAGGCCCGCGGCGTCAGCCCCGCGGATTGCAGCAGCGCGAGCGTGTGTTCGCCCAGTTCCGGCGGGGGCAGCGTCGCCACGCCATCGCCGGCGGCATCCAGCCGCGGGAACTCCGGCACATCGAAGGCGAGCCCGCGATAGTGCACCTGGCGCAGCTTGCCCGGCTGGCGGGCCTGCGGCGCGTCGAGCACGCGCTCCAGCGGCAACACCTCAGTGAACCCGACGCCACCGGCCTGCAGCCGTGCGGTCGCTTCCTCGAAAGTGCACGCCGCCACGGCGCTGCGCACGATCTCTTCCACCTGCTCGCGCGCCTTCTTGCGCTCGCGCAGGTGCGCCAGGCCGTCGTCGTTCGCCTGCGGCAGCGCCATCGCGCGGCAGAACTTGAGCCAATGGGCGTCGGTGAGCATCAACAGGTAGATCCAGCGCTGGTCGCGGGTGGCATAGGCCCCGTAGCCCGGCATGCTGAACTCCCCGTTGGGCTCGCGCTCCGGACGGCCCAGCAGCTGCATCTTGAGCTGGGCGCCGGTCAGGTCGCGCGACGCCACATGCAGGCCGGTCTCGTAGAGGCCGACCTCGACCGGCCCCGCGTCCTGGCCGGCCTTCGCCTGCAGCATGGCGGCCAGGATCCCGATCACCGCATAGGCGCCGGCGAACTGGTCGTGGTACGAAGGCCCGAGCCGGCTGGGCCGGCCGTCGATGCGGTTGGATTCCATCACCCCGCTGGAGGCCTCGGCGACCGGGTTCGACGCCAGGTCGTCGGCCTGCGGCCCGGCCGCGTAGCCGCGGATGTGGCAATAGACCAGCCCGGGATTGACGGCCCGGCAGTCCTCGCGCGTCAGCTTCAGCTTGCGCGCCGCCTTCGGGGCGAGGTTGTGGACCAGCACGTCGGCCGTGGCGAGCAGCTGGCAGAAGGCCGCATGGCCCTCGGGGCTCGACAGGTCGATGCACACGCTCTTCTTGCCGTGGCTGTAGGCGATGAAGGTGCCGCTCGGGCCGCCGCGCACCAGGCTGCGGGTCGGGTCGCCGCGCGGCGGCTCGACCTTGATGACCTCCGCGCCCAGCTGCGACAGGATGTGGGCGGCAAAGGGCGCGGCGAGCATGGTGCCCAGCTCGATCACGCGGCGTCCGGCCAGCACTGATTTCTCCATGAAGCTTGTCTCCTGAATCAAGAATGCATTGTATTTGATCTACTTTCGCAAGACGAACGAAGAATTCGCACTTATTACTAGCGAAAACCCGTATGTCGCATGCCAATCGTCAACTTATACAATGCATTCTTTCGCCGACCTCGGTTCGTTCGAATTCATCCAGGAGACATCGTCATGCGCAGAAGGACATTCCTCTACGGCGGCGCCGCCGCCGCCTCGATCGCCCTGCCCGGCTGGGCGCAGGCCCAGCAGGTCTCGCCGGGCATCGACCTGGCGAGCAAGACCGTCACGGTGGGCGCCTTCACGCCGATCACGGGGCCGGTGCCCTTCTATTCGATCCTCACGCATGCGGCGGATGCCTGCTTCAAGTGGGCCTCCGACAGCAACGCGCTGAACGGCTGGAAGATCAACTTCGTCACCTACGACGACGGCTACGAGCCGGCGCGCAGCGTGGCGGTGACGCGCCGCCTGGTCGAGGAGAACAAGATCTTCGCCCTGACCGCCGCCACCGGCACCGCGCAGTCGGTGGCCGTGATTCCCTACGCCAAGGAAGTGGGCCTGCCGATGATCGGCCCGATCGGCGGCGCCAGCGCCCTGTTCTCCGAGCGGCTGGTGTTCCCGCTGCTGCCGGACTACGGCTGGTCGGCGGCATCGAACCTCGACTACGCGCTGAGCGGCCTCAACGCCAGCCGGGTCGCCCTGCTGTGGGAGAACGACGAACTGGGACGCTCCGCCAAGCGCGGCTTCGACCTCTACATGGAAGCGCGCAAGAAGCAGCCGGCCGAGTCGATCCCGTTCGAGGTTCGCAGCACCGACTTCACGCCCCACGTGCGCCGGCTGGCCAATGCCAAGGCCGAGGTCGTGATCCTGTTCGGCTCCAACGCCAACCTCGCCGCGGCGCTCAAGGCGGCCGAGCGGATCAACTACGAGGCCAAGTGGATGGGCCCCTTCTTCACGGCCGACCCGACAACCCGCAAGCTGGCCGGCCCGCTGCTGGACGGCGCCTACTTCTCCTCGTGGCTGCTGCCGGTCACCTCCGACGAACCGGAGGTCAAGGCCTACCGCGACAACGTCGCCAAGCACTACCCGAACGATCCGATCGGGGTCTTCGGCCTCAACGGCTGGAGCAACGGCGCCCTGTTCGTCAAGGGCTTCCAGGCCCTGCTGGCCAGCGGCAAGCCGCTGACGCGCGAGAGCCTGGTGGAAGTGATGGAGACGATGAGCAACCAGAACATCGGCGGTGCGCGCAACGTGACCTTCAAGCCCGGCGACCACCGCGGCGTGCGCCAGGAGGGGATCATCCAGGCGATGCCCGACGGCAGCTTCAAGCTGCTGCGCGAGTTCAGGCCTTTCCCGGCCGAAGTTTTCGACGCCAAGATCTCCTGAGGGTTCGAACGTGAGCACTGCCTACGACGCCTGGATCGGCCGCGAAGAAGAACGCACCCAGCGCATCCTCGCGCCGGCCGTGCAGGCCATGGCCGCGACGCTGGGCCTGGACCGCTCGCCGGCCGCCGGCGACCCGCTGCCGCCGGGCTGGCAGTGGCTGTTCTTCAACCCGGCCGCGCCGCGCGGCGAACTCGGCATCGACGGCCACCCGAAGCGCGGCGGCTTCCTGCCGCCGATCGAGCTGCCACGCCGGATGTGGGCCGGCAGCCGGCTGCGCTACCTGGCCGGGCTGCCGGTGGACGCCGAGGCGACCCGCCGCAGCCGCATCCAGAAGGTCGAGAACAAGGTCGGCAAGCGCGGCTCGCTGTGGTTCGTCACCGTCGAGCACACGACCACCTGCGCCGGCCGGACCTGCATCGTCGAGGAACAGGACATCGTCTACCGCGAGGCGACGCCACCGGGCGCAGCCGCTCCCGTCGTGCAGCGCCATGACGGCGAGGCCCAGTGGGGACGCGACTTCGAGCCCGACACCACCCTGCTGTTCCGCTATTCGGCGCTGACCTTCAATGGCCACCGCATCCACTACGACCAGGCCTATGCGCGCCACGAGGAAGGCTACCGCGACCTGGTGGTGCACGGCCCGCTGACCGCGACGCTGCTGCAGCAGCTGGCGCTCGAGCATGGCGGCGGCCGAAGGCTCGCGGCCTTCGAGTTCCGCGGCGTCAGTCCGCTGTTCGTCGACCGGGCCTTCCGCCTCGAGGGCCAAGCGCTGGCCGACGGCAGCCTCGCGTTGTGGGCGCGCGGCCCCGACGGCGAACTGGCGATGTCCGCCACGGCGGCGTTCGACTGAGGCGGATACCTTCGCATCCACACCCCACACCATCACAAGGAGACGAGAGACATGGCACAACACCTGAGCGGACCGGCGAGCCTCGAAGGCCAGGTCGCGCTGATCACGGGCGGCGCCGGCGGCATGGGCCGCGCCATCGCGCAGGCCTTCAGGGCGGCCGGCGCCCGCGTGGTCGCCACCGACCGCGCCGAGCACGAGGACATCGGCGCCGGCATCGCCTACCGCCGCTACGACGTGACTTCGCGCGCCGACACCGACCAGGTGGTCGACAGCGTGATCGCCGAGCACGGCAAGGTGGACATCCTGGTGCTGTGCGCCGGCATCATCGCCCGCACGCCGCTGGCCGACAGCACCGACGACGAGTGGGACGCGATCCTGTCGGTGAACCTGCGCGGCGTGGTCAACCCGACCCGCAAGCTGTTCCCGCTGATGTGCGAGCGCGGCTTCGGCAAGATCCTCGCGGCCGGCTCGATCGCGGCCAAGAACGGCGGCGTCGCCTCCGGCCCGGCGTACGTGGCCTCGAAGGCCGCGGTGCACGGGATGATGCGCTGGATCGCCAAGGCCGGCGCGCCGCACGGCGTCTATGCCAACGTGCTGGCCCCCGGACCGGTGGAGACTGCAATGTGGGCCAACGTCACGGGCGGCAGCGTGGCGCCGTCGGCCAACACCACCGTGCCGCTCGGCCGCTACGGCAACGCCGAGGACATCGCGCAGGCGGCGCTGTTCCTGTGCTCGCCGGCCTCCAACTGGATCACGGGCACGTCGCTGGACATCAGCGGCGGCATGTGGATGGACTGACGGGGAACCGCACATGGCAAACGACGCAGCAACCGTGATCGGCTTCATCGGCCTCGGCGTGATGGGCGGGCCGATGTGCCGCAACATGGCGCTCAAGCACGCCGGCGAGGTGATCGCCTTCGACATGAACGCCGACGCCTTCCAGGCGCTGGAGGGCACCAAGGCGCGCCGGGTCGGCACGCTGGCCGACGTGGCGGCCCAGGCCGACGTGGTCTTTCTCTCGCTGCCCGGCGGGCCGCAGGTCGAACAGGTCTGCCTCGGGCCGCAAGGCCTCACGGCCGGCGCCCGCCGCCCCGCGGTCATCGTCGACCTGAGCACGACCACGGTCGAGAGCGCGCGCCGGGTCGGCGAGCGCCTTGCCGCGCTCGATGTCGCCTTCGCCGACGCGCCGGTGGCCCGCACCCGCGAAGCCGCGCAGCGCGGCGAGCTGAGCCTGATGGTGGGCGCGAGCGAAGCGCTGTTCGCGCGCATCGAGCCGCTGCTGCGCTACATCGGCTCCGACGTCACCCGCTGCGGCGAGCTGGGCTGCGGCCAGGTCGTGAAGCTGATCAACAACGCCCTGGTGTTCGAGCACACGATGGCCCTGGCCGAGATGATGGTGATCGGCGAGCGCGCCGGCGTGCAGCCGGGCGTGCTGCTGGACGCGGTCTCCAAGGGCTCGGGCGACAGCTTCGTGCTGCGCAACCACGGCCGCAAGGCGATGCTGCCGCGCCAGTTCCCGGACAAGTCCTTCCCGCCCGAATACGCGCTCAAGGACATCGGCTACATGCTGGAGCTCGCGGCGCAGGTCGGCACCACGGCCCACGTCACGGAGCTGGCGCAGCGCTACTACACGGCGACCGCGCGCCAGGGCTGGGGCGGGCGCTATTTCCCGGCGGTGATCGAGCTGATCGACCGCAACCTCGGTCCGGCGCCCGCCGCGATCGGCCACGGCGCCTGAACCCATGTCCGACCTCATCGGCCTGGTCTGGGCGGGCATCATCAGCGGATCGCTCTACGCGATGGGCGCGATCGGCATCGTGCTGATCTACAAGAGCTCCAACGTGGTGAACTTCGCGCACGGCAACCTGGCCGGCTTCGCCGCCTTCCTCGTGTTCGGCTTCACGGCCGGCAGCTTCGCCGAGATGTCCTGGCTGCCGGCCGTGCTGCTGACGCTGGCGATCATGGTCGCCGTGATGGCGCTCAGCTACCTGCTGATCGCGCCGCTGGTGTTCAAGTCCGACCTCACCAGCACCATCGCGACCCTGGGCGTGGGCCTGGTCATCCAGGGCCTGACCCAGCTGATGTTCGGCTCCAACGTCGTCTCGATGGACCTGCCCCTGCCGCGCTGGCGGATGCAGCTGGGCGCACTGCAGGTGTCGGCCTACGACCTCGCGGTGCTGGCCGTGACCACCGTGGCGATCGGACTGCTCTACCTGCTGATCGAACGCACCCGCATCGGCATCGCCTTTCGCGCGGTGTCGGCGAACCCCTTCGCCAGCCGGGTCTGCGGGCTGAACCTGCGCGCGGTGCATGTGTTCTCCTGGGTGGTGGCGGGCCTGCTCGGGCTGGTCGCCTCGCTGCTGATCGTGCCGACCACCTTCCTGTCGTCCACCAGCGTGGCGTCGTTCATGCTGCAGTCCTTCGCGGCGGCCGTGGTCGGCGGCTTCAGCAGCCTGGCCGGCGCCGTGGTCGGCGGCATCTTCATCGGCGTGCTGATGAACCTGCTGTCCTTCTACCTGTCGGCGGAGTTCAACAACAGCTACCTGCTGGTCACGATCCTGCTCGTGCTCAACGTGTTTCCGAAGGGCGTGCTCGCCATTCGAGGGGGTGCCCGTGTCTAGCCTGCCGATCGATTCGATTCCGCCCGCCGCCGCGCCGTCCGCGGCCCGCACCACCGGCGCGGCCCGGGCGCGCAAGGCCGGCATGGCGCTGGGCCTGCTGGTGCTGCTGGCACTGCCGCTGGTCTCCGGCGGCTACTGGACCTTCACGCTCGGCGTCTGCTTCGCCAATGCGATCGCGATCATCTCGGTCAGCTTCCTGGTGCGCTACGGCGGCGAGGTCTCGATCGGCCACGGCGTGTTCGTCGCCGCCGGCGCCTACACGGTCGCGCTGGTCGAGAAGTACCTCGGCCTGTCGCTCTGGGCCAGCCTGCCGCTGGCGGCGGTAGTTGGCGCGCTGCTGGGGCTGGTGTTCGCCTTTCCCTCGCGCAACATGTCCGGCATCTACCTGGCCGTCACCACCATGGCGCTCGCCCTGGCGCTGCCCGAGCTGCTGCTGCACTTCTCGGCCGTGTCCGGCGGCTACGAAGGCCTGTACGTGAAGCTCGATGCGCTGCCGGGTGTGCCGAAGAACCTGCAGCGCTACTACCTGCCACTGCTGGGCCTGGTCGCCGTGGCGCTGCTGCTGCGTCACTTCCGGCGTTCGCGCCAGGCGATGGCGCTGCTGCTGATCCGCACCTCGGCCCATGCCGCCGAATCCTTCGGCGTGCGCCGCAGCTGGGCCCGCCTGTCGGTCATGGCCCTGAGCGCGGCGATCGCCGCGATCGGCGGCGCCCTGCTCTCGTTCAGCTCGTCCACCGTCTCGCCCAACAGCTTCACGCTCTGGACCTCGATCTTCCTGCTGGTCGGCTCGGTGGTCTGCCTGCACTCGATGTCGGTCGTGGGCAGCCTGATCGGCGGCGTCTTCCTGACCCTGATGCCGCTGCTGCTGGCCGGCGCCGGCGACTGGGTGCCGATCCTCTACGGCGGCGCGCTGCTGGCGGTGGTGCTCGGCGTCAATGCGCTGCCGGCGGCGCTGCGGGCCCGGCTCGAAGGGGGCCACGCATGAGCGCGGTTGCGATGGCGCCTTCGCTGGTGGTGCAGGACCTGGCCCTGTCTTTCGGCGGCATCCAGGTGCTGCAGGGCATCGCGCTGCAGATGCGCGCCGGCGAGATCACCGGACTGATCGGCCCCAACGGCGCCGGCAAGACCAGCTTCTTCAATTGCCTCACCGGGCTCTACGCGCCGCAGCAGGGCAGCATGCGGCTGGGCGACATCGGCCTCGGCGGCATCGCGCCCACCGGCCGCGCCGCGCTCGGCTTCTCGCGCAGCTTCCAGCACGTGGCGCTGTGCCCCGAGCTGAGCATCGCCGAGAACGTGATGATCGGCCTGGACCGCCAGTCGACCACTGGCTGGCTCGACGCCTTCCTGCCGCTGCCGCGCGGCCGGCGCGAGCGCGCGCTGCACCGCGAACGCGCGCTGACGGCACTGGCCCGGCTGGGCATCGCGCAGGTGGCCGACGAGGCGCCCGCCAGCCTGCCGCCCGGCGTGCTGCGGCTGGCCGAGATCGCCCGCGCCATCGCCGGCGAGCCGCGCGTGCTGCTGCTCGACGAGCCCGCGGCCGGGTTGAACTCGGTCGAGACGCGCGACCTCTCGACCGCGCTGATGCGGCTGCGTTCGCCGCAGCTGGTGATGGTGGTGGTCGAGCACGACATGGACTTGATCATGGAGGTGTGCGACACGATCCACGTGCTCAACGTGGGCCGGCTGCTGGCCTCGGGCAGCCCGCTGGCGGTGCGCTCCAACCCCGAGGTCGTGCGCGTCTATCTGGGAGACGACGATGAGTGACGTGACGCCCGACCTGCTCCAGGTCGAAGGCCTGACCGTGCGCTACGGCGCCGGGCCGGTCGTGCACGGCATCGGGCTCGCCATGGCGAGCGCGACGGTGGCGGCGCTGCTGGGCGCCAACGGCGCCGGCAAGTCGAGCACGCTGCGGGCCATCGCCGGGCTGGAACCGGCCCAGGGGCGCGTGCTGTTCGATGGCCAGGACATCAGCGGCTGGTCGTCGGCGCGGCGCTTTCGCGCCGGCATCGCCTATGTGCCGGAAGGCCGGGCGATCGTCACCGACCTCTCGGTCGCCGACAACCTCACGCTCGGCGCCTACTTCGTCGATGCCGCCACCCGGGCGCGGCGGCGCCAGGTGGTGCTCGACTTCTTCCCCGAGATCGCGAACCGCCTGAAGGCGCCGGCCGGCCTGCTGAGCGGCGGCGAGCAGCAGATGCTGGCGATCGGACGCGGGCTGATGTCGGCACCACGCCTGTTGCTGCTGGACGAGCCTTCGCTCGGACTGGCGCCGCTGCTGGTGGCCCGCGTCTACGAGCGTCTGGCGCGGATCCAGCAGGAGCAGCAGCTCGCCGCGCTGCTGGTCGAGCAGAGCTTCCACGCCGCCGCCAAGCTGGCTTCGCGCGCCTGGGTGATGCGCCACGGCCACATCGTCGGCGAGCTCGACGCCCAGGCGCTGCGCACCCGCGAAGGCCGCCAGCAGGCCATCGACGCCTACCTGGGCGCACGCCAGGGCGAGGCGGCCCACGCATGACATCCCAAGGAGAGCCCGTGACCCTGAAGTTGCAAGGCGAAGTGATCGCCACCGGACTGCAGTTCCCCGAAGGCCCGGTGGCGCTGCCCGACGGCAGCGTGCTGGTGGTCGAGATCGCCGCCGGCCGGCTCACGCGCGTGCTGCCCGGCGGCGAACTGCGCGCGGTCGCGCAGTTGGGCGGTGGCCCCAACGGCGCGGCGATCGGCCCCGACGGCCGCTGCTACGTCTGCAACAACGGCGGCTTCAGCTGGCGCACCGACGACGGCTTCACGCGCCCCACCGGCCCGGCCGCCGACTACGAGGGCGGCGCGATCCAGCGCGTCGACCTCGACACCGGCGCGGTCGAGATGCTCTACACCCACTGCGACGGCGTGCCGCTGCACGGGCCCAACGACATCGTGTTCGACGCCGACGGCGGCTTCTGGTTCAGCGACTTCGGCAAGACCTTCGAGGACCGGATCCTGCGCGGCGCCGTCTACTACGCCCGCACCGACGGCAGCTTCATCCGCCGGGCGGCGCATCCGGTGCTCACGCCCAACGGCGTCGGGCTGTCGCCGGACGGACGCACGCTGTACGTGAGCGAGACCGAGACCAGCCGCCTCTGGGCCTACCCCGTCACCGGACGCGGGCAGCTCGGGCACGAGGCCTGGCCGTCGCCCAACGGCGGGCGCCTGGTGCACGGACTGCCGGGCTTCCAGCGCTTCGATTCGCTGGCAGTGGAGGCGGGCGGCAACATCTGCGTCGCGACCCTGGTGCGCGGCGGCATCAGCGTGTTCTCGCCGGCGGGGGAACTGCTGGAGTTCCACGCGGCGCCCGAAGGCTACTGCACCAACATCTGCTTCGGCGGCGCCGACCGGCGCACGGCCTACATCACGCTGTCCGGCCATGGGGAGCTCTTCGCGGCCCGCTGGCCACGTGCCGGCCTGGCACTCGCTTCGTGACATCCATCAGGAAAGGCCTTCCCATGAAGCAACTCCCCAGTCCGAGCCGCCGCCGCTTCCTGCAGGCCGGCGCCGCCGTGGCCGCTGTCGCAGCCGGATCGCTGCCGGTGTCGGCCCAGTCGGCGTGGCCGACGCGGCCGATCCGCATCATCGTTCCCTATGCGGCTGGCCAGGGCGCGGACGTGCTGGCGCGGCTGATCGGCAACGAACTGTCGCTGACGCTCAACCAGGGCATCGTGATCGACAACCGAGCCGGCGCGGGCGGCAACATCGGCGCCGCGGCAGCCGCCAAGTCGGCGCCCGACGGCTACACCTTCGTGCTCGGCACCAACGCCACGCATGCGGCCAACGAGTTCCTGTTCCCCGCCCTCGGCTTCAGTCCGGCGACCGACTTCGAGGCCGTGGCGATGCTGGGGCTGCTGCCGATGGTGATCTGCACCTCGGCGCCCGACCTGCCCACCAACGGCATCGCCGAGCTGGTGGCGCGGGCCCGCGCCAAGCCCGGCACCCTGAACGTCGGGCTGCCCAGCACCACGGCCAACGTCGTGTTCGCGCAGTTCGTGAAGTCGGCGCAGGCGCCGCTGTTCGGCGTCAAGTACAAGTCCTCCGGCCAGGCCATGACCGACCTGCTCGGCGGCCAGATCCCGCTGGCCATCGACACCGTGACAGCGGCCCGGCCGCTGATCGCTTCCGGCAAGCTGCGCGCGCTGGGCGTCACCTCGCTCAAGGCCAGCGAGATGCTGCCCGGCGTCAAGCCGGTGTCGGAGCAGGGCGTGCCGGGCTTCGACGTCGTGGCCTGGGATGCATTGTTCGCGCCGCGCGGCACGCCGGCCGAGATCGTCGAGAAGGTCGCCGAGCATGTCCAGCGGGCGCTGCAAGGGGCCGAGACCCGGCGCCGCCTGCTGGAGATCGGCGTCGAGCCCCTCTTCATGGGCCCGGCCCAGCTCGATGCCTTCGTGAAGGCAGAGCGCCCCAAGTGGGGCGAAGTCATCAAGGCCGCGGACATCCGCGTCGACTGAAGCACCCGGAGGTCATGTCACGTCATCCAGCTAGAACCTTTTTCCCTTAAAGAATGCATTCTGCATTTTATTGATTCCCAGCCCACAGGAGATTTCCCTTGACCACTGCCACCGCCACCCTCCCCGCCCAATCCGATGTCGGCAACGCGCCCGCGGAAGGCCTCATCACCGACCAGGCGATCGCCGACGCCCGCGCCATGATCGGCCTGCACCTGCGCCCCGAAGGCCCCTACCTGCAGGACGCCACGGCCGACACCCTGCGCAACTGGTGCAACGGCATCGGCGACCTGAATCCGCTGTACCGCGACATCGGCTACGGCGCCGCCAGCCGCTACGGCACGATGCTCGCGCATCCGATGTTCCCGATGGCCTTCGGCTGGCTCGGCCGCACCCGCTGGGGCCTGCCGGGCGTGCATGGCTTCTATGCCGGCAACGACTGGGAGCTGATCCGCCACGTGCGCCCGGGCGACCGCATCACGCCGATCGAACGGGTGGTCGGCGTCGAGGTCAAGGAGAGCAAGTTCTCGGGCCGGCTGGTGCTGCAGTACGTCGAGGCCTGCTACTACAACCAGCGCGGCGAGCTGGTGGCGCGGGCGCTCGGCACCTGCACCCGCCACGAACGCAAGGCGGCGCGCGACACCGGCAAGTACAAGGAGATCGTCCAGCACGAATACAGCAACGAGATGCACGACCGCATCGACCAGATGGTGCTGGACGAGCCCAAGAACATCCGCGGCGCCAACGTGCGCTACTGGGAAGAGGTGCAGGAAGGCGAGGAACTGCCGACCATCGCGCGCGGCCCGCTGTCGCTGATGGACACGATGGGCTTCCTGGTCGGCTGCGGCCGCGGCCACACGCACGGCGTGGTGCTGCAGGCGGCGGTCAAGCACCCGGGCCATTTTTTCCGCAACCCCGAGGCCGGCGGCGGCGTCGAGTACACCGGCATCGGCCACCACCGCGAATCGGTGGCCAAGGAGGTCGGCGTGCCCGGCACCTACGACTACGGTCCGCAGCGCTCGTCGTGGATGTGCACGCTGGTCACCAACTGGATGGGCGACGCCGGCGTCATCAAGCGTGTGCGCACCGAGATGCGGCGCTTCAACATCGTGGGCGACACCACCTTCTGCAAGGCCAAGGTCGTGCGCAAGTATGTGAAGGACAAGACGGCGCTGGTCGACATCGAGATCGCCGCCGAAAACCAGCGCGGCGAAGTGACGACGCCGGGCATCGCCACCGTGGCGCTGCCGTCGCGCGACGTCCGGTTGCCGGCCTTCATCGACGGCTCCGGCATCGACCTCGAGCTGCCGGTGATCCGCTGAGCGCCAGGCCCCGCAACATCCGCGAAAGACCTCACATGCTGTTCGAAGAAGCGTCGCCATCCGCGGGGCTGCCCCTGGCGGGCTGCCGCGTGGTGGAACGGTCGCGCACCGTGGCGGCGGCCTACGCCGGCCGGCTGCTGGCCGCCATGGGTGCGCAGGTCGTCATGCTCGAGCCCGAGGCGGGTTCGCCGCTGCGGCAGGCGCCCCCGCTGCTGGAAGACACGGGCGAGAGCGCGCTGTTCGCCTACCTCGGCGTCGGCAAGCGCAGCCTGGTCTGCGACCCGCTCACGCCCGAGGGGCAGGCGGTGCTGGCGCGCGAGCTGGACGGGGCCGACATCCTGATCGACGACACGCCGGTGCGCTTGCGGGCTGCCGCGGGCGTCGACCCGGAATCGATCGGCAGGCGCTTCCCCAGCCTGGTCCACGTCAGCGTGCTGCCCTTCGGCGCCAGCGGCGCGAAGGCGCACTGGGACGGCGAGGAGGTGAACCTGCTGCATGCTGGGGGCGAGGGCTTCCTGCTGCCCAACGGCCTGTCACACGAGCTGTTCCCGGACCGGCCGCCGCTCAAGATCTACGGCCACTTCGCCGGCTACCAGGCGGGCAGCACCGCGGTCACCTGCGCGCTCGCCGCCTGGTGGACGGTGCCCGAGGCCGGCGGCCAGTACGTGGACGTGTCGGTGCAGGACGCCGTGCTCTCGGTGGGCGCCTTCGCGCTGCAGCGCCTGGGCGACGGCTCGCTCGAACACCGGACCACCCGCAGCTTCCGCTACGGCGGCGTGTTCGAGACGCTCGACGGCTACCTGGAGCTGCTCACGCTGGAAGACCGGCAGTGGGGTGCGCTGGTCGAGCTGCTCGGCCGCCCCGCCTGGGCCGGCGAGGAGGCCCTGCGCGACCCGCTCGAACGCAGCCGGCGCGGCGCCGAGATCAACGGCCACATCCGCGCGTGGATGGCGGCGCACCGGGTCGAGGACATCGTGCGGCGGGCCCAGGAGCTCGGCGTGCCGGCCGCCAAGTACCGCACACCGGTGGAGGTGAGCGAAGGCGAGCACGAGCGCGCGCGCGGCCTGTTCGCACCGGCGATGCTCGAAAGCGGCGAGCCGGTCGACGTGCTGCTGGCGCCGTTCCAGTTCCGCTGCACGCCCCTGCAGCGAAGCGGCCGGGTGCCGGCGCTGGGCGAGATGGCGGCGGAGGCGACCGCATGACGCGCCCGCAAGCACCGCTGGCCGGCGTGCGGATCGCCGACTTCACGATCCACGCGGCCGGGCCCTTCTGCACCCACCTGCTGTCCCAGCTCGGCGCCGAGTGCATCAAGATCGAGAGCCGCACGCGGCCGGACGCCTTTCGCAAGCCGCATGCGGTCTACGGCCGCATGCAGGCAGCAACCTTCGACCAGGTGTCGGCCAACAAGCTGTCGGTGCGGCTCAACCTCAAGCATCCCGAGGCGGTGGCGATCGCCAAGCGGATCGTCGCCCTCTCCGACATCGCCGCCGAAAGCTTCCGGCCCGGCGTGATGAAGCGCCTGGGCCTCGACTTCGAGGCCCTGCGCGAGGCCAGGCCGGACATCGTGCTGCTGTCGCTGTCGTCCTGCGGCCAGAGCGGCCCGGACTCGCACTTCGCGGGCTACGCGCCGCTGTTCGGCGCCTGGGGCGGGCTGGGCTGGATGAGCGGCTACAGCGACGGGCCGCCGATGGAGATGCGCCACGTGATGGACCACTCGGCCGGCGTCCATGCGGCGGCAGCCACGCTGGCCGCGCTGCACCAGCGCCGCCGCACCGGCCGCGCGCAGCATGTGGACCTGGCGGCGCGCGAGGTGGCCTCGGCCATGATCGGCGACGCGCTGGTGCAGGCCAGCCGCGGCAGCACACCGCTGCGGCCCGGCAACGGCGACCCGGCGATGGCGCCGCACGGCGTCTACCCCACCGGCCAGCCCGATCGCTGGCTGACCCTGGCGGTGCGCGACGACCCCGAATGGGCCGCGCTGCTGGGGGTGCTCGCACCGGAGGTGCCGCCGCGCGACCCGCGCTTCGCCACCGCGCCGGCACGCCGCGCCCGGCGCGCCGAGATCGACGTCCTGCTCACCCGGTGGCTGGCCGATCGCGACGCCGACCAGACCGCAGCTCAGTTGCAGCAGGCCGGTGTCTGCGCCCATGTGTCATGGACCATGCAGGACGTGGCGGACGATCCGCACCTGCGCGAGCGCGGCGCGCTGGTCGAGGTCAGTGCGCCGGACATCCAGCCGCGGCTGGCCGTGGGCGCGCCCGGACGCTTCTCTGCTTCGGACGGCGTCGGCATCCGACGCCTGACGCCGACGCTGGGGCAGGACGAAGACTATGTCTTCGGCGAACTGCTGGGCATCGACTCGGCCCGGCGCGCCGACTTGGTGGAGCGCGAGGTGATCCTGTAGAAACCGCCTGGCGCGCGGCGCTCGTGCGCCCTCTTTCAACGAACCCGAGGAATGCAAGAAATGACTTCGTCCATCTATCTCGTGCTGGACATGGAGAACGACCTGGTCCACGCGGACGGGCCGAATGGCAAGGCCGCCTACGGCGAGCAGGTGCGCGGCCGCCGCATCCTGGAGAACACCCGCGCGGCGCTGGACAAGGCCCGGGCCGCCAACGTGCCGGTCGGCTTCGTGCGGGTCGGCTTCTCGCCGGACTACCGCGAATGCCCGCCCGACTCACCGATCTTCTCGGGCGCCCGCAAGAACGGCATCTTCAAGCTCGGCAGCTGGGGCACCGAGGTCCACCCCGACCTCGGCCAGCAGCCCGGCGACTTCGACATCGTCAAGCACAGGGTCAGCCCGTTCTACAGCACCAGCCTGGAGGCGATCCTGCGCGCCCGGGGCATCCGGCGGATCTACTGCTCCGGCATCTCCACCAACGCGGTGGTCCAGGCCACCGTGCGCGAGGGCCACGACCGCGACTACGAGATCGTCGTGCTGGAGGACTGCTGCTGCGCGCTGTCGGCCGAGGAGCACGACGGCGCCATCCAGGGCCTGCGCCGCTTCTGCCGCCTGACGACGTCGCAGGACGTGGTGTTCGAGTGAGGTCCGCGGTGCGCATCGACCGCAGCCTGCTGTTCGTGCCGGGCCACCGCCCGGAGCGCTTCGACAAGGCCGCGGACAGCGGCAGCCACGCGCTGATCCTCGATCTCGAGGACGCCGTCGCGCCGGCCGACAAGGCGCAGGCGCGTGGCCATGTCGCCGCCTGGCTGGCGGGCGGCCGCCAGGCCTTCGTGCGCGTCAACGCCCTGCCGACCGAATGGCACGCGGACGACCTGCGCATGCTGCAGGCGGCACCGGCGGCGGGCCTGATGCTGCCCAAGGCCGATCCGGATTCGCTGGCGCGCACGGTCCGGGCCCTGCCCGGGCGCCGGGTCATCGCGCTGGTCGAGACCGTGGCCGGCTGGCTGTCGCTGGCGGCCATGGCGCAAGTCGCCGGCCTCGAGCGCTTCGCCTTCGGCAGCGTCGACTTCGCCACCGAGAGCGGCATCGCCGACGAAGGCGAGGCACTGACGCCCGTGCGCATCCAGATCGTGCTGCAGTCCTGCCATGCCGGGCTGGCGGCGCCGGTCGACGGCGTGAGCCTGGCCTTCACCGACGAGGCCCGCATGCGGGCGGACGCGCTGCGCTCGCGCCAGCTCGGCTTCGGCGGCAAGCTGTGCATCCATCCGCGCCAGGTCGGCGCCGTGAACGCGGCCTTCCTGCCCACGCCGCAAGAGCACCAGTGGGCGCTGGAGGTGCTGGCCGCCTTCGAGGCCAGCGGTGGCGCCGCGACCTCGCTGGCCGGCCAGATGATCGACAAGCCGGTGGTCGAGCGCGCGCAGCGGATCGTGGCCGACAGCCAGGCCGGCGGGGCCGCTTAGAATCCGCCCACCAGGAGGGGTTGCTTGCCCGGGGCGGCCTGCCCGGCAGCTCCAGTCAGGCTGCAGCAGATGGAATATCGAACCAAAGAAGAGCAGGTCGCGGACTACCTGCGCGAGAGGATCATCTCGGGCGTGTACTCGCGTGGCTCGCGCCTCAAGCAGGCGGAGATCGCCGAACAGCTGCACCTGAGCATCACGCCCGTGCGCGAGGCCCTGAAGCTGCTGGCGGCCGAGGGCTATGTCAGCGGCGATTCCTACCGCGGTTCGCGTGTCGTGCCCTTCGATGCCGCGGCCTCCGGCGAGATCCTCAACCTGCGGCTGATGCTCGAAGCGCAACTGGTGCGCGGCGCGGTCGAGAAAGTCACCTCGAAGGACATCGCCGAGCTGCGCGCGCTGGCGGACGAATTCGCCCAGGCCTTCGAGACCGGCGACCGGGCCACGGCCCGCGGCGTCAATTACCGTTTCCACCGGCGCCTGTACGACTGCGCCAACATGCCGCAGACCCTGCATTTCGTGCAGATCCTGTGGGCGCGCTATCCCTTCGACCTGATCAACGCGGTCGAAGGCCGCGGCCAGGAGGCGGTCAAGGAGCACGACGAGATCCTGCAGGCGCTCACGACCGGCGACGCATCGGCCGCCATGTTCGCGATGCGCAAGCACATCGAGTCGGGGTGGACGGTGCTGAAGTCGGTCTAAGCCCGATCCTCGAGCGCGAACCCGGTATCGAAGGTCGGCCGCACATCCAGCGGCCGCGGGATCAGCCCCACCTGGTGGTAGAAGTCGGCGGTGCGCTGCTGGTCGACGATCACCTTGGCGTCGATCGGCACCCACTTCTGCTGGCGCCGCTCGAACTGCAGCTTGGCGGCCTCGGGCGGAATGCCGATGATCTTCGCCAGCGTGGCCGAGAACGCGTCGACGTTGCGGTACGACCAGTCCTGGGCCTTCACCACGCGGCGCAGGAAGTCCTGCAGCAGCGGCCGCTTGGCCGCGATCGCGGCATCGGTCGCCGCCAGGTAGCTCAGGCCGGGCAACAGCCCGCGCCCGCTCACCAGCACCCGCGCATGCCCACCGGTTTCCGCCATGGCGGTGTAGGGCTCCCAGGTGGCCCAGGCGTCGACCGCGCCCTGGGTCAGGGCCAGCTTGGCATCGGCCGGAGCGAGGAAGCGCAGGGTCACGTCCTCCGGCTTCAATCCGGCCGTCGTGATGGCCTTGAGGGTGACGTAGTGGCCGATCGAGCCGCGGTTGGTCGCGATGCTCCTGCCCTTGAGATCGGCCGCGGACTTCAGCGGCGAATCGGGGCGCACGAGCACCGCGGTGCCGTAGGCATCGGAGCGGTTCGCGCCGATCGCCTTGACCCGCGTGCCGGCCGCCAGCGCGAACACCAGCGGCGCGTCGCCGATCGGGCCCGAGTCGACGGCGCCCGCATTGAGCGCCTCGGCCAGCGGCGCGGCGGCCGGGAACTCCGACCACTGGATGTCGTAGCCGAGGCCCTCCAGTCCGCCCGCGGCCTCGAGCAGCGCGCGCAGACCGCCCTTCTGGTCGCCGGCCTTGAGCACGGGGCGCGGCTGCGCACGCAGGGCGGCGGCCGGCAAGGCCAGCGCGGCAGCGGTCGCGAGCGAATGGGTGATGAACTGGCGGCGCGGTGCGCGGATCATGATGAAAAACTCCTTGAAGGTTGGAACGCGGATGAAGGGACTCAGCGGACGAAACCGCCCTTGAGGAAGCGCACCGGCTCGGCATCCATGCGCGCGATGAGCGCGCCTAGGCTGTCGTCCGGCGGCGCCGTCGGCGCGCCGCGGTCGCCGGCCTCGGTGCGGCACAGCAGGTCGTCTTCCGACCAGGCCGCCTGGCCCGGTGAACCGAGGGCGCGCAGCCAGCCGTCGCGATCGACCAGCCACTGCGTGCCAGCCAGCTGGTCGGTGCCGGCGATCAACGCGAACGCGTTCCAGGCGGCCGTCGACTCGGCGACGCATTCGCCAGCGGGGCTTGACGCCCTCTCGTCCTCGCGGCGCAGCAGCACGGTGACCACGCGCGGGTCCTCGCGCAGCGCGGCCTGGGGCGTGCCGGCCGCCACGATGCGCAGCCGCTGGCCGCGCCAGCCCGACAGCCGGCGCGGCGGCCGGGATTCGCAGCGCACCTCGACATCGGGCAGGTGGATGGGCCCGGCCCAGGCGCCGGTGGCGCGCAGGCTCTGGCCGGCGGCCTGGGCCTTCATGAAGTCGATCAGCGCCCAGGCGTCGCTGTCGCCGAGCTGCGCAAAGGCCGGCATGGTCGCGGCGCCGTGGCGATCCTTCATGCCGTGCAGCAGATGCCAGAGCAGCTCGCCATCGGCGCGCCGCCAGAGCAGCGGGCCGGCCAGGTCCGGCGGCCAGACCGGCTGCGCCGCCGCGAGCGGGCCCTGGCCGCGCCCGTCGACGCCATGGCAGGCGGCGCAGTGCTGCGCATGGAGCGCGCCGCCGCGCGCGATCGAAGTCACGTCGAATCCGGTCGGCGAGCGATGGAAGCTGGTCGGAACCGCCGGCACGAACAGCACCGCGGCCTGCGGCCACGGCGCAGCGACGAGCAGCAGCGGCACGGCCGCAATCAAGAACCAGCGCGGCTTGCGCCAAAGCGCCGCAAGCAACAGCGCCAGCGCCGCGAGCGCCAGCACGAGCAGGGTCAGGGCCAGGCGCCTGGCCTGCCCCGCGTCGATCAGCAGGTTCTCGCCCGACAGCCGCAGCGCCCAGGGCCATGCGGCCTGGCCATGGCTGGTTCCGGCGAAGCCGGCCCAGGCCAGCAGCCCAAGCAGGCCTTCCTGCGCCTTCTGCAGCCCCGCGACCAGTGGGTCCAGCCACCCGGCATCCGGCGTGCGGATCACCGCGGCGTCACCAGGTCGCGTCGAGGCCGAGGTGCTGCAGCGCCTCGTGGCGCAGCGCCGCCAGCCGCGGGTGGCCGCGATGCCGCGGGTACGGCAGGTCGACCACCAGCTCCGCCGTGATGCGCGCCGGCCGGTCGCTCAGCACGATCACGCGGTTGGCGAGGAAGAGGGCCTCTTCCACGTCGTGCGTGACCAGCAGCGCCGAGAAGCCGGCCCGCTGCCACAGGTTCACCAGCTCGCTCTGCATCGCGATGCGCGTCAGCGAGTCCAGCTTGCCCAGCGGCTCGTCCAGCACCAGCAGCTGCGGATCGTTGACCAGCGCGCGCGCCAGCGCCACCCGCTGCGCCATGCCGCCCGAGAGCTGGTGCGGGAAGCTCTTCGCGAAGTCGCTGAGCCCGACCAGCGCCAGCGCGTCGTCGACGCGCCCGCGCTGCGACTTCAGCAGCCCGCGTGCCTGCAGGCCCAGCGCCACGTTGTCCCAGACACTGCGCCAGGGATAGAGCGTCGGGTCCTGGAAGACGACGATGCGCGAGGGATCGGGCCGCGCGATCGGCAGGTCGTCCTGCGTGATGCGGCCAGTGGTCGCCGGCTCGAGCCCGGCCACCAGCCGCAGCAGTGTCGACTTGCCGCAGCCGCTGGGGCCGAGCAAGGCGACGAACTCGCCCGCGCGCACCTGCAGGTCGATGCCGTCGAGGACCTGCAGCACGCCGCCCTGCTGCTGCCTGAACCAGTGGCTGACCGCCTGGATGTCGATGCGCGCGCCGGCCTGCGCGACGCTGGCCGCGCTCACCATTTGACCGTCCCCTTCTGCCAGGATAGCGCGCGGTCGCGCACCTTGAACAGCAGCGTGATCAGGCCCGAGCACAGCACCGCCATCACCAGCAGCGCCGCGTACATGTTCGGATAGGCGGCCCAGCCCTGGGCCCACTGCAGATACCAGCCGAGACCGGCCTTGACGCCCATCATCTCGGCCGTCACCAGCACCGAGAAGGAAGCCCCCAGCCCCATGAACAGGCCGACGAAGACCTGTGGCAGCGCCGCCGGCACCGCCACCCGCAGCACCAGGAACCATTCGGTCGCGCCCAGCGTGCGCGCGACGTCGTAGTAGCTCTTGTTCACCGAGGCCACCCCCGACCAGGTCAGCACCGCCACCGGGAAGAAGGTGGCGAGCCCGACCAGGAACACGGCCGCGGCATAGCTCGACGGCGCGAAGAAGAAGGCCAGCGGCAGCAGCGCCGAGGCCGGCACCGGACCGAGGAAGCGCAGCAACGGATGCACCCAGTAGCCGGCGATGCGCGACCAGCCGATCCACACGCCGGTGGCGAAACCGACCAGCGCCCCCAGCACGAAGCCATGCGCGAGCAGCCGCAGCGAATGCGCGGTCGACAGGCCGAGCCGCGCCCAGTCTTCGACGGCGACGTCGAGCAGGCTCTGCGGCGGCGCGAAGAAGGGCGGCGGCAGCAGGCCCAGCTTGGCCGTCAGCGCTTCCCAGAGCGCCAGCAGGAGCGGCGCGGCGACGAGCCACTGGCCGGCCGGGCGCAGCTTGCGGCCGAGCCGGCCGGCGCGGGCGCCGAGCAAGGCCACCACCCCGAGTGCGATGGCGACGGCGATCGCCCCGATGCCGAACTCCTGCGTGAAGTTCCAGTCGCTGAAGCCGACTTCGCGGTTGGGCCACCAGACGGTCAGCACACCGAGCGCCAGCCATGCGGCCGCCGCGACGAGGCCGGTGCGCCAGACGCCGGTCACGGCGGGCTCGTCGAGCACCGCGGGCGTGGCGGCAGGCCGCGCGTCGCGCCGGACCGGCACGCGCGCCGGCGCCGGCTGCTGCCGCGGCGGCGCGCCGAGGATGTTGTCGGCCGTCGTCATGCCAGCACGTCCACCGACACGTGGTTGGCGAGCCGCGCCGGATCGGTGCTCGACTTCAGCACGCCGACCGAGCGGAAGTCGCGGGCATAGAACTCGACCTCGTCGCGCAGGTTCTTGCCGACCGGGTGGTGCGCGTGCGTCAGCGTGCCGAGCAGCGCCTGCAGGTCCTCGACCGGCACCTTCGGCGAATACTTCGCGAACAGCCTGGCCGACTCGTTCGGGTTCTCGGCCACGAAGTCAGAAGCCTGCACGATGGCGCGCACCAGCGCCGCCACCACCGGCTTCTCCTTGCGCACCAGCTCGCCGCGGGCGCCGACGATGCAGCAGACCTTGTCCTTGTATTCGCCGGAGAGGTTCGATGCGAGCTCCTGGTAGCGCCCCTTGTTGCGCTTCTCGATCAGGTAGAGCGTCGGGTCGCCGTCCGCGATCGCCTGGATCTCGCCCTTGTTGACCGCGATGTCGAGCAGGTCGGCCGGGTACTGGCGCCAGGTCACGTCCTTGTCGGCATCGATGCCGTTCTTCTTGAGCAGGATCGAGAAGAAGTTCTTGCCCGGGCTCGCGATGTCCGACACGCCGATGGTCTTGCCCTTGAGCTTCTGCAGGTCGGTGACGCCGGCCTCCTTGACGCCCACCAGGCGCACGCAGCCGCCGTGCGAACTGCCGACGATCTTGACGTCGAAGCCCGATTCGAGCGGCTTGAGCCAGCGGTGGATCATGCCGACCGCCGCATCGGCCTTGGCGGTGGCGAGCGATTCGAGCAGCTGGTCGGTCGATCCCGTGTAGTTGATCAGGTCGACCTGCAGCCCGTTCTTCTCGAAGATGCCGCGCTCCTGCGCCACCACCACGGGCGAGAGGCAGAAGGCGGAGGCGTTCCACGCGAAGGTCAGCTTGCGCTGCTGCGACCAGGCGCGGGTGGCGATCAGGCCGCTGGAGGCGACGACGGCAGCGGCACCGCCGGCACGCAGCACGCGGCGACGGGACAAGGAAGGGTTGTTCATGGCGTTGTGGACTCTCTGGTTCCGGTTCAGTCAAGCAGTTCGGGCTCGGCCTCGACCAGCCCTTCGTACAGGCTCTCGAAGGCATGCAGCGCGCCCTCGGGGCCTCCGATCTGCTGGTGGGTGTGGCGCGCCACCGCATCGTCGATCGGCTGCGGCGTGCCGGCCGCCTCGGCCAGCAGCTGCGTGTGGCAGGCGTTGTCGAGCGCGATGTACCACCAGGCGGCGGCTTCCACGCTCGGGCCGGCGCTCAGGATGCCGTGGTTCTTGAGGATCGCGCCCTTGCGCCCGCCCAGCGCCCTGGCGATGCGCAGCCCCTCGCTCTCGTCGACCACCATGCCGGTGAAGTCGTCGAACAGCGCATGGTCGTCGTGGAACACGCAGGCGTCCTGGGTCAGCGTGTCGAGCTTGCGGCCCAGGGTCGACCAGGCCTTGCCGTAGGTCGAATGCGTGTGCGCGGCCGCGATGACCTGCGGGTCGTGTTCGTGGATCGCGGCATGGATCGCGAAGGCCGCCTTGTTGAGCGGGCGTTCGCCGACCACGGTCTCGCCGGCCGCATTGACCAGCAGCAGGTCCGACACCTTGATGCGCGAGAAATGCACACCCAGCGGATTGACCCAGAAGTGGTCCGTCAGCTCAGGGTCGCGCGCCGTGATGTGGCCCGCCAGGCCCTGCGCGAAACCGAAGCGGGCGAACAGGCGGAAGGCCCCCGCCAGCCGCTCCTGCCGGTGGCGGCGCTCGGCTTCCACGCCGCTGCGCGGTGCCGGCGGATCGAACCAGTACTTGCGCTGCGGGTTCGGGTTCAGGGCCAGCCGGGTGCGGGCGCGCTCCCCGCTGCGGTCGATGTCGAGTACGGCGCTCATGCGGTTCCTTCGGGCACGTGGATGCACGGCGCGGTCAAGCGGCCTCGCGCTGCGCGGCGACACGCTGGGCCACCAGTTCGCGGGTGCGCGGGATCAGCTCGCGGCCGTAGTCGATCGCATCCTCGAGCGGGTCGAAGCCGCGGATCAGGAAGGTGGTCACGCCGAGCGCGTGGTAGTCGAGCAGCGCATCGGCCACCTGCTCCGGCGTGCCGACCAGCGCGGTGCTGTTCGAGCGGCCGCCGATCTCCTGGGCGACGGCGGTCCACAGCCGCTTGTCGAGCCGCGTCCCTTGCTCCGCGGCGGCCAGCAGGCGCTTGGCGCCTTCGCTCTGCAGCGGGCCGCCGCGACCGAAGCCTTGCACCACGCGCAGGCGGCGGGTCTCGGCCAGGATGCCGTCGGCGCGCTCCCAGGCCTTGGCCTCGGTCTCGGCCAGGATGGGACGGAACGAGACCGAGAAGCGCACCTGGCGCCCGTGCCGGGCGGCCTCGGCGCGCACGCGGCCGGTGAGCTCGCGCGCCTGGGCCAGCGACTCGCCCCACAGCGCGTACACGTCCGCATGCTTGCCGGCCACCGGGATCGCGGCCTCCGAAGCGCCGCCGAAATACACCGGCACATGCGGCCTGCCGTTCAGCGTCTGCACCGGCTTGACCTCCGAGAAGGCGTCCTTGAAGCGGTAGTGCGCGCCTTCATGGTCGAAGGGCTTGTCGGCGGTCCAGACCTTGCGCAGCACCTCGAGGTATTCGTCGGTGCGCGCATAGCGCTGGTCGTGGTCGAGCCAGTCGCCGTCGCGCTTCTGCTCATCGTCGGAGCCGCCCGAGATGTAGTGCACGCCGAGCCGGCCGCCGCTGAACTGGTCGAGCGAGGCGAACTGGCGCGCGGCCAGCGTCGGACTCACGAAGCCGGGGCGATGCGCCAGCATGAAATGGATGCGCTCGGTCACCGAGGCGGCGTAGGCCACGGTCAGGGTGGCGTCGGGGCTGGTCGAATGGTGCGGCACCAGGACCCGGTCGAAGCCGGCCTGCTCGTGCGCCTGGGCGAAGGCGCGCACGTAGTCGCGGTCGATGGCGGGGCCGCGCGCGGGATGGATCTCGGAGACCTTCTGGGCCTGGATCATGCCGATGAATTCGATGTCGCTCATGGTGTCGCGTCCTTGGATGGAGGGAGAGTGGGGGCTGGTCATGCTGGATTGGCGCGGGAGAGGGCGGCGTCGAAGCTGCGGTCCCACAGCGGCGCCACGTCGGCCGGGCCGTCGAGCACGCCGAGCTTCTGGAAGGTGTCGGCCACCTCCTGGTGGCTGCGCACCGCGGCCTGGGTGACCGGGCCCAGTGCGTAGTCGTTGCTGCGGCCGTTGAAGAGCTCGATGATGTCGCCCACCGGCACCCGGGTCTCGGCCGACTGCGCCTTCGCGTAGTCGAGGTAGTTCTCGTTGGCCCAGGCGTAGGCGCGCTGCAGCCGCAGCAGGAAGTCGGCGATCGCGGCATGGCGCAACGGGTCGTCCACCGCGCGCGGATTGGCATAGACCGGGAAGTTGCCCGACAGATAGCCCTTGCCGGTCTTGATGACCCGGGCCCCGTGCTGGGTGCGCGCCAGCTGGCCGTTGTAGCCGTAGATGGCCCAGGCATCGAGATCGCCGCGGGCGAAGGCCGAGAGCCCGTCGGCCGGACTCAGGTTGATAGGCTGGATGTCGCCGAATGAAAGCCCCGCCTCCGCGAGCTGCTTGCTCAGGTAGTAATGGGCGGTGGTGGCCCGCACGTAGCCCACGCGCTTGCCCTTGAAGTCGGCGATGGTCCTGATCGGCGCGTCCTTGCGCGCCAGGGTCGCCTGGTTGTTCAGGTCCTCGTGGATCACGGCGATGAAGCGCACCCTGGCCTTCTGCCGCGCAGCGAAGACGGCGGGGATCTCGCTGCCCGAGCCCAGGTCGAGCGCGTCGCCCTGGATGGCCTCGATGTGCAGCACGCCGTTGTTGAGCTCGCGCCAGTCGATCTTGTAGGGCGTGCGGCCCTGGCCCGAGGCCTCGATCAGCGGGCGCCAGAGGCCCTTGTAGGTGCCGATGCGCAGCGTGAGCCCCGAAAGGTCCGGCGCAGCGGCACGGACCAGCGTGCCGGCGGCGCCGAGGGCGGTGGCGGCGCCCGCCGACTGCAGCCAGCGGCGGCGCGACCAGGCGGTGGAAGAGGCGTGGGGTGGAAATGTCATGGACCCAGACCGTAAGGCCCGGGCGCTCGAAAGCGAACGCATGAATCCGAGTTTGGATATGCGGCTTCCGTCGTTGGCCCCGCGCGCCTCGGCCGCTAAGGTCCGAAGCCATGAGTTCCCAAGCTTTGCGCCGCCTGCCGGTGCCCCCCCACGAGGACGCCGCGCTGCTCGCGCGCCTGTCCGCCCGCTTCGCCGAGACCGCGGCCGACCACGACCGCGACGGCAGCTTCCCGCGCGACAACTTCGCCGCGCTGCACGCGCACGGGCTGATCGCATGGGTCGCGCCGCGTGTGCACGGCGGCGGCGGCGCCTCGCTCGATGCGGCGCGCCGCGTGCTCGCCGCGGTCGCGTACGGCGAGCCCGCGACCGCGCTCATCCTGACGATGACCTGGCTGCAGCATCACGCGATCGGCCGCAGCGACAGCCGCTGGCCCGCCCACCTGCGCGAACGCGTGCTGCGCGACGCCGTGCGCGATGGCGCATTGATCAACGCCCTGCGCGTGGAGCCCGCGCTGGGATCGCCCGCACGCGGCGGCCTGCCCGCCACCACCGCGCGCCGCGACGGCGACCAATGGAAGCTGGGCGGCCACAAGCTCTACACCACCGGCATCGAGGGGCTGCGCTGGCTTTCGGTGTGGGGCCGCACGGACGAACCGTCTCCGCGGGTCGGCGTCTTCCTGGTGCCGCGCGACGCGCCGGGCGTTCGCGTGGTCGCGAGCTGGGACCACCTGGGCCTGCGCGCATCCGGCAGCCACGAGGTGATTTTCGAAGACGTCGCGATCCCGCTCGACCATGCGGTCGACCTGCGGGCGCCGGCCGAATGGGCGCCCGACGCCGGCAGCCAGACCGACGTCGATGCCCATGCGACGCAGCAGGCCTGGATGGTGGTGCTGCTGGGCACGCTCTACGACGCGGTGGCGCGGGCCGCGCGCGACTGGCTGCTCGGCTTTCTCAACCAGCGGGCCCCCAGCGGCCTGGGTGCGCCGCTGGCCAGCCTGCCGCGGGTGCAGGAGACGGTCGGCGAGATCGAGGCCCTGCTGCGCACCAACCGCGTGCTGCTCGACGAGGCGGCCGCCGAAGTCGACGCCGGCCATGCGCCTTCGGCGGCCGACAGCGGCCTGCTGAAGTACACGGTCACGACCCAGGCGATCCGCGCCGTCGAACTCGCGCTGCAATCGAGCGGCAACCACGGCCTGACGCGCCACAACCCGCTCGAGCGCCACTACCGCGACGTGCTGTGCAGCCGCATCCACACACCGCAGAACGACGCGATCCTGGTGGCCGCGGGCAAGGGCGCGCTGGGCGCCGCGACCGCCCGATGAGCGCGGCGCCGCTGCGCGATTTCGTCGCCGGCTTCGCCCGCCTGCTCGACCGGCGCCCGGGCGAAGCCGACATCCTCGAAGCCGGCGGCAGCCTGCTGCGCCAACTGGTGTCGCGCGACGACTGGCTGCCCGAGGACTTCGCGCAACCCGATCCCGTGCGCTACCAGCAGTACCTGCTGCATGCCGATTCGACCGGACGCTTCTCGGTCGTGAGCTTCGTCTGGGGACCCGGACAGGCCACGCCGGTGCACGACCACACGGTGTGGGGCCTCATCGGCATGCTGCGTGGCGCCGAATACAGCCAGCCCTATCGCGAGCACGACGGCCTGATGGCGGCCGACGGACCGCCGGTGCGGCTCGAGCCGGGCGACGTCGGGGCGGTGTCGCCCACGGTGGGCGACGTGCACCGCGTGCACAACGCCTTCGACGACCGGGTGTCGATCAGCATCCATGTCTATGGCGCCGACATCGGCGCCGTGCAGCGCCATACTTATCCAGCCGGCGGCGGGCGCAAGCCCTTCGTCTCGGGCTACGCCAACACCCAGCCTCCCGATCTCCGCAGAACATGACCGCCGCCATCGCCCAAGCCACCGGATTCCCCACCCTGTCCTTCGCCGACGTGCGGGCGCAGCTCCTCGCGCAGCGCGAGATCGCGCTGCTCGACGTGCGCGAGGAAGACCCCTTCGCGCAGGCCCATCCGCTGTGGGCCGCGAATCTGCCGCTGTCCCGGATCGAGATCGACGCCTGGCGGCGCATCCCGCGCCGCGACACCCTCATCGTCCTCTACGGGGAGCACGCCGGGGCCGACCTCGCACCGCTGGCCGCCGGCCGGCTCGCCGCGCTGGGCTACAGCCGCGTCCATCTGCTCGAAGGCGGCCTCGATGGCTGGCGCCGCGCGGGCGGCGAGCTGTTCCGCGACGTCAACGTGCCGAGCAAGGCCTTCGGCGAACTGGTCGAGCACGAGCGCCACACGCCCTCCCTCTCGGCGCAGGAGGTCAAGGCGCTGATCGATGCGCGCGCCGATGTCGTGGTGCTCGATGCGCGGCGTTTCGACGAGTACCGGACCATGAGCATTCCGACCGCGACCAGCGTGCCCGGCGCCGAACTGGTGCTGCGGGTGCGCGAGCTGGCGCCCGACCCGGCCACGCGGGTGATCGTCAACTGCGCGGGTCGCACCCGCAGCATCATCGGCACGCAGTCGCTGGTCAACGCGGGCATCCCCAATCCGGTCGCGGCCCTGCGCAACGGCACCATCGGCTGGAAGCTCGCCGGGCAGGTGCTGGACCACGAGGCCGCGCGCCAGGCGCCCGCGCCGGGCGAGGCGAATCGCGCCCTCGCCCAGGCCAGTGCGCAGGACGTGGCCCGGCGCGCGGGCGTGCGTTGGGTCGCCCTCGACGCCCTGCCCACCCTCGATGCGCCGGACCGCAGCGTCTACCGCTTCGACGTCCGCACGCCGGAGGAATACGAAGCCGGCCATCTGCCGGGCTTCGCCAGCGCGCCCGGTGGCCAGCTGGTGCAAGAGACCGACCATCAGGTGCCGGTGCGCGGAGCGCGCATCGTGCTGGCCGACGACGACGGCGTGCGGGCGCCGATGACGGCCTCGTGGCTGGCGCAGATGGGATGGGAGGTCTACGTCACCGAGCCGCAACCCGAGGCGGCGCGGAGCGCCATCGGTGCGGCGCCGGCGGCGCACCCGGCCGCGCCGCCGGTGGAGGAAGTCTCGCCGGCCGATCTGGCGCAGGCACTGCGGGCCGCACCGGGCGACACCGCGGTGATCGATGTCACCGGCAGCGTCCAGCACACGAAGCGCCACATCCCGGGCGCCTGGTTCGCGATCCGCGCCCAGCTCGCGCAGGCCCTGGACGCGACCCCGCCGGCGCGCCACTACGTGCTGACCTGCGGCAGCAGCCTGCTGGCCCGTTTCGCCGCCGCCGACCTGCGGGCAGCGCTCGACGCCCGCGGCAGCACTGCCGAGACGGCCGTGCTCGCGGGCGGCAATGCCGCATGGTTCGCGGCCGGCCTGCCGGCCGAGAGCGGCCTGCCGCGCGCCGCGACGCCGCCCACCGATCGCTACCGCCGGCCCTACGAAGGCACCGATGCGCCCGCCGAGGCGATGCAGGCCTATCTGGACTGGGAGTTCGGCCTGGTCGCGCAACTGGGCGCCGACGGCACGCACGGGTTCCGCGTGCTCTGAACCGGAGCGTCAGAGTCGCGCCAGGTCGGGCCCGTCCTTGGGGCCGAACCAGGCGCGGCGATAGGCTTCCCGGGCCGCGCGCTCGGCGTTGGCGTCGCCCTTGCGGCGCTCGACCTCGGCCAGGCCGGCCAGCGCCCAGCCGTTGTTCCGGACCCTCGCCAGCGAGTCCCTGAACGCCTGCTCGGCCTCGTCGAGCTTGCCCTGGCGCAGCCGGACCGAGCCCAGCGATTGCCGCACCGGGTAGTACCAGTAGGGCGGCTCGGTGTAGGCCAGCGCGTCTTCGATGGCGACGGCCTCGGTGTAGGCCTTGGCGGCAGCGTCGAGGTCACCCGTGGCATCGGCCAGCCGGCCGGTGGCGACCAGTCCCGCGGTGCGCACGATCTCCTTGGCCGGCAGTCCCCAGGGCTCGAAGGGCTTGAAGTCCGCCGTGCGTTCGATCGCGGCGATGGCGTCGATCTCGCGCTGCGCCCCGGCCTTGTCCTTGCGCTGCGCGTAGGCGATGGCGCGCGCATAGTGGTACATGGTCGACACCAGCACCACGTCGTCGGCCGGCGGCGCCAGCTTGAGGATCGTGTCCGGGTCGCTGAACTGGGCACGCGTCGTGTAGTGCGCCGCCTTGATCGGCTGCAGGATCGGGAACATCTTCACCAGTTCGGCCGGCACCGAGGCATCCAGTTTCGCGGCGGCATCGACCGCCGTGCCGCCGTCGCCGCCCATCTGCGCCGAGACCATCACGAAGTGGATGTTGTGCGGGTAGTAGGCGGCCTTGTAGAGCGGGTCCGACGGCGAAGTCTTGAAATAGGCCTCGTCGACCTGGATCGCGCGGCGATTGGCCTCCAGCGAATCACGGTACAGCCCCACGCGGTAGTAGATGTGCGCGGGCATGTGGACCAGGTGGCCGGCACCGGGCACCAGCGCGCCCAGCCGCTTCGCGTAGGGCAGCGCGCGGTCCGGCTGGGCCGACGCCTCCACCGCGTGGATGTACAGGTGGATGGCGCCCGGGTGGGTGCTGTTGCGCTTCAGCACTGTCTCCAGGGTGGCGACGATGTCGGCGCCGCGTCCCTTGGGCTCGGTGCCGCCGGCCTGCCAGTAGTCCCACGGCTGCGTGTCCATGGCGGCTTCGGCATACAGCACCTGCAGCGTGTCGTCGGTCGGGAATCTCGCCGCCACGGCCTTCATGGCGTCGGCGTAGGCGCCATCCAGCGCGCTGCGGTCGGGCGGGGCATCGGCGGCGTAGCGTTTCTCGAGCGCGCCGATCAGCATCTGCTCCAGTTCGCTCGCCCGTCCCTTGAGCGCCACCGCCCTCGCCAGCGCGGCCAGTGCCGGCGCATTGGCCTCGGGCATCATCGGGACATTGATGTTCGGGCCCAGCACCAGCGCCTCGCCCCAGAAGCACATGGCGCAATCGGGATCGAGCTGCTGCGCCGCCTGGAACGCGCGCTGCGCCTCGGCATGGTTGAAGCCGAAGGACAACCGCAGTCCCTGGTTGAAATAGGCCTGGGCCTTGGGGTTGCGGGTGCTGATCGGAAACGACAGCGTGCCGAGGTTGGCGTACAGCGGCACGGTGCCGCCGGCCGCCTGCATCGGCACCGGCTGGAACGGGGCGGTCTCGCTCTTGACCCGGACCAGGGCCTTGAGCAGCGCCGGCGGCGCGCTGACCACCGGGCCGCAGATGCCACCCGACAGCAGGGGATCGAGAGGCGGCGCCTGCTGCCGCCCGGCGTCGACCCCGTCGGGCAGCAGCAAGCCGGTGCCCGCGACGACGACGGCAACCGCCGGCAACAAGCGGCGACGGATCACGAAGCGGTGGTGCGATGGCATGGCATTTCCCCTCTGGAAAAGAGGCGGGACCTGCGATGCGTGCTCGGCTGGCCCCGTCGGTGGAAGAGCCGGATCGAAGCAAAAATTCTGGCAGCCGGCCGCACGCGGTGCAATAGCCCATTGGCAATGCAAATCAACCGGCGTACAACCCATGCGTCAACTCCCGAGGAGCGCGCCATGAACCCGCTTGCCGCCAGCAGCGTGACCTGCATGTTGCCCGTGAAGGATCTGGCGCGTGCCCGCCAGTTCTACGAACAGGCGCTCGGCCTGGAGCCCCTCGGCGCCAAGCCGGACGGCAAGTTCATCTACCGCTGCGGCGGCACCGAACTGGCCCTGTTCCCGAAGCCCGAGGGCACCAAGGCCGAACACACGGCCCTGAGCTTCCGGGTGGCTCGGATCGATCAGGCGGTGGCCGCGCTGTCGCAGCGCGGCGTGCGCTTCGCGGACTACGACCTGCCCGGGCTGAAGACCGTGGACCACGTCTGCGTGCTGGGCTCCGAGAAGGCGGCCTGGTTCGAGGACCCCGAAGGCAACATCCTCTGCTTGCACGAGGACCTGGACTGAGCGCCCTGGTGGCCTAGTGGCTGTCCTCGATGTTGAGGACCTTCCCCAACCCCAGGAAGTAGTTGGCAAACGCCAGCAGCGCCGCCGTCACCGCGATATAGACCGCCGACAGCGCCGCCAGGGTCGGATCGGCAAACTCGCGGACATAGTTGTACATGGCCACCGGCAGCGTCTGCGTGTCCTGGGTCGTCACGAAGAGCGATGCGGTGAATTCGCTGAACGACATGATGGCCGCGAACAGCCATCCACCGAAGAGGCCGGGCGCCAGCAACGGAACCGTGACCGTGAAGAGCACCTTCACCGGCGATGCGCCCAGGCTGGCCGCCGCCTGCTCCAGCCGTTGGTCCAGGTTCTCCATGGACACATAGACGCTGCGCAGCACGAAGGGAAGCACCAGCATCACGTGGCACAGGATGACGATGCCGAATCCGCGCTGCACCGAGGTCTGCGACACCAGGATCAGCAGGCCCAGCCCCAAGGTGAAATGCGGCACCACCAGCGGCGAATGCAGGATCGCGAGGAGCAGCTGCTTGCCCTTGAACTCCAGGCGCTTCACGGCAATGGAGAGGCAGGTCCCGATCACCAGCGCCAGGAACGAAGACCATCCGGTGACGACCATGCTCGATCGAAAGCCATCCCGGAAATCCGGATAGCTGAACACCCGCGCGAACCACTTGAGCGAATACGATTCGGGCGGAAAGGCAAGGATCGCCTTCTCGTTGAAGGCGGCGATCGTCACCACCACCACCGGCAGCAGCACGAAGCCCAGCAGGATGGCGATCAGCAGCGGCCCGGCCACCCGCAGCGGCAGAGGCAGGGAACTTCGGATTCTCATGTCAGTGTCCTCCAAAGGCCTTCAGGCGCTTCGTCAAAAGTCCCAAGGCAAAAAGCGCCGCGACCGTCAACATCAGCCCCATCACGCTCAGGCTGGCCGCCAGCGGAAAATTCATCGAAGAGAACCCGAGTTGGTAGACCAGTGTCGACACCGTGGGCACGCGGCCGCCGCCGATCATCTGCGGCGTCGCAAAGGCACTGAAGGTCCAGGCGAAGGCAGTCGTGATGCTGGCCAGGATGCCCGGCATCGACAGCGGCAGCGTGACCGTGATGAAGGTCCGGACCGGGCCGGCGCCCAGGCTTTGCGCGGCCTTCTCATAGTCGCGGTTGATGTGCGAGATCGCCGTGGCGAGCATCAGCACCACCACCGGGATCGTCACGTGCACCAGCGCGACCAGCACGCCCAGGTGCGTGAACATGAGCTCGAACGGCCATTCGATCAGGCCGAGCTTGCGCAGGGTGCCGTTGATGAAGCCGTTGCTGCCCAGCACGGCGATCCACGAGTAGGTCCGGACGATCTCACCCAGGAACAGCGGCGTGATCGAAACGATCAGGATGAAGGACTTCAGCGCCCGGTTCTTCACGCGGACCAGGGCGTAGGCCAGGGGATAAGCGGCGAGCAGCGAGAAGACCGTGGTCTCCACGCTCAGCAGCAAGGTGTTGGCAAAGGCATCGAGATAGATCGACTTGCCCATGCCGGTGAAATTGGCGAAGGTCAGCCCTCCGACATCCAGCGAGCCAGGAACGAAGGTCCTGAAGCTGAACTGGAACACCGCGGCCAGCGACACGGCGATGCCCATCGCCACAATGACGGCCGGAGAGACCAGCCAGGCCCGTAGATCGGAGCGCATTCCTTAGCCTTGTTCCTGGGACCGGGTCAGTTCATCACGTTTTCGGTGAACCACTTGCGCCACTCGGCCGTCTTCTCGGCGCGCAGCTTGTTGTCGATGACGATGGTCTGGGTATCCCACTGTGCCTTGGTCGTGAACACGCCCGGCAGCTTCGCGTCTTCGGCCGAGACCGTCGCGTTGTCGACCACCGGGCTGGCCTTCTTCGAAGCGACGATCTTCGACTGCACTTCGGGCGACAGCGCGATGTTCAGGAACTTGTAGGCCAGGTCGGTCTTGGTGCTGCCCTTCATGATGGCCATGGTGTCGACGCCGAGCACCGCACCTTCCTTGGGCATGACCACCTTGATCGGCACGCCCTGGCTTGCCATGTGGTACGCATTCATCGAGAGGATGACTTCCACGGGCGTTTCGCCGGTGGCGATCAGCTGCTGCGCATTGGCGTCATTGGTATAGAAGGCCTTGAAGTTGGGCTTGAGCGCCTTGAGCTTGTCCTGGCCTTTTTCCCACGACTTGGCATCGCCGCCCGACAGCATGGCCGACACCGCGATCAAGTGGCTGGGGTCGAAGTCGGGAGCGCTGATCTTGCCCTTGAGGGCCGGATTCCACAGGTCGTTCCAGCTGTCGAACTTGACGCTCGGCGGCAGCAGGTCGGGGCGATAGCCGATGGAGTACACATAGGCCCAGCTGCCGATGTGGTACGGGCTGATCTTGGCGCGGTCGACCAGGCGGCTGGCGTTCGGGATCTTGCTGGTGTCGAGCTGCTCGAACAGATCGCCGTTGACGTAGAGCCAGCCGACATGCGAGGTCGTGAACGTGATGTCGCTCTCGGGCTTGGAGGCGAGCTTGGCCTTGTTCAGGCGGTCGATGGTGCCGCCGGTCACGTACTTCACCGGCACGCCGGTCTGCTTGGTGAACTCGCGGCCGATGTTCTCGTCGATCAGGTCGCGGAAACTGCCGCCCCATGTGCTCACCACCAGGGCGTTGTCCTGCGCGTACGCCGATGTGGCGGCCAGCGTGGCGGAAAGCATGCACAGTGTCAAAAGCTTGCGAATCATTGAAAACCCTCAAATCGAAAAGTTGAACGTTGGTCGGAGCTGCCATCCGTCGGCGAGTGGCCTGACGATGCAAGCATTACGCCAGCACCCGGTCCACTCACTTCAGCGACCGGATGATGTGGAACTCGCGACTTGCGGCCAAGTCGCCTTTTACTTAGAGGTGCCTCAATTTTCCTGATGGGCGCGGGTCGGCGGGCAACGCTCGGAAATTCCTAAACGGTCGCCCGGAAAATACAAATGGCTCCAGGGGCCAGCGCAGATGAGGATCGCCATTCCCGTCATCAGCCCCGAGCAACATGAAACACACCCGCATCCGGCCTTTCAACACCAAGGCCACCTACCCCGAACAGAAGCTCGACAACGACCTTTGCCAGGCCGTCGTCGCCCGCGGCAGCATGGTCTTCCTGCGCGGACAGATCGGACAGAACCTCGAGACCTCCGAGAGCGTCTGCATCGGCGATGTCAGCGGACAAGCGGAGCAGGCCATGGCGAACATCGCGATGCTGCTCGAGGAGGCCGGCGGCGAGCTCCAGGACATCTGCAAGATCACGATCTACATCATCGATCCGCGCTACCGCGAGGCCGTGTACCTCGTCGTGGGCCGCTGGCTGAAGGGGGTTTTCCCGGTGTCTACAGGCATCGTGGTGTCTGCCCTCGCCCGTCCGGAATGGCTGGTGGAAATCGATGCCACCGCGATGATCCCCGACTGAGCCCCATGACCTTCTCCATCATCGCGCGCTGCCCCGCCACCGGGCAGTTCGGTGCCGCCGTGGCCTCGTCCTCCCCCGCGGTCGCGGCGCGCTGCATCCGCGGCCGCAAGGGCGTGGGCGCTGCCGCCAGCCAGAACATCACCGATCCGGATCTGGGCCCGCTCGCCCTGGACCTGCTCGCCAGCGGACTGACGCCGGCGCAGGCAGTGGCCGAGTTGCAGAAGCGCCCCTTCATCGACTACCGCCAGGTGATGGCCATCGATGCGTCGAACCCGCCGGTGGTCTTCACGGGCGCCAAGGCGCTCGGCACGCTGGCCAGCGTGGTCGGCACGCATGCCGCCTGCGCCGGCAACATGCTGCTCACCCGCGAAGTGCCCCAGGCGATGCTCTCTGCCTTCGAGAGCGCCGAAGGCTCGCTGGCCGAACGCCTGATGCAGGCCATGCTCGCCGGCCAGGCGGCCGGCGGCGAGGAAGGCCCCGTGCATTCGGCCGGCCTGCTGGTCTACGGGGAGCAGAACTGGCCGATCGTGGACCTGCGGCTGGACTGGGTGGAGCTCGACCCGGTGCAGGCCCTCTACGCGACCTGGAAGGTCTACGAGCCGCAGCTGCAGGCCTACATCACGCGGGCACTCGACCCGCGCGCCGCCCCGAGCTTCGGGGTGCCTGGGAACCTCTGAAGGGCCGCCGGTACACTGGACTTTTAACGTCATGTGCCGCCCCACGGCCTCTTCTCTTCCTCGACATGCTCAACCGCGTTTCCCTGCGTCAGATGGAGTATTTCGTCGCCACCGCGACGCATGGCAGCATCGCCGCCGCGTCGGCGCAGATCCATATCTCCTCGCCCTCGATCTCCGCGGCCATTGCGCATCTCGAATCCGAACTGAACGTGCAGTTGTTCGTCCGCCATCCTTCCAAGGGGCTGGGCCTGACCGCCATCGGCACCCTGGTGCTGAAGCAGTGCGAGGACGTGCTCGACCAGTCCTCCCGCCTGTATGAAATCGCCTCGGACTCGAGCGATGTCATGCAGGGCGCCTTGCGGGTGGGCAGCTTCCAGTCGCTCACCGCCATGATCGCACCCGAGGTCATCTTCGGGTTTTCGCGCGCGTTCGAGTCGGTGGACGTGGAGCTGGTCGAAGGCGACCAGGTGGTCCTGATGAACAAGCTGCGCGCGCTCGAGATCGACCTGGCGATCACCTACGACCTGCACCTGGGCGAGGACATCGAGTTCGAAACCCTGGCGACGCTGCCGCCCTATGTGCTGGTGAGCGAACTGCATCCCCTGGCGCAGGAGAAGGCCGTCACCTTCGAGGACCTGGCGGGCCAGCCCTACGTGCTGCTGGATCTGCCGATGAGCCGGGAGTATTTCACCTCGCTGTTCGCCAAGTCCGGCGTCACGCCGAATATCGTGGCGCGCTCGCGCTCCGAGGAAGTGGTGCGGTCCATGGTGGCCAACGGCATCGGCTATGCCCTGTTCAACGTGCGGCCCAAATCGAACCAGGCGCTCGACGGCAAGCGCATGGTGCGCGTGCGCCTGGCCGGCACCCATCGCCCGATGCAGTTGGGCCTGGCGACCTACAAGCCGATGAAGCAGTCGCGACTGACCCGCGTCTTCATGGAGCGCTGCCGTGCCTACATCTCCGACCAGTACATCCCCGGCATGAGCGCGGCGAGCTTCTTCGACCCCCACATCACGGCGCCCTGAAGCGCCCCACACATCGCCATGGATCAAGCAAGTTCTGCAAGCATCTCCAGCATCTCGCTGCTGGAAACCCTGATCGCCTTCCCCTCGGTGTCCCTGAAACCGAACATCGGGCTCATCCACAAGGTGCAGGAGATCCTGGCGCAGGCCGGCATCGAATCGATCCTTGCGCCCGACCCGCAGGACGCCAGCCGGACCAACCTGTTCGCCACGGTGGGCCCGCAAGGCGTGCCCGGCGTGCTGCTCTCCGGCCACACCGACGTGGTGCCGGTGGACGGCCAGCCCTGGACCTCGCCGCCCTTCGAAGCCACGCACAAGGACGGCCGCATCTACGGTCGCGGCGCGGCCGACATGAAGGGCTTCGTCGCCTGCGCGGTCGTCGCCATGGTGGCGGCTGCCCGCAGGCCGCTGACGCGGCCCCTGCAGCTGGCCCTGTCCTTCGACGAGGAGATCGGCTGCGTCGGCGTTCGCCACCTGCTGCGCCGGCTCGAGAAGCAGCTTCCCGCGCCCCACCTTTGCATCGTCGGCGAGCCCACGCTGATGCGCATCGGCACCGGTCACAAGGGCAAGGCCGCCTACCGGGCGGTCTGCTGCGGCCAGGCCGGCCATTCGGGCCTGGCGCCCCGGTTCGTCAACGCCATCCACATGGCGAGCGACCTGGTCGCGTCGGTGCGCGAGGTGCAGCGCGAACTCTCCGAAACCGGCCCGCGCGAGGAGGGCTACGGCGTGCCCTACTCCACGGTCCACGTCGGCGTGATCCAGGGCGGCCGGGCGCTGAACATCGTGCCCAGCGAATGCGAGCTCAGCTTCGAGATCCGCCATGTCTCCGAGGACCAGCCCGAGGAGATCCTGGCGCGCGTGCTGCAGCGCCTGGTCGAACGCGTGGCGGCCGATGCGGTGCATCCCGAGGCCCCCCTGCCGGGCATCCAGCTGACCAACAGCTATCCCAGCCTGAGCACGCCCGAGGACTCGGAGGCAGTGCGCCTGCTCAGCGGCTTGCTGCCTCCCGGCACCCGCTGCACCAAGGTCGATTTCGGCAGCGAAGGCGGCTTGTTCAAGCAGAGCTGGCACGAAACCCCGGTGCTGATCTGCGGCCCCGGCAGCATCGAGGTGGCGCACAAGGCCGACGAGTACGTGGAACTGTCGCAGATCGAGGCCTGCGACCGGATGATGGCCGCGCTCGTCGACTTCCTCTGCCGCTAGGGCCTGTTCACCCTACTTCCGGGGTCGCGAAGGTATGCCAGGGCGGGCCAATCAAGGCGCGCGACGCCGCATGTGCGTTGGCACATGCAAGGAGCGCAACGCGGAGTGGCGCGCCCTGGCATACCTTCCCTTCGGGTTGCCGAGCAAAGGGGCCGTCTGCGGCGTTGCCCGCGCTTGCAAGGCGCAAGCCTTGCTGCGCGCGGGCGCCTTGCATCCAGCCCCTTTGCTCGACAACGCGATCCCCGGAAGTAGTGTGAACAGGCCCTACCTGAAGAAGTCGAGGATGCGGTTGCGCTCCGCCGGCGCCGCCGGGGGCGCCACCTGCGCGCCGGCCAGGTCCTCGGCCGGCAGCGGCGCCAGCGCGGGGTCGAGCCCCAGGCTGGCCACGCCGTGCCCCGGCGCATAGTCGTCGAAGTACCACTCGCCGTCGACCTGCAGCACGCCGTCGGGCGCCTTCAGCGGAGCCACCGGCACGCCCTTGAGCGCCGCCTGCATGTAGCCGGTCCAGATCGGCAGGCTCAGGCTGCCGCCGGTCTCGCCGCGCACGCCGAGCTGGCGCGGCGTGTCATAGCCGACCCAGGCGATGCCCACGCGGGTCGGCTGGAAACCGGCGAACCAGGTGTCGAACGAATCGTTGGTGGTGCCGGTCTTGCCGTACAGGTCGTCGCGCCGGATCGCCTGGTAGGCGCGCGACGCGGTGCCGCCCTTCACCACGCTCTGCAGCAGCGAATCCATCATGAACGCATTGCGCTCGGGGATCGCGCGCCGGGCCTCGTCGAGCACCGGCGGCTCGGTCTCCATCAGGATCTTGCCGCGGGCGTCGGTGACCCGCGTCACCAGGTAGGGATTGACGCGAAAGCCACCGTTGGCGAACACCGCATAGCCGGCAGCCATCTGCATCGGCGTCACCGAGCCGGCACCCAGCGCCATCGGCAGGTTGGCAGGCTGCTTCTCGCGCTCGAAGCCGAAGCGCGTGACCCAGTCCTGCGCATAGCCGGCGCCGATCGACTGCATGACGCGCAGCGTGACCAGGTTCTTCGACTGCTGCAGCGCGCGCCGCAAGGTGATCGGGCCGTCGTAGCCGCCGTCGTAGTTCTTCGGCTCCCAGGCCGTGCCGCCGGCGCCGGCCTCGAAGAACAGCGGCGCATCGTTGACCACCGTGGCCGGCGTGAAGCCCTTCTCGAGCGCGGCCGAATAAATGAAGGGCTTGAAGCTCGAGCCCGGCTGGCGCCAGGCCTGCGTCACGTGGTTGAACTTGTTCTTGCCGTAGTCGAAGCCGCCCACCAGCGCCTGGATCGCGCCGCTGCGCGGGTCCAGCGCCACGAAGGCGCCCTCGACCTCGGGCAGCTGCGTGATCTCCCAGGCGTTCTTCGGCGTGCGCGCCACGCGGATCACCGCGCCCGGCCGGATCCGGATGTTGCGCGCCGCCTTTTCGGCCAGCCCCGACTGCGCGGGCCTGAGCCCCTCGCCGGCGATCTGCAGCGTCTCGCCGTTGGCGCGCACTGCACGGACCTCGCGGGCGCTCGCCTGCAGCACCACGGCGGCCACCAGATCGCCGTTGTCCGGGTGCTCGGCCAGCGCATCGTCGACCGCGTCGTCGAGTGCCTTCGGGTCGTCGGGCAGGTCGACGAAGGCCTCGGGCCCGCGATAGGGCTGGCGCCGCTCGTAGTCCATGATGCCGCGGCGCAGCGACCGGTAGGCCGCCTGCTGCTCGGCCGCGACCAGCGAGGTCGTCACCTTGAGCCCGCTGGTGTAGATGCTGTCGCCGTACTGCGCATGCATCATCTGGCGCACGGTCTCGGCCACGTACTCGGCATGCAGCCGCGACGGGTCCGCGGCGTCGCGCAGCTGCAGCGGTTCGCGGCGCGCCGCATCGGCCTGCGCGGCGGTGATGAAGCCGGTCTCCTGCATGCGGTCGATCACGTAGAGCTGGCGGGCCCGCGCGCGGCGCGGATTCGCCACCGGGTTGTTGGTGCCCGGCGCCTTCGGCAGGCCGGCCAGCATGGCGGCCTCGGCCACGGTGATGTCCGCCAGCGGCTTGCCGAAATAGGTCTCGGCGGCCGCCGCGAAGCCGTAGGCGCGGTTGCCCAGGTAGATCTGGTTCAGGTAGATCTCGAGGATCTGGTCCTTCGTGAGCTGGCGCTCCATGCGCATCGCCAGCAGGATCTCCCAGGTCTTGCGCTGCACGGTGCGCTCCGAGCTCAGGTAGACGTTGCGCGCGACCTGCATCGTGATGGTCGAGGCGCCCTGCTTGCGGCCGCCCTGCAGGCTGGCCAGCGCGGCGCGCGCGAAGCCCTTGTAGTCGACCCCTCCGTGTTCGTAGAAGCGCGCGTCCTCGACCGCCAGCACGGCGTCCTTCATGACCTGCGGAATCTGCGCGAAGGGTGTCAGGTTGCGGCGCTCCTCGCCGAACTCGCCGATCAGCGCGCCGTCGGCCGAATAGACCCGCAGCGGCTGCTTGGGCTGGTAGTCCGACAGCTCGGAGATGTCGGGCAGCCGCGGGTAGATGGTGGCCACCGCGATGCCGCCGGCGATCGCCAGCACGACCACGGTGCCGGCCGACAGCGCGGCGATCCAGGCGACCGGACGGCGCCAGCCGGGTGCGCGGGAGGGGGTTTCGGACGGAGAAGTCATGGCAAGGAGGGAGCAGGAACAGGGCGCGATGGTTCCCCATCCGGGCGATGCCCGTGTGAAGCCCCTGTTCGCAGGACTTCACACAGGCTTCACACAAGGCTGTTTTCGCGCCGCCGGACTTCGAACGGCCTTCCCACTGGCTTCTCGCTCGCTCCGGACAGTGGCTCCCGTGCAAGTTCGCACGAGAAGGAGAAGGAAAAACACCATGGACGCCCCCCTCTACCGCCCCGGCCGACGGCTCTGGCTCGTCACCCTGACACTGGCCGTCGCCAGCTTCCTCGCGCTGAGCGTGCGGCCGCTGCATGCGCAGGAAGCGCCGGGCCCGCGCGCCAGGACCGAGAGCCCGTATTTCTTCGTCAAGAGCGACGACCCCGAGCTCGATCGCCTGCCGCTCAAGGGGACCGAGGTGGACGTCAGGATCTCCGGGGTGATCGCCGACGTCACGGTCACGCAGACCTACCGCAACGAAGGCCAGCGGGCGATCGAGGCGCGCTATGTGTTCCCGGGCTCGACCCGGGCCGCGGTCGGCGCGCTTCAGGTGCGCATCGGCGAGCGCCTGATCACGGCGCAGATCCGCGAGAAGGCGCAGGCGCGCATCGACTACGACGCCGCGAAGAAGGAAGGCAAGACCGCCGCGCTGCTCGAGCAGCACCTGCCCAACGTGTTCCAGATGAATGTCGCCAACATCCTTCCGGGCGACGAGGTCCGGGTGGCGCTGCGCTACACCGAGCTGCTGGTGCCGCAGGGCGGCAACTACCAGTTCGTCTATCCGACAGTGGTCGGGCCGCGCTACAACAGCCCGCAGTCGGAGAACGCGCAGGCGCGCTGGGTGGCGCAGCCCACGCTGCGCGCGGGGGTTGCGCCGAGCACCGCCTTCAAGCTGAAGGTCGCGCTCGACATGCCGATGGCGCTGCAGGAGGTGCGCTCGCAGACGCACGCGATCTCGCTTGCACGGCGCGACGGCGACGCCCATGCCGACGTCACGCTGGCGCCCGGCAGCGGCGCCGCGGACAACCGCGACTTCGTGCTCGACTACCGGCTCGCCGGCGATCGGGTCCAGTCCGGGCTGATGCTCTACCAGGGCCAGGGCGACGGCGCCGAGAACTTCTTCCTCGCCATGGTCGAGCCGCCGAAATCGGTGGCAGCGAACGCCATCTCGCCACGCGACTACATCTTCGTGGTCGATATCTCGGGCTCGATGCACGGCTTTCCGCTCGACACTGCGAAGGCCATGCTGGAGCGCCTGATCGGCGGCCTGCGGCCCAGCGACACCTTCAACGTGCTGCTGTTCTCGGGCAGCAACCGCATGCTGTCGCCGCACTCGGTGCCGGCCACCCGCGCCAACATCGCGCAGGCCCTGGCGACGATCCAGAACTACGGCGGCAGCGGCAGCACCGAGCTGATCCCGGCCCTGCAGCGCGCCTATGCCGAGCCGAAGGCCGAGGGCGTCTCGCGCACGCTGGTGGTGGTGACCGACGGCTATGTCACGGTCGAGCGCGAGGCCTTCGAGCTGGTGCGCAAGAACCTGGGCCACGCCAACCTGTTCGCCTTCGGCATCGGCTCCTCGGTCAATCGCCACCTGATGGAAGGCCTGGCACGCGCCGGCATGGGCGAGCCCTTCGTGATCACCGATCCGGTCCAGGCGCCCGAGCAGGCCGCGCGCTTCCGCCGCATGGTGGAGTCGCCGGTGCTGACCCAGGTGAAGGCGCGCTTCGAGGGCCTCGACGTCTACGACGTCGAGCCGGCGGTGCTGCCCGACGTGCTCGGCGAACGCCCGGTGATCGTGTTCGGCAAGTGGCGCGGCGAAGCCCGCGGCCGGCTCGTGGTCGAGGGCCGCGGCGCCGAGGGCCCCTACCGGCAGGCGCTGAAGATCGACCCGGAGGCGCGCCGCGACGCGGCCGCCCTGCGCAGCCTGTGGGCGCGGCATCGCATCGCCAGCCTGTCCGACCAGGAGGCGCTCGAAGGCGGCGACGCGCTGCGCCAGCGCATCACCGAGCTGGGCCTGCGCTACGGCCTGCTCACGCAATACACCAGCTTCATCGCCATCGACCGCGTGGTGCGCAACCCGGCGCCGCAGAACGCCGCCGGTGTCGACCAGCCGCAGCCATTGCCCCAGGGTGTAGCCGAGAGCGCGCTCGGCCAGGGCCTGGGCGCCGAAGTGCCGAGCACACCCGAGCCCGAGACGCTGGGCGCGATCGCGGTGGTGCTGTCGATGCTGGCGATGCTGAGGCGCCGTGCGCGGCGCAACGACAGGCGGAGGTTGACTTCCTGAGACCTTGCGGGACCTCCTGAGACCTTGCGGGACAGACCAAGAACTGCGAAGCAGTTTTGCTCTGTCCTCAACTGATCAGAAAAAGCACCACCATGACCCTGACCTCCCCAACCTCCCTAGCCACCCGCCACCCCCGCCTCTTCGAAGCCGGCATCCAACTCGACCGCCTGCCCGCCCTCGCCTGGCTCGCGCTCCAGGCCGCTGCCCTGGCCCCCACCTGGGCCTGGATGGCGCGGCGCATGCTGGACCGCTCCGACGATCCGCTCGGCCTGCTGGCGATCGCGGCGCTGGCGCTGCTGGTGTTCATGCTGCGGCACGGACTGCGCGCGGCGCCGCGCCTCGGCTGGCTGGCGCTGGCCGCCCTGGCGACCCTGGCCGCCACCCTGGGCCGCACCGGGATCGGCCCGGTGCCGCCGCTGCCGCCACTTGCCGCCGCGCTGCTGGCCATGGCCGCGCTGGCCTGCGCGCTGCTGGCCTTCCTGCCGCGCGAGGTGCCTGCGGCGCCGGTCGCCGGGCTGGCGGTGCTGGCGCTGCCGCTGCTCTCTTCGCTGCAGTTCTATGCCGGCTACCCGCTGCGCGTCGTCACGGCCGAGGCCAGCCGCTGGCTGCTGGCGCCGGGCTTCGAGGTCGCGCGCGAGGGCAGCAGCCTCTGGATCGATGGCCGGCTGGTGATCGTCGACGCGCCCTGCTCGGGCGTCCAGATGGCCTGGTTCGGCTACTTCACGGCCTGCGTGGTCGCGCTCTGGGCGCTGCGCGACAACCGCGCATTCCTGGCCCGGCTGCCGGCGGTCGGCCTGCTGGTGCTGGCCGGCAACATCGTGCGCAACAGCCTGCTGGTGGCCCTGGAGGCGGCCGGCCAGGCGCCGCCGCCGTGGTTGCACGACGCCTTCGGCCTGGCCTTGCTGGCGGCGGTCTGCGGCGGCATCGCCTGGGTCATGAACCATTCCCGGGGAGACCGCCATGGCGATCACCGTGCTTGACCGCTGCTTCGCCAACCGCCTGGTGCATCGCATGCTGCACAAGGCCCTGTTCGGCTTCGCCATGCTGCTCTGCCTGGCCTGGTCGGGCAGCGCGGCGCTGCATCGGGCGCCGCCGGCCACGGCCGCCTCGGTCTTCCACGAATGGCCGAGCGAATGGGACGGCGCGCCGCTGCGCCCGCTGGCCCTGAGCGAGGTCGAACACCGCTTTGCCGAGCGCTTCCCGGGCAGCATGGCGCGCCTGACCGACGGCCAGCAGGTGCTGGTGCTGCGCCAGGTGAACGCGCCGACGCGCATGCTGCATCCGGCCGCCGACTGCTACCGCGCGCTGGGCTACAGCATCGCCCAGGCCCGGCTGGAGCGCGACCTGCACGAGCGACTGTGGCGCTGTTTCGTCGCCGAGCGCACCGGCGGTCGAAAAATCCGGGTCTGCGAGCGTATCGTCGACGCCGAGGGCGGCGCTTTCACCGACACTTCAGCCTGGTACTGGGCGGCGGCCAGTGGCCGCTCGAACGGCCCCTGGCAAGCCGTCACCTTGGCGAAACCGATCGAGTGAGAGTGATTTGCTGAAGAAAGCGCTGGTTTACCTGCTGTTCGCGACCCTGGCCCTGGTTTTGACGGCGGCGGTCGCGGTGTTCCTGATCCTGAAGCTGGCGCTGGCACCGGGCCGCGACGAATGGCCGGCCCGCTTCCAGGCCGGCCCGGTGGCCGTCGACGTCGGCGTGCCGACCGCGATCCGCCTGGCCACCTCCTCCTGGTTCGCCCCCTGGCTGGCCGGCCGCACGCTGGACACCGCCCACGGCCCGGTCCGCTTCGGCTGGAACGCCGCCAGCGAGACCCTGGAGCTCGACTGCGCGCCCTGCAGCGCCACGGTCCCGGCCCTGGGCAAGGCGCCGATCCGGCTCGACAGCCTGCGCGCGACGGTGCGCCGCGACGCCGGCATGCTGAGCGGCACGCTCGAAGCCGCGCCGCCGGCCCGGCCGCTGGCGGTCGACGGCCGCACCGACGACGGCATCCTGCGCGGACGCTGGACCGGGCGGCTGACGCAGCAAGCCCTGCACATCGACATCCAGGTCCCCGAGACGCCGATCGCGCGCTGGTACACCGTGCTGGCGCCCGATCTGGCCGAACTGCAGCGCGCCCGGATCGGCGGCACGCTGGCGCTGGGCGCCCAGGTCGGCCTGCCCGCCGGCACCTTCGCGGTGCAGCCGCGCATCGCCGACTTCACGGTCGACGGGCTGGGCACCGAGACCCTCGCCAACGCACGCACCACCTGCGGCGCCCCGAGCCGGCTCGGCACCGACAGCTGGCTGGCGCGCGCGGTGATCGCGGCCGAGGACCAGCGCTTCTTCACCCATCCGGGCTACGACATGACCGAGCTGGCGGCCTCGCTGGAGGTCAATCAGAAGGCCTCCAAGGCCGAACGCGGGGGCAGCACCCTGAGCCAGCAGCTGGCCAAGATCCTCGTGACCGGCGGCGAACAGAGCGCCGACCGCAAGCTGCGCGAGCTGCTGTATGCGGTCGAGATGGAACAGACGCTGGGCAAGGCGCGGATCCTCCAGCTCTACCTCGACAACGCCCCCTGGGGCGCCCGGATTTGCGGCGCCGATGCCGCGGCGCGCACCTATTTCAAGCGCCCGGCGCGCAACCTCGAGCCGGTGCAGGCGGTCTGGCTGGCGGCCATGCTCAACAACCCGGCCCTGGCCGTGCGCAAGTGGCAGCAAGAGGGCAACATCAACCTCGACCGGGCCAAATGGGTGGCCGACGGGGTGCGCGGCATCAGCAAGGCGCAGCGCGATGCCCTGTTGCGCAGCGTCGCCACGGCCCGCTTCGCACCACCTTGACGCAACCGGCGCCGCGCACCAAGTCGGCGCAGCGAGAGGGCCCGCCACCCGCTTCTTCGCTGGCACATGTCTTGCGATGGCATCCCCAATGGATGCTGTCACCGCCCCCCCGCCCGCAGCTGTTGAAATCGTCGCGCTGAGCAAGCGCTACGCCGCCGGCACGCCGCCCGCCGTCGACCAGATCGACCTGCGGATCGCCAGCGGCAGCTACTGCTGCCTGCTCGGTCCGTCCGGCTGCGGCAAGAGCACGACGCTGCGGATGGTGGCGGGCCACGAATCGGCCTCCGGCGGCGACATCCTGCTGGACAACCGCAACATCACCAACCTGCCGGCCGCGGCGCGCGGCACGGCGATGATGTTCCAGAGCTTCGCGCTGTTTCCGCACCTGTCGGCGCTCGACAACGTCGCCTTCAGCCTCAAGATGAAGGGCGTCTCCAAGAGCGAGCGCCACAAGCGCGCCGGCAACCTGCTCGAGCGGGTCGCGATGGGCCACCTGGCCGGGCGCAAGCCGGGCGAGCTGTCGGGCGGCCAGCAGCAGCGCGTGGCGCTGGCGCGGGCCCTGATCACCGAGCCGCGCGTGCTGCTGCTCGACGAGCCGCTGTCGGCGCTCGACCCCTTCCTGCGGATCCAGATGCGCGCCGAGCTGCGGCGCTGGCAGAAGGAGCTGGGCCTGACCTTCATCCACGTCACCCATTCGCAGGAAGAGGCGATGGCGCTGGCCGACACCATGGTGGTGATGAACAACGGCCTGATCGAGCAGGTCGGCTCGCCGCACGAGGTCTACAACCATCCGGCGAGCGAGTTCGTGGCGCGCTTCATGGGCGGCCACAACGTGTTCGCGCTGGACGACGGCAAGGTTGCGGTGCGCAACGACCACACGCGGATCGCGCCGGCCACCGGCGCGGCGGGCGAGCCGGGGCTGGCCGCGCAGGTCACCGACGTCGAATACCAGGGCACCTACGTGCTGCTCGGCCTGCGCCTGACCGGCGTGCAGCCGGAGCAGAGCGGCATCTCGGTGCTGCTGTCCGAGCAGGAATTCGCCGGCCGCAGCTACGAGGTCGGCGACAGCGTGCGCGTCTCGTGGGCCGAGTCCGATGCCCGGACGCTGGGCCCCGGCGCCACGCGCCCCGAAGCACGCGGCGGCGGTACGTCGCCGCCGCGACGCGCGCCGCTGGCGGCCCTGGCGGCGATGGCGGCCTGACAGCGCCCGCGACCGGCCCCGGCCTCTCCCCCCTTTTCTTCACCACCGCCTCTCAGGAGACCTCCCATGTCCAAAAAAATCGAAACCCCGACCCTCGGCGTACAGCGCCGCACGCTGCTGCAGGGCACGGCGGGCATCCTCGCGGCGGGTGTCTTCCCGGCCATCCATGCGCAGGAGAAGATCGTGCTGCGCTACCTCGGCACCGCGGTCAACCAGGACAAGGCGATCGCCGAGAAGTTCAAGGCCGACACCGGCATCGAGATCCAGTACGTGGCCGTCACCACCGACGACGTCACCAAGCGCGCCGTGACCGCGCCGAACAGCTTCGACCTGATCGACACCGAGTACTTCTCGCTGAAGAAGATCGTGCCGACCGGCAACCTCAAGGGCATCGACACCAAGCGCGTCAAGAACGCCGACAAGATCACATCGCTGTTCACCAAGGGCGAGGTCGCCGGCAAGAAAGTCGGCGACCAGGGCACGGCGCCGATCAAGGTGATCTTCCTCGAGGGCGAGAAGAGCAAGGCCTTCTCGAAGACGCCGACGCAGTTCATGTCGCTGATCCCGACCACCTACAACGCCGACACGCTGGGCATCCGGCCCGACCTCATCAAGCGGCCGATCGGCTCCTGGGCCGAGCTGTTGAACCCCGAGTTCAAGGGCAAGGCGGCAATCTTGAACATCCCGTCGATCGGCATCATGGACGCGGCGATGGTGGTCGAGGCCAAGGGCATCCACAAGTACGCCGACAAGGGCAACATGACCAAGGCCGAGATCGACCTGACGATCAAGACCTTGATCGAGGCCAAGAAGGCCGGGCAGTTCCGGGCCTTGTGGAAGGACTTCAACGAGTCGGTCAACCTGATGTCCTCGGGCGAGGTGGTGATCCAGTCGATGTGGTCGCCGGCCGTGACCGCAGTGCGCAGCAAGGGCATCGCCTGCACCTTCCAGCCGCTCAAGGAAGGCTATCGCGCCTGGGCCTCGGGCTTCGGCCTGCCGGCCACCCTGTCGGGCAAGAAGCTCGACGGCGCCTACGAATTCATCAACTGGTTCCTCGACGGCTGGGCCGGTGCCTACCTGAACCGCCAGGGCTACTACAGCGCCGTGCTGGAAACCGCCAAGGCCAAGATGGAACCCTACGAGTGGGCCTACTGGATGGAAGGCAAGCCCGCCGCGCAGGACATCAAGAGCCCGCAGGGCGACGTCATCGCCAAGGTCGGCGCGGTGCGCGACGGCGGCAGCTACGAGGAGCGCATGGGCGGCATCGCCTGCTGGAACGCCGTGATGGACGAGAACGAATACATGGTGCGAAAGTGGAACGAGTTCGTGGCTGCATGACGACAGGATGAGCGCGCCCTCGACCACCAGCCACGCGACCTTGCTGCCTGCCCACGCCGTCAAGGCCTGGTGGCAGGCGGCGCCGTTCGCGCTGGTGTTCCTGTTGTTCTTCCTGATCCCGCTGGCGCTGATCGCGATGGTCAGCCTGTGGAACTTCAACGAGTACGAGTTGATTCCGGCGATCTCGCCGCGCAACTACTTCGCGATCTTCGAGGGCTGTTCGCACCTCACCGACAACGGCGACCTCTGCGTCACCTTGTCGACCTACCTCAGCACGCTCAAGTTCTGCCTGCTGGTCTGGGGCATCACGCTCCTGATCGGTTTCTCGGTGGCCTACTTCCTGGCTTTCCACGTGCGCTCGCCGGGCATGCAGACGCTGCTGTTCGTGCTGTGCACGGTGCCGTTCTGGACCTCCAACGTGATCCGCATGATCTCGTGGGTGCCGCTGCTGGGCCGCAACGGGCTGGTGAACAAGGGGCTCATGGGCCTGGGCCTGGTCGACGCGCCGGTCGAGTGGCTGCTGTTCTCGGACTTCTCGGTGGTGCTGGCCTTCGTGCACCTCTACACGATGTTCATGATCGTGCCGATCTTCAACTCGATGATGCGCATCGACCGCTCGCTGCTCGAAGCCGCCAACGACTCCGGCGCCTCGGGTTGGCAGACGCTGTGGAACGTGATCGTGCCGCTGTCGCGCACCGGCATTCTGATCGGCTCGATCTTCGTCATCACGATCGTGATGGGCGACTTCGTCACCATCGGCGTGATGGGCGGCCAGCAGATCGCCTCGGTCGGCAAGATCATCCAGGTCCAGACCTCCTACCTGCAGTTCCCGCTGGCAGCCGCCAACGCGATGATCCTGCTGGCGGTGGTGCTGATGATCATCTGGGGCCTCACGCGGCTGGTCGACATCCGGAAGGAGCTCTGAGTTGAGCCATCGGATTGGTGAACAGCGCAGCGCCGGCTTCTGGCCCCTGGCCCTGGTCTTCGCGCTGTTCGTGGTCTTCCTCTACGGCCCGATGATCACCATCTTCGTGCTGAGCTTCCAGGGCCCCGAGGGCGGCCTCACCTTTCCGCTGCGCGGCGTCTCGCTGCACTGGTTCCGCAAGCTCGCCGAGGGCCTGGGCACGGTCGACATCGGCGCCGCCTTCGGCCGCTCGCTGATGCTCGGCGCGGTGGTGATGGGCTTCACGGTGGTGCTGTCGGTGCTGGCCGGGCTGGCGTTCCGCAAGCGGCTCAAGGGCGGCAACGCCCTCTTCTTCGTCACGGTGGCGAGCCTGATCATGCCGTCGATCATCGTGTCGCTGGGCATCGGGCTGCAGTTCCGCCTGCTCGACACCGGCCTCAAGTGCGCGCTCGGCGCGATCGGCGCCGAGGGCCTGCTCGAGAACTACGGCACCGCGCTCGGGCTGCTCACCTCGGCCCTCGGCGCCCACCTGACCTGGACGCTGCCCTTCGGCCTCCTGATCATGTTCGCGGTCTTCAACCGCTTCAATCCGGCCTACGAAGAAGCCGCGCGCGACCTCGGCGCCACGCCCTGGCAGAGCTTCCTGCACGTGGTGCTGCCGCTGATCGGGCCGTCGGTGGTCGGCATCGGCATGTTCGGCTTCACGCTGAGCTGGGACGAGATCGCGCGCACCTCGCAAGCCATCGGCGACGTCAACACGCTGCCGCTCGAGCTGCAGGCGCTGACCTCGACCGTGACCACGCCATCGATCTACGCACTCGGCACGGTGACCACCGTCGTGTCGTTCGCCGTGATGGCGATCGCGCTGGGGTCGGCGGCGCTGCTGGGGCGGCGTTCGACGCGGCGCCGCTGACGCCCGCGGTCCACCATGAAGCGGCTGCTGGTCATCAACCCGAACACCTCGGCCTCGGTGAGCGCGCTGCTCCAGCAGCACCTGCAGGAGCAACTGGAGGGGGCCCTGGCGGTGCACACGCTCACCGCGCGGTTCGGCGCGCCGTACATCGCCAGCGAGGCCACCTACGCGGTGGCGCAGCATGCGGTCCTCGATGCCTGGGCCAGCGCCCATGCGCACGGCGAGCGGCCCGACGCGATCCTGATCGGCTGCTTCGGCGACCCGGGCCTGTTTGCCCTGCGCGACGGCGCCGGCGTACCGGTCGGGGGGCTGGCCGAGGCAGCCTTCGCAGCGGCCGCCCGGCACGGCCGCTTCGCCATCGTGACCGGCGGCGAACGCTGGCGGCCGATGCTCGATCGGCTGGCGTCCTCGCTCGGCTTCGCGGCGTCGCTGGCCGGCATCCACACGGTGGCGCCCAGCGGCGCCCAGTTGGCCCAGGACCCGGTCGGCGCCCGCCGCCTGCTGGCCGAGGCTTGCCGCGAGGCCGCGACCCGCTTCCAGGCCCAGGCGGTGATCCTCGGCGGTGCCGGCCTGGCGGGCATGGCGGTCGATTTCGCCGCTTCGGTGCCGGTGCCGCTGATCGACAGCGTCAGCGCCGGCGGCGAGTGGGCGCTCGAGGCCGTCCGCGGCGGCGAGACGGCGGCCATGCCCCCGGGTTTCGGCGTGGCTTGGCAGAACGTGTCCTGGGAGCTCGAGTCGCTGGGCTGACTGGCCCCACCGCCAGCGCGGTCGCCCCGACCGTGCCACCATGCCAGGATGAGCACCACCTCCCACGCCCATCCGTCCCCCGCGGTCGAGCCGCTGTCGCTCTCCCAGCCGCGCGGCATCGACCAGATCGTCGCCGGCGTCTCGACCAGCGACGGCGACGGCGTCAAGCTCACGCGCGTGCTGCACCAGCCGCTGCAGCAGCGGCTCGATCCCTACCTGATGCTCGATGCGTTCAGCAGCGACAACCCGGGCGACTACATCGGCGGCTTCCCGAGCCACCCCCACCGCGGCTTCGAGACCGTGACCTACATGATCTCCGGGCGCATGCGCCACCGCGACAGCGCCGGCCACGAAGGCCTGCTGTCGAACGGCGGCGTGCAGTGGATGACCGCCGGAAGTGGCCTGGTGCACAGCGAGCTGCCCGAGCAGGAGGAAGGCCTCATGGAAGGCTTCCAGCTGTGGCTCAACCTGCCGGCCAAGGACAAGATGCGCGAGCCCTGGTATCGCGACATCCAGAGTCCCGAGATCCCGGAGTTCATCACCCCGGCCGGCGTCCACGTGCGCGTCATCGCGGGCGTCAGCCACGCCGTCCATGGCGCGGTCCAGCGGGAACACACCGAGCCGCTCTACCTCGACATCACGCTGCCGCCCGGGGCCGAGTTCGCCCAGCCGCTGCTGGACGACCGCAACGCGCTGGTCTACGTGTTCCGCGAGTCGCTCTACATCGGCAGCGCCGAGATCCCGACCAAGCGCATGGCGATCCTGGCCAACGAGCCCGGCAGCGATGGCGTGGTGCTGCGGGCGCCGGCCTCGAACCACAGCCCGGCGCGCGCGCTGCTCATCGCCGGCAAGCCGCTGCACGAGCCGATCGCCCAGTACGGGCCGTTCGTCATGAACACGCGCGAGCAGGTCACCCAGGCGGTGCACGACTTCCAGAACGGCAAGCTCGGCTGACCGCACGGGAGGGCGAGTCGCGAGCGCCCGCGGTTCATGCTTCTTTACCAGACCTCACCCCGGGCTCACGATCGCGATACATGGCGGCGCCAGACTTCCTCTCACCTGCTGCCCATCGGCGGCAGGCTTCTTCGAAAGGAAGCACTCTCATGATCCCGTCTCGCAAAAGCCTTCTCTGGGCCGGTCTGCTGGCCTCGGCCACCTTCGCCTCGTCCGGTGCCTTCGCACAGGCGCCGCTGACGGCTCCCCCGCCGGCCGCCGCCGCCCAGCCAGGGGCCCAGGCGCCGGCCAAGCCGCAGCGCCATGAGGCCGACCGCGCCGAACGCTTCGAGCGCATGCAGGCCCACCGGGCCCAGCGGCTGGCGGCCCTGAAGGAAAAGCTCAAGCTGACCCCGGCCCAGGAAGGCGCCTGGAACAGCTTCACCACCGCCCAGCAGCCCCCGGCCCGCCCGGCAGGCCAGCCGGATGCCGATCGCGCCGAGTTCGCCAAGCTGACGACGCCCCAGCGCCTCGACAAGATGCAGGCGCGCCAGGCCGAGCGCAGCGCGATGTTCGCCAAGCGCGCCGATGCCACGCGCAGCTTCTATGCCGCCTTGTCGCCGGAGCAGCAGAAGACCTTCGATGCCGAATCGATGCAACGCTTCGGCCCCCGCGGTGCGGGCGGTCCTGGCGACCACCACCACCACCCGGCCCCGCCGCCCGCCAAGGGCTGATCCTGTCCTCCGCGGCAAAGCCCCCGGCACCCACGTGCCGGGGCTTTTTTCATTCGGCCGCCTACTTCGGCGTGCCGGTCTTGTCGGTCGGGTTGGTGGGCACTTCAGGCCGCTCGCCCTTTTCGCCGAAATGCGGCTTCACCTTCCGGCCTGTCTGGCTCACTTCGATGCGAGACCTCTCGCCGGTCGGCGCCGGAATCGCGTTGGGCTGGTGATTCACCGTGGTCGTCGCCTCGCCCTTGGGCACGTTGTTGGTGGCGTTGCTGCGGTTGTGGATCCGGGCTTCCGACTTCACCACCTCGCGCGAGGCCGGGTTGCTGCCGTCCGGCCGTTGGGTCGGATTGGCGACCCCCGCCGGGGTCCTGGTGCTGGCCTGGCCCGCCACCGCGGGGTCGGGCTGGGCCGGGACCACGGTGGTGCCCTGGGCCATGGCGAGGCCCGCCATGCCCATCAGGCCGGCGAGGACGGTGGTGGCGACGATTCGTTGCTTCATGATGGCTCCTGTCTCTCTGGGTCGTTCGTTGAACAAGTCGAGCCCTTTGCTTCAAGCTCTGGATGCACCGTAGAAGGGCACGGGCGGCCGCCATGTGGGGCTGCGGCCGGGCTGCCTGTAGGCGCCATGCCCCCTTGAGCGAAGGCCGTCGCAGGAGGTGGTCCGTTCCTACAGCCACGGCGCCTGGCCCGGCTTACAACCATGCTTGTGAAGCCTCCCCTGCATACGGGCGCCACCGCCGCGCCGGCGACCTCGCTCAAGGTCATGACCGTGAACACCCACAAGGGCTTCACGGCGCTGAACCGCAAGTTCATCCTGCCGGAGCTGCGCGATGCGGTGCGCACGGTGGGCGCCGACGTGGTGTTCCTGCAGGAGGTGCTGGGCACCCACTCGCGCCACTCGCGCAAGGTCGACAACTGGCCCGAGGCACCGCACTACGAATTCCTGGCCGACACCATGTGGCCGCAGTTCGCCTACGGCCGCAACGCGGTGTATCCCAAGGGACACCACGGCAACGCCGTGCTGTCGAAGTTCCCGATCGTCCACTATCGCAACCACGACGTCTCGATCGTCGGGCCCGAGAAGCGGGGCCTGCTGCACTGCGTGCTGCGGCTGCCGGCGCGGCCGATCGACGTCCACGTGATCTGCGCCCACCTGGGGCTGGCCGAGACCCACCGCCTGCAGCAGCTCGAGCTGCTGTGCCACATCGTGCGCGACGAGGTGCCGGCCGATGCACCCCTGATCGTCGCCGGCGATTTCAACGACTGGCGCGGCCGCGCCCACCAGATCCTCGCCCAGGGGGCTTCGCTGAGCGAGGTCTTCGTGCAGGCCCATGGCAGCGCGGCGCGAACCTTTCCCGCCCGCTTCCCGCTGCTGTCGCTGGACCGCATCTACGTGCGCAACGCCCGCGTCCATTCACCGGTGGTGCTGCCGCGCCGGCCTTGGTCGCACCTGTCGGACCATGCCCCGCTGGTGGCGGAGATCGCGCTGTGAGCAGCGACACCCCCGACACGGCCGCCGCCGGCCGGCGCTGGACCGACGGCAACCGCGTCGCGCTGCTGGAAAACGGCGAGCAGTTCTTTCCGCGCGTGTTCGAGGCCATCGGCGAAGCCCGGCGCGAGGTGATCGTCGAGACCTTCATCCTGTTCGAGGACAAGGTCGGCGAGCAGCTGCACGCGGCGCTGAGCGCGGCGGCCCGGCGCGGCGTCAAGGTCGACCTGATGATCGACGGCTTCGGCTCGCCCTCGCTGTCGCCCGGCTTCATCGCCGGCCTGATCGCGGCGGGCGTCAAGGTGCGGGTGTTCGATCCCGGCAAGCGCATCTTCGGCCAGCGGCTCAACGTCTTCCGGCGCATGCACCGCAAGATCGTGGTGGTCGACGGCACGCTGGCCTTCGTCGGCGGCATCAACTATTCGGCCGACCACCTGCTCGACTTCGGCCCCAAGGCGAAGCAGGACTACGCGGTCGAGCTGACCGGCCCGATCGTCTCCGAGATCCATCGCTTCGTGCTGCAGGCGATCGCGGTCGGCGGCAAGGGCGCAGGCTGGTTCCGGCGCCGCATCCGAGCCTCCGCGCAAGACGACAACGCGCCCACGGGCGAGGCCGCGGCGCAATTCGTCACCCGCGACAATCGGCGCCACACCAACGACATCGAGCGCCACTACCTCGCGGCCATCCGCAGCGCCCGCCAACGCATCGTGATCGCCAACGCCTATTTCTTTCCCGGCTACCGCCTCATCAAGGAGCTGCGCCGTGCCGCCCGGCGCGGCGTCGACGTGCGGCTGATCCTTCAGGGCGAGCCCGACATGCCGATCGTCAAGGTGGCGGCCAGCATGCTCTATCACCACCTGCTGCATGCCGGCGTGCGGATCTACGAATATTGCGAGCGCCCGCTGCACGGCAAGGTGGCGCTGGTGGACGAGCGCTGGAGCACCGTCGGCTCGAGCAACCTCGACCCGCTGAGCCTGTCGCTCAACCTCGAAGCCAACGTGATCGTGCGCGACCGGGGCTTCAACCAGACGCTGTGGGAGCGGCTCGACGCGCTGATGCAGAACAGCTGCAAGCGGATCGAGGCCTCCGATCTCGACGAGTGGAGCAGCTGGCGGCTGGTGCGCAGCTTCTTCATCTTCCACCTGCTGCGCTGGTACCCCTCCTGGGTCGGCTGGCTGCCGCGCCACGCGCCGAAGCTGGAGCCGCTCGACACACCCCTGCCCCAGGGCGGCGGCGCCACGCGGACGGACGCGGCATGAAGGCCCAGGTACAGGCACCGGCCGCCGGCGGCTGGCGGCTGGTGAAACGCGTCGGGGCCTGGCTGTTCTTCGCGGCGGTGCTGGCGCTGGTCGTGCGACAGGCCCGCACGATCGACTGGAACGAGGTGCTCGACGCGCTGCGCGCCATTCCACGGCCGGCGCTGCTGGCGGCCGCGGCGCTTGCAGCCTGCAGCCACCTGCTCTACAGCACCTTCGACCTGCTGGGCCGCCGCATGACCGGCCACCGGCTCGGCACCCGCATCGTGATGCGCGTCACCTTCATCAGCTATGCCTTCAACCTGAACCTCGGCGCCCTGGTCGGCGGCGTCGCCTTCAGGTACCGGCTCTACTCGCGGCTGGGCCTGGACAACCTGACGATCACGCGGGTGCTCGGTTTCAGCATGCTGACCAACTGGCTGGGGTACCTGGTGCTGGCTGGCGCGGTGTTCTGCTTCTTTCCGATGGTGCTGCCGCCCGACTGGAAGATGGACGGCGAAGGGCTGCGCATCCTTGGCGCTCTGCTGCTGGCCGGGGGCGCGGCCTACCTCGGCCTGTGCGCGATCGCGCGGCAGCACACCTGGCGGCTGCGCGGCCACGAACTGGACACGCCGTCGCTGCGCATGGCGCTGCTCCAGCTCGCGATGTCGATGCTGAACTGGTCGCTGATCGGCGGCATGATCTGGCTCCTGCTGCAGCGCCAGCTGCCCTACCACGAGGTGCTGGCCGTGGCGCTGGTCGCCGCGGTCGCCGGCGTCATCACCCACGTGCCCGGCGGCCTCGGTGTGCTGGAGGCCGTGTTCCTCGCGCTGCTCGGCCACCGGGCGCCGCAGGGCACGCTGCTCGGCGCGCTGCTGGCCTACCGGGCGATCTACTACCTGCTGCCCCTGATCCTCGCCGCCCTCACCTACGTGGCCACCGAGCTGCGGGCCCGGCAGCTCCGGCGGCGGCTGCCGAGCGCCTCTTCCTGAGCGTCCGGCGCGCCACGGCCGCGCCAGCGCAGGCCTCTGCGCTTTACGCCTGAACGCCTACAGGTGCAGCCTCGGGGCGGCCCTAAGTTGATGCCATGGCCCCGCACACCATCACCCTCGCCGGCAACATCGACTCCGACGGCTTCCGGCGCGAGGCCCGCTCGCTGCTGGCGGCCCTGGTCGCGCCCGACCAGGTCGACTGGGTCATCGACGCCGGGGCCGCGACGCAGCGCTTCTCGAGGCCGGCCGGCCCCGCCGCCACGCGCGGTGCGGCGAGCGCCGGCATCACGCATCCGCTGGTTCCGCGCTCCTTCATGTCGATGTGCGAGACCGTCATCCTGCACAACGCACCGCTGCGCTTCGGCCTGCTCTACCGGCTGCTGTGGCGACTGGTGCATGAACCCGGCCTGCAGCACGACCCGCGTGACCGCGACCGGGTCCAGGCGCTGCACATGGCCCAGGCCGTGCGACGCGACATGCGCAAGATGAAGACGCTGATCCACTTCAGCGTCGTCGCCGACGCACCGGGCGCCGAGGCGCTCTACCTGGCCTGGTTCGATCCCGACCACCATGTGGTGGAAGCCGTGGCGCCATTTTTTGCGCGCCGCTTCGCGCAGCTTCGCTGGGCCATCCTGACGCCCGAACGCAGCGTCCGCTGGCAAGGGCAGATGCTCGAGTTCGGGCCCGGCGCGCCACCGAACGCGGCGGCCGACGGCCTGGACCGCTACCGCGACGTCTTCGAGGCCCGCGCGGCGCGTCGCCAGCCCGTCATCAATAGCGATAGAGGTAGCGCACCCGCACAAAATTCTCGCCCGGGTTCGGCTCCTTGATGCCGGCGTTCGAGAAGTGCTGGACGCGCAGCGACACCTCGTGCGCGCCCTGCGCGCCGAGGCTCAGGCCGACGCCGAGTTGCTCCGTGAACTGGAAGGCGGTGCTGAACTCCTGGTCGGGCGTGCGGTAGAGCTGGTCCATCACGGTGGCGCCGATGCCGGCCTCGACGAACCACGGCGACTCGCCCTGATTGAAACGCCAGCGCCAGTTGGCGATCGCACCGAGCTGCGTGTAGCTGCGCTTGTCCGCCCCATTGGGGGGCAGCGGCGCACGCCACTGACTGATAAAGAAATCCCAATAGAACGACAGCGGACCGCCCGGTGCCGGCGACCCGCGCCATGACCATGGCATGGCGTAGCCGAGGGTCAGTGAATCCGTGTCCGCGTCGCCGCGCCCGAGATCGATGTAGATGCCGGGCGTGCCGTCTGCGGGAGCGGCCATGGAGGCCAGGGGGAAAGCCAGGCTCGCAGCACACAGCAGGGCCCTGACGCAGCGCGATGAGTGAGTCATTCGTATGAGTATGAGTTGCATTGCGAATGTAACAAGCAACGCAAGACCCGTGCTCGCCCATAAGTGGCATTTCTCTCTGTAGGAAGACATGCCCAATCGATGCTGCACTGCAGCAAAAAGGCGCGGCTAGGTCTATAGTGGAGCCATGAACCCCAGCTTCTCCTCGACGCGTTTCTTCAACCCGCTCATGCTGTGGGTCGACGTGGCCTTGACGACCAACGAGATGCTGCTGTCGGCCGGCTCGGTGATCCAGATGCGCACAGAACGCATGGCCAAGGCGGGCCTGTCCCCCAACGAGGTCGACCTGGCCGAATTCCAGCTCATGGGCCACGAAAAACTGGCGGCGGCCAGCGAATCCGGCGCTGCGATGGCCAACCAGCTTCACACCACCCAGTTCGCGCTGGTGAACCGCGCCGTGAAGCACTGGCTGGGCAGCGGCCTGGCCTTGTTCTCCCTGGCCACCAGCACCACCCCGGCGCAGGCCGTAAGCCATGCCGAAGCCTTCGGCAATGCGGCCACCCGCTCGGCCGAAGCCGTGAACCACCTGTCGAGCGCGAGTGCCCGGATCGTCCAGCGCGGCCTCAAGCCGATTCACGCGAAGACCACCTCGAACGCCCGCCGGCTGTCGATCGAGCAGGCCTGACGCTCAGGCCCGCAGCAGGCGCAGCAAGGTGATTTCGGAGGGCGCGCCGAAGCGCTTCGGCGGCCCCCAGTAGCCAGTCCCGCGGCTGGTGTAGACCCACATCTCGTGCAGCTTGTGCAGCCCCGCCGTGAACGGCTGCTGCAACGGCACGAACAGGTTCCACGGAAAGAACTGGCCGCCGTGCGTGTGGCCCGACAGCTGCAGGTGGTAGCCCGCTTCAGCGGCCTCGGGCGCGCTGCGCGGCTGGTGCGCCAGCAGCACCCGGGTGTGCACCAGCGGGGGCGCATCGGCCAGCGCGCCGTGCGGATCGCTGGCGTGGGCGGCATCGAAATGGCCGGCGGTGTAGTCGGTCACCCCGGCCACCAGCAGCGCGCTTTCGAGCACTTCCTCGTCGGTCTGCGCGCCCTTCACGTTGCGGGTCTGGAGCACCACGTGCTCGTTGAGCAGCACGCGCAGGCCGAGGCGCCGGAGTTCGTCGATCCATGCATGCGCCCCGGCGTAGTACTCGTGGTTGCCGGTGACGACGAAGGTCCCGTGGCGCGCCTTGAGCTGCTGCAGCGGCGCGATGTGATCGCGCAATTCGGCCACCGTGCCGTCGACCAGGTCGCCGGTGATCGCGATCATGTCGGCGCCGAGTCCGTTGACCGCATTGACGATGCGCTGGATGTAGCCGCGCTTGATGGTCGGCCCGACATGGATATCGCTGAGCTGCGCGATCGTGAAGCCGCTCAGCGCCGAAGGCAGGTCGCGGATCGGCACGTCGATGCGCACCACGCCCGCCGTCCGGCGCGCGTTCAGCAAGCCGACCAGCGAAGTCGCGCTGGCCATCAGCGGCACGGCGGCCGCGCTCCACAGCTGCCAGCGCGCCCCATCGAGCGTCACCCCGGACACGGACGCACCGAGCCAGCCGAGCAGCAGGCCGGCATCGCGCACCACGGTGAGCACCAGCAACGACGAGAACCAGCCCATGCTGATGAGCCCGATCCATTTCCAGACGTCCGCGAACTGGCGCCGCCGGGACCGCATCCCGACGAAGGGCAGGGGCATGGTGACGGCCGACACGAGCAGTGCCAATCCCAGCAGCGGCCACGCCAAGGGCAGGCCCGCCAGCGCGGGCAGCAGCCGCAACCCGATATAGGCGTGCAGCAGCGTGGTGAGGAGAACGAGGGGACGAAGCGGCATCGGGGCCTAGGAAGACGGGACTGGGCCCGGACACACCATGTGCGAGCGACACGACCCACATTCAAGGTGCGTGCCATGCGCGGGCAACCTTGAATTTTCCCATGGCCGGCCTTGCGCCGCCTTGAGCATCTTCTGAAAGAGCGCCCGGGCGCACCCGGACTTCAGGAACGCGGGGCTTGCACGCCGGCGGGCCAGACGAACACGGTCCGCTTCGGCTGCCAGGGCAGCAGCTCGATCTCCTGCGTGAGGGTCTGGCCTCCCCGCGTGGCCTCGACCTGGTAGCGGCCCGGCTCGAGCCGCGCCACTAGGAACGGGCCACCCGCTTCGACCTGGCTCAGCAACTCGCGGCCCGATGCATCGCGCACCGTCACGACGACATCGGCGGCCGAGACCTGCCGCGTCCCCTCCTTGACCGCGAACTCGAAGCTGGCCGGCCAGCGAGGCTCGACGCTCTGCATCAGCGCCGCCTCTTCGCTGCTGGCGCCGCCGCCCATGTACTCGATGCCGTTGGCCATGCGGATCGGCGGGTTGTAGACCGCATGCGCCGCCAGCGCACCGGACAGCGCCGCGGCGCCCAATGCCAGGGCAGCCAGCGGCCGCCAGGATCGACCTGTGTTCATCGCGGAATCCTTTGCTCGGGTTGGCGTGAAGGGAGCTTCACGCCACCACTGTCGGCAAAGCGCCTTAAGCGAACCTGATTTCAGCGCCGGGGCGCCGGGGCTCAGTTGCCGGTGCGCACCGAGGCCTGCTGCTCGGCCCGCGGCAATCCCATCGCGGCGGCGAAATCGACGTTCGACGGCCAGACGAACTGCGCCTTGGCGCTCAGGCCGTTGAACACGGTCAGGGGCTGTTGCAGCGTGATCCCGGCCAGCGTGGCCTCGACTTCGTAGGCGCCGGGTTCGAGCCGGGCCAGCATGAACGGCGAGCCGGTGGCGGTCTCCATCACCAGCCGGCCCGAATAGCGGTCGCGCACCACCACCTTGACGTCGCTCGGGAACTGGCCGGGCTTGCCTCGGCTGACCGCGAATTCGAGGGTCGCGGCCCAGCGGGGCGCCACCGTCTCCATGAAGGCCGCTTCGGCGCTGCTCTTGCCGCCGCACATGTACTCGATGCCCTGGGCCATGCGGATCGGCGGATTGGTCAGCGCCTGCGCCGAGGTGAACATGCCGAAGATCGCCAGGGCCGCGGCGGAGTGCCAGAAGCGGGTCGGGTTCATTGCTGTGATTTCCTTGCTGAGAAATGGCGGCGGGTCGCCGGCAATTTTCCTTAGCAAGAGTCGGGCTAGGAATAGCGTTTACGCGCAGTCGCGCCCGTGCCACGCGCCAAGACGAAAAAACGCATGAGGTCCGACGGTTTTCATTGTTGGCGTCCCGGAAATAGAGATGTTCCGCACGGCGCTGCGAGGGCCGCCTCGACGCCGCCAGACTCGACAGCCCACAACAGACGGTGGATTGCCACACATGAACGCCCCCTGCTCCCCCTGCACCGATGCCCTTTCCGAAGCCGCTCCGGACACCTCCCGGTCCGCCTGGCTGGCCGTCGGCTCGATCGCCGTCGGCACCTTCGCGATGGTCACGACCGAATTCCTGCCGATCGGCCTGCTGACCGACATCGGTGCCGGCCTGCAGGTCAGCGACGGCACCGCCGGCCTGATGGTCACGATGCCGGGCGTGCTGGCGGCCTTCGCCGGGCCGGCGCTGATCGTCGCCTCCGGCCGCCTGGACCGCCGCACCGTCATGGTGACGCTGACCGGCATGCTGGTGGCGTCGAACCTGCTGGCCGCCTTCGCACCGAATTTCGCGACGATGCTCGTGGCCCGCCTGCTGCTGGGCCTGTGCATCGGCGGCTTCTGGACCTTCGCGCCGAGCGCCGCCACCCAGCTGGTGGCATCCGGTTCGCAGGCGCGCGCCATGTCGCTGGTGCTGGCCGGCGTCTCGGCGGCCACCGTGCTCGGCGTGCCCGCCGGCGCGCTGGTCGGCACTTTGGCTGGCTGGCGCGCAGCCTTCGGGCTCACGGGCGCGCTGGCGGCGGTCGTGCTGGCGATCCAGGTCTGGCTGCTGCCCGCAATGCCGCCGGCCCGCGCCATCCGGCCGCGCGACCTGCTGACGCCGCTGACACGGCGCATGGCGCAGGTCGGCCTGCTGGCGGTGCTGTTCCTGGTGGCCGGCCATTTCGCCGCCTACACCTACCTCAAGCCGCTGCTGCAGCAGGTCTTCGGGCTCGACGCCAATGGCGTCACGACATTGCTGCTGGCCTACGGCGCGGTCGGCTTCTTCGGCACCTTCGTCGGCGGCACGCTGGTCGCGCGCAGCGTGCGCGCGGCGGCGCTGCTGGCGGCCGTTCTGCTCGCGGCCGCGCTGCTGCTGTCGACGGTGGTGGGCAGCGGCTTCCTGGCCGGCGCCGCGGTGGTGGTCACCTGGGGCATCGCCTTCGGCATGATCCCGGTCGCCCTGACCGGCTGGATGATGGAGGCCGTTCCGGATGCGCCCGAAGCCGGCCAGGCCTTGCTGGTGAGCGGCTTTCAGGTCGCGATCGCTTCGGGCGCCCTGCTCGGCGGCCTGGTGGTCGACGGCTGGGGCATCTCGAGCGCGATGCTGCTGAGCGGTGCGCTGGTGCTGGTGGCCGCCGTTGTCGTGGGCGGGCTGGGGCGGGCGCCCGGTCGTGCAGCGCTGACTGCGTCGGCCGAGCGCGGCTGAACGCTCAAACGTCGATATTCGCCGCCCGCAGCGCGTTCTGCTCGATGAACTCGCGCCGCGGCTCGACCTCGTCGCCCATCAGCATCGTGAACACGCGATCGGCCTCGATCGCGTCGTCGATCTGCACCCGCAGCAGGCGGCGCACCGCCGGGTCCATCGTGGTTTCCCACAGCTGTTCGGGGTTCATCTCGCCCAGCCCCTTGTAGCGCTGGCGCGCCGTGGCGTTCTCGGCCTGGCCGATCAGCCAGCGCATCGCCTCGCGGAAGTCGGCCACCTTTTCTTCCTTGGCGCGCTCGCCCTCGCCGCGCTTGACCACCGCGCCTTCGCCCAGCAGGTCGCGGAAGGTCTTGGCCGCCTCGGACAAGGCCGCGTAGTCGGCGCCGTGGACGAAGTCCTGCGTCAGCACGCTGCTCTTGATGTTGCCGTGATGGCGGCGGCTGATGCGCAGCAGCGGCTTGTCGGTGCGGGCGTCGAACTCGCTCGACACGTCCGCCGGCGCGCCGGTGGTGTTGAGTTCGCGCAGCTTGTTCTGCAGTGCCACGGCCGAGGCCTCGGCGCTGGCCGTGGTGTCGAGGTCGAGCGACACGCCGTCGGCGATCGCGCGCAGCGCCGCCGCATCGAGGAACACGCCGAGCCGGGCGATCACGGCCTCGGCCAACTGGTGCTTGCGCGCCAGTTCGGCCAGGGTGTCGCCGCTGAGCAGGGTCGGACTCGCGCCGCCGGTGGACACGCTCGCATCCTTCAACGCCACCTTCAGCAGGAAGGCGTCGAGCGCCGGACCGTCCTTGAGGTACTGCTCTTCCTTGCCGACCTTCACCTTGTAGAGCGGCGGCTGCGCGATGTAGATGTGGCCGCGCTCGACCAGCTCGGGCATCTGCCGGTAGAAGAAAGTCAGCAGCAAGGTGCGGATGTGAGCGCCGTCGACGTCGGCGTCGGTCATGATGATGATGCGGTGGTAGCGCAGCTTGGCGACGTTGAAGTCGTCGGCGCCGCCGCCCGCGGTCGTCGCGCCGGCGCGGCCGATGCCGGTGCCCAGCGCGGTGATCATGGTCAGGATTTCGTTGCTGGTCAGCAGCTTCTCGTAGCGCGCCTTCTCGACGTTCAGGATCTTGCCGCGCAGCGGCAGGATGGCCTGGAACTTCCGGTCGCGGCCCTGCTTGGCGGAGCCGCCGGCGGAGTCGCCCTCCACCAGGTAGACCTCGCACAACGCCGGGTCCTTCTCCTGGCAGTCGGCCAGCTTGCCCGGCAGGCCCATGCCGTCGAGCACGCCCTTGCGGCGCGTCATCTCGCGCGCCTTGCGGGCGGCTTCGCGCGCGCGCGCCGCCTCGACGATCTTGCCGCAGATGATCTTGGCGTCGTTCGGGCGCTCCTGCAGGTAGTCGGTCAGCAGGCGGCCGACGATGTCCTCGACCGGCGCGCGCACTTCGCTCGACACCAGCTTGTCCTTGGTCTGGCTCGAGAACTTGGGCTCGGGCACCTTGACGCTCAGCACGCAGCACAGGCCTTCGCGCATGTCGTCGCCGGTGACCTCGACCTTGGCCTTCTTGGCGAACTCGTTCTCTTCGATGTACTTGTTGATGACCCGGGTCATCGCGGCCCGCAGGCCGGTCAGGTGGGTGCCGCCGTCACGCTGCGGGATGTTGTTGGTGAAGCACAGCACCTGCTCGTTGTAGCCGCTGTTCCACTGCATCGCAACCTCGACGCCGATGTGCGTGCCCGGAATGCCGCCGTAGGTGTCGGCCGGCTTCTCGCCCATCGCGTAGAACACGTTCGGGTGCAGCACCGTCTTGCCCTTGTTGATGAACTCGACGAAACCCTTGACGCCGCCGGCGCCCGAAAAGTCGTCTTCCTTGCCGGTGCGTTCGTCGATCAGCCGGATCCGCACGCCGTTGTTCAGGAAACTGAGCTCGCGCAGCCGCTTGCTGAGGATCTCGTAGTGGAAGTCGGCGTTTTCCTTGAAGATCTCGTTGTCGGGCAGGAAGTGCACCTCGGTGCCGCGCTTCTCGGTCTCGCCGATGACCTTCATCGGCGACACCTCGACGCCGCTCACCGTCTCGACGATGCGGTTCTGCACGAAGCCCTTGCTGAACTCGAGCGTGTGGACCTTGCCCTCGCGCCGCACCGTCAGGCGCAGCATCTTGCTGAGCGCGTTGACGCAGCTCACGCCGACCCCGTGCAGGCCGCCCGACACCTTGTAGCTGTTCTGGTTGAACTTGCCGCCGGCGTGCAGTTCGGTCAGTGCGATCTCGGCCGCCGAGCGCTTCGGCTCGTGCTTGTCGTCCATCTTGACGCCGGTCGGGATGCCTCGGCCGTTGTCGGTCACGGACACCGAGTTGTCGGTGTGGATCGTGACCACGATGTCGTCGCAGTAGCCCGCCAGCGCCTCGTCGATCGAGTTGTCGACCACCTCGAACACCAGGTGGTGCAGGCCGGTGCCGTCCGAGGTGTCGCCGATGTACATGCCCGGGCGCTTGCGCACCGCCTCCAGCCCTTCGAGGATCGTGATGGAGCCTTCGCCATAGGAGGTGTCGCCGGCCGGTGTCACCTCGATCGGAATCGCGCTGTCGATTTCAGGGGTGTAAACCGGCTCGGTGTGCGGCACTTCCGGCTTGTTTTCTTCGCTCATCTGACTCTTTCTCTCTCGGCACCGGGCTGGGCGCCTTCTGTTCGGGAGATACCGCGGAACCGGCTTTGCCGGGCCGCTGGTATCGCCCCCTGCAAGGGGGTGGGCGGCTACACGAAGTGAGCCAACCTGGGGGTGCGCTAAATGCGCATCGGCATGACGACGTACTTGAACGACGCGTTCTCGGGAATCGTCATCAGCACCGAGCTGTTGGAGTCCGCCAGGTCCAGCTTCACCATGTCCTGGCTCATGTTGGCCAGGGCATCGATCAGGTAGGTCACGTTGAAGCCGATCTCGATCGCGTCGCCGCCGTAGTCGATGTCGAGCTCGTCCTGCGCCTCTTCCTGCTCGGCGTTGTTCGACGCGATGCGCAGGGTGCCGGGCTCGATGTTGAGCCGCACGCCCTTGAACTTCTCGCTGGTCAGGATCGCGGTGCGCTGCAGGCTGGCCAAGAGCGGTGCGCGGCCCAGCGTGACCGTGTTCTTGTGGGTCTTGGGGATCACGCGGTTGTAGTCGGGGAACTTGCCCTCGACCAGCTTGGTGACGAACTCCATGCCGCCGAAGCTGAACTTGGCCTGGTTGTTGGCGAACTGCATCTCGATCGCGCCTTCGGCGTCGGACAGGAGGCGCTGCATCTCGAGCACGGTCTTGCGCGGCAGGATCACTTCCTGGCGCGGCACCTCGACGTCGAGGGTGGCCGAGGCGAAGGCCAGCCGGTGGCCATCGGTGGCGACCAGGCTCAGCTGCTTGCCTTCGGCGACGAACAGGATGCCGTTGAGGTAGTAGCGGATGTCATGCACCGCCATCGCGAACGACACCTGGCCCAGCAGGTCCTTCAAGGTCTTCTGCGGCACGCTGAACACCGGGCCGAAATTGGCCGACTCCTGCACCAGCGGGAAGTCTTCGGCCGGAAGCGACTGCAGCGTGAAGCGGCTCTTGCCGCCCTTGAGCACCAGCTTGCTGGCGCTCGACTCGAGGCTCACGGTCTGGTCGGCCGGCATGGTGCGCAGGATGTCGATCAGCTTGCGGGCGCCGATGGTGGTCGTGAAGTTGCCTTCGTCGCCGCCGAGTTCGGCATGGGTGCGGATCTGGATCTCGAGGTCGCTGGTGGTGAGCTGCAGCTGGCCGCCGGTCTTGCGGATCAGCACGTTGGCCAGGATCGGCAGCGTGTGGCGGCGCTCGACGATGCCCGCCACCGACTGCAGCGCGGCGAGGACTTTGTCCTGGGTAGCCTTCAAAACGATCATTGTCTTACCTCTTCCTTATTTCTTTAATTCAAATTAGTAGTAGTAGATAAGGGACGCACTGTGCTGTGGACAGCGTCGTTTTCCGCTTTCGTGACAGGCACTTGGCGCTGCCGGCCGGCTGTGCGCAGCCCTGCTTCGGGGCTGTCGCGCCAGGGCGCACAACTTCGGCGCGCAGCGCCCGCCTGTGGACAAGCCCTTTCTTGTGCCGGAACTGTCCCCAGAGTTGTCCTTTGACAGGGGTCGATGATGGCAGTACAGCGCTCATCGCTCAGCCCTTCAGGGTCTGCTCCAGCACGTGCAACTGCTGGTTGAGCTCGGTGAGCTGCTGCCGCTCGCCCGAGATCTTGCGCACCGCATGCAGCACCGTGGTGTGGTCGCGGCCACCGAACAGCTCGCCGATCTCGGGCAGGCTCTTCTGGGTCAGCTCCTTGGCCAGGTACATCGCGATCTGGCGCGGCCGGGCGATCGAGGCCGGCCGCTTCTTCGAGTACATGTCGGCGACCTTGATCTTGTAGTAGTCGGCCACCGTCTTCTGGATGTTCTCGACCGAGATCTGCCGGTTCTGGATCGACAGCAGGTCGCGCAGCGCCTCGCGCGCCAGGGCGATCGAGATCTCTTTCTGGTTGAAGCGCGAGTAAGCGAGGATCTTGCGCAGCGCGCCTTCGAGTTCGCGCACGTTGGAGCGCACGTTCTTGGCGACGAAGAAGGCGACCTCTTCGGGCATCTCGGCGCTCTCGGCGCGCGCCTTGTTGATGAGAATCGCGACACGCATCTCGAGCTCGGGCGGCTCGATCGCGACCGTCAGGCCCGAGTCGAAGCGCGAGACCAGCCGCTCGTGGATGTCCGCCAGGCCCTTGGGATAGGTGTCGCTGGTCATCACGATGTGCGACTTCTTGGCCAGCAGCGCCTCGAAGGCATTGAAGAACTCTTCCTGCGTGCGGTCCTTGTTGGCGAAGAACTGGACGTCGTCGATCAGCAGCAGGTCGAGCGAGTGGTAGCGTTCCTTGAACTCGTCGAAAGTCTTGCGCTGATACGCTTTGACCACATCCGAGACGAATTGCTCGGCGTGGATGTAGAGAACTTTGGATTCGGGGCGGTCGGCCAGCAGGCGGTTGCCCACCGCGTGCATCAGGTGGGTCTTGCCGAGGCCGACCCCGCCATAGATGAAAAGCGGGTTGTAGAGGTGGCCCGGCATGCCGGCCACGTGCATCGCCGCGGCACGCGCCATGCGGTTCGCCGTGCCTTCGACCAGGGTGTCGAAAGTGAGGCCCGAATTGAGCCGGTTCTTGAAAGCGGCGGCGGCCAGGTCCTCGCCCGAAGGCACCATCTCGCGCGGCACGTCGGTTTCAGACACGATCGCCATCGATGCCGGCCGGCTGGCGATTTCACGAGGAGCGAGCGCTAACTCAATGATGACTGGCTGGCCATAGAGCTTCTCGGCCATCGAGGCGATCTTGCCGGCGTACTGGGCCCGGATCCAGTCGAGTTTGAAGCGGTTGGCCACGAACACCGTGACCCGCGACAGATCGTCCGTGACCTTCGCGGTCAGCGGCTTGATCCAGGTGTTGAACTGCTGTTCGGACAGTTCCTGTGCGAGCTGGTCGACACAGGCCTGCCAGAGGCTGTCACCGATGCCTTCACCCGGCATGGGCGCTCTGAAAAGTGGTTTGTCCCTCAGCCATTCTCTCGTCTTGGTATTGTGGATAGTCGCACCCGCGATGCGCCCTGGATTCTAACTTGTCAAAACCTTATCCACATGGTCTGGACGGTCGCGGAAACGCCTGCGAACCAACCGGCCATTGTGGCGCAACCGAAACTTTGCGATAATCGCGGGTTTCCCTGAAAACCTTCTTTGTGTGTTTCGGGGTATTCGCATCATCGCGCCTCGCCGGGCCCTTCCGGTTGCGCGGTAGAGAACAGTCCCCGGCCCCTCGAGGCCCGGAGGCTCAAAAACGCCGGCCCAGCCGGTGAATCAGGAAATCATCATGAAACGCACGTATCAAGCATCGAAAGTCCGCCGCGCCCGTACCCACGGCTTCCTGGTCCGCATGAAGACCCGCGGTGGCCGCGCCGTGATCAACGCACGCCGCGCCAAGGGCCGCAAGCGCCTGGCCGTCTAAGGCCAGACACTTTCGCCGGCTCCGTTGCCAGTCGACCCGCTGCCGCCCTCACCGTTCGACGGCGTCCCGCGGTTGGCTTCCATGCAGCGGCTCAAGACCCGCGCGCAGTTCCAGGCCGTCCTCGCAGGTGCCACCGTGGCGCGCACAGCCCACTTCGCACTGCACCGCTGCGCGCTCGACGCGCCGGGCGGGGCTGCGCCGCTGTTCGCTTCCGACGACGTCTGGCTGGGCGCCATGGTTCCCAAGCGCTGGGCCCGTCGGGCGGTCACCCGCAACGCGATCAAACGCCAGATCTACACCGTGAGCGCTGCCGTCGCCGAGTCGCTGCCGCGCGCGGCACACGTGGTGCGCCTGCGTGCGGCCTTCGATCGCAAGCAATTCGTCAGCGCGTCGTCCGACGCGCTCAAGGCCGCCGTCCGCACCGAACTCCAGCAGCTGCTGGCGCGGGCCGGGGCGGCGCGCCCATGATGCGGCGCCTGCTGATCGCCCTGGTCAAGGGCTACCGGCTGCTGCTGAGCCCCTGGCTCGGCCAGTCGTGCCGCTTCGAGCCGACCTGCTCCGTCTACGCGATCGGCGCGCTCGAGCAGCACGGCGCCGCCAAGGGCAGCTACCTGACACTGCACCGCATCGCGCGCTGCCAGCCCTGGTGCCAGGGCGGCCACGATCCGGTGCCTCCAAAGACACAGCGACCGGCGCCTAGGCGCGGGTCGCTGTTCGCCTTTCTCTCCCCCGACGACAAGAAGTCTTCTTCATGAACGATATCCGCCGCACCATCTTGTGGGTGATTTTTGGTTTCTCGCTGGTGTTGCTGTGGGACCAATGGCAGGTCTACAACGGCCACAAGCCGACCTTCCTGCCCTCGGCCAAGACCGCCGCCCCCGCCGATTCGTCGGCGCCGCCCGCGGCCAGCGCCAGCGGCGTCCCGGCGGCTGCCGCACCGGCGGCCGGTGCGGTCCCGGTGCAGGGCTCGGCGCCCGCCATCGGCGAGAAGGTCACGGTGTCCACCGACGTCTTCAAGGCGACCATCGACGGTGAAGGCGGCACGCTGTCCGAACTGCAGCTGCTCCAGTTCCTCGACCAGACCAACCATGGCGGCCTGGTCGAATGGGCCCGCCGCCTGGTCGGCCTGCCGGTGCCGCAGAACGAGGTCCACCCGGTGATGCTGATGGAGAACGGCTCGCCCGCCACCCGCTACGTGGCCCAGACCGGCCTGCTGAACACGGTGGACACCGGCGACCGCTTCCCGAACCACCTGAGCCTGATGACCGCGCGCCCCGGCCCGCGCGAACTGGCCGAAGGCCAGAACAAGCTCGAAGTGGTGTTCGAGTCGCAGCCCGTGGGCGGCATCAAGTACGTCAAGACCTACGTGTTCCAGCGCGGCGACTACACGATCCGCGTCAATCACCAGGTCGTCAACGTCAGCGACAAGCCGCGCGACGCCCAGCTCTACCTGCAGTTCACGCGCCACGGCACGGTCGCCGCCGGCACCATGTTCGGCACCAACACCTTCACCGGCCCGGCCATCTACACCGAGCAGAAGAAGTTCCAGAAGATCGACTTCAGCGCCATCACCAAGGGCAAGGTCGAACTGCCCGCGCCGGCCGACAACGGCTGGGTGGCGATGGTCCAGCACTACTTCGTCTCGGCCTGGCTGCTCAACGTGCCCGGCAGCGACACCATCAAGCGCGAGTTCCGGGTCGCCGACCTCGGCAACAACCTGTTCTCGGTCGCGATGGTGCTGAAGCTGCCCGAGCTCGCACCGGGCGCCTCGCAGGCGATCGACAGCAACCTGTTCGCCGGCCCCGAGGAAGAGAAGAAGCTCGAGGCGATCGCCACCGGCCTCGACCTGGTCAAGGACTACGGCATCTTCGCGATCATCTCCAAGCCGCTCTACTGGCTGCTCAACAAGCTGCACGGCATCCTCGGCAACTGGGGCTGGTCGATCGTCGCGCTGGTGGTGCTGCTGAAGGCCGCGTTCTACTGGCTCAACGCCAAGGCCTACGCGAGCATGGCCAAGATGAAGGCCATCAATCCGAAGATCATGGAGATGCGCGAGCGGCTCAAGGACAAGCCGCAGGAGATGCAGCAGGAGATGATGCGCATCTACCGCGAGGAGAAGGTCAACCCGATGGGTGGCTGCTTCCCGATCGTGATCCAGATCCCGGTGTTCATCGCGCTCTACTGGGTGCTGCTGTCGTCGGTCGAGATGCGCCACGCCCCGTGGATCCTCTGGATCCATGACCTCTCGGCACCGGACCCGTGGTTCATCCTGCCGGTGGTCATGACCGCCACCTCGCTGTTCCAGACCTGGCTCAACCCGACGCCGCCGGACCCGATGCAGGCCAAGCTGATGTGGATCATGCCGCTGGCTTTCAGCGTGATGTTCATCTTCTTCCCGGCCGGCCTGGTGCTCTACTGGATCACCAACAACGTGCTGTCGATCGCGCAGCAGTGGTTCATCAACAAGCGGCTGGGTGTGCTGGGCAATCCGCCCAAGAAGCCGAAGGTGCCGACCCTGGCGAAGCCGGGCAAGTAAGGCTTCGGCCATCGACCCGCAGGGCCGCGAAAGCGGCCCTTTTTACTGGAAGAATCGTTCCCATGCTCGCCCGCACCGCCGATCCGATCGTTGCCATCGCCACCGCCTCAGGCCGCGGGTCGGTCGGGATCGTGCGGGTCTCCGGCCGCGAACTGGCGCCGCTGATCGACGCCCTCTGCGGCCGCGCGCTGAAGCCGCGGGAGGCCAGCTACCTTCCCTTCTGCGATGCCGACGGCTCGCCGATCGATCGCGGCCTGGCCCTGCACTTCCCGGCCCCGCATTCCTTCACCGGCGAAGACGTGTTCGAACTCCAGGCCCATGGCGGCACGGTGGTGCTGCAGCTGCTGCTGGCGCGCTGCCTGGCGGCGGCCGCCGAGTCCGACCCGGCGACCGGCCGGCCGCGCCTGGCGGGCCTGCGGGTGGCCGAGCCCGGCGAATTCAGTCAGCGCGCCTTCCTCAACGGCAAGATCGACCTGGCGCAGGCCGAGGCGATCGCCGACCTGATCGACGCCAGCACCGAAGCCGCGGCGCGCAGCGCCAGCCGGTCGCTGTCGGGCGCCTTCTCCGACGAGATCCACACCTTGCTCGAGGCCCTGGTGCGCCTGCGCATGCTGGTCGAGGCGACGCTCGACTTTCCCGACGAGGAGATCGACTTCCTGCAGGAGGCCGACGCCGCGGGCCAGCTGGTGGCGCTGCAATCCCAGCTGGCCGCGGTGCAGCAGCGGGCCCGCCAGGGCGCCCTGCTGCGCGAGGGAATCAAGGTCGTGATCGCCGGCCAGCCGAATGCCGGCAAGAGCTCGCTGCTGAATGCGCTGGCGGGCGCCGAACTGGCGATCGTCAGCGCGGTCGCGGGCACCACCCGCGACGTGGTCTCGCAAACCATCCAGATCCAGGGCGTTCCGCTGCATGTCGTCGACACCGCGGGCCTGCGCGACAGCGTCGACGAGGTCGAGCAGATCGGCATCGCCCGCGCCTGGAGCCAGATCGAAGGGGCCGACGCGGTGCTGTTCCTGCACGACCTGACCCGCAGTGCCGCCCCTGCCTATGCACAGGCCGATGCCGAAATCGCCGTGCTGCTGGCCAGCCGGCTGCCCGCCAGCGTGCCGGTGATCGATGTCTGGAGCAAGCTCGACGCGCTGCCCGCCGCGCAGCCGCCGCCCGACAGCGGCGTCAGCCTGTCGGCGCGCACCGGGGCCGGCATCGAAACCCTGCGTCGCCGGCTGCTCGAGGTCGCCGGCTGGCAGGCGGTTCCGGAAGGCGTCTACCTGGCGCGGGCCCGCCACGTGCAGGCGCTGTCGCGGGTCGAGGAACACATCGGCCTGGCGACCGCCCACCTGGCAGCCCATGCCCAGTTGCTCGACCTGTTGGCCGAAGAGCTGCGGCTGGCGCAGAACGCACTGAACGAAATCACCGGCGAGTTCGGCGCCGACGACCTGCTCGGCGTGATCTTTTCCCGCTTCTGCATCGGCAAGTGAGCGAGAGTGTGTCATTCTGTGACATCTGTCACCGCAGATTTGACCTTTCGCAGATACTTCCGACGCACAGCAGGACAAACGAACGATGTCATCCAGCATTCAGGATCTTTGCCGCGCGATCACCCAGAACACCAGCTACGACGCCTTTGCGCCGGCGCTCAATTCGCTGCAATGGGAAACGGTGGCTGCTTATCTGCAGCCCTTCGACCTCGCCGCGGGCCAGGTGCTGATCGACCAGGGCGCCCAGGACCGCACAGTCTTCTTCATCGAGAGCGGCGCACTCAGCGTGCACCTGATCGGCGACAAGGGCCAGATGCAGCTGGCGATCCTGAATCCGGGCTCGGTGGTCGGCGAAGGCTCCTTCTTCTCGCGCGCACCGCGTTCGGCCAACGTGGTCGCCACCGGGGCGGCCCGGGTCTGGCGACTGACCGGGATCCGCTTCGCCGAACTGTCGAACCGGCAGCCCAACCTGGCCCTGGAGCTCACGATGGGGCTCGGCGCCGTGATTGCCAAGCGTCTGGTGAACAAGCAGAAGCGAGTGGCGGTGACCTGAGCGCACGATGACCCTGGTGTGCGCGGACTGCCGCACGGACAACCGTGACGGCGCCAAGTTCTGCAAAGGCTGCGGACGGAGGCTGGTCGCACTGACCGCACCGCAACCGGCCGCCCTGCCGGGCGCCGAAGCGGAATGGCCCGCCACCCAGCGCATGGCGAGGGACGTGGAGCTTCCGGCGCCGCTGCCGACCCCCCGTCCCCGTCGATCGGCCACCCCCTCCAGCGGGAAGGCGAGCCCTCGCGACGCGCCGCCCGCGCCCCGGAAGCATCCGTCGCGAGCCACCGCACCGCCGCGCCCGAACCCGCTGCGCACGGCCGTGATTGGCCTGGCGGCCGTGGGTCTTGCGGCGGCGCTGGCCGCCTGGTTGTTTTCGTCCGGTTCGCCGCCGTCGACGCCGTTGGCGGTGTCCGGGCCCGCTTCGCCGGCGGCCACGCCGGCCACGCCGGCGCCCGCCCCGGTCGAGGCGGCGGTGCCCGTTGCGCCCACGCCTCCGGCCGAGCCCCAGCCCCAGCCCCAGCCCCAGCCCCAGCCCCAGCCCCAGCCCCAGCCGCAGCCGCAGGCCGAGGCCCCGGCGCCAGAGCCCGTCGCCAGCGCGCCGGTTGCAGAGCCGCCGCCGGCGCCATCGGCCCAGGCGGTCGCGCCACCAGCCGCCCCCGCCAGGCCCAGCCCGCCAAAACCCCGCAAGCCGGCAACGCCGGCGGCCACACCGGCGCCCGCGGCCGCCGCGCCTGCGCCGCAGCCGGAACCCGCGCCAGCCCCGCCGCCCCCGCCCGCGAACCCGCAGGCGCAATGCGCCGGCCTGAACTTCATCGCCCGCGCCCAGTGCATGGCCGCGCAGTGCGCCAGGGCGGAATTCAGGACGACGGCCCAGTGCGACGCAGTCCGCCGCCAACAGCAGATCGAGGAAGAAAAGCGCAACCCGACGCTGCTGAACTGAGCGGCCCCGCGCTCAGCCCTTCTGCAGCTTGTCGATCGCCACCGCCAGCGCGCCGGGCTTGCCCGACAACACCAGCGTGTCGCCATCGGCCAGCACCGTGTCGTCGTCGGCATCGGCAGCCTTGCCGTCGCGGCGGCGCAGGCTCGCCACGCGCACGTTCAGCCCCGCCAGCGCCAGCCTGGCCAGCGGCTGACCGATGGCGCGTGCGCCGGCCGTCAAGGTGAAGGTGTTGAGGCGCTCATGGTCGATCTCGTCGGCGTTGTCGTCGTCGGCGCCGTGGAAATAGCCGCGCAACAGGTTGTAGCGCGCATCGCGCTGGTCCTGGACGACGCGGATCACGCGCCGCATCGGCACCCCGACCAGCGCCAGCGCATGGCTGGCCAGCATCAGCGAGCCCTCGATCGCCTCCGGCACCACCTCGGTCGCGCCGGCCGCCTGCAGCTTCTCGAGGTCGCGGTCGTCCTGGGTGCGCACGATCACCGGCACCTGCGGCGCATGGGCGCGTGCGTTGGCCAGCACCTTCAGCGCTCCCGGCACGTCCTGGTAGGTCACGACCAGGGCGCTGGCGCGCGCGAGGCCGGCCGCCATCAGCGCCTGCAGTCGGGAGGCATCGCCGAACACCACCGAATCGCCGGCCGCGGCCGCCTGCCGGACCCGGTCCGGATCGAGGTCCAGCGCCAGGTAGGGGATGCCCTCGCGCTCCAGCATGCGCGCCAGGTTCTGGCCGCAGCGCCCGTAGCCGCAGATGATCACGTGGCGTGCCGTGTTGATCGTCTTGCGGGCGATCGTGGTCATCTGCAGCGACTGCTGCAGCCAGTCGCTGGCCACCAGTTTGCGCACGATCCGGTTGCTGTACATGATGATGAAGGGGGTCGACAGCATCGACAGCACCATCGAGGCCAGCACCGGATTCGCCAGCCACGCCGGCAGCAGGTCCTGGCCCTGGGCCAGCGCCAGCAGCACGAAGCCGAACTCGCCGGCCTGCGCCAGGTAGAGGCCGGTGCGCAGCGAGACGCCGGCCGTGGCGCCCAGGGCCCGCGCCAGCGCCGTCACCAGCACCAGCTTGAAGGCCAGCGGCAGCAGCAGCAGCACCGCCACCAGCGCCCAGCGCTCGACCACCACGTGCCAGTCGAGCGACATGCCGATGGTGATGAAGAAGAGCCCGAGCAGCACGTCGTGGAACGGCCGGATGTCGGTCTCGACCTGGTGCTTGAACTCGGTCTCCGACACCAGCATGCCGGCGACGAAGGCACCCAGCGCCAGGCTCAGGCCGGCGAGCTCGGTCAGCCAGGCCAGGCCGAGCGTGACCAGCAGCAGGTTGAGCATGAACAGCTCCTCGCTGCGCCGGCGCGCGACCAGCGTGAGCCACCAGCGCATCACGCGCGGCCCGCCATACAGCAGCACGCCGATCAGGAAGCCGGCCTTCAGCAGCGCGAAGCTGAGCGCCTTCAGCAAGGTCTCGGGCGGGGCGCCGAGCGCCGGGATCAGCACCAGCAGCGGCACCACCGCCAAGTCCTGGAACAGCAGCACGCCCATCACGCGCTTGCCATGCTCGCTGTCGATCTCCAGCCGCTCCGCCATCAGCTTGACGACGATCGCCGTGCTGCTCATCGTGAGTGCGCCCGAGAAGACCAGCGCGGCCTGCCAGTTCAGCCGCCAGGCCGGCGGCAGCCAGTGCGACAGCAGCAGCGCACCGACGGTGGCCACCGAGATGGTCAGCAACACCTGCAGCAGGCCGAGGCCGAACACGTGGCGGCGCATCGCCCGCAGCTTGGGCAGGCTGAACTCGAGCCCGATGACGAACATCAGGAAGACGACGCCGAATTCGCCCAGGTGGCGGATGCCCTCGGAGTTCTGCGCCAGTGCCAGCGCGTGGGGTCCGATCAGCACCCCGGCCGACAGGTAGCCGAGCATCGGCGGCAGCCGCAGCAAGCGGCAGACAACCACGCCGATCACCGCAGCGAGCAAATACATCAGCGTCAGGTCGAGCGAGGACATGCCCGCATGCTAGCAACACGCCTGCCCGCTTCCGGCGCCATTTCATCCCCATTGGGGACTCGGCTCGGCCGGCCGATAAAATCCGCCGATGAGCTCCCGCCCCCCTGCGCCCCCCTCCGTCGATCCCGACGCCCTGCTGGCGCGCGCGCGCGTCACTTTCGACATCGAGGCGGCGGCGGTGCTCGGGCTCAAGGAACGGCTCGGACCGAGCTTTCCTGCCGCGGTGCAAAAGATCCTCGACGTCCGCGGCCGCGTGGTCGTGATGGGCATGGGCAAGAGCGGCCATGTCGGCCGCAAGATCGCCGCCACCCTGGCCTCGACCGGCACGCCGGCGATGTTCGTGCATCCGGCCGAAGCCAGCCATGGCGACCTCGGCATGATCAAGGCGGTCGACCTGGTGCTGGCGATCTCCAACAGCGGCGAAGTCGAGGAACTCACCACCATCCTGCCCGTGGTCAAGCGCCAGGGCGTGCCGCTGATCGCGATCACCGGCCGCAGCGACTCGACGCTGGCGCGCCATGCCGACATCGTGCTCGACAGCGGCGTCGAGAAGGAAGCCTGCCCGCTGAACCTCGCGCCGACCGCCAGCACCACCGCCCAGATGGCGATGGGCGATGCGCTCGCGGTGGCGCTGCTCGACGCCCGCGGCTTCGGCACCGAGGACTTCGCCCGCTCGCATCCGGGCGGCGCGCTCGGCCGCAAGCTGCTGACCCACGTCAGCGACGTGATGCGCTCGGGCGACGAGGTGCCGCGCGTGGCCCCCGGGGCGAGCCTGAGCGAGATCATGCGCGAGATGAGCGCCAAGGGGCTCGGCGCCACCGCGGTGGTCGGCCCCGACGGCCGCGCGATCGGCATCTTCACCGACGGCGACCTGCGGCGCCAGGTCGAGACCGGCGCCGACCTGCGCGCCCTCACCGCCGCCGACGTCATGCATGCCGGGCCGCGCACCTTGCGCGCCGACGCGCTGGCCGCCGAGGCGGCCGACCTCATGGAACAGCATCGCATCACCAGCGTGCTGGTGGTCGACGCGGCCGGGCTGCTGATCGGCGCGCTCAGCATCAACGACCTGATGCGCGCGAAGGTCATCTGATGGGCGTCGAATTCAGCCCCGAGACCCTGCTCGCCGCCCAGGACATCCGGATCGCCTTCTTCGACATCGACGGCGTGCTGACCGATGGCGGGGTCTACTTCACCGAGCACGGCGAAACCCTCAAGCGCTTCAGCATCCTCGACGGCTACGGCCTCAAGCTGCTGCGCAGCGCCGGCATCACGCCCGCCGTCATCACCGGGCGCGACTCCAAACCGCTGCGCGTGCGGCTCGAGGCGCTCGGCATCGCGCACGTGCGCTACGGCACCGAAGACAAGCTGCCGGCCGCCGAGGCGATGCTGGCCGAGCTGGGCTTCGACTGGTCGCAGGCCGCCGCGATCGGCGACGACTGGCCCGACCTGCCGGTGCTGTCGCGCGTCGCCTTCGCGGCCGCGCCGGCCAATGCCCATGCCGAGGTGCGCGCCATCGCCCGCCACGTCACCGCCGCGCGCGGCGGCGAGGGTGCGGCACGCGAATTCTGCGACCTGCTGCTGACCGCCGGCGGCCACTACCGCCGCCTGCTGGACCGCGCGCGAGGCCGGGCCGAATGAAGTCCGCGTGGCGCGTGCTGCGCGATGCCTTCGACCGGCTGACCATCTACCTGCCGATCATCCTGACGGCGGTGCTCGCGCTGGGCACCTACTGGCTGGTGCGCAACGCGCCCGAGATGCTCACGCCGCAGCCGGCCGAAGCGCCGACGCACGAGCCCGATTACTTCATGCGCGGCTTCTCGGTGAAGAACTTCCAGCCCAACGGCGACCTGCGCACCGAAGTCTTCGGCAAGGAGGGCCGGCACTACCCGGACACCGATACGCTCGAGGTCGACCAGGTGCGCTGGCGCTCGATCTCGCCCGTCGGGCTGGTCACGCACGGCTCGGCCGATCGCGGCGTGTCCAACGGAGACGGCACCGAAATCCAGCTGTTCGGCAATGCGATCGTGATTCGCGACGCCGCCAAGTCGGCCGACGGCACGATGCTGCCGCGCCTCGAGTTCCGCGGCGAGTTCCTGCATGTCTTCATCGACACCGAACGCGTGAAGTCCAACAAACCGGTCACGCTGATCCGCGGGTCCGACAAGTTCACCTCCGATGCGATGGACTACGACAGCCTGACCGGCATCGCCAATCTCCAGGGCCGGGTGCACGGCCTGATCATGCCGCCGCCGTCGGCCGTGGCGCCGGCACCGAAGCGCTGAGTCCATGGCCACCACCAAGAACCCCCTGTTGTTCGTCACCGGCGCCTCGAGCGGCATCGGGCAGGCGCTGGCCATGCGCTTCTACGACGCCGGCCACGACCTTGCACTGGTGGCCAGGCGAACGGCCGAGATCGAGGCCTGGGCGGCGGCGCGCCAGCTGGACCCCCGCCGCTGGCGGGTCTACGGCGCCGACGTCGCCGAGCTCGACAGCGTCGTCTCGGCCGGCGCCGCCTGCATCGCGCAGCAAGGCCTGCCGGACGTGGTGATCGCCAACGCCGGCGTCAGCGTCGGCATGGACACCGCCGTCCGCGGCGACCTCGATGTGATGGCCCGCACTTTCGCCATCAACAACCTCGGCCTGGCGGCGACCTTCCATCCTTTCGTGGCCGCCATGGCGGCACGCGGCAGCGGCCGCCTGGTCGGCATCGGCAGCGTCGCCGCGATCCGCGGCCTGCCGGGCCACGGCGCCTACTGCGCGAGCAAGGCCGGGGTGGTGGCCTACTGCGAAAGCCTGCGCGGCGAAATGAACGCCAGCGGGGTCAAGGTCGTCACCCTCTGCCCCGGTTATGTCGACACCCCGCTGACACAGGGCAACCGCTACGCCATGCCGTTCCTGCTGCAGCCGGCCGAATTCGCCGACCGCGCCTTCCGGGCCATCCAGGCCGGCACCAGCTACCGCGTGATCCCGTGGCAGATGGGCGTGGTCGCCAAGCTGATGCGGCTGCTGCCGAATCCGCTGTTCGACCGGCTCTTCAAGGGCCGCGGCCGCAAGCGCCGCCAGGGCGAGTGAGCCTCGCGCGGCCATGAAAAAAGGCTCCCGCAGGAGCCTTCTTGATGGGGTTTCGCGTTCGGGGCGCGATCAGTAGCCGCTGTTGCCACCGTTGCCGCCGCCGTAGCCGCCGCGACCACCGCCGCCGCCACGCGGGCCAGCGCCGTACGGGCTGCGGAAGCCGCCGTCACCGCCGCCGCCACCGCTGCGGCCACCGCCGCCATAGCCGCCGCCACCGCCGCTGCGACCACCGCCGCCGCCGCCATAGCCGCCGCCACCACCACCGTAGCCGCCGCCGCCACCACCGCCGCCATAGCCGCCACCGCCGCCGCCGTAGCCGCCGCCACCGCTGCGCGGCGGACGGGCTTCCATCGGACGCGCCTCGTTGACGACCACGCTGCGGCCGCCGAGCGGCTGGCCGTTCATGCCGTTGATGGCTGCTTGTGCTTCTGCATCACTGCCCATCTCGACGAAGCCGAAACCCTTGGAGCGACCGGTGTCGCGTTCCATCATGACCTTGGCGCTCGTCACCGCGCCGAATTGGCCGAAGGCCTGCTCGAGATCACCGTCGCGCACCGAGTAAGGCAGGTTACCGACGTACAGTTTGTTGCCCATCAAGGGACTCCTATAAACACATCAAGAAAAGCGATGGAGTCCCGAGAGCAGCAATCCGGCGGAACATCCGCCGAGTTGCGCGAAACTGACCGATCACCGATTCGCCCTCGAATTTTGAAGGAAGGCTCGTGCATTATGGGTGAAATGCGACAAATGCAAGTAGGAATTTGCACGCACCCCGGCCCCCGGCAAATAATTTTGAAGTCAGCACTTGCATACATTGTTGCTGCCGGACTCGCTATAATCGACGAGTCATTGGGGAGTAGCCGCCTTCCATCGTGAGAAGGGTTTGCGTCAACAGACTTGTACTGCCTCCGGCAGCACATGGCGCAAGCAGCAGCCAGCCTGGCGAGACCTTTGACCGCGCGACTTCGGGATTCGGCCGAAGGTGTTGCGCGGTCAATTGCGTCCTTCGGCCGTAGGAGTCCCTTTTTTCATGGAAGCATTTTTCGTCGCCACCGGCGTGGTCGCGCTCGCCGAGATGGGCGACAAGACCCAGCTCCTCGCCTTGATCCTCGCGGCCCGGTTCCGCAAGCCCTGGCCGATCGTGGCGGGCATCTTCGCCGCCACCATCCTGAACCACGCGCTCGCCGGCGCGGTCGGCAACTGGGTCACTCACTTCCTCGGGGCCGACGTGCTCCGATGGATCCTGGGCGGGTCCTTCATCGCGATGGCGCTGTGGATGCTGATTCCCGACAAGATCGACGACGGCGACGTGCCCAAGTCCTCGAAGTTCGGCGTCTTCGGCACCACGATGCTCGCCTTCTTCCTGGCCGAGATGGGCGACAAGACCCAGATCGCAACCGTGATGCTCGCGGCGCGCTACGTGGACGCCTATGTCTGGGTCGTGATGGGCACCACGCTCGGCATGATGCTGGCCAACGCGCCGGTGGTCTGGCTCGGGGACCGCATCGTGAAGCGGGTGCCGATCAAGCTCGTGCACGGCATCTCGGCCGCGATCTTCCTGGTGCTCGGCGTGGTCGCGTTGATCGGCTGGGGTTGAGCGGCATATACTTCTTGCACGCGCCGATTTGCTCCAGCTTGCGGGCGCTCTACAAATGCAGCTAAAGACGGACGCCGGGACCCGGCTCGTTTTTGGCGAGGCCGGGTCTTTTTCATTCATGTCCTTCGTCGTCACTCCGCAATCGATGCAGTTCGAGGGCCCGCTGGCACTTCGCAGCGGCGCATCGATCAGCCACTACACGCTGGCCTACGAAACCTACGGCCGGCTCAACGCCGACCGCAGCAACGCGGTGCTCGTGTGCCACGCGCTCAATGCGTCCCACCACGTCGCCGGCGTCTATGCCGACCAGCCGAAATCCGAAGGCTGGTGGGACAACATGATCGGTCCCGGCAAGCCGGTCGACACCGACCGCTTCTTCGTCATCGGCATCAACAACCTGGGCTCCTGCTTCGGCTCCACCGGGCCGATGCACGACAACCCCGCCACCGGTCGCGCCTACGGCGCCGACTTCCCGGTCGTCACGGTCGAGGACTGGGTCGCGGCGCAGGCCGCGCTGCTCGACGCGCTCGGCATCGAACGCCTGGCGGCCGTGATGGGCGGCAGCCTGGGCGGCATGCAGGCCTTGTCGTGGACGCTGCAGTACCCGCAGCGCGTGCAGCACGCGGTGGTGGTCGCGAGCGCGCCGAGCCTCACGGCGCAGAACATCGCCTTCAACGAAGTGGCGCGCCGTGCGATCGTCACCGACCCCGACTTCAACGGCGGACACTTCTACGAGCAGGGCGTGATCCCGCGGCGCGGCCTGCGCATCGCCCGCATGATCGGCCACATCACCTACCAGAGCGACGACGTCATGAACGAGAAGTTCGGTCGCGCCCTGCGCAGTGCGGTCGAGGGCAGCGCCGCCAACACCGAGTTCCTCTATTCGACCCAGGAGGTCGAGTTCCAGATCGAGAGCTACCTGCGCTACAACGGCGACAAGTTCAGCGAGTATTTCGACGCCAACACCTACCTGCTGATCACGCGCGCGCTCGACTACTTCGACCCGGCGCGCGACTTCGGCGGCGACCTGCGCGCCGCATTGGCGCAGGCCAGCGCCAAGTTCCTGCTGGTGAGCTTCAGCACCGACTGGCGCTTCTCGCCGGCGCGCAGTCGCGAGATCGTGAAGGCACTGCTCGACAACCGCCGCAACGTGAGCTACGCCGAGATCGATGCGCCGCACGGACACGACGCCTTCCTGCTCGACGACGCGCGCTACATGAGCGTGGTGCGCTCCTACTTCGAGCGTATCGCCGCCACCTTCGAAGGAGCTGCCCAGTGAGCGACAGCCCGACCCAGAACCTGATCGCCCGCCTGGTTCCCGAAGGCGCACGCGTGCTCGACCTCGGCTGCGGCGACGGCGCGCTGCTCGACCTGTTGCAACGCGAGCGCGGCTGCACCGGCTACGGCGTCGAGATCGCCGACGGCAATGTCCTGCAATGCGTGCGCCGCGGCGTCGACGTGATCCAGCTCAACCTCGACGAGGGCCTCGCGATGTTCGACGACGCCTCTTTCGACGTCGTGCTGCAGATCGACACCCTGCAGCACCTGCGCAATGCCGAGGTGATGCTGCGCGAGACCGCGCGCGTGGGCCGCATCGGCATCGTCGCCTTCCCCAATTTCGCCCACTGGCCGAACCGCATCAGCATTGCGCGCGGCCGCATGCCGGTGACGCGCCGGCTGCCCTACCAGTGGTACGACACGCCCAACATCCGGGTCGGCACCTTCAAGGACTTCGAGGTGCTGGCGCGCAAGAACCGGCTGCGCGTGCTCGATGCCTTCGGCCTGCAGGAAGACCGCGAGGTGCGCTGGCTGCCCAATGCGCGCGCCAGCACCGCGGTCTTCAAGTTCGAGCGGGGATAGGCGGGCGAGGCCATGCCGTTCACTCTCGCCGCCGCGCGCCACAGCGAGCTGATCGTCAAGAAGAGCCGCTTCATCGGCTGCGTCCAACCGGTGGCCGACCGGGCCGGGGCCCAGGCGGTGGTCCAGGCGCTGCGCATCGCGCATCCGGCGGCGGCGCATGTGTGCTGGGCCTTGATGGCGGGCGGGCAGTCCGCGGCCAACGACGACGGCGAGCCCGGCGGTACCGCCGGACGGCCGATGCTCGAAGTGCTTCGGCACCACGATCTCGACGGCGTGCTGGCGACGGTGGTGCGCTACTTCGGTGGCGTCAAGCTCGGTGCCGGCGGACTCGTGCGGGCCTACACCGACAGCATCGCGCAGACGCTGGTCGACGCACAGTTGCTGCCGCAGGTGCGCCAGCGCACGCTGCACTGCGCGGTGCCCTATGCATTCGAAGGCCTGCTGCGGCGCGAACTCGCGGCCGCCGACGCGACGCTGAACCAGGTGCGCCACGAAGGCCTCGTGCACTTCGACTTCAGCCTGCCCGATCCGAACGCCGGGGCCTTCATCTCCCGGCTCGACGATGCCACGCAAGGACGCGCCGCCTGGCTGCAGCCTTGAGCGCGCAAGTTGATGCAAAAGTTCGCGATTCCGCGCCAAGAACGATTTATTCAGTTACGCCTCTTGCGCAATGAAGTACGGTGAGGCGAAATGTCGTTCTTACGATAGACGTTTTGAGGAGCTACCCATTGGCCACACAGTCCCCCTTCTTCGGTAAACGCGATCGCGAAGCCGAAAGTCTTACCTCCCGTCCCGCGCCGCTGATGGGTTCGAGCACCAATCTCTCGGGCACGCCCGTCAATCCGTCCACGCTCACGACCCAGGCCGCCAACGCCGCCGCCAGCGTCGCCAAGGAAGGCGGCAGCAAGCTCACCGTCGGCCCCAACATCAAGCTCAAGGGCGTCGAGATCACCGATTGCGACACGCTGGTGGTCGAAGGCCTGGTCGAAGCGACCATGGATTCGCGCGTCATGCAGATCGCCGAACAAGGCGCCTTCAAGGGCTCGGCCGAGATCGACATCGCCGAGATTCGCGGCCTGTTCGACGGCAACCTGACGGTGCGTGAAAAGCTCGTGATCCACTCGACCGGCAAGGTCACCGGCAAGATCCGCTACGGCAAGATCGTCGTCGAAGAAGGCGGCCAGCTGTCGGGCGAGATCAGCTTCGGCACCTCGGCACCGTCGGCCGGCGCATCGAAGCCCGCCGCAGCCCTGCAAGCCGCGGCCTGATCACCGGCCCGGCTGGGCGTCAGCCCAGCCTTTCGATCAAGGCACTCGCAGCCGCGGGTGCCTTTTCTTTTGCGCCATTGATAAAGAAGACGAAGACATCGCGTGCCTTGCCGGCCTTGGGCGCGCTGTCCTCGACATGCGGCAGCGCCGCCGGTGCCTTGCCTGCGGCCCAGGTGCGCGCATGCTCGGCCCAGGCATCGAGCGCCTTCGGTGCGTAGCCGGTCTTCTGGGCCGCATCGCTGTTCATGAGCCGCGCATAGACGAAGTCGCCCGTCAGGTCGGCGAAGGACGGAAACTTGTCCGAATCGGTGAACACGGTCGCTGCCTTGTGCTTGCGCGCGAGCGCGAGGTACTCGGGCGCCTTGAAGCTCTCGTGCCGGACGTCCATCACGTGGCGCAGCGCACGGCTGCCGGCCTTTTCCGGCAGCAGCGCCAGGAAGCCCGCGAAGTCCTCCGCGTCGAAGGCCTTGGTCGGCATGAACTGCCACACGATCGGTCCGAGCTTGTCGCCGAGCTCCTCGATCCCGCTGTCGATGAAGCGCGCAATCGAATCGCCGGCGGTCGCGAGCAATTTCCGGTTGGTGGCGAAGCGCGAGGCCTTCAGCGAGAACACGAAGCCCTCGGGCGTCTCGTCGTGCCACTTCTTGAAGCTGGCCGGCTTCATGGTGCTGTAGTAGGTGCCGTTGACCTCGATCGCCGTGAGCTTCCGGCTGGCGTAGCCCAGTTCCTGGGCGTGAGGGAGCTTGGCCGGGTAGAAGTTGTCGCGCCAGGGCTCGTAGGTCCAGCCGCCGATGCCGACCCGGATGCGCAGCGGGGTCGATGGGGAGTCCTTGTCGGTGCGCGCGCTCATGGTTGGCCTTGGTCGCTGTGGCGAAGCCCGCATTTTTATCGCATCCGGCGCGGCGGTGCCATTCGGGCAGAAGGTCGCAAGACGCACTAACATCGTTCTCTCGATCCCGCGGAGAACTTCATGAACGCCCCCCTCCACCGTGAAATGCCGGCCGGACTGCTCGATGCCGGCCGCGCACTGGCTGACGTCTCGTCCCAATGGGACCACGACATCGTCAAGCAGCTCACCGACTACATCGCCATCCCCGCCAAGTCGCCGGGCTTCGACAAGGACTGGTCGCGCAACGGCTACCTCGAAACCGTGCTGCGCAACGCGGCTGCCTGGGTCGAAGCCCAGAAGGTCGAGGGCCTGAAGCTCGAGATCGTTCGCCTCGAAGGCCGCACGCCGGTGCTGTTCTTCGAAGTGCCCGCCAGCGGCACCGACATGAAGGAGACCGTGCTGATGTACGGCCACCTCGACAAACAGCCCGAGTTCACCGGCTGGCGCAACGACCTGGGCCCGTGGACGCCCAAGTACGAAAACGGCCTGCTCTACGGCCGCGGCGGCGCCGACGACGGCTACGCGGTGTACGCCAGCGTGGCGGCGCTGCAGGCGCTCAAGGCCCAGGGGGTGGCCCATCCGCGCATCGTCGGCCTGATCGAGACCTGCGAGGAATCGGGCTCCTACGACCTGCTGCCGTATGTCGATGCCCTGCGCCCGCGCCTGGGCGAGGTGTCGCTCGTCATCTGCCTCGATTCGGGCGCCGGCAACTACGACCAGCTGTGGCTCACGACCTCGCTGCGCGGCATGGCGAGCGGCACGCTGAAGGTCGAGATCCTGACCGAAGGCATCCATTCGGGCGACGCCTCGGGCCTGGTGCCGTCGAGCTTCCGCATCATGCGGCAGGTGCTCGACCGCCTCGAGGACAGCAAGACCGGACGGCTGCTGCCCGAGAGCTTCCATTGCGAAGTGCCGGCCGAACGCCTGGCGCAGGCGCGCGCCACGGCCGCGATCCTCGGCGAGGAGGTCTACAAGCGCTTTCCGTGGGCGCACTACGACTGCGGCGGCTCGACCACTTTCGCCCTGCCGACCACCACCGACCCGGTGGAAGCCCTGCTCAACCGCACCTGGAAGCCGACCTTGTCGGTCACCGGCGCCGAAGGCTTCCCGGCCCTCAAGGACGCCGGCAACGTGCTGCGTCCCTACACCGCCTTCAAGCTGTCGCTGCGCCTGCCGCCGCTGGTCGATGCCGACCAGGCGGTGCAGCAGCTCAAGCAGCTGCTCGAGGACAACGCGCCGTACCAGGCCAAGGTGACGTTCGACAGCGGCGGCGGCGCCACCGGCTGGAACGCGCCCGACACCGCCTCCTGGTTCGAACGCGCCCTGAATGCCGCTTCGCAAGCCCATTTCGGCGCCGACTGCGGCTACATCGGCCAGGGCGGCACGATCCCGCTCATGAACATGCTGAGCCGGGGCTTCCCGAAGGCGCAGATGATGGTCTGCGGCGTGCTGGGCCCGAAGAGCAACGCCCACGGCCCGAACGAATTCCTGCACGTGCCCTATGCGAAGAAGCTGACGGCCGCGGTGGCCGAGGTGATCGCCGCGCTGCCGGCCGCCCGCAGCGCCGCCGCTTGACGACCCTGCGCACGCCCGACGGCGAGACGCTCGCGCTGCACGACTGGCCGGTCGCGGCCGGTGCCGCCCGCGCCGTGGTCGTGCTGGTGCACGGACTGGGCGAGCATGCGGGCCGCTACGGCCCGCTCGCCGCGCGGCTCAACGCCTGGGGCTTCGCGGCGCGCGCCGCGGACCACCATGGTCATGGCGCATCGAGCGGCGCGCGCGGCGGGCTGCCGACCCCGACCCGCTTGGTCGACGACCTGGCGCTGGTGATCGACGACACCCGCAACGCCTTCCCTGCGCTGCCGCTGGTGCTGCTCGGCCACAGCCTGGGCGGCTTGGTGGCTGCCAGCGCCGTGGCGCGCGGACTGCGAACGGTCGACGCGCTGGTGCTGTCGTCGCCGGCGCTCGACGCCGGACTCAGCGCCTTCCAGAAGCTGCTGGTCGCCGCCCTGTCGCGCCTGGCGCCCGGCCTGCGCGTTGGCAACGGGCTCGCGCTCGACGCCCTCTCGCACGCGCCCGCGGTGGTCGACGCCTACCGGGCCGACCCGCTGTGCCACGACCGCATCGGCGCGCGACTGGCACGCTTCCTGGCCGACGAGGGTGCCGCGGTGCAGGCGGCGGCGCCGGCCTGGCGGGTGCCCACCTTGCTGCTCTATGCAGGGGACGATCGCCTCGTGAACCCGGCCGGCAGCCGGGCCTTTGCCGATGCGGCGCCGCAGGCGGTCGTCAGCAGCCTCTGCTTTCCGGCGCTCTACCACGAGATCTTCAACGAGCGCGATGCCGAACCGGTGTTCGATGCCTTGCGGGCCTGGCTCGATGCCCGCTTCCCGACCGGCTAGGCCACCGCGGCCGCGGCACTGCGGCGGTGTCGCGCGAGCCACAGCAGCGCGGCGCCGGTCAGCACCACCGGGACCAGCGATCCCAGGTTCAGCAGCCGCCAGCCTTGCGTCGTGACCAGCACGCCCGACGCGAACGAACTCAGCGCCAGTGTCGCGAAGATGCAGAAGTTGAGCGCACCCTGCGCGCGGTCCCGCTCCTCGGGGGTGTAGGCGGTGAGCGAGAGCGTGGTGCTGCCCGTGAAAAGGAAGTTCCAGCCGACGCCGAGCATGAACAACGCGATCAGGAACTGGTGCAGGTCCACGCCCGACAGCGCCACCCCGATGCAGCCCAGGTTGAGCGCCAGCCCCACACCCATGACCGGCAGCACGCCGAGCCTGCGGATCAGGTGGCCGGTGAAGAAGCCCGGCGCGAACATGCCGATCACGTGCCATTCGAGCACCAGGGCCACGTCCTCGAAGGGCAGGCTGCAGACCTGCATGGCGATCGGGGTCGCGGCCATCAGGAGGTTCATGACGCCGAAGCCGAGCGCGCCCGCCACGGCGGCCACGATGAACACCGGCTGGCGTGCGAGCACGGCCAGCGGACGCCCGCCCTGCGCCGCGGAACGGGCCGCCAGCGGCGGAAATTCGATGAACTGCATCAGCGCCAGCGACAGCAGCGCCACCACCGCCAGGGCCAGGTAGGCGCCGGCGAAAGGCACCGCGAACCAGTGGCGCGTGACGGCGGCGAGGTTCGGGCCCGCCACCGCCCCGAGCAGGCCGCCCGCCATCACGAGCGAGACCGCCTTCTCGCGCCATTCGGGCTGCGCGAGCTCGGCCGCGGCGAAGCGGTAGAGGCTGGCGTTGGCGTTGTAGTAGCCCGCGACCACGGTGGCCGCGCACAGCAGCCAGAAGTTCTGCCAGACCGCGGCCTGGGCGCACAGCAGCGCCGACCCGAAGGCCACCGCGATCCCGATCTGGAACGAGCGCCGGCGCCCCCAGCGCTGCTGGGTGCGTGCCACCAGGCCCGTGGCCAGCGCACCGCCGACCACATAGCCCATCACCGGCAAGGTCGCCATCCAGCCGCGCGGCGCCAGCGAGAGCCCGACCAGTCCGTTGATGGCGATGAAGGTGACGTTGTTCGTGAGGAACAGGCCTTGGCAGATGGCGAGCAGCCAGAGATTGCGGTTCATGGGCCGGGGGCGGAAGGAGGATGCCCGTTCTATCACGGCCGACCGCTGCCTCGCGCCAAAAAGAAGGCGCCTTGCGGCGCCGTTCGAGCTCGAAGTCGAGGCGGAAAGTTCGCTAGCTTTTCTGCAGCAGGCCGCTCAGCGACGCCAGCAGGTCGTCGTGCGTGCCCAGCCCTTCGGCCGGGACCTGGCCCTTGGGCGTGAGGTGATCGATCAGCGTCGGCAGCAGGGTGGCTAGCATGGGCAGCAAGGTCGTGCTGTTGATGCCGAGCTTCTGGGCGATGCCCGAGATCGCATCATTGCCCAGCACGTCCTGCAGCTGCCCGCCGGTGATCGGCGCGTTCTCGCCCTTGCCGACCCAGGAGCCGATGACATCCCCCATGCCGGCCTGTTCGAACTTGGAAACCAGCCCGCCCAGGCCGCCGTGCTCGCCGTTGTTGGCGAGCAGGCCGCCGAGCGCGCCGGCCAGGCCGCCGAGGTTGCCCGCCGAGCCGCCGGCGCCGCCGAGCAGCGCACCGAGATCACCGAGGCCACCGAGGCCGCCGCCGCCCTGGGGCTGCTGCTGCGCGCCGCCGAGCACTTGACCGAGTACCGAATCGAGCAATCCCATGATGGGCTCCTGAATGTGGAAGGTTGGAACGAGCGCTACCGGGCTCGCGGCGGGCGCCTGGCCAGCAGGGGTTCGCTCACGCCCTGCACGCCGACCAGCCCGAGCACGGTCACCAAGGCATTCTGCGCGCCCTGCCAGGCGTCTGTCACGTCGATCCATTCGGACAACGCGTGAAAGCCACCTGTCCTGCCGCCGGTGCCGATCGTGATCGCCGGGATGCCGAGCGACATCGCCACGTTCGCGTCGGTGCTGGCGCCCACCAGCAGGGTGCGGTGGCCGAAGGCGGCGTTCGAGCGCACGACCGCCTCGACGATCACCGAATCGACCGGCGTGCGTCCGCCGGGCCGGTCGCCGATCAGCTTCGTCGACGCGCTCAGGGTGCTCACGTTCCAGCGCTTGTTTTCCGCCGCCACCGCCTCGTCGATGGCGGCCAGCACCTTCTTCTCGGTGTCCAGCAGCGGACCCATTTCGTCGGAGCGGATGTCGACCGTCATGCGCGCGTCCGGTGCGATGGTGTTGACCGAGGTGCCGCCGCTGACGGTGCCGACCGTGAAGGTGGTCCGCGGCGAGGCCGGGGTCTCGATGTCGGCGATCCGGGCGATCGCGCGACCCATGCCATGGACCGCGCTCGGCACCTGGCCGAAAGCGCCGTAGCTGTGGCCGCCGGGGCCCTTGAAAGTCACTTCGTAGCGATGGCTCGCGGTGCCGAGCACCAGCACCGTGCCGTCGGCCGCCGGCTCCAGACCGACCATGCCGTCGATGTCGAGGTGGTCGCGAAAGATGGCCTTCATGCCGCGCAGGTTGCCCAGTTCCTCCTCGCCCACATTGCCCACGAAGATCAGGTCGCCGAGGGTCTTCACCTGTTGGTCGTTGAGCACCTTGAGCCAGGACAGCAGCACCGACAGGGCGCGCGTGTCGTCCGAGATGCCGGGGGCGTGGAGCCGGCCGTCGCGCTCTTTCACGCGGACATCGGTGCCGGCCGGAAAGACGGTGTCGAGATGGGCCGAGACCAGCAGCCTCGGGCCGTTGCCGCTGCCCTTGCGGACACCGATCACGTTGCCTTCGGCGTCGATCCGGGCGTCGGCGAGGCCCAGCGCCTTCATGCGGGCCAGGAACGCCTCCGCGCGCCGCTGTTCCTTGAAGGGCGGTGCCTCGATCTCGGTGAGCATCCGCAGGTCCTCGATCGAGCGTTCGTGGTCGGCCTTCACGGCATCGAGCAGCTTGCGCACCGTGGGCGCGGCGAGCAGCTGCGAATAGACCTGGTCGACCACCGGGCGAACGTAGGTCGGCGTCGGCGCCACCGCGGAGTTCTGGGCCCGGGCGCCGCCGAATGCCAGGGTGGCAATGGCCAGGACCATGATGGCGGTGGCGGGCCGCTTCTTCGGCCCCTGAAAGCGCGGCGCCATCGGTCAGCGGCCAGCCAGCCCGACGAGCGCGGCCAGTGCGGCGGTTTCGGCGCGCAGCACGCGCGGACCGAGCGTCAGGGGCGCAAAACCCTGCGCGATCGCGGCCTGTTCCTCGGCCGCGCTCAGGCCGCCCTCGGGGCCGCTCAGCACCCAGGCCCCGCGCTGCAGGTCCTGCGCGGCATCGGCGACGCCGCGCGTGCCGGGCGCCAGGCTCAGGATGAAACGCGTGGTGTCTCCCAGCGGCGCGTCCAGCCAGGCGCCGAAGGTCCGCACCGGGTGGATCACCGGCACCCGGTTGCGCCCGCACTGCTCGCAGGCCGCGATCGCGATCGCTTCCCAGTGGGCCCGCTTCTTGTCGGCGCGCTCGCTGTTGAGCCGCAACACGCCGTGCGCGGTCATCAGGGGCTGGATGCCGGCCACGCCCAGTTCGGTGGCCTTCTCGACCAGCCAGTCCATGCGTTCGTTGGCCGGCATGCCGACCGCCAGCTGGATGGGATGCGGCGCTTCACGCTCGATCGCCGCGTGCGCGCCGACCTGCACCGAGACCTCGCTGCGACCCATGCGTTCGACGGTCGCGGCGTACTCGCCGCCGAGGCCGTTGAACAGCGTAAGCGCTTCGCCCGGCTGCATCCGCAGCACCTGCACGTGGCGCGCGGCACCCGCCGGCAGCACCAGCACGCTGTCGGCGGCGAGCGCCGACTCGCAGTGGAAACGCGCCGTCACATGCGTCCGTAGGCAAAGCCGGTCTGGGCCTGCGTGCCTTCGATCTCGTCGACCACGCGCAGGAGCGGCGTCAGTTCGCGGTAGCGGCCGGCGGTGGCCCGGATGTAGGCGATGAAGCGCGGCGTGTCGGCCAGGTACTTCGGCTTGCCGTCGCGCAAGGTCAGCCGGGCGAAGATGCCGGCCACCTTCAGATGGCGCTGCAGGCCCATCCATTCGACCGCCCGGTAGAAGGCGCCGAAGTCGGGGTCGACCGGCAGGCCGGCCTTGCGGGCCCGCTCCCAGTAGCGCACCGTGACGTCGAGCACGAATTCCTCGTCCCAGCTGAGGAAGGCGTCGCGCATCAGGCTCGCGATGTCGTAGGTGACCGGCCCGTACACCGCGTCCTGGAAATCCAGCACCCCGAGGGCATCGGCGTCGCCGACCATCAGGTTTCGCGGCATGAAGTCACGGTGCACGTAGACGGATGCGGCCGCGAGGTTGTTCTCGACGATCGCTTTGAAGCTGCGCTCCAGGCGCTCCTTCAAGGTGCCTTCGACCGCGATGCCGCGATGGCGCGCGATGTACCAGTCGGGGAACAGCGCCAGTTCGCGTTCCAGCAGCGCCCGGTCGTAGGGCGGCAGCACGGCGGGCCTGGACGCCAGCTGCCAGCGGATCAGCGCATCGATGGCCTGGTCGTAGAGCGGCCGGGCTGCCTGCGGGTCGTTCGGATCGATGACATCCAGCATCGTCTGCCGACCGAGGTCGTCGAGCAGCAGGAAGCCGTCGGCCGACTCCCATTCGAGCACCTGCGGCGCGCGCACGCCGGCCTCGGCCATCAGCTGGGCGACCTGCACGAAAGGCGCGCTGTTCTCCTGCGCGGGTGGCGCGTCCATCACGATCCGGGTCGGCGCGCCGGCGCTCGCGTCGACGCGGAAATAGCGCCGGAAGCTGGCGTCGGCCGAGGCCAGGCGCACGCTGGCGGGCAGCAGGTGGTGGCGATCGGAAATGCGCGCCATCCATTGCTGGAATGCGCTGGCGCGGGCCGGGTCGCTCCAGGCCGGTGCTTCGGGACGGGGGGCGGCGGCGCCGGACGGTGGCTGGGAGGCTGTCATGGATAATCGATTCTACAAATCCGCCTGGCGCGGAGCTCCGCAACCCGTCGGCCCGAGTCGCCGCCCTCCCCCTCCCAGACGAAATTTGCCCCCGTACCGATGCCTGACTTGAACCGAGCCACCCGGCGCCGGTGCCGCCCGCCCTTGCCCCTGGCGCTGCTGTCGCTGGCGCTGCTGCATGCGCAAGGCGCATGGGCACAGGATGCAGACCTCGACCGGCCGCTCGTTCTCAAGCGCACGCCCCAGCTCACGGAGACCATCCCGCCCCTGCTGCGCAGCCAGCTTCCGACCTTCGTCGATGGCGACAAGATCTCCGGCCGGCCCGACCTCGAGACCGTGGTCGAGGGCAATGCCACCCTGCGCCGCGGCGACCTGTCGCTCAGGGCCGACCGGCTCGAGTACTACCAGCCCGACGACCGCGCCCGCGCCACCGGCAACGTGCGCATCAACCAGGCCGGCAACGAGTACGAAGGCCCCGAGGTCGAGCTCAAGATCGAGACCTTCGAGGGCTTCTTCAACAAGGTCCGCTACCGCTTCCTCGAGACCGGCGGCCACGGCGACGCCGAGCGCATCGACTTCGTCGACAGCAACGTCTCGGTCGCCCGCCGGGCCACCTACACCACCTGCCGGCCGGAGGACTATCCGGGCTGGATGCCGGCCTGGCTGCTGAGCGCCGCCACCCTCACCACCGACACCGAGGACAACGTCGGCGTCGCCACCAACGCGCGGCTGACCTTCATGGGCGTCACCACGCCGCCGTTCCCGTCGCTGAGCTTTCCGCTCAGCAACGACCGCAAGTCCGGCATGCTGCCGCCGGTCATCGGCCAGGACAGCGTCAATGGTCTGGAAATCACGACGCCGTACTACTGGAACATCGCGCCCAACCGCGATGCCACGCTGTACCCGACGGTGATGAGCAAGCGCGGCATCAACCTCGGCACCGAGTTCCGCTACCTCGAAGAGAAGTACAACGGCGAGATCCGGGCTGACTACATGCCGGACGACCGGCTGCGCGACGGCCGCGACCGCTGGGGTGTCTGGACGCACCACACGCAGACCTTCGACGCCCAGTACTTCGCCCTCGACTCGCTGGTCGGCACGCTCGCCATCAACCGCGTGAGCGACAACGACTACTGGCGCGACTTCACCCGCACGCCCTCGCTGACCCAGCGCCTGCTGGCCAACGACGGCTCGCTCAACTGGACCAAGGGCGAATGGAGTGGCGTCGCCCGGGTGCTGAGCTACCAGACGCTGCAGTACGCACCGGCACCGATCGTGCCGCCCTACGACCGGATGCCGCAGATCACGGCGAACTACAACAAGTTCGACTGGAACGGCTTCGACTTCTCGCTCAACAACGACTACACCCGCTTCGAGGCCAAGCCGCTCGAGCAGGGCGGCCAGCCCAACGGCGAGCGGGTGTTCTCGGTGGCGTCACTGAGCCGGCCCTTCCTGACCCCGGGCACTTTCGTGGTCCCTAAGGTGATGCTCAACGCGACCGCCTACCAGTTCGACGGCCCGCTCTTGACCAACGGCGCGACCCATGCCGACCGCGTGGTGCCGACCTTCAGCCTGGACAGCGGCCTGATCTTCGAGCGCGATGCCAACTACTTCGGGCGGGCCTTCCGCCAGACGCTCGAGCCGCGTGCCTTCTACGTCTACACGCCGTTCCGCAACCAGAACTACCTGCCGGTCTACGACACGGCGCAGAACGATTTCAATTTCGCGACCGTCTACACCGAGAACGCGTTCTCGGGCAACGACCGCATCTCCGACAGCAACCTGCTGACCCTGGGCGTGACCACCCGGCTGATCGACCCCGACACCGGCGCCGAAGCCGCCCGCTTCGGCATCGCCCAGCGGCTGCGCTTCGCCGACCAGCTGGTCACCATGCCCGGCGGCGTGCCGGTCACCGACCGTTTCAGCGACCTGCTGCTCGGCGCCCAGATCAACTGGACGCCGAAGTGGAGCGTGGACGGCACGGTGCAGTACAACCCCGACACCCAGACTTCGGCGCGCACCGCGCTCAGCGCGCGCTACAACCCGAGCCCCTATCGCACCATCAGCGCCGCCTACCGCTACCAGGCCGACACCACGCCCACTTCGAACGACGGCAACCGGGCGGTCGACGTCAGCTGGCAATGGCCATTGAACGACCTCTGGGGCGACAAGGGACAGGACCTGGGTTCCGGCAGGGGTCAAGGCGGCGGGCGCTGGTACGCCGTAGGCCGTTTGAACTACAGTCTGGAATCCAGCAAACTGACCGATGGCGTGCTCGGTTTCGAATACGACGGCTGTTGCTGGATCGGCCGCGTGGTGCTGGAACGCGTGACCACCGGACAGGCCACGGCCACCACGCGGATCATGTTCCAGCTCGAGCTGGTCGGGTTCGCGGCCCTCGGCTCGAGTCCGAGACGCTCTTTGACGCAGAACATCCAGCGCTACACCCCTTTGCGCACCCCGAGCATCGGCCCGAGCCGCTTCACCAATTACGACTGAGATCGAGCTTCGCCATGACACCCATCCGATCCCTCATCACCCTGGCCTGCCTGGCGACCCTGACCGCCACGGCCGGCGCCCAGGGCATCACCGACATCATGCGCGGCTCCCAGCGGCTGGGGCCGGCCCCGCTGCCGTCCGAGCCGCGACCGGCCGCCGTGCCGACCCGGCGATCGGCCGAGTACATCGTCGCCCTGGTCAATTCCGAGCCGGTGACCAACACCGAGGTGCAATCCCGCATGCAGCGCCTGCTGCGCGAAAGCCCCGAAGCCCAGCGCATGCCCCGGCCCGAACTCGCCCGAATCGTGCTCGAGCGGATCATCAACGAACGGGCCCAGCTCCAGCTCGCCAAGGAAAACGGCGTCAAGGTGGACGACCTGGCGGTCGACCAGGCCGAGCAGACCGTGGCGCGGCAGAACCAGATCAGCGTCACCGAGCTGCGCCGCCGGGTCGCGGCCGAGGGCATGTCGCAAGAGCAGTTCCGACGCGACCTGCGCGATCAACTGACCCTCACCCGCCTGCGCGACCGCGAGATCGAGGCCAAGGTCAAGATCACGGATGCCGATGTCGACCAGTTCATCAAGGAGCAGCGTGCCGGCGCCAATGCGGCGATCGCCGCCAACCTCAGCATTGCCCAACTGGTCGTGCTGGTGCCCGAAGGCGCCAGCGACGACGAAGTCGCCAAGGCACAGCAGCGGGCCCAGGCCCTGGCCCAGCGCGCCCGCGCCGGCGAGGACTTCCCGACGCTGGTGCGCCAGAACTCCGACGCGCCGGACCGCTCCGGCGGCGGCCTCATGGGCATGCGCAGCGCCGACCGCTATCCGGGCATCTTCGTCGAGGCCACGCAGTCGACGCCGGTCGGCGGCATTGCGGGCCCGGTCCGTTCCAGCGTCGGTTTCCACGTGCTCAAGCTGATGGCCAAGTCGCAGCCGGGCGCAAGCGACGCCGTCGTCACGCAGACCGAGGTGCGGCACATCCTGTTGCTCAATGACCCCAAGCGCAGCACCGCCGAAGCGGTGGCCCAGCTGGCCGAGTTCAAGCGCCGGATCCAGAGCGGCACGGCCGATTTCGCCGGCCTGGCACGCGACAACTCGCAAGACGGCAGCGCCAAGCAAGGCGGCGACCTGGGCTGGTCGCGGCCCGGACTGTTCGTGCCCGAGTTCGAGGAAGTCGTGAACCGGCTGGCTCCGGGCGAGATCAGCGATCCGGTCGTCACGCGATTCGGCGTCCACCTGATCCAGGTCCAGGGCCGGCGCGAAGCCAAGCTGAGCCAGGCCGAGCAGCGCGAAGCCGTGCGCGCCGTGCTGCGCGAGAAAAAGGTCGAGCAAGCCACCGAGACCTGGGCCCAGGAAGTGCGCGCCCGCGCCTACGTCGAATACCGCGAGCCGCCGCAGTCATGAAGCCGTTCCAGGGCGCCGGCTCGTGAAGCACGTCGCGCGCAAGCGCTTCGGCCAGCACTTCCTGACCGATGGCGGGATCATCGACGCCATCGTGCGCGAGATCGCGCCGAAGGCCGGCGATGCGATGGTCGAGATCGGGCCGGGCCTGGCGGCCCTGACGCAGCCGCTGGTCGAACGGCTGGGCCGGCTGACGGTGATCGAACTCGACCGCGACCTGGCCCAGCGGCTGCGCGGCCACGGCCAGCTCGACGTGATCGAGTCCGACGTCCTGAAGGTCGATTTCGCCGCCCTCGCCGCGAAGTTCTCACCGGCGCCCCTGCGCGTCGTCGGCAACCTGCCCTACAACATCTCGACGCCGATCCTGTTCCACCTGCTCGGCTTCGCGCACCTCATCGCCGACCAGCACTTCATGCTGCAGAAGGAAGTCATCGACCGCATGGTGGCGCGGCCGGCGACTTCCGACTACAGCCGGCTCAGCGTCATGCTCCAGTGGCGCTACGCGATGGACAACGTGCTGTTCGTGCCCCCCGAGAGCTTCGACCCGCCGCCGCGCGTCGACAGTGCCGTGGTCCGCATGGTGCCGCTGGCGCAGCCGCCGGCGGTCGATGCCGCGCGCCTCGGCGAGATCGTCCAGGTCGCCTTCAGCCAGCGCCGAAAGCTCTTGCGCCACACGCTGGGCAAATGGCTCGAAGCCCATGCCTTCACCGGCGCCTTCGACGTCCAGCGCCGCGCCGAGGAAGTTCCGGTCCAGGAGTACGTCACCCTGGCCCAATCCGTCCCCCCATAAAAAAAGCCCGCCGAAGGCAGGCTTTCGTTGGTGAACGGGTGGGCGCCCGGACACGCAGTGCCGGGCAACCTGGGGGCGAGCAACAGCTACGCTGCTGCCAGCCAGTAACCCGCGTTGAAGGGGCTGCTCATGCGCAGCGCCAGGGGCGACACGTCGACCAGTTTGTCGGTCGGCATCTTTTCTGCGGCCGGGTCGGTATTCTGAAGGTCGATGCCGGGCGCCGGAGCGGCCGCATTGTCCTGGGAAGCCTCGTTCGCCCGTTCTGCTTGGCTGGTGTGTGCAGAACGGGCTACAGAAAAGAATAGAAGCACCTGAACGGTATCTTCCGGTCTCCCCAGTAGTCCGAGGCGTCACGGAAGATGTCCAGCAGCTGCTCGCGCGCTTCCTTGTCGAACTTGGCGTTGGCCGGGATCTGCTCGAGCACGATGACGAAACCCGGTTGCGGGCCCGATTTGTGCAAGGGATCGGTCATGCAGTCGTACAACGCGTCGAAGTTCTTGCCGAAGTGCTGCGGGAAGGTGAATTGCTGGGCAATCAGGTCAAGCACATCCTGCTTGGTCTGGGCGTTGCCCAGGTTCGCATACAGGAAATGCTGACCGGCCGCATGCGCCGCTTCCTGCAGGTCGTTCACGCGGAAGGCGCGAATCGACTGCACGATGTTGGGTCGCACTGCACGAAGGGATAAGGTCATCTCCGCTGGTCTTTCCGTGGTTGTCGTCGTCGTCATTTCTTCAGGACGCCTTGCAGCGCCGCTCCAATTCAGTTGCTCGCTCATGGCACGATCCGCCGAAAGCTCGCGTAATGGTCTGCCGTATACCAGCAGGCCGATGGCGCCGTGCGCTCGCCTCCACAGACGATGCGCTTGGCGCCACGATCACGCGAACCGGGCGTATCGACCGTGTATTCTCGGTAGTGGCCTCGCCGTTCCTGCGGCAAGAGGCGTTCGCGGTTGCCGAACACCGTGCCGTCTTTTTCGTGCCGGAAAGGACCACCGTTCAAAATGGCCCCGTAGGTACGCTGGCCTTGCACCGGCAGTTCGGCCAGCGCGACCGTTTCCTGTGCCGGCATGCCGGCACCGGTGCCGAACCATTCGCGAGCCTGGGCTCCCGCCGTCAGGGCCACCAGCAGGACGCTAGTGAGCGCAAACTTGGAAACCGGGGACGAGATCGAGGCGTAAGCCGCCATGGAGCACCAGAAGGAATAGAGCGAGAACCGAACCGGGGGTCGACCGACCAGGACACACTCCGCAGTGCGCCTTGGGGTTAACCCGCAAATTCAAGCCCGCAAGTGTGCACCAGGGACGCGCAAATAGCAAGCGCCTGCTCAATCTTTGAGCAGGCGACAGGGGGAAGCGACCGTTTTGAAGTTAGCGATCGCTATCGACAAGCGGCTTATCGGTCCGCGTTGGCATCCGCCACGGTCAGCGCTGTCATATTCACGATCCGGCGCACCGTGGCGCTGGGCGTCAGGATGTGCACGGGTTTGGCCGCACCCAGCAGAACCGGGCCGATCGCGATGTTGCCGCCGGCCGCGGTCTTCAGCAGGTTGTAGGAGATGTTGGCGGCGTCGATGTTCGGGAACACCAGCAGGTTGGCGTTGCCGGCCAAGGCGCTGTGCGGCATGACCTGCGCGCGCTGCTTGCCGTCCAGCGCAACGTCGCCGTGCATTTCGCCGTCGACTTCCAGCCAGGGTGCCTGGACCCGCAGCAGGTCGAGCGTACGCCGCATCTTGACCGCGCTGGGCTGGTTGCTGGTGCCGAAATTCGAATGCGACAGCAGCGCCGCCTTCGGTTTCAGGCCGAAGCGCATCATTTCCTCGGCCGCCATCGTCGTGATTTCGGTCAGTTCCTCGGGCGTCGGGTCGTAGTTGACGTGGGTGTCGACCAGGAACACCTGGCGGTCCGGCAACAGCAGGCCGTTCATGCAGGCGTAGATCGGCAGGTCCTGCGGCGTGCTGGCGCAGCCGCCGGGGCGCTTGCCGATCACCTGGTCGATGTGGTGCAGGTGGATCGCCGTCGTGCCCCAGGTGCCGCAGATGAGGCCATCGACCTCGCCCTTGTGCAGCAGCATCGAGCCGATCAGCGTCAGGCGGCGGCGCATCTCGATCTTGGCGGTCTGCACCGTCGTGCCCTTGCGCTCGGTCATCCGGTGGTAGGTCTGCCAGAAGTCGCGGTAGCGATGGTCCTGCTCGACGTTGACGACGTCGTAGTCGAGTTCTTCCTTGAGCCGCAACCCGAACTTCTCGATCCGCTGGGCGATGATCGCCGGCCGGCCGATCAAGGTCGGCCGGGCGATGCCTTCGTCGACCACGATCTGGGCCGCGCGCAGCACGCGCTCTTCCTCGCCTTCGCTGAAGGCGACGCGCTTCTTCGGCGCCCGCTTGGCGGCATCGAAGATCGGCTTCATCATGCTGCCGGAGGTGTAGACGAAGGTCTGCAGCTTGTCGCGGTAGGCGTCGAGGTCGGTGATCGGGCGCAGCGCCACGCCGCTGTCGGCTGCGGCCTTGGCGACCGCCGGCGCGATCTTCATCATGAGCCGCGGGTCGAAGGGCTTCGGGATCAGGTACTCGGGCCCGAAGCTGAGCTTCTCGCCCGCATACGCCGCGGCCACGCGCTCGCTCTGCTCGGCCTGCGCCAGCTCGGCGATGGCATGCACGGCCGCGACTTCCATCTCGTCGGTGATGGTGGTGGCGCCGCAGTCCAGCGCGCCGCGGAAGATGTAGGGGAAGCACAGGACGTTGTTGACCTGGTTCGGGTAGTCGGTGCGCCCGGTGGCCATGACCACGTCGTCGCGCACCGCGTGCGCGTCTTCCGGCGCGATCTCGGGGCTCGGGTTGGCGAGCGCGAAGATCACGGGCTTGGCCGCCATCTTGGCGACCATGGCGGGCTTCAGCACGCCGCCGGCCGACAGTCCGAGGAAGACGTCGGCGCCTTCGATGATGTCGTTCAGGCTGCGGGCGTCGGTCTTCTGCATGTACTGGCGCTTGTCGTCGTCCATCAGCTCGGTACGGCCTTCGTAGACCACGCCGGCGAGGTCGGTCACGAAGACGTTCTCGCGCTTCAGCCCGACCTTCAGCAGCAGGTTCAGGCAGGCCAGCGCCGCGGCGCCCGCGCCCGAGGTGACAAGCTTGACCTGGCCGATGTCCTTGCCGACCACTTTCAGGCCGTTGAGCATCGCGGCCGCCACCGTGATCGCGGTGCCGTGCTGGTCGTCGTGGAAGACCGGGATCTTCATGCGCTTGCGCAGCTCGCGCTCGACGTAGAAGCAGTCGGGCGCCTTGATGTCTTCGAGGTTGATGGCGCCGAAGGTCGGCTCCAGCGCGGCGATCACCTCGACCAGCTTGACCGGGTCCTTCTCGTCGATCTCGATGTCGAAGACGTCGACGCCGGCGAACTTCTTGAACAGCACGCCCTTGCCTTCCATCACCGGCTTGGAGGCCAGCGGCCCGATGTCGCCGAGGCCGAGCACGGCGGTGCCGTTGGTGATGACGCCGACCAGGTTGCCGCGCGCCGTGTACTTGAAGGCGTTGACCGGGTCCTTGACGATCTCTTCGCAGGGGGCCGCCACGCCGGGCGAGTAGGCCAGCGCGAGATCGCGCTGGTTGACCATCTGCTTGGTGGCCGCGATCGAGATCTTGCCCGGGACCGGATGCTCGTGGTACTCGAGCGCGGCGCGGCGCAGTTCGGCGCGCTTGTCTTCGGGCGTGGTGATCTGCGAAGTCGAATCGGACATTGGGCCGTGCCTCCTAGGACGCTTCTTGTAAAGGGCGCCGATTGTAGACCTCGAACCCAACGCCCTGCGGCGCGCACGGCTCTGGATCACCCGGCTCGGCCAAAGACGGAAAACGGCTGTTGCTATCTTTTCTTCTTATTCTTCTTATTTAAATTAGTAGTAGTAGTAAGGGCGCGCCTGCGCTGTGGACAGTCGCATTTTTTTCATGTGCGACAAGGACTTGCGGCAGCCCGCTGGCTGTGCGCAGGCGCGCTTCGCTGCTGTCGCGCCGAGGCGAACAACTTCCGGCCGGGCCGTCGGCCTGTGGACAAGTGCCTTGTTGTGCCGGAACTGTCCCCAGGGTTGTCCTTTGAACGCTGTGGCAATATGCCGTCACAGAAACACCCTTCGACGAGGAGCCGGCATGGCGCTGATGGATTTCATCAAGAAGCAGTTCATCGACATCATTCAGTGGACCGAGTCCGGCGACGGCACGCTGGCCTGGCGCTTCCCGATGGCCGACATGGAGATCCAGAACGGGGCGTCGCTGACCGTGCGCGAGTCGCAGGTGGCGGTGTTCGTCAACGAGGGCCAGGTGGCCGACGTCTTCGGGCCTGGCCTCTACAAGCTGACCACGCAGACGCTGCCGGTGCTGACGTACCTCAAGAACTGGGACAAGCTCTTCGAGTCGCCCTTCAAGAGCGACGTCTATTTCTTCAGCACCCGCCAGCAGGTCGACCAGAAGTGGGGCACGCCGCAGCCGATCACGGTGCGCGACAAGGACTTCGGCGCCGTGCGGCTGCGCGCCTTCGGCAACTACAGCTTCCGCATCGGCGACGCCAAGCTGTTCCACACCGAGATCTCGGGCACGCGCGAGATCTACACGGTGGCCGACATCGACGGCCAGCTGCGGGGCCTGCTGCTGCAGAACATCAGCAACGCGATCGCTGCCAGCGGGGTGCCGTTCCTCGACCTGGCGGCCAACCAGGTCCAGTTCGCGGAGGCGCTGGCCAAGCAGCTGGCGCCGGAGTTCGCGAAGCTCGGGATCCAGCTCGAGACCCTCACGGTGCAGAACGTCTCGCTGCCCGAAGAACTGCAGAAGATCCTCGACCAGAAGATCGGCATGGGCATGGTCGGCAACGACATGGGCAAGTTCATGCAGTACCAGACCGCCCAGGCGATCCCGAAATTCGCCGAAGGCGCGGGCGGCGGTGGCGGCATCGCGGGCGACGCGATGGGCCTCGGCGCGGGTGTCGCGCTGGGCCAGGTGCTGGCGCAGAACTTGTCGCAGGGGCTGCAGGCGCAGCCGGCCGCAGCGCAGCAGCAGCCGACGGTGGCCGTGGTGAATCCGGCCGACGTGATGACCACGCTCGAGAAGCTCGGTGAACTCAAGGCCAAGGGCATCCTCACGCAGGAAGAATTCGACGCCAAGAAGGCGGAGCTGCTGAAAAAGCTCGTGTGAGCGCGAGCGGCAGCCAGCGCTACTACCGCGCGCCCTGCCCTGGTTGCGGTGCGCCGGTCGAATTCCGATCGGCGCAGTCGACGCACGCCGTCTGCCCCTATTGCCAGAGCACCGTGGTGCGCGAGGGCGAGACCCTGGCGCGCACCGGCAAGATGGCGGAGCTGTTCGACGACTTCAGCCCGCTGCAGCTGTTGGCGGCCGGCCGCATCGACGACCAGCCGTTCACCCTGGTCGGCCGGCTGCAGTACAGCTACGCCGGCGGCCGCTGGACCGAATGGATCGCCGCGCTCGACGGCGACCGCAGCGGCGTCCTGAGCGAGGACAACGGCGCCTTCGTGTTCGCGCTGCCGGTCGACCTGCAACGCGCCGCGCCGCCGCCAGCCGAATTGCGCGTCGGCGCGACCACCGCCTTCAATGGCCAGGCCTACACCGTGGCTTCGAACGAGCAGGTGGCGCTGGTTTCGGCCCAGGGCGAGCTGCCGCGGTTGCCCGAACTCGGCCGTCCATTCGCGGTGGTGGAGCTTCGCAACGACCAGGGGCAGGTACTCAGCCTGGACTACGACACCGATCCGCCGGGCGCCTCCCTCGGCCGCTCGGTGCGGCTCGAAGACCTGCAGCTCACCGGGCTGCGCAGCGAATCGGCCAAGGACGAGAAGGGACGCAGCTTCAACTGCCCCAACTGCGGTTCGCCGGTGACGGTCAACCTGGTAGACAGCAAGAGCGTCACCTGCCGGTCGTGCAACGAGATCATCGACCTCTCGCAGGGCATCGGCGGCGAGCTCCGGCATGCGGCCCAGCACGAGCCGGTGCAGCCGCTGATCGCGCTCGGCAGCATCGGCCAGCTGCAGGGCGCCGACTGGCAGGTGGTCGGCTTCCAGCACCGGATGGGCGTCGCGCCCGGCGACGACGAGCACTTCGGCTGGAGCGAATACCTGCTCTACAACAAGAAGCGCGGCTTCAGCTTCCTGGTCGATGCCGAAGACGGCTGGAGCCTCGTGAAGCCGACCACCGGCGCGCCCACCATGGCCGAGAGCGGGGCCCGCGCGACCTACCTGGGCAAGGTCTATCAACAGCAGTACGCCTACAACGCCGAGACCGGCTACGTGGCGGGCGAGTTCTACTGGCGGGTCGAACGCGGCCAGAAGACGTTCAACCGCGACTTCGCCAACGGCAGCGCGCTGCTGTCGATGGAGCGTTCGGCCAACGAGCTGACCTGGTCGTCCGGCAACCGGATCGACAGCGCGGCCGTCGCGGCGGCGTTCAAGCTCGAACGCAAGAAGGACATGTTCAAGCGCAGCGACGTGCTGCCGGTGAGCGCGGCGTCGAGCCTGGGCTGCGGCACCATCGTGCTGATCGTGGTGGTGATCATCGTGCTGCTGATCATCCTGAGCACCTGCAGCGGTGGGGGCGGCTCCGGCGGCTCGCGCAGCGCGGGCGGCTCGTACGGCGGCTATTCGAGTGGCGGCGGCCACAAGTAAACGTTTTTTTCGGAGGTTCTCATCATGGGAATTGAATGGTTGAAGCCGGACGTGATCTTCGGATCGCTGCTCTATGCGGTGATCGGCCTGGCGGTCTTCTGGCTGGCCTTCCTGCTGATCGACAAGCTCACGCCCTATGACCTGTGGCAGGAGATCGTCGAGAAGCAGAACATGGCGCTCGGCCTGGTGGTGGCCGCGATGAGCCTCGGCATCTGCATCATCGTCGCCGCGGCGATCCATTGAGGGAGGCGGCCTTGTCGGCGCTGCCCGTCGAGCGGGCAGGACCGCGGCCGGTCGAGATCGCGCTGCTCGCCAGCGTGTTCGTGGTCGCGGCCTGCGGGCTGGTGTACGAACTCAGTGCCGCGGCATTGAGTTCGTACCTGCTCGGCGATTCGGTGCTTCAGTTCAGCACCATCATCGGCAGCTACCTGTTCGCGATGGGCGTCGGCTCCTGGCTGTCGCGCTACTTCGAGCGCCAGTTGCCGGCGCACTTCCTGCGCATCGAGCTCATGGTGGCGCTGGTCGGCGGTGCCCTGCCGGCGCTGCTGTTCATCGCCAACGCCTACGTGCCGGGCGCCTTCCGGCTGCTGCTCTACGGATTGGTGCTGGTGGTCGGCACGCTGGTCGGGCTCGAGATCCCGCTGGTGATGCGGATCCTGCGGCGCAACGTGGCGCTCAAGGACCTGGTGTCGCAGGTCCTGACCTTCGACTACCTGGGCGCGCTGGCGGTGTCGATCGCCTTCCCGCTGCTGCTGGTGCCGCAGCTCGGCATGATCCGCACCGGGCTGCTGTTCGGATTCATGAATGCGGCGGTGGCGGTCTGGGCGCTCTGGCTGTTCCGGCACGAGCTGCGCCGCGTCGGCGCCCATGCGCTGGCCTGCACGCTGGCGCTGGCCGCACTGGCGGTGGCATTCGCCTTTGCGGACCGCATCACGACGCTGGCCGAGGACAAGTTCTACCAGGACCGCATCGTCTTCAGCGAGAGTTCGCCCTACCAGCGCATCGTGGTCACGCGCGGGGCCGCCGGGCATCGGCTGTTCCTGAACGGCAACCTGCAGTTCGCCGAGCGCGACGAGTACCGTTACCACGAGGCGCTGGTGCATCCGGTGATGGCAGCGCACGGCGCGCCGCGCAAGGTGGCGGTGCTGGGCGGCGGCGACGGCATGGCGGTGCGGGAGATCCTCAAGTACCCCTCGGTCGAGAGCGTGACCTTGGTGGAACTCGATCCGAACATGACCCGGCTGTTTCGCGATCACGAGACGCTGGCGGTGCTCAACGGCCATTCGCTGGCGTCGCCGAAGCTGAAGATCGTCAACACCGATGCCTTCCAGTGGCTGCAGCAGCCCGGCGAGGTCTTCGATGTCATCGTGGTCGACTTTCCCGATCCGACCAACTTCGCGATCGGCAAGCTCTACACCAGCTCGTTCTATGCGCTGCTCGACCAGCGGCTGGCTGCGAGCGGCTATGCGGTCGTCCAGACCACCTCGCCGCTGGTGGCGCGCAAGAGCTTCTGGACCGTGGCGACCACCATCGAGTCGGTCGGCCTGACCGCGACGCCGTACCACGCGCACGTGCCGAGCTTCGGCGAATGGGGCTACATCGTCGCCAGCCGGCGGCCGTTCCGGATGCCCGACGCATTGCCCGGGGGGCTGCGCTTCCTGTCGGTGGCGACCCTGCCCCTGCTGTTCGACTTTCCGCGCGACATGGCGCGGGTCCCGACCGAGGTGAACCGGCTCTCCAACCAGATCCTCGTGACCACCTACGAGCACGAGTGGGGCACGCGATGAGGCGGCGCGCGTTCCTGGGCGCGGCTGCCGCGGCGGCGACACTCGCCGGCTGCGAGCCGGCGCCGGCCATCGAGGGCGGGTTCACGGGCATCGATGTAGCGCGCGGCCACGCGCTGCGCGACGGCGCGCTGGGTGCGAAGGCTATGCCCGATGCCACCCGGCGAACCCGTGTCGTGATCGCGGGCGGCGGCGTGGCGGGACTGGCGGCGGCGCGGGCCCTGCGCCTGGCGGGGATCGAGGAGTTCGCGCTGCTCGAACTCGAGGACACGGCCGGCGGCAACAGCCGCGCCGGCGAACTGCAGGGCATCGCCTGCCCGCTCGGTGCGCACTATCTGCCATTGCCCGGCGACCAGGCCCCCGAAGTGCAGGACCTGCTCGAGGAGCTCGGCCTGCGCCGGCGCGTGGCCGGCCGCTGGACCTACGACGAGCGGCATCTCTGCCACAGCCCGCAGGAGCGCCTCTTCTTTCAAGGCAGCTGGCAGGACGGCTTGTTGCCGATGCAGGGCGTGGGCGCCGGCACGCTGGACGCCTACCGTCGCTTTTCGGCCCGCGTGGACGCACTGCGGCGCGAGGCGCGGTTTTCGATCCCGACCTTGCGCGCCGAACTTGCGCCCGCGCTGCTGGCGCTGGACGCGCTGCCCTTCGAGACCTGGCTGGCGCGCGAAGGCTTCACCGATGCGCATCTGCGCTGGTACCTCGACTACTGCTGCCGCGACGACTATGGCGCCGGCCTGGCCCACGTGTCGGCCTGGGCCGGCATCCACTATTTCGCCAGCCGGCACGGCTTCCATGCGCCCGGCGAGGACGACGGCGAGCGCGAGGCGGTGCTGACCTGGCCAGAAGGCAACGCCTGGCTGGCCCGGCGGCTCGCGCAGCCGCTCGGCGACCGGCTCCGGACCGGCCAGGTCGTGACCCGCATCGCCGAGACCCGCCATGGGGTCGAAGTCGATGCGGTCGATGTCGCCAGCGGGTCGCGGGTGCGCTGGCAGGCCGAGCGCTGCATCGTGGCGCTGCCGGCGTTCATCGCCGCCCGGGTGGTGGAAGCTGCTCCCGAGCGCTTGCGGCAGGCGGCGGCGACCTTGCGCTACGCGCCGTGGCTGGTGGCCAACGTGCATTTGCGCGCGGCGCTCGCCGATCGGCCGGGCGCCGCGCCCTCATGGGACAACGTGGTTCACGGCAGCGCAGGGCTCGGCTATGTCGATGCGCGGCACCAGGCGCTCGACCCGACGCCGCGGGCCACGGTGCTGACCTGGTACCGGCCGCTCGGCCCGAGCCGCTGGGATGGGCCCGACGCCCGGCGCCAGCTGCTGGAGCGGCCCTGGAGCGCCTGGCGCGACGAGCTGCTGGCCGAGCTGTCGCTGCCGCATCCGGACATCGCCGCACAGGCGACCCGGATCGACATCACGCGCCATGGCCACGCGATGGCGATCCCGGCGCCCGGCTGGCTGGCGCGGATGGGCGCACCGGCGCGCGTGCAGGCCGGCCGGCTGGCCTTCGCCCACGCCGACTGGTCGGGCTACTCGATCTTCGAGGAGGCTTTCACGCGCGGCCACCTCGCGGCGGCTTGACGGGCCCCGGGGGCCCGCGCATCAGCCGCGCATCAGCGCCTCGATCTCGTCGGCCTTGACCGGCACGCCGCGCGAAATCAGTTCGCAGCCGGTCTCGGTGACGATGGCATCGTCCTCGATGCGGATGCCGATGTTGTGGAACTGTTCCGGCACGCCCTCCGCCGCCCGCACGTAGATGCCGGGCTCGATGGTCAGCACCATGCCCGGATGCAGGATGCGGCTGGGCCGGTTCTGGATCAGTTCGTTGGACAGCGGGTCCCGGCGTTCGCTCACTTCGCCGACCTGGGTCGGCTCGATGTAGCTGCCGCAGTCGTGCACGTCCATGCCCAGCCAGTGGCCGGTGCGGTGCATGTAGTAGGCGAAGTAGGCCCGCTTCTCGATCACGTCGTCGACCCCGCCCACCTTGTCGGCGTCGAGCAGCCCGAGGTCCAGCATGCCCTGCGACAGCACCCGCACGGTGGCCTCGTGCGGGTCGGTGAAGCGCTGGCCGGCCCGGGTCGCCGCCACGGCGGCGTCCTGGCTGGCGAGCACCAGGTCGTACAGGGCGCGCTGCGGGCCGGTGAAGCGACCGTTGGCCGGGAAGGTGCGGGTGATGTCGCTGGCGTAGCCGTCCAGTTCGCAGCCGGCGTCGATGAGCACCAGTTCGCCGTCGCGCACCGGCGCCGCATCGGCGCGGTAGTGCAGCACGCAGGCGTTGGCGCCGGCGGCGACGATCGAGCCGTAGGCCGGGTACTGCGAGCCGCCGAGACGGAACTCGTGCAGCAGCTCGGCGTCGAGATGGTATTCGCGCACTTCCCGGCCCTCGCGCAGCATGCGCGCCGACAACTGCATGGCGCGGACATGGGCCCGGGCGCTGATCTGCGCGGCGCGGCGCATGGTGTCCTGCTCGGTCTCGTCCTTGACGAGCCGCATCTCGTCCAGCGGACCGCAGAGGTCGCGCTGCTCTTCAGGGCAGAGCGCGCCATAGCGCACCCGCGCGCGCACCGACGACAGCCATCCGTCGACCCGCGTTTCGAGTCCCTTGTGGGTCGCGAACGGGTACCAGACGACGCTCTTGTTCTCGAGCAGGCGCGGCAGCCGGGCGTCGAGCTCCTCGATCGAATAGGCCTCGTCCACCCCCAGCGCCGCCGGTGCCGCTTCCGGGCCGAGCCGCAAGCCGTCCCAGATTTCGCGCTCCAGGTTCTTCGGGGCGCAGAACAGGGTCGAGCGCCCGTCGCCTGCGATCACCAGCCAGGCATTGGGCTCGGTGAAGCCGGTCAGGTAATAGAAGTAGCTGTCGTGCCGGTACAGAAAGTCGCTGTCGCGGTTGCGCTGCCGCTCGGGCGCCGTCGGGATGATGGCAATTCCGTCTTTTCCTATATTAGAAGAAAGTAGTAATCGACGCTGGACTTGATAATTCGCGGTCATAAGGTCACCATGCGCTACTGATGTAACAGCTGTAGGAAGAGGCTGAAAAACATCAAGAAAAGAAATGCAAGAAGGGTTGCCCTGTAGGACCACTCCCACGTACAAACCACCAACTTGTCATTTTGGAGGTGTTTTTCTTGAAAGTTCTACACAACAGCGCGATTTTGCTCGCAGTAGCTGCAACCGCGCTGGTGGGGTGTGGCGGAGGCGGTGGCGGTGGTGGCGGCGGGAGCATCGCCGCATTGGGCGCCGGCAGCGCTGGCGCAACGACGCCGGCGACGGCAGCGGCGGCCACTACGACCACCGGCAGCGGCAGCCCCTTGGCGACAGGCCCGGCGCTGACGAACGACATCGTCGACAACTCTCAGGCAATCTCCGCTACCGCTTACCGCGACCTGGCGGCCAAGCTGAGCAAGGACGCCGGCATCGCCTACCGCTACGGTTCGGCGGACACGGCGGTCGACAATACCGGCATTCCGACGCTGTACGCGCACGATCCGGCCAATCCGCTCAACATCCCGGGCCGCGGCACCCTGGCCGGCACCTGGCAGATCGGTGGTGCGCCGACGGCCGACGCCGGCCTCTATTCCACCAGCGCGGCCAACCTCACCTATGTCGCCGACGATCCGTCGCAGCGCATGGGCGTCACCGATCTGCAGATAACCGGCTACCAGTACAACACCTTCGCCCAGACGCCCCAGCTCAGCTGGACCGTGGGCGGGACGGCCGCCGGCCTCATGGACAGCTTCACTGCCGCGAGCTACAAGAAGGCCGGCGTCGTCACCGGCGATCCCGTGGCGATGGGCCGCTGCAGCGGCCAGACCGGCTTCTGCAACCAGAGCCTGGTGGCTTACCAGAACGGCGTGATCGGCACCGCCGGCTCGAACACCGCGAGCACCCCGACGACCGTCAAACTGCCTGCGAACAAGGTGCCGACCGGCATCGCCATGACCAACGACAGCGAATTCGCGCTGGTGACGGTGTGGGACACGACCGCCCTCAAGGGCCAGGTCGCGGTGGTCGCGCTGGCCGGCCTGTGCCCTGGCTGCGATCCGTACTCGCCCTCGACCACCGTCAACTACTGGTACGAGTGGGGCGCCGCCTACCCGGGCCTGTTCAACGTGGGCAACATCGCCTTCATGAAGATCCTGGGCTACGTCGACCTGCCGGGGATGACGGCGCCGACCGAGATCGCGGTCACGACCGGCCTGAACCAATGGCTCACGCTGGACATCAACGGCCGCGGGATCGCCTGGCAGACGCCGCTGACCAGTCAGACCAACCGCCAGAGCTTCCTGCCCGGCGGCGCCAACTACGGCCGCTACGCCAAGGGCGGGGTGGCGGTGGTGATCTCCAAGTCGGAGCAGAAGGTGGCTTTCATCGACCTGAAACCGCTGTTCACCTACGTCAACAGCGTCTATTTCGACGGCGATCAGGCGACCTTCAATTCACGGATGGCGAGCCTGGGGCAGGCCGACAACCAGTGGCCCTACACCTTCACGCAGCAGCCTTCGCAGGTTCCGACGGTGGTGAAGACGGTGTCGCTGGCGCAGCGGCCCACCGCAGTGAAGACCAGCGTGTACGATGGCGCGAGCCGGGCCTGGGTCGCGACGCAGGACGGCACGCTGCACATCTACAGCCTGGACGGCTACGCCAACGGCGCTTCGCCTCCGGCACCGGCGGCGGGCGCCCTGACGGAGGTGGGCTCGGTCACGGGCATCGGCCGCAATCCGACCTCGATCGCCAGCTCCAAGGGCGAGCCGAGCGGCAACACGCAGACGCAGGTGCTGGTGAATTCGCGTACCGACCGCAAGGTCTCGTGGGTGCGCTTCGCGAGCAACGGCAACAGCGGCAGCATCGTGCGCACGCTGCAGGACTCGCGCCTGGCCGACCCGATCGCGGTCGAGGACGCGGACAACTTCGCCACCATGGGCTACGTGGTGAGCGTGGCCGACTACGCCGGCAAGGCACTGCGCAACTACCGCTACGGCCCGGTCGTCTTCGCCGACGGCAAGGCCTGCGCGACCACGACCAGCTGCCCGGTGACGCCGACCGGCAACGTGGCGATCGAGTACGCCGGCGCCATGGCCTACCCGGGCAAGCCGTTCCAGCTCAAGACGGCCAACGTGCCCTGATCGGCAAAGCCTGCCAATCGGCCAACGCAACCAACGGCCCGCTTCAAGCGGGCCGTTTTTGTTTGTTCAGCGCGGCGAGCCGCTCCGGTGTTCCGACATCGGTCCAGGGCCCGTCATAGCGTTCGGCGCTGATGGCGCCCGCCGCCATGCCGGCCCGCAACAGCGGCGCCAATGCCGCCTTCGCACCGCCGGGGTTGCCCGCCGGTATCGCGCAGAACGGCGGCGCGAACAGGCCGCTCCGGTACAGCGCGATGGTCGAGAAGGTGTGTTTCTGCGCCGCATCCGACAAGGCGCTGCCATCGGCGCCGATGCCGAAATCCCCGTTGGGGTTGTGCCCCGGATTCGCGACCAGCCACAGGTGCGCGAGCCGGCCGCTGGCCGCAAAGCGCTCGACCGCCTGGCGGGTGAAGGCGAAGTCCGGGACGAACACGTCGCCGGCCACCACCCAGAAGACATCACCGAGCATCGGCAGCGCCCGCACGATGCCGCCTGCGGTCTCGAGCGCGCCGCCGAAGTCGCGCCCTTCGTGCGAGTAGCGCAGCGTCGAGGCGCCGTGCCGGGCCCCGAAGCGTGCTTCGATCTGCTCGCCCAGCCAGGCGGTGTTGACGATCACGTCGCTGAAGCCACCGGCGGCAAGCGCTTCGAGCGGCCACTGCATCAGCGGCCGGCCCTGCACCTCGAGCAGCGGCTTGGGCGCCAGGTCGGTCAGCGGCCGCATGCGCTCGCCGCGCCCGGCGGCCAGGATCATCGCCTTGGAGGTGCTCATGCAGCGACCGCGCCGATCTGCCCGCGCAACAGGCTGTGCCGCTCGGCGCGCCCGGGCAGGAACAGCGCTTCGAGCGCCGCCATCAGCCCTTGGGCCTTGGTCGAGTGATCGGCGCCGAAATTGCAGACATAGACATCGATCGTCACGCCGCGCTGCTCCGGCCAGGTATGGACGCACAGGTGCGACTCGGCCAGCAGCACGGCGGCCGTCACGCCGCCGACGCCTTGCGGCGTCGACGGGAAGGCATGGAACAGCCGCCCGACGACTTGCAGGCCGGCGGCTTCCGCGCGCACGACGCAGGCCGCGCCGAGGGTGTCGGCGTCGACCAGCCAGCGTGGATCGCAGCGGCAATCGAGGAGGTCGGCAGTCAGGTGAAGCCCTTGCATGGACCGGCACTCTAGCAGCCCGTTCCGCCCCATTCCGGGCCCGCCCCACCCCGCCCGTTAAAATAGCGGGTTCCCCCTAACCTGCCCCCAGAAAGCCACAGATGGCCAACCAAGCCTTGATGGCCAACGCGATCCGCGCGTTGGCAATGGATGCCGTTCAACTCGCCAACTCGGGGCATCCCGGTGCACCGATGGGCATGGCCGACATGGCGGTTGCGCTGTGGGGCGATCATCTGAAGCACAACCCGGTGAACCCGCAGTGGTTCGACCGCGACCGCTTCGTGCTGTCGAACGGCCACGCCTCGATGCTGATCTATTCGGTGCTGCATCTCACCGGCTATGCGCTTCCCATCGAGGAACTCAAGCGTTTCCGCCAGCTGCACAGCAAGACCGCCGGCCATCCCGAGACCGGCATCACGCCGGGCGTCGAGACCACCACCGGGCCGCTGGGCCAGGGCCTCACCAACGCGGTCGGCTTCGCGCTGGCCGAGAAGCTGCTTGCCGCCGAGTTCAACCGCAAGGGCCACGAGATCGTCGACCACCACACCTACGCCTTCCTCGGCGACGGCTGCCTCATGGAAGGCATCAGCCACGAGGCCGCCGCACTGGCCGGCGCCTGGAAGCTCGGCAAGCTGATCGCGCTCTACGACGACAACGGCATCTCGATCGACGGCCAGGTCAAGCCCTGGTTCATCGACAACACCGAAGAGCGCTTCAAGGCCTATGGCTGGCACGTGATCGGGCCGATCGACGGCCACGATGCCAAGGACGTGTCGAAGGCCATCGAGAAGGCGAAGAAGAACGCCGACCGGCCGACGCTGATCATCTGCAAGACCCAGATCGGCAAGGGCAGCCCGAACCGCGCCAACACCGCCAAGGCGCACGGCGAGCCGCTGGGCGCCGACGAGATCGGCCTGACCCGCAGCGCGCTGCACTGGACGCACGCACCCTTCGAGCTGCCGGCCGCGGTCTACGAGGAATGGGATGCCAAGGCCGCCGGCGCCAGGAATGAAGCCGAGTGGAACGAGAAGTTCGCGGCCTACACCACCGTCTTCCCCGACCTGGCCGCCGAGTTCACCCGCCGCATGAAGGGCGAGCTGCCGAAGACCTTCCACCAGACGGCCTTCGACACCGTGGTGGCGGCCCACACCAAGGCCGAGACCGTGGCTTCTCGCAAGGCCTCGCAGCTGGCGCTCGAATCCTTCACGGCCGCGCTGCCCGAGCTGCTCGGCGGCAGCGCCGACCTGACCGGCTCGAACCTCACCAACACCAAGAGCACGCCGAGCCTGCGCTTCGACAGCCATGGCGCCGTGGTCCGCAGCGAAGGCAACGAGCAGATCCCCGACGGCTCGATCGGACGCCACATCAACTACGGCGTGCGCGAGTTCGGCATGGCGGCCATCATGAACGGCGTCGCACTGCATGGCGGCTTCATTCCCTACGGCGGCACCTTCCTGACCTTCAGCGACTACAGCCGCAACGCGATCCGCATGGCGGCCCTGATGAAGCAGCGCGTGATCCATGTCTTCACGCACGATTCGATCGGTCTCGGGGAAGACGGTCCGACCCACCAGTCGATCGAGCACGCGGCCTCGCTGCGGCTGATCCCCAACCTCGATGTCTGGCGCCCCGGCGACACCGCCGAAACAGCCGTGGCCTGGGCCGTCGCGCTGCAGAACGCCGACCGCCCGACGGCGCTGCTGCTGTCGCGCCAGAACCTGCCCTATTCGCCCAAGAAGGACCTGAGCGACATCAGCAAGGGCGCCTACGTGCTGTCCGAGCCCGAAGACGTGGGCCTCAAGAACAAGAAGCTCAAGGCGGTCATCATCGCCACCGGTTCCGAGGTGCAGCTGGCGCTGCGCGCCCAGGAGCTGCTGGCGGCGAAGAAGATCGGCGTGCGCGTCGTCTCGATGCCCTCCACCACCACCTTCGACCGCCAGGACGTGGCCTACAAGAAGAGCGTGCTGCCCAAGGGAACGCCGCGCATCGCCGTCGAGATGGGCTGCACCGACGGCTGGTGGAAGTACGGCGTCGCGGCGGTCGTCGGCATCGACACCTACGGCGAGTCGGCACCTGCCGGCGTGCTGTTCAAGCATTTCGGTTTCACGGCAGAGAACGTCGCTGCCACGGTCGAGGCGGCGCTCGCGCGCTGACATCGGTCGCCCCAGTTTTCAACCTCCAGGAGCAGAAAGACATGACTATCAAACTCGGCATCAACGGTTTCGGTCGGATCGGGCGCAACGTGCTTCGCGCGGCGGTGCAGAACTTCAAGCACGACATCGAAGTGGTCGCGATCAACGACCTGCTCGAGCCCGACTACCTGGCCTACATGCTCCAGTACGACTCGGTGCATGGCCGCTTCCAGGGCGAAGTCACGGTCGAGGGCAACACGCTCGTGGTCAACGGCAAGAAGATCCGCCTGACGCAGGAACGCGACCCGTCCAAGCTCAACTGGAGCGATGTCGGCGCCGACATCGTGCTCGAATCGACCGGCCTGTTCCTGACCAAGGACACGGCCCAGAAGCACATCGACGCGGGCGCGAAGAAGGTGCTGCTGTCGGCCCCCAGCAAGGACGACACGCCGATGTTCGTCTACGGCGTCAACGACAAGAAGTACGCCGGCGAAGCCATCATCAGCAACGCCAGCTGCACCACCAACTGCCTGGCGCCGCTGGCCAAGGTGCTGAACGACAAGTGGGGCATCAAGCGCGGCCTGATGACCACCGTGCACGCCGCCACCGCGACCCAGAAGACGGTCGACGGCCCGAGCAACAAGGACTGGCGCGGCGGCCGCGGCATCCTCGAGAACATCATCCCGTCGAGCACCGGCGCGGCCAAGGCCGTGGGCGTGGTCATTCCCGAACTCAACAAGAAGCTCACGGGCATGAGCTTCCGGGTGCCGACCTCCGACGTCTCGGTGGTCGACCTCACGGTCGAACTGGTCAAGGACGCCACCTACCAGGAAATCTGCGCCGAGATGAAGGCCCAGAGCGAAGGCGCCATGAAGGGCGTGCTCGGCTACACCGAGGACAAGGTCGTCGCCACCGACTTCCGCGGCGATCCGCGCACCTCGATCTTCGACGCCGATGCCGGCATCGCGCTCGACGGCACCTTCGTGAAGCTGGTGAGCTGGTATGACAACGAATGGGGCTACTCGAACAAGTGCCTGGAGATGGTCCGGGTGATGGCCAAGTAAGGCTGCGCCGGCCCCTGAAGAAACGCGCCCTCGGGCGCGTTTTTCTTGGGCGTCGTCAGTCGATCGTCCTGCGGCTGCGCACCCAGGCTTCGAACTCGGGGTCCTCGAAGCGGTAGAGGCCGTGGTCGACCCGTGCCATCGCCTGCATCTTGGGACCGGTCAGGCGGCGCAGGGCGCTTCGGGGCACGCTGGCCGTGACGTCACCGCTGCCCATCAACTCGCGGAGCTGCGTCAGTGCGGCGGCGCCATAGAGGTCCTGCACGCCGCGCGCGGCAAGCAGCAGGACCGCACGATCGGACCGGTTCATGGCCTTCCAGGCCTTCGCGTGGCCACTGTCGTCGTGGACGCGTGCCAGCGTGTGCTGCAAGGCCAGTTCGGGGCCCTGGCCCTGGTAGAGCAGGTAGCGCTCGATATACCAGCGGAAGAACTCGGGCGTTTCCTTCAAGGACAGGAACGCTTGCCTTGCATCGGCGAGCGCCAGCGGCTGCTTCGCCAGCCGCTTGACCTGGGCCACCGTTGCCGAGACGAAGGCATCGCCGAGCAGCGGGAACGGCTCCACCGGCGCCCAGTTGTAGAACGGCGCCGATGCCCGCGAGAACATTTCGCGCAGCGCCGCCTCCGATGAGCCTGCGAACAGGACCTTGACGCTCGCCTTGCGAATGTCCAGGCCCGCGCGCAGCGAATGCGCCACCTGTCGGTGCTCCGGGCTGGCGAGTACTTGCGCCTCGTCGATCACCAGGACCAGCCGCTTGCGGGTCTTGTCGGCCGCTTGCAGCGCCGCCTGGATGGCCGGCACCGCAAGTTTTTCCTTGTCGGCGAGGTCCAGTTCGACCGAACCCTCGACGCCGAGGGGCAGCTTGCCGCCCGCCTTCATCTTCCGGATGGGCGTCGACAGGTCTTCCCAGAATTGGGCGAGCCCCTTGGACTTGGCGGCCGACAGGATGGCAGTGGCGATCGCCTGGCCCGGATGATCGGCGTCGTCCCAGAGGTTGGTGTAGGCGGCCAGGTAGCCGGCGGCTTCGGCGGCCGGCAGCAGGTCATGCTTCAGGAATTCGCTTTTGCCCATGCGGCGCCGGGCGAACAGCCCGCGGGCCGACACCAGGCCGAGGTCGAAGGCTTGCAGGTAGCCCCCGGCGAGCTCGGGGCGGGCGAAGTGCCAGGGGTCGGACGGCGTGCGCATCCGACAGATTTTGGCACAATTTTGTCAATTGACAGAAATATGGAAATTTCTGTCGGAACCTGACCTCAGGCTGGCTCAAGCACGTGGATCAAGCGGCTCTCGGTCCAGTCCTTGACCTTGGCGCCGTAGGCGGCCATGTGGGGCGCCGCCGCGTGGGCCTGCAGGTCGGCGAGGGTTTCCCACTTCTCGACGACGACGAAGGTGTCGGCGCCGAAGCTGCCGCGCGAGGCCGGCATGCCCGCCGCGTCGATGGTCGCGGTGTACTCGATGCAGCCCTTCTCGGCCAGCACCGCGGGCCGGTTGGCGCGGTAGGCCTCGAGGATCAGCTCGCGTTGGCCGGGCTTGGCGGTGATGACGGCGACGACATGGATCATGGACGATGGCTCCTTTGGAATGAACCATCGAATTTACGGGCAAAGCGCCGCGGCCGCCTGTCACATCGGCGCGGGGACCTGCACCATCCACAAGATGCCGAAGCGGTCCTCCACCATCCCGAAGGCCGGTGACCAGAAGGTCTTGCCCAACGGCATCTGCACCTGGCCGCCCTCGCCCAGGGCACCGAACAGCCGGCGGGCCTCGGCCTCGTCGGCGGCGTTCAGCGACAGCGCGAAGCCCTTGAAGGTCGGCTGGCCCTTGGCGAAGCCATCGGACGCCATGAGCATCGTCTCGCCGATATTGAAACTCGCGTGCATCACCTTGTCTTCCGAACCCGGCGGCACCTTGTCGGCCGGGATCGGGTCGGGGCTTTCCTTGAAGCGCATCAGCATCGTGACCTGGGCGCCGACCGCCTTGCGGTAGAACTCGAGCGCCTCCTCGCAGCGGCCCTCGAAGAAGAGATAGGACTGGACTTGCATCGTGACTTTCCTTTCGGTGAGAGGTGGCAGAGGATGTTTGTGTACAACGTCCACAAAACGATAGCAAAGATAATGGACGCTGTCCACATGAAAAATCGATGACCTCCACCGTCCCCGCCCGCTCTTCCGCGCGCAGCACCTACCGCCACGGCGACCTGCGCCGTGCCTTGCTCGAATCGGGCGTCGAACTGGCCCGTGCCGGCGGCCCCGAAGCGGTGGTGCTGCGCGAGGCGACGCGCCGCGCCGGGGTGGTTCCCAACGCTGCCTACCGGCACTTCGCGAGCCGGCAGGCGCTGCTCCAGGCGGTGCGGGCCGCGGCCCTGGCCGCAGTGGCACGGGCCATGGAGGCCGAATTGGCGGCCCTGGCGCCGACGTCCGATGCAGCGGCGTACGCCCGGGCCGGCGTGCGCGCCGTGGGCACCGGCTACCTGCGCTTCGCCCGGGCCGAAACCGGCCTCTTCCGGACCGCCTTCGCGGCGCCGGTCGAGGTCGAGGACGCGCCGCCGGATGCCAAGGGCGGCGCGAGCGGCCTCAACCCCTTTGAACTGCTCGCAGCCGCACTCGACCGGCTGGTGCAGGCCGGCGCGATGCCGCCCGAGCGCCGGCCGGGGGCCGAGTTCCTGGCCTGGTCGGCGGTGCACGGGCTGGCCCTGCTGGTCATCGACGGCCCGCTGCGCGGCCTGCCGGCGCCGCAAGTGGAGTCGCTCGGCCAGCGCTTGCTCGACATGGTCGAGAAGGGCCTGTGAATACGGGATGTAACCCTAAAGAACTTGTACTTTAGTACTCCAAAAGCTAAGTTTGGACGCTCTTGAATGGAGCGTGTACGGATGGCGATGCTGATCTTGATGACCCCCACCGGCCAGACCACCCAGGTGCCGGTGTCGGAGCCCGGCATGACCATCGGCCGGGCCGAACACAACCACGTGGTGTTGGCGTCGCCGAGGGTCAGCCGATTTCACGCCAAGCTCAGCACCGAGGGGCCGCTGGTGATCCTGCGCGACCTGGGCAGCCGCAACGGCACCTTCGTGAACGGCAAGCGCATCGAGATGCAGGCGCTGGCCAACGGCGACAACATCGACATCGCCGGCTACTGGATGCGCTTCCTGGCCCCGGAGCAGGAGGTGATCGGCGACGAGAGCGTCCGTTTGATGAGCGCGCGCGGCGACCTGGTCTGAGATCGCCCCGGTCGCGCTCAGCGGGTGTGATGCACCGGCGCGGTCTCATACACCGGCGTCGGCAGGCCTTCCATGCGCGCCTTCAGCTGCAGCGCCAGGAACTGCGAGTAGTGGCGCGACTGGTGCAGGTTGCCGCCGTGGATCCACAGCTGCGGCACCTGCGTGGGCTTCCACATGTTGCGCAGCTCGCCTTCCCAGGGGCCGGGGTCCTTCGGCGTGTCGGATCCAAGGCCCCAGACCTTGCCGACCTTGTCGGCCATCCCGGGCGAGATCAGCTCGGCCAGCCAGCCGTTCATCGAGCCGTAGCCGGTGGCATAGACGATCAGGTCGGCCGGCAGCTCGCTGCCGTCGCTCAGGGTCACCGATTTCGGGTTGATGCGCTCGATGGTCACGCCGCTGCGGAGCTTGATGCTGCCGTTGGCGACCAGTTCCGAAGCTCCGACATCGATGTAGTAGCCCGAGCCGCGGCGCAGATACTTCATGAAGAGGCCGGAGCCGTCGACGCCGAAGTCGAGCAGGAAGCCGGCCTTCTCGAGCCGCCCATACAGGTCGGCGTCGCGCCGCTTCATCTCTTCATACGCCGGCACATGCATCGGCGCCATGATCCGGTAGGGCACGGAGGCGAAGATCAGGTCGGCCTTGTCGGTCGTGACGCCGGCCTTGAGCGCGGCCTCGGAGTAGAGCCCGCCGAGCGCCAGCTCCATCAGCGAATCGGAGGGCGCGATGTGGGTCGAGCTGCGCTGGATCATGGTCACGTCGGCGCCGTTCTCCCACAGCGCGGCGCAGATGTCGTGGGCCGAATTGTTGGAGCCCAGCACCACGCACTTCTTGCCGCGCCAGGCCTCGGGTCCGGGGTGCGCGCTCGAATGGTGCTGCTCGCCCTCGAAGGTCTCGGCGCCGGGAATCTTCGGCAGGATCGGAAAGCCCGAGACGCCGAGCGCGAACACCAGCTGCTTCGGCCGCAGCGCGATCTCGCGGCCGTCGCGCTCGACGACCACTTCCCATTCTTTCTTCGCCTCGTCGAAGCGGGCCTTCTTCGCGGTGGTCGAGCCCCAGTAGTTGAGCTCCATCACCTTGGTGTACATCTCGAGCCAGTCGCCGATCTTGTCCTTCGGCGCGAACACCGGCCAGTCGTCGGGGAACGGCAGGTAGGGCAGGTGGTCGTACCAGACCGGATCGTGCAGGCAGAGGCTCTTGTAGCGCTTGCGCCAGGAGTCGCCGGGGCGCGCGTTCTTCTCGACGATGATGGTCGGCACGCCGAGCCGCCGCAGCCGCGCGCCGAGCGCGATGCCGCCCTGCCCGCCGCCGACGATCAGCACGTAGGGCTGCTCGGCGAAGCCCAGCGTCTCGGCCTCCTGCTGGCGCCGTTCGAGCCAGGTCTTGCGCTGCGGGTTCGCCCCGTGCTCGGCGCCCTTGACGCGGCGCTCCCCCTTGTGCTCCTCGAAGCCCTTGAGCTCGGTCATGGTGGTGAGCAGCGTCCAGGCCTTGCCGTTGCGCAGCCGCAGGTGGCCGCGCCCGCGCGCCACCGCGGTCTCGAAGGTGAACCAGGCATCGACCACGCCGTCGGCCTCGGTGGCGTCGCCCTCGACCGCGAAGGCGGTCGGCCGGGTGTCGGCCAGCCGGGCTTCGAGCATCTTGCGGATCGCCTCGGGGCCCTCTTGCGTGCGGATGTTCCAGGTGAAGGCGACCAGGTCGCGCCAGTAGCTGTCGGCCTCGAACAGGGCCACCGCGGCGTCGATGTCGCGCCGCTCCAGCGCGGACTGGAAATCGGCCAGCCAGGCGCTGGCGGTCTGCGTCGGATGGGCGGACAGATCGGTCATCGTCGATGTCTCCTTCTTTCGCGGCCTGCGTGCGGGCCGGGGCGAGAACGCTACGCCCATCGTGGGCCGTCGTCAAACGCCGGGCGCTGTGCGATGCTCGCGCGTTTCGGCCCGCCGATCCTGAAAAGACAAGGAGTGTCCAGATGTTCGATGCCCTGCTACTGACCAAGGCCGACGATGGCAGCACCCGTGCCGCCGTGACCGCGATCGACGACGCCGCACTGCCGGAGGGCGAGGTGCTGGTCGACATCGCCTATTCCACCGTCAACTACAAGGATGCGCTGGCGATCACCGGCAGGTCGCCGGTGGTGCGCAAGTTCCCGATGGTGCCGGGGATCGATTTCGCGGGCACGGTCGCCGCGAGCAGCGATCCGCGCTACCAGGCCGGCGATGCGGTGCTGCTCAACGGCTGGGGTGTCGGCGAGGCGCACTGGGGCGGCCTGGCACAAAAGGCCCGCGTCCGGGCCGACTGGCTGGTGCCGATCCCGTCGGGCTTCGACGCCCGCCAGACGATGGCGATCGGCACCGCGGGCTACACCGCGATGCTGTGCGTCATGGCGCTGCAGGACCGCGGCGTGACGCCGGCCGCGGGCCCGGTGCTGGTCACCGGCGCCAACGGCGGCGTCGGCACGATCGCGATCGCCCTGCTGGCCCGGCTCGGCTTCGAGGTGCATGCCTCCACCGGCCGCACGGCGGAAGCCGCGCACCTGCAACACCTGGGCGCTCGCGAGATCATCAACCGGGCAACGCTCGGCGAGCCCGGCAAGCCGCTGCAGAAAGAGCGCTGGGCCGCGGCGGTCGACAGCGTCGGCAGCCACACGCTCGCCAACGTGTGTGCCAGCCTGCGCTACGGCGGCACGGTGGCCGCCTGCGGGCTGGCGCAGGGCATGGATTTCCCGGCCAGCGTGGCGCCCTTCATCCTGCGTGGCGTGACGCTCGCCGGGGTCGACAGCGTGCAGGCGCCGCAGGCCCGCCGGGTCGAGGCCTGGCGACGGCTCGAGGCCGAGCTGCCGCGCGACCTGCTCGACGCCAATACCCAGACCCTCGGCCTCGGCGCGGTGGCCGAAATGGCGCCGCGCCTGCTCGCGGGACAGGTGCGCGGCCGCGTGGTGGTCGACGTCAGGGCCTGAGGGCGCAGGTTGCAGGTTGTGTCGGCGCCGCGGCTGGCGCCTTGACATCGGCCGGCGCGGCCTGATCTCATGCAAGGCCGTGCATGACACCTTCCATCCCGCCGTCGCCCGCTGGTTCGACGCCACCTTCCCGGCCCCGACCGAGGCCCAGGCCGCCGCTTGGCCGGCGATCGCGGCCGGCCGCCACACGCTGATCGCGGCGCCGACCGGCTCCGGCAAGACGCTCACGGCCTTCCTTGCGGCGCTTGACGGCCTGGTGCGCCAGGGCCTGCAGCCCGGCGGCCTGCCCGACCAGACCACGGTGGTCTACGTGTCGCCGCTGAAGGCGCTGTCGAACGACATCGGCCTCAACCTGCAGGCGCCGTTGGCGGGCATCCGCGCCGAACTCGCCAAGCTCGGCCTGCCCGACGTCGAGATCCGCACCGCCGTGCGCACCGGCGACACGCCGGCCCGCGAGCGGCAGCAGGCGCTGCGCAAGCCGCCCCATGTGCTGGTCAGCACGCCCGAGTCGCTCTACGTGCTGCTCGGCTCGGTGTCGGGCCGCAGCATGCTGTCCGGCGTGCGCACCGTGATCGTCGACGAGATCCACGCCATCGTCGGCAGCAAGCGCGGCAGCCACCTGGCGCTGTCGCTCGAGCGGCTGCAGGCGCTGTGCCAAGCGCCGCTGACGCGCATCGGCGTCTCGGCGACGCAGAAGCCGATCGACGAGATCGCGCGCTTCCTGGTCGGAGCCGGCGCGGTGGTCGACGGTGTCGCCGACTGCGCGATCGTCGACATCGGCTATGCCAAGCAGCGCGACCTGGCGCTCGAACTGCCGCCGACGCCGCTCGAGGCCGTGATGTCGAACGCCCAGTGGGAGCAGGTCTATGCGCGCATCGCCGCCCTGGTTCATGCGCACCGCACCACGCTGCTGTTCGTCAACACGCGCCGGATGGCCGAGCGGGCGGCGCGCCACCTGGGCGAGATCCTCGGCAAGGAGGTGGTCGCGGCGCACCACGGCAGCCTCGCGAAAGAGACCCGCCTCGATGCCGAACAGCGCCTGAAACGCGGCCAGCTGAAGGTGCTGGTGGCCACGGCCTCGCTCGAGCTGGGGCTCGACATTGGCGAGGTCGACCTGGTCTGCCAGCTCGGCTCGCCGCGCTCGATCGCCACCTTCCTGCAGCGCGCCGGCCGCTCCGGCCATGCGGTGGGCGGCGTGCCGAAGGCGCGGCTGTTCCCGCAGTCGCGCGACGAGCTGGTCGAGTGCGCGGCGCTGCTCGACTGCGTGCGCCGCGGCGAACTCGACGCGCTGCATGTGCTGCCGGCGCCGCTCGACGTGCTGGCGCAGCAGATCGTGGCCGAGACCGCCTCGCGCGAATGCGAGGAAGACGAACTGTTCGCGCTCATGCGCCGCGCCTGGCCCTACGCTGACCTGAAACGCGAGGATTTCGCGGCGGTGGTGCGGATGCTGTCGGAAGGTTTTTCCACCCGCCAGGGCGCGCGCGGCAGCTACGTGCATCGCGATGCGGTGCACCACCTGCTGCGCGAGCGCCGGGGTGCGCGCATGACCGCGCTGACCTCGGGCGGCACCATTCCCGAGACCGGCGACTACACGGTGGTGCTCGAGCCGCAGGCGCACAAGATCGGCAGCGTCAACGAGGATTTCGCGGTCGAGAGCCTGGCCGGCGACGTCTTCCAGCTCGGCAACGCCAGCTACCGCATCCTGAAGATCGAGCCTGGCCGGGTGCGGGTCGAGGATGCCCACGGCGCGGCGCCGAACATCCCCTTCTGGCTCGGCGAGGCCCCCGGGCGCAGCGACGAGCTGTCGTTCGGCGTTGCGCGCCTGCGCGCCGGGATCGAGGCGGCGTTGGCCGCCCGGGGCGTCGAGGGTGCGACCGAATGGCTCGCCGGCGCGGTCGGCCTCGAAGCCGAAGCGGCGCGCCAGATCGTCGAGCACCTGGCCCGAACGCTGCGCGTGCTCGGCGCGCTGCCGACCCAGCAGCGCATCGTGATGGAGCGCTTCTTCGATGCCTCGGGCGGCATGCAGCTGGTGATCCATTCGGCCTTCGGCAGCCGGCTCAACCGGGCGTGGGGGCTGGCGCTGCGCAAGCGCTTCTGCCGCCAGTTCAATTTCGAGCTCCAGGCCGCCGCGACCGAGGATGCGATCGTGCTGTCGCTGTCGACCAGCCACAGCTTCGCGCTCGACGAAGTCGCGCGCTACCTGCACTCGGCCTCGGCGCTCGACGTGCTGGTGCAGGCGCTGCTCGATGCGCCGCTGTTCGGCGTGCGCTGGCGCTGGAACGCCACCACGGCGCTGGCGCTGCCGCGCTTCATGGGCGGGCGCAAGGTGGCGCCGCAGCTGCAGCGGATGAAGTCCGAAGATCTGCTGGCCGCGGTCTTCCCGGACCAGGTCGCCTGCGCCGAGAACCTGGCCGGCGCGCGCGAGATCCCCGACCATCCGCTGGTCGCGCAGACGCTGCAGGACTGCCTGTACGAGGCCATGGATGCCGCGGGCTGGCTGCGGCTGCTCGCGAAGCTGGAGTCCGGCGAAGTCGAGGTGCTGGCGCGCGATGTGCCGGCGCCGTCGGCGCTCGCGGCCGAGGCGCTGAATGCCCGACCCTATGCTTTTCTCGACGACGCGCCGCTCGAGGAGCGCCGCACCCAGGCGGTACAGAACCGCCGCTATGTCGATCCGGAAAGCGCCGACGACTTGGGCCAGCTCGACAGCGAGGCGATCGAGGCCGTGCGCCAGGAAGCCTGGCCGCGGGCGCGCAGCGCCGACGAGATGCACGAGGCGCTTCATGGGCTCGGCGTGGTCAGCGACGCCGAGGCCTTGGCCAACGCAGGCTGGCAGGACTGGCTGCAGGCGCTGGCGAGTGACCGGCGGGCGACGCGGCTGGCGGTCGCCACGGCGCCGGGCCGCGGCCTGTGGGTCGCGGCCGAGCGATGGGCGCAGGTCCGCTCGCTCTACCCCGGGGCCGCGATGGCGCCCGAGATCGAGCCCCCGTCCGATGCGGCGCCGCCGGCCGATGCCGACGACGCCCTGCGCGAACTGCTGCGCTCGCGGCTCGGTGGCCTCGGGCCGGTGTCGGCGCCTGCGCTGGCCGCGTCGCTCGGGCTGCCGGGGGCCGATGTCGATGCCGCCCTGGGGGCCTTGCAGGCCGAAGGCTCGGTGCTGCAGGGCCGCTTCACGCCCGGCACGCCGGCGCTCGAATGGTGCGAGCGTCATCTGCTGGCCCGCATTCACCGCTACACGCTGAAGCGGCTGCGGCAGGAGATCGAGCCGGTCGAGCCGCGCGACTTCGCGCGCTTCCTGTTCGAGTGGCAGCGTGTCGCTGCCGCCAGCCGGGTCAGCGGCCCCGAGGCGCTGGCCGGCATCCTGGCGCAGCTCGAAGGCTACGAAGCGCCGGCCGGACTCTGGGAGGCCGAGCTGCTGCCGGCGCGGGTCAAGGACTACGCCCCGGCCTGGCTCGACGAACTCTGCACCGCGGGCCGCACGCTGTGGACGCGGCTGCGGCCGGTGGCCATCGAAGGCCGGCCGGGCGGTGGCAGCCCCTCGTTGCGCTCGGCGCCGATCCTGCTGCTGCCGCGCCGCAGCGCCGCGCTCTGGAACGGCCTGGCGCCGGTGCCCGGGAACGACGACGGCCTGGGCTCGCGGGCCCGGCGGGTGGCGGCGTTCCTGGCCGAGCATGGCGCTTCCTTCTTCGACGAAATGGTCCAGGGCACGCACCTCCTTGGCACCGAACTCGAGGATGCGCTGAGCGAACTGGTGATGCGCGGCCGGGTGCATTGCGACAGCTACGCGGGTCTTCGCGCATTGCTGATCCCGCCGTCCAAACGCTCGACTTCGACGCATGGGCGGCGGCATCGCCGCACGGCGCTGTTCGGGATCGAGGATGCGGGGCGCTGGTCGCTGGTCCGCGCGCGTGTGCCGGTGGCGGCGGCCGATCCGCCCGCGCGCGTGGGCAGCGATGCCGTCGAGCAGGTCGCGCGGGTCCTGCTGCGCCGCTACGGCGTGGTCTGCTGGCGCCTGCTCGAGCGCGAGGCCGCCTGGCTGCCGCCGTGGCGCGACCTGGTGCGCGCCTACCGCCGGCTCGAGGCGCGCGGCGAGATCCGTGGCGGCCGCTTCATCGCCGGCGTGGCGGGCGAACAATTCGCCTTGCCCGAAGCCATCGGCCTGCTGCGCGAAACGCGGCGCCGGCCGCTCGATGGCGCCCTCGTCCGCCTGGCAGCCGCCGACCCCGCGAACCTGCTCGGCACCATCATGCCGGGCCCGAAGGCCGCGCGCGTGGCGGGTTCGCGGGTGCTGTATCGCGACGGCGTGCCGATCGCCAGCCTGGTGGCCGGCCAGGTCGAACTGCTGCAGGCGCTGGCGCCGTCGCTGGCGCAGGCCGCGCATCGGGCGTTGATGTCGGAGGCGCCTTCGCGGGTGGCGGAGCTGGTGTCGCAAGCGTCGGGCTAGGCCTTCGCTAGACTGGCGTGATGGACATCGACCCGCTCGACCATCGCCTGATCGCCTTGCTGCGGCAGGACGCCCGCCTGCCGGCGGCCGTGCTGGCGCAGAAGCTCGGCGTCTCGCGCGGCACGGTCGCCAATCGGCTGCGCAAGCTGGAGGATGGCGGCGTCATCGTCGGCTATGCAGTGCAGCTGCGGCCGGAGGCGCGCTCGGACGAGATCCGCGCCTGGATGGGCATCCTGGTCGAAGGCAACCAGACCCGCACGGTGATCGCCAGCCTGCTCGGCGAGCCCGGCGTCGCCGCGCTGCACGACACCAACGGCCGCTGGGACCTGCTGGCCGAGCTGCGCGCCGCCTCGATGGCCGAGCTGTCGCAGGTGCTGGAGCGGATCCGGCTGCTCAAGGGGATTCGCAGCACGGAGACCAGCATTCATCTGGCGACCTATCGGTAGGGCGTGTTCACCCTATTTCCAGGGATCGCGTTGCCCGGCCAAGGGGCCGTCTGCGGCGTTGCCCGCGCTTGCAAGGCCAAAGCCTTGCTGCGCGCGGGCGCCTTGCATCCAGCCCCTTGGCCGGGCAACCCGAAGGGAAGGCATGCCAAGGCGTGCCACTCCGCGTTGCACTCCTTGCATGTGCCAACGCACATGCGGCGTCGTGCGCCTTGATTGGCCCGCCTTGGCATGCCTTCGCGACCCTGGAAATAGGGTGAACACGCCCTCGGCCGCAAGCGCGTCTGGCGGCGGTTCACTATCATGGCCGTCCGCCCCGAATCCGGAGTCTTTCGATGAGCATCCCCACCACCCGCCTCGGCCGCACCGGCCTCACCGTGTCGCGCCTCGCGCTCGGCACCATGACCTTCGGCCTGCAGACCGACGAGGCGGTGTCGCACCAGATCCTCGACCGCGCCGCCGAGGGCGGCATCAACTTCCTCGACACCGCGGATGTCTATCCGCTCGGCGGCACCGTCGACACCGCGGGCCGCACCGAGGAGATCATCGGCCGCTGGCTGCGCGCCAAGGGCGCGAGCCGGCGTCATGATTTCATCATCGCGACCAAGGCGGCGAACAAGGTCGGCCCCCACAGCTGGGACCAGGGCAATTCGCGCAAGCATCTGCTCGACGCCATCGATGCCTCGCTGAAGCGCCTGCAGACCGACCATGTCGATCTCTACCAGCTGCACCACGACGACCGCGAGACGCCGCTCGACGAAAGCCTGGAGGCACTCGACGTGATCGTCCGCTCGGGCCGCGCGCGCTACATCGGCGTCTCGAATTTCCTGGCCTACCGACTGGCCCGCGCGATCGGCCGGGCCGAGCTGCGCCGGCTCACCCAGCTGGTGTGCGTGCAGCCGCGCTACAGCCTCCTGTTCCGCGAGATCGAGCGCGAGCTGCTGCCGCTGGCCGGCGAGGAAGGCCTGGGCGTGATCCCGTACAACCCGCTTGCGGGCGGCCTCCTGACCGGCAAGTACAAGTCCGAGGCCAAGCCGGAGGCGAACACGCGCTTCACGCTCGGTACGGCCGGCGGCATGTACCAGGACCGCTACTGGAACGAGCGCAGCTTCGGCACCGTCGCCGAGCTGCACCGGCTGGCCGATGAAGCGGGCGTGCCGCTCTCGACCTTGGCGGTGGCCTGGGTGATGGCCAATCCGCTGGTCACCGCGCCGCTGCTCGGTGCCAGCCGGCCCGATCAGCTCGATGCGACGCTGGCCGCGGCCGACTACAAGCTCGACGCCGGGCTCAAGCAACGGCTGGACGAGCTCACCGCCGAGTACCGCAAGGGCGACGCCCCGCGCTGAGCGAAGCGAAGCGTCAAGCGGCGGGCTTGACCTTCTCGATCTCGGCCACGGCCGCGTCGGCCTTGCGTCGCGCATAGCGCTGGGCGAGCACCGCGCAGACCATCAGCTGCATCTGGTGGAACAGCATCAGCGGCAGCACGATCGCGCCGACCGCGTGCGAGGCGAACAGCACCTTGGCCATCGGGATGCCGCTGGCCAGGCTCTTCTTGGAGCCGCAGAACACGATCGTGATCTCGTCGGCCTTGTCGAAGCCCAGCGCGCGGCTGGCCCAGGTCGTGACGAACAGCGCCAGCGCCAGCAGCACCGCGCAGACCACCAGCAGGCCGGCCAGCGCCGACATCGGCACCTGCTTCCACAGCCCCTCGATCACGGCCGCGCTGAAGGCGGTGTAGACCACCAGCAGGATCGAGCCGCGGTCGACCAGCGTCAGCACCGAGGCGCGGCGCTTGATCCAGCCGCCGATCCAGGGCCGCAGCAGATGGCCGGCGACGAAGGGCACCATCAGCTGCAGCAGGATGCGGCCGATGGCATCGAACGAAGCGCTGGCAGCGCCGTTCGGCACCACGATCAGGTTGACCAGCAGCGGCGTGATGAAGACGCCGAGCATCGTCGAGGCCGAGGCGCTGCAGATTGCGGCCGGCATGTTGCCGCGCGCCATCGAGGTGAAGGCGATCGCCGACTGGACGGTGGCCGGCAGCACGCACAAGAAGAGCACGCCGGTGTACAGCTCGGGCGTGACCAGCGGCGTCAGCACCGGCTTGAGCGCCAGCCCGAGCAGCGGGAACATGACGAAAGTGGCGCCGAACACCAGCAGGTGCAGCCGCCAGTGCGTGATGCCGCCCATCACGGCCTCGCGCGACAGCTTGGCGCCGTGCAGGAAGAACAGCAGGCCGATCGCGACCGTGGTCAGGCGCTCGAAGAAATGCGCCGTGGCGCCGCTCGCCGGCCACAGGCTGGCCAGCGTGACGGTGGCGACCAGGGCCAGCGTGAAGTTGTCGGGGAGGTAGCGTGAACGTGCCATGGCCCCGATTGGACCGCGCCTGCATTCAAAAGAGAAATGGATTTATCGGATAGATATATGATTTGACTGCATGAATGTGAGCCTGCGTCAGCTGCGAGTCTTCCGTGCCATCGCCGACGGCCGCAACTTCAGCCGCGCCGGCGACCAGGTCGGGCTGTCGCAGCCCGCGGTCAGCCGCTCGATCCATGAACTCGAGTCGCAGCTCGGCCTGAAGCTGCTCGACCGCACGACGCGCGAGGTGGTGCTCACCGAGGCCGGCCAGTCGCTCGCGCTGCGCCTGGCGCGCGTGCTCGACGAACTCGACCAGGCACTGGCCGAAGTCCACGGCATGGCCGGCGCGCGGCGCGGCAAGGTTCGCGTGGCCAGCAGCCCGACCCTGTCGGCCAACCTGATGCCGGCCTGCATCGCCGAATGCGCGCGGCGCGAGCCCGAGATCGAGTTCGTGCTGCTCGACCGCATCCAGCAGGACGTGCTGGACAGCGTGCGCGCCGGCGAGGTCGATTTCGGCGTGGTGGTCGAGCCGCCCGACACCGACGACCTGCATGGCGAGCCGATCCTCGACGATCCGTTCTGCCTGGTGCTGCCGCCGGGCCACCGGCTGGCGGCGCAGCGCACGCTGCGCTGGTCGGCGCTCGACGGCGAGGCGCTGGTGCTGCTCGACCATGCCTCGGGCAGCCGGCGCCTGATCGACGAGGCGCTGGCCCGGCATGGCGTGCGCTGCGAAATCCGCCAGCAGGTCGGGCATCCGACCACCGCCTTCCGCATGGTCGAGCAGGGCATCGGCATCAGCGTGATGCCGGCGCTGGCTGCCCCGCCGACCGGGCTCGCGGTGCTGGTCATGCGGCCGCTGCTGCCGCGGGTGCAGCGCTCGATCATGCTGGTGCATCGGCGCAATAGGGCGCCGTCGCCGCTGGCGCAACGGGTGTGGGGGCTGATCCGGGAGGTGGCCGACGACATGCGCAGCCGAGGCGCTTGACCCCTCCGCCGCAGGTCTTCAGGTCTTGCTGGCCCGTCCCAGCTTGCGCCGGCTGGCCTGGGTGATCGCCTTCATCAGGTGCTGCACGAAGGCCTGCACCGGCGCCGTCAGGGTGCGGCCTTCGAGCGAGAGCAGTTGCAGCCGGCGCTGCTGCATCGGCGCATCGGCGAAGGGACGCGCCACGACCAGGCCCTCGTTGATCAGGTGCATCACGGTCAGGTGGCCCGACAGCAGCACGTCGGGCGTGCGCAGCAGCGGCAGTTGTGCCGACGAGAAATTGCTGACGAACACCGGCCGGTATTGCACGCCCAGGACGCTGCAGGCCTGGTCGAAGAGCTGGCGCGTGGTCACGCCCTTGCTGCCCACGATCAGCGGATAGCGCACCACCTCGGCTACTTGCAGCATGCGCTGCCGCGCCAGCGGATGGTCGGGCCGCAGCACCGCGTGCACCGGCGCCGGTGCGGCATGCTCGATCTTCAGGCCGGGCTCGGGCGCGACGACGTACTTGAGCACGATGTCGGTCTCGCCGCGCGCCAGCAGCAGGCTCACTTCATCGGGCGAGCCGACGTGAAGCTCGATCTGGCTGCCTGGGTTGGCATCCCGGAATTCGCCCACCACGGCCGGCATGAAGTGGGACGCGAAACCCTCGGTGCAGGCGATGCGAACGCGGCCGGCCTGCTGACCGCCCAGATCGCGCACCTGCTCGATCACCTGCTCGGCGTCGAGCACGGCGTTGCGCAGGTGCGCCGACAGCCGCAGGCCCGCGGCAGTGAGCGTCATGCCGCGGGCGCTGCGCTCGAACAGCGCGGTGCCCAGGCTGTCCTCGAGCTTGGCGATCTGGCGGCTGACCGCGGACGCGGCGACGAACAGCCGCGCCGCGGCCTGGTTGACCGAGCCGCTGCGGGCCACTTCGAGGAAGTGGCGCATCGGGATGCTGAGGAGTGTGGGTGTCATGGGAAAGCCCGCGAGTCGCGTACGTATTGCCTCAAAGGCAATGGGAGTGTGCCAAAACGATGATGGAAGCAAAGCCTTTCAGGCCTTGTACTTGCAGCATTCCCACGAAACGCAAGCACCATGACACGCACCGACGCCCTCGCCTCCGCGGCCGCCTACTTCGACGACGGCGGATTCTTCGCCGATCTGCAGCGGCGCATCGCCTTTCGCACCGAGAGCGACACCGGAACCGCCACGCCGGCGCTCGAGGCCTACCTGCGCAGTGAACTGGTGCCGCCGCTCGAAGCGCTCGGCTTCGGTTGCGAGTTGATCGCCAATCCGGTGGCCGGCGGCGGTCCGTTCCTGATCGCCCGCCGGATCGAGGGCGCCGAACTGCCCACGGTGCTGAGCTACGGCCACGGCGACGTCGTGAGCGGACAGGACGCGCACTGGGCCGAGGGGCTGTCACCCTGGTCGCTGACCGTTCGCGGCGAGCGCTGGTATGGCCGCGGCACGGCCGACAACAAGGGCCAGCACACGGTCAATCTCGGCGGGCTCGCCGCCGTGCTGCGGGCCCGCGGCGGGCGGCTGGGCTACAACGTGACCTGGCTGATCGAGATGGGCGAGGAAGCCGCCTCGCCCGGCCTGCAGGCGGTCTGCGAGCAGCAGCGCGAGAAACTGCGCGCCGACCTGCTGATCGCCTGCGATGGTCCGCGCGTGAGCGCGACCCGGCCGACGCTGTTCCTCGGCTCGCGCGGCGCGGTCAACTTCAGCCTGCGTCTGCGCGCCCGGCCGCGCGGCTACCACTCGGGCAACTGGGGCGGCGTGCTCGCCAATCCGGCGACCGTGCTGAGCCATGCCGTGGCCTCGCTCGCCGACGCGCGCGGCCGCATCCTGGTCGAGGCGCTGCGGCCGCCGCCGATCCCGGCCCCGGTGCGCGCGGCGCTGGCCGACATCGCCATCGGCGGCGGCGCCGAGGACCCGGCCCTCGATGCCGGCTGGGGCGAGCCGGGGCTGAGTCCGGCCGAGCGCCTGATGGCCTGGAACACGATCGAGGTCCTGGCGTTCGGCGCCGGCTCGGCCGAGCGGCCGGTCAACGCGATCCCTGGCCAGGCGGTGGCGCACTGCCAGTTGCGCTTCGTGGTCGGCACGCCCTGGCAGGCGCTCGCGCAGATCGTGCGGGCGCACCTGGATGCGCGCGGCTTCGAGCAGGTCGAGGTCGAGGTCACGCTGGCCGGCGCCGCGACCCGGCTCGATGTCGAGAACCCGTGGGTCGACTGGGCCCAGCGCTCGATCGCCCACAGCTGCGGCCAGCGCGCCGACCTGCTGCCGAACCTCGCGGGCTCGCTGCCGAACGATGTGTTCGCCGGCCAGCTGGGCCTGCCGACCTTGTGGGTGCCGCATTCGTACCCGGCCTGCGCGCAGCACGCGCCCAACGAGCACCTGCTGGCGCCGCTGGTTCGCGAGGGACTTCAGCTCATGGCCGGCCTGTACTGGGACCTCGGCGCGGAGGGCCAGGCACCCTGGCAGGCCGGCGCGCTGTCTTCGACTTCCCTTCCTTCACTTTGACCCTTCGATCACCAATGACCTCCACCCTCTCCCGCCGCGGCCTGTCCGCGCTCGCCTTCGCCGCCGCCGCCACCCTCGCCCTGCCCGGCTGGTCTCAGGATGCCTGGCCGGCCAAGCCCGTGAAACTGGTGGTTCCCTTCCCGCCCGGCGGCGGCACCGACCTGGTGGCGCGGGCCATGGGCCAGAAGCTCGCGGAGCGGCTCAAGCAGCCGGTGGTGATCGACAACAAGCCCGGCGCCTCGACCATCATCGGCACCGATGCGGTGGCCAAGGCGGTGCCCGACGGCTACACGCTGCTGCTGTCGGGCTCGACCAGCTACAGCGTCAACCCGGCACTGCGCGCGAAGCTGCCCTACGACCCGGTGCGCGACCTGGCACCGATCGCGATCGTGGCGCGCACGCCGCTGGTGCTGGTGGTCAACGGCAGCGCGCCGTGGCACTCCGTGGCCGAGTTGGTCGCCGCAGCCAAGGCCAGTCCCAAGGGCATCCGCTATGCGACCTTCGGCAGCGGTTCGGGCCCGCACCTGGCCGGCGAGCTGCTCGCGCTGGCGGCCGGTGTGCAACTGCAGGACGTGCCGTACAAGGGCAGCAGCCAGGGCGCCATCGCGCTCATTGGCGGCGAGATCGAAATGGGCATCGACACCGTGGCGTCGGTCGCGCCGCATGTGCGCTCCGGCAAGCTGCGGGCGCTCGGCATCGTGGGCGCCACGCGCTCGAGCCTGCTGCCGGAGGTGCCGACCCTGGCCGAGCTGAAGCTGCCCGAAGCCACCTTCGACGCCTGGTACGGTTTTGCCGCGCCGGCCCGCACACCGCAGCCCGTGATCGACAAGCTGGTGCGCGATGTCAGCGCGACGATGGCCGATCCCGCCGTGCAGGCCCAGTTGCGCGCGCAGGGCATGGAGCCGGTGGTGATCGGCGCGGCGGCCTTCCGCAGCCAGATGGAAAACGAGATCTCGCGCTACCGGGCGCTGGCGCACCGCGCCGGGATCGCGCCGGAATAAGGCGGCTGCCTCAACGGGCCGCGGCGTGATCCTGCGGCTTTTCCTCGCGCCCACCCGGGTGGCGCGCGAATCGGGCCGGATCGCGCCCGTGCACCGGCGCCTGGTCCGGCCACGGCCAGCCGCCGAACTGGGTGCGGCGGTAGTCGGCCATGGTCTGCGCGATCTCGGCCTGCGTGTTCATCACGAAGGGGCCGTACTGCGCCACCGGCTCACCGATCGGGCGGCCCTGCAGCAGCAGGAATTCGCCGACCTCGTCGCCGTTGACCAGCTCGACCGCGGCGTCGGCGCGCAACTCGATGGCGGCGCTGCCGTCGACCGCCTGGCCGGCGACCGTCACCGAACGGCCCTTGAAGAAATACAGGCTGCGCCGCGTGCCTTCGCCCGCGGCCGCCGGCAGCGTCCAGCGCGCTTGGGGCTCCATGCGGAGGGTCCAGATCGCCACGTCGGCATCGGGTCGGGCGGCCCAGGAATCCGGCGGCGGCGCCAGCGGGCCGCCGGCGCCCGGCTCGCCGTCGATCGGCGCGATCCGGCCCGCGATGCTCGCGACCTCGGTCTTGCGGCCTGCGGCGTCGGTGGCGGTGAAGCTCGGAATGTCTTCGGCCCAGAACATCGTGAAGTGCGGCTCGGCCATCTTGCTGCGCGCCGGCAGGTTCAACCAGATCTGGAACAGCTCGAGCGGGTTGGCGGCGTCGGCCTTCAGCAGCGGGAACATCTCCGAATGCACGATGCCCTTGCCGGCCGTCAGCCACTGGACATCGCCGCCGCCGAAGCGCGCGGTCGCGCCCAGTGAATCCGAATGATCGACCAGGCCCTTGCGCACGATGGTCACGGTCTCGAAGCCGCGGTGCGGGTGCCCCGGGAAGCCGGGCACGGGATGGCCGTGGTACATGCTCCAGCCATCCTTGCGGCTGAAGTCCTGGCCCAGGTCGCGGCCGGCCAGCGGCGCGTCCGGGCCCATCTGCGGGTTGGCCCGCGGGTAGGCGTCGTCGTGATAGGCGCAGAACAGGAACGGGTCGATCGTCGCCCAGGGGAAGCCGAGGGCCTTGATCTGGACGATGGGGTTGGCGGCGGTGGTCATGGTGGTGCTTTCGTGGGGCTGGCGATGGGGCGTGTCCACGGCAGATGGGGCCAGGGCCGGGCCGTGAAAAGCCCCGGCCATGGAACGCAGTGGCACGGCGGGTGGAACGCCGCCCCGGCGGCCGTGCTCAGTGATGATGTCCGTGTTCGCCGTGGACGTGGCGGTGGGCGATCTCTTCCTCGGTCGCGGCGCGCACCCCGGTCACGGTCACGCTGAACTTCAGCGCCTTGCCGGCGAGCGGGTGGTTGCCGTCGAGGATCACCTGGGGGCCCTTGATCTTCATGACGGTGAAGTGTTGCGGCTCGCCCCGGTCATTGCGCCCTTCCAGCTGGCCGCCGACCTTGACGCCGGGCGGGAACTCGCTCTTGGGAATGGTGCGCATCAGCGACTCGTCGCGGGCGCCGAAGGCGTCCTCGGGCTGCAGGTTCAGCGTGGTCTGGAAGCCGACCTCCTGGCCGTCGAGCGCCGCCTCGATCTTGGGGAAGGTGTTCTCGTAGCCGCCATGCAAATAGACCATCGGGTCGCGGCCCTCGTCAATGAGCTTGTGGGTGACGGCATCGCTCACCTTGTAGCGGAGGGTGACGGCGGTGTTGGCGGTGACTTTCATGGTGTCTTGCATTTGAGTTGGGTCCCGGCAAGGCCGGTCCGGGGTCGCAAGTCTACGGGCGCGAAGCGCGCGGACGCGTCCCCTGCGGTGGATACCCGTCCGCCTGCCTGACCCATCGACGACCGTCTTTCGCCCGCCACGGCGCGTCCTGCGCAATGGGCGGATTGCAAACTTATTTCTCACTAATCGGACTCTCGCGTAGCCCAAAGTAGTTACAAGGCAGCACTAAATCTCTAACAATATGTATCTTTAGTTAACATTTCTCGAGACTTCCAATGAATTGTGTCCACCGCGTCGTCTTCAACCGCAGCAAGGGCGTGTGCCAGGCCGTGTCCGAGGTTGCCACTGGATCGCACGGAGGACGCGATGCCGTGTCGACCGTGGAGTCGCCTATGCCGCGTATGTCAGCGCTCGCTTCGATTTGCGCGCTGGCGATCGCATCGATGGCGCCGGGCAGCGTCTGGGCGGACGGCGGGGCCGGCGGGGCAGGCTACAGCGCCATCGTCGGCGGTGCCGGCGGGTCGCTGGCGCAACCGGTGGGCAGCAAGGGCACCACAGGAACCTCGCTGGCAGGCAACGGCGTGACCTACACGATCGGCGGCGGCGGCGGCGGTGGTGCGATGGTCACCGCTGGCGCCACCGTGGGCAATGGGGCTGCGGGCGGCAATGGCGGCGGCAACACGCCCGTGGCCACGGGCGGCGCCGGCGGGGTGGTCGCCGCGGGTTCGCGCTACACGGGCGGCAACGCCGTGGCTGTGGTCAACACGCCGACCACTGGCGCCAGCGGCAACCCGGGTGGCGCGGCGGTGACCGCGGTGGGTGGCTACATCGACGGCGGTGGCGGCGGTGGCGGCGGCGGTGCGGCGGCACTGGTGTTTTCCGCGAACAACGGCACGGTGACCGTCGACAGTGCACTGACCGGTGGTGCGGGCGGCGCGGGCGGCGCTGCAGGTGCGATCGCCTCCGGCGGCGGCGCCACCGACTGGGGCTGGGGCGGCGGCGGCGGCGGCGGCCAGGGCGGCGTGGGGCTGCTGGCGACCGACGGCGGCCAAGTGACGGTCAATGCGACGGGGACGGTCCGGGGCGGAGCCGGTGGTGCGGGCGGTGCGGCCACGCAGGGTTCCGGAGGCTCGGGCGGCGACGGCGGCACGGCCATCCAGATCACGGGAACCCGAACGCTCGCCAACGGCGGGGTCATCCTCGGCGGCGCCGGTGGCGCCGGCGGCGTGTCGAGCCAAGGCGGAACCCTTGGCCAAGCCGGGGCGGGAGGCGTCGCGATCAAGGCGGCCGGCGGCGTGTCGATCATCAATAGCGGGACGATCACGGGCGGCCTGGCGGGGACGGGCTCGGGCGTCGGCGCCGGGGTTCGCGCCGATGCGATCCAGTTTTCTTCAGGGAGCGGCAACGGCAACGGCAACGGCAACGGGAACGGAAACGGCAACGGGAACGGCAACAACGCCAACACGCTGACGCTCCTGGCCGGCTCCACGATCACGGGCAACGTCGTGGCAACCGCAGGCGGCAACGACGGCCTGGTCCTGGGCGGCACCACGAACAGCAGCCTGGACGCCGGCCTGATCGGTAACACGGCCCAGTACCGCAACTTCGCGACCTTCCAGAAGACGGGCACCAGCACCTGGACGCTGACCGGCGCGAGCACGGCGCTGACCCCCTGGTCGATCCTGGGGGGGACGCTGGCGATCGCTTCGGACGCGAGCCTGGGCGCCGCTGCCGGGGGGCTGACACTGGCCGCCGGTACGCTTCAGACCACTGCCACCATGGCGTCGAACCGGGAGATCGCCCTGGGCGCGGGAGGTGGAACCTTCAATGCGGACGGCGGCACCGCATTGACGCTGGGCGGCGTGGTCTCCGGCGCCGGCGGTCTCACCAAGAGCGGCGCCGGCACCGTGACGCTGGCCGGCGCCAACACATACAGCGGCGGTACCACGATGTCGGGCGGCGTCCTGTCGGTCGCCAACGACGGCAACCTCGGCAGCGTCAGCGGCGCCCTCACATTCAACGGCGGCACGCTGAATACCACGGGCAGCTTCACGGAGAACCGCGCGGTGACGATCAACGCGGCCGGCGGCATGATCGACACCAGCAATGCGACGACGCTGACGCTGGGCAGTATCGTGAGTGGTACGGGCGGCCTGACCAAGCAGGGCACCGGCACGCTGGTGCTGACCGGCGCCAACACGTACGGCGGCGGCACCACGATGTTGGCCGGCGTCCTGTCGGTCGGCAACGACGGCAACCTCGGCAGCGCCAGCGGCACCCTCACCTTCAACGGCGGCACCCTGAACACCACGGGCAGCTTCACGGCGAACCGCGCGGCGACCACCAATGCGGTTGGCGGCACGATCGACACCGCCAACGCGACCACGCTGACGCTCGGCAGCACCGTGAGCGGCGCGGGCGGCCTGACCAAGCAGGGCACCGGCACGCTGGTGCTGACGGCCGCCAATATGTACAGCGGCGGCACCACGATCACGGCCGGCACCTTGTCGGTGGCGAACGACGGCAACCTCGGCAACACCGCCGGCGGCCTCACCTTCAACGGCGGCACGCTGAGCACCACGGGCAGCTTCACGGCGAACCGCGCAGTGACGATCAACGCGGCCGGCGGCACGGTCAACACCAATGCGAACACGCTGACGCTGGGCGGCGCCATCGCCGGCAGCGGCGGCCTGACCAAGGCCGGCAGCGGGACGCTGGTGCTGGCCGGCACCGACACCCACAGCGGCGGCACCACGATCTCGGCCGGCACGCTGCAGGTGGGCAACACCACCACGGCCGGCGCGCTGGCCGGCGACGTGACGGACAACGCCGCGCTGGTCTTCGCCAACACGGCGGCACCGATCGCGGGCGTGATCTCTGGCAGCGGCACGGTCACCAAGACCGGCAGCGGCACGACCGTGCTGACGGGCAACAACACCTACACCGGCGCGACGACGATCTCGGGCGGCACGCTGCAGCTCGGCAACGGCGGCAGCAGCGGCGCAATCGACGCGTCCAGCGCGGTGACGAACAACGGCACGCTGGCATTCGACCGAAGCAACAACTTCACGTTCAGCAACGTGATTTCGGGCAGCGGCGGCGTGAGCCAGATCGGCACCGGCACGACCACGCTCAGCGGCGCCAACAGCTACGGCGGCGGCACCACGATCTCGGCCGGCACCTTGTCCGTGGCGAACGACGGCAACCTCGGCGACATCAACGGCGGCATCGCCTTCAACGGCGGCACCCTGAGCACCTCGGCAGGCTTCACGTCGAACCGCGCGGTGACGCTGAACGCGGGCGGCGGCACGGTCGATACCAACGCGACCACGCTGACGCTGGGCGGCGCCATCACCGGCAGCGGCGGCCTGACCAAGGCCGGCAACGGCACGCTGGTGCTGGCCGGCACCGACAGCCACAGCGGCGGCACGACCATCTCGGCCGGCACCCTGCAGGTGGGCAACGCGACCACGGCCGGCGCTCTCGCCGGCGACGTGACGAACAACGGCACGCTGGCCTTCAATCGCAGCGACGCCGTGAACTTCGCCGGCGCGATCAGCGGCAGCGGCGGCGTGAGCCAGATCGGCAGCGGCACGACCACGCTCAGCGGCGCCAACACCTACAGCGGCGGCACCACGATCTCGGCCGGCGCCTTGTCGGTGGCGAACGACGGCAACCTCGGCAACGCCACCGGCGGCATCGCCTTCAACGGCGGCACCCTGAGCACCTCGGCAGACTTCACGTCGATCCGCGCGGTGACGCTGAACGCGGGCGGCGGCACGGTCAACACCAACGCGAACACGCTGACGCTGGGCGGCGCCATCGCCGGCAGCGGCGGCCTGACCAAGGCCGGCAGCGGCACGCTGGTGCTGGCCGGCACCGACAGCCACGGCGGCGGCACGACCCTCTCGGCCGGCACCCTGCAGGTGGGCAACACCACCACGGCCGGCGCGCTGGCCGGCAACGTGACGAACAACGCCGCGCTGGTCTTCGCCAACACGGCGGCACCCATCGCGGGCGTGATCTCGGGCAGCGGCACGGTCACCAAGACCGGCACCGGCACGACCGTGCTGACGGGCAACAACACCTACACCGGCGCCACCAGCGTCGCAGCCGGAACCTTGCAGGTCGACGGCGCGCTCGGCAACAGCGCCGTCGGCGTCGCGAACAATGCCACGCTGGCGGGCAGCGGCTCGATCGCCGGAACCGTGACGGTCGCCGATGGCGGCACGCTGCAAGGCCGCAGCGGTCAGACGCTGACCACCGGCGCGCTGACGCTGGGCAGCAGCTCGAACACCAATGTGGCGCTCGGCACGCCGAGCAGCACCGCGCTGTTCCAGGTCAACGGCGCCCTCACGCTCGACGGCCAGGTCAATGTCACCGACCTCGGCGGCTTTGGCCCCGGCGTCTACCGGCTGATGAACTACACCGGCGCGCTGACCGACAACGGCCTGCTGGTCGGAAGCACGCCGAGCGGCACTTCGCTGTCGGTCCAGACCGCCGTTGCACAGCAGGTCAACCTGGTCAACACGACCGGTCAGACGCTGAATTTCTGGGATGGCGGCAGCGCAGCCAACCTCAACAACGGCGCCATCGACGGCGGCACCGGCACCTGGACGGCGAGCTCCGGCAACTGGGCGAACCAGAACGGCACCCTCAATGCCCCGATGTCGCCGCAACCCGGTTTCGCGGTGTTCCAGGCGACCCCGGGCACGGTCACGGTCGACAACGCGCAAGGTGCAGTCGCCGTCACCGGCATGCAGTTCGCAACCAGCGGCTATGTGGTGCAGGGCGGCCCGGTCCAGCTGGTCGGGACGCAGGCGATCATCCGTGTCGGCGACGGCAGCGGGACGCCCATCACCGCCACGGTCAGCGCCGAGCTCGCGGGCACGGCCAAGCTCGAAAAGACGGACTCGGGCACGCTCGTGCTCACCGGCGCCAACAGCTACAGCGGCGGCACGCTGATCTCGGGCGGCACGCTGCAGCTGGGCGATGGCGGCAGCAGCGGCTCGATCATCGGCGACGTGGCGAACAACGGCACGCTGGCCTTCAATCGGAGCGACGCCGTGAACTTCGCCGGCGCGATCAGCGGCAGCGGCGGCGTAAGCCAGATCGGCGGCGGCACGACCACGCTCGGCGGCGCCAACACCTACGGCGGCGGCACCACGATCTCGGCTGGCACCTTGTCGGTGGCGAACGACGGCAACCTCGGCAACACCACCGGCGGCATCATCTTCAACGGGGGCACGCTGAGCACCTCGGCAGACTTCACGTCGAACCGCGCGGTGACGCTGAACGCGGGCGGCGGCACGGTCGATACCAACGCGACCATGCTGACGCTGGGCGGCGCCATCGCCGGCAGCGGCGGCCTGACCAAGGCCGGCAGCGGCACGCTGGTGCTGGCCGGCACCGACACCCACAGCGGCGGCACGACCATCTCGGCCGGCACCCTGCAGGTGGGCAACACCACCACGGCCGGCGCGCTGGCCGGCGACGTGACGGACAACGCCGCGCTGGTCTTCGCCAACACGGCGGCGCCGATCGCGGGCGTGATCTCGGGCAGCGGCACGGTCACCAAGACCGGCACCGGCACGACCGTGCTGACGGGCAACAACACCTACACCGGCGCGACGACGATCTCGGCCGGCACGCTGCAGCTCGGCAATGGGGGCAGCAGCGGCGCGATCCTCGGCGACGTCGCCAACGAAGGCACGCTGGCCTTCAACCGCAGCGATGCCGTGACCTTCACCGGCGCCATCTCGGGCAGCGGCGGCGTGCAGCAGCTCGGCAGCGGCAGCACCACGCTCACCGCCGCCAACACCTACACCGGCGGCACCGTGATCTCCGGCGGCACGCTGCAGCTCGGCGATGGCGGCACCAGCGGCTCGATCACCGGCGACGTGACCAACAACGGCAGGCTGGCCTTCAATCGCAGCGACGCCGTGGACTTCACCGGCGCGATCAGCGGCAGCGGCGGCGTGAGCCAACTGGGTGGCGGCACGACCACGCTCGCCGCCACCAACACCTACACCGGCGGCACCCTGATCTCTGCCGGCAAGTTGATCGGCGGCGCCGGCAGCTTCGGCTCCGGCGCGATCGTGGACAACGCGGCGCTCGAGATCCAGCAGGCCACCGATGCCACCTTCGCCAATGCGATCTCCGGCAACGGCAGCTTCACCAAGAGCGGCGCCGGCGCACTCAACCTGACCGGCGACAGCAGCGCCTTCACCGGCAGCACGCTGGTCAAGACCGGCACGCTGGCGGTCAACGGTTCGCTCGGGGGCGCGCTGACGATGGCCAGCGGCACCACGCTCAAGGGCAACGGCACGGTCGGCACGACCGTGGTCCAGTCGGGCGCGACCGTGGCGCCGGGCAATTCGATCGGCACCCTGCACGTGGCGGGCGACCTCACGCTGGCGGCGGGCTCGACCTACCAGGTCGAAGCCGCGGTCGACGGCCGCAGCGACCTGATCCGCGCCACCGGCGCGATCCACCTGCAGGGCGGTTCGCTGGCGGTGCTGGCCGACGGCAACTGGAATCCGACCACCACCTACACCATCCTCAACGCCGGTGCCGGCGTGAACGGCAGCTTCGGCGGCATCACGACCAACTTCGCTTTCCTCGATCCGACGCTCAGCTACAGCGCACAGAACGTGGTTCTGAGCCTGAAGCGCAACGACACCACGTTCGAGTCGGTCGGCAACACGCCGAACGAGAGCCAGGCCGGCGGCGCGGTCGACGCCTCGGGCTCCGGCGGGCTCTACAACGCGGTGGTCAAGCTCGACGCCGTGACGGCCCGCAGCGCGTTCGCGCAACTCGGCGGCGAACTGCATGCCTCGCTCAAGTCGATGGCCATCGAAGACAGCCGCTACGTGCGCGACGCCGGCCTCGACCATGCCCGGCGCTCGCTCGGCGGCGTCGCCACCGGCACCGACACCGCCTCGAAGGACGGCGTCTGGGCCTATGCCTTCGGCGCCCGGGGCGACATCCGCGGCGACGGCAACGCCTCGAAGATCGACGGTTCGACCAGCGGCCTGCTGATCGGCGGCGACACGCGGGTCGGCGACGACTGGCGCGTCGGCCTGATGGGCGGCTACAGCAGCGGTAGCGCCGATCTCGACGCCCGCGCCTCGTCGGCCAGCAGCGACAGCTGGCACCTGGGCGTCTATGGCGGCCGCCAGTGGGGTGCCCTGGGCCTGCGGCTCGGCGCGAGCTACAGCGACAGCAGCATCGACACCCGGCGCGCGGTGGTGTTCGGCAATTTCACCGACCTGCCGACTGCCAGCTACAAGGCGCAGACGGCGCAGCTGTTCGGCGAACTGGGCTGGCGCATCGACGCCGGCGCGGCCGTGGTCGAGCCCTTCGCCGGCCTCGCCTATGTCAACCTGCATACCGACGACTTCACCGAGCGTGGCGGCTTCGCGACGCTGCACGGCGCGGGCGACAGCACTGACATCGGCTACAGCACGCTGGGCGTGCGCGCCACCACCGACGTCGAACTCGGCGGCGCGAAGATGACGCTGCGCGGCATGCTGGGCTGGCGCCACGCGATCGGCAGCACCAGCCAGTATGCGTCGATGGCGCTGGCGTCGCAGTCGGCCTTCGTGGTCGCCGGCGTGCCGATCGCGAAGGATGCCGCGGTGGTCGAGGCCGGTGTCGACTTCTCGCTGCGGAAGGACCTGACGCTGGGCGTGTCCTACCTCGGCCAGGCCGGCAGCGGCGTGACCGACAACGGCGTCAAGGCCACCCTGCTGTGGAAGTTCTGATCTACATCGCGCCAACGCTGCCGGTCACCGGCAGCACGATCCCGTGATGTAGCTGGCGTCCAACACCGCGTTCCCGATGCGGACTCGACGCAGTCCCACAGCGCGCCGGGGCCGGCACCTATGCCTGGGGCCAGGTCCCGCCAGCGATGCTGGCGCACCTCTTCACACGAAGCCGCGATGAGCACCCCTTCAGCGTCCGCCGCCGCGCCCGCCGCACCCGCGAAAGCGCGCTGGTGGTCCAAGCTCGGCCCGGGCCTGATCACGGGCGCCGCGGACGACGACCCGAGCGGCATCGCCACCTATACGCAGGCCGGCGCGCAGCTCGGCTACGGTGTGGGCTGGACCCTGCTGCTGACCTATCCGCTGATGATGGGCATCCAGCTGGCCAGCGCCCGCATCGGCCGCGTCACCGGCCGGAACCTCACCGAGACCTTCGCGCGCTTCTGCCCTCGCTGGATGGTGGCGTCGCTGGTGGCGCTGCTGCTGGTCGCCAACGTCATCAACCTCGGTGCCGACCTCGGTGCCATGGGCGACTCGGCTGCGCTGGTGCTGCCGGGACGGCCGGCCTGGTATGCGGTCGGCTTCGGCCTCGTGTCGCTGCTGCTGCAGGTCTTCCTGCCCTACGAGCGCTATGTGCGCGTGCTCAAGTGGCTCACGCTGTCGCTGTTCGCCTACGTGGGCGTGGTGTTCGCGGTGGATGTCGACTGGGCCGCGGCGCTCAGGGGAACCTTCGCGCCGGACTTCCACTGGAGTCGCGCGTACGTCACCACCGTGGTCGCGATCCTCGGCACCACGATCAGTCCGTACCTCTTCTTCTGGCAGGCCTCGCAGGAGGTGGCGGAGATCCGTCGCGTGGCGGACGACCATCCGCTGCGCGTCGCACCGTCGCAAGCGCGGGTGCAGCTGCGCCGGTTGCGGCTGGACACCGCGGTCGGCATGGGCTTCTCGAACCTGATCGCCTTCTTCATCATCACCGCCGCCGCCGCCACGCTGCATGCCCATGGCCAGAGCCGGATCGAGACCACCGCCCAGGCCGCCGCCGCACTGAAGCCGATCGCCGGCGACCTCGCCTTCTGGCTCTTCGCGCTCGGCGTCCTGGGCACCGGCATGCTGGCGCTGACGGTGCTCGCCGGATCGGCGGCCGAGGCGGTGGCCAGCTACTTCCACCTGCGCAAAGGGCTCGACCTGACGCTGGCGCGCGGCCGCAGCTTCTACGCCATCCTCGCGGCCGCGATGCTGCTGGGCGTGGGCATCAGCCTGTCGGGACTGAATCCGATCTCGGCCCTGTACTGGGCGGCGGTGATCAACGCCGTCATCTCGGTGCCGGTGATGGTCGCGGTGATGATCGCGGCGTCGAGTCCCGCGGTCATGGGCCAGATGGTGCTGCCGCGCAAATGGCGGCTGCTGGGCTGGCTGGCGACCGCGGCCATGGCGGCGGCCTCGGTGGCACTGGGGGTGGTCTCGTTCACGTAGCGGGGTGCGGTCGGGCGCTGTATATTCATCCAGCCCCATGGCCGCCCTCCCTTCCTCTTCCGCCGCCGCGCCACTCGCGGTCTCGGTCCGCACGCTCTGCGCCTTCGCAGCCAAGGCCGGCGACCTCGACCTGCGCTTCGTGCCGGCCCCGAGTGGCCAGGAAGGCCAGGCGGGCCACCGGCTGGTGCAGTCCCGCCGCAGCCTCGACTACGAAAGCGAGGTCGGCCTGTCGGCGCGCTTCGGCCGGCTGCTGGTGCGCGGACGGGCCGATGGCTGGGACCCGCGGCGCCGCCGGGTCGAGGAGATCAAGACTTTTCGCGGCGACTTCGGCCGCATCAAGGCCAACCATCGCGCGCTGCACTGGGCCCAGGCCCGCAGCTACGCCTGGATGCTGTGCGAGCGCGACGCGCTGCCGGCGCTCGACGTCGCGCTGGTGTATCTCGACCTCGGCACCGAAAAGGAAACGGTGCTGGCGGAGAGTTGGACCCGGGCCGACCTGCAGCAGCACTTCGAGGCGCTGTGCGCGCGCTACCTGGCGTGGGCCGAGCAGGAGTCCGCTCACCGCGCGGCGCTTGATCCGGCGCTGGCGGCGCTCGCCTTTCCGCATGGCGGCTTTCGCCCCGGCCAGCGCGAGCTGGCCGAGGCGGTCTACCGCTCGGCGGTCTCGGCGCGCCCGCTGCTGGCCCAGGCGCCGACCGGCATCGGCAAGACGGTCGCCACCCTGTTTCCGCTGCTCAAGGCGCGGCCGGCGCGCCAGCTCGACAAGATCTTTTTCCTGACCGCCAAGACCTCGGGCCGCGCGGTCGCCCTCGGTGCCCTGCAAACCCTCGACCGCGCGCAGGCGCCGCTGCGGGTGCTCGAACTGGCGGCCCGCGAGAAGGTCTGCGAGTACCCCGGGCGGGCCTGCAACGGCGACGATTGCCCGCTCGCGCGCGGCTTCTACGATCGGCTGCCTGCGGCCCGCAGCGAAGCCATCGCCGCCGCCTGGCTCGACCGCGAGGCGCTGCGCGGCATCGCACTCGCCCACCAGGTCTGCCCGTACTTCCTCGCCCAGGAACTGGTGCGCTGGAGCGACGTGGTCATCGGCGACTACAACTACTACTTCGACGGCAGCGCCTTCCTCTATGCGCTCACCAAGGACGAGGAGTGGCGCGTCGCCCTGCTGGTCGACGAAGCCCACAACCTGCTGGACCGCGCGCGCGGCATGTACTCGGCGCAACTCGAAGCCGCGGCGCTCGAGGCGGTGCGCGCCAAGGCGCCGGCGCTGCTGCGCAAGCCGCTGGGGGGCCTGGCGCGCGAATGGCAACTGCTGCAGCGCGATCAGGTCGCCGCCTACCAGCCGCACGACCAGGTGCCCGAGCGCTTCGCGCGTGCCTTGCAGGAAGCGGTCTCGCTGATGGCCGAGCACTTTTCGGCCCGCCCCGACGAGCCGCCGGGGGCGCTGCAGCAATGCTTCTTCGACCTGCTCCAGTTCGCCCGGCTGGCCGACAGCTTCGGCAAGCATTCGGTCTTCGAGGCGACGCTCGGCCCGGGGGGCACGCGTGCCCTGGCGATCCGCAACCTGGTGCCCGCGCCCTTCCTGCAGGCGCGCTTCGCCGATGCCGCCTCGGCGGCTTGCTTCTCGGGCACGCTGGCGCCCTTCTCGTTCTACCGCGACACGCTGGGCCTGCCCGAGAACACGGCGACGCTGGACGTGGGCTCGCCGTTCCGCAGCGAACAGCTCGATGTCCGGGTGGCGATGGACCTGTCGACCCGCTTTCGCGACCGCGACCATTCGCTCGACGCGCTGATCGACATCGTGGCGGCGCAGTTCGCGCGCCGCCCTGGCAACTACCTGGCCTTCTTCAGCAGCTTCGACTACCTCGACAGCGCCTCGGCCGCCTTCGAGCGGCGCCACCCGGGCATCCCGGCCTGGCGCCAGTCGCGCGGCATGCGGGAGGCGGAGCGCGAGGCCTTCCTGGCACGCTTCGCCGCCGGTGGCCGGGGGGTCGGCTTCGCCGTGCTCGGCGGCGCCTTCGGCGAAGGCATCGACCTGCCGGGCGACCGCCTGGTCGGGGCCTTCGTTGCCAGCCTGGGCCTGCCGCAGCACAACGAGCCGAACGAGGTGATGCGCGAGCGCATGGACGCGCTGTTCGGCGACGGCTATGCCTACACCTACGTCTATCCGGGCCTGCAGAAGGTGGTGCAGGCCGCCGGGCGCGTGATCCGCAGCGAGACCGATGCCGGCGTGCTCTACCTGCTGGACGACCGTTTCGCGCGGGAGGAGATCCGGGCGCTGCTGCCGGCCTGGTGGCAGCTGGAGCCGATGTTCGCCGGGGCGCGCTGAGTCTTCAGATCACCGGTCCCCGCACCGCGGCGCTGCGGCCGATCTTGCGCAGCCTGGCCGACAACTGGGCCTGGGTCTCGAGTTCGCGCTGCCACAACTCGTAGCCGGCATCGCTCGGGTGGAGGCCGTCGCGGGCGCTCAGCCGCCGGGGATGGCGCGCGAAGGGGTCGTCCTCGCGCGCCATGAACAGCGTCACGTGCTGCGCGCCGTTGGCCCGCGCCACCTCGGCCACGATGGCCTGCAGCCGGCGTGCCCGGTAGCTCATCCACCAGCTCCAGGGCGGCAGGAAGACGCGCAGGTTGCCGAGGTTGCCGGGCGGCATGAAGACCACCGCCTGGGCGCGCACGCGGGCACGCTGCGCGACGCGCTGCACCGCGTGGCGCAAGGCGGCATCGCGGGTGGTGCCGAGCACGTCGTGGGTCCCGCCGAGCACCAGAACCGCGTCGAAGCGCTCGTTGCCGTCGAGCTGCTCGAGGATGTCGGCGAAGCGCGCCCCGGGCTGGGCCTTGTTGACCACGGTCAGCGACGGATTGGCGCGCGACAGCAGGCCCGGCAGACTGTGGATCGGGTCGCTGGCACCGGCGCCGCCGGCCGTGCTGTCGCCCACAACCAGCAGGCGCGCGCCTTCGGGCTCGGCCTGTCGCTCGAAGGGATGGGCCCGGCGCGCCAGCCGCGTCGACCGGTGCAGCCGCAAGGCGGCGTAGCTGGCGGTCGCGGCCGCGAGCCCGAGCAGCACGGACAGGCCGGCACCCGCTGCGATGTGACTTCGCTTCACCGTCGTCCCTGGCGGCGCCTCAGGCCGTATCGGTCCGCTTGGTGACCTCGCTCAACTGGAGTTCGATGCGGAAGAGTCGCTCGTTCAGGATCGCGGTCTGCAGCCGCAGCGCCTCGATGATCGCGCGGGTCGGCGCGTCGGGGGCATGGGTCGACAGCTCCTGCAGTTCGTGCAGCTTGTTGCGCAGTTCGTTGCTCATGGCAAGGCTCCATCGGGGTCGGTACCGCGCATCGTAGTCGGCCTGCGTCAGAATGCGCTGCTATCGTTTTCTCGTAGACCGTACCCCCCATGAAGCTCGCCGAATCCTTTGCGGACGTTTCCCGCTTCGTCGCCATCCGCCGCGACATCCACGCCCATCCCGAACTCGGCTTCGAGGAGCACCGCACCTCCGAGAAGGTGGCGAGCCTGCTCGAGGAATGGGGCATCGAGGTGCACCGCGGCATCGCCGGCACCGGGCTGGTCGGCGTGATGCGCCGCGGCGACGGCAAGCGGACCATCGGCCTGCGCGCCGACATGGATGCGCTGCCGCTGCACGAGGCCAACGAATTCGCCCACAAGTCGACCCACGCCGGGCGCATGCACGCCTGCGGCCACGACGGCCACACCACGATGCTGCTGGCCGCTGCCTGGCACCTGGCGCAGCAGGGCGCGGCCTTCGACGGCACCGTCCACTTCATCTTCCAGCCGGCCGAGGAGATGGGCAAGGCGGGTGCCAAGAAGATGATCCAGGACGGCCTGTTCGAGCGCTTCCCGTGCGACGCGGTCTTCGCGCTGCACAACTTCCCGGTCGGCGACGTCGGCCGATTCGCGCTCAACGAAGGCGCGCTGATGGCATCGAGCAACACCTACAAGATCACGCTGCGCGGCCGCGGCACGCATGCCTCGATGCCGCACACCGGCCTCGATCCGGTCGGCGCGGTCGTCGCGCTGGCGCAGGCGCTCGCGAACATCGTGCCGCGCACCATCGCCAGCACCGAGCGCGCCCTGCTCGCCGTCACGCAGCTGCAGGGCTCCGATGCGCCGAACGTGATCCCCGATGTCGCCTCGGTCGGCGGCACGGTGCGCACCTTCTCGATCGCCGCCCTGGACCTGATCGAGGCGCGCCTGCGCACCGTGGCCGAGGGCATCGCCGCGGCGCACGAGTGCACGGCCGAGGTGAGCTTCGTGCGCGCCTCGCCGCCGGTCGTCAACCATCCGGCCGAGGCCCGTTTCGCCGCCGAGGTGATGCGCGAGGTGGTCGGCGCCGACATGGTCACCGACGACTTCCCGGCCGTGATGGGGGCCGAGGATTTCGCCCACATGCTGATGGCGCGGCCCGGCTGCTACGCCTTCCTGGGCAACGGCGACGGCGACCACCGGCTCGACGGCCACGGCCCGGGGCCCTGCATCATCCACAACACCTCGTTCGACTTCAACGACCAGATCATCCCGATCGGCGCCAGCTACTTCGTGAAGCTGGTGGAGCGCTGGCTCCCGGTCGGTGGCCGCTGAGCGCACCTTTTCCTTCCCACAAAAAGAAAGCATGCAGATGTCGATTCCGTTGACCCGTCGATCCCTGGCCGCGGCCGCCGCCTGGCTGGCGTTGGGCGCCGCGCTGCCGGCGCGCGCGCAGCAGCGCGTGATCCGCATCGTGGTGCCCTTCGGCACCGGCGCCGTGCAGGACACCGTGGCGCGCGCCTTCAACAACGAGCTGGGCGCGGCGCTCAACGCCGCGGTGATCGTCGAGAACCGGGCCGGCGCCGGCGGCACGGTCGGCGCGGCCCTGGTGGCCAAGGCGCCGCCGGACGGCAACACGCTGGTGCTGGCGGCGGCCAGCCACCACATCGCCGGCTTCCTCTACAGCAAGCTCCCCTACGAGCCGCTGAAGGACTTCGTGGGCGTCGCCAACCTCGGCAATGCCGGCTACGTGCTCGCGGTGGCGAGCGACCTCGATGTCGCGAACACCGCCGACTTCATCAAGCGGGTCAAGGCCAACCCCGGCAAGTACAACTACGCCTCGGCCGGCAACGGCAGCGCCACGCACCTCGCGATGGCGTCCTTCCTGGCCAGAGCCGGCCTGGAGATGACCCACATCCCGACCAAGTCGACCGGCGAGGCGGTCAACGAGGTGCTGGCCGGCCGCGTGCAGGCCGTGATCTCGTCGAGCGTCGGCGTGATGGGGTTCCAGAACGACCCCCGCATGAAGCTGCTGGCCTCCACGGGCCAGGCGCGCAGCCAGTTCCTGCCCACGCTGCCCACCGTGGCGGAAAGCGGACTGCCCGGCTATGCCTTCGACTCCTGGATCGGCCTGCTCGCACCGGCCGGCACGCCCAAGGCCGAGGTCGAGCGCCTCAATGCGGCGACCAACAAGGTGCTGGCCGATCCGGCGATCCAGGAGCGCTTCAAGCGCCTCGGCGTCGAACCGCGCAGCCAGAACGCCGAAGAGTTCCAGAAGCTGCTGCGCGCCGACTGGGACGCAATGGGCGCCGTGGTCAAGGCGTCGGGCGCGAAGGTCGACTGAGCGCCGGTCGGCCTAGCCGTGCGGGCTCGGCGGCAGGCTCTTCAGGTACAGGTACAGCGCCTGCACGTCGATGTCGCTCATTTCGCGCAGCGATCCGAAGGGCATCACCCGCACCGGCGTCCCATCGGGCCGCGCGCCGCTCCTGAAGAGCTGCTGGAAGGCGGCCGCATCGGCATAGCGCGTCATGGCCGTGCCCTCGCCGGGCGTCAGGTTGGCCGCCGCGGGCCAGTCGGGCGGCCCGCCGGGAATCTTGCCGCCATTGAGCTTCTCGCCGTGGCAGCCCAGGCACATGTTGGCCACGTAGGCGCCGTGCTTCAGGCTCAGGCCTTCGGGCACCGGCGGCTCCGGCGGCCGCCCGTGATCGATCTTGGCGGCGGCGTCCTGCATCAGGCCGAAGCCATAGAAGGCGCGCACCGGAAGCGGCAAATCGACCACCGGGCCGCCGCCGCTCGCCGGCGGCATGTGGCGCAGGTGGGCGACCAGCGCGGCCAGGTCGTCGTCGGTGAAGCGGTTGTAGTCTTCGCTCGGCATCACCATCAGGGGCCGGCCCACCGGATTGACGCCGTGGCGGATCGAGCGCTCCCAGTCGGCCGGCGTGTAGCCGGCGACCACGCTGCCCGGGCCCGGGCTGATGTTGGGCCCGGCAATGCGCATGCCCTTGCCGTCGTCGAGGAACACCTTGCCGCCGCCCTGGGCGCCATGGCAGTCGACGCAGCCGCGCGAGGCGAACAGGTAGCGGCCGCGTTCGATCGCCGCGGCGTCGTCGCGGAAGGCCACGCCCTGCACCGGGATGTCGATCTTGCGCTGCATCTTCCGCTGCGCCAGCTGGTCGCCGGCGAACAGCGCCGCCGCGGCCAGCGCGACCAGCAGCGCCAGCGCCAACAGGATGCGCTTGAGCCAGCGCCGGCCCGGATGGGTGAGGGATGGATCGGTCAAGAAGGAGGACCTGTGCGTGTGAAAACGCATGATGGCGTACGTTTAGTACTGCCGTCCATACCACCTTTGCCAGAGGACCTAGCCCGACGCCGCGTCGAGCTGCGGGCAGTCCCAGCCCAGCAGCTCGGCCAGCCGCCGGACGATCCATTCGGCTTCAGCGCCCGACACCCCGGCGTCGGGCACCGCCAGCCCGGCATGGATCCGGCGCAGGATCTCGTCCTCCGAGGGCACCTCGACGTGATGCAGGACCTGCGCATGCGCGACCAGGTGGTTGGCCAGGTCCTCGCAGATCTCGTAGCGGGCGCGCACGACCGCGATCGGCTCGGCGAGGCGCTGCCTGGTGTCGGTGTAGACCGCGAAGAACGAGGGCGGGATGTCGATCTGGTAGTCGTCGGACATGGGTGCAGGCCTGGGATCCAAATGAAAAACGCGCCCGGGGGGCGCGTTTCGAGAGTGCATGCGCCGTGGCGGCGCAGACGACTCGGTGGGCGATCAGCCGCCCTTCTTGGCCCGCTTGCCGGGGTTCTTCTTGCTGCGGGTCGCGGTGCCGCGCTCCAGGCTCACCTTTTGGCCGCCACCCGACTTGGGGACGTTGTAGCCGGGTTGCGGAACGGGCTTGGGGGTGGCAATGCGGTCTGCCTCGGTGCGGATTTTCTTGGGCATGGAAAGCTCAGGTGATAAGAAATCGAAGGACGTAATTAAGCCACATCGTCGAGCAGCCGCACTTTGACGGTCTTGCCCTTGACGCGGCCGGTGGAAAGCTTGTGCGCAGCCTCGCGCGCGATGCGCCGCTCGACCGCCACGTAAGTGGAGAATTCGTTGACGTTGATCTTGCCGACCTGGTCGCGCGTGAAGCCGGCCTCGCCGGTCAGCGCGCCCAGCACGTCGCCGGCGCGGATCTTCTCCTTGCGGCCGCCGACGATCTGCAAGGTGGCCATGGGCGGCTGCAGCGGACCGGCGGCATCGGCCGTGAGCTCGGCCAGCGGATGCCATTCGGATTCGCGGCCCTGCAGCTGCTCGATCTTGCCGACGCTGCCCATCTCGTCCATGCTGGCGAGGTTCAGCGCCAGGCCTTGCGCCTCGCCGCGGCCGGTACGGCCGATGCGGTGGATATGGACCTCGGAGTCGGGCGTGACGTCGACGTTGATCACCGCCTCGAGGTCGGCGATGTCGAGGCCACGCGCCGCGACGTCGGTCGCCACCAGCACCGAGCAGCTGCGATTGGCGAACTGCACCAGCACCTGGTCGCGTTCGCGCTGCTCCAGCTCGCCGAACAGGGCCAGCGCGCTGAAGCCCTGGGCCTGCAGCACCTGCACCAGGTCGCGGCATTGCTGCTTGGTGTTGCAGAAGGCGAGCGAGCTTTGCGGCCGGAAGTGGTTCAGCAGCAGGCTGACCGCATGCAGGCGCTCGGTGTTCTTCACCTGGTACCAGCGCTGGACGATCTTGCCCTCTTCGTGCTGGGCCTGCACCGTGATCTGCTGCGGGCTCTTCATGAACTGCGCCGCGAGCTTCTGGATGCCCTCGGGGTAGGTGGCCGAGAACAGCAGCGTCTGGCGCTCCTTCGGGCACAGCCGGGCGACCTTCACGATGTCCTCGAAGAAGCCCATGTCGAGCATCCGGTCGGCTTCGTCGAGCACCAGCGTGTTCAGCGCCTCGAGGTTCAGGCTGCCGCGGTCGAGGTGGTCCATGATGCGGCCCGGCGTGCCGACCACGATGTGGGCGCCGTGCTCGAGGCTGGCCAGCTGGCCGCGCAGGGCGACGCCGCCGCAGAGCGTGACCACCTTGATGTTTTCTTCGGCCCGGGCCAGGCGGCGGATTTCGGTCGTCACCTGGTCGGCCAGCTCGCGCGTCGGGCACAGCACCATGGCCTGGACCGCGAAGCGGCGCGGATTGAGATTGGCCAGCAGGGCCAGCGCGAAGGCGGCGGTCTTGCCGCTGCCGGTCTTGGCCTGGGCGATCAGGTCCTTGCCGAGCAGCGCCACCGGCAGGCTGGCGGCCTGGATCGGCGTCATCTGCAGGTAGCCGAGCTGCGTCAGGTTCGCGAGCGCCTGCGGCGAGAGCGGCAGCGTGGCGAAGTCGGTGGCGGGACCGGTCACGGGGAGGGTCAGCGGCGCTGCGAGTTGTTGCCGCCGCTGTTGACCGGCGGCGGACCGCGGCGTTCCAGATGGCGGAACGTGATGCGGCCCTTGGTCAGGTCGTAGGGCGACAGCTCGAGCGACACCTTGTCGCCGGCCAGGATGCGGATGTGGTGCTTGCGCATCTTGCCGCCGCTGTAGGCGATCAGCTGGTGGCCGTTGTCGAGGGTGACACGGTAGCGGGAGTCAGGCAGCACTTCGGTCACTGCGCCGTTCATTTCGATCAGTTCTTCCTTGGGCATGAATTACCTTTTGAATGGGTTGTCGTAATTGGATAGGAAATCGGTGTGCCGAATCAAGCGGCGCAAGGCGTACGGGGTGCGCTGCGTTCGCGAATCCAGCCCAGGCCCTGGTCGATCGCGTAGCCGACGGCCGCCGCGTGACTGGCAAAACTGGGCGTGAAACGCATCACGCGGTCGTGCGTGCCGCTGCCGCGGCCGGATCGGATCGAGACCGATGCCACATAGCGGCCGTCGTCCAGGTCCTTGATGAGCGGCGAGACAAGGTACTTGCCCACTGCGATGCTGTGTTGAATGATGTCCATCGAAAGCCTTGGCATCCCGCGACGCCGCGAAATGCCGAAATTGAGATTGAATAAAACGAGCGCAGGCCGGCCGGAAATGGCGCCCACCGGAGCGGACAGCGCGCTGTTCGCTTCAACAAAGTACGAAGGCAGTGGTGGCAAATCTTGGGCGCCCGGTCTGGCGCTCCAACACACTGTGGTGCCGGCTGGTCATGAGGGGCCCGGAGATCTCCAGTATCTCCAGCCTGGCCGGCAAATGACGAAAGTGCTTCGTCGTTAAATCGAAACGAACCCCGGATTATATCCGATCTGGCATGACAGTTGCTATTTCAGCTTCGTGACAGTCCTCCCGGCGCTTGCGGGAGAGGCGCTTGGGGCGCACCATGGCGCCATCGTTCCAAGGAGCGCTGCCATGCAAAACCACCCCTTCGCCAAGCGGCCGCCGGCGCCGCCCCGGCGCTGGTGCGCGCAGTGGGTCGGGGTTTGGCTGGCCGCGCTGGCATGGCTGCCCCTGGCGCAGGCGGCCATCCCTGCGACGGCGGTCGATGCCGCCCGGGCCGAGGCCCAGGTGCAGGCGCTGCAGCGCGCCGGCGACGCGGTCGTCGCGCTCGAGGTCACGGCCACCGAGGGGGCCACCTCGGCCGAGAACCTGGGGCGGCAGCGCAGCGGATCGGGCGTGGTGATCGGGCCCGACGGGCTGATCCTCACGATCGGCTACCTGCTGCTGGAGGCCGAGACCATCGAAGTCCTGACCCAGGACGACCGCCGGCTGCCGGCGCGCCAGGTGGCCTACGACCTGGCGACCGGCTTCGCGCTGGTGCGCCCGCTGGTGCCGCTGCCCGGCATCGAGCCGGTGCCCCTGGCCGGCGTCGGCGGGCTGCGGCCGGGCGAGCCGCTGCTGGCGGCCACCGGCACCAGCGGCGGCACCGAGGTGGCGTTCACGCGCCTGGTGGCGACCCGGCCGTTCTCCGGCAACTGGGAGTACCACATCGACATCGCCCTCTTCACCAGCCCGCCGATCGCCAACCACAGCGGCGCCTCGCTGTTCAACCGCGACGGCGAGCTGGTCGGCATCGGCAGCCTGCTGGTGCGCGAGGCGGGTGGCCCGAACCGCCTGCCGGGCAACATGTTCGTGCCGGTCGAGCTGCTGCGGCCGGTGCTGGCCGAGATGCAGTCGACCGGGCGCACCCGGGCCAGCGTGCGGCCCTGGCTCGGGCTCTCGTCCTTCGAGCGCGATGGGCATGTGCAGATCGTGCGGGTGGACCGCTGGGGGCCGGCGCTCGAGGCCGGCCTGCAGCCCGGCGACGTGGTGCTCGAGATCGACGGCGTCAGGGTGGCGACGCTCGAAGCTTTCTACAAGCAGCTCTGGACCCGGCCGGACGCCGAGGCCGACGTCGAGCTCACCGTGCAGCAGGGCACGCAGATCCGCAAGGTCAAGGTGCACGCGGTCGACCGCATGCGGACCTTGCGCAAGCCGCAGGGGATCTAGGGCGTGTTCACACTATTCCAGGGATCGCGTTGCCCGGCCAAGGGGCTGGATGCAAGGCGCCCGCGCGCAGCAAGGCTGGCGCCTTGCAAGCGCGGGCAACGCCGCAGACGGCCCCTTGGCCGGGCAACCCGAAGGGAAGGCATGCCAAGGCGGGCCACTCCGCGTTGCACTCCTTGTATGTGCCAACGCACATGCGGCGTCGTACGCCTTGATTGGCCCGCCTTGGCATGCCTTCGCGACCCTGGAATAGTGTGAATACGCCCTAGCTGATCCCGAGCATCTTCCGGTTGGCCGCCCTGTCGGCCCCGCCGCCGGCGAAATCGTCGAAGGCACGGTCGGCCACGCGGATGATGTGGCGCTTGATGAACTCGGCGCCTTCGCGCGCGCCGTCCTCCGGGTGCTTGATGCAGCACTCCCATTCGAGCACCGCCCAGCCCGGGAAGTCGTAGGCCGCCATCTTCGAGAAGATGGCGCCGAAGTCGACCTGGCCGTCGCCGAGCGAGCGGAAGCGCCCGGCGCGGTCGATCCACGACTGGAAGCCGCCGTACACGCCCTGCTTGCCGGTCGGATTGAACTCGGCGTCCTTGACGTGGAAGATCTTGATGCGCTCGTGGTAGTGGTCGATGTAGGCCAGGTAGTCGAGCTGCTGCAGCACGAAGTGGCTCGGGTCGTACAGCAGGCAGGCGCGCGGGTGGTTGCCGACCCGTTCGAGGAACATCTCGTAGCTCACGCCGTCGTGCAGGTCCTCGCCCGGGTGGATCTCGTAGCAGACGTCGACGCCGGCCTCGTCGAAGGCGTTGAGGATCGGCTTCCAGCGCCGCGCCAGTTCGTCGAAGGCTTCCTCGATCAGGCCGGCCGGGCGCGGCGGCCAGGAGTAGAGGTAGGGCCAGGCCAGCGCGCCCGAGAAGGTCGCGTGCGCCGTCAGACCCAGATGGGCCGACGCCCGGGCCGCGTCGTGCAGCTGCTGCACGGCCCATTGCTGCCGCTTGACCGGGTCGTTGCGCACCTCGGGCGCCGCGAAGCCATCGAAGCCGGCGTCATAGGCCGGATGCACCGCCACCAGCTGGCCCTGCAGGTGGGTCGACAGCTCGGTGATCTCGAGGCCGTGCGCCGCCAGCGTGCCCTTGACCTCGTCGCAGTAGGTCTTGCTCTCGGCCGCCTTCTTCAGGTCGAAGATGCGAGAGTCCCAACTCGGTATCTGCACGCCCTTGTAGCCCAGGCCTGCGGCCCAGCCGGCGATGGCGTCGAGGGAGTTGAAGGGCGCCGTGTCGGCAGCGAACTGGGCCAGGAAGATGGCCGGCCCCTTGATCGTCTTCATGTGCTTGTCTCCGGGTCGTGGGGCATCGATGATGCCATCGCGGCATGCCGTCCGACAGTGCGGCAGCCTGGCCGTCGCAGTGCACGTCGCGCCGGAAGGCGACACAATGGCCCCTGCCACTCCACACAGCAGGGCCGCGGGCACTCGCGGCGCAACAGAGCCAATGTCACAAACCGTTTCGGGGCGCCTCAAGATCGGTCTTTCCGCCTGCTTCTCCCACGCCGATCCGGCGCGCTCGCTGTTCACCAACAAGACGCTGCAGTATGTGGAGCAGTCGATCACGCACTGGCTGATGTCGGCCGGCGCGATGGTGGTGATGGTCCCCTGCCCGACCGGCGCCACCGCGCGCGGCGACACCAAGCTGTCGCACTACGCCGAGTGGCTCGACGGCGTCGTGATGCACGGCGGCGCCGATGTCTGGCCCGGCAGCTACGGCGAGGTGCCGCTCAAGGACGCCTGGGTGGGCGACCGCATCCGCGACCTCTACGACCTGGCGCTGGTCGAGGCCTTCGAGCAGGCCGGCAAGCCGATCTTCGGCGTCTGCCGCGGCTTGCAGCTGATCAACGTGGCCTTCGGCGGCACGCTCTACCAGGACATCGAGGCCCAGCACCCGAACGCGCTGCGGCACCGCGACGCCGAGGCCTACGACCAGAACTTCCACGAGATCAGCATCACGCCCGGCTCCCGCCTCTCCAAGCTCTACCCGGGCATGGAAAGCGCGCGCGTCAACAGCATCCATCACCAGGGAGTGAAGGACCTGGCGCCGGGCTTCGAGGTCGATGCGTGGAGCATCCCCGACCGCATTCCCGAAGCCATCCGCCGCAAGGGCGACCGCGGCCGCAGCTACATCGCCGCGACCCAGTGGCACCCGGAGTTCCATACTTACGGCGCCACCGACACCGTCGACGACACGGCCATCCTGCAAGACTTCCTGTGGGCCTGCGCCACCGCCAAGGTCAGCCCGAAGGGGCCGCTGCGCAGCGCGCCCGGCCGCATCCGCAACCGGGCGGCACGGCTGCTGCGGCAGGCCCTGCTGATGCGTTGAGCCGCCAGCCGCAGTCCAGCGAACCGGCGGGGTGCGCCGTCAGCGGCTCTGGTTCTTGACGTTGCTGACGTTGGCGTCGATCGTGCCGAACACGGTGATGCCGCTGCTGCTGCTTGCGGCACTGGCGCCGCCGTCGGCGCCCGAGGCACCGCGGGATGCACAGCCCGCGGCCAGGCAGAGGGTGGCGGCGAACGCCACCGCGAGGAGTGTCTTCATGCGAATCCCCTTCATGCGCCGAGGTGCTTGCCGACGATGCCGGCCAGCTCGAACATCGTGACCTGGTCCTTGCCGAACACCGGCTTGAGCTTGGCGTCGGCATTGATGGCGCGCTTGTTGGCAGCGTCCTGCAGGCCGTTGGCCTTGATGTAGTCCCACAGCTTCTTGATGACCTCAGTGCGCGCCACCGGTTCGGCGCCGATCACCGCGGCCAGCGCGTCGCTGGGCTTGAGTCCGGCGCCCGGCTTGCGCGGCGCCTTGGGCGCGGCGGCCTTCTTCGCCGCCGCGACCTTCTTGGCGGCCGGCGTCTTGGCTGCCGCCTTCTTTGCCGCCGCCGGCGCCGCCTTGGCGAAAGTCTTGCGCGGCGGGAACTTGCTGGTCCGCGGCTCGAACTCGAAGGTCACCTTGCCCTCGTCCTTGTTCCATGTGAGGAAGGCCTTGAAGGCGCGGCGGGTCCGCATCGAGACGAACTTGTCGAGCAGGTCGGTCTTGCCGGTGGCCAGCAGCTTCTCGACCTGGGCCCGCTCGATCGGCTGCTGCAGGATGATCTTGCCGGTCTTGAAGGTGCAGCTCGGCGTCGGCTGCGCGGTGGTCGGCACCGATTTCTCGCAGACGTAGTTGCTGCCGTGCTCGAACACCGGCGCGCCGCAGACCGGGCACGGGCCGACGGTGTCCTGCTGGCTGAAGTCGACGATCTCGCCGGTGTCGGCGTTCTTGTCGTCGCCGAAGTCGAACTCCAGCTTCCAGTTCTTCGCCTCGTCGTCGAACTTCAGGATGATCTCGGAGGTGAAGGGCCACCCGGCCTTCGAGCGGAAGCCTTCGAGCGGGCCGATGTGCTTGTCGCGCAGCAGCGCCTCGGCCTCGGCCACCTCGAAGGTGCGCCCGGCCGGCGACTTGCCGAACGAGAAGCCGCAGGGCTCCTGCCCCGGCTTGCCGGTGCAGCTGTAGCGGCGGTAGTTCTCCTTGACCACGCCGCCGCAATTGGGGCACGGCGTCGCCAGCGTGGCGTAGTCGCCGGGCACGGTGTCGCGGTCGTATTCCTTGGCCTTCTTGACGATGTGCTCCGTCATCTCGGCGATCTCGCGCATGAAGGCCTCGCGGCTCAGCTTGCCGTGCTCCATCTGCGCCAGCTTGTATTCCCATTCGCCGGTCAGCTCGGCCTTGGAAAGTTCCTCGACGCCGAGCCCGCGCAGCAAGGTCATCAGCTGGAAGGCCTTGGCGGTCGGGATCAGTTCGCGGCCTTCGCGGATCATGTATTTCTCGGCCAGCAGGCCTTCGATGGTGGCCGCGCGCGTGGCCGGCGTGCCCAGGCCCTTCTCCTGCATGGCCTCGCGCAACTCGTCGTCGTCGATGGTCTTGCCGGCGCCTTCCATCGCGCCGAGCAGCGTGGCTTCCGAATAGCGCGCCGGTGGGCGGGTCTTCAGTCCCTTGGGATCGGCCGCTTCGACCTTCACCAGTTCGCCGGGCTTGACCGGCACCAGGCGCTTGCCGTCCTTGTCGTCTTCCTTCTCGTCGTCCTCGGCTTCCTTGCCCCAGATCGCCAGCCAGCCGGCCTTCACGAGCACCTTGCCGTCGGTGCGGAAAGGGTACTTCTTGCCGCCCTGCTCGACCGTGCTGATGCGCGTCGTGACCTGGTATTCGGCGCTCGGGAAGAACACCGACATGAAGCGCCGCACCACGAAGTCGTACAGCTTCTGCTCGGCGTCGGACAGGCCGCTGGGCGCCTGCAAGGTCGGGATGATCGCAAAGTGGTCGCTGACCTTGGCGTTGTCGAAGATGCGCTTCGACGGCTTCACGTAGTTGTTGTCGACCGCCTGCTGCGCGAAGGGCGCGAGGTGCTTCATGCCACTGTTGGCCAGCATCTTCATCGTGTCCTTGACCACCGGCAGGTAGTCCTCGGGCAGCGCGCGTGAGTCGGTCCGCGGATAGGTCAGCGCCTTGTGGCGTTCGTAGAGGCTCTGCGCCAGCGCCAGCGTGGTCTTGGCGCTGAAGCCGAAGCGGCCGTTGGCCTCGCGCTGCAGCGAGGTCAGGTCGAACAGCAGCGGCGATGCGCTGGTGGTGGGCTTGCTCTCTTCGGTGACGGTGGCGGGCTTGCCGCGCGCGGCGTCGGCGATCTCGCGCGCCTCGCGTTCGTTCCAGACCCGGTCGGCGCGTTGCTCGGGGTCGGGCACGCCGTCGGGGCCGGGTGGCGGCTTCTTCCAGTTCGGGTCGAACCACTTGCCCTGGTAGGTGCCGGCCTCGGCCAGGAAGCTGCCATGCACTTCCCAATAGTCGCGGCTGACGAACTTGCGGATCTTTTCCTCGCGCTCGACCACCACCGACAAGGTCGGAGTCTGCACCCGCCCGACGGTGGTCAGGAAGAAGCCGCCGTCGCGCGAGTTGAAGGCGGTCATGGCGCGCGTGCCGTTGATGCCGACCAGCCAGTCGGCCTCGGAGCGCGAGCGGGCGGCGTCGGCCAGGCCCTGCATCTGCTTGTCGGTGCGCAATTGGTCGAAGCCGTCGCGGATCGCCTGCGGCGTCATCGACTGCAACCACAGGCGCTTGACCGGCTTGCCCAGCGGCGCCTTGCCGCCGGCGTATTGCTCGATCAGGCGGAAGATCAGCTCGCCCTCGCGGCCCGCGTCGCAGGCGTTGACCAGCTGGGTCACGTCCTTGCGCTTGGCCTGCTTGACCACCGCGTTGAGCCGCGTCTTGGTCTTGTCGACCGGCTTCAGGTCGAAGCGCGGCGGGATCACCGGCAGGTTGGCAAAGCTCCACTTGCCGCGCTTGACGTCGAATTCTTCCGGCGCCTGGATTTCGACCAGGTGGCCCACGGCACTGGTGACGACGTACTTGTCGTTCTCGAAGTGCTCGTCGTGCTTGTCGAACTTGCCCGCCACCGGCGTCAATGCGCGCACGATGTCCTGCGCCACCGAGGGTTTTTCTGCAATCACCAACGTTTTCATCAACCAATCCTATTCATTCAGTCCACTCCCGCATCCCCCGACAGGGTTGCCTTCCCGCCCCTCGACGTCCAACGCGAGGCGGGATGGGGCCACCAGGCCGCCGCCGGGCCGCCCCAAGGCGGCCTGCGCCCCCTCGGGGGGCAGCGACCACACGAAGTGGGGAGCGTGGGGGCCACATCTACAATCGGGCGCTTCTCGCGTGCGTACGCGCACGCGCATGCGTACATATTCAAACTAACAGACTTCGGCGATGCCTTCCAAATCCCCCATTTCCGGCGGCCGCCGAATCCAGACCCGTCGCTCCGGTGTCCACGGCAACGGCGTCTTCGCCGTGCAGGATATTGCAGAAGGCGAAACGCTCATCGAATACAAGGGCGAGATCATTTCCTGGAAGGAAGCCCTCCGGCGCCATCCCCACGATCCGACCCAGCCGCAACACACCTTCTATTTCCACGTCGACGACGACCGCGTGATCGACGGCAATGTCGACGGCAACGCCGCGCGCTGGATCAACCACTCGTGCGAGCCGAATTGCGAGGCCGACGAGCAGAAGGGCCGGGTCTTCATCAAGGCGCTGCGCAACATCGCGGCTGGCGAAGAGCTGAACTACGACTACGGGCTGATCATCGACGAGCCGTACACCAAGAAGCTGCTGTCCGAGTTCCCCTGCTGGTGCGGGTCGGCGGACTGCCGCGGCACGCTGCTGGCGCCGAAGGACGACGACGAGGGCAAGAAGAAAAAGAAGAAGAAAAAGGCCAGGAAGGCCGAAAAGAAGGCTGCAAAGCAGGCCGACAAGCAATCAGGCAAGGCCGAAAAGAAAAAGAACGCCAAGGCCGAAAAGGCCGAAAAAGCCGAGAAGTCCGACAAGCGCTGAGCATGCCCGCCCCCTGGTTCGAAGACGAGATCGCGCAGAGCCTGGCGCCGTTGCTGCCCGGCATCGGCGTCGAGGTGGTGGCCGAGATCGGTTCCACCAACACCGAGCTGATGCGCCGTGCGCGCGAAGGCCACAACGCCGCGGTGCTGCTCGTGGCCGAGCGCCAGACCGCCGGCCGCGGCCGCCTGGGGCGTCCCTGGCAAAGCGCCCAGGACGCCCGCGAGCCGAGCTCGCTGACCTTCTCGCTCGGCCTGTCGCTGGCCCCGCGGGACTGGTCCGGCCTGTCGCTCGCGGTCGGCGTCAGCGTGGCCGAAAGCCTGGACCCCTCCGGCGCCGCCGGCCTGGGGCTCAAGTGGCCGAACGACCTGTGGGTCGGCGAACGCAAGCTCGGCGGCATCCTGATCGAGACCGCCCTGCTCCAGCCGGATGTCGCCGAGCGCTATCTCGTGATCGGCATCGGTATCAACATCGGCGAGCGCGAAGCGGCGAACCTCAGCACGCCGCCGGCCTGGCTGAAGGAATGGCGGCCGGGCGCGACGCCGGGCGAGGTGCTGCGCGAGATCGCCGCATCGTTGGTGCGCGACGTGCTGCTGTTCAGCGGCAGCGGCTTCGTGCCCTTCGCGGCCCGCTTCGCCGCGCGCGATGTGCTGCGCGGCCGCGAGGTGCGGCTCAGCGACGGCACCGAAGGCCACTGCGAAGGGGTCGGATGGGGCGGCGAGCTGCTGGTCCGCACGGCCGCGGGCGTCCAGATGATCAGCAGCGCCGAAGTCAGTGTCCGGCCCCGTCCCGCCCCGATTTGACAGGACCCATGCGCCTGGTCGTCATCCTCCTGCTCGTCGCCAACCTGGGCTATTTCGCCTGGACCCGCGGCGCGCTGGCCCTCTTCGGCGCCGAGCCCGCGCGCTTCAGCGAGACCGAGCCGCAACGGCTGCAGCAGCAGGTCCGCCCGGAGATGCTGCAGATCCGCAAGGTCGAGCCCACCAAGCCCTAGCTGGCGCGCCGAAGCCAAGGCGGTGCGCCAGCAGCGCCGCTGCATCAGAACCCGTCCATGTTTCGCCCGAACCCTGCTCATTTCCCCCACGCCGACCCGTTCGACGCCTCTCCCATCCTGCGCGGCCCCGAGCGGCCCGAACTCATTCGAGACGAGGTCCTGGCGTCGTTGTTCGAGGCCACCGCCCGACGCGCTCCGACCCGGACGGCGCTGATCTTCGGCGATCGGCGGCTGAGCTACGGCGAACTGGACGCGCAGGCCGACAGTTGCGCAGCGCGGCTCATCGGCGACGGCATCCGCCCCGGGCAGATCGTCGGCCTGTGGCTGCCGCGCGGCATCGAGCTGCTGGTGGCGCAGCTGGCGATCGCCAAGACCGGCGCCGCCTGGCTTGCGCTGGATGCCGACACGCCGGTCGAACGCATCGCCGCCTGCCTGGACGATGCCGGTGCCGCGGGCATCCTGAGCTGCAGCGAGTTCGCGCTCCGCCTGGCGTCCATCGGCCGACCGCTCTGGCGGGTCGAGGCGCTGCTGGCCGAGGGCGTCCCGGCTGGCGCGCTGCAGCGGCGCGCCGCGGCGCTGCCCGAGCACCCGGCCTACGTGATCTACACCTCGGGCTCGACCGGAAAGCCCAAGGGCATCGCCATCAGCCAGCGCAGCATCTGCCACTTCCTGCGCAGCGAGAACGAGATGCTGGGCGTGCGGCAGGACGACCTCGTCTACCAGGGTTTCTCGGTCGCCTTCGACATGTCGTTCGAGGAGATCTGGCTCAGCTACCTGGTCGGCGCGACGCTCTGGATCGCGCCGAAGGCGCTGGCCTCCGACCCCGAAGCGCTGCCGCAGGCACTGGCCGTGCATGGCATCAGCGTGCTGCATGCCGTGCCCACGCTGCTCGCCCTCTTCGGCCAGGACGTGCCGAGCCTGCGCCTGATCAACCTCGGCGGCGAGGCCTGTCCGCCCTCGATGGTGGCGCGCTGGGCCCGGCCCGGCCGCCAACTCTTCAACAGCTACGGCCCGACCGAAACCACGGTGTCGGCCAGCATGGCCGAACTGGCGGTGGACGACCCCGTCACCATCGGCCTGCCACTGCCCAACTACGCGCTGCTGGTGATCTCGACCGACATGGCGGCCGGCCCCCGGATGCTGCCGCGCGGCGAGATCGGCGAGTTGTGCATCACCGGGCCTGGCGTCGCGGCGGGCTATCTGGGGCGCCCCGAGCTGACGGCCGAGAAGTTCCTCCCCAACCCCTGGTCGCGCGACACCGACGACGCCCGGCTGTATCGCACGGGCGACCTGGCCCGCATCGACGAACTCGGGCGCGTCCAGTGCCTGGGCCGGACCGACGACCAGGTCAAGATTCGCGGCTTTCGCGTCGAGCTCGGCGAGATCGAGGTGCTGCTGGCACAGCAGCCGGGCGTGGGTACCGCGGCCGTGGTGCTGCGCGAGGTCCAGGGCGTCGACCAGCTGATCGCCTTCCTGGTGCCGGAGGGCAGCGCCGAGGTCTCGGCCCCCGCATTGCGCTCGGCGCTCGCTGCGCGGCTGCCGCCTTACATGGTGCCGAGCCGGATCGAGCTGCTGCCGCAGATGCCGCGGCTGAGTTCCGGCAAGATCGATCGCAAGGCCTTGAAGGCGCAGCCGCTCCCGGAAGCCGCCGCTCCCGCCGGCGATTCGGACCGCCCGGAGACGGCCGCCGAAGTCACGCTGTTCGCGGCGCTGGCCGCGCTGTTCCCCGGCTTCGCGATCCGCCGCGATTCGGATTTCTTCGACGAACTCGGCGGCCATTCGCTGCTGGCGGCGCGGCTCGCGTCGATGCTGCGGGCCGATCCGCGCTTCACCCGGATCACGGTGCGCGAGATCTACCGCAGCCGCACGGTCGGCGGCATCGCTGCCGCGCTGGAGGCCAGCGGCAGCCAGGCTGCCGAGCGCGTGCCCGACTGGACGCCGCCTTCGGCCTGGCGTCGCTGGCGCTGCGGCCTGGCGCAGGCGCTGGCCATCCCGGGGCTGGTCGCCATCCGCATGGCGCAGTGGCTGGCGCCTTTCTTCACCTACCACTTCTATACGGGCAGTCCAGGCGATTCGGTTCCCTACGCGGTGGCGATGTCGGTGGCCGCCTTCCTGGTCGCCACGGTGCTCGAGTTCGTCCTGGCCCTGGCCGGCAAATGGCTGATCGCCGGCCGGCTGGCGCCGGGCCGCTACCCGCTCTGGGGCCTGACCTATTTCCGCTGGTGGCTGGCCGACCGACTGGTCGATGCGGCGCCCACCTATTTCATCAGCGGTTCCTCGCTCCACGCCTGGTGGCTGCGGGCGCTGGGCGCACGCATCGGGCGCGACGTGATGATCGGGTCGGTCAAGCTTCGCGCGCCCGACCTGTTCTCGGTCGGCGACGGTGCCAGCATCGGCAACGCGGTCAACTTCGAGAACGCGCGCGTGCTGTGCGGCGAGCTGCGCCTCGGGCCGATCGCCATCGGCGCGCAGGCCCACGTCGGCTCCTACGCGGTGCTGGAAGGCCACACCCGGATCGGGGACTGGGGCCATCTCGACGCCCAGTCCGCGCTGGCCGAGGGCCAGGCGCTGCCGGCCGGGCGCATCTGGAGCGGTTCGCCGGCGCGCGATGCGGGCGCCTTCGACCCGGCTTCGCTGCGCCCGCGCCTCGCCGTCAGCCGGCGCCGGCGCATCGGCGAAGGGCTGTTCTTCTTCACCGGCGCCCTGCTGGTGGCGGCGCTGTTCTTCCTGCCCCTGTTCCCGACCTTCATGCTGATCGACGTGCTGGACGACTTCGACCGCTTTCCCTGGCTGGAGACCAACGGGGTCGTGCTGCAGCTGCTGAAATACTTCGTGCTGGCGCTGCCGGCGGCGGCGGTGATGATCGTGCTCACCGCGCTGGTCTCGGCCGGGATCCGCTGGAGCGTGCTGCCGCGCCTGAAGAGCGGCAGCTGGCCGGTGCACAGCAACGTCTACTGCGGCAAATGGCTGGTCAACCAGATCCAGGAGTCGAGCCTGGCGGTGCTGCACGGCGTCTACGCGACGATGTTCGCGCCCGCCTGGTACCGGCTGCTCGGCGCCAAGGTCGGACGAAATGCCGAGATCTCGACCGCGCTGGGCGTCGTGCCCGACATGCTCACGCTCGGCGAAGGCAGCTTCATCGCCGATGCAGTGCTGCTGGGCGACGAGGAGATCGACGGCGGCTGGATGTCGATGCGCCCGACGGTCATTTCGCGCCGCAGCTTCGTCGGCAACGGGGCCTACATCCCGGACGGCACCACCCTGCCCGAGAACGTGCTGATCGGCGTGCTCGGCCGCGCCCCCGATCCGGCCGCGGTCCGCAGCGGCGACACCTGGGTCGGCTCGCCGGCGCTGCGCCTGCCGGCGCGCGAAGTCGTCACCGGCCATCCGGAAGAACTGACCTTCAACCCCTCGCCCATCCGCAGGCTCGGACGCGGCCTGGTCGAGGCCTTCCGCATCGTTGCGCCGCACGCCATCGTGATCGCCGCGGGCTACACCATCGTGCTGGCCGTGATGCCCTCGGCGGCCGCGGGCCATTGGGGCGCCGTGGTCGCCTACCTGACCGTCGATGGCCTGGTCTTCGGCCTCGCGACCTTCGTCTTCGTGGTCCTGTTCAAGTGGCTCTTCCTGCGCCGCTACCGCCCGCTCGCGGTGCCGATGTGGACGCCCTTCGTCTGGCTCTCCGAGGCCGCGACCAACCTCTACGAGGGCATCGCCGTGCCCAACTTCATGCACTACCTGCGCGGCACGCCCTGGCTGCCGCTGGCGTTCAACCTGCTGGGCGCGAAGATCGGCCGCGGGGTCTACCTGGACACCACCGACCTCACCGAGTTCGACTGCGTGCGCATCGGCGACCACAGCGAACTCAATGCCCAGTGCTGCCCGCAGACCCACCTGTTCGAGGACCGCGTGATGAAGATCCATCACGTGGACATCGGCGCCCGGGTCAACATCGGCCCGCGCAGCATCGTGCTCTACGGTGCGACGGTGCACGACGGCGCCCAGCTCGGTCCGCTGACGCTGGTGATGAAGGGCGAAAGCATCCCGCCGTTTTCGCGCTGGAGCGGAAACCCCGCGGCGCCGGTCGCCGCCTGACCGGGACCCAGGCCGCGTTCGTCAGGCGTGCGAGCCCGGCCCGGGGGGGCGCCGGCCGCCGTCGCGGGTGTCGATGCGCAGGCTGACCAGCGTGCCGGGCGGCCGCTGGCCCGGATGGGCATCCTCGAGCCGGACGGTGGCGCTGTGCTGGCGGGCGATCTCCAGCACGATCGGCAGGCCCAGGCCCGAGCCGTCGGCCTCGTTGCCGAGCACCCGGTAGAAGGGCTGGAACACCAGTTCGCGCTCGTGCGCCGCGATGCCGGGCCCGTTGTCTTCTACCTGCAGCACCAGGACCTGGCCGAAGGGGTCGGCCAGCACCCGCGCCGTCACGACGCCGGGTCGATCGGGCGTTGACGGCGTGTAGTTGAGCGCGTTGTCGACCAGGTTGCGCACCAGTTCCTTCAGCAGCGTCGGATTGCCCTCGAACACCACGCCGGGCGAACCCGTCTCGGCGCCCTCGTAGCCGAGGTCGATGCGCTTGTCGATCGCCCGCGGCACGGCCTCGCGCACCACCTCGATCGTGAGCCGGGCCAGGTCGCAGGGCTGGCGCCCGATGTTGGCGCCGCTGCCCTCCGCCCGGGCCAGCGACAGCAGCTGGTTGACGGTGTGCGTGGCGCGCACGCTGGCGCGCCCGATCTGCTTGAGCGACTGCTTGAGTTCGTCGGCGTTGGCGCCCTCGCGCTGGGCCAGGTCGGCCTGCATCCGGAGGCCGGCCAGCGGCGTCTTCAGCTGGTGCGCGGCATCGGCGAGAAAGCGCTTCTGCGTCCCGATCGAGTCGTTGAGCTTGTTCAGCAGCTCGTTGACCGACAGCACCAGCGGCACGACTTCCAGCGGCACCGAGGATTCGTCCAGCGGGCTGAGGTCGCCGGGCTTGCGCTCGCGGATCCGCGCCTCGACCACCGACAGCGGCTTGATGCCGCGCACCAGCGCCAGCCAGATCAAGAGCACGGCCAGCGGCAGGATCGCGAACTGCGGCAACAGCACGCCCTTGATGATCTCGGTGGCCAGCACCGACTGCTTCTCGCGCGTCTCGGCCACCTGGAGCAGGGCCAGCGGCACATCCGGCGGCTGGCCCGCCACCCAGAGCGAGGCGATCCGCACCTTCTGCCCGTGCATCTGGCCGTCGCGCAGGTAGACCACGCCGGGCACCGGCGGATCGTCGGTGCCGGGGAACGGCACTTCGCGCTCGCCACTCAGCAGCATGCCGTGGACGTCGAGCAGCTGGTAGTAGACCCGGTCGATCTCGTCGCTGCCGAGGATCTCGCGCGCCGGCTGCGGCAGCACGAACTTGATCTGCCCGTTGTCGGTGTCGACCAGCCGGGCCAGGGTCTGGATGTTGGACTCCAGCGCCCGGTCGAAGGGCGCATTGGCGATGCCCTGCGCCACCAGCCAGGTCACGCCGATGCTGACCGGCACCAGCAGCAGCAGCGGCGTGAGCATCCAGTCGAGGATCTCGCCGAACAGGGAGCGCTGGGCGCGCTGGAAGAGTTTGACCAAGCGGGTGCGGCGCGCCGGGGATCAGGAGGGGATCTTCTCGAGGCAGTAGCCGAGCCCGCGCACGGTGGCGATGCGCACCGGGCCCTTCTCGATCTTCTTGCGCAGGCGGTGGATGTAGACCTCGATGGCGTTGAGGCTGACCTCCTCGCCCCATTCGCACAGGCGCTCGACCAGCTGGTCCTTGCTGACCAGCCTGCCGGCGCGCTGCAGCAGCACCTCGAGCAGGCCCAGTTCGCGCGCCGACAGCTCGATCATCTTGCCGTCGATGGTCGCCACCCGGCCCGCCTGGTCGTAGACCAGCGGGCCATGCTTGATCGCGTTGCTGGTGCCGCCCATGCCGCGCCGGGTGAGGGCGCGCACGCGGGCTTCGAGCTCCTGCAGCGAGAAGGGCTTGGCCATGTAGTCGTCGGCGCCGTAGTCCAGGCCCTTGACCCGTTCCTCGACGCTGTCGGCCGCGGTCAGCACCAGCACCGGCAATTGCGAGCCACGCGCGCGCAGCCGCTTGAGGATCTCGAGGCCATGCAGGTTGGGCAGGCCGAGGTCGAGGATCAGCAGATCGAACTCGCTGTTGGTCATCAGCGCGGCATCGGCTTGCGTGCCGGTCGCCACGTGGTCGACCGCCGAGCCCGAGGTGCGCAGGCTGCGCAGCAGGGCATCGGCCAGCACCTGGTCATCTTCTGCAATCAGTATTCGCATGGTGCCTTGCCTCCAGAGCAACCTTGAATTCTAGGCCGCCGTGTACGCCTCGAGACCGATGGTTACCACGGTGGCGATCTCGCTGCCGACGCTGGCGCTGAACTCGTCCTCGGCCTGCGCGACGGCACGGCGAAAGGCCTCCAGCCAGGCCAGCCCGTCGGTCGTGAACAGCACCCGCCGCGCCCGCGCATCGAACGGATCGGGCCCGCGCGTGACCAGTCCCCAGGCCTCGCACTGGTCGACCAGCGTGCCCATCGCCTGCTTGGTCATGCCGGCTCGCTCGGCCAGCTCGGTCAGCCGCGAGCCCTCGCGCGCCAGGTGGCGCGTGATGTGGATGTGGGCGGCGCTCACCTGGGCCCGGGCCGCCAGGTTCGACAGCGCCAGCGGCACCTCGGCGTCATGCGCCATCAGGCTCAACACCCGCTCGTCGAAGCGCCGCATCGCGTGGCCCAGCAGGCGGCCCAGATGGGTCTGGCGCCAGGCGTCGTCGGAGGGTTTGTCCATGGCGTCGAATGGTAAGGCAAACTGACCAAAAAATGGGTCGCCGGAGCCATATCCCTCGCTACACTACTGTTCAAGCATCCAGCCTGTAATTAAAAGCAGATCGATGCGGCCTCTACAACCCATTGATATTCAAGGAGTTTTCCACATGGACGCACTCGTCAAAGGCACCAGCATCTCGGTCCCCAACAGCGAAAAGGCCAAGGCCCTGCAGGCCGCCCTGGCCCAGATCGAAAAGCAGTTCGGCAAGGGCACGATCATGCGGCTGGGCGAGGGCGAGGCCCTGGAAGACATCCAGGTGGTTTCCACCGGCTCGCTGGGCCTGGACATCGCACTCGGCGTCGGCGGCCTGCCGCGCGGCCGCGTGATCGAGATCTACGGCCCTGAATCCTCCGGCAAGACCACGCTCACCCTGCAGGTCATCGCCGAGATGCAGCGCCAGGCCGGCACCTGCGCCTTCGTCGACGCCGAGCACGCGCTCGACGTGCAATACGCGCAGAAGCTCGGCGTCAACCTGTCCGACCTGCTGATCAGCCAGCCCGACACGGGCGAGCAGGCGCTTGAGATCGTCGACTCGCTGGTGCGTTCGGGCGCGGTCGACCTGATCGTGGTCGACTCGGTCGCCGCGCTCACGCCCAAGGCCGAAATCGAAGGCGAAATGGGCGACTCGCTGCCCGGCCTGCAGGCCCGCCTGATGAGCCAGGCGCTGCGCAAGCTCACCGCCACCATCAAGAAGACCAACTGCATGGTCATCTTCATCAACCAGATCCGCATGAAGATCGGCGTCATGTTCGGCTCGCCCGAAACCACCACCGGCGGCAACGCGCTGAAGTTCTACGCCTCGGTGCGGCTGGACATCCGCCGCATCGGCACCATCAAGAAGGGCGACGAGGCGATCGGCAACGAGACCAAGGTCAAGGTGGTCAAGAACAAGGTGTCGCCGCCCTTCAAGACCGCCGAGTTCGACATCCTGTTCGGCGAGGGCATCAGCCGCGAGGGCGAGATCATCGACATGGGCGTCAACGCCAAGATCGTCGACAAGTCGGGCGCCTGGTACGCCTACAACGGCGAGAAGATCGGCCAGGGCCGCGACAACGCCCGCGAGTTCCTGCGCGAGAACCCCGAGCTGTCGCGCGAGATCGAGAACAAGGTGCGCGAGTCGCTGGGCATTCCGCTGCTGGCCGCGGCGGTCGAGAGCGCCGGTGCCGACGCCGACAAGCCCGAGAAGGCGGAAAAGGCCGACAAGGCCGACAAGAAGTAACCGCCCGTGGCCTTCAGTGCGCCATCGCTCAAGGGGCGCGCCCTGCGCCTCTTGAGCCAGCGCGAGCATTCGCGCGCCGAGCTCGAGCGCAAGCTCAAGAAATACGAGGAAGAGCCCGGCACCCTGGCCCAGGCCCTCGACGAGCTGGCCGCCAAGGATTTCATCAGCGAGGCGAGGGTGGTGCAGTCGGTGCTGCACCAGCGGGCGGCCCGGCTGGGCGCCGCCCGCGTCCGCCAGGAGCTGTTGCACAAGGGCATCGCGCCCGAGGCGGTGGCCGAAGCGGTGGCGGGGCTGCAGGGCAGCGAGTTCGAACGTGCGCTCGAGGTCTGGAAGCGCCGCTTCGGCGTCCCGCCGCAGGATGCGACCGAGCGCGCCCGGCAGGTGCGCTTCCTGATGGCGCGCGGATTCGCCGGTGCCGTCGTCGCCAAGGTTCTGCGGTACGACCCGGACGAATAGGCCGGTTTCGCCAGGCCGTCGCTACATCTTCAAAATATTAGAATTTCTTTGCGATATCTAATTATCGACTTATAGTTTCCGTGAACGCGATCAGCTGGAAGACCAAAGCCCTGAAGCAGATGCGCAAGCTGCCGAGTCAGTCGGGCGCTGCAATCCGCGCAGCCGTGTCATCGGAGCTGGTCGATCTGTCTGCCGCGCGCAACGTGAAGAAGCTGATCAATCACGCGCACGGCTACCGCCTGCGGGTGGGCAACTACAGAGTGTTCTTTGACTTCAACGTGGCGATTCACATCGTCAGCATCGAGGAAGTGAGGAAACGAGATGAACAAACCTATTAGCTTCCAGACCATCCTGGATGGGGATGGTCGCCCCGCCTTCGTCGTGGTGCCCTACGACGAATTCGTGAAGCGCTTCGAGAACGAAGGCGACCTGGTGCCCGACGCCGTGGTCAAACTCGTCTTCGATGGCGCAATGTCGCCGGCCAAGGCCTGGCGTACCCACCTGGGCCTGACCCAGAACGAGGTCGCCAAGCGCATGGGTGTGACGCAAAGCGCGTATGCGCAGCTCGAAACCAGCTCGCGCCTGCGCAAGGGATCGCGCGAGAACATCGCGAACGCGCTGGGCATCAGCAGCAGCCAACTCGATTTCTGAAACTGCTCCGGCGCGGCTGAACTCGGCAATCCCCAGAACCCTTCGCTAAATCCCCAGCATCAGCTTGAGGTTCTGCACCGCCGCGCCGCTCGCGCCCTTGCCCAGGTTGTCGAGCCGGGCAATGACCACCGCATGCCGGTGGTCCTCGTTCGGGAACACGCGGATCTCCAGCTGGTTGGTGTCGTTGAGCGCCAGCGCGTCGATCTTGCCGTCGGCGGTCGGCGGCAGCACCTTCACGAACTGTTCCGGCGTGTTGCTCTTCGCGTAGTGGGCCGCCAGCGCGTCGTGCAGATGGGCGGCGCTCGGGCGGTCGGGCAGGTCGTCCAGGTGCAGCGGCAGCTGCACCAGCATGCCCTGCTTGAAGTTGCCCACCGAGGGGATGAAGACCGGACGGCGGGTCAGTCCGGTGTACTTCATGATCTCGGGGATGTGCTTGTGCTTGAGCCCCAGCGCATAGGTCTCGAACAGCGGCGCCTCGCCCTTTTCGTAGGCCTCGATCATGGTCCGGCCGCCGCCCGAATAGCCGCTGACCGAGGGCAGGGCGATCGGGAAGTCGGGTGGCAGCAGTCCGGCGTCGACCAGCGGGCGAACGATCGCGATCGCGCCGGTGGCATAGCAGCCGGGGTTGGCCACGCGCTCGGCCTTGGCGACCGCGTCCGCGTGTCCGGCAGCCAGCTCGGGAAAGCCGAACACCCAGCCGGGCGCCGTGCGGTGCGCGGTCGAGGCGTCGATGATCTTGGGGCGGCGGCCGTCGAGCTGGTCGATCAGCGCCACCGATTCGCGCGCCGCGTCGTCGTGCAGGCACAGCACGACCAGGTCGACCCCGGCCATCAGCGTGCGCTTGGCGGCGACGTCTTTTCGCAGCTCGGGCGCGATGCTCACGAGTTCGATCTGCGGCATCGACTGGAGCCGCTCGCGGATCTGGAGGCCGGTGGTTCCGGCTTCGCCATCGATGAAGACCTTGGGCATAGTGGGGCCTCGTGTGCCTTGGGAGTAAATACGTATTGACCACAAAGTGGGGTCAATTGTTGGTGCGGCGCACCATGATACAGTTCCCTGCTGTCCGCCGCCCCCGCCGCCAGGCGCCGTGGCCCGTGGACAGCAACCACATTCTCCCGATCTCAACCCCTCGTTCCGAGAGACACCCTCATGAAGATTCACGAGTACCAAGGCAAGGAAATTCTTGCCAAGTTCGGCGTGCCCGTACCCCGCGGCATCCCGGCGTACACAGTTCAGGAGGCGGTCGAGGCCGCCCAGAAGCTCGGCGGCCCGGTCTGGGTCGTCAAGGCCCAGATCCACGCGGGTGGTCGCGGCAAGGGCGGTGGCGTCAAGGTCGCCAAGTCGATCGAAGACGTCAAGAAGCTGGCCGGCGAGATCCTCGGCATGCAGCTCAAGACGCACCAGACCGGCCCCGAAGGCCAGAAGGTCCGTCGCCTCTACATCGAGGACGGCGCCGACATCCAGAAGGAATACTACGTCTCGGCCGTGACCGACCGCGCGACGCAGAAGGTGGCTTTCATCGCTTCGAGCGAAGGCGGCATGGACATCGAGGAAGTGGCCCACTCCACGCCCGAGAAGATCGTCACCGAGTTCATCGACCCGCTGACCGGGCTCGGCGACGCCCAGGCCAAGAAGATCGCCGACGCGATCGGCATCCCGGCCGACTCCACCGCGCAAGCCGTGGACGTCTTCAAGAAGCTCTACACCTGCTACATGGAAACGGATGCCTCGCTGGTCGAGATCAATCCGCTCAACCGTGACAGCAAGGGCAACATCATGGCGCTCGACGCCAAGTTCAACTTCGACAGCAACGCGCTGTTCCGCCACCCCGAGATCGTCGCCCTGCGCGACCTCGACGAGGAAGACGCGGCCGAAGTCGAAGCCAGCAAGTTCGACCTCGCCTACATCAGCCTCGACGGCAACATCGGCTGCCTGGTGAACGGCGCCGGCCTGGCCATGGCGACCATGGACACCATCAAGCTGTTCGGCGGCGAGCCGGCCAACTTCCTCGACGTGGGCGGCGGCGCCACCCCCGAGAAGGTGACCGAGGCCTTCAAGATCATGCTGAAGAACAAGAACGTCGAGGCCATCCTGGTCAACATCTTCGGCGGCATCATGAAGTGCGACACCATCGCCACCGGCGTGATCGCGGCCTGCAAGGCCGTGAACCTGCAAGTGCCGCTGGTGGTGCGCATGAAGGGCACCAACGAAGTCGAAGGCAAGAAGCTGCTGGCCGATTCGGGCCTGCCGATCATCAGCGCCGACACGATGGCGGAAGCCGCTCAGAAGGTCGTTGCGGCCGTCGCCAAGTAAGGAACAAGTCATGTCGATCTACATCAACAAAGACACCAAGGTCATCACGCAAGGCATCACCGGCAAGACCGGTCAGTTCCACACCGAGAAGTGCCAGGAATACGCGAACGGCAAGAACTGCTTCGTGGCCGGCGTGAACCCGAAGAAGGCCGGCGAGTCGATCTTCAACATCCCGATCTACGCCTCGGTCAAGGAAGCGGCCTCGCAGACCGGCGCCACCGTGTCGGTGATCTACGTGCCGCCGGCTGGCGCCGCCGCCGCCATCTGGGAAGCGGTCGAAGCCGACCTCGACATGGCGATCTGCATCACCGAAGGCATCCCGGTCCGCGACATGCTCGAAGTGCGCAACAAGATGCGCGCCAAGGAAGCCGCCGGCGGCAAGAAGACCCTGCTGCTCGGCCCGAACTGCCCCGGCCTGATCACGCCCGACGAGATCAAGATCGGCATCATGCCCGGCCACATCCACCGCAAGGGCCGCATCGGCGTGGTCAGCCGCTCCGGCACGCTGACCTATGAAGCCGTGGCCCAGCTCACCGAGATCGGCCTCGGCCAGTCGAGCGCGGTCGGCATCGGCGGCGACCCGATCAACGGCCTGAAGCACATCGACGTCATGAAGGCCTTCAACGACGACCCCGACACCGACGCCGTCATCATGATCGGCGAAATCGGCGGCCCCGACGAAGCCGAAGCGGCCCGCTGGTGCAAGGACAACATGAAGAAGCCGATCGTCGGTTTCATCGCCGGCGTCACGGCGCCTCCCGGCAAGCGCATGGGCCACGCCGGCGCGCTGATTTCCGGCGGCGCCGACACGGCCGATGCCAAGCTGGCGATCATGGAAGAGAGCGGATTCACGGTCACGCGCAATTTCTCGGAGCTTGCCAAGCGCCTCAAGGCACTCCTGTAAGTCGCCCCGCGTTCTTGCTGCCCACACAGAGAAGAAGCGCCCGCAACTCGGTTGCGGGCGCTTTTTCAATCAAACAACAGTGGAATAAAGAGACATGGAATTCCTTCAAACCACGGACTTCTGGATCGGTCTGCTCAAGATCGTCTGGATCAACATCATTCTCTCGGGTGACAACGCGGTCGTGATCGCGATGGCCGCCCGCTCGCTGCCGCCGCAGCAGCAGCGCACCGCCGTCCTGTTCGGCTCCGGCGCCGCCGTGGTGCTGCGGATCATCCTGACGGTGGTCGCGGCCAAGCTGCTGGCCTTGCCGTACCTGCAGATCATCGGCGGCCTGCTGCTGCTGTGGATCGGCACGCAGCTGCTCAGCGGCGAAGAGGAGGGCGATGGCGAAGGCAAGGAATACGGCAGCATGCTGGCCGCGGTCCGCACCATCCTGCTGGCCGACCTGGTCATGAGCCTGGACAACGTGATCGCGGTTGCCGCGGCCGCGCAGGGCAGCATGGTGCTGCTGATCCTCGGCCTGGCGATCAGCATCCCCCTGGTGATCTTCGGCAGCACCCTGATGATCAAGCTGATGGAGCGCTTCCCGATCATCGTCATGCTCGGTGCCGCCCTGATCGGCTGGGTGGCCGGAGAAACCATCGTGAGCGACACCATCCTGCGCGATATGCTTACGGCCAATCCGTGGCTGCATTACGCGGCAGCTGCGGCCGGCGCGGTGTTTGTCGTCGCTGTCGGAAAATGGCTGCAGAAGCGATCCCACGCCGCAGCCTGACAAGCCGCAGTCCCTCCACCTCCTGATCCATGGCGAATCCCGGTACTTCAGTTTCCAACGACCCCGGCGTCCTGAGGTGGGATTTCGCTGCGCTGACGGATCCGGGCCGGGTGCGCGCCAACAACGAGGACACCATCGCCTTCGAACCCTCGCTGGGGCTGGTGCTGCTGGCCGACGGCATGGGCGGCTACAACGGCGGCGAGGTGGCCAGCGGCATGGCGATCGCGCTGCTGCAGGCGAGTTTCGGCCGCTGGCTCGCGCATGCCGGGCCGCAGGCGCATCCGAAGGCGATCAAGCGCGCCCTGCAGGCCGGCACCGACGAGGCCAACGCGGCCATCCTCGAGGCCGGCATCGCGAACGTGCAGCTCCAGGGCATGGGGACCACGCTGGTGCTGGCGGCCTTCGGCTCGCATCGCGCCATCGTCGGGCACATCGGCGATTCGCGCTGCTACCGCCTGCGGGGCGACCAGCTCGAACTGCTGACCCGCGACCATTCGCTGCTCCAGGAGCAACTCGACGCCGGGGCCATCACGCCCGAGCAGGCCGTGATGTCGCCGCACCGCAACCTCGTCACCCGGGCGCTCGGCATCGAGCGCCACGTCGACCTCGAGATGCACGAGCACGGCGTGATGCCGGGCGACTTGTTCCTGCTGTGCTCCGACGGACTGTCCGAGATGGTGTCCAGCGCGCAGATTTTCACGATTTTGTTACAAGATATCGGCTTACCGGAGAAAGCAACACTTTTGGTTGCAACTGCGAACGACAATGGCGGCCGGGATAACATTTCGGTTGTCCTGGCCCGGGCGGGTGGGACCCAGGCCCCTGGTGCCACTGGATAAAGAAGGTCTTTCAAACTGTGCTGCCAGGGCCCTGCTGTGAACAAAACAACGAGATCCAGGAGTCGGCCATGCCGAAATTGATCGTGTCGATCGACGGTGTCGTGATCAAGGATGTCACGCTCGCCAAGGACCGGACCACGCTGGGGCGCAGGCCCTACAACGACATCGTGGTCGACAATCTCGCGATCAGCGGCGAGCATGCCGTGCTGCACATGATCGGCGGCGATGTCTACCTGGAAGACCTCAACAGCACCAACGGCACCTACGTCAACGGCCGGGCCATCAAGAAGCAGGCGCTCGAGCAGAACGACGTCATCGAGGTGGGCAAGTACAAGATCCGTTTCCTGGCCGGCGCCGCCGCGGCGGCCGAGAGCCTGCTGCCGGTCCGACCCGCCCCCCCGGCACCCTCGGGCCCGATTCCGCTCTCTTCCGCGCCCACGGTGCAGTCGCCGCTCGGCGGCGGCACGGCCGGCGCGGCCGTCATGCGGGTGCTCTCGGGCTCGGCCGCGGGGCGCGAGCTGTCGCTGCAGAAAGTCGTCACCACCATCGGCAAGCCCGGCTTGGCCGTCGCCGCCGTCACGCGTCGGCTGCACGGCTACGTGGTGGCGCCGATCGACGGCGAGACCCTGCTCAACGGCGAGCCGCTCGGCAGCGAGGCCGTGGCGCTGCAGGACGGCGACGTGCTCGAGCTCGGCGGCACGCGGATGCAGTTCGTCATCAGCTGACCGCGCCCTGAAGCAGCCGCGCCGTCTTCGACCGCGGGTGGCCGGATGAATCTGCTGCGCCGGCACGGCGCGCGCATCGCCATCACGCTGCTGCCGGTGGCGCTGGCCCTGGCGCATGTGCTGGGCGGCTGGCAGCTTCCCTTCGTCGACCGGCTCGACCGCTTCATCTACGACGTGCGGCTGCGGGCCACCCTGCCGGGCACGCTCGACCCGCGGATCGTCATCGTCGACATCGACGACACGAGCCTGCAGGCGCTCGGCCAATGGCCCTGGGGCCGTGACCAGCTCGCCCGCCTGACGACCGAGATCATGGAGCGGCAGCAGGCGCGGGTGCTGGGTTTCGACGTGTTGTTCGTCGAGCCCGATGCGAGCTCGGGCCTCGAGGCCCTGCGCCAGCTCGCGCAAGGGCCGCTGCGGGAACGGGCCGGGCTGGCCCGGGAGATCGAGCAACTTGCGCCCTCGCTCGACCGCGACGCCGCCTTCGCGAAGACGCTGGCCGGCCGCCGGGTGGCGCTCGGCTTCTACTTCACCCAGACCCAGGTGCCGCGCACCAAGGGCGCCCTGCCGGCGCCGGTCCTGCCGGTCGGCACCTTCCCCGAGGGCCGCGACTACACGACGCGCTGGAACGGCTTCGTCGGCAGCATCCCGCAGCTGGCCGAGGCGGCGCCGGCCGGCGGCTTCCTGAACGTGGTGCTCGACGGCAGCGTGGACGGCGTGATTCGCGCGGTGCCGCTGATCGCGCGCTACGACGGCGAGAACGCCCAGCCGGGGTATTACGAATCGTTGGCCCTGGTGGTGTACCGGCTGGCCGTCGGCGACACCGGCCTGGCGCCTGCGTTCGCGCCGGCCGGACCGGGAAGCGCGCCGCCGCCGCTGGAGGCGCTGATGCTGTCGACCGGGGACACGCGGCTGCGCGTTCCGGTCGACGCCAGCGCCAGCGTGCTGGTTCCGTTTCGCGGCGCGGGGGGGCCACGCGGCGGGTCCTTTCGCCATGTGTCGGCGTCCGAGGTTCTCCGCGGCGGCCTCGCCGCGGGGGAGCTGAAGGACAAGATCGTGCTCGTCGGATCGACCGCGCCTGGCTTGCAGGACCTGCGCTCGACACCGGTCGGCGCCGACTTTCCAGGTGTCGAAGTGCACGCCAACATCGTCTCTGGGCTCCTGGATTCGAGGCTCCCGGCAGTTCCGGATTACGCGCTGGGTTACGAACTCGTGATGCTGCTCGCGGCCGGGCTGGCGCTGGCCTTCGGCCTCTCGCTGAGCGCCGCGGCGCGTGCGATCGGGGTGGCCCTGTCGATCTGCGCGGTGCTGATCGGCGTCAACTCATGGCTCTTCCTGCGCGCCGGGCTGGTGCTGCCGCTGGCGCTGTCGCTGCTGATGGTCGCGCTGTCCTTCGTGCTCAACATGAGTTGGGGCTATTTCATCGAGGGCCGCGCGAGCCGCGGCCTGGCCCGCCTCTTCGGCACCTATGTGCCGCCCGAGCTGGTGGACGAGATGCGCGCCGATCCGGGCCGCTACAGCATGCGGGCCGAAAGCCGCGAGCTCACCGTGATGTTCTGCGACATGCGCGGCTTCACCGGGATGGCCGAGCAGATGGCGCCGGCCGAGCTTCAGGCCTTCCTGAACATCTTCTTCAGCCGCTTGAGCGAGATCATCAGCGCCCGCCGCGGCACCGTCGACAAGTACATGGGCGACTGCGTGATGGCCTTCTGGGGGGCGCCGGTCGAGACCGCCGATCATGCCGAGCTGGCCGTGCAGGCGGCCATCGAGATGGTCGCCGCGGTGCGGGAACTGAACGGCCGCCGGCGCGTGTTCGGGCAGCCGGAGGTCCAGGTCGGCATCGGCATCAACACCGGCGTGATGAGCGTCGGCGACATGGGCTCGGCCGTGCGCCGCAGCTACACGGTGGTCGGCGATGCGGTCAACCTGGCATCGCGGATCGAGGGGCTGGGCGTGCACTACGGCGTCGAGATCATCGCCACCGAGGCCACCCGGCGCGAGGCGCAGGGTTTCGCCTGGCAGGAACTCGACACGGTCCGTGTCCAGGGCAAGGGGCGGATGGTGCGCATCTTCACGCCTATCGGGCGGTCCGACAGCGTCGGCGCGGAAGTCCGAAATGAGCTGCAACAGTGGGATGGCGTGCTTTCCGCCTACCGCCTGCAGGATTGGTTACAAGGACAGGCTATGCTGTCGGCCCTCGTTGCCGTGGATGCCAAAAAAGTCCTTTACCAGCTATATGCACAACGTTTAGCCTCGATGTCGTTGCAGCCCAAGGATCCTGAGTGGGACGGCGCAACCCGGTTCGATTCGAAGTAGCGGCCTACGGGCTGGAAAGTCAAAAGGTCTCGCGAAATGCAGGTGCGTGTGTTGGGGTGCTCCGGCGCCATCGCCAAGGACTGCCGCACGACCTCCTTCCTGGTCGATTGCGACCTGCTGGTCGACGCCGGCACGGGCGTGGGCGACCTCACGCTCGACGAGATGGCGAAGATCGACGACGTGTTGCTGACGCATTCGCACCTCGATCATGTCGCCGCCCTGCCTTTGATGATCGATGCCATCGCCAGCCGCCGCACCCGGCCGCTGCGCGTGCATGCCTTGCGCGCCACCATCGAGGCGCTGCGGGCGCATGTATTCAACAACGTCATCTGGCCCGATTTCGCCAGCATCCCGAGCCGCGAGGCGCCGTTCGTGACCTTCCACGATCTGGTGATTGGCCAGGAGCTGGAGCTGGGCACCCGGGCCCTGAAGCACATCGAGGTGCTGCCGGCGGTCCATACGGTGCCGGCCTGCGGATTCGCGGTGCGCTGCGCGCAGGGCGGGCCGCACTGGGTGTTCAGTGGCGACACTGAACGCAATGCGCCCTTCTGGACCCGCGTGAACCAGCTCGACGTCGCGATGCTGGTGATCGAGACCGCCTTCAGCAACCGGGAACAGGCATTGGCGCGGCGCAGCCTGCACCTGTCGCCGGCGACCCTGGCGGACGAACTGGCCCAGATCGCGCCCGGGCGCAGCTACCCGATCTACATCACGCACACCAAGCCGGCCGAGACCGAAGAGATCATGAACCAGATCGACGTCATCGCGCATGGCTCGCGCATGCGGGCCGGCGGCGACGCGGGGTGGGACATTCGGTGGCTGCAGGCGGATGAGGTGCTGCAGACCTAATATGCTACTCATGCGTTGCATTCTTTCTCTCAACTGGAATAATGCAACGCATGGATAGCAAAATCGCCACGCCGATCTCTTCGTTGTCCGAGGTCGGCGCCACCATTCGCAGCGCGCGCCGCCGCAAGAAGCTCTCCCAGACCGCATTGGGCGAGCGCGCCGGCCTGTCGCGCATGCCGGTCTACCGGCTCGAGGCTGGCAAGGACATCTCCCTGGCCTCGCTGCTCGCCATGCTCGCGCCGCTCGGCCTGGCGCTGAGCCTGGACCCGCGCGAGCCAGGGCCGCTGCGCGCGGCTGACCTCGCGAAGGCCTTCGCGCACCTGCAGGAGCCCGACGAGACGTGACGGCACTGCCCGAAAAACTGCGCGACCTGCAGTTGGCCGTCCATGGCCGGCCGCAGGCACTGCTCGCCAAGCGATCGATCTATTCGCTGGTCTATGAAGCGGAAGCGCAGCACCAGGTCGGCCTGGGCCTGCCGATCGCCGACCGCGTGTTCCAGGACGGCGACCTCTTTGCCGCCCTCGACATGAACCTTCCCGAGGGCTACCTGTTCGAGCGCATCCTGGCGCGTTTCGGCAAGTTCCAGGTCACCAAGATGCACCTGCTGGCCCTGATGGGCGCCGGCGCCATCGGCCGCGTGGCGTACCAGGTGCCCGGCGAAGCACCGCTGGGCGTAGGGGCCGCCGGCCTGGTCTCGCGCGACGACCTGCTCGCCGGCGGGCGCAGCGACGCCTTGTTCGAGGAACTGGTCGACGCCTTCATGGGCCCGGGCACCGGCCTGGCCGGCGTCCAGCCCAAGATCATGGTGCCGGTGGCCGACAAGGCAGTGGTGCCCGGCCCCAACGCCATCGTCAAGGCCGAGGGGCCGCGCTACCCCGGCCTGAGCGCCAACGAATGGCTGTGTCTGGAAGCCGCGCGTCACGCCGGCCTGCCGGTTCCGCGCGCCGACCTCTCGGCCGACGGCAAGCTGCTGGTGCTCGACCGCTTCGACATCCGGCCCGACGGCAGCCGCCTAGGCTTCGAGGACATCGCGGCCGTCATGCAGCTGCGTGTGCGGGAGCGACTTTCAAGCCGCAAGTACATCGGCAGCTACGAAGACGTGGCCGCGGCCCTGCGCCTGGTGTGCAGCGAGCCCGCGCCGGCCTTGCACCAGTTCTTCAAGCTGCTGGTGCTGACGGTGCTGCTGCGCAACGGCGACGCCCACCTCAAGAATTTCGCGGTGCTGTACGACGACGAGCGGGTCTGGCCCAGCCCGGTGTACGACCAGGTGACCACGGTGCTCTATCCCTACGAGCGGCCGGGCGGCATCGAGACCGTCGACCACACCCTGGCGCTCAAGTGGCGGCGCGGGGGGCGAAGTGGCGACAAGTCCCCGGCCCGCAGCTACCCGAACCGGGCCGAACTCGAGGCCTTCGGCCGCGACGTCTGCGGCGTGCATCATCCGGGCGCGGTGATCGAGCACAGCTGCGAGGCGATGAGTGCCGCGCTGGCGGCACCGCATCCGGCGGTGTCGGGGGAGTTGCTGGGGCGGATGACGGCCGTGTGGGATGGGGCGCGGGCGTGGATGCGGGTGGAGCGGGTGGGGGGTGGGGCGGGGCGGGGGGCGCGGGTATGACGTGGGTTGGCAGGTGGGTGACAAAAATGTCACCCGGCGTCGGGCTCCGGCAACAGTTTTCGTCACACTCTGTAACTAGAACGTGAACAAATGCGCGGCGAAGCAGGGTGAAGGGGGCGAAAACCGGGGTGGCACAGTTGCTGCGGTTACATGAGCGCACCGGGGGCCCTCCTCGGGCCCCTCAACCAACCTGGAGTAAGCAAATGAACCGTCGGAACATCGCACGCAACGTGCAAAAGGGCTTCACCCTGATCGAATTGATGATCGTTGTGGCGATCATCGGTATCCTGGCTGCTGTGGCGCTGCCGGCTTACCAAGACTACACGAAGCGTGCTCGCGTTTCGGAAGGTCTGGGTCTGGCTTCGGCTGCGAAGGCTAGTGTGGGCGAGTATTTTGCTACGAAGTCGGCTTGGCCGACCACGAACGCGATGGCGGGCTTGCCCAAGGATGTGTCGATCTCCGGTAATGCAGTCAAGAGCGTGGGTGTGGGCACCGGCGGCGTCGTCACCATCACCTACTCGTCTTTGGTCGTGAACAACGGAAAGCTGACGCTGACGCCGTCAAGCAAGAACGCGGGAAGCGTTGGCTGGACCTGCAAGAACGACAGCTCGCTGGCCCCCAAGTACGTTCCGTCTGAGTGCCGCTGAGTTTCCACTCAATTTGATTGAAAAAAGGCACCTACGTGCCTTTTTTCTTTTGTGGTTGAAGAATTCAATCGAGAGTTTCCTTTGACATCCGTGTTGACCAGCTCGCGCATCGACAGCATATCCGGCGCAACGTGGTTGCGCTGGGTGCTTCTTCTCGGCGTCATTGCAGCATGCTATGCACCGGGTCTGCATGGAAGCTTCGTTTTCGACGACGACGTCAATATCCTTCAGAATCAAAATCTTCGGATTTCATCGCTCCAGTGGGCGGAGCTATGGACAGCATCGTTGTCCGGTGACGCAGGCCCGTTGGGCCGGCCTGTCGCCCTGCTCACCTTCGCGCTCAATCTATTTTTCGGGGGTGCTGATCCGTATTATTTCAAGCTGGTGAATTTGCTGATCCATCTTGGTAATACCCTCCTGGTGGGTCTCTTGGCCCAGATCCTATGTCCGGCATTGCAGCGCAAAGGTGCACCTCGAGCGCTTGAACATGCGGCTAGCGGATGGTCTGGTTGGTTGACCGCGGCGCTGTGGGGCTTCCACCCCATCAATTTGACAGGCGTTCTTTATGTCGTGCAACGCATGACCAGTCTGTCGGCGCTGTTCGGATTCTGTGCCCTTTTGATCTATGCACGATATCGAGAAGGCACTAGCGATTCCGCGAATTTTCGAAGGCCTGGACTTTTGACGGTTGTCGTCGGATTCCTGGTCATGATCCTGCTCCTGCTCTCAGCATTGGCGAAGGAGAGTGGGCTGCTTTTTGCGCCCCTGTTGCTTTGGATCGAATACCTTGCCTTTGGATTTAGATTTAACGGAAAAGTTATTCGAATTCTCGGCATTGAGCTCCGTCACATCGTCACCGCGCTGGTCGGCTTGGCCTGCGCCTATGCCTTGCTATTCAAAATTCCGGCGATGCTAGCGCCGGCCGCTTTCGCGAGTCGCGACTTCGACGTCCGCCAACGCGGGCTTACAGAAGCGCGGGTGATTTTCTACTACTTGCGGTTAATCCTCTTTCCACGTCTTTCAGAGCTGTCGCTCTATCATGATGATTTTCCGATCTCGCAGTCTATTTGCAATCCGATAACAACGATTTTGTCGGTCGGTGGTCTATTGGTCATCAGTCTCGCGACGATCCTTTTGCGAAATCGCTTCCCCGCGCTGTTGTTCGCATGGGGTTGGTTTCTTATCGCTCACTCGCTAGAGTCAACGGTTTTTCCATTGGAGTTGGTCCACGAGCACCGCAACTATTTCGCCACCGTCGGAATTTGCATGATTTTTCCGATTGCCTTGATGAGTGTTGACAGAAATAAATTGAAACGTCTGCTGGTCGGACTGCTGGTAGGCTATCTGGTGCTCATTGGTTTCATCACTCACATTCGTGCCTTGCAATGGGCCAATATCGTGGATTGGGCAGCATTGGAGGCCTCCAACCATCCGCTTTCTGCGCGAGCCAACTATGAGTTGGCTCGCAACTACATGGTCTTAAGGCAGACCACCGGAAATGATCAATTCGGTGAACTGGCCGATCAAGCCCTGGTCCGAGCGACGGAGTCCTATCGACCAGGGATCTTGCCATATATGGCTAGGATTCATCTGGCCTATTTTCGGAACATGCAACCCGATTCGCAAATAGTAGAGAAGGCGAAGTTTGGGCTTCAGAACTGGCCCTTCAGAATTGTCAATACGGCGACATTGAATTCTTTTGTCTCTTGCCAAGTCGAACAAAATTGTCGCCTTCCGGACGAACAGGCGCTCGAAATTCTGAGGGCGGCGCTCGAAAATCCGATAATTCCAAAGAACGATGCATCTGAAATAAAAAAGCTCACAGCGCAATACTACATCAACAGGTACAACGATCTTGACAAAGGAATTGATCTGATCCTGCAGGCCCTGAAGCTCAGCGACCGGGCGTCGACCAGAATCATGTACGCGCAAGCACTGGCCTTACAGGGGAAATTCGAGGAGGCTCTCGGGCAACTGGACACCGCTGGACTGCGAGACAAGGATGCCCTTTTACATCGACAGATCGAACTCGAGCGACAAAATATTCGAGAGGCCGCGCAACGTCGATGAACTACAGTAAGAGCATGCTGATCTCCACGCCTGATTCCCGCCAAACAACGATTGCAGAACCCGGACATCGGAACCTCGAAGCGCTCGTCGGAGTGTCGGAATCGGTGGGGGTTCGCCAGCAGTCGCTCAGCATCGTGATTCCGGCGCGCAACGAAGCCGCTGGCCTCGCCCAACTGCTGCCGGCCCTCGCGCAAGCTTTACCCGGAGCGGAGATCATCGTCTCGGACGACGGATCGACTGACGATACGGCGGCGGTCGCTGAATCGCTCGGTGCACGCGTCTTCTCCCGACCGTATGGCGCCGGCAATGGGGCCGCCATCAAGGCCGGAGCGCGCGTCGCAACCGGAGACTTGATCGTGTTCATGGACGGTGACGGCCAGCATCGTGCCCAAGACGTCTTGCGCTTGCTTTCCGAATTCGGCAAGGGTTATGACATGGTGGTGGGGGAGCGCAACAGCAAGGGCCAAGCGAACTTGCATCGTGGCTGGGCCAACTCCTTCTACAACCGCCTCGCCTCCTGGATGGTCGGCCGCAAAGTCGGGGATCTCACCTCCGGCTTTCGGGTCGTGCGGGCCAGCCGATTCCGCGAATTCCTCTATCTTCTGCCGAACGGATTCTCCTACCCGACCACCAGCACGATGGCCTTCTTCCGAGCCGGCTACACGGTGGCCTACGTCCCAATAGAAGTGCAATCACGGATGGCGGGCACACAGAGCCACATCCGTCTCTGGCGCGATGGGCTACGCTTCCTGCTGATCATTTTCAAGATCGGAACCCTGTATTCGCCGCTCAAGTTGTTTGCGCCGGTGAGCATGGCTTTCTTCGCAGCTGGGCTGGCGAACTATGCCAAGACGTACTTCACGGAGGGGCGCTTCACCAACATGAGCGTGTTGATGTTCAGCGCCTCGGTGATCGTCTTTCTGATCGGACTGATTTCCGAGCAGATCACCGCGCTGATGTACAAGGACACGGACAACGGACAGCCGCAGCCGCCGCGTCAGCGACCCACCGAATGAGTGAGACGGGGCGTGAGGCTTCGCGGCCGACGTTGCTCGTGCTGGCGTCGACCTACCCTCGCTGGGAGGGTGATACGGAGCCGGGCTTCGTCCACGAGTTGTGTCGACGAATGACGTCGGACTTCCATGTGATCGCTCTCTGTCCGCATGCCCATGGTGCGCTGGAACGCGAGTTCATGGACGGTGTCGAGGTGATTCGCTATCGGTATGCGCCGTCGCGCTGGGAGCGCCTCGTGAACGACGGAGGCATCGTGACCAACCTGCGCCGCCATCGCTGGATGCTTGCGCTCGTGCCGGGCTTCGTGCTCATGCAGGCCTGGCATGCCTGGCGCCTGATGCGAAAACGCAAGATCGACGTGATGCATGCACATTGGCTCATTCCTCAGGGGCTCATCGCGGCATTGGTTCCGTTCTTCACACCGCAAGCGCCTCCCTTTGTCGTGACGTCGCACGGTGCCGATCTTTACGCCTTGCGCGGCGCGGCGCTTGAAGCCGTCAAGCGTTTCGTGGTCCGCCGGTCGGCTGCTGCCAGCGTGGTCAGCGAGGCGATGCGCGAAAAGTTGTTCGAGATCGGTGCCGACACCCGCAAGGTGAAGGTGCTTCCTATGGGCGTCGATTTGGTCAGTCGCTTCACGCCGTCGCCGACAGTGGCTCGCAGCGTCGACGAGATCCTGTTCGTGGGTCGGTTGGTCGAGAAGAAGGGCCTGACCCATCTGGTCGCCGTCCTGCGGCAGGTGCTCGACAAGTTCCCGCAAGCTCGGCTGACGGTCGCGGGCTTCGGCCCGGATGCCGAGTCCCTGGCCGCGCAGGTGAGGGCGAGTGGTCTTTGCGACTCAGTCACTTTTCTGGGAGCCGTCAAGCAAGACGAATTGCCCGCGCTCTATCGACGTGCCGCCATCTTCGTCGCACCCTTCGTGCAGGCCGCCTCCGGCGATCAAGAAGGCCTTCCGGTCGCGCTGATGGAGGCACTGGGCTGTGGCTGTCCCGTGGTCGTGGGCCATGTGGCCGGCATTGAAGACATCTTCGGCGTCTCCACGGCCGAATTGACCGTCGATCCCAAGAACCACGATGCACTGGCTGCGCGCATAGTTGAGGCACTGGCTGACCCTGAGCGTGCGCGGGCCCACGCGCTGAGAATCAGGGGCCAACTGCGCGATCGGCTTGACTGGAACCGGATTGCCGAACGCTACGCCGCCCTGCTGCGCAATGCCGCCCCTGGTTGAACGATGTGTTGCAGGCGGCTCTCCATTCGACCGATCAGCTGAGACCAGTCTTCGATCTCGATGCGAGGCCGAACTGGCGCAAGCAACTGGCGCTCGATCGCCCGGGTGAGTTGCTCGGCGTGGCCTGACTCGAAAAGCGCCTGAGGCGTTGCAGCGAACAAGGTGGACATCGCGCCGACGTCGGCCGCGGCGACGGGCAGGCCGCAGGCCAGCATCTCATAGGCCTTTTGCGGGAAGCAGAAGCGTCCGAAAGCTGTGTCCAGGATCGAGATGACGCCCACGTCGAGCGCACAGAACAGCTCGGCCACGCGCGCGTGCTCGAGTTGGCCGAGATCGTGTACACGAGGCCCCTTCGGCGCGGGTAGCTCCGGGTCCTGCGGCCCAGCGAGGACCAGATGCACGTTGGGCATTCGCTCGGACAAGAGGCGCCACGCATCGTAGAGCGGCAACACGCCCTTGTCGCGGTACAGACCGCCCGCGGTGCCAATCAGGCGCGCGTGTTCGGGCAGCCCGAGGGCGCGGCGGCAGGTCAATTGCTCGCGTGGACGGAACACCGCTCGGTCGACGGTGCTTTCCAGCGCAAGGACCTCCCCTTGCACTGCGTACTCTTCAAGAACGAACTCACGCAGGGGTGTGCTCGTGGTCGTCACCAGTGCGGCATGGCGGGTCGCGCTGCGCAGCGCCGGCACGAAGCCGGGAATTCGAGCTTGGCCGAAGCCTTCGAAATTGTCATAGAGATCGATGGCGTATGGCACCTTGAGCCGTCGAGCAAGCCACGCCGTCAGGGCCGCATGTGGAATGTCCGAGGCACCAATCAGCACGTCCGGCGCGAAGCCGCGAAGCTCGTCCAGGACCTGCCACGGATACGCAAGCAGGCCGGGCAGCGGCATGCGCCCCAGCGATCGGGCGCTCCACTGCAATTGGCCGGGTGCAGCCTCGTGGATCCATCTTCCCGCCGTCTGTGGTCTGTAGGCGAGGCACAGACCCAGGACATCGTGACCATGAAGCGCGAGCTGGCGCGGCATTTCGTAGAGCCGCGCATAGCGGTCCGAGATGACATCCTTGCTCATGTAGCGCCGCTTGCAAAGGAAGGCGATTCGCAACCCGTCCTACCTTTCGATCAGGCTTTTGGCCGCAGCCAGTGCCGAGCCGACGACCTGATCCATGTTCAGGTAGCGGTACTGCGCCAAGCGGCCGACGAAGGTGACGCCCGTCTCCGCCTCGGCCAACTCCCGATAGCGCTCGTACAGAGCATCATTGTCGTCAGAGGGAATCGGGTAATAGGGCTCGCCTTCAGCGTGCGGATACTCACGCACGATTGAGGTGCCGGCGTGCACTTGGCCGGTGAGGTGCTTGAATTCAGTGATGCGTGTGAACTCGTGGTCGTTCGGATAGTTGACCGTGCCGACCGGCTGGAATCGCTCCTGAGGAAGATGCACATGCTCGAAGCGGAGCGATCGATAGGGAAGCGGCCCGAATCGGCGATCGAAATAACTATCGATGGGGCCGGTGTAGACGATGTGGTCGAAGCCCCGCTCGCCGCGTGCGTCGGCATAGTCCACACCGAGCTGCAGCGTGATGCCGGGGTGGTCCAGCATCGACTCGAACATGCGCGTGTAGCCGTGCAAGGGCATGGCCTGAAACGAGTCGGTGAAGTAGCGGTCGTCCGTGTTCGTGCGCACCGGGACACGCGCCGCGACGCCCGCCTTCAGTTCCGACGGCGGCAAGCCCCATTGCTTGCGCGTGTAGTTCAGAAAGAACTTCTCGTACAGATCGCGGCCGACGCTGTTCAGCACCACGTCCTCGCTCGAGCGCACGGGATCGCGCGGCTCTCGTACGCGTTCGAAGAAGGCTGCCACACCGGCTTCGTCTAGATCCCAACCATAGAGGCGGTTGACGGTGTCTCGGTTGATCGGAAACGGGTAGTTCGTGCCGCCGACGACGGCCTGGACCCGATGCTCATAGGGACGCCATTGAGTGAAGCGCGACAGGTAGAGCGAAATGCGCTCGGCGTTGGTGTGGAAGATATGGGGGCCGTAGGTGTGGATCAGTACGCCCTGCGCGTCGGTCTCGTCGTAGGCGTTGCCGCCGATGTGAAGGCGGCGGTCTATCAGCGACACCCAGCATCCGGCGTCCGCCAGCTCGCGGGCGACCACGCAGCCCGCGAATCCAGCGCCCACGACACAGATGCGGCGCTTAGGCCCGGATGCCGTCTTGCCTGATGCGATCGACATTTAATAAAACCCGCAGAATTATCTGAACATAGAAAGGCGAGATCGCGGCCGAGCCTTCGAGCCAAAGCGTTGTCGCTTCGCGCGACCTGAATCGCGCAGAAAAGAAGGTTGCAACGATGGCTGCAATATCTACCACCCCGAGCCGCTTGCACAGGGTTCGCGTGCGTTCCGAAACGTGCTGAACGTCGGCATTGACTTTCATCGAGCTCAGAATCAAGGCGTCTTCCCGACTCGGTCGCATCAAGAATTCAGCGGCCATATGGCAGGTGTCGATGTGCCGGTTGCCGATGGCCATCATCAGCCTCGAATCGGAAGCTGCGGCTGCAGCATAGCGGCCTGCAAACGCCTGGATCTTCCTGGCCAGATCAATCTCTGCACGGGATCGAGTCTCAGCCGCAAATTGCGGAGCGAATCTTCCTTCGGGATCGATTGCGTAGCCGATCGTCGACGCACTGGGCGATGGCATGAAGCAGTGCTCGATGACGACCCTCCGTCTCGAAAAAATAGACCCTACGGGCGTAAATGAAAATGCCATTCCTGCGAGATCCGCCGAAAAGTGGTTCTTCGCAAGTCCGAAGTAGAAGCCAATCGGCGCCGTTTGGCCATGAAGTCTACCTTGAACGATTCTTTTCAACGCCGCCTGACAATTCAGGCTCCATCCTGCATCGACCAGCGCCCAAGGCGTGCCATCGAACATGTTCTGTTGCGTCAGGTAGCCCAACACGCCTTCCCGAAGGTGGCTCACGTGAGCCGCTAGGATTCTTCCTGCCACATCATGTTCCAGCAACGCTTCGACAAAGCTGTTGAACTGAATCTCTGTCAGCGGTGTTTCGTCGATCCGCTCTCCCGTCGCTTTCGAGATCAATTCCGCCTCATCGCGAGTCAACCCAAGCCGCTTCAGAACATCAAGTCGACTGTTCGATTGGGCTGGCGTGAACAGCAGCCGCTTCCAACTGTCGTCCGAAAAATCCAACGAAGGCGCCAGCCAAGCCTGTCTTGAGCCATGCAAGTACCTTAACTCGATGTCCTTGCTATCACCAACCAGGACGGAAGCGATCCGGAACAGGGTGTCCCCGTCTCGAGCAACAAAATAGAGCCTTCGGATGCCTTCCTCTCGAGCGCGCTTCAGGACCCAGTCCACAAAGCACACCAGAGTCGGTGCGACAGCAGAGAGAAGCGAGTCGATCGCCGCTTCTTCGGCGTCGGCCGTGAGTCTTAGCCGCTTCGACAGCGCTGCGTATTCGGAAGCCGCCTCCCCGGCCATTGACGACCTTGCGCGCAGGCGGTGCTCGCTTTTCGTCAGGTGGCTTCTCAAGAACTGACTGGCACGGATACCCAGTTTTCGAGGGACTATCAAATCTGCTTTTCGATCATCACCAAAATAGGACAATTGCCGCGGAGTAATCCCTTCCTTCTGCATCACAAGTTTGAAGAGCTCGCCTGAACGCTTGGTCAAGCTGGAGTCGCTCGACACATAGAGACCATCGCCCGGAATCATCATGCCGAATCGAAGCAGGGTTTCCTCGAGGTAGTCTCTGGGCAAGTACATGTCTGATATAAAAATAATTCTCTTGCCCTTCGCCCTTTGCGAATTTATATGGTCTATTGTTTCTGAAATCGGGTATGTGTATTCCCGCTCCAATTCCATTTCAATTTCGATCAGTGCGGTCGCTGGAGCGGGAAGTTCGATGTCGAACGATCGATAGATCGCACTGATGTGTGCGGTGCGTTTTCTACCCAAAAGTCGGTTCGCTTTGCGCTCCGCGAGAATTCTGTGAAGCATGAAGCGATGTGCAAAGGCGGGAGCTTCACTTGTTTGTGGAAAGAGGGCATGTATTTTCAATCCGAGCGCATAGAAAAGGTCAACAGGCGCGGCGAGTCTACGGGAAATGCAAGTGTCGTAGACATCGAAGCCGCAGCAGATGACATCGCCTTTGATTTTGTCGCTCACGGATTCAATTCCTATACTTTTCACGCAGTGACTCGAGCGCTCGATTGAGACGGCGTTTTGGAAGCATTGTCCGTTCAAAAAACAGTGGATGTATCATCCCGCCAATTTTCGTGCGATACCATCCCACATCCGGGTATGTACCCGGGAATTGGTTCATGATTCGCACGATAACTTCAGTCCAATACCTCGGATTCAGATAAAACGAATTGTGCGCACAAAACCAAAGTCCATTGGCAGCTGCCGATGCTCTTTCGTTCGTCAGACTCGAGTTTGCCTTCAATTCATGAATCAGCTGGAAACTCAGTTCGGCGGTCAGGCGATGTATCTTTTCGATGGAATCTGATCGCGATGTTCTTGGGCCATCATGCTGGCGCCACATCCCGGCGACCCCCGGAACCTTTGCCCAAGAGATTTCCCGCCGGCAAAGCTGATATGCCCAATGAATATCTTGCCCAATGTCGACAGCCGGGCTCCATCGACTACGCTCGATGAAGCTTCGCCGGTAGACGTGAGCCGTTGGCAAGGTGAGACGCTTGGAATCAAGCGTAGCACTCACGGGATCGTCGGAATCTGGCACGGCCCAGATTTCCTGAGACCGGCCGTCTGCGGTGACAAGTTCCACCGCAGCGGAGCACAGATCGAAGTCATGGGACTCCATGGCTTCATATTGACGTACTGCTGTATCAGGGTAGATCTCGTCGTCATCATCCAGAAACCGTACGTACTTGCCGCTGGCGCGATGCAAGCCTGCGTTTCTCGCAACGTTGCCATGACCGACCTCGATCGGGAAAAAACTCACTCGTGAATCGTTGAGGTATCTATGCAGCAAAGTTTTCCAACTCTCGTCGCTGCCATTCGGAATCACAACGACCTCGATGTCGGCGCCCATGCCGGCCAGGGCGCTTTCGATCGCTTTGTGCAAAAAATGCGGCCGCGAAGCGGTGGGAATGACGACGCTGACCAAGGGAAATTTCATGTTGATATTTCATCCGCAATTCAGATGATAATTTCTCGCTCTGCAATTACAGGTTCTTTGCCAGAGAAACGTCAAAAATTTGTAGCATCGCACGTACCCAACCTCTGTTGATGAACCAACTGAGAAGACCATACAGAATGAAGCTCAAACCACAACCTATTGCGAGTCGCATCAATCCAGCATCCATCATTGAAGTGGCCGCCACGGCTGTAGCGCAGCTGATCAACGACGCAATCAATGCGGGAACCGATTGGGCAATGTACTCCTTGAGTGAAGCGCCGCAGAGGGGATAAACAAGGTATCGCCAGGCAAAAATGTATGTGGCACCCTGCGTGAGAACCAGCGTCCACATCAAGCTCTGCATATTTCCAAAAATACCGTTAAGCCAGATCATCGGCCCCACGATGGCCAGCAGCGCAATATTCCAATAGAGTGCGCGACGCGTCTCTCCCGTTGCATAAAGCAGAGTGCCCACGGGATTTCCCGTCGACCGGATCAGGCTCCATGCAGAAAAACCCTGGAGAAAATAGATCGCACCTCGCCATTGACTTCCGTAAAGTACCAGAACTATATCTTCTGCGAAGAGGCCCAAAATCGCATAGAGAAGAAAATTGATCGCCGACACCATTCGAATGGTGGCCATATACAGCGTCTTCAGCCGAGCTCGATCGTTCTGCGCTTCTGCCATGATGGGCAAGCTGAGCTTTGTAATGATCGGATTTACAAAACTGTTGGCTAGCCGTAAAGATAAATCCCTTGACACAGAATAAAACCCTACCGTTGCCGGCGGCGCAATGGATCCTGCGACCAAGACGTCTAATTGCATTCTGGCTATGTTCGCAAAATTCTCTCCGGCCAAATGAAGTCCGTACGTGATGTATCGACTGAGTCCGCTGGCATGGAGCCGGAAGCGGGGCCTCCAGTCATTAACCAGAAGAATCCACGACATCGCGCTGTTCATCAAGGCGGTTGCAAGCATTCCCAGTACAAGCGCGTAAACCCCCATGCCTACAAGTGCGGCAAATACTGCAATGACGACGCCCGTTATCGAGGAGGCCAGTTCCACCCAAGCAACAAGCTTGAAATCTAACCTTTTTTCTGCCAAAACTCTCAATTGTTGCCCGAAAGCCGTGAACGGGAAAACAAGACTGCCTAAGGCGATCGCCGTTGGCATGGAAGAATTGTCGTACAAACGACCCAGTAGTGGCGCGGCAATGACAGTCATAGCTGCCAAAATGCAGGCGACGAGGAGGTTGAGGAAATAGAGTGACGACAGCGTATCTGAGGGTATGTCCTGAAAGTGAATGAGCGATCGGCTGAGACCGAGATCCGCCAGAACGATGGCAATTGAAATGAAGCCGGATATAACGGCCATTGTTCCAAATTCATGCGGGCCTAGCAGTCGTGCCAAAATCATCGTTTGCGCCAACTGGAGGATCAAGCGACCGAAAGCCGAGAGCGCGGTCCAGCGTCCTGCGAGTACGGTGCTGTCTTTGAATTTCACCGCTTGCGCGCCGTTACAAAATAGCCGGCGGTTTCCTCTTCCGCGTGCCAATGGCGATCGAGTGCCCTGGCTGTGACTTGCCCTATAAACCAGAATGGCACGAGGCAGGCTCTGATGGCAAATCGAAGAATTTTTGGGCCTCGGATGAGCCGTACGGTCTGGTAGTTGAGCTTTAGTATCCACATCGACCAAAAGCCGGATGTGGGCGCGATCTTGATATCTACGAAGCCGGCCTTGCGCAAGTGGTAGTCGAAACCGTGGCGTGTGAATCGCTGGTAATCCCAAGGGGCTTCGTGAAGCCACCACTGGAATGGGGCGGACAGTGTGATGCCGCCGCCAGGCCTGAGAATTCTCCATGCCTCTGCGAGCATGGTGTCAGGCTCCGCCAAGTGTTCAATCACCTCGAACGATACGACATTATCGAAGGTGCGGTCCTCGAAAGGAAGGCGGTGATTCAAGTCGGCGACGACGTCGGCGCGCAGCCCGTGAAGCGTGTTCTCCCAGTCCACGCCGAGATAGCTGTCACAGTGCGCTTCAATATCAGGCGCGAATGGCCGGACGCCGCAACCCAAATCGACCACTGCGCCGGTGAGTCGGGGTAGGCGCATCTGCACCTGACGGTTCACGAGCTCCTTGATCAGCCAATTATGTGTGAACCTATGGACGGGGTACATCAGCCTGTTTGATTTTCGGTAATTTTTGAAAAACGAAAAAATCGGCGAAAGACGTCAATTCATGATTTCCGTCGTATGGGTACTTGTTTTTGATGATGTCGACAAGTCGCCAGTGGGATTGGTGAGCCTCGATCCAGCGAGTGAATTTTCGATGCTTGACGTGATCTGCCTCTACCTCAGAGTTGTCGTCCGTATTTGATGAATAGATGACAACGAGGTTGCGCGAAGAATCAAAGAGCCGGCGCATGTAGTCGTCAAAAACGTCGTCCTCGATTAAATGAAATATAACATCGAGCGACAATGCTAGATCAGCCTGATGTTTGGAGAGGTTGTAGTCCTCCAAATACATAAAGTTCTTGGTGTGGTCTCCGAAAAACTTGGCTTTGCAAAGTGCGATCGCATCTTTGCTGACATCGAATCCCGTGTATTTTGGATAATTGGCAAGCGTGAGCTGATTTCCATCCCCACTTCCAAATTCAATGACATTGTCTATTTTTTGATCGACTACGATCTTGTTCAGCACCTCGGCTTTGAATTCGGCTAGATGGTTGTAGGAGCCAGCGCCGGAGTTGCCGCCCCTGCGATACCTCTCACGCCAATAATCTGTTGAGTTCGTGAACTCTCTTTTATTTCTGAAAATTCGGTCGATGATTCGCTTCATGGCCGTTTTGCGTCCTGGGACATTTCTGCATAGATGGCGGACAGTTTTTCCGATTGGCGGAAAAGGTCGAAATTCTTCCCGACGTAGTTCACACCGCATGCGGACAATCGCTCGAAAAGAAGGTCGTCCGCCAATATGGCTACTATATGTTCCTCTAGCGTGGCGACGTCCATCTCGCCATGCCGGAATCCTGAGCTACCGTGGAGTATGGCCTCCTCGGCGCCTCCTCGGGCCGATGTAACCACGGGCAGGCCCGAAGCCTGAGCCTCGAGCAGGACAAGCCCCAGTCCCTCCGCGTCGCCATTCGACGCCGTGACGCTTGGCAGGCAGAGTACTCGGGCTTTTGCCATTTCGTACCGGATGCACTCGCCTGGCAACGCACCTGTGAAGATCGGGGCGATGCCTAGATCAACGGCTTGCTGCTCGAGCTGCGCCCGCAGGGGCCCGTCGCCGACGATAACAAGCTCTGCGTCCGGGACTCTCATCCGGACGCGGGCAAAAGCCTGTAGAAGGTAGGTCGCGCCTTTCTTCTCGACCAACCTGCCGACGAACAGCACCCGCTTCGCGCGTGGACCCGTTGACGCGACACTGGGCGCAAACAGAGCGGTGTCGACGCCGATGTAGTGAAGGGAAATTTTGTCGCGGGGAATTCCGTATGCCACCGCGCGAGAGGCGATGGCCTCGGAGACGGCGATGAAGTGCACGTCGGACTCCCGTGTGAGCTGCAGGAGCTTGGCAGGGTAGCTGCGTTGCCGTCGCCCGCCCTGACCGCTTTCCCACCACGTCCTTTGGATGTTGATGTCATAACCGTGCAGGGTGACCAGCATCGGCAAGCCGAGTTTGCGCGCGTAAGGCCAGATGTCGATGGCGGATGGGCCGAAGTGGGCGTGCACCAGTTCGGCGCCCAGGCTGCGCAATCGCCGCAAGACGCCGGGATGGGGCCGCCCCCAGCGCCGCGCCAGCCGGAACACGAGGCGCTGCCATGGTGGCGCGTCGTCCGGCAACAGGGTCATGATCTCCAGCCCCGTAAGCGGAAGTCCGTCGCGCAGCACGCGCTCGCCTACCAACACTGCATGCCATGACCTGAGCGCGAGGGCCTGCGATTTGATGAAGGTCTCGGAGTACGGCAGCAATGCTGACGTATAGACAATGACGGTGGGCAGCGGCGTGGCCGGGTTCATCGACACCTACCGCGCGCGTTTGCGCCGATGGCGGCAGCGTTCGCAGGGAACGCAGAAATCTGCAAGCCGCTGTGAGTTTTGCGTGATCTTGCTCATATGCGCTACGCTCGTGTGCAATTGTTGATCCCTTTGAATGACCTTAACCTGATGAACCATCGCGAATCCTCTGCCCGTACCGTCGGCATCGTTGGCCTCGGCTATGTCGGGCTTCCGTTGGCCTTGCGTTTTGCGGAGGTCGGTACCCTTGTGCTGGGCTTTGACATCGACCCGGCCAAAGTGGATGCGATCGCGGCGGCTCACAGCTATATCAAGCACATCGGTGACGAGGCGCTCGCGCAGGGAGTCAGTCGGGGTTTCTCTGCCACCATTGACTTCTCTCGCGCCGGTGAAGTCGACGCCCTGATTATTTGCGTCCCAACTCCTCTCGACAAGCACAGGGAGCCCGATCTGCGTTTCGTCACCGGAACGATGGATGCATTGCTTCCGTACATTCGGCACGGGCAGTTGGTTGCGCTCGAAAGCACCACCTATCCCGGTACGACCGTCGAAGAGTTGAAGCCGCGGCTTGAATCGCTTGGCCTCGAGGTGGGCAGGGATGTGTTCTTGGTGTTCTCTCCGGAGCGCGAAGATCCGGGCAATCCCGACTTCAAGACACAGACCATTCCGAAGGTGGTCGGCGGATGCACACCGGCTTGCTTGGCGGCCGGCGTCGCACTTTACAGAAATGTGATCGACACAGTCGTGCCCGTGAGTTCCACCCAGGTCGCGGAAATGACCAAGCTCCTCGAGAACATTCATCGCGCGGTCAACATTGGGTTGGTGAACGAGATGAAGATCATCGCCGATCGCATGGGCATCGACATCTACGAGGTCATCCGCGCCGCTGCAACCAAGCCCTTCGGTTTCGTCCCTTACTACCCCGGGCCGGGCCTCGGCGGCCATTGCATCCCGATCGACCCTTTCTACCTGAGTTGGAAGGCGCGAGAGTACGGCGTCAATACCCGCTTCATCGAGCTTGCCGGCCAGGTCAACAGCGACATGCCGCAGTGGGTGATCCAGAAAGTGAGCGACGCGTTGAACGAGCGCGAGCGCGCCGTGAAGGGCAGCCGCATCCTGGTCCTCGGCATTGCCTACAAGAAGAATGTCGACGACATGCGCGAGTCGCCTGCCGTTGTGCTCATGGAACTGCTCGAAGCACGCGGCGCCATCGTGGCCTACGCGGACCCTTGGGTGCCCATATTCCCGACCATGCGCGAGCATCACTTCGACCTCTCGAGCGTCGAACTCACGCCCGAGTCCGTGGCTTCGTACGACGTGGTGCTGGTGGCAACGAATCATGATGTGTTCGACTATCCGATGATCCAGGCGAACGCCAAGCTGATCGTCGATACGCGAGGCGTCTACCTGGAGCGGGCGTCCAACGTCGTGCGCGCCTGAGTCCGCTGCATCTGCCAAGTCTCGTCGCTATACTGCGGCCGTCACGTCAAAAATGGCGTGATCGGGATTGGCGTCCCAAGTAACTGCTGCGACGCAAGCCGCAGTCTCTACCGCAGTAAGTCTGCGGCTTCGTCGTTCGTGCCTCCATTTTTTTGGCGGCTCGGGCAGGGAGCCGCGAGGCTCGCCGGTTTGCGCAAGCAGTTCCCGGTACGCCAACCTGTTCGAGTCGCCGCCACCAATTGGCGTTGGGTGCGGCGGTTTTTGCAAACCGAACTGCTTGGAGGCCATCATGGCTAAATCCTCTCGCGCACCCGCGCACTCCCCCGCAACGCCCGCCCAAAGCCGCGCCATCGACGTCGCCGACCGATTGGGCGACCTCAAAGATGTGTACCGCGCCTGCGTCTGCATCGAGCGTTTCATCCGGCCCTTCCACCTGCGCGAGCACGACGAGTTCAGCGCCACGCCGGCCGAACTGGGCGCCCTCGTGGCGGCGGTCAATGCGGAGTTCGAGCTCCGCATGCAGGCCATCGATGCCGCCTGCGATGCGCTGCAGAAGGTGCTGCGCAAGGCGGCGCGCAAGGCCCTGAAAGCAAAGGCGAAGGCGCGATAGACGCGCTGCTGAATCGGCATCACTGCGAATTGCCGATGGCGCGATCTGTAGCAGTGTCCGAGATCGCCCGCGGCCGAGTCGTCATTAACGGCAGGTTGTCAAACACGACTTCCACCCGTACCCTGGATTTCACCGACCGCCCATCGATCTGGCCGGGCGAAAACCGCGCCGCCATGAACGCCTCGCGCGCAGCCTGCTCGTAGGCCGGCGGCAGCGCCGCCTCGTCGGCGGCCACGTGGTGCACACGGCCGTCCTCGTCGATGAACAGCGACAGGATGCCCACGTGGCGGCTCGAGTCCGCCAGGCCTTCGGGTGCTGCAATGATCACCGGCGACCGAGCAACGGGCGGGACTGACAGCAAGGGGCGGGGCACATATTCGTCGTCCACACTGGTCGCGACGGGAACCGCGATCGCCGGCGTGCCCGACTCGGCGGCGACCGGCGGAGCATTCTCCGCGGCATGCGTCGTCGGCGCCTCAGCGGGAGGCTCCGGCGTGGGGAGGAGGCGCGAGGACGTTTGCGAACTGACGCGAGGGGAGGGTTTCGCCACGGCGGCCGGGGCGGGCCGCGACGGCCCGTCATGGGCCGCGGCGCCCGTCTCCGGCTTCGCTGCGCCGTCGACCAGCCGCAGCCTCAGATTGCCCGGCGAGCCCAAACTCGCATGTGTGGCCTGCCCAGGCCGCTCCGTGTGCGTTTGCATGGTCAACAGCATCAGGTGCGCCGCCAGCGAAGCAGCCACGCACAGCGGCAAGGCGTAACGCGTGTGCATGTCGGTCCATCCCGATGCGCGTGCGGGCCGAGGGAGCCCGCCTGCGACCGCATCCGCCGCCGCCGTCATGGCCGCATCATCAATCGGTCAGCTCGCGCCACGAGGTTCGATGTGCGCTCCCGGCGCCCGACGACTGGATGATCGGCGGGATCTCGCTCTTGATGGAGCCGTCGCTGTTCTGGTAAATGATGCGCACGTTGCCGTTGCTGTCCTTGATCCAGCTCATGCCGACGATCAGGGCGTTGTTGTTCCACAGCACGCCGGCGGGGTTGGTGTTGACCACGCCGCCGTTGGTGACGTCGAGGTAGTAGCGCCATGAAGCGCCACCCGACTTGCAGGCGTTGCCGCTCGGGATGGTCGTACCGATCGACAGCGTGCTGAACTGCAGGCCCAGGTTGCTGGACACACGCTCGCCCGACTGCGGCAGGTCCACTCGCCAGCCGCCCTTGGTCGCCCAATCGACGCTGTTGTCGGTGACGGCCGCGGAGATCGGGTGCCCGTTCGCATCGTTGGTCAAGGTGAAGGTCTGGGTGATGAAGTCGGTGGTGTCGGCGCGCACATCCCCCCAGCCGGTGTTCGTCAGCGTGTCCTTGATGCCATAGATGCTCTGCTGGGTCGTGGTGATGATGTCGGTGGTGCCCAGGTACTGGCCGGTCGCCACCACGACCACCGGAACGCCGCCCACGTCGACGGTCTCTGGCTTGATCGTGATCGGCTGCGGCGTGCTGGCGTCGAGCTGGAACTTGGCCAGCAGCAGGGCGCCCTGGTGGGGTTCCACCAGGCCGTCGGTGTCGAAGCGCCAGAGGTTGCCCATCAGGTCGCCGCCGTAGAAGCGGGTGGCGGTGTTGTTGCTCGGGCTGTCGATCCAGGCGTTGATCTTCGCCAGGCCGCTCGGGGTGCCAGCGCTGCCCGCGGTCGTCGCGATGGGGTCCATCATCTTGGCGCCGGTGCTGGCATCGAGCACGAAGAGCCTGCCCTTGCCGTCGGCGGTGTTGTTGTAGCCGGAGGCGAACACGACCACCCAGACGCCATCCTTGTTCTTGGTGATGACCGGGTTGCCGTAGCTCAGGCCCAGGTTGGTGTCCGTGAATTCCCACAGGGCCTTCGGGCTGTTCGGGTCGGTGATGTCAAGGGCGTAGTAGCCGCTGCCGCCCTTGTTGAAGCCGCCCACCAGGATCGTTTTCCAGACGCCGCCCGCCTTGATGTCGGCCATGACGGGGGCGCCGTCCACATAGTATTGGTGGTTCGCTGCGTAGTTGTTATTCGCCAGCTTGTAGAGATTGGGCATGACGCTCGTCGGCACATAGGCCCAGACCTCGGTGCCGCCATCGGTCGTGTCGGCCGAGAAAGCGTGCAGCATGCCGTCGTTGGCGCCGACGTACACCATCGGCTTGCGCGTCGCATTGTTGGCCAGGAAGTCGGCGTAGCCCGCATCCGCATAGCTGAACGGCGGCTTGCTGACATGCACAGGAGCGCCGTTGACGATGTCGCCCAGCACATGGCTGCGCTTGCGGTACAGTGCCCCGACCGCGTTGCTCGAGGCGTCGACGGTGCTGGATTCGTAAGTGCGATCGCCGCGCAGGTAGTTGACCAGGTTGCTGCCGGTCTCGGCGAGCATCTTGTCGCTTACGGGGCGCTTTGTGTCGGTGGCCGTCGAGAGTGTGGCGCACTGCGACGCCTTCACCGTCTGGGAACACAGGTTGTCGAAGTACGCCTTCTGGCCCGTGCTGAGGTTGGCGTAGGTGAAGCTCTGCAGTGCGCTGCCGTTGCTGAAGTAGATCTTGCGCGCCGAGGCCGCTGTCGTGTCCAGCAGGGCTTGCGCCGACCACACATGGTCCAGCGACAGCGATGCGTCCTCGCCCTTCAGCGTGAAGGCCTCCAAGTCGCCAGTCCACAAGCTGGTCGTGTAGCTGGCCTTGTACAGCTGGTTCTTGTCGCCAGCCACCAGTTCGAGCGAACTGGTCGATGCCGCCGATGCCGATCCGGGGAGCTGCTGAACGGACGTGACCACGCCGTTGATGGCTTCAGTGAGTGCGCTGGCACTCAGCGCCGAGTAGTACTGGCCGCGGCCGTTGACTGCTGCGTGCCAGAGATCGTCGACCCGCGTGGCGCCTTCCTTGAGCGTCGGATCGGGCCAGTTCACTGCGCCGTTGGGATTCTTGAGGTCGGCATAGGAGCCGGCCGTCTGGGTCAGATAGTTGCGGTCGTAGGTCAGCGTGCCGCTCACCCCCAGCCCGATTGTGAAGGTGTTCATGTGCTGCCAGCTGGCCTTGTCGCTGCCCACCTCGGGGACCAGGTTGGCGCAGACGTCGTCGCTGCTGCTGGTGGTGCAGTTCGACAGGTCGGTGGTGCGCAGGTCGGTGGCGTAGTAGTACTCGGCCACGTCGGCCAGCGTGTTGGAATCGCCACCCACTGAGCCCGTCGTGGTGGTGGTGGGGCCGGCGACGAAGGCGTTGTTGGCCGGCGGGTTCGGCGTGCTGTAAGCGAGGACAGGCGACGAGGTGGTCCAGGGGTCTCGCTGAGCCGTCGTCGTCGTGGTGCCGTCGTTGCCGGGGGTCGCCTGCGTCACCGAGGTCGATGTGGCGTTGCCGTCATCGTCGAATCTGGTCGGCGTGCCGTTGTCGCTGGCGGGGTCCGTCACCGTGACCTGGGCGGTGTTGACCCAATCGGAGTAGGTGATGGGGCTGACCGTCGTGGTCGGCGAGCCACCATCGGGCGTGGTGACCGTCGTCGTTCGGGTCGCAGTGCCGACCTGCACGGTGACCGCGGTGCGCGTCTGGGTCTGGGCTCGCCTGGAGATCTGGTTCTGAACGGTTGTCGTGACGGTGTATTTGCCGTTCTTGTCCTTCTTGGACGAGGACACGGTGGTCTGCTTTTGCCTCCAATAGGCCGTGCGCGTGATTGTGCTGGTTTCGTTGCGGTACGCCTTTGCCGTCGAGGTCGTCACGGCAATCGTCCCCTTCGAGGCGCCGTCACGCATCGGGCGATCTTCGGCCCCGTCCTGCTGACCGACGTTGGTCACGCCGTCGAGTTTGAACGGTCCGTAAGTCGCACTCTCCGTGTTGGTGTTCCAGTAGCCGTCGGTCGACAGCAGCGTGTAGTTGCGCTGGCACGAGTACTGCACGGGATCGGAGGTCTGGCCCGAAGCCTTGTTGGCGTAGTAGCGGCCGGCCTTGGACAACGCGCCGCGCAATGGCGTCCAGCTGCTGGGCGGCGCGCTGTAGAGGCTGTTGTAGAAGTTGGCCTTCTGGGTGCTGTCGAAGTCCTTGATGTCCCGGAAGTAGTTCGTGCCGTCGACCACCCCGGTGTCGCTGATGGTGCTGAAGCCGACCCGGTAGCTCGAATCGAGCGCGGCGATCGCCTGGCCCATCGCGGTGCGCATGAGCAGGTAGCGCTTGCGATAGAACGAATACCAGTTGGCGTAGTTCTGCTGTTGCGCGGCCGATTCGCTGGTCATCGTCACTTTCGTGAAGATGGTGGTGCTGCTGCCGGTGCTTATCGTGCACTCTGTGTAGAAGGGGTTGCTGACCACGCCGTTCGTGTCGTAGACCCAGCCCATCTTCGGCTGGCGGACATTGCTGCTCCCGGTGCCGACGCCGTTGTACACGTAGTAGTAGGCGTTGGTCAGGTCTGTCGTCGAGCCGGTACTGTTGTAGCCGTCGTCCAGCGCCTTGGCGAAGGTCGCTTTGGTGTACGAGGTCTTGCCGTCGGATTGCAGCGGCGGCGTATAGGTCAGCGTCGGGTCATAGGCGACGCCATTGCATTGCGCCGACCGGTAGCCATATTTGCCGCTATCGCTCATGTCGTCCGGCATATAGGCGCTATCCATACTTCCCGAATCGTCCAGGATGAACAACAGGTTCGGCTTGGCCTCCACGTTGGGCAGCGTGGCCAGCGGCTGGCTCGACAGGTCGGTGATGGCGGCCGGGCTGCCGGACGCGAAGGTGCCCGCCAGCAGGGCGCAGGCCACCAGCAGGAGGATGCGGCTTGCGTGAGACCCGTGGGGGGGGCGGCGCGATGGGGACGGTTGTTGTTTCATGGCCTGGGGTTCCTCTGCTGACGCCGCAAGGGCGTTCCCTCTTTCAGAAATGCACGATCGTTTCGGTGTAGCTGGCGGTGTTGCGCGCGCCCTGCACGCGCACCACGATGCGGTAGTACGGGCCTGAACCGCCGGCGAAACGAGCCGAGTCCGTGTAGTTCAGCTCGCCGCGCTTGCCCGCCGTATTGCCGCTGCTGGCGATCGGCTTGGCGCAGCTGATGGTCTTGTCCAGGGCGTAGTCGCCGGGCTTGGAGCACAGCCGGAAGATCACGTAGCGCGCGGTGTTGCCGTTGATGGTGCCGGCGCTGGCGCTGAGCACGCCGCAAGTGCCGCCCGACATGTACTTGCAGCCGTCGCCGTCCCAGTCGACCAGCTGGCGGGGGTCGGTGCTGGCGAACTGGCGCCCCGTGACGTCCACGGGCGGCAGAACCGTCGTGCCGTCCGTATCCAGTTCCAGGGTGCTCGCGTAGTAGCCCTTGGCGCCGACGTCGAGGTTGAGGCTGGCGCTATTCAGGGTCAGCCAGTCGAGGGCTTTGCGGGTGGCCTGGTCGGCGCTGGTGGTGGCATCCTGCTTGAAACCGAGGTTGCCCATCAGCAGCGCGCTGGTGTCGACCGATCGAATCAGCGCCAGGGTGGCGAGCATCAGTGCCACCAGGGTGATCAGCGCGAAGATCAGCGACACGCCGCGCTGCATGCCTCGACGATGAGGCATGCGTCGGCGGATATGGGAATGGTCGATGGTGCTCATTCAGGAGTTCCAGAGCATGTTGCGCAAGGGGATCACCGTGTCGTAGACCTTGTAGCGGTAGTGCTTCCAGTCGGTGAGGTTGTCCACCTTCAGCGCGATGCACTTGCTGGTCCCGTTGCAGGTTGTGGTGCCGCTGATCGTGCCGGTGGCCCCGACGTCCCACTGCGGGGCGGTCGGTGTGACCTCCTCCTTCTCGTACTGGCCGCTGCGCGCCACCACGGCGACGCGGATCGCCAGCACCTGCAGCCAGCCGGCGTTGGTGGTGGGCAGGGTCGTGTCGTAGGTGTCGACCACGCCGTCGTTGTTGGTGTCCTTGCCGTACATTGCCTGCAGGTTGACGATCTGCGGAAAGAGTTCCTGTGTGTTGGTGCCGCCGGTGGTGGGCGACAACTCGGTGACCGCGAAATTGTTGGCGCTGTCCACCGAATAGGTGCGATAGACCATCGAGCCCATGTTCAGGACATAGCTGCCTGACAGATAGCCGGCATCCGGAAAGATGGCGCTCTGGTTCCATTTGCCTGCAGCGCCGACCGCGTGCGGAAGGCGCGTGGTGGTGAGGGTCGTCTCGGTGGCCGACGTGTCGTTCGTGACGTTGAACAGCGTGCACCATGCGTTGACTCCCTGCACCTTGGGCACCGCGATCATCATGTTGTTGGCGACGGCGCCCAGCGTGGATGCCACGGTGAAATACGCCGTGGTCTTCGGATGGTCCTCCGTGAGGATCATCGGTGCTGAAAATCCAGAGGTCCGACCTTGCAGCACGGTGATGGTGTCGGGTGCACCATTGGCGCCGTCCGTGATGACGACGGGCGCCAGGGGGAACGTGAACGCCGTGCCGCCGGCGTCGAACTGGCGCTTGACGAGGCAGCCCAGCGCGTCGGTGCTAGCGGTCGCCCCATAGCCGGCCATCTGGATATCGCTCTGCAGTGTGTACAGCGTGAGCGCACCGTTGACCTGCGCGTCGCTGCCCGTGGACACCGAGCGCTTCATGCCTTCGGCCACCGACAACACCTGGCTGATCACCAGCACGGTGAGCATGCCCAGCAGCAGGCCGACCATGAGTTCGACCAGCGTGAACCCGCGTTGCCTGTTCATCGAGAAGCTCGTTGACTTGGTCATGTCCGGCATGTCATTTCCCTGCCTTGGTGACCGTGGTGGAGGTCACGTACTTGTGGGTTTCGCCGCTCGGCAGGGTCCAGTCGATCTCGATCGAGACGTCGCCCGTCGGGACGTCGACGGTGATCGCCCCCTTGCCGCCGGGCAGGCCGCTTGCGACCTTGCCTTGCCATTCCTTGCAGCGATCGAGCGATGCGCAGCTCGTGCCGTTGTAACTGGCGAGGTTGGTCAAGTCGGACCACATGCGCCCGACCGCCTCGCTCGCCAGGTAGGCCGCGTCGGCGCGGATCTTGGACTCGGTCTGCGCGCGCGTCATCGAAGTCTGCAGCCCGACCAGGCCGAGCACGCCGAGCATGAAGATCAGCAACGCGACGAGCACTTCGATCAGTGCGATGCCGCGTTCGCTCCGGCGGCCGGCGCCGCGCTGCCGTGGAAGCTGCGGCGCTGGGCGCGCCGTGCGTTGGAATCGTTGGGGTGCATGCATCGCGGTTACTCGGCTGGGCATTTGCGCGGGTCGTTGGCGTCGCTCACGGCCGGATCGCACATCCGCACCTGGCCCGCCGACGTGATCGCGATGCGCAGGTTGCGGTAAGTGACACCCGTGGCCGTTCCGGTCACGTCGATCTTCTGGATCGGGTCGGTGTTCGCAATGCGTCCAAAGCCGTTGAAGGTGACGGTGGTGCCTGCCGTGGCGCCATCGGCCTGCACGGCGGCCACCGAGACCCGGCCTCCAGCGTCGCCGACGGCACGGCCGGTGACGATCATGGGCGACGAGATGATCGAGGGGGCGTCGGCGCAATGCGAAATCGGGGAGTTCACGCTCACGACCCATGAACCGCTGCTGCCCGAGAGCGTGCAGTCGTTGGTGAGTTGCGACGGATCGTTCACCTCGACCAGCCAGAACGAGACGTTCTGGTTGCGCCGGACCGCCTCGCCGCGCGCCAACTGGAGCCCGTTCTGCAGCGAATCGGCGACGTTGCGGATGCGCGTGTTGTCGAGCCAGGTGCCCAGGCTCGGCATCGCTGCGAAGAGCAGCAGCGCCAGCACCGCGATGGTGACGACGATTTCGATGATCGAGAAGCCGCGTTGGCGCATGGTGATTCCCGCGCGATCAGCAGGTCGCGCTCTTCGTGAGCCAGCACTGGGCGGTCGAGTCGACGCCCTTGAACTGGGTCGTGGTGCGGTCGCCGTTCTCGTTGATGGTGTAGGCGTACCCGCTCATGCTGCCCGCAACGCCTGTCGCCGTGATGGTGTAGCTCTGCTGCTTCGCGTCGCCCGCTTTGGTGTTGGCGCGGCAATCGAAGCTGAAGTACTTGATCGTGGTGGGGAAGGTGTGCCAGCTGTTGGCGGACGGGTCGTCGGCGCAGGCGGTGGCCGCCGACCCGTAGTTGCGGTTGTCCTGGTAGTACTGCTCCATCTTCGAGCGGTAGAGGGCCAGCGCGTTGAAGGCCTCCGGCTGCTGGCCGCGCCGCACATAGTCGTTGTACGCAGGCAGTGCCACGGCGGCCAGGATCCCGATGATCGCCACCACAATCATGACTTCGATGAGCGTGAAGCCCGTCGACCGGCAACGAGATTGGGAAACGTTTTGCACTGTGATGACCTTTGTCCGCATTGCTTGATTTAGGTCACAAATTGTCACTGTCCTGCCCGTTTCACCCCTTGCCGCCCGTCAGCGCCGTGCTTCCTTTCGTCGCTCGCGAGCGGTCAATCTGTGAACTTTTTCATGGCTTGAATTGATCTTTGGTTCTCATTCTGAGTTGAGTGAAAAAGGGAAATGGTCTTGAATGCAGTCGGAAAAATCGCGTTTGCCACGCTGATTGCTCTGCCTTTTCTATTTCCATTCGCCGAAGGACCCTCGGTCAACACCCCGCAGCAACTGGCGACTTGGGCTTGCGTGGCCCTGCTGGCAGGCCTCGCACCGACCCGTCTGCCCTCCCGACCCCTGATCACCTGGCTCACCACAGCCACCCTCGCGCCCATCCTCGGCCACGGCCACGACATCCCCCTGGCCGCTGCAACCGTCTTCGCCCTGGCGATGGTGGGCATGGCCGCCTGCCTCGGCGCCGGCATGGCGCGCGCCGGTTCGCCGGCCCCCTGGGCCTGGGCGCTTCTCATCGCCGGCCTGCTCAATGCCGTCCTCGGCCTCCTCCAGTACGACGGCTGCGCCGAGCCCCTGGTCCCCTGGACCACCGCCCCCGAACCCGGCCAGGCCTACGGCAACCTGCGCCAGCGCAACCAGTTCGCCTCGCTGATCAGCATGGCGCTGATCGCGGCCTTGTGGCTGCACGCGGTGCACGGTCGCCGGGTCCGCGCCGCTTTGGCACCGGCCGCCCTGCTGCTGGTCGTCGCCGCCGCCGCCGCGACCTCCCGCACCGGCCTGCTCCAACTGCTGCTGATCGCTGGCACTGCGGCCTTCCTGGCCTGGCGCGAGCGTCGACGCGCTACTGCGCGGCTACTCCGTCTTCCGCACCCCCTGGTCCTGGTCTCGCTGGTGCTGGCCTATTTCACAGCCTCCTGGCTACTGCCCCACCTGGCCGGTTCCGAGGTCGAAGGCATACTGGCCCGCCTGCGCGACGGCGCTCCGGACGCCCACAGCCGGCTGGTGCTCTGGCGAAACGTCATCGACCTCATCGCCCTGCACCCATGGGCCGGCTGGGGCTGGGGCGAGCTGAAGTTCGCCCACTACAGCACGCTCTATGCCGGTCCGCGCTTCGTCGAGATCCTCGACAACGCCCACAACCTGCCGCTGCACCTCGCGGTCGAGCTCGGCATTCCGGCCGCCCTGCTGGTCTGCGGCGGCTTCGGCTGGCTGGTGTGGGCCGCCCGTCCGTGGCGCGAGGCCGACCCGGCCCGGCTGATGGCCTGGGGCCTGCTGGCCGTCATCGTCCTGCACAGCCTGCTCGAATACCCGCTGTGGTTCGGGCCGTTCCAGCTCGTCTTCGGGCTGTGCCTGGGTTTCCTCTGGCCGGCACCGGCACCGGCAGCCCGGCGTTCGCCCCGGGTCCTGCCGCTGGCGGCGCGTGCCGTCCCGATGGCCTGCGCGCTGGCTCTGATGGCCGTGGTCAGCTACGCCGCCTGGGACTACACCCGGATCAGCCAGGTCTATCTGGCGCGCGACCAGCGGCTGCGGGCCTACCGCGACCACCCGCTCGACCAGGCGCAGCGCTCGCTGCTCTTCGAGGCACCGGTCGCCTTCGCCCGCCTGACGCTGACCCCTGTCACCCCCACCAACGCGGCCGAGATGCACGCGCTCGCTGAACGCGTGCTGCACTACTCGCCCGAGCCGTCGGTGATCGTCAAGCTGATCGACAGCGCCGTGCTGCTGGGCAAGGCGGACGAGGCGGCCGCCCAGGCCGTGCGCTTCATGGCGGCCTTCCCGCGCGAATACAGCCGCTGGCTCGCCGGCCTGCCGCTGGCCGACGACGCGGCCGAACAGCCTCAGCCCGCCACGTAGCTCCCCGACTTGCCCCCGTGCTTCTCCAGCACGTGCACGTCGTTGATGCGCATCCCGCGGTCGACCGCCTTGCACATGTCATAAATGGTCAGCAGCGCCACCTGCACCGCGGTCAGCGCCTCCATCTCGACGCCGGTCGGCCCCACGGTCTCGACGGTCGCGGTGCAGGCCACCTGCGGCACGCCGCCATCGGCCAGCGCAAAGGCCACCGCCACGCGGGTCAGCGCCAGCGGATGGCACAGCGGGATCAGGTCGCTGGTCTTCTTGGCGGCCTGGATGCCGGCGATGCGCGCGATGCCGAGCACGTCGCCTTTCTTGGCGGTGCCGGATTCGATCAGCGCCAGGGTCGACGGCATCATCTCGATGCGGCCGGTCGCCACGGCCACGCGGTGGGTCGCGGGCTTGGCCGCCACGTCGACCATGTGCGCCTGGCCCTGGTCGTCGAAATGGGTGAGAGAACTCATTGTGTGAACGTTCCGCTGAGTGCAGCATCATACGAGCCCGAGCCATGGACGAGGAATGCCACGCTTGACTCCCACCGACCGACCCCTTCACACCGCGACGCAGGGCGCCAGACGCCTGCTGCGCGGCCTGTGCGCCGGCCTGCTGATGGCCGCCCAGGTCGCGCTGCCGCTGCGCGCCCAGGCCCAGCTGCTGCCCGGCATGGGCGATGGCGGCGAGATGACCGCCGCCGCCGAACGCCACCTGGGCGACCAGATTGCCCGCGAGCTCTACCGCGACCCGGACTACCTCGACGACCCGGTCCTGGTCGAGTACGTGCAGGACATCTGGCAGCGCCTGCTGGCGGCGGCGCGCGTGCGCGGCGAGCTCACGCCCGAACTCGACGAGCGCTTCGCCTGGACCATCCTGCTGGGCCGCGACCGGACCATCAACGCCTTCGCGCTGCCGGGCGGCTACCTCGGGCTCAACCTGGGGCTGCTGGCGGTGGTCGGCAGCCGCGACGAGCTGGCCACCGTGCTCGGCCACGAGCTGTCGCACGTCACGCAGCGCCATATCGCGCGCATCATGGCCAAGCAGAGCCAGCAGCTGCCGTTGATGCTGGCGGCCATGGTCCTCGGGGTGATCGCGGCCAGCAAGAGCCGCAGCGGCGACGCCGGCCAGGCAATGATCATGGGCAGCCAGGCGGCCTTCATGCAGAACCAGCTGAGCTTCTCGCGCGACATGGAGCGCGAGGCCGATCGGGTCGGCTTCGGCGTCATGACCCAGGCCGGCTATGCGCCGCAGGGCGCGGCGGCGATGTTCGAGAAGCTGCAATACGCCGCGCGGCTCAACGACAACGGCTCCTACCCCTACCTGCGCAGCCACCCGCTCAACAGCGAGCGGATCGCCGACATGCAGGGCCGGTTCCAGTTCAAGCCCGGCAACGCGGCTGCACTGCCGCTGCTGATGGACCACGCCATGATCTCCGCCCGCGCCCGGGTGTTCACGCGCCCCGGCGTCGACGTGCTGCGGCAATGGGTCGATGCGGCCGGGGCCAGCGAGTTCGCGCGCAGTTCGCCGGCGCAGCAGGCCGGCACGCTCTACGCGGCCGCCCTGTCGGCCAATGAACTGCGCGATTTCAAGGCGGCCCGGGCCCTGGTCCAGCGGCTGACGGTGCGCACCGCCGGCGATGCGCCTTCGGCGCGGCTGGCGCGCCTGCTCTCGGCCGAGATCGAACTTGCCGCGGGCGCGCCGCAAGCGGCCGCGGCGCTGCTCGATCCGAAGGCCAAGGACCGCCCCGAAATGCTGCTCGCGGCGCAGGTCGCGGTCGCCACCCACGCCCCGGCGCCGATGATCCCGCCGCTGCGCGACTGGGTCGCGACCCATCCGCGCGACGCCACGGCCTGGCGCATGCTGGCCAACCTGTATGGCGCCAACAACGAACCGGTCAGCGCGATCCGCGCCGACGCCGAGTCCAACGTCGCCACGCTCGACCTGGCGGCCGCGCGCGATCGATTCAAGGCGGCGCAGGACCTGGTGCGCAAGCCCGGCTCGGTGCCGGTCGACCACTACGAGGCGTCGATCATCGACACCCGCGCCCGCGCGGTGGACGCGCTCCTCAGGGAGCAGGCCGCCGAGGAAAAGCGGCCACCCAGGTAGCGGCCGCGCAGCGCGCGGGCTTCAGGCCTGCTTCGAGAACAGTCCGCCGAGCGCGGACTCGATCACCACGCCGAGCAGCGAATAGATCAGCGAGCCGACCAGCGCCGCGAAGAAGCTGTTGACGTGGAAGCCCGACAGCAGGCCCGACGCCGCCCAGAAAAGCAGGGCGTTGATGACGAACAGGAACAGGCCCAGCGTGACGATCGTGACCGGCAAGGTCAGCACCACCAGCACCGGCCGCACGAACATGTTGAGCAGCCCGATCACGGCCGCGGCCAGCAGGGCCGAGGTGTAGGTGCTGACCTGGACCCCGCTGTAGAGATAGGCCACCGCCAGCAGCGCCAGCGCGCTGAGCAGCCACTTGATGAGAAGTCGCATCCGGCGAGGCGGTCCGGGCTACTCGGAGAGCTCGTTGGCCAGCACCAGCAGCGCGCCCATGCCCACCATCGCGCCGGGCAGCGCCCAGCCCGAGTGGCCGGCCGGCGGGACGTCGGGCGCCACGGGCTCGAGGTCGACCCCGAGCTTCGGCCGGCGGGCGTCGACCACCCGCGCCGCGCCGTGCTCCAGCTTCAGGCGCTGGGTCAGCTCGGGGAGCGGCCCCTTGGCCAGCACCGGCATCACCGGCGTGCCGCCGTGCGTGAGCACCGGCAGCAGCTGCTCCTGCACCTTGGCGAACCATTTGGCGCGCCAGTTCTCGCGGGCGCTGTGGCTGACCCACTTGCTGATGCGGTGCGTCATGCGCGGGGCGCACGCCACGAGCACCCATTCGCTCACCTCGGCGCCGCCGCCCTGGGCGGGAGGCCGAGCGAGGAATTCGCGCGCGTAGGCCGCGTCGTCCACGTACAGAATGACCTTTTCCATGGTTGCTCCTTCTTGGGTTGGTTGGAGTGGGAGAGACATCGACGGAAGAAATCGCTTCAGGCGGCGACCGTTTCGGCCGGCTTCGGGCGCCGCGAGGCCACCCACTTGCCGATCACCAGCACCAGCAGCGCACCGATGACGCCGGCCGCGTAGCGCACCACGTCGCTCTGCGGCAGCTTGGGCACCCAGGTCCAGGCGGCCGGGTTGGCCACCGACGGATCGGACACCGCCATGGTGCCGGCGATCCAGCCGAGCAGCATGCCGCCCAAGGTGATGATCAGCGGGAAGCGGTCCATCAGCTTGATGACCAGCTGGCTGCCCCAGACGATGATCGGGATGCTCACGAGCAGGCCGAAGATGACCAGCGGCATCTGGTGGCCCTCGCCGGCGCCCTGCGCGGCGCCTGCGATCGCGATCACGTTGTCGACGCTCATCACGAGGTCGGCCACGATCACGGTCTTGACCGCGGCCCAGAGCTTGTCGCTGGCGGCGATGTTGCCGTGGGCGTCGTCATGCTCGGGCGCCAGCAGCTTGACGCCGATCCACAGCAGCAGGATGGCGCCGGCCAGCTTCAGGAACGGAATCGCCAGCAGCGTGAGCGCGAAGAAGATCAGGATCACGCGCAGCACGATGGCGCCCGCGGTGCCCCACAGGATGCCCTTGGTGCGCTGCGCCGGCGGCAGTTTGCGGCAGGCCAGTGCGATCACGACCGCGTTGTCGCCACCCAGCAGGATGTCGATCATGATGATCTGGCCGACCGCGACCCAGAACTCGGGGGTTAAAAATTGCTCCATGAAGTCCTCTCTGATTTCGTTTCACTCCCGCTCGCGTGGATCGGTGGAGGCGTTGACTTGAGAGAACGGGGTTCCGGGAAATGCAACGCTTCGATCAAAACCGCGAGGGCTTGTATCGAAGGTCTTGCATGACAGCACGCGGCTGCCCGACAGGCCGGAAGTTTTTTGCTTCGTATTGACGACCTGGCGAACCCACTCCCTCGGGAGCAAGTGGGAGCTACTCCCCTTCGTGGCCGGAATTAGAGCATCGAGGGCGGGGTGTTGCAACCGGACTCGTCCGGGTCTTTAAAGAGAAAGGGCCTGGATGCCCCGTGAATCCGGAACATGTCGCTATTGATTTGATAGCATTCAATTCCTTCAACGAGTGCGGGCCATTGCCCGGACTATGATTCGCGCTCGCTTTTTTTCGTCTGTCCATGGCCGCCATTCACATCACCGACATCGAGGCCGCCATCAACTACTGGCGCGAGAGAAAACCCTCGCCCGACGGCATCACGCTGGCGCCCGAACTGCGCGCGCTGGCCGAGGTCTACGCGCTGATGGTGTTCCACCACGAGGACGAGGTCGACGAGGTCGGCTTTCCCGCCAAGGCCTGGGCCGCCTGGCTCGCCTGGTACCAGACCACGCCCGACACACCCTGTATCGCGATCTGCTCCACCAGCCAGGGCGACGATCAATGCAAGGGCTGCGGGCGCAGCTTCGACGAGGTCCAGCACTGGCCCGCGATGACACCGGCCGAGAAGCGCTCGACCTGGCGCCGCATCACGATGCAGGACACCGCCTGGCGCTTCAACAAGTACGCCGAACGCGCCCGCGAGGCCAGCCAGGTCCGGGCCGACGAGGCGCCGCCGCCGCCCGATCCCGCGGGCTGAACAGACGCCGATGCGCCGCCTCGCCCAAGCCCCCAACCTGGCGCTCGCCACGCTGTGGGTGCAGATGCTGCGCGACGATGGCGTCGACGCCTCGGTGCAGCGCGAGTATCTGGGCGCCGCCGCCGGGCAGTTGCCGCCCGATCAGTGCCTGCCGGAAATATGGATCGAGGACGACGCCCAGTTCGCGCTCGCCGAGCGGCTGCTGCATGCGCTCAGGCACCGTCCGCAGCGCCGCTGGGAATGCCGCTGCGGCGAACTGGTCGAGGGCGGCTTCGACCAGTGCTGGCGCTGCGGCGCCCCGATGCCCTAGGCTGAGCGCGCTGCTAGCGCAGCCTCACGGGCTCGATGTCGATGCTGCGGCTGCCGTCGCCCAGCATCAGCGTGCCTTCCTGGATCGTGGCCTGCAGCTGCATCGAGCGCTGCGCCAGGGCTGCCAGCGACTGCGAAGCCGCCGTCGGCACCCGGAACACCTGCAGGTTCTGCGGCCGGGTCAGCTTGTTCTCGATGCCGCGCCACCAGATCTCGGCCGCGTGGTTGAAGCAGTAGACGATCACCGAATCGGCCTTGCCGCAGGCCTTGATGACCGGCTTGTCCTCGGGCTGGCCGACTTCGATCCAGAGCTTCACCTGGCCGGTGAAATCGCGCAGCCAGACATCGGGCTCGTCGGGGTTCGACAGGCCGGCGCCGAAGGCCAGCGTGCCGTCGCCGTTGCAGACGTCCTGCAGCTGGTGGGCATTGAGCGCCAGCGCGACCAGCCGGATCATCATCCGCTCGTCGGTCTCGCTGGGGTGGCGCGCCAGGGTCAGCGCGTGGTCGGCGTAGTAGTTGTGGTCGATGTCGGCGACCGCGAGACTGGCCTTGAAGATGGTGGATTTGAGCGCCATCAGGCCCGCCGGGCCAGTTCGGCGGCCTTGCCGATGTAGCTGGCTGGCGTCATGGCCAGCAAGCGGTCCTTCTCTTCCTGCGGAATCTCGAGCGAGCGGATCAGCCCGTGCAGCGCCTCGGCCGTCACCGTCTTGCCGCGCGTGACTTCCTTGAGCTGCTCATAGGCGCCCTGCACGCCGAAGCGGCGCATCACGGTCTGGATCGGCTCCGCCAGTACTTCCCACGAGCTGTCGAGGTCCTGGGCCAGCGCCTCCTCGTTGAGCTCGAGCTTGCCCAGCCCGGTCGCCAGGCTGGCATAGGCCAGGGTGGCGTAGCCGAAGGCGACGCCGATGTTGCGCAGCACCGTGCTGTCGGTCAGGTCGCGCTGCCAGCGGCTGATCGGCAGCTTCTCGCTCAGGTGGCGCAGCACCGCGTTGGCCAGGCCCAGGTTGCCCTCGGCGTTCTCGAAGTCGATCGGGTTGACCTTGTGCGGCATCGTCGATGAGCCGATCTCGCCCGGCTTCAGCCGCTGCTTGAAATAGCCCAGGCTGACGTAGCCCCAGATGTCGCGCGAGAAGTCGACCAGGATGGTGTTGGCGCGCGCCACGGCGTCGAACAGCTCGGCCATGTAGTCGTGCGGCTCGATCTGGATGCTGTAGGGCTGGAAGCTCAGGCCCAGGCCGAGCGGCGCGGGCGTCTCGACCACCTTGCGGCTGAAGGCTTCCCAGTCGAAATCGGGCCAGGCGGCCATGTGGGCGTTGTAGTTGCCGACCGCGCCGTTCATCTTGCCCAGCAGCTGCACGCCGGCGATCTGCCCGCGCGCCTTGGCGAGGCGCACCGCGACGTTCGCGAGTTCCTTGCCGACCGTGGTCGGGCTCGCGGTCTGGCCGTGGGTGCGCGACAGCATCGACACGCCGGCGAACTTGCCGGCCATGTCGCGCAGGGTGGCGATCAGGCCGTCGATGGCCGGCAGCATGACCTTTTCGCGCGCGGCCTGGATCTGCAGCGCGTGGCTGGTGTTGTTGATGTCCTCGCTGGTGCAGGCGAAATGGACGAACTCGGAGGCCGCCAGCAGCTCCGGGCGGGCCTCGAACTTGGACTTGATCCAGTACTCGACCGCTTTCACATCGTGGTTGGTGGTCTTTTCGATCTGCTTGATCGCGACCGCGTCGGCTTCGGAGAAGTTGGACACCAGGCCGAGCAGGTACTTTCGAGCGCCGCCCGTGAGGGGCTTGAATTCGGCGAAGCCGCAGTCCGAGAGGGCGATGAACCAGGCCACCTCGACCTGCACGCGCCGGTGCATGTAGCCCTGTTCGCTCATCAGCGGACGCAGCGCCGACAGCTTGGCCGCGTAACGGCCGTCGAGGGGGGAAAGGGCGGAGACGGTGGAGAAACTCATGGGCGAATTTTAGGTTGCGGGACGGCCGAAGCAATTTCGCAGGGCTTCGCGCAGCATTCCGTGACGCGCATTCCCCTAGAATCAAAGCGCTACAACGATGACCCTGATGGGGGAGTGCCTGCATGAAACTGATCGGATCCGCTGCCAGCCCGTACGTGCGCAAGGTGCGCGTGGTCATGGCCGAGAAGCGGCTCGATTACCAGTTCGTGATCGAAGACGTCTGGTCTGCCGATACCACGATTTCCAGTTCCAACCCGCTCGGCAAGGTGCCCTGCCTGATCATGGACGGCAGCGAGGCGATGTTCGATTCGCGGGTGATCGTCGAGTACCTCGACACCCTGTCGCCGGTCGGCAAGCTGATTCCGCAGCAAAGCCGCGAGCGCGCCGAGGTCAAGACCTGGGAGGCGCTGGCCGATGGCGTGATGGACGCCGGATTGCTGCTGCGCATGGAGGCCACCTGGGTGCACCGCGCCGACAGCGAGCGCAGCCAGGCCTGGATGGACCGGCAGCGCGGCAAGATCAACAACGGCATCGCCGCCATGGCCAAAGGCCTGGCCGACAAGCCCTTCTGCAGCGGCATCCACCTGAGCCTGTCCGACATCGCCGTCGGCTGCGTCTTGGGCTGGCTCGACTACCGCTTTCCCGAGATCGACTGGCGTGCCGACCACGCCAACCTGGTGAAGCTCTTCGACAAGCTGATGCTGCGCCCCAGTTTCGCCGACACCAAGCCCTGACCGCCCAGCGCCCCAATGAAAAAGCCCCGCACGCGGGGCTTTTTGCTTGGCGAGGCCGAGGCCGGCGCAGCCAGGCCCGTTCGTGAAACACCGTGGAACCGGCTTTGCCGGGCCACTGGTGTTGCCCCCGGCAGGGGGTGGGCGTCCGGACACGAAGTGCCGGACAACCTGGGGGCGAGATAAAGATGTTACGAGGCGCCCCGACGCGAAGGAGGGAGGGAGGGAGGAGGAGAAGAATCGCCTCGGGATTTCAACCTGGCGGCAAGCGCCCGGAAGACCTCGCAACATAAAAACCGACCGGACTTTCGTGCCCGGAAACGGTATGAGCGCGGACCGGCGAGCCGGTTCCCTGGCGATACGTAAGCGTTTGTGACTAGTTGGAAGTTGATGCCGGTTGTGAAGTCACCGACGCCAGCGGCGCCGCGCCCAACTGCTTCTCGATCTCCCGCACGAACGCGCGGTCGTCCGGTGCCGTCATGCTGGAGTAGGCGTCCACCACCTTGCCGTCGCGGCCGATCAGGTATTTGTAGAAATTCCATTTCGGCGTCGTGCCGGAGAGCTGTGCCAGCTGCTTGAAAAGCGGGCTGGCATCAGGCCCCCGCACCGATGATTTCGCGAACATCGGAAACTTGACGCCGAAGGTGCTTTCGCAGAAGTCGGCGATTTCCTTGTTCGAGCCGGCCTCCTGGGCGAAATCGTTCGACGGGAAGCCCAGCACCACGAGCCCTCTCGACCGGTATTTGCTGTCGAGGGCCTCCAGCCCCTTGTACTGGGGCGTGAAGCCGCAAAAGCTCGCGGTGTTGACCACCAGCACGACCTTGCCCGCGTACTGGCACAGGGACTGCGGCTTTTCATCCTGGAGCCGCGGAAAAGTGTGCTGAAGGATGGCAGGGCAGCCGGCCGGGGCGCCCTGCGCGGCGGCGCCGGCCGGCAGCAGGCTGGCAGCCAGCACGATGGCCGGGAAAAATGGCACTAACAAACTGAGGGGTATTCGCATGGCGGTGTTCCCGAGTGAAAAGCAGCGCGAATTGGCAAGTTTGCTGCGCGCGGAGCTACATCATCGCGCGCTTGTCACAGGCGCGATAAGCCTGCCGACTAAAATCCGTCGGCTTACGAAAGACATTGATGCTTTATCCGGAACTCTTCAGACAACTCGAATCTGTCCGCTGGGACATGGACAAGGATATTCCTTGGCAGTCTTTCGACGCAAGCCGGCTCACCGAGGAGCAGGCCCAGACCATCAAGATGAACGCGATCACCGAGTGGGCGGCGCTGCCGGCCACCGAGATGTTCCTGCGCGACAACCGGCATGACAGCGACTTTTCGGCCTTCATGTCGATCTGGTTCTTCGAGGAGCAGAAGCACTCGCTGGTGCTGATGGAATACCTCAAGCGCTTCAGCCCCCAGCATGCGCCGACCGAGCAGGAACTGCACGACGTGCGCTTCGATTTCGATCCGGCGCCGCCGCTCGAGACCCTGATGCTGCATTTCTGCGGCGAGATCCGCCTGAACCACTGGTATCGCCGTGCCGCCGAGTGGCACACCGAGCCGGTCATCAAGCACATCTACACCACGCTGAGCCAGGACGAGGCGCGCCACGGCGGCGCCTACCTGCGCTACATGAAGCGGGCCATGGAAAAGTTCGGCGACGAGGCCCGCTCGGCCTTCACCAAGGTCGGCGTGCTGATGGCCAGCGCCCGCCGCACGGCGCAGGCGCTGCATCCCACCAACCTGCACGTCAACAAGGCGCTGTTCCCGAACGACACGATCCAGAGCCGGGTGCCCGATCCCGACTGGCTCGAGCACTGGCTCGACAAGCAGATCAAGTTCGATTCGGTCTGGGAGAACAAGGTCGGCGAGCGGATCCTGCACAACCTGAGCCTGCTGATGAACCGCAGCTTCAAGACGGTCCAGGAACTGAACCGCTACCGCAAGGAGCTCGCGGCCTCCCTCGGCCCCAGGCCCGAATACCAGGGCGCCTGAACCCGGAACAGGGTCTCAGCGGCGCTCGACGATCACCGGCGCCAGCTGCAGGCCGTTGCGGACCTGTTCGGCCGCGTCGCGGGCCGTGTCCCGCGAGGCATAGGGGCCTGACTGCAGGCGGTGCGTGCCGTTCTCGCTGAACACATTGAGGGTGTTCGCGAGCGGCGGCATCTCGCGTGCCACCTGCTGCTGAAAACGCTGGGCGCCTTCGCGCTGGCTGAAGGCGCCGAGCTGGACCCAGAAACCGGGCCCGGCGGCCGCCGTCCGCGGAGCCGGCGTGGCCGGCTGGACGGGTGCCGCGGCCAGCGGCGTCATCGGCGGCAGCGCTGCGACTTCCATGGCGTCGTAGCGCGAGGTGGCGACCACCGGTGCAGTCAGCGCCGCGGGCACCGCGACACCGTCCGCGGCGGCCACGGCAGCGATCGGCGCGGCCTGCTGGGCCAGCACCGGGGCATCGCCGCGGCGCCAGGCACCGGTACGGATGTCCTCGTTGGTGAGGCGCTCGATCTCCACCGGCGCGACCCCGCGCAGCAGGTCGAGCTTGAGGGCCGCGGTGTAGCTCAGGTCGATGACCCGGTCGTCGTGGAAGGGGCCGCGGTCGTTCACGCGGACGATCACCTCGCGGCCGTTGGCAGGGTTGCGCACCCGTGCATAGCTCGGCAGCGGCAAGGTCTTGTGGGCCGCCGTCATCGCGTACATGTCGTACGGCTCGCCGCTGGCGGTCGACTGGGCGTGGAACTTGCGCCCGTACCACGACGCCAGGCCGGTTTCGCGGAAGGGCCGGTCGTCGGTGATCGGCACATAGGAGCGGCCGAGCACCGTGTAGGGTTTGCTGGTGCCGCCGCTGCCGCGGATCGGTTCGACCCGGGGCTCGGCATCCGGGACCTGGCCCAGGCCCGAAGGCGGATTGGCGTCGGCACCGTCGCGGCCGGCACCGCCGCGCGGTCCGCTGGCGCAGCCCGCGAGAAGCACCAGCGTCGCCGCCGCGAGCCACCCGACGAGCTGCCGCTGGCTAGCCAAAGACCGCCTTCCAGAGCGCCAGCATGGCCTCGCGTTCGGCCACCAGGGTGCTCATCGGCACCTGGGTCGGCTCCTCGTTGAGGCGGGCCCGGTGCTGCACCCGGCGCAGTTCCCGGTAGGCCGCGGCGGCGGCCTCGCCCACGCCTGCGGGCAGCAGGTTGGCCGCTTCGGCACGCTGGAGCAGCGCGATGTTGCCGACGTTGGGCACCAGCTCGGGATGCGCCTTGGCTTCGGACAGCACCAGGAACTGCACCGCGAACTCGGCATCGACCATGCCGCCGGCGCTGTGCTTGACGTCGAAGAGGTCGGGCTTGACCGGCCGCGCGGCACTCACCTTGGCGCGCATCGCGACGATCTCGGCCTTGAGGGCCTCGCGGTCGCGCGGTGCCGTGATCACGGCTTCGCGGATGCGGTCGAAACGCTCGACGTGAGCCGGCTCGCCCAGCACGCAGCGCGCCCGCGTCATGGCCTGGTGCTCCCAGGTCCAGGCGGTGTTGCTGCCGCGGCCCAGCTGGTACTTCTCGTAGGCATCGAAGCTGGTGGTCAGCAGGCCTGAATTGCCATTGGGGCGCAGCGCGGTGTCGATCTCGAACAGGTCGCCCTCGCGGGTCTTGACCGTGAGCCAGTTGATCAGCTTGCGCACGTAGGCGGCATAGACTTCACCGGCACGCTCGTCCTCGTCGTCGTAGACGAAGACGATGTCGAGGTCGCTGCCGTAGCCGAGCTCCTTGCCGCCGAGCTTCCCGTAGCCGATGATCGCGAAGCGCGGCTGGTCGCGGTGCGGATTGCGCACCTGGGGCCAGCACCAGCGCGCGGTCACGCGCAGCACCGCGTCGGCCAGGGCGCTCAGGTCGTCGGCCACCTGCTCGACCGTGATGCGGCCATCGAGGTCGCGCGCCAGCGTACGGAACAGCTCCGCGTGGTGGGCGTGGCGCAGCAGGTTCAGCAGCCGCTCCTCGTCGGCTTCGCCGGTCTGCGTCAGCGAGCGGTGGCGGTCTTCGAGTTCGCGTTCGAAGTCGGCGGCGACGAAGCGGCCGGACAGCATGGCGCTGCTGGCCAGTTCGTCGATCACGCCGGGGTGCTTCAGCAGGTAGCTCGCGGGCCATTTGGCCGAGCCGAGCAGGCGCAGCAGTCGCTCCTGTACCGCGGGCCGCTCGACCAGCAGCGCGATGTAGCTGTCGCGGCGCAGCAGCGGCTCGATCCAGTCGGCCCAGCGCAGCGCGGCATCGACGTGGCGGCTGATCTGGCCCTGGGCATTGCTGTCGGGCTCGCGCAGCCACAAGGCGGTGCGCTGCACCAGCTGGCGCAGGCGGGCGCGGGTGTCGTCGCGCAGCGCCAGCACCCGCGGGTTCTCGTTCCAGGCCTGGATGCGCGCGGCGAACGGTGCCGGCAGCGATTCGAGCAGGTCGCTCATGTCGAGCGGGGCGGGAGCCGAAGCGCCGCCCTTGCAGCCGCTGCAGGGTTTCTTGCCGCCCAGCAGCTTGTCGAACTCCTGGGCGACGAATTCGCGATGGGTGTCGAGCTGGGCCAGGAAGGCGCAGCAATCGGGGAAGCCGAGCGTCAGCGAGATCCAGTGCAGGTCGTCGTCGTTGACCGGCAGCACATGGGTCTGCTGGTCGTCCAGGTACTGGATGCGGTGCTCGACCCGGCGCAGGAACTCGTAGGCCGAGGCCAGCGCGTCGGCCGCTTCCTGCGGCATCAGCCCGGCGCGCGCCAGCCGTTGAAGCGCATCGAGCGTCGGCCGGGTCCGCAGTTCGGGGAACTGGCCGCCGCGCACCACCTGCAGCAACTGCACCGTGAACTCGATCTCGCGGATGCCGCCGCGCGACAGCTTGACGTCGTTGGCGCGCTCGGGCCGGCCGGCGCTGCGGCGTGCCGCCTGTTCGCGAATCTGCCGGTGCAGCGTGCGCAGCGAATCGAACACGCTGTAGTCGAGGTAGCGGCGGAAGACGAAGGGCAGCACCGCGCTGCGCAGCGCCTGGGCCGAGCCGTCGGCCACCACCGCGGCGGGCGCGACCACCCGGCTCTTGAGCCAGGCGAAGCGCTCCCATTCGCGGCCCTGGACCTGGAAATACTCCTCCAGGGCGTCGAGCGAGACCACGCTCGGCCCCGAATTGCCGTTGGGCCGCAGGGCCAGGTCGACCCGGAACACGAAGCCGTGTTCGGTGGTGTCGCCCACCAGCGCGTAGATCCGCTTGACCGCCCGCGCGAAGTATTCCTGGTTGGCCAGCCTGGAGCGGCCCTCGGCGTTGCCGGCGGTCTCGCCGTCGTGGTCGTAGAGGTAGATCAGGTCGATGTCGCTCGACACGTTGAGCTCGCGGGCGCCGAGCTTGCCCATGCCGACCACCCAGAGCTCGGCCCGCCGGCCGTCGGCCGCGCGCGGTGCGCCGTGGGCTTCGTCGAGCTCGGCACAGGCCTCCCGGCAGGCGACATCGAGCGCGAATTCGGCCAGCTGGGTGACCGCGGTGGTGACCACGGCCAGCGGCGCCTGCAGGTCGCAGTCGAGCGTGATGAGGCGTTCCATCACCAGCTGGCGAACGATGCGCAAGGCGTCGGCGACGCTGTCGCCGCGCTCGCGCAGGGCCCGGTACGCTTCGGCCATGTGGGGCCGCGAGGGCTCGCCCGGCGGCAGCAGCGACAGCTCGGCAGCGTAGCGCCGCCGCAAGCGCTGGATGAAGCGGGACGATGCCGACAAGGACGGCGAATCGGATGATGGTGGCGGCCGAAGCGTGGCGCTGGCGGCGGCGGTGGAACCCGGCTGGGAGCTGGCGGTCATAATTCCTGACACAGCGCGATCCTCAATGAACGACACGACGTCTTCCCCTTCACGTCTGCTCAAGATCACCGCTGCGACGGCGCGCTGGTTGTTGGGTTTGCTGATCGGTGCATGGCTCCTGCTTGCGCTGTCAGTCGTTGTCCTACATCTCTGGATTGTGCCGCGAATCGGAAACTACCGTGGCGCACTGGAGGCGCAGGCCACACGGGCCATCGGCGTACCGGTGCGCATCGGCGCGATCAGCGCCCGGTCGGGCGGCCTTTTCCCGGCCGTCGAGCTGCGCGACGTGGTGCTGATGGACGAGCGCAGCCAGGAGGCGCTGCGGCTCGAGCGGGTGGTGGCCAGCGTGTCGCCGCGCTCGCTCTGGAACCTCAGCTTCGAACAGCTCTACATCGAGCGGCCGCAGGTCGACGTCCGGCGCGATGCACTCGGCAAGATCCACGTCGCCGGGCTCCACATGCTGAACGACACCAGCGGCGGCGGCGATGGCGCCGACTGGTTCTTCGCCCAGCGCGAACTGGTCGTGCAAGGCGGCACCGTGCGCTGGACCGACGAGCGGCGCCAGACCGCGCCACTGCTGCTGTCCGATGTGCAGTTCGTGGCCCGCAACGGGGCGCGCCGCCACGCCATGCGCCTGGACGCCACCCCGCCCGCCGGCTGGGGCGAGCGCTTCACGCTGCGCGGCCAGTTCCGCCAGCCGCTGCTGTCGGTGCGCAGCGGCAACTGGCGCACCTGGGACGGCCAGCTCTATGCCGACCTTCCCTACCTCGACATCACCCGGCTCGACGGCTATGTCGACCTCGACGCCCGGATCCACCAGGGTTCCGGCGGCCTGCGCCTCTGGGCCGACGTCAATGACGGCGAGATCACGGGCGGCGTGGCCGATCTCGGACTGAGCCGCATCGACGTGTCGCTCGGCAAGGCGCGCGAGCCGCTGGTGCTGCGCGACGTCACCGGCCGCCTGACCGGCAAGCGCGGCGACGGCACGCTCGAGTTCGCGACCACCCGGCTGCAGTTCGACACCGCGGACCACATGCGCTGGCCCGGCGGCAACCTGTGGTTCCAGCACGCGGACGCCAAGGGGCGCACGGCGGAGCGCACCGCCCTGCGGGCCGACCGGCTCGACCTCGCGGCGCTGGCGCTGATCGCCGACCGGCTGCCCTTGGGCGAGGCGTTCCGCAAGCAGCTCGAGGCCTACCAGCCGCGTGGCATGGTCGAACACATCGAGGCCAGCTGGCAGGGCCCCGCCGGCGAACCCTCCGGCTACCAGCTGAAGGGCCGCATGAGCGGCTTCAGCGTGGCGTCTCAGCCCGGCCTGCCGGCCCCCGCGCCGGCGACGCCCGCCGGGGTGGCCGGCACGTCCGCCTCGGCGCCGCACGTGCCGGTCGGCAGTCCCGGCGTCAGCGGCGCCACGGTCGATTTCGACGCCAGCCAGGCCGGCGGCAGCGCCACGCTGTCGATCGCCAGTGGCGCGCTCGACCTGCCGGGCGTGTTCGAGGAGCCGGTGGTGCCGATCGATCGGCTGTCGACCCAGCTGCAGTGGAAGCTCGATCGCGGCGCGGTGCAGGTGCAGGTGTCGAACCTGCGTTTCGCCAACGTCGATGCCGAAGGCGAGGCCCAGGCCAGCTGGCGCACCAGCGACCCGGCCGTCTCGCACAGCGCCGATCGCTACCCGGGCGTGCTCGACCTGCAGGGCAAGCTCACGCGCGCCGACGGCACCCGTGTCTGGCGCTACCTGCCGCTGCACATCCCGAAGGCCACGCGCGACTACGTCCGCGACGCGATCACCAAGGGCCGAGCCAGCGCGGTCGACTTCAAGGTCCGTGGCGACCTCTGGGACATGCCCTTCATGGACCCGAAGCAGGGCGATTTCCGCATCGCCGCGAAGGTCGCGGATGTCAGCTACGCCTATGTGCCGCCGGCGCCGGGCGCGACCGTGGTCTGGCCCGCGCTGAGCGGCCTGTCGGGCGAGCTGGTGTTCGAGCGGGCCGGCATGCTGGTGCGCAATGCGCGCGGGCGACTGGCGGCGGCCCAGGCGGTCGAGGTCACGAAGGCCGAGGCGCAGATTGCCGACATGTCGCACCATGCGCCGGTACTCAAGCTCGACGTGCAGGCCAAGGGGCCGCTGGGCGAGGTGCTGCGGGTCGGCGGACCGCTCGCCGGCGAGGCCGCCCCGACCCTGGCGGACATGCGCGCGACCGGCAATGCCGACTACAAGCTGCGCCTCGAGCTGCCGCTCGAGGCGATGGACAAGACCAAGGTGCAGGCCGCCATCGCGCTCGCCGACAACGAGCTGCAGCTGGCCTCTGGCGCTCCGGCGCTGACGCAGGCGCGCGGCACGCTGAATTTCACCGAAAGCGGGTTCTCGCTCGCCGGCGTGCAGGCGCGCGGCCTCGGTGGCGCCATGCGCATCGACGGCAGCGGCCGTTTCACCGCCAAGCAGGAGCTGGAGCTGCGCGTCCAGGGCACGGCCAGCGCCGAAGGCCTGCGGGCGGCGCGCGAGATCGACTGGCTGGCCCGCCTGGCCAGGAACGCGACCGGCAGCGCGCCCTATGCGGCCAGCTTTTCGGTGCGTGAAGGCACGCCCGAGTTCCTGCTCACCAGCAGCCTGCAGGGCCTGGGGCTCCAGTTGCCGGCGCCGATGGCCAAGGAGGCCCAGGACGCCATGCCGCTGCGGGTCGAGAAGAAGATCGTGCTGCGCGAGGCCCGCGGGGCCGGCGCCGCGCCGCAGCTGCACGACCAGATCTCGCTCGAGCTGGGCAAGGTCGGCTCGGCCAGCTATGTGCGCGACGTCTCGGGCCGCGAGGCGCGGGTGCTGCGCGGCGCCATCGGCATCGGCCTCGCGGCCGGCGAATCGGCGCCGCCGCCGGAGCGCGGCGTGGCCGCCAACATGCGTTTCGAGCGGCTCGACCTCGGTGCCTGGCAGGCGCTGTTCAGTGCGGCCACCGGCAAGGCGCCCGAAGCCGTGGCGAATGTCGACAGCGGCGACGACGCGCTGGCCTACCTGCCGACGACCATCGCGCTGCGGGCCCAGGAGCTGGTGTTCGGCGGCCGCACGCTGCACGACGTGGTGCTCGGCGGGACGCGCGACGGCCAGCTCTGGCGCGCCAACGTCGACGCGGTCGAGCTCAGCGGCTATGCCGAGTACCGCCATGCCCAGGCCGGGCGCCTGTATGCGCGGCTGGCCCGGCTCAAGATCGCGCGCAGCGAAGCCACGGCGGTCGAGTCCCTGCTCGACGAGCAGCCGAGCACCCTGCCGGCGCTCGACATCGTGGTCGACGACTTCGAGCTCTTCGGCCGCCGCCTCGGCCGGGCCGAGATCGATGCCGTGAACCGCGGCGGTGCCGGCCGCGAATGGATGCTCAACAAGCTGACCCTCAGCAATCCGGACGCCACCTTCAACGCCCACGGCAGCTGGGCCGCGCCGCCCGGCGCCAGCGCAGGGCGCGACCAGCGCCGCACCGCGATGGATTTCAAGCTCGACATCGTGGACGCCGGGGCGCTCTTGAACCGGTTCGGCATGAAGGACGTGGTGCGGCGCGGCCGCGGCCGGCTCGAGGGCCAGGTCAACTGGACCGGCTCGCCGTTCTCGATCGACTACCCGAGCCTCGGCGGGCAGCTCCAGATCGACGTCGAATCGGGACAGTTCCTGAAGGCCGACCCGGGCATCGCCAAGCTGCTCGGCGTGCTGAGCCTGCAGGCCTTGCCACGGCGCCTCACGCTCGATTTCCGCGACATCTTCAGCGCCGGCTTCGCCTTCGACTTCCTGCGCGGCGATGCCAAGATCGCCAACGGCGTGGCCTCCACCAACAACCTGCAGATGAAGGGCGTCAACGCCGCGGTGCTGATGGACGGCTCGGCCGACATCGCGCGCGAGACGCAGAGCATCCGGGTCGTGGTGGTGCCCGAGATCAGCGCCGGCACGGCAGCGCTGGTGGCGACCGCGATCAATCCGGCGATCGGACTCGGCACCTTCCTGGCGCAGATGGTGCTGAGCCGGCCGCTCATCGCGGCGGCCACGCAGGAGTTCCAGATCGACGGCACCTGGACCGACCCGAAGATCACCCGCGTGCCGCGGCGCGCGACGCCCGAAGCGCTGGCCGAACCGCCGGCGCCGCGCTAGAAAGAAAAAGGAGACCACCGCCATGAAAGTCGCAGCCATCCAGATGGTGTCGGCCATCGCCCGCGAGGCCAACCTGGCACGCGCCCACGACCTGCTGGCCGAAGCCGCCGCCGCCGGCGCCGAGCTGGCCGTGCTGCCCGAGTATTTCTGCATGATGGGGCGCCGCGACACCGACAAGCTGGCGCTGCGCGAGACCGCGGGGGCCGGCACGGTGCAGAGCTTCCTGGCCGATGCGGCGCGCGAGTTCGGCCTCTGGATCGTCGGCGGCACGCTGCCGATCGAGACCGACGACGATCAGCATGTCTTCAACAGCTCGCTGGTCTACGCGCCGGACGGCGAGCGCGTCGCGCGCTACGACAAGATCCACCTGTTCTTTTTCGACAATGGCCGCGAGCGCTACGACGAACGCCGCGTGATCGCACCGGGCACCCAGCCGGTGTGCTTCGACCTGCCCTCGCGCGACGGCCACGACTGGCGCATCGGCATGAGCGTCTGCTATGACCTGCGGTTTCCGGAGCTCTACCGGGCGCTGGGCCGCCAGGGGGCCGAGCTGCTGCTGGTGCCCAGCGCCTTCACGCGAACCACGGGCGCCGCCCACTGGGAGGTGCTGCTGCGGGCCCGGGCGATCGAGAACCTGGCCTGGGTGGTGGCGCCGGCGCAAGGCGGCACGCACGAGAACGGCCGCCAGACCTGGGGCCAGTCGATGGTGGTCGACCCCTGGGGCACGGTGGCGGCCCAGCACGCCGAGGGCGAGGCCGTGGTTCTGTTCGATGTCGATGCCGCGCAACTCGAGGCCGCGCGCGCCCAGCTCCCGGCGCTGGCCCACAGCGTGATCTGAAGCCGCAGTGTCCGCGCCTTCCCTGCCCGCCGCCCGCGTCCTGCGTCCCGCCTTTGCGCGGCTGCGCTTTCTGCGCTCGTTCTGGCGCCGCTGGTTCCTCTGGGTGCTGCTGGCGATGCTGGTGCTGGCGCTTCTGGTCACCGTGGTCTGGCTGGCCGGCCGGCACGAGGTCGAGCAGACCCAGACCGTGCTGGACCGCGACACGGCCGATGCGGTGGCCGACCTGCGCGACGGCCTGCAGCGCAACGTCCAGACCTTGCGCGCTTCGCTGGCCGGCGGCGTCGACCGCGAGCAGTGGGAGGGCCGGGCCTCGGCCTTGCTGCGCGATCACCGCGAGTGGCTGCGTCTCGAATGGCGCGACCCGGCGCTGCGTCCGCTCGCCGCGGTCGATTCGCCCTATCGCCGCAAGGTGTTCGGCGACAACGAGCGCGGCCCCGAGCAGATCGACGTCGAGCAGGCCTGCTCGACCGCGCGCAAGCTGGGATCGGCGGCCTATTCGCCGAGCCACTACGTGGCCTCGGTGCAGGGCAGCGGCGGCCTCGAGGTGCTGGAGCTGTGCGTCCCGGTCGAGGGCGGCGGCTACCTGGTGGCGGCCTACTCGCTGCGCGATACGCTCACCGAGCTGCTGGCGCCAATGCTCAGCCGCGGCCAGGAAGTCGCCTTCACCGAGTCCGACGGCACCCGGCTGGTGGCGATCGGCGCGCCGCGGCGCATCGGCACCCGGGTCTTCACCTCGCAGCAGCTGATCGACCTGCCGGGCGTCACCCTGATGCTGCGCGTCGACGGCTGGCGCGCCGTGCCGGACCTGTTCCCCAACATGCTGACCGCGCTGGTCACGGCGATCTCGATCGCGCTGGTGTCGGTGCTGGTGCTGCTGGCGCGCGACACCCGGCGGCGCCTGCGGGCCGAGCGCGATCTCGGCGATGCGCTGGCCTTCCGCAAGGCGATGGAGGATTCGGTCATCACCGGCCTGCGCGCGCGCGACCTGCAGGGCCGCATCACCTACGTCAACCCGGCCTTCTGCGAGATGGTGGGCTTCAGCCCCGAGGAGCTGATGCACAGCGACGTCGAGGTGCCCTACTGGCCGACCGAGCTGGCGCACGAGTACCAGCGCCGGCAAGCGGTGAGGCTGGCGGGCGCGACGCCGCCGCGCGAGGGCTTCGAGTCGGTCTTCATGCGCAAGGACGGCAGCCGCTTCCCGGTGCTGATCTTCGAGGCCCCGCTGATCAACGCGCAAGGCTCGCAGTCGGGCTGGATGAGCGCCTTCATCGACATCAGCGAACAACGCCGCGTCGAGGAACTTTCGCGCGCCAGCCAGGAGCGGCTGCAGGCCAGCGCCCGGCTGGCCACCGTGGGCGAGATGGCCTCGCTGCTGAGCCACGAACTGACGCAGCCGCTGGCCGCGATCGCCAGCTACGCCAGCGGCTCGCTCAACCTGCTGGGAGCGGACGGGTCGCCGCAAGACGGCGACCGGCAGGAGGTCGCGATGGCGGTGCGCCGGATCGCCGAGCAGGCCGATCGCGCCGGCCAGGTGATCCGCAGCGTGCACGACTTCGTGCGCCGGCGCGACCGCACGCGCGAGTCGGTGACGCCCCAGGCGCTGGTCGACGCGGTGCTGCCGCTGGTGCGGCTGCAGGCGCGCAAGCTCGGCGTGCGCGTGGAGCTCGCCCTGGAGGACAACCTGCCGGCCGTGGTCTGCGACCGCACGCTGGTCGAGCAGGTGCTGCTGAACCTGGCGCGCAACGGCATGCAGGCGATGGACATGCCCGAACTGAGCGAGCGCGTGCTGCGCCTGCGGGTCGTTCGCGCCAGCGGCAGTCCGGGCCCGGACGCGCGCCGCTGGCTTGAATTTTCGGTCGCCGACCTCGGCTGCGGCATCAGCGGTGAGGTGGCGTCGCGCCTGTTCACGCCCTTCTTCACGACGCGGCCCGACGGCATGGGCCTGGGCCTGAGCCTGTGCCGCACCGTGGTCGAGCAGCACGGCGGCGTGCTGATGCACGAACCGCAGCGCCCGCGCGGCACCGTCTTCCGATTCACCCTGGCCACCGCCAGCTGACACTTCACGCCATGCAACCCCTGATCGATGCCCTGATCTTCATCGTCGACGACGACGCCAGCGTGCGCGAGGCCCTGGCCTGGCTGCTGCGATCGCGGCGCCTGGTGAGCGAGCAATTCGCCAGCGCCGAAGCCTTCGAGGCCCGTCTGGCCGAGGAGCCGCTGACCGACCATCCGCATTGCCTGCTGCTCGACGTGCGCATGCCGGGCACCAGTGGGCTGGTGCTGTTCGACCGCCTGGCCGAGCGCGGCCTGCTCGACGCCATGCCGGTGATCTTCCTGACCGGCCATGCCGACGTGCCGACCGCGGTCGATGCGGTCAAGCGCGGCGCCTTCGACTTCTGCGAGAAGCCGTTCTCGGACAACGCGCTGGTCGACCGCATCGAGCACGCGCTCGGGGCGTCGCTGCGCGCGGTCGAGGCCAGGCGCACGCGCCAGCTCCTCAAGCGCCGCATCGACGAACTGACGGAGCGCGAGCGCGACGTGATGCGCTGCGTGGTCGAGGGCCTGCCGAACAAGCTGATCGCCGATCAGCTGGCGATCAGCGTGCGCACGGTGGAGGTCCACCGCGCGCGCGTGTTCGAGAAGATGGAGGTCAAGTCGGCGGTCGAGCTCGCCAACCTCCTGCGCGGGGTCTGAACCCGATCAGCCCTGCGGGTGTTCGCCGACGTAGATCTCGACGCGGCGGTTCTGCGCCCGGCCGGCATCGGTGTTGTTGTCGGCGACCGGCTCGCGCGAGCCGCGGCCTTCGGTGCGGATCGCGCCGGCCGGCACGCCGCGCGCCACCAGGTAGTCGCGCGTGCTGGCGGCACGTTCGATCGACAGCGGGTTGTTGATGGCGTCGGTGCCGGTGCTGTCGGTGTGGCCGATGATGCGGACCTCGGCATTCGGGTTGTTGCGCAGGCCGCCGGCGAACTGGTCGAGCACCGGCGAGAAGTTGGGCTTGATCGCCGAGCGGCCGACGTCGAAGGAGATGTCGCTCGGGATCGCCAGCTTGAGCTCGTTGCTGGCGGTCTGGGTGACGGCCACGCCGGTGCCCCGGGTGGCGGCTTCCATCTGCTTCTTCTGGTTCTCCATGCGCTGCGACCACAGGTAGCCGCCGGCCGCACCGGCGAGCGCACCCACCGCAGCGCCGGTGCCCGCACGGCCGCCGGTCGCCGAGCCGATCGCCGCGCCCGCCAGTGCGCCTACGCCGGCACCGATGCCGGTGTTGCGCTGGGTGTCGGTCATGCCGGTGCCGGCGCAACCTGCGAGAACGAGGGCGGCGGCGGAGGTGGCGAGTACGAGTTTTTTCATGTCGGTCCTTCTCGGGATGCAATACAAGGGAGGAACCATTATCCCGAGCGATCCGCGCGAAATCGGTGACCCGGCCGTGTCGGCATGTAACGGTTATCGACAACGAGGTCTCTTGAAACCCTTGTCGAATCTCGTTCTAATGCTATTGTTTTAATAGCAAGTGATGCATTGGCCCACAGGCCGACGCGGCGCCGGACTACGGCAGCTCAGTCGCGTTTCGAGGGCTCCTGGGCATCGTCGCGGTCGTCCAGTTCGCCACCCTTGCGGCCCGAGAACATGGTCCACCAGACGATCAGCACCAGCGCGATCGCGGCCGCGAGGGCTTCAAGCAAAATCAGACCCATGAACAAAGGACTCCGGTGGCTGGTGGGACTTGCGATCGTAGCAACGCTCGCGGGCTGCAGCGTCAGCACACGACAGCCCGAGGTGCCGCTGGCAACCCCGAGCGCGCCCCCGCCACGCGATCTCGGCCCCCTGGGCGGCTCGCTCGCGCATCCCAAGAGCCGCTGGACGCCGGTGGCCTGGTCCGAGCTGCCGGGCTTCAACGAGGACGCCCTGCACGAAGGCTGGGTCGCGATGGTCAGCAACTGCGCGCGGCCCAACGCCGCCATCGCGCCGCTGTGCCGCGAGGTGCGCCAACTCGCGCTGGCCGAGCCGAACCAGCAGCGCGAATGGATGATGCAGCGGCTGCAGCCGTTTCGCATCGAGTCGCTTGCGGGCCCGAGCGAAGGCAAGCTCACCAGCTACTACGAGCCGGTCTTCGATGCCACGCGGCGCCCGACGGCGACCCACACGGTGCCGCTCTACCAGGTGCCGGCGGGCCTGGTCCCCAAGCGCCCCTGGTACACCCGCCAGGAGATCGACACGCTGCCGCAGGCCCAGGCCGCGCTGCGCGGCCGCGAGATCGCCTGGCTGGCCGATCCCATCGACGCGCTGATGCTGCACATCCAGGGCTCGGGTCGGCTGCGCATCACCGAGGCCGACGGTTCGCAGCGCATGGTGCGCGTGGCCTTCGCGGCCACCAACGAACAGCCCTACCGCAGCGTCCAGCAATGGCTGTCGAGCCAGGGCGCGACCAAGGTCAGCCTGTGGCCGGACGACACCAAGCAGTGGGTGGCGCAGAACCCTCAGCGTGTGTCGCAGCTGCTGTGGAGCAATCCGCGCTACGTGTTCTTCCGCGAGGAAGCCCTCAATGAAGTAGACGCGGCCTCGGGGCCGGTGGGCGCGCAGGGCGTGCCGCTCACGGCCGGCCGCTCGATCGCGGTCGACCGCGACAGCATTCCCTACGGCACGCCGGTCTGGCTCGCCTCGCCGGGGCCGGCCGTGCCGCTGGCCAAGCTGGTGGTCGCGCAGGACACCGGGAGCGCCATCGTCGGCGCGGTGCGGGCCGACTATTTCGCCGGGACCGGCGCCGATGCGGGCCGGGTCGCTGCGCGGGTCAACCAGCCATTGCGCCTGTGGGCGCTCTGGCCGAAGTAGTCAGGCGTTCATCTTCACCACGAAGATCGTGAGCGCGGTGACCATCGCGATGTGCATCAGGAACTCGAGCCGCCGCTCCCGGGGTGCGATGAGGAGGGCGGCGCCCGCCACCACCAGCGTCAAGGCCCCGAACATGAGATCGAAAGAGATATCCACCAAACCGCCGTCCTTGCTGTCACACGGGCCTGCACGAGCACGGATTATCAGTGAGCGCGCACGGGCTCCTGCGGCCGGGGCAGCGGCAGCGCGGTCTTGTAGCGCACCTGCTTGAGCGCGAAGCTCGAGCGAATCTTCTCGATGCCGGCGATCGGCGTCAGCTGCTCGAGGATGAACTTCTCCAGCGCCGCGATATCGGCCACGGCGACCCGGATCAGGTAGTCGCTGTCGCCGGTCATGAGGTAGCACTCCATCACCTCGTCGTGCTCCGCGATGCGCTGCTCGAAATCGGCCAGCGACTGCTTGCTCTGGGTCTTCAGGCTGATCGAGATGAAGACGTTGAGGCCGAGGCCGAGTGCGCCGGCATTGACCAGGGCCACGTAGCGCTGGATCACGCCGCCGGCCTCGAGCGCCTTCACCCGCGCCAGGCAGGGCGAGGGCGACAGGTGGATGCGGCGCGCCAGTTCGACGTTGGACAGGCCGCCGTCGCGCTGCAGTTCGTCGAGAATGCGCAGGTCGATCGTGTCCAGTTGCATGAAATGCTGCCCAGCGGCAAAAATGCAGAATTCTATGCGGTGGACTGGGCCGGAAAGGCACGGAATCGGCACCCCATTCCATCGCGAACGGCCTAGATTGCGGTTCATGAACGCCCCGATCCCCTTCGACCCCTTGCGCGCCCTGATCGACATGCCCCTGCACGATCCCGATCCCGTCGAAACCGCCGAGTGGCGGGCCGCCTTCGTCGCCCTGGCCGATGCCCACGGGCCGGAGCGGGCGCGCTGGATGCTGGACGAACTCGCGCGGCTGGCACGGGCCCAGCGCATCGGTTGGGAGCCGGACCTGTCGACGCCGTACGTCAACACCATCGCGGTCGACGCCCAGCCGGCCTTCCCCGGCGACCTCGCGATGGAGGAGCGGCTGGCCTCGCTGATGCGCTGGAATGCGCTGGCGATGGTGGTGCGCGCCAACCAGGCCTATGGCGAGCTCGGCGGCCACATCGCCAGCTACGCCAGCGCGGCGGACCTGTTCGAGACCGGCTTCAACCACTTCTTCCATGCACGCACCGACGCCCACCGCGGCGACCTCGTGTTCTTCCAGCCGCACAGCGCGCCGGGCGTCTATGCGCGCGCCTTCCTCGAAGGCCGGCTCGGCGAAGAGGACCTGCGCCACTACCGGCAGGAGCTCACCGCGCCCGCCTTCACCGAAGGCCAGGGCGCACGCGGCCTGAGCAGCTACCCGCACCCGTACCTGATGCCGGACTTCTGGCAGTTCCCGACTGGCTCGATGGGCATCGGGCCGATCAGCTCGATCTACCACGCCCGCTTCATGCGCTACCTCACGCACCGCAACCTGCTGGATTGCGAGGGGCGGAAAGTCTGGGGCGTGTTCGGCGACGGCGAGATGGACGAGCCCGAATCGATGAGCGCGCTGACGCTCGCCGCCCGCGAGAAGCTCGACAACCTGGTCTGGGTGGTCAACTGCAACCTGCAGCGCCTGGACGGCCCGGTGCGCGGAAACGGCCGCATCATCGACGAACTCGAGAAGCTGTTCGCCGGCGCCGGCTGGAACGTCATCAAGCTGGTCTGGGGCAGCGACTGGGACGGCCTGTTCGCGCGCGACCTCACGGGTGCGCTGGTGCGGGCCTTCGCCAACACGGTCGACGGCCAGATGCAGACCTTCGCCGCCAAGGACGGCCGCTACAACCGCGACACCTTCTTCGGCCAGGACCCGGAACTGGCGCGGCTCGCCGAAGGCATGACCGACGAGCAGATCGACCACCTGAAGCGCGGCGGCCACGACCTGGTGAAGATCCACGCCGCCTATGCCGCGGCGGCCGCACACCGCGGCCGGCCGACCGTGATCCTGGCCCACACCAAGAAGGGCTACGGCATGGGCAGCGCCGGCCAGGGCAAGATGACGACGCATTCGCAGAAGAAGTTCGACGACACCGACCTGATCGCCTTCCGCGACCGCTTCAAGCTGCCGTTGACCGACGAGCAGGCCACCACCGCCGCCTTCTACAAGCCGGCCGACGACAGCGCCGAGATGCGCTACCTGCTGGCCAAGCGGGCCGCGCTCGGCGGCAGCATGCCGCGCCGCGTCACCGACTGCGACACCGTCGCCAAGCCCGGGCTCGCGGCCTATGCGCAGTTCGCGGTCGCCGCGGCCGGCAAGGAGATGAGCACCACCATGGCCTTCGTGCGCATGCTGGGCAACCTCTTGAAGGACAAGGTGCTCGGCCCGCGGGTGGTGCCGATCGTGGCCGACGAGGCGCGCACCTTCGGCATGGCCAACCTGTTCAAGCAGGTCGGCATCTATTCGAGCGTGGGCCAGCGCTATGCGCCGGAGGACATCGGCTCGGTGCTGTCGTACCGCGAGGCGACCGACGGCCAGATCCTCGAGGAAGGCATCAGCGAGGCCGGTGCCATCGCCAGCTGGACCGCCGCCGCCACCAGCTACAGCGTGCACGGGCTGGCGATGCTGCCCTTCTACATCTACTACTCGATGTTCGGCTTCCAGCGCGTCGGCGACCAGATCTGGGCCGCCGCCGACCAGCGGCCGCGCGGCTTCCTGCTCGGCGCCACCTCCGGGCGCACCACGCTGGGCGGCGAAGGCCTGCAGCACCAGGACGGATCGAGCCACCTCATTGCCGCGACGATCCCGAACTGCAAGGCCTACGACCCGGCCTTCGCGGGCGAGATGGCGGTGATCGTCGATGCCGGCATCCGCGAGATGATGGTCGAGCAGAAGGACGTCTTCTACTACGTCACCTTGATGAACGAGAACTACGCGCAGCCCGACCTGCCGGCGGGCGCGGAAGCCGATGTGCTGCGCGGCTGCTATCGCTTCGATGGATGGAAGGGCGCGCAGCCGACATCCGCCGAGGCGAAGGTCACGCTGCTCGGTTCCGGTGCGATCCTCACCGAAGTCGTCAAGGCGGCGCAGATGCTGGCCGAAGAGGGCATTGCCGCGGAGGTGTTCAGCGTCACGAGCTGGAGCGAGCTGGCGCGCGACGGGCGGATCTGCGAACAACGTGCCCTGGCGGGCGAGGCCGAGCCGGGCACGCCGTTCATCGCGCGGCAGCTGGCGGGGGGCAGCGGGCCGATCATCGCCGCGACCGACTACGTGCGCAGCGTGCCCGAGAGCGTCCGCGCCTTCCTGCCCGAGGGCCGGCGCTTCCTCACGCTCGGCACCGACGGCTTCGGCCGCAGCGACACCCGCGCGGCCCTGCGGCAGTTCTTCGGCGTCGATGCGCAGCGCATCGTGCGCGCGGCCCTGCACGCGCTCGGATCGCGTTGAAGCGGCGGGGCGGGGCGCCTATGATGGCGCGCGCGAAGCGCGAACCCTCCTAGGACACCTCATGAACAAAGCAGGACTCATCGGCCTGGGCGCCATGGGCGCTGGCATTGCCGCCACCTTGCGCGACCGCGGCTACGAGATGCACGTGTGCGACGCGCGCCCCGGCGCGGCGGTGCGCTTCGCCGAGGCTGGCGGCGTCGCCTGGGCCACGCCGGCGCAGGTCGCGCACCGCTGCGAGGTCGTGATCTCGGTCGTGGTCAATGCCGCGCAGACCGAGGAGGTGCTGTTCGGCGAGGGCGGCGCCGCCGCCTCGATGAAACCCGGCAGCGTGTTCGTGATGTGCTCGACGGTCGATCCCAACTGGTCGATCGCGCTCGAGGAGCGGCTGGGCGCGCTGGGCATCCTCTACATCGATGCGCCGATCTCGGGCGGCGCCGCCAAGGCCGCGAGCGGCCAGATGACCGTGATGAGCGCGGCCCGGCCCGAGGCCTACGCGCGCGCCGACGCGGTGCTCGACGCCATGGCCGGCAAGGTCTACCGGCTCGGCGACCGCGCCGGCGCGGGCAGCAAGGTCAAGATCATCAACCAGCTGCTGGCCGGGGTGCACATCGCGGCGGCGGCGGAGGCGATGGCCCTGGGCCTGCGAGAAGGCGTGGCCCCGGACGCGCTGTACGAGGTCATCACGCACAGCGCCGGCAACAGCTGGATGTTCGAGAACCGCATGGCCCACGTGCTGGCCGGCGACTACACGCCGCTGTCGGCGGTCGACATCTTCGTCAAGGACCTCGGGCTGGTGCTCGACACGGCGCGTGCCAGCAAGTTCCCGCTGCCGCTGGCCTCGACCGCGCACCAGATGTTCATGCAGGCCTCGACGGCCGGCTACGCGAAGGAAGACGACAGCGCGGTGATCAAGATCTTCCCGGGCATCGAACTGCCGCCGTCCGCCTGACCGTGCCTATCATCGAACCATGCCACGCTTCGCCGCCAACCTTTCCATGCTCTATCCGGAGCTCGATTTCCTCGACCGCTTCGAGGCCGCCGCCAAGGATGGCTTCGCCGCCGTCGAGTACCTGTTCCCCTATGCCTACGAAGCGCGCGAGCTGGCCTCGCGGCTGGCCGCCAACGGCCTGAAGCAGGTGCTGTTCAACGGCCCGCCCGGCGACTGGGAGCGCGGCGAGCGCGGCCTCGCCTGCCTGCCCGGGCGCGAGGCCGAGTTCCGCGACGGCATCCTGAAGGCGCTCGACTACGCGGCGGCGCTCGACTGCCCGCGCATCCACGTCATGGCCGGGCTGGTGCCCGAGGGCGTCGAGCGCGAGACCGTGCAGCCGACCTACCTCGAGAACCTGCGCTGGGCCGCCGTCGAGGCGGCCAAGGCCGGTCGCGACGTGCTGATCGAGCCGATCAACACGCGCGACATCCCGCGCTTCTTCCTGAACCGGCAGGACCACGCGCACGAGCTCGTCGAGGCGGTGGGCGCGCTCAACGTGCAGGTGCAGATGGACCTCTATCACTGCCAGATCGTCGAGGGCGATGTGGCGATGAAGATCCGCAAGTACCTGCCGACCGGCCGGGTCGGCCATTTCCAGATCGCCGGTGTGCCCGATCGCAACGAGCCCGACATCGGCGAGCTGAACCACCCCTACCTGTTCGAGGTCATCGACGAGGTGTCGGCGCAATGCGGCTGGCAAGGCTGGGTCGGCTGCGAGTACCGGCCGCGCCGCGGCGCCGTGGCCGATGGAACCTCGGCCGGGCTCGGCTGGCTGCGCGGCCTGCCGCGCGCGGCGCGCGGATGACGGCGCCCTCGAGGCTGGAAGCCGTCCGCATCCCGGCGCGCCTGCGGGGCTTTCCGGCGGGCGATGCCGAGGTGTTCGATGTCACGCTCGCCGGCGCGCAGGTCGAGGCCATCGTGCCGTCCCGCCAGCCGGCGCGCGGCACCTTGCTGAGCGCGATGGTCGATGCCCATGCCCACATCGACAAGAACTACACGGTGCGCGAGGCCGGCGCGGCCGAAGGCAACCTGTTCGCGGCGATCGAGCGCATGGCGGCGCATCGCGCGCGCTGGACGGCGCAGTCGCTGCGCACCCGCATGCTGCGGGCGCTGGACGAAGCCTGGCGCGCCGGCACGCGGGCCCTGCGCACCCATCTCGACTGGGGCAGCGCCGACGCGCCGATGTCGCTCGCGGTGTTCGAGCAGCTGCGCGACGAATGGCGTGGCCGCATCGAGCTGCAGTTCGTCGCGCTGGCGCCGCTCGACCTGTTCGCCGAGGCCGACGCGGGCGAAGGCATCGCGCAGGCGGTGCGGCGCGCGGGCGGGGTGCTCGGCGCCTTCGTCTATCGCAACGACGGCATCGTGCACAAGCTCGGGCGGGTCTTCGACCTCGCGCAGCAGCATCGACTGACGCTGGACTTCCACGTCGACGAAGGCCTCGATGCCGAAGCGACCGGCCTGCGCACCATCGCCCAGCTCACGATCGCGCGCGGCCTGCAGGGGCGCGTCGCCTGCGGCCATGCCTGCTCGCTGTCGGTGCAGGACGACGCCGCCGCCAACGACACGCTCGCGCTGTGCGCCCAGGCCGGCATCCACCTGATCGCCTTGCCGAGCACCAACCTCTACCTGCAGGGCGCCTGGGACCGCACGCCGGTGCAGCGCGGCATCACGCGGCTGCGCGAAGCCGCGGCGCACGGCCTGCGGCCGAGCCTCGCCACCGACAACGTGCAGGACGCCTTCTATCCCTATGGCGGCTACGACCTGGTCGAAACTTTCGGCCTCGGCGTGCAGATGGCGCACCTGGCGCCGGCCGCCGACTGGCTCGACGCCATCACCGTGAGCCCGGCCCGGGCCCTGGGGCTGGCCTGGGACGGGCGCATCGCGCCCGGCTGCCCGGCCGACCTGGTGCTGCTGGCGGCCACCGACGAATACGAACTGCTGGACCCGCACGGCCGACGCCGCACCGTTATCCGCGCGGGCCGTACCCTGGAGAACATCCCATGAGCATGGGCAAGCCGATGGCCAACTACGCCGCCGCAAAACGCGTCGGCGATTTCGTCTTCATGAGCGGCGTGGTCGCGGTCGACCCGTCGACCCGCCGCGCGGTCGCCGGCTACGACGACATCCCCGACGCGGCGCGCGCGGCCCTGCAAACGCTCGGCTACGCCACCGGCCAGATGTCGGTCGACGTGTTCGAGGCGCCGATCGTGGCCCAGAGCTGGTTCGTGCTCGAGCGCATCCGCCAGATCGCGGCCGAGCACGGCGGCACGATGGACGACGTCGTGAAGCTGGTGCAGTACTTCCGCCGCCTGCCCGACTACGCGCCCTACAACCGGGTGCGCGGCCTGTTCTACCCGGGCCAGCCGCCGGTCAGCACGGTGGTCGAGGTGTCGCGCTTCCTGCCCGGGGACGAGGTGCTGGTCGAGGTCGAGGCGACGATGTACCTGCCCCTTCAGTAGGGCTGGCCCAGCTGCTCCAGCACGGCAGGGTTCTCAAGGGTGCTCACGTCCTGCGTCACCACTTCGCCCTTGGCCAGCGTGCGCAGCAGCCGGCGCATGATCTTGCCGCTGCGGGTCTTCGGCAGGTTGTCGCCGAAGCGGATGTCGCGCGGCTTGGCGATCGGGCCGATCTCCTTGCCGACCCAGTTGCGCAGCTGGTCGGCGATGCGCCGGGCCTCGTCGCCGCTGGGCAGCGGCCGCTTCAGCACCACGAAGGCGCAGACCGCCTCGCCCGTGGTGTCGTCGGGCCGTCCCACCACCGCGGCCTCGGCCACCAGGTCGGTCATCGCCACCAGGGCGGATTCGATCTCCATCGTGCCCATCCGATGGCCGCTGACGTTGAGCACGTCGTCGATGCGCCCGGTGATGGTGAAGTAGCCGGTCGTCTTGTCGCGTATCGCGCCGTCGCCGGCCAGGTAGTAGCGGCCCTGGAACTCCTCGGGGTAGTAGCTGGCCTTGAAGCGCTCCGGGTCGTTCCAGATGGTGCGGATCATCGACGGCCAGGGCTTGCGCACGACCAGGATGCCGCCCTGGCCCCAGGGCAGCTCGTTGCCGGCCTCGTCCACCACGGCCGCGTCGATGCCCGGGAACGGCAGGGTGCACGAGCCCGGCACCAGCGGCGTGACGCCCGGCAGCGGCGTGATCATGTGGCCGCCGGTCTCGGTCTGCCAGAAGGTGTCGAGCACCGGGCAGCGGCCGCCGCCCACGTGGCGGTGGTACCACTCCCAGGCGGCCGGGTTGATCGGTTCGCCGACCGATCCGAGGATGCGCAGGCTCGACAGGTCGTAGTGGCGCGGGTGCACCGCGTCGTTGCCCTCGGCCATCTTGATCAGCGAGCGGATCGCGGTCGGCGCGGTGTAGAACACGCTGACTTTGTGATCCTGGATCATCTTCCAGAAGCGGCCGGCATCGGGGTAGGTGGGCACGCCCTCGAACACCACCTGGGTCGCGCCGACCGCCAGGGGACCGTAGGCGATGTAGGTGTGGCCGGTGACCCAGCCGATGTCGGCCGTGCACCAGAAGACGTCGTCGGGGCCGAGGTCGAAGGTCCACTGACAGGTCAGCGCCGCATGGAGCAGGTAGCCGCCGGTGGCGTGCTGCACGCCCTTGGGCTTGCCGGTCGAGCCCGAGGTGTAGAGCAGGAACAGCGGGTGCTCGGCGTTCACCCATTCGGGTTCGCAGACCGGCTCCTGCGCTGCCGCGAGATCGGCCATCCACTGGTCGCGCGGGGCCTGGAAGGGCACGGCGCCGCCGGTGCGCCGCGTGACGAGCACGTGGCGCACGCTGTCGCAGCCGCCCAGGCCGATCGCCTCGTCGACGATCGCCTTCAGCGGCAGCTGCTTGCCGCCGCGCACCTGCTGGTCGGCGGTGAGCACCAACACGGCGCCGGTGTCGGCGATGCGGTCGCGCAGGGACTGCGCCGAGAAGCCGCCGAAGACCACCGAATGGATGGCGCCGATGCGCGCGCAAGCCTGCATCGCGACCACGCCGTCGATCGACATCGCCATGTAGATCACGACCCGGTCGCCGCGGCCGACGCCCATGGCCTTGAGCACGTTGGCGGTGCGGCAGACGCGCGCCAGCAGGTCCTGGTAGCTGATCCGCGTGACTGCGCCGTCGTCGGCCTCGAAGACGATCGCGGTCTTCTCGCCCAGGCCGTTCTCGACCTGGCGGTCCAGGCAGTTGTACGACGCGTTGAGCGTGCCGTCGGCGAACCATTCGAAGAAGGGCGCCCGGCGCTGGTCGAGCACCTGCGTGAAGGGCTGCTTCCAGGCGACCAGCTCGCGCGCCAGGCGGCCCCAGTACGCGTCAGGGTCGGCCTCGGCCTCGGCGACCAGCCGGTCGTAGGCGGCGCGGCCGGAGATCCGGGCGCGTTGCACGGTGGCCTCGGAGGGCGGGTACAGCGTGGCGGGCAGGGCGGGGGAAAGGGTCGGTTCCATGGCGGGCTCCTGGTGCGTGGATGAGGGATGTACGGCCGTGATCACTCGACGGCGCCGCCCGTTTGACGGCTGTCAAGTGCGTCTCGGGCGAGGTCATCAACAATCAAGAGCCGTAGGATGTCCGACGAACATTGCAGGAGACACATTCAAAAATGACGAATGTTTGCAGCCCAGGAAGGTGGCCGGGGTGATCCGCACGCTGGAGCGCTACCTGACGCTGCAGGCCGGGCTCGACCTGCTGGACCAGGGCCTGTCGATCTTCGATGCCGACCTGCGCCTGGTGGCCTGGAACCGCGCCTACGTCCGCCTGCTCGACTTTCCCGACGACATGGCCTACATGGGGGCGCCGTTCGAGAGCTTCATCGGCTTCAATGCCCGGCGCGGCGAGTACGGCCCGGGCGACCCGCAACAGCTGGTGGCCGAACGCGTCGCGGCGGCGCGCCACTTCGCACCGCACCAGATCGAGCGGGTGCGCCCCGACGGGCGGGTGCTGCTCATCCGCGGCGAGCCGGTGCCGGGCCACGGCTTCGTCACGCTCTATTCCGATGTCACCGAGCAGCGCCGCGCCGAGCAGATCATCCGCCGCCACAACGCCGAGCTCGAAGGCCGGGTGGCCGCGCGCACCGCCGAGCTGCAGCACAGCGAGGAGCGAGTGCGGCTGATCATGGATTCGATCCCCGCGCTGGTGGCCTACTTCGACCACCGGCGGGTCTACCGCTACCTCAACCGCGGCTACCACGACTGGTTCTGCGTCGACACCTCGCGCCCGGAGGCCGTCAGCGCCAAGGCCTTCCTGGGCGACGCGGTCTACGCGATGGTCAAGCCGCAGGTGCTGCGGGCCCTCGCCGGCGAAACGCAAAGCCTGGAATACGAGCTCCAGACCTGCGACGCCCGCCGCCTCTGGGTGCGGACCTCGCTGGTGCCGCAGCGCAGCGCCGAGGGGCAGGTCGTCGGCTGCTTCGAACTGACCTTCGACATCACGCAGGAGCGGCGCTCGCAGGCGCTGCTGGCGCGGGCCCAGAAGCTCGACTCGCTGGGCCGCCTGACCGGGGGCCTGGCGCACGACTTCAACAACATCCTCACGGTCGTGATCGGCAACCTGGCGGCGCTGGCCGAAGCCCGGCCGGGCGATCCGGCGCTGGACGACTATGTGCATCCGGCGCTCGACGCCGCGCGCCGCGGGGCCGAGCTGGTGCGCGGCCTGCTGAGCTTCGCCCGGCGCCAACCGCTGCAGGCGGCGGCGGTGCATGTGGGCGCGCTGGTCGACACCGTGGCCCGGCTGGTGCGGCGCTCGCTGCCCGAGACCCTTCGGCTCGACATCGACGTCGATGTCGGCGAACTGCCGCTGTGGACCTGGATCGATGCCACCTTGCTCGAGCAGGCGCTGGTGAACCTGGTGCTGAATGCGCGCGACGCGACCGGTCCCGACGGACACATCGTGCTGCGGGCCCGGCGCGTTCGCATCGACGCCGCGGAGGCGGCGCCGCTGCAGCTGTCCGCGGGCGACTGCGTGCGCATCGAAGTCGAGGACGACGGCAGCGGCATGGACGCCGACACCCTGGCCCATTTGTTCGACCCCTTCTTCACCACCAAGCAGCCGGGCAGCGGCACCGGGCTCGGCATGGCCGTGGTCTACGGCTTCGTGAAGCAGTCGGGCGGCGCCATCGACGTGCGCAGCGCACCGGGGCGCGGCACCACGGTGTCGGTATGGCTGCCGGCGGCCGAGCCCGCACCGGCGGACGGCGCGGCCGACAGCAGCCGCCCGACCGGCCGGCCGCCGGCCGCCTCGATGGGCCTGGCGCTGCTGGTGGACGACGACGCCCAGGTGCGGCGCGTGATCCGGCGCAGCCTGCTGGAGCTGGGCTATTCGGTGCTCGAAGCCGACGGCGGCGCCGACGCGCTGAGCCTGCTCGAACACACGCCGGACATCGTGCTGCTGCTGTCCGACGTGGTGATGGGAGGCGGTGTCGACGGCCTCGCCGTGGCGCGGGCGGCGCGCGAGGGCGGTCGGGCCCGCGCCGTGGTGCTGATGAGCGGCTATGCGCCGGGCGACCTGTCGCGGCAGGTCGACTTTCCGATGCTCACCAAGCCTTTCAGCACCGCACAGCTCGCGCAAGCGATCGAGGAGGGCCGATGACGAACGAACACCACAGCGCAGGACTGACCCACCGCGCCGGCGCCGGCGCCGGCGCCGACGAGGCGAACCCGCCGTCGCTGGTCTACGTGATCGAGGACGACCCGGCCGTGGCGCGGCTGGTGCTCGCCACGCTGGCCGAGTTCGGCTTCAATGGCGAAGGCTTCAGCACCGGCGCGAGCGTGCTGCGGCGGCTGCAGGTCGAGAAGCCCGACCTCTGCATCGTCGACCTCGGCCTGCCCGACATGGACGGCATCGATCTCATGCGGCGCATCCAGGCGGCGTCGAATGCGGGCGTGCTGATCCTCACCGGCCGCGGCCATCCGGCCGACCGCGTGATGGGGCTCGAGCTCGGTGGCGACGACTACGTCACCAAGCCCTTCGAGGCCCGCGAGCTGGTGGCGCGGGTGCGCAGCATCCTGCGCCGGCGCAGCCTGGCGCCGGGCCAGGCCACGGGGCAGCGGCGCTATGCGTCGTTCCTGGGCTGGCGCATCGACTGCGCGGCCAACGTGCTGCGCGCGCCCGACGGCAGCGAGCACCTGCTGGGCACGGCCGAGACCCAGGTGCTGCGCTGCTTCGTCGAGCGCCCGCACCAGATCCTCACGCGCGAGCAGCTGATGGGCGCGCGCGACCTGCTGCCCACCGACCGCAGCATCGACGTGCGCATCTCGCGCCTGCGCAGGAAGATCGAACGGGATCCGCACGAGCCGGCCATCATCAAGACCGTGTACGGCGCCGGCTATCTGTTCGCCGCGAACGTGCTGTGGGAGTAGGCCCGTCGATCGGTCTCGATTCGGCCTCGAAAGGTCCGTGCATTGCATCGCAATGTGACGAATGATTGCACCGCACCCCGCACGGGCCAGCCGCATCCCAGAATCCGCCGAACCGTAGTCCAGGAGACGAATCATGAGCGACCCCGTGGTGACGAAGATCCAGTCCAACCCCAAGTACCTCGAGCTTCGCCGCAAGCGCAACCGCTTCGGCTGGTGGCTCACGGCGCTGATGATGGTCGTGTACTACGGCTACATCGCGCTGATCGCGTTCAACAAGCCTTTCCTGGCGCAGCCGATCGGCGGCGGCGTGACCACCATCGGCATCCCGATCGGGCTCGGCGTGATCGTCTTCACGATCCTGATCACGGCCTTCTACATCCGCCGCGCCAATGGCGAGTTCGACCGGCTCACGGCCGAGATCATCCAGGAGGCCACGCGATGAAAGCGCGTCACGCCGCTCTTGCCGCGCTGCTGGCCAGCGCCTCCGGCTGGGCCGCGGCCGCCGGCGCTGACGTCGGGCAGGTCACCAAGCAGCCGACCAACTGGATCGCGATCGCGATGTTCTCGGGCTTCGTGCTGCTGACCTTGTGGATCACCAAGTGGGCCGCCTCGAAGACCAAGTCGGCCGCAGACTTCTACACCGCCGGCGGCGGCATCACGGGCTTCCAGAACGGCCTGGCGATCGCCGGCGACTACATGTCGGCGGCCTCGTTCCTCGGCATCTCGGCCGCAGTGATGGCCACCGGCTACGACGGCCTGATCTATTCGATCGGCTTCCTGGTCGGCTGGCCGGTGATCACCTTCCTGATGGCCGAGCGCCTGCGCAACCTCGGCAAGTTCACCTTCGCCGACGTCGCCGGCTACCGCTTCCAGCCCGGCCCGATCCGCGCCTTCGCGGCCTCGGGCACGCTGGTGGTGGTGGCCTTCTACCTGATCGCGCAGATGGTCGGCGCCGGCCAGCTGATCAAGCTGCTGTTCGGCCTCGACTACTGGGTCGCGGTGGTGATCGTCGGCGCGCTGATGATGGTCTACGTGCTGTTCGGCGGCATGACGGCCACCACCTGGGTGCAGATCATCAAGGCCGTGCTGCTGCTGGCCGGCGTGACCTTCATGGCGCTGATGGTGCTGGCGGCCTTCAGCTTCAGCCCCGAGGCGCTGTTCGCCAAGTCGGTCGAGGTGCGCACCCAGATCGCGGCCAATGGCGGCAAGAGCCCGCTCGAGGCCTCGGCCATCGGACGCAGCATCATGGGCCCGGGCGGCTTCGTGAAGGACCCGGTCTCGGCGATCTCCTTCGGTATCGCGCTGATGTTCGGCACCGCCGGCCTGCCGCACATCCTGATGCGCTTCTTCACGGTGCCCGATGCCAAGCAGGCGCGCAAGTCGGTGTTCTGGGCCACCACCTGGATCGGCTACTTCTACCTGCTGATCTTCATCATCGGCTTCGGCGCCATCACGCTGGTGCTGACCAATCCCGAGTTCGCCGACGTCGCGACCGGCACCATCAAGGGCGGCGGCGGCGCGGCCAACATGGCGGCGGTGCTGGTGGCGAAGTCGGTCGGCGGCAATGTCTTCTACGGCTTCATCTCGGCGGTGGCCTTCGCGACCATCCTCGCGGTGGTGGCCGGGCTCACGCTGTCGGGTGCCTCGGCGGTGTCGCATGACCTCTACGCCACCCTGATCAAGAAGGGCAAGGCCGACAGCCGCGCCGAACTCAGGGTGTCGCGCATCACCACGATCGCGCTCGGCGTGGTCGCGGTGCTGCTCGGCATCGCCTTCGAGAAGCAGAACATCGCGTTCATGGTGTCGCTGGCCTTCGCGGTGGCGGCCTCGGCCAATTTCCCGGTGCTGTTCATGTCGGTACTCTGGAAGGATTGCACGACGCGCGGCGCGGTCGTCGGCGGCTCGCTCGGGCTGGTGTCGTCGGTGGCGCTGACCATCGTCTCGCCGTCGGTCTGGGAAGCCACGCTGGGCCACCCCGCGGGCTCGGCCTGGTTCCCCTATGCTTCGCCCGCGTTGTTCTCGATGACGCTGGCTTTCGTCGGCATCTGGCTGTTCTCGATCACCGACCGAAGCCGCCAGGCGCAGCAGGAGCGGGCGGCGTTCCCGGCGCAGCAGGTGCGCTCGGAGACCGGCCTCGGCGCCTCGGGCGCGTCGGGTCACTGAGAGCGTTCAGCTTGACGAAGGCCAGCGCCGCCATCACCGCATCGTCCAGCGCATCGTGCGCGGGGCGCTGCGGCAGGTCCAGCGCGGTCATGATGGCCGCGAAGCGCAGGTCGATATCGCCATGGCGCAGGTGCGGCGAGCGGCGCCGGTTTACATGGTCGTAGTAGAGCGCCGAGACCTCGATCTTCGGCTGCGGCAGCCCCATGCCCAGCATCGGGAACAGCACGCGGTCGATCATCGCGACGTCGAACTCCAGGTAGTAGCCCACCAGCGGCCGGCTGCCGATGAAATGCAGCAGCGCCTGCACGGCGGCCTCGGCCGCCAGTCCCTGGGCCAGGTCGCGCTCGCGCAGCTGGTGCACGCGCGCGCTGCCGGTCGCGACGCTGCGGCGCTCGGGCCGCACCAGCAGTTCGAGCCGCTCGCTGCACACCACGCAGTTGCCACGGATGCGCACCGCGGCGATCGCCACGATCTCGTCGCGCCGCGTGTCGAGGCCGGTGGTCTCGCAGTCGATCGCCACCCACTCGTCGGCGGGCGGCGGGTCCCACATGAAGCGAAAGCGCGGATCGGCCAGGTGCTGCAGCAGCCACCAGCGCTTGAGGGCGGAGAGCCAGCCGGTCATCACAGCGCGTCCAGCCGGAAGCTCAGGCGCAGCATGCGGCGAAAGCGCTTCACCACCTCGAGCGTGTCCTTGAGCAGGTCCCGCTCGAGGCTGCTCATGCGGGCCGGATCGACCTGCCCCGACACGTCGTGCCCGGCCGCCTGCTCCGCCAGGCCGGCCTTGAGCCGCAGGCCCATGAAGAAATAGAGGCTCTCGAGCAGGTCGGCGGCGAACTCGCGCTCGATCCGGCCGGCCGCGACCAGGGCCTCGAGGCGTTCCGCGGTGGAGGTCGCGTCCAGGCCGGCGCGCAGCGCCAGGCTGCGCACGCCGTGCACGATCGGGAACAGGCCCTGCTTCTTGACGTCGAGGTGCGGCGCCGCGGGCTCGCCGAAGGCCAGCAGGCGCTGCCACCAATGCGAATCCTCGGCGAAGGCGTCGATGGCCGCGGCGAAGCGCGCCAGCATCGCGTCGTTGTCGGTGGCCAGCGAGAACAGCCGGGCCCGCACGCCGGCCAAAAGCGTCGCATCGCCGGCCACCGCGTGGGCATCGAGGAAGATCGCCAGCGCCATCAGCCGCTCGCCGTCGGGCTGCAGCAGCCACTGGCAGGCGCGTTCGGCGAATTCGGCCTGGCCGGCGCGCCACTGCGGATTCGAGACCATGATGGCGCCGGGGCATTCGGGCCAGCCGAACTCGATCAGCGCGCGTGTGAGGCGCTGGCAGATCGCGTCCAGGTCGGCCGGCGGCACGTAGCCGTCGCGCAGCAGCAGGCCGTTGTCCTGGTCGGTCTTCTGCAGCTGCTCGCCGCGGCCCTCGCTGCCCATCACGAACAGGCAGCTGTTGGCGACCAGCTCGGGCGGCGCGATCAGTTCCCAGGCCCGCTGGAACAGCTGGCCGTTGAGCGCCTGCACCAGCGTGGCGATCTGCCCGACCCGGGTGCCGCCGCCGTGCAGCAGGCCGACCAGCTGCGTGACGTGGGCGCTCGCGCGGGCCAGTGCCTGCAGGTCCTGGGCTTCGACGATCTCGCGGTTGATCAGGTAGGAGTGATTGGACAGAAAGCTGAACAGGTCGAGCGCTTCCAGCACGCCCACGACCCGGCCGCCGTCGCCGCCTCCGTCGCCGGCCGTCACGACCACGCGGTGCACCCGATGCCGCACCATGACGATCAGTGCGTCGCCGACCGGGGCCGCCGCGTCGACCGTGATCAGGCCGAAGCTGCTGACCTCGCGCACCGGCAGGCGGTCCAGCGGCGTGCCGTGCAGCACCGCACGCTGCAGCGCCGTCACGGTGAAGATGCCCAGCCGCGGTGCGGGTCCGGACAGGTCGCGCACCAGCACGTTGGTGCTGCGCTCGGCCTGCAGCAGCCGCACCACCGACAGCACGTCGCGGTCGGCATCGACGAAATGCGGCGCCCGCACCGGGATCGCGTCGACCCGCGCCAGCGCGAGGGACTGCAGCTCGTGCTGGCCGACGCGGCCGGCGATGGCGGCCAGCTTGTTCGACAGGTCGGAGAACAGCAGGGCGCCGAAGGTCGCGTTGCGCGCGATCAGCTCGGTGACGACCTGCCGTGCGAGCTGGTAGGCCAGCACTTCCTCGGCGGCCACGAAGCGCCCGCCGACCTGGCCCGACAGCAGGCTGCGGCCGTCGAAGGTGTCGTGCGGGCCGAAACTCGCCACCGCTTCGCTGCCGCCGTGCTCGAACTGCTGCACGAAGCCCTTGATGACGACGAACAGGTGGGTCGGCGCCATGCCGGCCTCGAGGATCGCCTCGCCTTCGCGAAAGTAGGCGATGTCGACCTGGGCGCGCACCCGCTCGCGCTCCTCGGCCGTGAGGCAGTCAAAGGGCGAATGCTCGAAATCGAAGGCGCTCGGCATGGCCGATGATCGAACAAAGCCTGCCGCGGCACCACCCTGTGGCGTCAAGCTTTCGCGCGGAGCGTGCCACTCGGCCCTTTCGTTGAATTTCGCACACTTGGGCCGGTCGAAGCGCGGGGCTGCCCGGCAGGCATTTGTATACTTCAGTGCCCCCTGCGGGCGGAATCCCGAATCGCCCCGCGCGACGCGCGCGGCGCCAATCTCCTGGCTCGGCCGCCCTGCTGCCGATCCTGCGCGGCAGCCTCCGTCCCGTCCACAACCCTTGCGATGGCGTGAAGCGCATGCCTTGCGTGTGCACCTCCGTCGTCTGCGTCTGTCCGATGCGGCCGGCGCTGCCGGATCGTCCGCGCGCCGCGCGGCTTTCGCATTTTCCTGATCTGCGTATGTTCCCGATTGAACTCAAGACCTTTGGTACTTCCCTTGCCCAGGCGCTCGACGGCATCACCCCCGCGTCGCTGGCGCTCTTTCTGAGCTGTTTCGGCCTGTTGTGGCTGTCGGCCCAGTTCGGTGCGCGGATTCTGGGCAGAAGGACGCCGGCCGGCGCGGAAGGCGGAGAGGATTTCCGGATGATCCTCGGGGCCACGCTGTCGCTGCTCGGCCTCATCATCGGCTTCACGCTGTCCATGGCCATCGGCGGTTTCAACAGCCGCCAGGCCGGGGAGGAAGCCGAGGCCGAGGCCATCCGCACCGCCTATCTGCGCGCCGACCTGTTGCCACAGGCCGAGGGAGAACGTCTGCGCAGCACGCTGTCGGCCTACCTGGGCGAGCGCCTCCGCTTCTACGAGAGCGCCGACCCGCGCACCTACGCCGAAAGCCGCCGCGCCGCGCAGGAACTGCAGGACGATCTGTGGACGGCGACCAGCGCGGCGGCCGTCGCGCAGAAGAATCCGATCACGTCGCTGGTGGTCGCCGGCGTGAACGAGGTACTGAGCGCGCAGCAGAAAACATACGCCGGCTGGCGCGCCCAGATTCCGCTGGCCGCCTGGCTGCTGCTGACCACGATCGCGGTGTTCTGCAACGCCCTCGTGGGCTACAACGCCCGCCACCTGCGGCGCAAGGCCGGGCTGTTCCTCGTGCTGCCGATGACGATCTCGCTGTCGTTCCTGGTGATCTCCGAAATCGACGTGCCCGGGCGCGGCATCATCCGCGTCAAGCCGGTCAACCTCCACTATGTGTCCGAGGTCACGTCAGGACACACTGCGCCGCCCTGTCCTGCGCCGTCGTGCGGCGCGGATGCGGCGAAAAGCGCAGGCGACTGAGCGGCGCAGCGCCGCCGTCCGCGCTCCTACCGGACCCCGGCGCCCTTCAGCAGGAATTCCGTCACCTGCTCGATCAGGTAGCGCCGGTCTTTCTCGTCACTCTCGGCGACCTTCCTGAACAGCGCCACCTGCGTCGCGTGGTCGGCGTAGAACTGGGTCACGGCCCAGAGATGGAACAGGAACAGGATCGGGTCCACCGGGTCCATCAGGCCCTGGTCGATCCAGTTCTGGATCACGGCCGCCGCCTGGTCGGTGCGCTGCTGGCTGTGGTCCATCATCGGCCGCAGCACCGGTGCGCCGCGCATCATCTCGGCCGTGAAGATCCGCGAGCGCAGCGGATGCTCGAACGAGAACACCATCTTGCGGTGAATCAGGTCGCTGAGCACCTTGCGCGGGCCGAAGGCCTCGTCGCTGAAGCCGAAGACGCCGATCCAGTCGTCGATGATGCCCTGCAGCACCTGGCGGTACAGCGCTTCCTTGCTCTCGATGTAGTAGTGCAGCTGCGCCTTCGACAGGCCAGCCTTGTCGGCGATGGCCTGGGTCGACGCGCCGGCCAGCCCGTCGCTCGCGAACACCTCGACCGCGGCCCGGTGGATCACGGCCAGCAGCTGCGTGTACTTGCGCGCACGGCCACGCGTGGCGGGGGCGTCGAGCGGCTCGTCCAGGGCGTCGCCGAGGGGTGCGGTGGTCATTGGATGCGGATGGTGCCAGAGTGGCGGCTCACAGGTCGACCACCAGCGCCTCGCCCTTGGCCCGCGAGCAGCACAGTGCCACCTTGTGCGCCCGCTCGCCGCGCGTCAGGCAGAAATCGCGGTGCTCCGCGCCCTCGCCTTCGCCGCCGACCACGCAGGTGCCGCACAGGCCCTGCTCGCAGGACACCGGGATGTCGATGCCGACCGCATGCAGCGCGTCGACCGCGCTCTGGTCGCCGGCCACCGGAACGCGGATGCCGCGCTGGGCCAGGTGCAGCACGAAGGGCTTGCCGGTGGCGCCGGCGGCATCGGTCGGCGCCGCGAAATATTCGGTGTGGACCGCCTCCTCTGGCCAGTGCGCGGCGGCGCTGCGCACCGCCTGCATGAAGCCGGCGGGGCCGCACACATAGAGCTGGGTGCCGGCCTCGCGCACTGCGAGCAGATCGCGCAGATCGATCTTCTGCGCGGCGGTGCCGGCATCGAAGTGCAGGCGCACGTGTGGCGCCAGCAGTGGCTGGCGCAGCGCCTCGGCGAAGGCCAGGTGCTCGGCGCTGCGCGCGAACAGGCAGAGCGTGAAGTCGGCGCCGGCGCGCGCCAGCGACTCGGCCATGGCGAGCAGCGGCGTCATGCCGATGCCGCCGGCCAGCAGCAGGTGGCAGCGGGCCTCGGCGCGGACCGGGAAGCTGTTGCGCGGCGCGCTGATCGGCAGCAGGTCGCCTTCGCGGACGCGACCGTGCATCGAGGCCGAGCCGCCGCGGCCCGCGGCCTCGCGCTTGACGCCGATCAGGTAGCGCGAAGCGGCGCGGCCGTCCCCGCCGGCGTCGCAGGCGAGCGAATACTGGCGCGAGAAGCCGCCCGGCATGTGGACGTCGATGTGGGCGCCGGCCTGGTAGCCCGGCAGCGCCCGGCCGGCCGGATGCACCAGCTCGAAGGAGAGGATCTCCGGTGTCTGGCGCGCGATGCGCGCCACCCGCACGGTGAGATTGCGCTCGGTCATCGCCGGACCGTCACTTCGCGGCCGCCTTGCGGATGTCGACGCCGGCGCCCTTGTTGACGAACTGCGTGGTGTAGGCGTCGCGATAGTCGAAGTCGGTGGGCTTGTAGAGCCCGGCCGCCACGGCCTTGTCGTAGAAGTCCTTCATGCGCTCGTCGCTCATCGCACCGATGCCCTTGGTGGTGGCATCGCCGACGTCGATGTGGGCCCGCAGGATCGGGATCGACTTCTCGATGTAGTCGTCGCCGATGTCCGGGTTGATCTTCTTGATCAGCTCGTCGGCCGCCTTGCGGTCGCCGTACAGGTAGTTGGCGTAGCCGATGTTGGTGGCCTCGACGAAGCGGCGGACCACGTCCGGCTTGGTCTTGACCAGGTCCTGGCGGGTCTCGATGACCATGCCGTAGGTCGACCAGCCGGCATCGGCCAGCGACAGCACCACCGGCTTGAAGCCGGCCTGCTTCTCGACCGCCAGCGGCTCCGAGGTCGCGTAGGCCTGCTGCACCGCCTGCTTGTCGGCCAGGAACTGCGACAGGCTGTAGTTGTAGGGGCGCACTTGCTCGTCGCGCATGCCGTAGGCCTTCTTCATCCATTGCCAGTAGCTGATCTGGCCGTCCTTGGCGAGCAGCACGGTCTTGGCCTTGGCGAGGTCGGCGAACTTGTCGAAGCCCTGGCCCGGGTGGGCGATGATGGCCTGCGGGTCTTTCTGGAAGTAGGCCGCCACCACCACGGTCGGCACCTTCTGCTTGATGTTGTCGAAGGCCATCAGCATGTTGCCGGTCATCAGGAAGTCGATCTTGCCGGCCGGCAGCATCGGCCGGTTGTTGACCTGCGGGCCGCCCTGCTGGATGTCGACGTCGAGCCCGTACTTCTTGTAGGTGCCGTCGGCCAGCGCCTGGTAGAAGCCGCCGTGGCCGGGCTGGGCGCGCCAGTTGGTGGCGATCGTGACTTTGTCTTGCGCGATGGCCGCCAGGGCGGTGCCGGCAAGCAGGCTGGCCAGCAGGGTGCGGGCGATGAAGCGGGATTCGAGTCGCATCGTGGTTCCTTTGGTTGTGTCTCTGTGGAGGGGGTTCAGGCGTCCAGCGCCATGTCGGGGTGCCAGCCGCGTGTTTTTCCGGGGTTCATCAGGCCCATCGGGTCGCTGCGCTTCTTGAAGTCGATCTGCTGCGTGTCGATGGTCTTCATGCCGCCGTCCTCGATGGTCACGACGTGCGGATTGAACACCTGGCAGCCGCCCTGCGATTCGAGCTCGCGAATCACTTCGTACTGGTGGGCCTCGCCTTTCCAGCGCACCAGCAGGATCGAGAAAGTGCCGTACTCGCCGCCGGCGCGCGCGAACTCGTGGTGCTGCAGCACGTCGTCGCCGAAGACCGCGATGTGGCGATCGACCACCGCCGGGTCGAAGGGCTGCGCATAGGCCACCTGCAGGTAGGTCCAGCTGCGATCGACCTTGAGCGCCTGCAGGGTGGTGTGGTTGTAGGCGCATTCGTAGGCCGGCGGCAGGCCGGCGGCCTGCAGCTCGGCCTCGGTGCCAGCCAGCGAGACCGTGCCGCCGTGCGCCGCCACCAGCGCGCGGAAGGCTGGCATCGACCCCGGCGCGACCATCGCGAACATTGCATGGCGATCGGGCGGGAAGTGCGCGCCGAGGTTCGCGTAGTAGGGCGAGAAGCGGGCGTCGACCGCCGACAGCAGGAACAGCTCGAGCGCGGGCGTGCTGGCCGCCACGCCGAAATCCAGCACCCTCCGGTAGCTGTCGAACAGCGCGATGCAGTGCACCCACTCGACCGCCGGGCTCAGCGCCACCTCGACCTCGGTCAGGATGCCGTTGGTGCCGTAGGCGTGGTGCACCTGCTGGATCTCGTCGCCGTGCAGCTCGATCACGCGCGGCTCGCGCTCGACCGTCATGATGCGCGCGCGCAGCAGGTTGCCCGGGTCGCGCAGGATGCCGTGGCGGATCGAGCCGATGCCGCCGAAGCCGCCGGCGATGAAACCGCCGATCGAGGCCACGTGCCAGGTCGAGGGCCACATGCGCAGCGCCTGGCCGGTCTCGGCCACCGCGAGCTCGATGTCGTGCATGCGGGCGCCGGCCTGCACCCGCACGCGGCCGTCGCCGATCTCCAGCACGCGGCTCATCGGCGTGACGTCGAGCACCAGCCCGCCTTCGAGCGGCACGCACTGGCCGTAGTTGCCGGTACCGCCGGCGCGCACCGTGAGCGGCAGCTTCCACTTGGCGGCCACGGCGGCGGCCTGGCGGACGTCGTCCTCGGTCGAGACCTTGACCACCAGGTCGGCCACGCAGCCGGCGAGCCGCTCGGTCAGGATCGGGCTGTACCAGTAGAAGTCCTTCGACAGCTGCTTGCGCTGGCTGGGCGACACGATCACGTTCAAGCCGTGCAGGTCGCGTTTCACGGCCTCCCAGTCGATGGCGGCCGGCCGCTCTGGTGCTTTCAGCACGGCGCTCATCTTTCCCTCCTCATTTCGCTCTCGTGCCAATGGCCGAGCACCGCCCGCGACAGCGCGGCGAAGACGATGAAGATCACGATGCCCAGCAGGGACACCAGCAGCAGCGCCGCGAACATCATCGGGATCTCGGTGCGGAAGCTCGATTCGAGGATGCGCGAGGCCAGCCCGGTCTCGCGGCCCGCCGTGCCGGCCGTGAATTCGGCCACCACCGCACCGACCAGGCTCAGGCCGCCGGCGATCTTCAGGCCGGCCATGAAATAGGGCAGCGCGCTCGGCGCCAGCAGGTAGCGGAAGGTCTGCCAGGGCGAGGCCTTGTAGAGCTGGAACAGGTCGCGCAGGTTGCTGTCGGCGCTCTTCAGGCCGATCACGGTGTTCGACAGGATCGGGAAGAAGGCCACGATCCAGGCGCACAGCAGCAGCGCCGCCGTGGTGCTCGACACGTAGATGAGGATCAGCGGCGCGATCGCGATGATCGGCGTCACCTGGAGGATCACCGCGATCGGGAAGAGGCCGATCTCGACCCACTTGAAGAGCGCGAAGGCGATCGCCAGCAGCACGCCGCCGACGATCGCCGCGGCCAGCGAGAGCAGCGTGAGCTTGACCGTGAACCACAGCGCGCTCGAGAGCGTGTCCCAGTTGTCGACCAGCGTCGTGAGGATCAGCGAGGGCGCCGGGATGATGTAGTGCGGCACGTTGTTGATGCGCACCAGCGCCTCCCACAGCGCGAGCAGGGCCACCACCACCGCGATCGGCACCGCGGTGCGCAGCAGCGATTCGCGCCGCCGCAGCCGTTCGTCGCGCCGTTGCAGGTCGGCCGCCGAGGGCGCATCGCCGAGTGCGGCCAGCGACGGGTTGTCAGTGATCGATGTCGACGCCATGGAGGGCTCCGTGCAGGGATTGCGACACCGCGGTGCAGTGCGCGTTGTAGCGGGTGGAGGTGCGGAAGGCTTCGCCGCGCGGGTAGGGCTCGTCGATGCGGATCTCGTCGACCACGCGGCCCGGCCGCGGCGCCATCACGACGATGCGGTTCGACAGGTAGACCGACTCGTAGACGCTGTGGGTGACGAAGATCACCGAGAAGCGGTGTTCGCGCCAGATCGCCAGCAGGTCGTTGTTGAGCTTGATGCGGGTCATCTCGTCGAGCGCCGCGAAGGGCTCGTCCATCAGCAGCAGGCGCGGCCGCGTGACCAGCGCGCGGGCGATCGACACCCGCATCTTCATGCCGCCCGAGAGCTCGCGCGGATAGACGTCGGCGAAGCGCGAGAGGCCGACCATCTCGAGCACCTGGGCCACCACCGGTGCGGCCGCATCGCGCGACATGCCGGCCAGCTTGAGCGGCAGCCAGACGTTGTCGAAGACCTTGGCCCATGGCATCAGGGTCGGCTCCTGGAACACGAAGCCGAGCTCGCGGTCGCTGGTCGACGCGCCGCTGTTGGCACGCGACCATGCGAGTTCGCCCGAGCTGCTGCGCGTCAGGCCGGCGATCAGCCGGAGCGCCGTGCTCTTGCCGCAGCCCGAGGGGCCGAGGAAGCTGATGAAGTCGTGCTCGCCGCAGTCGAGCGACATGCCCTGCAGCGCCAGGGTGCCGTTGGCGAAGCGCTTGCTGACCTGGCGCAGGCTGACCAGCGGCGGGGCGGATGGCGTGGTGTCGGCCATTGCTCAGCGCCAGGCCGGTTCGTTGGCCAGCCGCTCGATCGGGAAGCGATGGACTTCCTGCAGCAGCTGCACGAAATTGCGCCCGACGTGGTCGAGCACGGCCTCGCCCTTGGCCGCGGTCGCCCGCGTGGCGTCGCCGGCCGCACCGGCCGGGTTGATGTCGTGCATCTGCCAGCCCAGCTTGCCGGTCGGCGTGATCGAGAGAAAGCGGTTCTCCTGCGCCAGGTCCTCGGTCAGCGAGCGGAAGTTGCGGAAGTTCTCGGGCCGCACGTGGTCGGGCGTGAGGTGCAGCATCACCGAGCTCTCGAGGTCGCCGGCATGCACGCCGTGCTTGCCTTCGTGCGCCGTGAAGAGCCCTTCCGGCAGCCCCAGCGTGTACCAGTTGGCCGCCACCACCATCATGTCGTGCGACTCGCGCAGGTCCCGCGCGACGATGTCCATGATCGACATCTGGCCGCCATGGCTGTTGTAGAGCACCAGCTTGCGCACGCCCGCGCGGGCCACGCAGGCGCCGATGTCCGTCCACTGCGCGATCAGCGTCGAGGCCGACACGGTGAGCGTGCCGGGGTAGCGCGAATGCTCGTTGCTCTTGCCGTAGGCCACGGTGGGCAGGAACAGCACCGGCAGGTCGTCGGGCAGGTGCGGCAGGGTCGCGCGCACCATGCCGTCGATGGTCGCGGTGTCGGTCGACATCGGCAGGTGCGGGCCGTGCTGCTCGGTGGCGCCGACCGGCAGCACCGCGATCAGGTTGGCCCGGTCCAGGCGGGAGAACTCTTCGCTGGTCAGGTCGGACCAGTAGCGGCTGCGCGGGCGGAGGGATGGCATGGGTGCTTCCTGCATCGTGGAGTAGGCTAAATTATCCATTCGGTAAAAAAAGATGGCCTATCGTTTACCCGAAAGAGGCATCGGGACATTGCAACAGGCTGCAATCCGAGGCCTGGATTCGACCGATCGGTCAAATGAAAACACCACGCAGGCGTCGATTTAACATCGGTGCTCCCCAGGAGTGCCCGTGACCCTCTCGGCTGCCTCGAACACATGCGAAGTGCTGGTGATCGGCGCCGGCCCCGCCGGCAGCGCCTGCGCCCAGGCGCTCGCGGGGGCCGGCCTCGACGTGCTGCTGGTCGACCAGCACGCCTTTCCGCGCGACAAGACCTGCGGCGACGGCCTGATACCGGATGCGCAGCGGGCGCTCTCGCGGCTCGGCCTGCTCGACGAGGTGCTTGCGCGCGCCCGCGTCGCGACGCACGTGGGCTGCGTCGGCCCGAGCGGCGGCCGGGTCGAACTCGCGGCGCGGCTGGCAGTGCTGCCGCGCCGCGAGCTCGACGAGCTGCTGCGGCGGGAGGCCGTGGCGCACGGCGCCCGCTGGCTCGCGCCGGCGCGCTTCGAGGCGCCGCTGTTCGATGCCGACGGCCGGGTGGCGGGCGCCAGGCTGGCCTTGCCGGACGGCAGCTCGCGGGCGCTGCGGGCCCGCTGGACGGTGCTCGCGACCGGCGCGGCCGCCGGGCCGCTGGTGGCGGCCGGCGTCTGCGAGCGCCGCCTGCCCAGTGGCATCGCCCTGCGGGGCTACGTGCGCAGCGAGGCGCTGGCCGTGCGCGTCGCCGGGCTCGAGGTGGTGTGGCACCGGGCGCTGCGGCGCGGCTACGGCTGGATCTTTCCGTGCCGGGACGGGGTCTTCAACATCGGCGTCGGACTGACGCGGGGCCGGGGCGCCGCTGCCGCGCCGCCCGAGGCCAACCTGCGCGACCTGTTCGACGCCTTCGTGCGCCTGCATCCGACCGCGCGCGAGCTGATGGCGACCGGCCGGTCCCTGGGGCCCTTGAAGGGCGCGCCGCTGCGCTGCTCGCTCGAAGGGGCACGCTGGTCGCGGCCCGGGTTGCTGGTCGCGGGCGAGGCGGCAGGCAGCACCTACCTGCTGACCGGCGAGGGCATCGGCAAGGCGCTGGAGGCCGGCCTGCTGGCGGCGCAGGCCATCGCCGAGGGGCGCGAGGCACGGGCGCCCGATGGCGCGGTGCGCGCGCGCTACGAAGCCGGCCTGCACGCGCTGAAGCCGCGCTTCGCCGCCTACGAGCAGGCCAATCGCATCAACGAGCACCCGTGGCTGGCCGATCTCGTGATCTGGCGCGCGCGCCGCAGCCGGCGCCTGGTGCGTCAGCTCGGCGAAGTGCTCGAGGAAAGCCGCAGCCCGGGCCCGCTCGGGAGCGCCGGGGGCCTGCTGCAACTGCTGCTGCCGCTCGGCGGCTCCTCTTGATTAGGTCCAGCCTTGAGCCTATAAGTCGTTCATGGTTTCCTGGCTCGTCGCAAGACGAAAAGGAGGGTGCCGTGAAGAGACGCATCTACTGGTTGATGCCGGACCTGGCCAGCGCCAGGCGTGCCATGCGCGACCTGCTGCAGGCGCGTGTCGAGGTCGCGCATATCCATTTCGCCGGGCCGGAAGGCATGGACATGACCGGCCTGCACGCGGCCAACGTGTGGCAGACCTCGGACGTGGTCCATGCGGCCAAGACCGGGTGGGCGCTAGGCACCGCCTGCGGCATCGCCGCCGGCCTGGTGGCCGCGCTGCTGTTCCCGCTGGTCGGCGAAGAGCCCGAATGGGGATTCGCCGCGCTGGTCGGGGTCCTGGGCGGCGTGGTCGGCGCCTGGTCGGCCAGCATGGTCGGCATCTCCATCCCGAGCCCGCGGCTGCAGCGCTTCGAGGGCGCCATCGCGCAGGGCCAGATCCTGCTGATGGTCGACCTGCCGGCGATGCGCGTGCGCGAGATCGAGGACCTGCTGCAGACCGCGCATCCCGAGGCCCGGTTCGAGGGCGAGGAAGGGCAGATCCCGGCATTCCGCTGAGGCGCGTCCGCGCGCCGCAGCGTCGATGCCGACCCCGGGGGAACGCACATGACCATGGCCGTCGTCCTGCTGCTCATCGTGGTCGGGTCGGTGCTGTTCCACGTCATCAATCCGTGGTGGACGACCCCGCTGGCCTCGAACTGGCAGCAGATGGACGACACGCTGACCATCACGTTGGTGATCACCGGCGCCTTCTTCGTCGCGATCAACCTGTTCGTCGTCTATGCGCTGGTGCGCTTTCGCCACCGCGAGGGCCGCCGGGCGACCGAGCAGCCCGAGAGCAAGCGGCTCGAGCGCTGGCTGATCGGCGGCACCACCGTCGGCATCATGGCGCTGCTGGCACCCGGGCTGGTGGTCTATGCGAACTACGTGCGGGCGCCGCACGACGCGCTGGTGCTCGAGGTCGTGAGCCAGCAATGGCAATGGCGATTCCGCTTCCCGGGCGCGGACGGCAAGCTGGGGGCGAGCGATGCGCGCTTCGTCGGCGCCGCCAATCCCTTCGGCCTCGACCCGGCCGACCCCGCCGGTCAGGACGACCTGCTGGTCGCGGCCGATGAGGTGCACCTGCCGCTGGGCCGGCCGGTGCTGGTCCTGATGCGCTCGCACGACGTGCTTCACGACTTCTTCGTGCCGTCGTTCCGCGCCCGCATGAACACGGTGCCGGGCCAGGTCAGCCGCTTCTGGTTCACGCCGACCGTCGCCGGGCGCTACGAAGCCCTGTGCGCCCAGCTCTGCGGCGTCGGCCATCCCAACATGCGCGGCTTCGTGGTGGTGCAGGACGTGGCCGCCTTCAATGCCTGGCAGGCCGCGCTGCCGACCTTCGCCAGCACCCAGGCCAAGGCCGCCGCCCCGGCCGGCGCGGCGGCGGGCTCCGCCGTCGAGCAGGGCCGCGCCCTGGCCGACGCGAAGGGCTGCACGGCCTGCCACACGATCGACGGCAGTCCGCGCGTGGGGCCGACCTGGAAGGGCCTGTACGGCAAGACCGAGACCATGGCGGACGGCTCCAGGGCGCTGGTCGACGAAGCCTACCTGCGCGCCTTCATCCGCGATCCGCAGGCCCGCCAGGTGAAGGGCTTCGCGCCGGTCATGCCGAAGATCGACCTCAGCGACGAGGAACTGGCGGCGCTGGTGACCTACATCCAGAGCCTGGGCAATCCGCCGACGCAGGCCGCCACCGACAAGGGGGTGCCGCGATGAAGCCTGCGACCAAGAAATTCCTGACCCACTATGTCTGGAGCCAGGACCACAAGGTGATCGCGATCCAGTACGCCTGCACCGCCATCGCGGTCGGGCTGGTGGGCGTGGTGCTGTCCAACCTGATGCGCCTGCAGCTCGGCTTTCCGGGCCAGTTCGAATTCATCAACCCCGAGCGCTACTACCAGTTCGTGACCATGCACGGGATGATCATGGTGATCTACCTGCTGACCGCGCTGTTCCTCGGCGGCTTCGGCAACTACCTGATCCCGTTGATGGTCGGCGCCCGGGACATGGTCTTTCCCTACCTCAACATGCTGAGCTTCTGGGTCTACCTGCTGTCGGTGGTGGTCCTGATGGCGAGCTTCTTCGTCGAGGGCGGCCCCACGGGCGCGGGCTGGACGCTGTACCCGCCGCAGTCGATCCTGCCCGGCACGCCCGGCCATGCGGGCGGCATCGTGCTGATGCTGGTGTCGCTGGTGATCTTCATCGTGGCGACCACGATGGGCGGCCTCAACTACGTGACGACCGTGCTGCAGGCGCGCTGCGAAGGCATGACCCTGCTGCGCATGCCGCTGACCGTCTGGGGCATCTTCGTCGCCACCATCCTGGCGCTGCTCGGCTTCCCGGCGCTGTTCGTGAGCGGCGTCATGCTGCTGCTCGACCGCACGCTCGGCACCAGCTTCTTCATGCCGGCGCTGGTCTCGATGGGTCAGGCGAGCGGCTACAAGGGCGGCAGCCCGCTGCTGTTCCAGCACCTGTTCTGGTTCTTCGGCCACCCCGAGGTGTACATCGTGGCGCTGCCGGCCTTCGGCATCGTCTCCGACCTGATCAGCGTGCACGCGCGCAAGAGCATCTTCGGCTACCGCATGATGGTCTGGGCGATCGTGGCGATCGGCGGCCTCAGCGTGGTGGTGTGGGCGCACCACATGTTCGTGAGCGGCATGAACCCGTACTTCGGCTTCTTCTTCGCGACCACCACGCTGATCATCGCGGTGCCCACGGCCATCAAGGTCTACAACTGGGTGCTGACGCTCTGGCACGGCGACATCCACCTGTCGGTGCCGATGCTGTTCGCGCTGGCCTTCGTCTGCACCTTCGCGATCGGCGGCCTGACCGGCCTGTTCCTGGGCAACGTGAGCGTGGACATCCCGCTCTCAGGCACCTACTTCGTGGTCGCGCACTTCCACATGGTGATGGGCGTGGCGCCGCTGCTGGTGGTGTTCGGCGGCATCTACCACTGGTTCCCGAAGATCACCGGCCGCATGCTGGACGACCGGATCGGCAAGATCCACTTCTGGATCACCTTCCTCGGCACCTACGCCATCTATTTCCCGATGCACTACCTGGGCGTGCTGGGCATGCCGCGCCGTTACTACAGCTTCGAGGGCTACCAGTTCATCCCGCCCTCGGCCTTCAGCCTGAACACCTTCATCACCGTGGTCGCCCTGGTCGTCGGCGCGGCCCAGCTGCTGTTCGTCTTCAACCTCGCCTGGAGCGCCTGGCGCGGCCGGCCGGCCACGGCCAATCCCTGGCGCGCCGCCTCGCTCGAATGGCAGACCCCGACGACGCCGCCGGGCCATGGCAACTGGGGGCCGCAGCTGCCGGTGGTCTACCGCTGGGCCTACGCCTACGGCGTGCCGGGCCAGGGGGAGGACTACATCGCCCAGAACGCGCCGCCCGAGGCCGGGGGGCTGGAGCCCGAGGCGCGCGGCCGGGGCGAGGGCGAGGCCCGGGGAGCGCCGGCATGAACGCCAGCGCCGCCCTGCGCGCCGGCGTGGCCCGCCGCGGTGGCCGCGCCGGCCGGCCGCCCGACGCTCGGGCCAGCGCGGCCGGCATCGGGCTGTGGGTGTTCATGGGCGTGGCCACGGCCTTGTTCTCGCTGTTCGTCATGGCCTATGTGATGCGCATGAACGGCAGCGATGCGGTCGCCATCCCGCTGCCCTGGCAGCTCTGGCTCAGCTCGGCGCTGCTGGCCATCGGCAGCGTCGCACTGCAGCGGGCCACCACGGCGGCGCGCGGCGCCGAAGCGGCGCGGGCCCGCCGCCTGCTGGGGGCCGGCGGCCTCTGCGCGCTGGCCTTCCTGGCGGTGCAGCTCTGGGCCTGGCAGGCGCTGGTGAGCACGCAGGTGACGCCGGCCGGCAATCCGGGCGCCGCATTCTTCTACCTGCTCACCGCCATGCACGGCCTGCACGTGATGGGCGGGCTGGCCGCATGGGCCTGGACGGTGCACGCCGCCTGGCCCGACCCCGCCGCGGCCGCCTGGCGGATCGCGCTGTGCGCGCGCTACTGGCATTTCCTGCTGGCGGTGTGGGGGGTGCTGTTCGCCCTCTTGGGCTGGGTGACGCCGGAGGTGGCGCGTGCCATCTGCGGCACGTCGTGAGGAGGAGGCCGCGATGAACGCCGTGTCGATCGCACCAGGGATGCCGAGTGCTGCCACGCCGGCCACCGGATGGCGCGGGCTGATCGCCGACTGGTCGTCCGACCGCCAGGCCTTCCACGTCTCGTGGGGCAAGGCGATGATGTGGATCTTCCTGTTGAGCGACACCTTCGTCTTCAGCTGCTTCCTCACCGGCTACATGACGGTGCGGGTCTCGACCACCGTGCCGTGGCCGAACCCGAGCGAGGTGTTCGCGCTGCATGTGGGCGGGGCCGACATTCCGCTGCTGCTGATCGCGATCATGACCTTCGTGCTCATCAGCAGCAGCGGCACGATGGCGATGGCGGTCAATTTCGCCTACCGCCGCGACCGCGTGAACGCCGCCACGCTGATGCTCGTGACCGCCACCTTCGGCGAGCTGTTCGTCGGCATGCAGGCCTTCGAATGGTCCAAGCTGATCCTCGAAGAGGGCGTGCGGCCCTGGGGCAACCCGATGGGGGCGGCGCAGTTCGGCTCGACCTTCTTCATGATCACGGGCTTCCACGGGCTGCATGTGTCGGCCGGCGTGGTGTTCCTGTTCATCGTCGCCTTCAAGCTGGTCCGCGGCGACTACGAGAAGACCGGCAACTACCAGATAGTCGAGATCGCCGGCCTGTACTGGCACTTCGTCGACCTGGTGTGGGTGTTCATCTTCGCGCTGTTCTATCTCTGGTGAGGTCGATCATGAATCCAGCCACCGCCCAGCAACAACATCCGATCAGCCTCTACCTCAAGATCTGGGGGCTGCTGTTCGTGCTCAGCACGCTGTCGTACCTGGTCGACTACTTCCACTTCCAGGGCTATCTGCGCTGGGGCCTGATCATCCTCTTCATGCTGCTGAAGGCGGGCCTGATCGTCTCGGTCTTCATGCACATGGCCTGGGAGCGGCTGGCGCTGGTCTACGCGATCTTGCTGCCGCCGCTGTGCCTGCTGGTGCTGGTGGGGCTGATGTTCGCCGAGGCCGGCCACACCCTGCTGACGCGGCTGCTGTTCTTCCACTAGGAAGACGGAAGGCCCGACGCGCTCAGCGGTGCACGATGTAGCGCGTCACCACCGGCAGCGTCTCGCCCACGTGGAACGCCAGCCGCCGCTCGCGCAGCGCCATGTCGGCCGCGGTCGCGCGATGGAAGCGGCGCAGGTGCTCGGTCCAGGTCTCGTCGACGATCTGCTCCAGGTAGCGGCCCGGTTCTCCGATGTCGTGCAGCAGCTCCCAGCCGATCGCGCCCTGGCTCAGCCGCGCGCGCCGGGTCTGGTGCATCACCAGGTGGAAGGCGGCGGCGCGGGCCGGGTCGATCAGGTATTCGACGGTGACGACCACCCGGCCGGCCTCGTCCGGCGCGCTGGCCGGCGGCCCGGCGGCCCAGCCGTGCTGCGCCGGACGGGTGTCGTCGTCCTCGCCGGCGCCGTCGGTCACGTAGCGCAGCGCCAGCCACATGCACAGGACCCCGGTGGTCGCGGCCACGCCCAGGCTGGCGTAGATCGAGCTGAGCTCGGCCACCTGGCCCCAGAGCGCCGCCCCCAGGGCGCTGGCGCCCATGATCGCCATCTGGTACATCGACATGCCGCGGGCGCGCACCCAGTCCGGCAGCGCCAGCTGGGCCGACACCGAGAGCGTGTTGGCAACCGTGATCCAGGCCATGCCGCCGAGGAACATCGCCGGCACCGCCACCCAGGCGTTGGGCGCGACCGCCATCACCGCGGTGGCGCCGGATTGCAGCAGGGTGCCGCGCATCACCAGCTGGTCGCGCACCAGGGCCTGGCGCAGCCGCGGCAGGAACAGCACCGCCACGATGGCGCCCGAACCCATGGCGGCCAGCAGCAGCGTGAAGGTGCCGGCGCCGCCGCCCTGGAGGTTGCGCGCCAGCAGCGGCAGCAGGGCCAGCACGGCGGTCGAGTGCAGGAAGAAGATCGAGATCCGCGTCAGCACGGCGCGCATGCGCGGCGACTGCCGCACGAACTGCACACCGACCCGCATCGCGCTGATCAGCCGCTCGCGGCCCAGCGGGTTGGGCGTGTGCTCGCGCCGCCAGTGCAGCACCACGAAGCCCGAGGCCACGCACAGCACGGCGTTGAGCGCGAACACCCAGACCGTGCCGGCGCTCGCGATCAGCGTGCCGGCGACCAGCGGGCCGATGATGCGCGAGGCGTTCATCGAGATGCCGTTGAGTCCGAGCGCGGCCGGCAGGTGGCTGCGCGGCACCAGCTCGGGCACGATGGCCGAGAACACCGGCCAGCGCAGCGCCAGCCCGATGCCGTTGGCGAAGGTCAGGGCCAGCAGCAGCGGCGCGCTCATGAGGTCGAAGACCACCGCTGCGCACAGCACCACGGCCGAGCCGGCGAGCCAGAACTGGGTGGCGACCAGCCAGCGCCGGCGGTCGAGGATGTCGGCCAGCGCGCCGCTCGGCAGCCCGAGCAGGAACACCGGCAGGGTCGAGGCCGACTGCACCAGCGCGACCCAGATCGGCGAGGTGGTGAGCGAGGTCATCATCCAGGCCGCTGCGACGTCGTTCATCCACATGCTGACGTTGGCGATCAGCCAGGTGCTCCAGAGCATGCGGAACACCGGGATCCGCAGCGGCTCCAGCGGGCCGACCCGCGAAGCCTGGACGGGCGGCGTGACGGGGGTTTCCTGGGGCGAGATCGGCGGCATCGCGGCCTATTGTCTTCGGCCGGGCCGCGCCGGCGTGCCGGCCGGTCGCCCGGGCGCCAGATGCTCGAGCGGCAGCGCCCGGCTGGCCTTGACCTCGCCGAGCGAGAAGCTGGTGTGCAGGTCCTTCACGTTGGGCAGGCTCATCAAGTGCTGCAGCGCGAAGCGCGAGAAGCTGTCGAGGTCCTGCGACACCACCTGCAGTTCGAAGGTGCCGGTGCCGCTGATGTAGTGGCAGCTGGTCACCTCGGGCAGCCTGCGGATGGCGTCCTCGAGCTTGCGCGTGGCGTCGACCGTGACCCGCTCGGTGTCGACGCGCACGAAAGCGAGCACGCCGAGCCCGATCTTGTGGCGGTCGATCTCGGCGTGGTATCCCTTGATGTAGCCGGCTTCCTCGAGGGCGCGCACCCGGCGCCAGCAGGGGGCCGCCGACAGGCCCACGCGCTGCGACAGCTCGGCATTCGTCAGGCGACCATCGGCCTGCAGTTCTTGCAGGATCGCGAGGTCAAACTTGTCGATGCCTTCCATTTGGCGCCATTTTAAGCAAGAGTCTTTCAAGAAGGTGGCTTGAATGGGTACAAAACGCAAACACCTGTCAAGACAGCAGGCATACACTTTGCGTCATGATGGCCGAGGGGCAGCCGACCCGGCTGCCTTGCAAGCCACGCCCACAAGGCCCAGCCACTGGAGACGACACGATGAACGCCCCCCTGCCCGAGCACATCCGCCGCGCCCTCGAAACGGTCACGCTCGACGACAAGTACTCGCTCGACTACGGCCGCGCCTTCATGAGCGGCGTCCAGGCGCTGGTCAAGCTGCCGATGCTGCAGCGCCTGCGCGACCAGCAGCAGGGCAAGAACACGGCCGGCTTCATCAGCGGCTACCGCGGCTCGCCCCTGGGCGGCTACGACCAGGCGCTGTGGAAGGCCAGCAAGTTCCTGAAAGAGCAGAACATCGTCTTCCAGCCCGGCGTCAACGAGGAGCTGGCCGCCACCGCGCTATGGGGCACCCAGCAGCTGGGCTTCTCGCCGGCCGGCACCAACAAGTTCGACGGCGTCTTCGGCATCTGGTATGGCAAGGGCCCGGGCGTGGACCGCTGCTCTGACGTCTTCAAGCACGCCAACATGGCCGGCACGACCGAGTTCGGCGGCGTCATCGCAGTGGCGGGCGACGACCACATCTCCAAGAGCTCGACCGCGGCGCACCAGAGCGACCACATCTTCAAGGCCTGCGGCACGCCGGTGTTCTTCCCGGCCAACGTGCAGGAAATCCTCGACCTCGGCATCCACGCCTTCGCGATGAGCCGCTTCGCCGGCATCTGGTCGGGCATGAAGACGATCCAGGAGATCGTCGAATCCAGCGCCACCGCGATGATCGACCCCGAGCGGGTCGAGATCGTGATCCCGACCGACTTCCAGATGCCGCCCGGCGGCCTGCACATTCGCTGGCCCGACCATGCGCTCGAGCAGGAAGCGCGGCTGATGCACTACAAGTGGTACGCCGCCCTCGCCTACATCCGCGCCAACCGCCTGAACCACAACGTGATCGAGGGCCCGAACGACCGCTTCGGCATCATGGCCAGCGGCAAGGCCTTCAACGACACGCGCCAGGCCCTGATCGACCTCGGCCTCGACGACGCGGCCTGCCGCCAGCTCGGCATCCGGCTGCACAAGGTGGCCGTGGTCTGGCCGCTCGAGGCGCAGCTCACGCGCGAATTCGCCACCGGCCTGCAGGAGATCCTGGTGGTCGAGGAAAAGCGCCAGGTCATCGAATACCAGCTCAAGGAAGAGCTCTACAACTGGCGCGGCGACGTCCGGCCCAACGTGGTCGGCAAGTTCGACGAGGGCGAGGTGCACGAGGCCGAGGGCTATTCGGGCGGCGAATGGTCGATGCCGAACCCGACCGCGCACACGCTGCTGCGCGCCAATGCCGACCTGAGCCCGGCGCTGATCGCCAAGGCGATCGCCCAGCGCCTCAAGAAGACCGGCCTGCTGGCCGCGGCCGGCGCCGACATGGCGGCCCGCATCGACGCCCAGCTGGCGATCCTCGAGGCCAAGGAGCGCGCAATGGCCGCGCCCAAGTCGCTCGGTGCCGCCGACGCCACCCGCCAGCCCTGGTTCTGCTCGGGCTGCCCGCACAACACCAGCACCGTGGTGCCCGAAGGCTCGCGCGCGATGGGCGGCATCGGCTGCCACTTCATGGCGACCTGGATGGACCGCTCGACCATCGGCTTCACGCAGATGGGCGGCGAGGGCGTGCCGTGGGTCGGCCAGCAGCCCTTCACGACCGACCAGCACATCTTTGCCAACCTCGGCGACGGCACCTACTTCCACAGCGGCCTGCTGGCGATCCGCCAGAGCATCGCGGCCGGCGTCAACATCACCTACAAGATCCTCTACAACGACGCGGTCGCCATGACCGGCGGCCAGCAGGTGGGCGAGCGGCCCGAGGGCCATTCGGTGCTGCAGATCGCCGAGAGCCTGCATGCCGAAGGCGCGGTCAAGGTGGTGGTGGTCACCGACGAACCCGAGAAGTACCAGGGCGTCAACGTGCCGGGCGAGAACGTCAAGGTGCGCCACCGCGACGAGCTCGACGAGATCCAGCGCGAGTTCCGCGAGATCAAGGGCACCACCGCCATCATCTACGACCAGACCTGCGCCACCGAGAAGCGGCGCCGCCGCAAGCGGGGCACGGCGGTCGACCCGGCGGTGCGGGTGGTCATCAACGAGCTGGTCTGCGAAGGCTGCGGCGACTGCAGCGTCAAGAGCAACTGCCTGTCGGTGGAGCCGCTGGAGACCGAGTTCGGCCGCAAACGGACCATCAACCAGAGCACCTGCAACAAGGACATGAGCTGCCTGAAGGGCTTCTGCCCCAGCTTCGTGACGGTCGAGGGCGGCCAGCTCAAGAAAAAATCGAAGAGCAAGGGCGCCTCGCCGGCCGAACTGGGTGCGCTGCCCGACCCCGAGATTCCCGTGCTGGGCGAGGGCCAGGTCTGGGGCGTGGTGGTGGCCGGCGTCGGCGGCACCGGCGTCATCACCATCGGCCAGCTGCTCGGCATGGCGACCCACATCGAGGGCAAGGGCATCGTCACCCAGGACGCGGCCGGCCTGGCGCAGAAGGGCGGTGCCACCTGGAGCCACGTGCTGATCGGCGAGACCCAGGACGCGATCCGCACCACCCGCGTCGGCACCGCCGCCGCCGACCTGGTGCTGGCGGCCGACCCGCTGGTGGCGGTCAATGCCGAAACCACGGCGCGCATGCGCGAAGGCCGCACGCGGGTCGCGCTCAACAGCCACAGCTCGCCGACCGCCGCTTTCGTGCGCAACGCCGACTGGGTCAACCCGCAGCAGGATTGCGCCAACGAGATCGCGCGGGTGGTCGGCGCCGATGCGGTCGGCGCCTTCGACGCCGATGCCGCCGCCACCGCGCTGATGGGCGACAGCCTGTACGCCAACCCGATGCTTCTGGGCTTCGCCTGGCAGAAAGGCTGGATTCCGCTGGACCACGCGTCGCTGATGCGGGCGATCGAGCTCAACGCCGTGGCCATCGACAACAACAAGCAGGCCTTTGAGTGGGGCCGCCAGGCGGCCGAACGCCCGGCGGAGCTGCAAAAGCGGGTGCAGCCGGGGCAGGTCATCGAGTTCAAGCGGCGCGAGACCGTCGAGGCCCTGGTGGCCCGCCGCGCCGAGTTCCTCACCGGCTACCAGAACGCCGCCTACGCCGACCAGTACAAGGCCTTCGTCGCCCGGGTGCAGCAGGCCGAATCGGCGCTCGGCAAGAGCAGCCTGACCGAGGCCGTGGCCCGCTATCTGTTCAAGCTGATGGCCTACAAGGACGAATACGAAGTGGCGCGGCTGCACGCCGACCGCAGCTTCCTCGACCGGGTCGAAGGCATGTTCGAGGGCGACTTCAAGCTCAACTACCACCTGGCGCCGCCGATCATCGCGAAGAAGAACGCCAAGGGCGAGCTGCAAAAGCAGAAGTTCGGTCCGGCGATGCTGACCGGCTTCAGGCTGCTGGCGAAGCTCAAGGGCCTGCGCGGGACCGCGCTCGACATCTTCGGGCGCACCGAGGAGCGCCAGACCGAGCGCGCGCTGATCGGCGAATACCGCGCCAGCATCGAGGAAGTGATCGCCGGCCTGACGGCCGCCAACCACGCCACGGCGCTGGAAATCGCCGGACTGCCCGAGCAGATCCGGGGCTACGGCCACGTCAAGGAGCGCAACCTGGCCGCGGCCCGGGTGCGCTGGGCCGAGCTGATGGCCAAGTGGCGCCATCCCGAGGCCGCCGCCCGCGCCGCCGCCTGAAGCGCGGACGCCCGGGGCCGCAAAGCCCCGAAAACCCCAAGCACGGCCCCGGAATAGGGTCGTCTGCCCTCTATACAATGCCCGGTGCTGTGCGCGGCCAGGTTCCGCGCTGCGTGGCCGCTGGGTGCGGCCGCGGATGCACCGGTCCTTTCCCATCCGGAGGGCCGGCGCTCCTCTTCTTTCCCTCTGTTGGAGACTCCCTTGTTCATTTCTTCTGCTTTCGCCCAGGCCGCACCCGCCGCCGGTGGTGGCGACATGATGTCCTCGCTCGGCAGCATGCTGCCGCTGGTGCTGATGTTCGTGGTCCTGTACTTCGTCATGATCCGCCCGCAAATGAAGCGCCAGAAAGAAGCGCGCGCCATGATCGAGGCCCTGGCCAAGGGCGACGAAGTCGCCACCTCGGGCGGCATGCTCGGCAAGATCACCCAGCTCGGCGAGCAATACCTGACGGTCGAGATCGCCAAGGGCGTCGAAGTCCAGATCCAGCGCAGCGCGGTCATTCAGGTGCTGCCCAAGGGTGCGATCAAGTAAGTAGTGCCACAACACGGGCGCCGGACGCCGCGCGCCCCCGAAGGTTGAATCGATGAACCGATATCCGGTCTGGAAGTACGCGATCATCGTGGTCGTGCTGCTGGTGGGGCTTGTCTACGCCTTGCCCAATTTCTTCGGCGAGGCGCCCGCGGTGCAGGTGTCGTCGGCCAAGTCGACCGTCAAGGTCGACGCCGGCACCCAGGCCCGCGTGGCCGAGGCGCTGAAGGTCGCCGGGCTGGTGCCCGACCTGCTGACGCTCGACGCCACCTCGGTGCGGGCCCGCTTCGCCTCCACCGACGACCAGCTGAAGGCGCGCGACACCCTGCAGCACGCCCTGGTGCCCGACCCGAGCGATCCGCCCTACACGGTGGCGCTCAACCTGGTGTCGCGTTCGCCGAGCTGGCTCACCGCGCTGCATGCCTTCCCGATGTACCTGGGCCTCGACCTGCGCGGCGGCGTCGATTTCCTGTTGCAGGTCGACATGAAGGGCGCCATCGACAAGCGCGCCGAATCCTTCGCCAGCGACCTGCGCACCGGCCTGCGCGACAAGAGCGTGCGCGGCAGCGCGGTCAGCCGCAACGGCCAGACCATCGAGATGCGCTTCCGCGATGCCGCCGGCCTGGACGCCGCCAAGCGGCTGCTGCAGGACCAGTTCCCCGACCTCACGGCGGTCGAAAGCCAGGAAGGCACCGACTTCAAGCTGGTCGCCTCGATCAAGCCCGAGGCCGTTCGCCGGCTGCAGGACGCGGCCCTGAAGCAGAACATCACGACCCTGCACAACCGGATCAACGAACTCGGCGTGGCCGAGCCCGTGATCCAGCAGCAGGGCCTGGACCGAATCGTCGTCCAGCTGCCCGGCGTCCAGGACACGGCCAAGGCCAAGGACATCCTGGGCCGCACCGCCACCCTCGAGATGCGCCTGGTCGACGAGAGCGCCGAGGGCCGTGCCGCCGAGTTGGGCACCGGTCCGGTGCCCTTCGGCTCGGAGAAGTTCCTCGATCGCCAGGGCCGCCCGGTGATCGTCAAGAAGCAGGTGCTGGTCACCGGCGAGAACCTCACCGACGCCCAGCCCGGCTTCGACTCCCAGACCCAGCAGCCCAAGGTCGACCTGACCATGGACGCCAAGGGCGGGCGCATCATGCGCGACGTCAGCCGCGAGAACTTCCGCAAGCGGATGGCGATGCTGATCTTCGAAAAGGGCAAGGGCGAGGTGCTGACCGCGCCGTCGATCAACGGCGAGCTCGGCAACCGCTTCCAGATCTCGGGCTCGATGAGCGTGGTCGAGGCCAACGACCTGGCGCTGCTGCTGCGCGCCGGTTCGCTGGCGGCGCCGATGGAGATCATCCAGGAACGCACCATCGGCCCGAGCCTGGGTGCCGACAACATCAAGAAGGGCTTCGACAGCGTGATGTACGGCTTCGCCGCGATCATGGTGTTCATGTGCCTGTACTACGCGCTGTTCGGCGTCTTCTCGTCGATCGCGCTGGCGGTCAACCTGCTGCTGCTGGTGGCGATCCTGTCGATGCTGCAGGCCACGCTGACCTTGCCCGGCATCGCCGCCATGGCGCTCGCCATCGGCGTCGCGATCGACTCCAACGTGCTGATCAACGAGCGCATCCGCGAGGAACTGCGCGGGGGCGCCTCGCCGCAGGCCGCCATCCACGCCGGCTACGAGCGCGCCTGGGGCACCATCCTCGACTCCAACGTCACCACGCTGATCGCGGGTGTCGCGCTGCTGGCTTTCGGCTCCGGCCCGATCCGCGGCTTCGCGGTGGTGCACTGCATCGGCATCGTGACCTCGATGTTCTCGGCCGTGTTCTTCTCGCGCGGGCTGGTGAACTTCTGGTACGGCAGCAAGAAGAAGCTCAAGACGGTGTCGATCGGCACCGTCTGGAAGCCAGACACCACCGCCGTGGCCAACGCGAAATAAGGGGCACGACAAATGGAATTCTTCCGGATCCACAGGACCATCCCGTTCATGCGCCACGCGCTGGTGCTGAACGCGGTGTCCTTCGTCACCTTCGCCCTGGCGGTGTTCTTCCTGTTCCATCGCGGGCTCCACCTGTCGGTCGAGTTCACCGGCGGCACGGTGATGGAGGTCGCCTCCCAGCAGTCGGTCGACGTCGGCCGGGTGCGCGAGACCATCGCCAAGCTGGGCTACCAGGACGTGCAGGTGCAGAACTTCGGCACCTCGCGCGACGTCCAGATCCGCCTGCCGGTGCAGAAGGGCCAGACCTCGGCCCAGCAGAGCGAGCAGGTCATGGCCGCGCTGAAGGCGGTCGACCCGACCGCCATCCTGCGCGGCAATGAGTTCGTCGGCCCGCAGGTCGGCGAGGAGCTCACCACCAACGGCCTCAAGGCCCTCGGCATGGTGGTGGTCGGCATCATGATCTACCTGGCCTTCCGCTTCGAATGGAAGTTCGCGCTGGCGACCGTGCTGGCCAACCTGCACGACGTCGTCATCATCCTGGGCTTCTTCGCCTTCTTCCAGTGGGAGTTCTCGCTGGCGGTGCTGGCGGCGGTGCTGGCGGTGCTGGGCTATTCGGTCAACGAGTCGGTCGTGATATTCGACCGCGTGCGTGAGAACTTCCGCCGCTTCCGCAAGCTGAGCACCCCCGAGGTGATCGACAGCGCCATTACCTCGACCATCAGCCGGACCATCATCACCCACGGCTCGACCCAGCTGGTGGTGCTGTCGATGTTCTTCTTCGGCGGCCCGACCCTGCACTACTTCGCGCTGGCCCTGACCATCGGCATCTGCTTCGGCATCTACTCCTCGGCTTTCGTGGCGGCATCAATCGCGATGTGGCTGGGCGTCAAGCGCGAGGACCTGGTCAAGACGCCGACCAAGCGGGAAGGCGACCCGGACGACCCGAACGCCGGCGCCACCGTCTGATCTTGGGGTTGCCGAGCATGGAGAGCCCTTGTGCGGTTACGCTTCCCGATGCAAGCTCGTCCTTGTCGTCGAATCGAATCCATTGCCGTCCTGACCATCCATGATCCAGCGGTCCCATGCAGCCTCCCTTCAACTCTCCCGAGAGACGCGCGAGCGTTTCGTCGCCGCCACCGAGCCGCTGATCGCGCCGGTCGCCCGGGCTATCGGCGAACGGCTGACGGCCCTGGCCTCCCAGACCGGCAATGCGCGCGAGATGCAGGAGAACCGCGACGGTTTCCTGGCCTTCCAGACCCACGGCGCGAATTGGGTGGCGCAGTCGCAGGCGGCCTGGCGCAAGGCGCTGGCCAGCAGCGCGATCGAAGGGTCGTCCTCCAACTCGCTGTCGCGCCTCGAGCTGATCGGCGACGAGGTGGTCGAGACCGGCATTCTGTCGTCGCGGCTCGCGCAGGCGATCCAGGACAAGGCCAGCTTCGAGCTCAACGACCTGCGGCTGCGCATCCAGCATCTCGAAGGCACCCATGAACTGGACACAAGGGACATCCTGAAGCCCGAGGCGCTGGCCAAGGTCCTGGTCGACCAGTGGCTGGCCACCGGCCTGAGCCGCGGCCTCTGGACCAAGGTCCAGGAGCAGGTCCAGCAGCACATGGTCGATCCGGTGGTCAAGGCCTACAAGGACGCCAACGCCTTCCTGGTCGGCAAGGACGTGATGCCCGAGATCGATCTCAAGAGCTTCGTGCGCCGCACCGGATCGGTCGGCTCGGGCAGCGCGCCCTTGGGCGGCAGCTTCGCGGGCGGCGCGGCCGCCAGCGCCTCGATGGGCGTCGGCCAGACGCGGATGGTGCCGGGCGGCTTCGGCGCGCCGGCCGGCAGCTTCGCGCCGGCGGCGATCGGCGTCGGCCGCGGTGCGGCCGGCATGGGCCAGCAGGCGGGTGGCGACACCCTGGTGGCCACCGGCGGCTCGCCGTTGCTGATGGCGCGCCAGCGGGCCCAGGGGGTGCTGCTCAATCTCAAGCGCTTCGTGACCGCGCGCATCGGCGGCGACATCACGCTGCCGCGCGGCCAGGGCGGCGGCGAGATGGCGGGCGGGGTCGGCGGCGCCGCCTCTCCGGCTTTCGTCGCCGCGATCGCCGACGCCGAGGCGGCCTACCAGGTCGCGGCCTCGCAGTACGTGGTCGGCGAAGAGGCCACGGCCATCCACAACGCATCGGCCGAACTGCGCCGGCGCACCAGCGAACTCAAGAAGAAGGCGCCCACCACCGCCGACAAGGCCACGGTCGAGATCGTGGCGCTGATGTTCCAGGCCATCCTGGCCGAAGAGCGGATCCCGTTCTCGGCCCGCGTCTGGTTCGCGCGGCTGCAGATGCCGGTGCTGCGCGTGGCCATCGCCGAGCCCGAATTCTTCGGCACCTTGCAGCATCCGGCGCGCATGCTGATCGACCGCATGGGCTCCTGCGTGATGGGCTTCGATGCCGCCGCCATTTCGGGCAGCGCGCTCGAGGGCGAGATCCGCCGCGTGGTCCAGGTGATCGAGCAATACCCGGAAACCGGCCAGCGGGTGTTCAAGCTGGTGTTCGACGAATTCGTCGCCTTCCTCAACAAGTACCTCACGCAGAGCGACACCACCCAGCGGGTGATGAGCGTGGCGCAGCAGGTCGAGCAGAAGGAGACGATGGCGATCCAGTACACCATCGAGTTGCGCAAGATGCTCAACGACATGCCGGTGCGCGAGGAGATCCGCGAGTTCCTGTTCAAGGTCTGGGCCGAGGTGTTGGCCATCGCCGCCCTGCGCTACGGCGCCCAGGACGAGCAGACCGTGACGCTGAAGCGGGTCGCCTCCGACCTGGTCTGGGCGGCCAGCGCCAAGCCGAACCGCAACGACCGCACCCGCGTCATCCAGGACCTCCCCAAGCTGCTGCAGCGGCTGCGCCAGGGCATGACGCTGCTCGGCATCGTGGGCGAGCCCCAGGAAGCGCACATCAAGACCATCGGCGCGACGCTGTCCGATGCCTTCCTGTCGAAGACCGAGGCGATTCCGCCGGCCAAGATCGAAGCCATGGCCAAGCGCCTGGCCAACCTCGAGGATTTCGTCTCCGACGAGGGCACCACCGACCTGCCGCTGGACGCCGCGAGCATCGAACTGCTGCTCGGCGTCGATGCCGCCTCGATCGAGGTCGTGCCCGACACCGGCACCAAGGTCAGCGAGGACATGCTGGCCTGGGCGCACGAGCTGCAGGTCGGCACCTGGTTCATGCTCGACCACAACGACCGCGTGAGCCAGGTGCAGTTCGTCTGGCGCAGCGACCGCAAGCAGCTGCACCTGTTCGCATCCAGCGACGGCCGCAGCTTCCTGATCCAGGTCGGCCGCCTGGCGTCCTACCTGCAGGCCGGCCTGCTGGTGCCGGCCGAAGAAGAAACGCTGACGGTACGGGCCACGCGCGAAGCGCTGGCCAAGCTGGACGCCAACCCCGAGCGACTGTTGAATTAGCTAGTGGGCGATGCGGTCGCTCGATGCGTCGCAGAGCTCATCCAGCACCAGGGCGTCGGGTTCGACGCCGGTGCTCCAGTGCACCATCAGCACGATGATCTTGAGTTCGTCGAGCGCCAGCGGCTCGCCCGGCGTGGCCATGGCGCGCTCGACCACGATCTCGCGCATGCCGCCCGGCAGCACGCTCGCGGATTCGAGGAAGCTGATGAAGCCCAGGCACTCGGCGCCGATGTGCTCCTGCTCGGCACTGGAGTAGACGCGCATCGAATCGGCCGACTGGGGCAGCGCGGCATCGGCCGCAATGCCCGGCAGCACGGTGGCGCTGGTGCCGTCGGCATGGCGCTCGAGCTGGACGCCCCGGGTCGCCAGGCTCAGGCCGTCGAGCCAGTGCAGCGCCTCGCGGATTTCGTCCGCATCGAAGCCTTGCGCGCTGAGCTTGCGCCCCAGCTGCTCGGGTTCGGGGCAGGCGTCGCCGCGCCAGTAGTTTTCGTAGACATACACGAGCACTTCGAACATGGGTTCAATATAGCCCACTCGACGCGCTGGCCGTCGAAAGTTGCGCCGACACGACGCTGCCGGCGGCTCAACCGAGCGCGATGCGCTGGAACAAGCCCCCCGGCAGGCGGGCGACGCGGCCCGCCAGCTCGAGTTCGAGCAGCTGCGCCTGCAGCATGGCCGGGCTGAATCCGCTGCGGTCGCACAGGGCGTCCAGACTGACCGGATCGAATCCGAGTGCGCCCAGCAAGGCGGGCTCGGCGGCATCGTCGTCGTCGGCGGCGGGCGATGGCGGTGGGGGAGGCGGCGCGAAACGCAACTCCTCCAGCACGTCGGCCACCGATTCGACCAGCTTGGCGCCTTGCCGGATCAAGGCGTGGCAGCCGCGCGACTGCGGCGAATGGATCGAGCCCGGGATCGCGAACACCTCCCGCCCCTCCTCGGCCGCCAGCCGCGCCGTGATCAGCGAGCCGGAGCGAAGCGCCGCCTCGACCACCAGCGTGCCGCGCGCGAGTCCGGCGATGATGCGATTGCGCTTCGGGAAGTTCTGGTTCAGGGGCGGCGTACCCAGCGGGTATTCGCTCACGAGCAGCCCTTGCGCGGCGATCCGGTGCGCCAGCTCGCGATGTCGGGCCGGGTAGACGCGATCGAGGCCGGTGCCCACCACCGCCACCGTGGCCAGTTGCCCCGGCCGAGCGGCCTCGAGGGCGCCTTCGTGGGCCGCGCCATCGATGCCGAGCGCCAGGCCCGACACCACGGTCAGCCCCGCTTCACCGAAGGCCCGCCCGAAGGCCCGCGCGTTCTCGGCGCCCTGCGCGGTGGGGTTGCGGCTTCCGACCATCGCGATGCTGCGCGCCAGCTGCGCCAGCTCGAAGCCCGGCGCGCCGATCAGATAGAGCATCAGCGGTGGATCGGCGGTCTCGAGCAGCGCCGCGGGGTAGCCCGGATCGCCGAGCGTCACGATGCGGCGTGTGGCGCCCCCGGCCTCGGTGCCCTCGAGCCATTCGATGGTGCGGCCGAGCAATGCCGGAAGTTCGGCCGGCACCCCCTGGAGCGCCTCGGCCTGTGCCTGGGTGGCAACCTGCGACAGCGCCTGCCGCGTCTGCGAGAAGATGCCGGCCGGCAGGCCGAAGGCGGCGAGCAGCGCGCGCGCCGCGACGTTGCCGATCCCGGGCGTCAGCGCAAGGCGCAGCCAGTCCGAGAGTTCATCGCGTGCCACCCCAAGATCGCGCTCGCATCAGGGGTTGACCAGCAGGTCGCCGGGCCGCGGGGCGTCGCTGATCTCGAGCACCAGCGCATAGGACGCCTTTTCGAACGGCCGGAACACCATCAGCAGGCCGATGCGCTCGTTCGGCAGCTTGAGCACTTCCTTGCCGGTGTCGTTGGGCGCGCCGGCGCGGTCGACGATGGTGTCACCGTTCTTCAGGATGGCCAGCACGTGGCCGGACTCGATGCCGTCGCGGGTGCCCTTGTTGATGACCACCACCTGGTTCTGGGCCACGAACTGCACCGCGTTGCCGTAGACCGAGACGATGCGCCCGTCGATGATCTGCTCGGGCGCGCGCGGCGCATAGCTGAGCAGCTGGCGAGTCGGCTCGGGCAGCAGGCGGTCGCCGGCGCGCATCTCCTCGCGCGCGGCCACGATGTCGATGGTCGCGGGGACCACGTTGACCACGTCCTTGCCCTCGACCAGCTGGGTGGCGACGGTCTGACTGCGCTTGAGCTGGGCCTTGCCGAGGTAGGCCGCCTCGTAGCCGAGCAGCTCGCCGGTGGCGGGATCCTTCAGCGGCGTCGCGTTGCGGAAGATGCGGTAGGTCTTGATCGGGCCGGCGGTCTCGATCAGCTGTTCGTCGGCCTGGCCCAGCGCGTAGGCGCGGTCGCCGCGGGCCAGCAGCACACGGCTGTCGTTGCCGGCCACGATGTGGGGCGCGGCCTTGAGGGTGTCCTCGTCGACGATGATCGGCTCGCTCAGGAAGGGCTCGATCAGGCTCGGATTGAGGGTCGGCAGCGCCATCCCCGACAGCGACTCGTAGCGGGCGCGCGGCGACAGCTTGATCGTGCCGTCGGAGGCGCCGCCGCGGCGGGTGCTGAGGCGGGCCCGGCCGCCGCTCTTTTCCAGGTAGAGCACCTGGCCCGGGTAGATCCGGTGCGGGTTCGAGATCTCCTTGATGTTCATGCCCCAGAGCTCCGGCCAGCGCCAGGGGCTGCGCAGGAACAGGCGGGAGATGGCCCACAGCGTGTCGCCGGGCTTGACCGTGTAATCGTCAGGCGCGTTGGGCGCCAGCTCGCTGATCGGGATGCCGGACTGCGAAGTCTGCTGGGCCACCGCCCGTTGCTGTGGCGTGACCGGATAGTTCTGCGCGAAAGCGGTCGTGGCGCCAGCGGCCCCGAGGGCGACGGCCGCCAGGGTGGCCAGAAGGCTGGGACGCAGGCTTTCGTTGATTCGGAGTTTGGTCATGGTTTATGGTGTGCACACACTACGCCACGCAGGATGTACGAATCCTCACAATTTGCTACGAATTTTGCGCTGAAGCCCTTGATAGGGCAACGTATTCGGGCTGTTGGCCGGCAGGGCGTCGCGGAAATGGCGAAAATAGCGACAACTTCTCCTCGCTTTCATGGCAAAAAGAACCATTTTGAGTTACCCGGATCCCCGCCTGCACACGGTGGCCAAGCCGGTCCAGGGCGTCGATGCGCGCATCAAGACGCTGGTCGCCGACATGCTCGAGACCATGTACGACGCCAGCGGCATCGGCCTGGCGGCGACCCAGGTCGACGTCCACGAGCGGCTGGTGGTGATCGACATCTCGGAAGAACGCGACAAGCCGATCGTCCTGATCAATCCCGAAATCGTCTGGGCCAGCGACGAGAAGGTGCTCAACGAAGAAGGCTGCCTGTCGGTGCCGGGCATCTACGACGGCGTCGAGCGCTCGACCTCGGTGCGCGTGACCGCGCTCGATGCCGACGGCGAACCGCAGACGATCGAGGCCGAGGGCCTGCTCGCGGTCTGCATCCAGCACGAGCTCGACCATCTGCTGGGCAAGGTGTTCGTCGAATACCTGTCGCCGCTGAAGCGCAACCGGATCAAGAGCAAGCTGCTCAAGCAGCAGCGCGAAGACCAGAAATCGGAACAGCGCGAAGGGCGGCGTTGACCATGCGGGGCCTGTGGCCGGCGGCGGCGGCGCTGCTGGTGGCGCTGTCCGGTTGCGCGCTCGACCCGACCCGCCTGCCGCTCGGCAGCACCCGTGCCGAGACGCTCCAGAAGCTCGGCGAGCCGACCGCCACCTATGCGATGCCGGGCGGCGGCGAGCGGCTCCAGTATTCGCGTGCGCCATCGGGCTTCGCAGTCAACAACGTCGACCTCGACGCCGGCGGCCGGGTGGTCTCGATCCGCCAGGAGCTCGAAGACGGCATGTTCGACATCACGATCAAGCCCGGTGTCTGGCGGGTCGACGACGTCCTGCGCAGCTATGGCCGGCCCTTCGAGATTTCGCAGGTGCGGCCCTTCGACGGCGATGTCTGGGCCTGGCGCTACAAGTCGCAGAACAACCCGCGGCTGCTCTATATCTACATCGACCTGGACGGCGTGGTCGACCACTACCATACGGCTGACGACCTGCGCCAGCTGATGACGGACCAATGAGCTCACTGAAAGTCGCGTTCGCGGGCACGCCCGAGTTCGCCCGGGTCGCCCTCGAGGCGATCGCGGCGGCCGGATTCGAGATCGTCCTGGTGCTGACCCAGCCGGACCGTCCGGCCGGCCGCGGCATGAAGCTGCAGGCTTCGCCGGTGAAGCAGTTCGCGGTCGGCCGAGGCTGGCCGGTGGCGCAGCCGCGCAGCCTGCGGCTCGACGGCAAGTACCCGGACGACGCGGCCGCCGCGCGCGAGGCCATCGCGGCCGCGGGGGCCGACGTGATGGTGGTCGCCGCCTACGGCCTGATCCTTCCGCAGTGGGTGCTGGATGCGCCGCGGCTCGGCTGCCTCAACATCCATGCCAGCCTGCTGCCGCGCTGGCGCGGCGCGGCGCCGATCCACCGGGCCATCGAGGCCGGCGACGCGCAGACCGGCGTCACGATCATGCAGATGGACGCCGGTCTCGACACCGGCGACATGCTGCTGCGCGAAGCGCTCGACATCGGTACCGACAGCACCGCACGGCTGCACGACCGGCTCGCCGGAATGGGCGGCCGGCTGATCGTCGACGCCTTGCGGCAGGCGGAGGCCGGCGGGCTGAAGGCCGAGCCGCAGCCGACCGAAGGCGTGACCTACGCCCACAAGGTCGAGAAGGCCGAGGCCCAGATCGACTGGTCGCTGGACGCCGCGGCGATCGCGCGCCGGGTGCGCGCCTTCGACCCCTTCCCTGGCGCCAGCAGCGTGCTCGACGGCGAGACGATCAAGCTGTGGGCCGCGGAGGCCGAGCCGGGCGGGCCCGGCGAGGCGCCCGGCACGGTGCTGGCCGTGACGCCTTCGGGCATTGCCGTCGCGGCGAAGGACTCCGTGCTGCGGGTCACCGAACTGCAGCGCGCCGGCGGCAAGCGCCTGGCGGTCGCCGACTTCCTGCGCGGATTCGACGTCAAGCCCGGCCAGCGCTTCCACTGATGTTTCTCTCCTCTGCGATCCGGCGCCAGCCGGAATTCCGCCAGGGCGTGAGAGACATGTCCACGGTCGCCATGGGCATCGGCGCCTGGGGCCTGATGACCGGCGTGGCGATGCTCAAGTCGGGCATGAGCGTGTTCGAGTCGGTGGCGATGACGCTGCTGGTCTACGCGGGCAGTTCGCAGCTGGCCGCCATCCCGCTGCTGATGGCGGGCGCGCCGGCCTGGGTCATCCTGGCCACGGGCTTCTGCGTCAACCTGCGCTTCGTGGTCTTCAGCCTGCACCTGCGGCCCTATCTGATGCACATGCCGCGCTGGCGCCGCATCACCCACGGCTATCTCACTGCCGACATGAGCTATGCGCTGTTCACCCGCAAGTACGCGCAACCGCCACGCACCCGCGCCGAGGAACAGGCCCAGGAGGCCTATCTCACCGGCAACTACTGCGTGACCTGGTGCGCCTGGATGAGCATGAGCCTGCTCGGCATCGTGCTGGCCAACATGATTCCGCAGAGCTGGGGCCTGGGCTTCGCCGGCGTGCTGAGCCTGGTGGCGATCGTCTGCTCGATGGCGACCACGCGGCTTCGGCTGCTGGCGGTGCTGATCGCCTCGGCGACCGCGGTGGCGGCCTATGCGCTGCCGCTCAAGCTCAACATCGTGGCCGCCATCGGCGTCGCGGTGCTGGCTTGCTTCTGGCTCGAGAAGCAGTTCGGGCTGGATGTCGATGCGGAGGATGACAAGTGAGCGCCGTTTTTGGAGGGACGGATCTCTGGACCCTCGGAGTGATCCTCGGCCTGGCCGGCGTCACCGTGCTCACGCGCTGCTTCTTCTTCATCCTCGATCGGCCCTGGGGCCTGCCGGAGTGGGCCCACCGGGCGCTGCACTACGCGCCGGCGGCGGCGCTGGCGGCAGTGATCGCGCCCGAGATCGTCATGACGCAGGGCCACCTGATCTCGACCCTGCACGACGCCCGGCTCTACGGGGCCGTCGCCGGCACCGCCTATTTCTTCTGGCGGCGCGGCGTGCTCGGGACGATGCTGGCGGGGATGGCGGTGTACCTGCCGCTGCACCTGGGGCTGGGCTGGTAGGCCCCGGGCCCGTCAGTCCAGCTGGACGCCGGCGGTCTTGATGATCTTGCCCCAGCGCTCGCTTTCGGCGCGCGAGAGCTTGTAGAAGTCCTGCGGGGTTCCCGGCAGCGCCTCGAAGCCGAAATCCGAGAACAACTTGACCACCTTCGGCGCCTGCATGGCCTTGTTGAGTTCGGCGTTGATGCGGGCCACCGCCTCGGGCGGCATGCCCGACGGGCCGATCAGGCCGTGGAATGCATAGGCGTTGACGTCCTTGAAGCCGAGTTCGGCGAAGGTCGGCACCTCGGGCAATGCACCGGCGCGCTGCGGCAGCGCGATCGCCAGCACGCGCACCTTGCCCGACTTGATGATCGGCAGCCCTGAGGCCAGGTCCAGCATCATGGTCGGCACCTGGCCGCCCATGACATCGGTCATCGCCGGCGCTGCGCCCTTGTAGGGCACGTGCTGGACGTTGATGCCGGCCTTCTGCTTGAAGAGCTCCATCGCCATGTGGTGCGGCGAGCCATTGCCGGGCGAGGCGTAGCTGACCTTGTCGGGATGGGCCTTCACGTAGCTCACGAATTCGGCCACGGTCTTTGCAGGGAAGTCGGGATGGACCACCAGCGCGACCGGGAAGCGGCCGATGGCGCCGATGTAGGTGAAGTCGCTCGCCGGCTTGTAGGGCAGCTTGGCGAACATGTACTCGTTGAACAGCAGCGCCGCGTTCTCGGCCTGCATGATCGTGTAGCCGTCCGGCTTGGACTGCATCAGCACCGAGACGCCGATGTTGGTCGAGGCGCCGGGCCGGTTGTCGATGATCAGGGGCTGGCCCAGCGAGGGCTGCATCGCCTCGGCCAGCGCACGCGCCAGGTTGTCGGTGCCCCCGCCGGCCACGTAGGGAACGATCCAGCGCACGGGCTGGCTGGGATAGGCGGTCTGGGCCGGCGCATGGCTGCCGAGCGCGAGCATGAGGCCTGCGGCCAGCAGTTGCAGGAATCTCTTCATCGTCTTTGTCTCCGGGGTTGAAAGGGAATCTCGTGAATCAGCCGCGCAGCGTCTGCCACAGTTCGCGGTCGCGCTCCGCGGTCCAGACCACCGGATGCTCGATGCCGCGCAACTCGTCATAGGCGCGCGACACGTCGAATGGCAGCACGTGCTGGAACACCGGCCAGTCGCCGAAGCGCGGCTTCATCGCCTGCTCGGCGCGCTCGAAGCAGCCGCGCAGGCTGTCGCCGGCATCGATGGCCGAGCGCACGCTGGCCAGCAGCGTCGACAGGAAGGCCTTGGTGAGTTCGATCGCCTCGACGCAGGCCGGCGTGCCGCGCACCACCGCGCCGCGGCCCGGCACCAGCACCTCGGGTTTCAGTGCGGCGACGGCATCGAGCGTGCCGGCCCAGTCCTGGATGTAGGCGTCGCCGGCATACACACCGCAGCGGTTCTCGACCACATCGCCCGAGAACAGCACGCCGCAGTCGGGCAGCCAGGCGACCGTGTCGCCGCCCGAGTGGCCGCGGCCCAGGCACATCAAGCGCACTTCGCGCGGGCCGAGCCACAGGCTCATCTCGCGCTCGAAGCTCATCGTCGGCACCGTGAGCCCGGGGATCTCTTCGACGCCAGCAAAGAGGCGCGGAAAGCGCCCGACCTCGGAATCGAAATCGGCCTGCCCGCGCTCTCGCACCCAGTCGAGCGTGCCCTGGCTGGCGATGATGGCCTGCACCTCGTCGAAGGCGCTGGCGCCCATCACGCGCACGGCGTGGTAGTGCGTGAGCACGATGAACTTGATCGGCTTGTCGGTGACCGCGCGGATGTCGGCCAGGAAGTCGCGCGCCATGCGCGGCGTCGGCCGCGTGTCGATCAGCACCACATGCGCATCGCCGACGATGAAGCCGCAGTTGGGATCGAAGTCGCTGATGTAGCCGTACACGTTGGGCGCGAGTTCGCGCACCTGCGGCTTCTGCTCGCGGGTGTCGGAGGCGGAGGCGAAGGAAACGGAGTCGGTCATGCGGGGCTTCGTGGTGGGGGTTCGGGCGCGACGCCGCTTTCTCGTGCGGCATCGATGCAGTCCAGCAGCACGGCCTGGTCGCCGCACTGGTTGGCCAGCAGCAGCACGAGGCGGGCATTGAAGTCGGCGCTCTGCGCCTCGGTCAGCCCTTCATGGGCGCTGACCCAGGCCGCGTAGAAGCCGTCGGGATCGGGGATGCGGGGTTCGGTGATCATGTCTTGTGACCTTCAACGGTGCGCCAGCGCGGCGTGGACCGCGGCCGAGATCGACGCCGGCGCGGGGTTGTCCAGCAGCGTGGCGCGATAGGCGTCCGGACGCACCAGGCACAGGCTGCCCGGGGTCGGGTTGCCGAGGTGGCGCGCCAGTGCCTCGTCGGGCTGCAGCGCAGGCAGGCCGCTGTCGCCGCCCACCGCGACCAGCCGCAGCGGCAGCGAGGCCGCGACATCGGCCGCGGCTTCCGCCTGCGCGCGCGTCGGTGCGAACCACAGGCCCAGGCAGCGGGTGCCGTCGGCCAGCAGTTCCATCAGCGTGGTCGGCGTTCCGTCGAGGTGGCGCAGCGGCAGGTTCTGCACGCTGCGTCCGCCCTCGGGCAAATGAGCTGCCGCAGGGTAGTCGTTGGCGACCGACATGCGGCCCGTGTTCACCAGCGCGCGGGCGAAGGCATGGCGCGATGCGAGCGCGACCACGGCCCGGCGGAGCGTGTGCTCGGCCGGCGTCCGCGGTGCGAGGAAGCGTGCCGAACGGCTGGTGACGCGGAGGTTCTCGACCGCGGCCGGGCGGCGTTCGGCGTCGTAGGTGTCGAGCAGCGCATCGCCGGCGAGGCCCTGCGCGACCAGCGCCAGCTTCCATCCGAGGTTGGCCGCGTCCTGGATGCCGCTGTTGCCGCCGCGGGCGCCGAAGGGGCTCACGACGTGGGCCGAATCGCCGATGAACAGGATGCGCCCGTGCCGGAAATTGTCGAGCAGATGATCGCGGTAGCCGTACGGGCCGATCCAGACGAACTCGAATTCGACGCCGGGGCCGAGTTGCTCGCGCAATCGCGCACCGGCCACTTCGGGCTGGCTGATCTGGGCCGAGTCGCAGTCCTCGGGCATCTGGTAGTCGATGCGCCAGACGCCGTCGCCCATCAGGTGCTGCCACACGGCGCGGCCCTCGTTGAAGGGCGCATCGACCCAGGTCCAGCGCTCGGTCGGCAGCGGCTTCTTGAAGCGAACATCGCTGATGCACCAGCGGTCGGTGCTGCGCGACGGGTGCGCGTCGATGCCGAGCTGGGTGCGGATCGGGCTGTTGGCGCCGGTGGCGTCGATCAGGTGGTCGGCTTCGATCGTGTAGCGGCCGGCGGGCGTTTCGACCTCGATGCGCACGCCGTCGGCGAGCGGCGTCACGTCGACCACGCGGTTCTTCCAGCGCAGGTCGGTCAGGCCGAGTTCGAGGATGCGCTCGACCAGGAACCACTCGATGTAGAACTGCTGCAGGTTGATGAAGGGCGGCTGCGCCGAGACGCTGTCGGTCTTCAGGTTGAAGTTGTAGACCTCTTGCTGGTCCGAGAAGGTGCGGCCGAAGGACCAGGTGATGCCCTTCTGTGCGACCCGCTCGTAGATGCCCAGCCGGGCGAAGATCTCCAGGCTCTTCTGCGCGTAGCAGATGCCGCGCGACGAGGCGCCGCGCACGCCGACCGTGTCGTCCTCGTCGAGCAGGAGGGCGCGCACGCCGCGGCGGGCGAGATCGCAGGCCAGCGTGAGTCCCGCCGGGCCGGCGCCGACGATCACGATCGGGTGGCGCGCGACGCTGTCGCTGCCGAGTTCTGGCGGCGTCACGAAGGGCCAGTTCGGCAGTTCGTAGGCGGGGGCGAACTTGTAGCTTTCCATGGCGGTGCTCACAATGCCTGCGCCCATTCGGCGATCGCATCGGCGGCTTGCTGCACCAGTTGCGGCTGGCCCGCCAGGTAGTGGTTGCCGCCGACGATGTCGACGTTGCGGATGCGCGCACCGCCGGCGGCCAGCCAGGCATCGCGGGTGCTCGGGAAGGTCGACTGGTCGCCGGTGTAGGTCAGGAGCAGCTTGGGCACCGTGGTGCGCGCCAGGTTCGACGGGCCGTCGGCCTGCGAGCGCGACGACCACTGCGAGAGAAAGGCGGTCAGCGAGGTGGTGCGCCCCATCGCGTTGGCCGAATAGTTGACCTGCCGCGCATCGCCCCAGACGCTGCCGGGCGCGCGGTCGTTGGCGTCGATCGACAGGTCGACGCAACGCGGATCGGCGTGGGTGCGGTAGACGATGAAGGCCTGGTCGCGAGGCGCGCCCGGGGTGCTGCGCAGCTGGCGAAGCCGTTCGAGCGCCCAGCGCTCGATGCGCTCGAGCCGCGCCTGCTGGGCGGCACTGAAGCGGGCCAGGAATTCGTTGCTGTACGGCACCGCGTGGCGGGAGTCGTACATGTCGAGTTCCGGATCGACCGACAGCGGGTCGTGCTCGTCGGTGACCGAGGGATCGATCCAGTCGCGCATCAGCTTCGAGCGGCCCTGGTGCGCCGCGCAGAGCGCGAGGCCGTCCACCGGCGGCAGGTCGTCCGGGTGCAGGTGGGTCGGGTCGCCGTCGGCGAAGTGGTGGGCCGTGAGCTGCTCGGCCTGCGCCTGGTAGAAGCTGGCCAGCGCGGCGCCGCCCGAGTTGCCGATCAAGACGACCTTCTCGTAGCCGGCCGCGCGCAGGAACTGCACGCCGGCGCCGAGGTCCTGGATCGCGCGCTCCATCAGCAGCACCGTGTCGTTGCCCATGTAGCGCGAGTTCAGTCCCATGCAGCAGATGCCGCGCGCGGCCAGCGGGCCGATCAGGTAGTGGCCCATGAAGTTGCTCGTGGGATGCATCACGATCGCGGCGACCTTCTTCGGACCGGCCGGCGCCTGGTAGGCGCCATAGATGCGCGGGCGCAGCATCTGCAGGCCGGACTGGCTTTCGAGCGAGGCCCCGGGCTTGACGTCGATGACGGCGAGATGCAGCTCAGGCATGGGCTGCCTTTCCGGCGGCGGCCGCGCGCAGCCCGGCCTTGCGCAGGGTCCAGGCGTCGAGGTCGGCGCGCGCGTGCAGCGCATGGGCGTCCATCTCGGCCTGCGGCACGGTCGGTGTCGTCAGCTCGACGCGGATGCCGTTCGGATCGAAGAAATAGATCGATTCGATGATGTGGTGGTCGGTCGGGCCCAGCACCTCGATGCCGGCGGCTTCGAGCCGGGCCTTGGCGCTGCGCAGTTCGGCCTGCGAGTCGACCCGCAGGGCGATGTGGTTGACCCAGGCCGGCGTGTTGGGCGAAGGCAGCGCCGCGATGTCGTCGCCGAGGTCGAAGAAGGCGATGTAGGAGCCGTCGCGCATCTGGAAGAAGATGTGGACGTAGGGGCAGTACTCGCCGGTGCTCGGCACGTGGTCGCTCTTGATCACGTGCACCAGCGGCAGGCCCAGCAGGTCCTCGTAGAAGCGGCGGGTCTCCTCGCTGTCGCGGCAGCGCCAGGCGAAGTGGTGCAGGCCGCGCACGGGCACGGGGGGTGGTGTGGGCGATGGCATGGCGGTCTCTCCAGTCAAGGTCTCGCAGGGTCGGAGCGATTGGGCCGCCATTCTTCTTATGATTCAATCGAAATAAATTCATCGATTGATGAAGCGAGACCATGAATCTGACCCTGCGCCAACTGCGCGCCTTCGCCGCCGTGGCCGAGACCGGCAGCTTCACCGCTGCCGCCGCCACCCTGCACCTGACCCAGTCGGCGCTCAGCGTGCTGGTGCGCGAGCTCGAACGCGAAATGGGGGTGCAGCTGTTCGACCGTCACACCCGGCGCGTGCTGCTGTCCGAGGCCGGGCGCGAATTCCAGCCCTCGGTCCAGCGCCTGCTGGCCGACCTGGCCGGCGCGGTGGCCGGCGTCACCGACCTGCGCGACAAGAAGAAGGGCGTGCTGCGGCTGGCGGCGCCGCAGCTCATGGCCTGCACGCTGATGCCGCGCGTGATCGCGGCCTACCGCGAGCTGCATCCCGACGTCGATGTCCGGCTGGCCGACACGTTGCCCGAGCACCTGCTCGACGGCCTGCTGTCGGGCGAGGTTGAGTTGGCGGTCGGCCAGGATGTGGCGGTGGACGCCGCGCTGGTCGAGCGGCGGACGCTGTTTCGCGACCGGCACTGGCTGATCTGCCCGCCGGGCCATGCCTTCGCGCGCCGCCGCCAGGTCCGCTGGAGCGAACTCGGCCCCTACGTCTTCATCGCGCCGACGCGCGACTTCCGCCAGCGCGTGCTGCCCGAACTCGCCGCCGACGCGCGCGAGCTCATGCTGCGCGCCACGACCCAGGAGGTGTCGTACATGACGACCGCGCTCGGCATGGTCGCCGCCGGGCTCGGGCTCACGGTGTGCCCGACCTATTCGGCCTCGCTGGTGCGGGCCCACGGGCTGCAGATGGTGCGGCTCGACCAGCCCGACTTCCACCGCGAGGTCTGCGTCTACGGGGCGGCGAAACGCTCGCTGTCGCCGGCGGCCGCCAGCTTCGTGGAATTGCTCCAGCAGGTCGCGCGCGAGCCGGGCCTGGCGGGCTGAAACCTACAATGGCGCTGCCCGTTGTGGCCCCCTTCATCCGCTTTCAGATTGCCACCCATGAACGTCCTTCGATTCACCGACCTCTGTGCGCAAGGCAAAGTCGCCGGCCAGCGCGTTTTCATCCGAGCCGATCTCAACGTGCCGCAGGACGACACGGGCCGCATCACCGAGGACACCCGCATCCGCGCCTCGGTGCCCTGCATCCGTGCGGCGCTCGACGCCGGCGCCGCCGTGATGGTCACCTCGCACCTGGGCCGGCCCACTGAAGGCCAGTTCAAGCCCGAGGATTCGCTGGCGCCGGTCGCCGCCCGCCTGGGCGAGCTGCTCGGCCGCCAAGTGCCGCTGGTGTCGGACTGGGTCGACGGCGTGCAGGTCGCGCCGGGCCAGGTCGTGCTGCTCGAGAACTGCCGCCTGAACAAGGGCGAGAAAAAGAACGACGAGGCGCTTTCGCGCAAGCTCGCCGCGCTGACCGACATCTACGTCAACGATGCCTTCGGCACCGCGCACCGGGCCGAGGCCACCACCTACGGCATCGCCCAGTTCGCCAAGGTCGCCTCGGCCGGCCCGTTGCTGGCGGCCGAGATCGATGCCATCACCAAGGCCCTGGCGCAGCCCCAGCGGCCGCTGGTGGCGATCGTCGCCGGCTCCAAGGTCAGCACCAAGCTGACCATCCTGAAGAGCCTGGCCGAGAAGGTCGACCAGTTGATCGTCGGCGGCGGCATCGCCAACACCTTCATGCTGGCCGCCGGGTTGAAGATCGGCAAGTCGCTGGCCGAGCCCGACCTGATCGACCAGGCCAAGGCCGTGATCGATGCCATGCGCGCGCGCGGCGCGGCAGTGCCGATCCCGGTCGACGTGGTGACGGCCAAGGCCTTCGCGGCCGACGCGGCGGCGACCATCAAGGACGCCACCGACGTCGCCGACGACGACCTGATCCTCGACATCGGCCCGAAGACCGCCGAACTGCTGGCCGCCCAGCTGCGCGAGGCCGGCACGATCGTCTGGAACGGTCCGGTGGGCGTGTTCGAGTTCGACGCTTTTGCCAACGGCACCAAGACCATCGCCCACGCCATCGCCGACAGCAAGGCGTTCTCGATCGCCGGCGGCGGCGACACGCTGGCGGCCATCGCCAAGTACGGCATCGAGGACAAGATCGGCTACATCTCGACCGGCGGCGGCGCCTTCCTGGAAATCCTTGAAGGCAAGACGCTGCCGGCCTTCGAAATCCTGTCGAAACGGGCGGCGGGCGGATAACCCTCTTCCGGTGCTCCTATAAAGTGTATACAGTACGGCATACAAACACTTTGCGGGACAGACCAAGAAACTGCCCAGCAGTTTTTGCTCTGTCCTCAACTGATTAAAGGAGACAACGATGAGCACGCCCCGCCTGCCCCGCCACGCCACCAAGATCGTCGCGACCCTCGGTCCCGCCTCGAACACGCTCGAGCTGCTCGAGCAGATGATCCACTACAAGGTCAGCGTGGTGCGGCTCAACTTCAGCCACGGCACGGCGCAGGACCACATCAACCGGGCCGCGATGGTGCGGGAGGCGGCCCGGCGCAGCGGCCGCGAGGTGGCGATCATGGCCGACCTGCAGGGCCCGAAGATCCGGGTCGGCAAGTTCGCCGAGGGCAAGGTCTGGCTCGAGCCCGGCGCCAAGTTCATTCTCGATGCCTCGCGCACCGAGCCGGGCGACGTCGACGCCGTCGGCCTCGACTACAAGGACCTGCCGCGCGACGTCAAGCCGGGCGACAGCCTGCTGTTGAACGACGGCCTCATCGTGCTGACGGTCGACGCGGTCAAGGGCGATGCGGTCCACACCACGGTGCGCCTGGGCGGCGAGCTGTCCAACAACAAGGGCATCAACAAGCAGGGCGGCGGGCTCACCGCGCCGGCGCTGACCGCCAAGGACATGGAGGACATCAAGACCGCGATGAGCTTCCAGGCCGACTACGTGGCAGTGAGCTTCCCCAAGAACGCGACCGACATGGAGATGGCGCGCCAGCTGTGCAACGTGGCGGCGGCCGAATTCGGCCACAAGCCCGGCATGATCGCCAAGATCGAGCGCGCCGAGGCGATCCCCAAGCTCGAGGAGATCCTGCGCGCCAGCGACGGCATCATGGTGGCCCGCGGCGACTTGGCCGTCGAGGTCGGCAACGCGGCCGTGCCGGCGCTGCAGAAGAAGATGATCCGCATGGCGCGCGAGATGGACCGGGTGGTCATCACCGCGACCCAGATGATGGAGTCGATGATCACCAACCCGGTGCCGACGCGGGCCGAGGTCAGCGACGTCGCCAACGCGGTGCTCGACGGCACCGACGCCGTGATGCTCTCGGCCGAGACCGCCTCGGGCCGCTACCCGCTCGAGACGGTGCAGGAGATGAGCAAGATCTGCGAAGCCGCCGAGGCCGCCGAAGACCTGCAGCTCGACGCCGATTTCAGCGGCAAGAACTACAGCCGGATCGACCAGTCGATCGCGATGGGCGCGCTGTTCACGGCCCACCACCTGGGCGCCAAGGCGATCGTGGCGCTGACCGAATCGGGCTCGACCCCGCTTTGGATGAGCCGCCACCGGGCGCACATCCCGATGTACGCCCTGACCTCGCGGCTCTCGACCCAGCGCAAGATGGCGCTGTACCGCAACGTGCGGCCGCTCCTGATGGATTCGGAAAGCGACCGGGACACGGCGCTGGAGCAGGCCGAGGCGCATCTGAAAAAGCGCGGCATCGTGCAGACTGGCGATGTCTACGCGATCACCTGCGGCGAGCCGATGGGCGCGCCGGGTGGCACCAACATGCTGAAGATCTGCAGGGTCAGCTAGCGCGCGCCCCGCGGTGGCAGGGGCCATCGAAGCCGTCCTGCAGGGGGCCTCGGTAGAATCGCGGGAGTTATTTCGTTTCCATCCCTAGATTCCCGCGAGGTATTTCAATGGCACTCGTCTCGATGCGCGAACTGCTCGACCATGCCGCCGCCAACGGCTACGGCATTCCGGCTTTCAACGTCAACAACCTCGAACAGGTGCAGGCCGTGATGGAGGCCGCCAAGGAAGTCGGGGCCCCCGTCATCCTGCAAGCCAGCGCTGGCGCCCGCAAGTACGCGGGCGAAGCCTTCATCAAGCACCTGATCCAGGCCGCCATCGAGGCCTACCCGACGGTGCCGCTGGTGATGCACCAGGACCACGGCCAGAGCCCCGACGTCTGCCGCGGCGCGATCGACCTCGGCTTCAGCTCGGTCATGATGGACGGCTCGCTCGAAGCCGACGGCAAGACCATCGCCAGCTACGACTACAACGTCGACGTCACGCGCAAGGTGGCCGACATGGCGCACAAGGTCGGCGTCACGGTCGAAGGCGAACTCGGCTGCCTGGGCTCGCTCGAGACCATGAAGGGCGACAAGGAAGACGGCCACGGCACCGACGACACCATGACCCGCGAGCAGCTGCTGACCGACCCGGAGCAGGCCGCCGACTTCGTCAAGCGCACCCAGATCGACGCCCTGGCGATCGCCATCGGCACCAGCCACGGCGCCTACAAGTTCACCCGCGAGCCCACCGGCGACATCCTGGCGATCGACCGCATCAAGGAAATCCACCGCCGCATCCCGAACACCCACCTGGTGATGCACGGCTCGTCGAGCGTGCCGCAGGAGCTGCTGGCGATCATCCGCCAGTACGGCGGCAACATGAAGGAAACCTACGGCGTGCCGGTCAAGGAAATCCAGGAAGCCATCAAGCACGGCGTGCGCAAGATCAACATCGACACCGACATCCGCTTGGCGATGACCGGCGCGGTGCGCAAGTTCCTGGCCGAGCACCCCGAGAAGTTCGACGCCCGCGAATGGCTCAAGCCGGCGCGCGAAGCCGCGCGCCTGATCTGCAAGCAGCGCTACCTCGAGTTCGGCTGCGAAGGCCAGGGCCCGAAGATCAAGGGCGACACCCTGCAGGTGGTCGCCGCCAAGTACGCCAAGGGCGAGCTCGCGCAACAAGTGGTCTGACCCTTCGCTTGCGCCTGAAAGCCACCTTCGCGGTGGCTTTTTTCTGCGCCGGCCGCAGCGCGCGCACAATCTCCGGCGTCACCCGCCCCGCTTCATCCATTTCGCCATGACCACCGTCCATACCTCCTCCATCAAAAGCCTTCCGCTGCTGGCGCGCGGCAAGGTGCGCGACAACTATGCGGTCGGCAGCGACCGCATCCTGATGGTCGCGAGCGACCGCCTGTCGGCCTTCGACGTGATCATGGGCGAGCCCATTCCTGGCAAGGGTGTGATCCTGACGCAGATGGCGCTGTGGTGGTTCGAACGGCTCGGCCACCTGTGCCCGAACCATCTCACCGGCGACGCGCCCGAGAGCGTGGTCACGCCCGAGGAGGTGCCCCAGGTCGAGGGCCGCTCGATGCTGGTCAAGCGCCTGACGCCGATCCCGGTCGAGGCCGTGGTGCGCGGCTACCTGGCCGGCAGCGGCTGGAAGGAATACCAGGACAACCGCGCCGTCTGCGGCGTCCCCCTGCCCGAGGGGCTGACCAACGCCAGCAAGCTGCCGCGGCCGATCTTCACGCCCGCCGCCAAGGCGGCGGCCGGCGCGCACGACGAGAACATCAGCTACGACAAGGTGGTCGAGGTGGTCGGCCCGACGCTGGCCCAGCAGATCCGCGAGACCAGCATCGCGATCTACGAGGCCGCGGCCGCGATCGCGCTGACCAAGGGCATGATCATCGCCGACACCAAGTTCGAGTTCGGCCTCGACGAGGCCGGCACGCTGGTGCTGATGGACGAGGTGCTGACGCCCGACAGCTCGCGCTACTGGCCGGTCGAAGGCTACGAGGCCGCGCTGGCCGCCGGCACCAACCCGCCGAGCTACGACAAGCAGTTCGTGCGCGACTGGCTCGAGGCCACGAAGATCAACGGCAAGCCCTGGGACAAGACGCCGCCGGCGCCGCGGCTGCCGGCCGAGGTGATCGAGAAGACCGCGGCGAAGTACCGCGAAGCCCTGCAGCGGCTCACCGGCTGACTGCTGCCTGATCAGGCAGCGGAATGTAAATAGATCACAAAATCCGCGGCAATACTCACCGCACGCCAGCCTCGCAGTCTTCCAAACTCTTTTCATCCCCCCAGATGAGGAGAGCACCATGGAAACCGCAGCAGATTTCGAGATCACCTACCTGGAGCGCTTTGGCCGCGACGTCACCGCCGCGCCGCCGGACGCGCTGCAGCCCGGCATGCTGGCCCGGGTGCTCGACGAGATCGACCATGGCCTGCTGCTGCTGGACCTGACCGGCCGCATCCTGCATGCCAATTTCCCGGCCCGGCGCGAACTGGCCGCGGCGCGCGCGTTGCGCAACGGCGAGGGCATGCTCTGCGCCGGCAACGCCGCCTCCCAGGCGAAGATCCGCCAGGCCCTCAAGGATGCCGAGCGCGACTGCCGCAGCATCGTCGAGCTCGAAGACGGCGAGGATTCGCTCTCGGTGGCCTTCATTCCACTGGCCGCGGTGCACGGCAGCGGCACCGTCGACACGGTGCTCGTGATGTGCAGCCGCCGTCCCGGCTGCGAGACGCTGACCATGCAGATGTTCGCCCGCGCCCGGCACCTGACCCGGGCCGAGCAGAACGTGCTGGCCCGGCTCTGCGCCGGCCATGGCGCCGAGGAGATCGCCTGCCTCGAAGGCATCCGGATGTCCACGGTGCGCACCCACATCAAGAATGTCCGGCAGAAGACCGGCAGCAACAGCATCCGCGAGGTGGTGCACCGCGTCTCGCGGATGCCGCAGATCGTGTCGGCGCTGAGATTCGGCGAGTGACGGCCGGCGGGGGCGGCCCCGCTGACCTTATATTCGACGGATGCCCGCTGCCTCCGGTGTCGAACACGTCCCACTCCCGCCCGCCCTGCTGCAACTCGCCCAACGCGGCATCCAGCGCCGCTACCGAACGCGGGCGCGGCTGATTGAAGAAGGCGAGCAGGGCGGCTCGATCTACATCGTGCTGTCCGGGCGGCTGAGGGCCTTTCTCTCGGACGCGCGCGGCCGCGAGATCACCCTGGGCCTGCACGGGCCGGGCGAATATGTCGGCGAGATGTCGCTCGACGGCGGCCCGCGTTCCGCCAGCGTGGAAGCGGTCGAGCCGACCGTCTGCGCCGTCGTCACCCGCGAAACCATGTTGCAGCACATCGCCGACCATCCCGATTTCGCGCTGGCGCTGATCGTGCGGCTGATCCGCCGCGCCCGGCTGGCCACCGAGAGCGCCCGCAGCATGGCGTTGCTCGACGTCTACGCGCGCCTGAAGCGCCTGCTCGAGGAACGCGCGTCGGCGCCGGCGGCGGACGGTAGCCGGCCGATCGCCGAGCGGCTGACGCACCAGGCGATCGCCAGCGAGATCGGCTGTTCGCGGGAAATGGTGAGCCGGCTGCTCAAGGACCTCGAGCAGGGGGACTACGTGGCGGTCGCGCAGCGCCAGCTGACGCTGCTGCGGGAGCTGCCGGCGCGCTGGTAGCCGGGCGCGTCTCAGCGCGCCGCGCTCAGCGTCGCCACGGTGCGCCCGCTCGCATCGAGCAGGGCCAGCCGGGTCGGACTCTGCAGCCGGTAGCTGGCGGTGGCCTGCAGGGCGGCAAAGAATTGTTGCTCCTTGGTGCCGAGCGCCGGGTCGGCGCAGGCCATCCGGGTCGAGGCCAGCTGGCTCAGCTTGAGCGTGCTGCCGCTGCGCTCGAAGGTGCCCGACAGCTGGTTGCAGCCGCCCGAGCCGCTCACGCGTCCGTTGCTGCGGTTGAACACCACCTGCGGATCGCGCCGCGGATCGTTGCCGGCGGCCACCGGCTCGCCGCCGAGCTGGTCGAGGCGCCAGACCGGGCCTTCGATCGGTTCGTCGAGCGGGATGGCGCTGCCGCAGCCGGCAGTCAGCATCGCTGCCAGCAGGGCGGCCGTGAAAAGGGGGATGGCGGCAGGGCGGGAGCGCATGGCCTGTGTGTCCTTCTGCAACAAATTGATATTTGCGCCATCGTATGCGACCGGGCCCGGCGCGCCAACGCCTCGCGCTTCCCGGGCCTCAGCTGAGCACCACGCTGCTCAGTCGACGCCGGTAGCTGGCCACGGTCGGGTCGTCCGGCGGAATCTGGCCGTCGGCGACCTTGACCTTCGGCGGTTCGATGATGTCGAGCACCGCGATGTAGGTCTTGCGCGCCAGGTCCTCGTTCCAGCTCTTGTCGCGCATCAGGATGTCGAGCAGCTCGTCCATGGCGTCGGTCCAGCGCCGGGCGGCCATCAGCAGGCGGGCGCGGTCGAAGCGGGCGTCGAAGTCGCGCTTGTTCGCGGCGATCCGGCTGTCCAGGTCGGCCAGCGCGGGTGCCGCCCCCGCGGCCGGGGCCGCGAAGTCGATCGCGTCCATCCAGCGCTGCAGCGAATCGAAGCGGCGCACCAGCGAGGTCTTGGCGATCACCGGGGCGAACGCGACCTTGGCGTCGTCGGTGCGGCCTTCCTGCAGCAGCAGCTTGACGTAATCGAAGCGGGCGTCGTCGTTGGCCGGGTCGGTGGCGACCGCGTGCTGCAGCTTCTCGAGCGCGCCCTGGGTGTCGCCCTCGGCCAGGGCCTGCTGGGCCGAGACTTCTTGGTCGAGCGGCGGCGCGTCCTCGTCGCCCGGCGGCACGTGCTTGTCGAGGAAGGCGCGGATCTGGTCGGCCGGGATCGCGCCGACGAAGCCGTCGACCGGCTGGCCGTCCTTGAACATGACGCAGAACGGGATGCTGCGCACGCCGAACATCTGGCTCAGCTGCTCGGAGATCTGCGGCACCTTGTCGGCATCGAGCTTGGCCAGCGTGAAGCGGCCGGCGTACTCGACTTCGAGCTTTTCGAGCACCGGCCCGAGCTGTTTGCAGGGCCCGCACCATTCGGCCCAGATGTCGAGCAGGACCGGCGTGGTCATCGAGCCGTCGATCAGCTCGGACTGGAAATTTTCGAGGGTGATGTCGATCATCGCGGGAAGGTGGGGGTGAAACGTAAAATTGGAACCATGAAGCAAGCAATTCAGGTCGGCGTGGTGATGGGCTCGAACTCCGACTGGGAGACGATGCGCAACGCGGTCGAGATTCTCCAGCAATTCGGCATCGCCCACGAAGCCCGGGTGGTCTCGGCCCACCGGATGCCCGACGAATTGTTCGCCTACGCCGAAAGCGCCGCGTCGCGCGGGCTGGCGGCGATCATCGCCGGCGCCGGCGGGGCCGCCCACCTGCCGGGCATGCTGGCGGCCAAGACCACGGTGCCGGTGCTCGGCGTGCCGGTCGCCAGCCGGCACCTGCAGGGCGTCGATTCGCTCTACAGCATCGTCCAGATGCCCAAGGGCGTGCCGGTGGCGACCTTCGCGATCGGCAATGCCGGGGCGGCCAACGCGGCGCTGTTCGCGGTCGCCATGCTGGCGGTGGGCGATCCGGCGCTGCGGGCACAGCTCGACGCCTTCCGGCTGCGGCAGACCGAGGCCGCGCAGGCCATGACCTTGCCGCCGGGCGATGCCGAGCCGGTGTCGCCGTTCTCGCCGCAGGGCGGGGGCGCATTGTGAGCGTCGTGTTGCCGGGCGCCACGCTGGGGGTGCTCGGGGGCGGCCAGCTGGGGCGGATGTTCGTGCACGCGGCCCAGACCATGGGCTATTTCACCGCGGTGCTCGACCCCGACGCCGACAGCCCGGCCGGGCGGGTGAGCCACCACCACATCCACACCGACTACACCGACGTCGACGGCCTGGCGCGGCTGGCCGGCCTGGCCGACGCCGTGACGACCGAGTTCGAGAACGTGCCGGCGCCCTCTCTCGAGCACCTGGCGACGGCCCGGCCGGTGTCGCCGGGCGCCGATGCCGTGGCGATCGCCCAGGACCGGATCCGCGAAAAAAGCCATTTCGTGCGCTGCGGCGTCGAATGCGCCCCTTACGCCGTGATCGAGACCGACGACCAGCTGGCGGCCGTGGCGGACGAACTGCTGCCCGGCATCCTCAAGACCGCGCGGCTCGGCTACGACGGCAAAGGCCAGCGCCGGGTGGCGACCCGGGCCGAGCTGCAGGCCGCCTGGCACGACGCCGGCGACGTGCCTTGCGTGCTCGAACAGCTGCTGCCCCTCGACTTCGAATGCTCGGTGATCGTCGCCCGCGGCGAGGACGGGCAGATGGTGAACTTCCCGGTGCAGCGCAACCTGCACCGCGACGGCATCCTGGCCGTCACCGAGGTCCATCCCCACAACATGCCCGAGTCGACCGCCCGCCGCGCCGTGGCCGCGGCCCGCTCGATCGCCGACGGGCTGGCCTATGTCGGGGTGCTGTGCGTCGAGTTCTTCGTGCTCGGCGACGGCCGGCTGGTGGTCAACGAGATGGCGCCGCGGCCCCACAACAGCGGCCACTGGACCATGGACGCCAGCGACGTCTCGCAGTTCGAACTGCAGGTGCGCACGCTGGCCGGGCTGCCGCTCAATCCGCCGCGCCAGCACAGCGTGGCGATCATGCTGAACCTGCTGGGGGACCTGTGGTTCGTCGACGGCGAGACGCCGCAGGAGCCGCGCTGGGCCGACGTGCTGGCCCTGCCCGGCACCCACCTGCACCTCTACGGCAAGACCGAGGCGCGCCGCGGCCGCAAGATGGGCCACCTCAACATCACCGGCGACGGCATCGAGACGGTCCGCAGCACCGCCGACTTCGCGGCGGCGTTGCTGGGGCTGGCGATCCCGTTGTCCGAATGAGCGGGGTCGCCGGGATGATCCGCGATGGCCGCCTGCCCGAGGCGATCGCCGAGGCGGCGCAGGTCCTGCGCGCCGGCGGCCTGGTCGCCTTCCCGACCGAAACCGTCTACGGACTGGGCGCCGACGCCGGCAGCGATGCCGCGGTCGCGGGCATCTTCGCGGCCAAGGGCCGGCCCAGTGACCACCCGCTGATCGTCCACGTGGCGGCGGGCGCCCGGGGCACCGAGGCGCTGGCGCATTTCGCCCGGCCCCTGCCGGCCTTCGCCCAGAAGCTGGTGCGCGCCTTCTGGCCCGGCCCGCTGACGCTGATCGTCGAACGCCAGCCCGGCGTCGGCGCCGCGGCAGCCGGTGGCCAGGACACCATCGGCCTGCGTTGCCCGGCGCATCCGGTGGCGCAGGCCCTGCTGGCCGCCTGTGCCGAACAGGGCGTGCTGGGCGTCGCCGGGCCGAGCGCCAATCGTTTCGGCCGCGTCAGCCCGACCACCGCGCTGCACGTGCAGCAGGAGTTCGGCGACACGCTGCTGGTGGTCGACGGCGGACCGTGCGAGGTCGGTATCGAATCGACCATCGTCGACTGCAGCCGCGGCGCGCCGGTGCTGCTGCGTCCCGGCGCGATCACGCGCACGCAGATCGAGGCCGCCGGCGGCGAGCCGCTGCGCGACAAGGACTCGCTCGGGGCGCCCGACCCGCGGGCCTCCGGCACCCTCGAAGCGCACTACGCGCCGAGCGCCAAGGTGCGCCTGATGGACGCCAAGGCCTTGCAGGCCGGTCTCGACGTGCTGGGGGCGAACGCCGCCAACATGGCGGTCTGGTCGCGGTCCGAGTTGAGCAGCCGGTCGCAGCGCCTGCTGCAGCGGCGCATGCCCGACGACGCAAGCGCCGCCGCGCAGCAGCTTTTCGCGGTGCTGCGCGCCTTCGACGCCGAGGGCGTCAAGCTGATCTGGGTCGAGACCCCGCCGCCCGGCCCCGAGTGGGAAGGCGTGCGGGACCGGCTGACGCGCGCTTCAAAGGGCTAGCCCCCCGAAGCCAGCACCCCTACAAAAAACCCCCGCGCCGCCGCGATGCAGAACGGCGCCACCAGCGTGCTGTGATAAGCCTGCACCACCGCCTGCTGCTGGTTCGCGGTCGTGCCGCCGGCGCTGGTCGCGGTGCCGATCTTGGCCTGCGCGAAGCCGGCCCGCGCCGCCGAGAAGGCGTCGGTGGCGTTGATGTCCTCGAGGTCGACCACGGTCAGCGCCGAAGCCGGCATGCCGCTGGCGCGGAAGTAGCCGGCCGTGGCCCGCGTGCTCAGGAAGTTCACGGTCGGGTCGTTGGCGCCGCCGCACATCAGCACCGGGCGCGTCGGCAGCCAGTTGCGCAGGTCGTTCGCCAGCGCCGCCCTGCGGAAGCCGAGCAGCGGCTGGCAGCCCAGCGGCGACGCGTTGTTGAGCGAGGCCGGCGTCGCCGGCAGCGCGTTGCCCGGGCAGGTGTTGACCTGGATGTCGGTGGCGGCCTGTGTCAGGTAAGTCTGGCGGACCAGGTTGTTGGGCGCATAGAACACGGCCAGCGAGGGATCGACCGGGCCCGGCACCGCGTTCGGCGGAAAGAGCGCCAGCGGCGGCAGCTTGCCAGTGGTGTAGAGCGTGTTGCTCGGCGTCAGGCTCGGCAGCAGGGTGTCGATGCCGGCGGCGTACTGGGCTTCGTAGATGTCGGCGGTGTTGTTGTAGACGTAGCCGAACTGCTTCTGCCAGCTGGTCGACAGCAGCGGCGTGAACAGCGTGCTGCCCAGCGCCGGCCAGCCGCTGAAGGTGTAGTCGGTCAGCAGGCTGATGGCGGCCGGCGCGGACAGCGGCGCCGACGCCGCCACCTTCGCGCCGATGGCCTGCAGCTCGCGGTGCGCCGCCAGGGCGACGTAGCCGCCCTGCGAATAGCCGGTCACGAACAGCGCGCCGGCGTCGCTGGCGTCGATGAAGGGGAAGGTCTTGCGCGCTGCGGTCAGCGCATCGACCATGTCCTTGCCCTGCTGGTTGCCGTTGAGGTAGGGGTGGTAGGTCAGCGTCGACTTGTCGTAGCCGGCGTAGTTCGGCGCCACCACGATGAAGCCCTGGGCCGCGAACATCGCCGCCACGATCACCCCTTCGCCCGCTGCCGGCTGGCTGGTGTCGGTCCAGCGGGCGATGTTGTAGCTGCGTTCCACGGCGGTGCCGTGCGCGTACAGCACCACCGGGCGGGGACCATTGCAGGCCGGGTCGGTTCCGGCCGGCACCATGATCGCCGCGGTCGCATTGGTGGCCTCGCCCTGGCCGCCGATGGTGCGGTATTCGAGGTAGCGCAGGTCGACGCCGCACTTCGGCGTGCCGGCGATGGTCTGCAGCGAACGGCCCTGCGCAGTGACCTGCAGCAGGGCAGTGAACTGGTCGGTCGTGAGCCGCTGCACCCGCTCCGGCGGCTGGGTCACGACCGAGCCGCGCCCGGTGTCCGCCGGCACGTTGACGGCGAAGCCGTCGTTGCCGCCGCCGCCACAGCCTGCGAGGATCATCAGGGCAACGCCCGAGAGGGCGAGGGCTGGGAGTCTGTTCATGGGATGTGTCTCCTGCGGGATTTCGACCGGCGCTCGATTCTGGTCACCGCCCGCCCCCTGCGCAAGCGGCGGCCGCCTACACGGCGGGCGCGGGGTCAGTCCTGGGCGGCCCAGTCGACCAGGGCGTCGAAGGCCGGACGCGCCGCGGCCGCATTGGCGTGGTTGGCGATCGCGACCACCACCCAGCGCCGGCCGCTGGCGCCATGCACGTAGCCGGCCACGCCGGCGGCATCGCGCAAAGTGCCGGTCTTCAGGTGCGCGGCGCCGCCCGAGCGCAGCGCGCGCTTGCGCAGGGTGCCGTCGACGCCGGAGGCCGGCAGCGAGGACGCCAGCTCCGGCATCAGCGGCGAGCGCCAGGCCACCTGCAGCATCCTGGCCAGCGCGGCGGCGCTGATGCGCTCGTCGCGCGACAGGCCCGAGCCGTTGTCGATCACCGGCTGGCCTTCGCCGGTGCCGATGCGCTCGTTCCACCACTGGCGCAGCGTGGCGCGCGAGGCGTCGAGCGTGCCGCGCTTCTTCTGCTGCAGCCCGAGCGTCAGGAACAGCTGCTGCGCCATCACGTTGTTGCTGTACTTGTTGATGTCCCGGATCACTTCGGCCAGCGGCGGCGACGCCGCCTCGAACGCCGGCCGCAACCCGGCCGGCACCCGGCCGTCGCGCACCTGGCCCTGGAGCCGGCCGCCCATCTCGGCCCAGAGGCCGCCGACGGCACGCTCGGCGTAGCTGCGCGGGTCGGCATAGGCCACGGCCCAGGTCTTTTCGCCGCAGGCGGCCGGAAAGCTGCCGGCGAATCCGAGCCGCGCCGGATCGGCGAAGTCGCTGCCCAGGGCGCTGCGCCAGTCGCCGCACTCGCCGGCCGCCAGCGGCACCGCCGCCTGCATCGCGACGCCGGCCAGCGGGGGTTCGTAGCTCACCCGCGCGGTCTGCGCGCCGCGGTCGGGCACGAAGGTCATGACCACCGACTTGAAGTTGACCAGCAGGGCGTCCGGGGCGGCGTTGTAGGGGCGCTGGCCCTCGCCGTCGAAGGCATTCGGATCGCTTTCGACCACCTCGAAGGCGCTGCGATCCAGCACGATGTCGCCTTGCACGGCCTGGATGCCGAGCCCTTTGACCCGGCGCAGCAGCAGCCACAGCCGTTCGATCACCAGCTTCGGGTCGCCCTGGCCCTGGATGTAGAGATTGCCCTCGAGCACGCCGTTGCGCACCGGCCCGTCGACGTACACCGGCGTCTGCCAGGTGAAGGCCGGGCCGAGCAGGTCGAGCGCCGCATAGGTGGTGACCAGCTTCATGATCGACGCCGGGTTCACCGGCACCTGGGAGCGCCAGGCGAGCCGCGGCGGCCGGGTGCCCTCTGCATCCACGACCAGCATCGTGACCGCGTCGCGCGGCACCTTGGCGCGGGCCAGCGCCGCCTCGACCTCGTTCGGCAGGCCCTGGGCCAGGACCGGCACCGCGGCGGCGGCGAGTGCGAGGACCAAAACCAGGGGGCGGGCAAGGCGCGAGCGGCGGTGCTCGGACGGCGGGGCGACGGTCATGCCCGGATTATCCCGGGCCGGCGGCGGCTCTCGCGGCCGGCGGCAGCAGGCCGGCCGCCCACCCTGGATAATCCCCCGATGCCCGCAGCCCCCCGTTTCTCAGCCCGCACCATCGGCATCGGCGCGGCCGTCGTCACGGTGGGGGTCTGGACCGCGTTCATCGTCATCGCGCGCGCGTCCGCCGGGCGCTCGCTGACCCCCTTCGACCTCGCCTTCGCCCGCATCTGCGGCGCCAGCCTGGTGCTGCTGCCCTGGGGCGCCTGGCTGGTCATGCGCGCCCGCGCCGAAGGCTCGACCCGCGACTCCTTCTTCGGCCTCTCGCCGCTGCCGCTGCGCCTGACCGCGCTGGCCGGCGTCTGCGGCGGCCTGGCCTACGCGCTCCTGGCCTATACCGGGTTCTTCTTTGCGCCGGCCAGCCACGCCTCGGTGCTGATGCCCGGCAGCCTTCCTCTGTGGACCACGCTGCTGGCGGCCCTGGTCCTGCGCGACCGCATCACGCCGCTGCGCGCGCTCGGGCTGGCGCTGATCGTCCTCGGCGACCTGTTCGTCGGCGGCACCAGCTTGCTGCACGCGCTCGAAGGCGGCCAGATCTGGAAGGGCGACCTGCTCTTCATGAGCGCGGCCTTCAGCTGGGCCTGCTACAGCATCGTGGTCCGGCGCCACGGACTCGAGGCGGTGCGCGCCACCATCGCCATCACCGTGTTCGCCTTCGCGGCCTTCGTGCCGGCCTATGCGCTGCTGACCGCGGCCGGCCTCGTCCGCAGCCACCTGGCCAGCGCGCCGGTCGGCGAGATCCTGTTCCAGATGGCGTTCCAGGGCCTCGGTTCGGTGGTGATCTCGGGCATCGCCTTCACGCGGATGATCCAGTACTTCGGGCCGGTGCGCTCGACCATGATCACGGCGCTGGTGCCGGGGCTGTCCGCGTTCGGCGCCGTGATCTTCCTCGGCGAACCGCTGAGCTGGAGCCTGTTCGCGGGCCTCATGCTGGTGACCGCGGGCATCCTGTTCGGCGTCCAGCGCAGCCGGGCGCCGGGTGTGTGGCCGATTCCCGCGGGGGCCGTGGCGGCCGCGGCCGGAGGGCGTTCCGATGGCTAGGCTGCTCGCCTTCGACACCAGCACCGAGGCGCTGTCGATCGCGGTGCGCCACGGCGACCTGCTGCTGGAGCACAGCGGGACCGGCGGCGCGCAGTCGTCGGCCAGCCTGATTCCCCTGATCCAGCAGCTGCTCGGGGCCGCCGGGCTGAGCTTGCGCGAACTCGACGCTATCGCCTTCGGCCGCGGGCCGGGCTCGTTCACCGGGCTGCGCACGGCCTGCTCGGTGGCGCAGGGGCTCGGCTACGGCGCCGGCGTCCGGCTGCTGCCGATCGACACCCTGCATGCCGTGGCCGAGGAAGCCCACGACCGCTTCGGCGCCACCCGCGTGGTGGCGGTGCTCGATGCGCGCATGGACCAGGTCTATGCGGCCGGCTACGACTTCGGCGTCGAGTGGGTCGCCAGCGAGGCCGAACTGCTGGCACCCGAAGGCGTCGTGGTGCCGGAGGGTTGGGCGCTGGCCGGCAATGCCTTCGCCGCCTATGGCGAGCGCCTGCCGCGCGCGGTGGCGCGCCACGAGGTGCTGCCCACCGCGGCCGCGATGCTGCGGCTGGCGCCGGCGCTGCTGGCCGCCGGCCGGACGGTGGCGCCGGCCGAGGCCTGGCCGCTGTACGTGCGCGACAAGGTGGCGCAGACGACCGAAGAGCGCGCGGCGCTGAAGGGGGCCGGATGAGCGCCGTCCTGTCGTCGCCGCGCGAGGCGCGCCTCGAGCCGATGACGCTCGAGCGGGTGCCGGCCGTCTGCGCGATCGAACGCAGCGCCTTCACCCATCCCTGGACACCGGCCAATTTCACCGATTCGCTGGCCGCCGGCTACCACTGCCAGTGCCTGGTGGCGCCGCCGCCCGAGAGCGATCCCGCCGAGGCGCCGCGGGGCGCCCGCGCCCTCTGGCACCGGGTGGTGGCGCGCGAGCCCGGCGAGACGCTGATCGGCTATTTCGTCGCCATGAAGGGGGTCGACGAAGTGCATCTGCTCAACATCACGGTCGCGCCGGCCTTCCAGGGCCAGGGCTGGGCGCCGCTGATGCTGGAGGCCCTGGCCGGCTGGTCGCGCGGCCAGAACGCGCAGTGGCTGTGGCTCGAAGTGCGGGCCAGCAACCTGCGCGCGCTGGCGGTCTACGAGCGCAACGGCTTCCGGCGCGTAGGCATGCGCAAGGGCTACTACCCGGCGCAAGGCAGCGCCCGCGAGGATGCGGTCGTGATGAGCCTGCGCCTGCACGAATCGACGAGCGCCTGGGGCGGACTGAAATGACTTCCGAAGCTTTGACACTCGATGCGCGCCAGCGCGCCATGCTCGACGAAATGGGCATCAAGCTCTTCTGGTGGCGCCAGCCGGAAGCGGCTGAAGCGCCGGTGCCGGAAGCCCCCGCGGCCCGGGCGGCGCCCGCCATCGAGGCCGAGGCGCCGGCGCTCCCTGCCGCGGCGCCCGCGCGAGCGGCACCGGCCGTGGCCGCACCGGCGCCCGTCGTCCAGCGCGCACCCGCGGCGGCGGCGCACGGAGCCGCCGTGCTGGCCGAGGCGCCACGGCGCCTGGCCGGCGATCCGGCCGCGGCCCAGGGGGGCTGGCTGATCGTGGCCGACATGCCGCCGGCGCTCGATGGCCGCCATGGCGATCCCTTCGACGGCGATGCCGGCCGGCTGCTCCACAACATGCTGAACGCGCTGCAACTGCATGGTGGCGCGCTGCCGGTGCACCTGATGCGCACCCACCGCGGCGTCGCCTCGGGCCAGCCCGGCAGCCCGCAGCCGATCGACGAAGCGCTGGCGCAGGGCGCCGCGGCGCTGGCGCCACGCGTGGTGCTCGCCATGGGGCCGCTGGCGGCGCAGAGCCTGATGCAGAGCGGCGAACCGCTCGGCAAGCTGCGTGGCCGGGCGGTGCCGATGGACCTGCCGGGCCTGGCGGCGCTGCCGGTGGTCGCGAGCTACCACCCGGCCTACCTGCTGCGCAACCCGGCCGACAAGGCCCGCGCCTGGGCCGACTTGTGCCTCGCCGCCGAACAGGTGTCGTCAGGGCTGTCCGGCGCCAGCCCCGACGCCTGAGTCGAGCCAGCCACCGGCCGACCTAAAATTCGGCCCATGACCTTCCTGGACAAGCTGCGCGCCGCCGAGCGCCAAAACGGCTCGCTGCTGTGCGTCGGCCTCGATCCCGAGCCGACCAAATTCCCCGCCGCCCTGAAAGGCGACGCCAGCCGGATCTACGACTTCTGCGCCCGCATCGTCGACGCCACGGCCGACCTGGCGATCGCCTTCAAGCCGCAGATCGCCTATTTCGCCGCCCATCGGGCCGAAGACCAGCTCGAACAGCTCATGGAGCACATGCGCCGCAACGCGCCGCACGTGCCCACCATCCTCGACGCCAAGCGCGGCGACATCGGCTCGACCGCCGAGCAGTACGCCCGCGAGGCCTTCGAGCGCTACGGCGCCGACGCCGTCACCTTGTCGCCGTTCATGGGCTTCGATTCGGTCGAGCCGTACCTGCGCCACCAGGGCAAGGGCGCCTTCCTGCTGTGCCGCACCAGCAACCCGGGCGGCGCCGACCTGCAGGGGCAGCGGCTGGCGGACGTCGACGGCCAGCCCTTCCTCTACGAGCACGTGGCCAGGCTGGCCCAGGGCCCGTGGAACCTCAACGGCCAGCTGGGCCTGGTGGTCGGCGCCACCTACCCGGCCGAGATCGAACGCGTGCGGGCGCTGGCGCCCACGGTGCCGCTGCTGATCCCCGGCGTCGGTGCACAGGGCGGCGACGCGGTCGCCACGGTCCGCGCCGGCTGGCGCCCGGATGCGCCGATCGTGGTCAACTCCTCGCGCGCTATCTGCTACGCCTCGGCCGGCGAAGACTTCGCCGAAGCGGCCCGGCGCGAGGCCCTGCGCACCCGCGACGCGCTCCAGGCCGCCAGGCCCTGAGCGACATTCCGCGTCAGTCCGCAAGCGCCCGGTTGTATCGATGTGACGGAAAAAGTCACATTTTTTCACAACTGTCGTACTAAACACTTCTACTAGCCGCATCCAGCCGCCCGAAAACGGCGGGCATGGCACTTGCCTGAAGAGGGTCGGCGCGTCCGCGTCGAGGAGTGAGGCATCCCATGGTGGAAGACATCGCAACCGGCCGCGACACGGCGGCCGACGCTAGCGCGCGCGTGCCCGAGGCGGCAGCGCCAACCACGGCGGGCGCATCGTCCCGCCCCCTGCCCCTCGCGGCCGCCCTGGCCGCGTCGGCGGCGGCGCTGGCGGCCTGTGGCGGTGGTGGCGGCGGTGGAGGGGGCGGCGCGGGCTTCGCCGCGGTCGGCGGGTCGTCCGAGGCCACCGTCCAGGCCGGCTCGCTGAGCGCCCTGGCCAGCACCCCGACCGCGCAGACCTATGTCTACACCCAGGCCAAGACCGACGAGGAGGCCGCGCGCTTCCTGCTGCAGTCGCAGTTCTCGGCCTCGGAAGCGGACATCGCCGCCGTCCGCAGCAAGGGCTACCTGCCCTGGCTCGGCGAGCAGGTCGACCGCCCGGCCGAGCAGGGCGGGCGCGACTGGATCCTGGGCAAGGCCGCCAACACGGTCAACGCCGACGACATGATCTGGAACCAGCTCATGACCGCGCCGGACGGCTTCCGCAAGCGCATGGCGCTGGTCTTCAGCGAGATCTTCGTGGTCTCGCGCAACGACATCGGATCGAGCTGGCCCGATCTCATGATGGCCCAGTACTGGGACATGCTGGTGGCCGGCGTCACGACCAGCTTCCGCAAGCTGCTGGAGGACGTGACGCTCAACCCGGCGATGGGCTACTACCTCAACACCAGGGGCAACCAGAAGGAGAACGCTCAGGGCCGCCAGCCGGACGAGAACTATGCGCGCGAGGTCATGCAGCTCATGACCATCGGGCTCTACCAGCTCAACGCCGACGGCAGCGTCAAGACCGGCGGCGACGGCACGCCGCTCGACACCTACAGCCTGGACGACGTGACCAACCTGGCGCGCGTCTTCACCGGCTACGACCTCGACATCCGGGCCAGCGACGTCGACACCAGCGCCTGGACCGCGCGGCCGATGGCGCTCACGGCGGCCCGGCACTCGGTGCTCGAGGCCCGGTTCCTGGGTACCTCGGTGCCGGCCGGCACCGAAGGCAAGGCGGCGCTGAAGATCGCGCTCGACGCGCTCTTCAACCACCCCAACGTCGGCCCGTTCATCGGCAAGCAGCTGATCCAGCGGCTGGTCACCAGCAACCCGAGCCCGGCCTACGTGAAGCGGGTGTCGGATGTCTTCGCCGACAACGGGGCCGGCGTGCGCGGCGACATGAAGAGCGTCTTCGCCGCGGTGCTGCTCGACAACGAGGCGCGCAGCCCGGCCGGCCTGTCGGACCCCGGCTTCGGCCGGCTGCGCGAGCCGATGCTGCGCTTCACGCAGTGGGGCCGCACCTTCGGTGCCGGCTCGACCAGCGGCAACTGGAAGATCGGTGACCTCTCGCGGCCCAACGACCAGCTCGGCCAGAGCCCGCTGCGCTCGCCATCGGTGTTCAATTTCTTCCGGCCCGGCTACGTGCCGCCATCGACCTCGATCGCCGCCGCCAAGATGGTCGCGCCCGAGTTCCAGCTGGTCAACGAGACCAGCGTTGGCGGCTACCTGAACTTCATGCAGAACAGCGTGCTGCCGAAGAGCACCGGGCGGGATGTCAACGCCGCCTATGCAAGCGAGCTGGCGCTGGTGCTCGACCCGGCGGCCCTGGTGCAGCGGCTCAACCTGCTGCTGACCGCCAACCAGCTGTCGGCGGCCACCCAGGCGCTGATCGCCGGTGCGCTGGCCAATCCCGCGGTGTCCGACAAGAGCACCGACGCGGTCAAGCTCAACCGCGTCTACGCCGCGGTGCTGCTGGTGATGGCCTCGCCCTCCTACCTGATCCAGAAATAAGGGACCGCGCGATGTACCTGATCGATCCTGCCGCGCACACGCGACGTGCCTTCCTGCGCCGCTCCGGACAGCTGGCGATGGCCGGCACCGCGCTGCCCTTCGCCCTCAACCTGGCCGCGATGGGCGAGGCGGCGGCGCAGGCCGCCCCCGCCGACGACTACAAGGCGCTGGTCTGCGTCTTCCTGTTCGGCGGCAACGACTACGCGAACACCGTCATCACCTACGACGACCCGAGCTACAACGCCTACAGCACGATCCGCGTGCCGCAGGGCGCGGGCGGGGTGGCGATCGCCAAGGATGCGCTCGCCGCCACGCTGCTGGCGCCGACCGTGGCGCTGCCCGACGGCCGCCAGTACGCGCTGCACCCGTCGATGACGCAGCTCGCCGGCCTGTTCAACACCGACGGCAAGGTCGCGGTGCAGCTCAACGTCGGCCCGCTGGTGGTGCCGCTGACCCGGGCCCAGTACAACAACAGCAACAAGAAGCTCTACCCGCAGCCGCCCAAGCTGTTCTCGCACAACGACCAGCAGTCGACCTGGCAGTCGTCCTCGCCCGAGGGCTCGACCGTGGGCTGGGGCGGCAACATCGGCGACCTGGTGCTGGACCAGCGGCAGAACACCAACGCGCTGTTCACCTGCATCTCGGTCGCCGGCAACGCCGTGTTCCTGTCGGGCGACCAGGCCCTGCAATACCAGGTCAGCACCAGCGGCGCGGTCGGCATCCGCAGCATCAAGGACGGCACCACCTACGGCTCGAGCAGCGTCAAGGCCGCGATGGCGCAGCTGGCGCAGGAAACCCGCAGCCACCCGCTGGAGAATGAATACAACAAGGTGACCCAGCGCGCGGTCCAGGCCGAGACCACGGTCACCAGCGCGATCCAGTCCGCGACCTTCGCGACCGACACCTTCGCCTCGCTCAACACCGGGCTCGCGAACCAGCTCAAGATGGTCGCGCGCCTGATCCGCGGCCGCAGCACCCTGGGCGCCAAGCGGCAGGTGTTCTTCGTCTCGATGGGCGGCTTCGACCTGCACGACAACCTGATCGCCAACCAGCCGGGCCTGATGCAGCAGCTGAGCGATGCCATGGCCGCCTTCCATCGGCAAATGGTCGCCCAGGGCCTGGCCGACAAGGTCACGGCCTTCACCGCCTCGGATTTCGGCCGCACGCTGGCCAGCAACGGCGATGGCTCCGACCATGGCTGGGGCGGCCATCATTTCGTGGTCGGGGGCGCGGTCAACGGCAAGGCGTTCTATGGCACGCCGCAGGTGGTCAGCATCAACAACGACTCCAAGCTGGCGGGCTACGAAGGCCACGTGGGGCAGGGCCGCCTGATCCCGACCACCTCGGTCGACCAGTACGGCGCCACGCTCGCCAAGTGGTTCGGCGTGCCCGACGCCGAGCTGCCGGGCATCCTGCCGAACCTGAAGAACTTCGGCGGCAACTTCAACGGCATCGAGTATCCGAAGAACGTGGGTTTCATGGCCTGAGGCGGGGGTGTAATCTGCCGGTCGCCCCAGCGACGGAGACTGCCCGATGACCGATCCCGCCAACCCGGACCCGTTCCCGATCGAGGGCGGCTGCACCTGCCGTGCGGTCCGCTACGGCATGGCCACCGCGCCGCTGTTCGTGCACTGCTGCCATTGCCGCTGGTGCCAGCGCGAGAGCGGCTCGGCGTTCGCGCTCAACGCGATGATCGAGGCCGACCGCGTGCAGCTGCTCGAAGGCCAGACCGAGCGCGTGGCCACGCCCTCGGCTAGCGGCAAGGGCCAGGCCATCGTTCGCTGCGGCCGCTGCCGCGTCGCGCTGTGGAGCCACTACGCCGGCAGCGGCGACGCGGTCAGCTTCGTGCGCGTCGGCACGCTCGACGACCCCGACCTGCTGCCGCCCGACATCCACATCTTCACGATGTCGAAGCAGCCCTGGGTGCTGCTGCCGCCGGGCACGCCCGCCGTGGCCGAGTACTACCGGCGCTCCGAGCACTGGCCGGCGGCCAGCATCGATCGGTTCAAGGCCTTGAAAGCGTAGCCCCGAGACGCTGCGAGACCTGGTCGGCGCAGGCCTTGAGCGCCACGGCGATCTCGCCGTCCCAGCGGGTGTCGAAGATCGCTGCCGGTCCGATGGCGGTGACCGCCAGCACGATCGCGCCGCTGCTGTCGAACACCGGCGCCGACATCGCGCTGATGCCCGGCAGGATCTCGCCCTCGGAGCGGCTCAGGCCGCGGGCCCGCACCTCGTGAAGCTGCGCCTCGAAGGCCGGCCAGCCAGGCAGCGGCCGGGCCGGCGGCATGCCACGCTGCGGCGGCTGCGCGGCGCCTTTCTGCTCGCGCTGGCGCTCCTGCTCCAGCATGCCGCGCACCGCTTCCGGGTCGAGGTAGGCGCCGAACAGCCGGCCCGAGGCCGTGTGGGTGAGCGAGAACACCGTGCCGTGCCGCATGTTGACGTGCAGCGGCGCCGGCGATTCGGCGATCCGCACGATGGTCGCGCCGCGGTCGCCCCAGACCGCGATCGCCACCGTGTGGCCGATCTGCTGCGCCAGCTCGGCGATCAGCGGTGTCGCGATGTGCACCGGATTGGCCTGCTGCAGGCTGATCAGCCCCAGTTGCAAGGCCAGCGGTCCGAGCAGATAGTGGCCGGTGGTGCGGTCCTGCTCGATCAGCCCGAGGCGGCCGAAGCTGACCATGTACGGGTGCGCCTTGGCGGCGGACATCTCGGCCTCGCGCGCCAGGTCCTTGAGCGCCATCGGCCGGCCATGGTGCACCAGGGCGCGCAGCAGCTGGCCGCCCACCTCGATGCTCTGGATGCCGCGCTGGGCGCGATCGGAGTCAGCCGCCATCGGATTTCGTCATTCGTTGATACAGAAGGCATTAGACATTAACTGATCCTCGATTTACACTTCGCGAATTCGTCCCACGCGAATTCATTCACTTTAGACAAATTTCAGGAGACTCCGCGATGTCAGAGACCAAGAAGTTCGCCAGCCAGGCCGATCTCGAAGAAAAGAAGATCACCTTCAGCCAGATTTCGGAGCACGCCTGGGCCTACACGGCCGAGGGCGACCCCAACACCGGGATCGTCATCGGCGACGACTGCGTGCTGGTGGCAGACACGCAGGCCACTCCGGCGATGGCCGCCGATGTCATCCGCCGCATCCGCGAAGTGACCGACAAGCCGATCAAGTACGTGGTCCTGACCCACTACCACGCGGTGCGCGTGCTCGGGGCCAGCGCCTACGGCGCCGACCACATCCTGGCGAGCCAGGACACCTACGATCTGATCGTCGAGCGCGGCGAGCAGGACAAGGCCAGCGAGATCGGCCGCTTCCCGCGCCTGTTCGCGGGTGTCGAGACCGTGCCGCCCGGCATGACCTGGCCGACCATGACCTTCACCGGCAAGATGACGCTCTGGCTGGGCAAGCTCGAAGTGCAGCTGCTGCAACTGGGCCGCGGCCATACCAAGGGCGACACGGTCGTCTGGCTGCCCGGAGAAAAGGCGCTCCTGTCCGGCGACCTGGTGGAATTCGGCGCCACGCCCTATGCCGGCGACGCCTATTTCAAGGACTGGCCCAAGACGCTCGAGAACCTCGCGGCGCTGAAGCCCAAGGCGTTGGTGCCCGGCCGCGGCGCCGCGCTGACCACGCCTGAAGAAGTGGCCAAGGGCCTGGACGAAACACGCGCGTTCATCTCGGACGTCTACGCCAATGTCCAGAAGGGCGTCGCGGCCGGCAAGGACCTGAATGCGGTCTACAAGGAAACCTACGCAGCGCTCAAGCCCACGTACGGCCACTGGGTGATCTTCGACCACTGCATGCCCTTCGACGTCACCCGCTGCTACGACGAGGCCACGAAGTACGCCGATCCGCGCATCTGGACCGCCGAGCGCGACATCGAAATGTGGAAGACGCTCGAGGGCTGACGCCATGCAAGGGCTCGCATCGCACGACGCGGCGCCGGTCGACTACCAGTCGCTGCGCTTCGACTACAGGCGGCACGCCGACCAGGATGCCGCGACACCGGCCCGCCACCCGGTGGTGGTGGTCGGCGCCGGCCCCGTGGGCCTGGCGCTGGCCATCGACCTCGCCCAGCGGCAGGTGCCCGTGGTGCTGCTCGACAACGACTGCACCCTGTCGACCGGCTCGCGCGCGATCTGCTTCGCCAAGCGCACGCTGGAGATCTTCGACCGCCTGGGCTGTGCCGGGCGCATGGTCGACAAGGGCGTGTCGTGGAACGTCGGCCGGGTGTTCTTCGGCGACGAGCAGGTCTACAGCTTCGACCTGCTGCCCGAGGCCGGCCACGAGCGCCCGGCCTTCATCAACCTGCAGCAGTACTACGTCGAAGGCTATCTGGCCGAGCGCGCCGCCGAGCTGCCGCTGATCGACCTGCGCTGGAGCAACAAGGTGGTCGGCATCGAACAGGGCGCCGACCAGGCGCTCCTGACCATCGAGACGCCCGAGGGCGAGTACCGCCTCGCGGCCGGCCACGTGGCCGCCTGCGACGGTTCGCGCTCCAGCCTGCGGCAGCTGCTGGGCCTGGAGGCCAAGGGCCGGGTGTTCCGCGACCGCTTCCTGATCGCCGACGTGAACATGGACGCCGACCTGCCGACCGAGCGGCGCTTCTGGTTCGATCCGCCCTTCCACCCGAAGCAGAGCGTGCTGCTGCACAAGCAGGCCGACAACATGTGGCGGGTCGACTTCCAGCTCGGCTGGGACGCCGACCCGGTGGAGGAGCGCAAGCACGAAAACATCATCCCGCGGGTGCGCGCGCTGCTCGACAGCATCGGCCACCAGGGCGTGCGCTTCGACATCGGCTGGGCCAGCGTCTACACCTTCGCCTGCCAGCGCATGGAGCGCTTCCGCCACGGCCGCGTGCTGTTCGCGGGCGATTCGGCGCACGGCGTGTCGCCGTTCGGTGCCCGGGGGGCCAACTCCGGCGTGCAGGACGCCGACAACCTGGCCTGGAAGCTGGCCGCGGTGCTGCGCGGCGAGGGGCCCGACGCGCTGCTCGACAGCTACGCCAGCGAGCGCGAGTACGCGGCCGACGAGAACATCCGCAACTCGACCCGCGCCACTGACTTCATCACGCCCAAGAGCGAGGTCAGCCGGCTGTTCCGCGACGCGGTGCTGGAGCTGTCGAAGCGCCACGCCTTCGCGCGGGCGCTGGTCAACAGCGGCCGGCTGTCGGTGCCGAGCACCTTGCGCGAGTCGACGCTCAACACGCCCGACGTGGATGCGTTCGAAGGCCCGATGGTGCCCGGCGCGGCGGCCGCCGACGCGCCGCTGGCCGGCGCCGATGGCCGCGCCGGCTGGCTGCTGCGCGAACTGAGTCCGCCCGCCGGCGCCACCACGCGCTTCACGGCACTGGTCTTCGGTGACGGCGCCGAGGCCGAGCGCAGCCTCGCTGCGCTGGCCCGCGCCGACGTCGCCCTGCACGTCGTGCGGGTGGCCCCGGGCAGCGCGGGCGAGCTCGCCGCCCGGCGTTACGACGCCCGGCCCGGCACCGTCTACCTGCTTCGCCCCGACCAGCATGTCTGCGCGCGCTGGCGCGCACCCACCCCGGAGGCCGTGCGCGCCGCGCGCGACCGCGCACTCGCCAAGGGCTAGACCGCCATGGACCTGATCACCACACCCAACCTCGACGCCCCCGACGACTTCTACGAGGCCCTGATCGAAGCCCACCAGGGCCTGTCGAGCGACCAGAGCCACGCCTTCAATGCCCGCCTGGTGCTGGTGCTGGCCAACCACATCGGCTCGACCGCCGTGCTGCGCCAGGCCTTCGAGGCGGCCGCGGCTTCCCGTTGAACCCTCAGAGAGACTCCCCATGACGATCGCATCCGCGGCCGAGCGCCGCTACCAGGGCGGCTTCGGCAACGAGTACGCCACCGAAGCCGTCGCCGGCGCACTGCCGCAGGGCCGCAACAGCCCGCAGCGCGCGCCCTTCGACCTCTACCCCGAGCTGATCTCGGGCACCGCCTTCACGGCGCCGCGGCACCAGAACCGGCGCACCTGGATGTACCGGCGCCAGCCGTCGGTGGTCGCCGGGCGCTACCAGGCCTATGCGCAGGCGCACTGGACCACCGGCGCCGACCGCGAGATGGCGCTCGCGCCCGAGCCGCTGCGCTGGGCCCCGCTGCCGCTGGACGGCGCCGACGCCGATTTCGTCGACGGCATGCGCACGCTGGCGGCCAACGGCGATGCCGAGGCCCAGAGCGGCATCGGCGCGCTGGTCTACCACGCCAACCGCTCGATGGAACGCCGGGCCTTCGTCAACGCCGACGGCGAGATGCTGGTGGTGCCGCAGCAGGGCCGCCTCGTGATCACCACCGAGATGGGTGTGCTGGACGTCAAGCCCGGCGAGATCGCGCTGCTGCCGCGCGGGGTGGTGTTCAAGGTCGACCTGGTCGACGGGCCCTCGCGCGGCTACGTCTGCGAGAACTACGGCGCCCAGTTCCGGCTGCCCGAGCTGGGACCGATCGGTTCCAACGGGCTGGCCAACGCGCGCGACTTCCAGGCCCCGGTGGCGGCCTTCGAGGACGCGACGGTGGCCTACGAGCTGGTGAAGAAGTCGGGCGGCCGCTTCTGGTCGGCGCCGACGAAGCATTCGCCCTTCAACGTGGTCGCCTGGCACGGCAACCTGGCGCCGGTGAAGTACGACACCGCGCACTTCATGACCATCGGCTCGATCAGCTTCGACCATCCGGACCCGTCGATCTTCACGGTCCTGACCGCGCCCTCCGACACGCCCGGCACCGCCAATTGCGACTTCGTGATCTTCCCGCCGCGCTGGCTGGTGATGGAAGACACCTTCCGTCCGCCCTGGTACCACCGCAACCTGATGAGCGAGTTCATGGGCCTGGTCTACGGCGAGTACGACGCCAAGCCCGGCGGCTTCAAGCCGGGCGGCGCCAGCCTGCACAACTGCATGGTGCCGCACGGCCCCGACGAGGAAGCCTTCGACAAGGCGAGCCACAGCGATCTCAAGCCGCAGAAGCTCGACAACACGCTGGCCTTCATGTTCGAAAGCCGGTTCCGATTCATCCCGACCGCCTACGCGATGCAAAGCCTGGCGCTCGACCAGAACTACGCCGACTGCTGGGCCGGCCTCAAGGATCAATTCAAGCCATGACATCCATCGACGCCACCCACGACCCGAAGCTGCGCAGCTGGGTCGCCTCGGCCAACCAGGCCGGCTGCGACTTCCCGATCCAGAACCTGCCCTTCGGCCGCTTCAGTCACGGCGCCGACGCGGCGCCGCGCATCGGCGTCGCGATCGGCGACCGGATCCTCGACCTGCGCCGCGCCGGCCTGATCGACACCGACGACATGAACGCGCTGATGGCGGCCACGCCCGAGAAGCGCGCGGCGCTGCGGGCGCTGATCTCCCAGGGCCTGGCCGAAGGCAGCGCGCGGCAGGCGGAATGGGAGTCGGCCCTGGTCAACCAGTCGGCGGTCACGATGCATGTGCCCTGCCGCATCGGCGACTACACCGACTTCTACACCAGCGTGCACCACGCGACCACCGTCGGCAAGCAGTTCCGTCCGGACAACCCGCTGCTGCCGAACTACAAGTGGGTCCCGATCGGCTACCACGGGCGGGCCTCCTCGATCGGCGTCAGCGGCCAGCGCTTCAAGCGGCCGCAGGGGCAGACCAAGGCGCCGGACGCCGCGGTGCCCAGCTTCGGTCCGTCGAAGCGGCTGGACTACGAACTCGAGCTCGGCTGGTTCGTCGGCCAGGGCAATGCGCAGGGTGAGCCCGTCGGCATGGGCGCGGCCGAGGCCCATCTCTTCGGCGTCACGCTGTTCAACGACTGGTCGGCGCGCGACATCCAGGGCTGGGAGTACCAGCCGCTGGGCCCGTTCCTGTCGAAGAACTTCGCCAGCACGCTGTCGCCCTGGCTGGTCACGACCGAGGCGCTGGCGCCGTTCCGCGCGGCCTTCGAGCGCCCGGCCGACGATCCGCAGCCGCTGCCCTACCTGGACTCGGAGGCCAACCGCGCCCAGGGCGCGTTCTCCATCGAGCTCGAGGTGCTGCTGCAGACCGCGAAGATGCGCGAGGCGGGCGAGGCGCCCGTTCGCCTGTCGAAGACCAACAGCACCCGCGCCGCCTACTGGACGCCGGCCCAGCTGATCGCCCACCACACGGTGAACGGCTGCAACCTCCAGCCTGGCGACCTGCTCGGCTCGGGCACCCTGTCCGGCCCGGAGGCGATCGAGGCCGGTTCGCTGATGGAGCTCACGAGCGGCGGCAAGCAGCCGATCGTGCTGCCCAACGGCGAGCAGCGCAGCTTCCTGGAAGATGGTGACACGCTCGTGATGCGCGGCTGGTGCGAGCGCGCGGGCGCGGTGCGCATCGGCCTCGGCGAAGTCAGCGGGACTGTGCTGGCGGCCGGCTGATCCGAAAGCGTGCGGGGCCGCGGCCCCTCACCAAAGGGCAATTGCGCGTCGGCGTGCGGCGGGCACGATCGAGATCGATGAAACCGCACGAGGCGTTCGCGCTGCTGATGGCTTGCGCATTGGGTCCCGCGACCGCCTGTGCGCAGGGGCTGGACATCGTCGGCTCGCGCATTCAGCAGCATGCCAACGGGGTGCTGGCGCTGATGGCATACCAGGCGGTGCCGGACCTGACATCGAGCAGCCTGTCGATCACCAACCCGACCAGCGGCAACCCCGGCATCGTGATGTCGCAGCTGGGCGGCGGTTTCACGGTGAGCAAGAGCCTGCCGCTGTACCTCGAGGGCGCGATCGCCTACAGCCGCTACGACCCGGTCTTCGTCGCCAGCAACGGTGTCGACGCGCGCCAGCTGCCGACGCGCTGGAATTCGTTGAGCGGTACCGCCGGCATCGGCTGGGACTTCCCCATCGCACCGGAGCTCGCCTTCCGTCCGATCTTCAATTTCTCGCTCGGCAAGGTGGCGAGCGACCTGCAGGTTGCCAGGGCCTATCTCGGGCACGTCACCGACCGCCAGCTCGACTTCCTCGACGGCGGCTCGCTCAACGCCTATGGGCTCGGCGGCGCCGTCATGCTCGACTGGGAGCACTACCGCCAGGACTACGAAGTCGATGTCGAGCTGCGCTATTCGGACATCGAGCTCAAGTCCTACGGCAGCAGCAGCGCCGCGGTGGAGGGCAGCGCCTCGGCGCGCACCGCCAACCTGTGGGCGCGCTGGCGCGCCCCGACCGGGCTGCAGGCCTTCGACCGGCCGTTGCGCTACGTGTTGGAGTTCTCCCATTCGCGCTACCTGGGCAGCCAGGCCGACGTGCTGGGCTTCGACCGCCTGACCACGCTGGGCACCGGGCTCGAACTGGACACCAGCGCCCACGACATCTTCATCACCCGGATCCGGGCCGTGGTGCGCTATGTGTTCGGCAACAACGTGTCGGGGTTCTCGCTGGGGCTGGCCGTGAGTTTTTGACGGGACGTCGCTGCGCTAGGCGCCGGTCGCGGCCCGGGTGGCCTCCAGGTGCAAGCGGGCCCGCTCGGCCAGCGCCATCTCGCCCGGCGTGCCGGGTGTGAAGCTGTCGACCGGCAGGGTGCGGCCGTGCGAGTCGACCGAGACGAAGACCACCAGGCATTCGGTGGTCTTGTGCATCTCGCCGCCCTTCATGTCGCCGCTGCGCACCTCGACCGAGATGTTCATGCTGCTGTTGCCGGTGTAGGCGAGGCGGGCCTCGACCTCGACCAGGTCGCCGATCATGATCGGGCGATGGAAGCGGATGCTGCCGATGAAGACCGTCACGCAGTAGCGCTTGGACCAGCTGGTCGCGCAGGCGTAGCCGGCCTCGTCGATCCATTTCATGACGGTGCCGCCGTGGACCTTGCCGCCGAAGTTGACGGTGCTGGGTTCGGCCAGGAAGCGCAGGGTGATGGACGACATGGAGGGCCTGGGCGAGGAGTGGATCGAGGACGCCGATTATGCGAGCGCCACGGCGACCTGATACAAATGCGCCGGCATGTCTTAACAATCTCGAGACAAAAAAATGAAACTCCTCCTGTCGTTGATCGCCGCCGGCGCCGCGGCCCTGCTGTCCACCCCGGTGGCGGCGCAGGCGCCGGCCACGGACTTCCCGAGCAAACCGGTGACCATCGTCACGCCCTTCGCCGCCGGCAGCGGGCCCGATGCGGTGCTGCGGCTGATCTCCGACAAGCTCGGCCGGCTCTGGAACCAGCGCGTGCTGGTCGACAACAAGCCCGGCGGCGGCGGCTTCATCGCGATTGAGCAGGCCCGGCGCGCCGCGCCCGACGGCTACACGCTGCTGCAGCTCGACAGCGAGCACATCGCCGCCCTGCCGCACCTGTACAAGTCGCGCAACTTCGTGACCTTGCAGCACTTCGACCCGGTGGCCTCGCTGTTCCGCACGCCCTTCTTCGTCGCGGTGCCGACCGATTCGAAGTGGAAGACCATGGGCGACCTGGTCGCCGCCGCCAAGGCGCAGCCGGGCCAGATCAGCTACGGCTCGTGGGGTGTCGGCAGCCCGGGCCACCTGGGCGGCCAGCAGCTCGAGTCGCTGACCGGCACCCACATGCAGCACGTGCCCTACCGCGAGGTCTCGCAACTGTTCGCCAACGTGGGTTCGGGCGAGGTGGCGTGGAGCTTCGCCAGCCTGCCGTCGAGCCAGGGCATCTACAAGGCCGGCAAGCTGCGCTACATCGCGATCGCGGCGCCCAAGCGCATCCCGCAGATGCCCGACGTGCCCACCATGGCCGAATCCGGCGGCCCGGCCGGGCTGGAGGTGAACTCCTTCGTCTCGCTGCTGACGCCCAAGGGTGTGCCGGCGGCGATCCGGGCCCGGATCAACGCCGATGTCGCCAAGGTCATCGCCGACCCCGAGATCCGGGCCCGCTTCGATACCTTCGCCTTCGAGCCGCTGGCCTGGTCGCCCGAGGAGATCGAACGCAACGCCGAAGTCAAGTCGAAGATCTACGGCGAGCTCGTGCGGCGCGGGAACATCAGCCTCGAATGACGTCTTGTTACAAGACAGGGCTATCCTTGGGTTCTCGTTCGTTCCTCATTCCTCCTTCCCCCATGCATCCCTCCAAGAGAGCCCTCCTGATCGCTGCCGCCTGCGGCATCGCCACCGCTGCCCTGCCGTTCGCCGCCTCGGCGCAGGGCGCTGCCTGGCCCACCAAGCCGATCCGGCTGATCGTCGGCTTCCCTGGCGGCTCGACGCCCGACATCGCGGCCCGCGCCATCGCCGAGCCGCTGTCCAAGGCGCTCGGCCAACCGGTGGTGGTCGACAACAAGCCGGGCGCCTCGGGCAACATCGCGGCCGACCAGGTGGCCAAGGCGAGCGACGACCACACGCTGGGCATCGTCATCAACGGCAACCTGACCTCGTCGAAGATGCTGTATCCGAAGCTGCCCTATGACCCGGGCAAGGACTTCACCTACCTGTCGCTGATCGCCACCGCGCCGCTGGTGCTGGTGGGGCAGGCGAGCCTGCCGACCGGCGCCGCCTTCTTCGACGCCGCGCGCAAGGGCGGAGACAAGTGGAGCTACGGCTCGGTCGGCGTCGGCTCGGTCGGCCACCTCGGCATGGAGCTGCTCAAGAGCAAGGTGCCGGGCCTGAAGGCCGAGCACGTGCCCTACCAGGGCAACCCGCAGGTCATGACCGACCTGATCGGCAACCAGATCCAGATGGCGCTGATCCCGCCCGGCGTGGCGCTGCCGCAGATCAAGGCCGGCAAGGTCAAGGCGGTCGGCCTCACCAGCGGACGCAGCACGCTGGCGCCCGACGTGCCGGCGCTGGCGGACGCGGGCGTGCGCGACTTCAACCTCGAAGTCTGGACCGCGCTGGTCGGCCCGGCCAACCTGTCGAAGACGGCGCAGGACCGCATCACGAAGGAACTGGCGATCATCATGAAGTCGCCCGACGTGCGCCAGAAGCTGTTCGAGCAGGGCTGGCAGGCGGTCGGCACCTCGCCCGACGGCATGCGCGCGCGGGTGAAGGAAGAGGCCGCGATCATGACCAAGATCATTTCCACCAACGGCATCAAGCTGCAGTGAGCCAGACAGTCGTCGAGCCGCAACGCACGCTGCCGGTCTACGGCGAGTACGACGTCGTCGTGGTCGGCGGCGGGCCGGCCGGCATCGCTGCCGCGGTGAGCGCGGCGCGCCACGGCGCCCGCACCTTGCTGGTCGAGCGCTACGGCTTCCTCGGCGGCATGGGCACCGCCGGCGGCGTCACCAATTTCGCCGGCCTCTACGGCCGGCGCGACGGCGAGATGACCCAGCTGGTGCACGGCGTGGCCGACGCGCTGCTGGCGCGCATCGACGCCCTGGGCGGCCTCAACAAGCCGCAGGACGGCCTGCAGGGCCGCATCCGCGTGCGCTCCTACGACACCTCGATCTACAAGTGCGCGGCCGACCAGCTGCTGCTGGGCGCCGGAGTGGAACTGCTGTTCCACGCGCTGGCTGCCGCGGTCGTGATGGATGGCGCGCGCATCGCGGCGCTGGTGGTCGAGACCAAGTCGGGGCGCCAGGCGATCCGCGCCAATGCCTTCGTCGACGGCAGCGGCGACGCCGATGTCGCGGCCTTCGCCGGCGTGCCCTTCGCGGTTGGCGATGGCCACGGCAGCGGCCTGTTCCCCTCGACCATGTTCCGGGTCGGCCATGTCGAGGCGGCGCGCGCGCTGGCCGCGGTGGGCGAGTTCAAGGCCATCAACGACCTGATGGCGCAGGTGCGCGAGCGCGACCCGGAGGCCTACCGGTTTCCGCGCGAGGGCGCGATCCTGCGTCCGCAGATCGACCCGCGCGAATGGCGCGCCAACGTGACGCAGATCCGCAATGCCGAAGGCGGCGCGATGAACGGCGTCGATGCCCGCCAGCTCAGCGACGGCGAGGTCGAGGGCCGGCGCCAGATCGGCGAGTTCTTCAGGTTCCTGAAAGCCGAGGTGCCGGGCTTCGAGCAGTCGGCCATCGTCGAGATCGCGCCCCAGGTCGGGATCCGCGAGACCCGGCGCATCGAGGGGCTGTATGCGCTGACCGGCGAAGACATCCTGTCGTCGGCGCGCTTCGACGACAGCATCGGCATCAATGCCTGGCCGATGGAGATGCACGCGGCGGGCCGGATCGAGTGGGCCTTTCCGCGCGACGGGCGGCGCACCTTCAACCAGCTGCCCTGGCGCATGCTGGTGCCGCGCGGGGTCGACAACCTGCTGGTGGCCGGCCGCTGCGCCTCGATGACCCACGAGGGCCAGTCGGCCGCGCGCGCCAGCGGCGGCTGCTTCGTGATGGGGCAGGCCGCGGGCACCGCCGCGGCGGCGCTGGGCGGCGGCCGCTTCGCCGAGGTCGAGGTGCCGGCGCTGCAGCGCAAGCTCGCGGCCGACGGCGTCGACCTGGACCGCTGAACACCGGCTGACAGCCGCGGGACAGCGCGGAGGCCGGGTCTTTGCTATCGTGGCAGGCTCCCGTTTTCCCGCCTCCCCGATGATTGATCCTTCCACCGCCGCCCGCGTCGTCGCCGACCTGGTCGATCTCATGCGCCTCGAAACCCTGGGCGCCGACCGCTTCCTGGCCCAGAGCGAGGACATCGGCACCCCCGCCGTCTTCGGCGGCCAGGTGCTCGGCCAGGCCCTGATGGCCGCCAGCCGCACGGTCGAGGCCGACCGGCCGGCCCACTCGATGCACGCCTATTTCCTGCTGCCCGGCGAGCATGCGCCGATCGAATATTCGGTCGACCGCGTGCGCGACGGCCGCAGCTTCACCACCCGCCACGTGGTGGCGCGCCAGGGCGAGCGCATCATCTTCGAGATGTCGGCCTCGTTCCAGACCGTCGACGACGGCATCGAGCACCAGCTGCCGATGCCCGCCGCGGCTGGCCCGGAGGGCCTGGCGAGCGAACTCGAGCAGCGCATCGCGATGGGCGAGCGCCTGCCCGCGCGCTGGCGCGACAAGGCCCTCGCGCCGCACGGCCTCGAGTACCGCCGGGTCGACCCCGACGACCTGCTCGCGCCCGCGGTACGGCCCTCCGAGAGCGCGCTCTGGATGCGCGCCATCGCGCCGCTGCCCGACGACCCCAACGTGCACCGTGCGCTGCTGGCCTATGCCTCGGACCATGGCCTGCTGGGCGCGGCCATGCGGCCGCACGGGCTCAGCTTCATGAGCGGCCAGGTGCGGCCCGCGAGCCTGGACCACGCGATGTGGTTCCATCGCGATTTCCGGCTCGACGACTGGCTGCTGTACAGCCTCGATTCGCCGAGCGCGAGCGGTGCCCGCGGCTTGTGCCGCGGCAGCATCTTCGCGCGCGACGGCCGGCTGGTCGCTTCCACCGCCCAGGAGGGGATGCTGCGGGTGCGGCGCCCCGAAAGCGCATGAGCCTCCTGTTCTCGCCTTTCTCGCTCGGCCCGCTGGCGCTGCGCAACCGCATCGTGATCGCGCCGATGTGCCAGTACTCGGCCGAGGACGGCAACGCGGCCGACTGGCACCTGATCCATCTCGGGCAGCTCGCGCTGTCGGGCGCCGGGCTGCTGATCATCGAGGCGACCGCGGTCGAGGCGCTGGGGCGCATCACGCTCGGCGACCTCGGCCTCTACACCGACGACAACCAGGCGGCGCTGGCGCGGGTGCTGGCGGCGATCCGGCGCCATTCGCGAATCCCGGTCGCGATCCAGCTCGGCCATGCCGGGCGCAAGGCGTCCAGCCATGTGCCGTGGGCAGGCGGCCAGTGCCTGGCGCCGGCCGAAGGCGCCTGGCAGACGGTCGCGCCTTCGGCCCTGCCGCACGCGCCCGGCGAGCCTCTGCCTATGGCCCTCGATGCCGACGGCCTGGCGCGCGTCAAGGCGGCCTTCGTGCGGGCGGCGCAGCGCGCTGATGCGCTCGGGCTCGATGCCATCGAGCTGCATGCGGCGCACGGCTACCTGCTGCACCAGTTCCTGTCGCCGATCGCGAATCGCCGCGAGGACGAATTCGGCGGCTCCCTCGAGCGGCGCATGCGCTTCCCGCTCGAGGTCTTCGAGGCCGTGCGCGCCGCCGTGCCGCAGCGCATGCCTGTCGGGGTCCGCATCTCGGCCACCGACTGGGTCGAGGGCGGGTGGGACGTCGAGCAGAGCATCGCCTTCGCCCAGGGGCTCGCGCAGCGCGGCTGCAGCTTCATCCACGTGTCGTCGGGCGGCGTCTCGCCGGAGCAGAAGATTCCGGTCGGCCCCGGCTACCAGGTGCCGCTGGCCGAGCGGATCAAGCGCGCCGCAGGCCTGCCGACCGTCGCGGTCGGACTGGTCACCGAGCCGCAGCAGGCCGAAGCCATCGTCGCGGCCGGGCAGTCCGACCTGGTGGCGCTGGCCCGCGCCATCCTGTTCGAGCCGCACTGGCCCTGGCGCGCCGCCGCCGAGCTCGGCGCCCAGGTCGAGGCGCCGCCGCAGTACTGGCGTTCGCAGCCGCGCGAGCTGAAGGCCCTGTTCGGGGACGCCCGCATCGGCCAGCGCTGACTGCGCAGTGGCCGCTACCTGAACGGGTTGGCGGTCGCGAACCACAGGCCGATGCCGGTGGCGATGATGAAGGCACCGTCGGTGACGCCGGCGATCAGGAAGAACAGCGTCTGCAGCGTGTCCTTGAGCTCGGGCTGCCGTGCCGTGCCTTCCAGCAGCTTCGCACCCACGATGCCGATGCCGATGCACGAACCCACGGCGGCGATGCCGATGAGGAGGGCCACTGCGAGGGGGAGGATGTCGAAGCCGGTCATGGTGCGCTTTCGTTGGCCTGGAAGGTTCGGCCTGGTGGCTGCCGGTGCCACCCTGGCCTCGGCTTGCATCCAATGTCGCCGAGCCCCTGCGCGGCGTCGATGACCTTGCAGGTCATGGCGCGGCCGATGGTCAGCTCCCGCACTGCTTGCCGCAGCAGCGCTTTCGGATTCATCTCATGGTGACGGGGCGCCGCGCCTGTCCCAATAGAGGCCTGCGCTCGGATTCCGGCGTCGTCAAACCTTTGTTGCTTCACCATGTTCCCTCAGTTCTTCGGGTTGGCTGGCAGTCAGACGCCTTTGCTGCTCCTTCTTTTCGATGTCTCTTGCGCCCTGTTCACGGGTGGGTCGGTCTCCAGGATCCTGAGTCGCGAGCGACGCCGACGCCAGCGCCGCGAGGCGGCATGGCGTCACTACGCCCGGTCCATGGAAGATTTCCCCGAGCTGGCGCGTTGATCTAGGGCGTGTTCACACCCTGGCCGCCCAACAGGCGCTTCAGGTAGCGCCCGGTGTGGCTGGCCTCGTTGGCGGCGATGTCTTCCGGCGTGCCCACCCCCACCACGGTGCCGCCGCCGGCACCCCCCTCGGGGCCCATGTCGATCACCCAGTCGGCGGTCTTGATGACGTCGAGGTTGTGCTCGATCACCACGATCGTGTTGCCGGCATCGCGCAGCTGGTGCAGCACCTTCAGCAGCAGTTCGATGTCGGCGAAGTGCAGCCCGGTGGTCGGCTCGTCGAGGATGTAGAGCGTGCGGCCGGTGTCGCGCTTGCTGAGCTCCAGCGCCAGCTTGACGCGCTGCGCTTCGCCGCCCGACAAGGTGGTCGCCGACTGGCCGAGCTTGATGTAGCTGAGGCCGACGTCGAGCAGGGTGCGCAGCTTGCGCTCGATGGTCGGCACCGCCTTCAGGAAGTCGTGCGCGGTCTCCACCGTCATGTCGAGGATCTGCGCGATGTTGCGGCCCTTGTAGAGCACCTCCAGCGTCTCGCGGTTGTAGCGCTGGCCGTGGCAGACCTCGCAGGGCACGTAGACGTCGGGCAGGAAGTGCATCTCGACCTTGACCACGCCGTCGCCCTGGCAGGCCTCGCAGCGGCCGCCGGCGACGTTGAAGCTGAAACGGCCGGGCCCGTAGCCGCGCTCGCGCGCGGTGTTGGTCTCGGCCATCAGCTCGCGGATCGGCGTGAAGAGACCGGTGTAGGTCGCCGGGTTGCTGCGCGGCGTGCGGCCGATCGGCGACTGGTCGACGTTGATCACCTTGTCGAAGTACTCGATGCCCTCGATCGCCTCGTGCGCGGCCGGCTCTTCATGCGCGCGGTACAGCGTGCGGGCGACCGCGCTGTAGAGCGTGTCGTTGACCAGCGTCGACTTGCCCGAGCCCGAGACGCCGGTCACGCAGGTCAGCAGGCCGACCGGGAAGGCGACGCTGACGTCCTGGAGGTTGTTGCCGCTGGCGCCGATGACGCGGATCTCCTGCAGGTCGCTCTGCGAGGCCAGGTGCGCCGCCTCGCGCGCCGCGCGCCGCTCGGCGGCGGGGCTGGGCGGAAAGCGCGGCGCCTTCTTGCCTTCGTGGAAGGCCCGTGTCGCCACCACCGGCAGCCACGGCGTGCGGCGCGCGGGCACCTCGATCTTCTTCGCGCCCGAGAGGTACTGGCCGGTCAGCGAGTCGGCGCTGGCTGCGACCTCGGCGTAGGTGCCCTGCGCCATCACGCGGCCGCCATGGATGCCGGCGCCCGGCCCCATGTCGATCACGTGGTCGGCGGCATGGATCATGTCCTCGTCGTGCTCGACCACGATCACGCTGTTGCCGATGTCGCGCAGATGGCGCAGGGTGCCGATCAGCCGGTCGTTGTCGCGCTGGTGCAGGCCGATGCTGGGCTCGTCGAGTACGTACATCACGCCCGTCAGGCCGGAGCCGATCTGCGAGGCCAGCCGGATGCGCTGCGCCTCGCCGCCCGACAGCGTCTCGGCACTGCGGTCCAGGCTCAGGTAGTTGAGCCCGACGTCGTTCAGGAACTTGAGCCTGAGCCCGACCTCGCGCACCACCTTGTCGGCGATCTCGGCCTTGGCGCCGCGCAGCTGCAGCTGCTGAAAATAGGCGAGACTGTCGCGCAGCGTGGCGCGGCTGATCTCGTAGATCGCCATGCGCTTCGGCTCGGGGCCGGACTCGTCGACCAGGAACACGTTGCGCGCCTCGGGCCGCAGCCGGCTGCCTTCGCACTCGGGGCAGGGCTGCATGTTGCGAAAGCGCGAGAGGTCTTCCCGCACCATCGCCGAATCGGTCTCGCGGTAGCGCCGCGCCATGTTCGGGATGATGCCTTCGAAGGGGTGCTTGCGCACCAGCTTCTTGCCGGCCTGCTGGCCGCTGTCCATCACGTAGCTGAACTTGATCTCTTCCTGCGCCGAGCCGTTCAGCACGGTCTGCTGGACCGAGGCCGGCAGCTCCTCGAAGGGCTTGTCGATGTCGAACTTGTAGTGCTTGGCCACGCTCTCCAGCATGCTGAAGTAGTAGCCGTTGCGCCGGTCCCAGCCCTTGACCGCGCCGCTCGCGAGGCTCAGCGACGGGAAGGCAACGACCCGCGCCGGGTCGAAGAACTCGCGATGCCCGAGCCCGTCGCAGCTCGGGCAGGCGCCTACCGGCGAGTTGAACGAGAAGAGGCGCGGCTCCAGTTCGGCCAGCGAGTAGTGGCAGATCGGGCAGGCGAACTTGGCGTTGAACAGGTGCTCGCGCGGCGGGGCGGGCGTGCTGCCCTCGGCCGCCGGCGTTTCCATCTCGAGCGCGATCGCGCGGCCGTCGGCCAGCCGCAGCGCGGCCTCGAAGCTCTCGGCCAGCCGCTGCTGCATGTCGGGGCGGGCGCGCAGGCGGTCGATGACCACGTCGATGTCGTGCTTCTCGGTCTTCTTGAGCTTGGGCAGGTCGTTGTATTCGTAGGTCTGGCCGTCGACCCGGAAGCGGATGTAGCCCTGGGCCTGCATCTCGGCGAACAGTTCCAGGAACTCGCCCTTCTTTTCGCGCGCCACCGGCGCCAGGATCATCAGCCGCGGCTCGTCGGGCAGCGCGATCACGGCATCGACCATCTGCGACACGGTCTGCGCCTGCAGCGGCAGGTGGTGTTCGGGGCAGTAGGGCGTGCCGGCGCGGGCGTACAAGAGGCGCAGGTAGTCGTGGATCTCGGTCACCGTGCCGACGGTCGAGCGCGGGTTGTGGCTGGTCGCCTTCTGCTCGATGCTGATCGCCGGCGACAGGCCCTCGATCATGTCGACGTCCGGCTTGTCCATCAGCTGCAGGAACTGCCGTGCATAGGCCGACAGGCTCTCGACGTAGCGGCGCTGGCCCTCGGCATAGAGCGTGTCGAAGGCCAGGCTCGACTTGCCCGAGCCCGACAGGCCGGTGATCACCACCAGCTTGTTGCGCGGAATGTCGAGGTCGACGTTCTTGAGGTTGTGCGTGCGCGCGCCGCGGATGCTGATGCGCTGCTGCGCCAGCACGGCGCCGAGGTAGGCGTCTTCAGGGGGGAGATTCACGGGGCGGTCGATTTTGGGCAACCGGACATGATAAGTCCTGGGCGTTTTCCCGGCCATCTTGCGGTTTCGTCCGGTTTCCAATGCGGACGATTCCGCGGCAACGCTCCGGCCCGGCGCATGCGGCACAATCTCCGGTTCTCTTTTTCCTTCTCCTCCATCCATTCATCAGGGGCAGTGCATATGGCATCGGTCAACAAAGTCATCCTCGTCGGCAATCTGGGACGCGATCCCGAAACCCGCACCTTTCCCAGCGGCGACCAGGTCTGCAACGTGACCCTGGCCACCACCGACAAGTGGAAAGACAAGCAGAGCGGCGAAATGCGCGAGGCCACCGAGTGGCACCGCCTCGTGTTCAACGGCCGGCTGGCCGAGATCGCCGCGCAGTACCTGCGCAAGGGCTCGCAGATCTACGTCGAAGGCCAGATCCGCACGCGCAAGTACAACGACAAGGACGGCGTCGAGAAGTACGCCACCGACATCCGCGTCGACCAGATGCAGATGCTGGGCAGCCGCCAGGGCCAGGGCGGTCCCTCGGGCGGCGGCGACGACGACGGCGGCTACTCGCAGGGCGGCGGCGGCGGCGGCGGCGGTGGCGGCTACTCGCGCCCGCCGGCAGCGGCGCCTCGCGCGCCTGCGGCGGCACCGGTACCGCGCCAGGCGCCGGCCAAGTCGTCGTCGGGCTTCGACGACATGGACGACGACATCCCGTTCTGACCTCGACGTCGATCCGTAGACAAAAGGCAAAAGGGCCGGTTCTCCACCAGAACCGGCCCTTCGCATTTCGGCGATGATCTGACGCCCCCCGCCAGGAGCCGGAGCCATGTCGATCCCCCCATTGCCGCCGTCCCGCGCCAAGGTCCGCTCGCTGGCCATCCTCCTGCTGTGCCAGGTCGGCGCCATGACCGTCTGGTTCTCCTCCGCCTCGGTGGTCGCGACCGTCAAGCAGACCCAGGCGGTCAGCGCCCAGGCGGCGGCGCTGCTGACCAGCGCGCTGCAGGTCGGCTTCGTCGCCGGCACCATCTTCAGCGCCGTGCTCTCGCTGGCCGACCGCTTCGATCCGAGGCGCCTGTTCATGGCCTCGGCGCTGGTCGCGGCCGCGGCCACTGCGTGGCTGGTGTTCCTGCCGCCGACCGGCCCGCTCGTGTATGCCTTGCGCTTTCTCACCGGCGTCTGCATGGCCGGCGTGTATCCGGTCGGCATGCGGCTGGCGGCGACCTGGGCCCAGGGCGACCTCGGCCTGCTGATCGGCCTGCTGGTCGGCGCCCTGACACTGGGCTCGGCCAGCCCGCACCTGCTGGCGGCCAGCGGCGGGCTGGACTGGCGCCTGGTCTACGGCGTGGCCGCGGCCTGCGCCGCGCTCGCGGGCGTCGCCGTGCTGGCCTGCGGGATCGGCCCGCAAATGGCCCGCGCCGCCCGGCTCGACCCGACGAAGTTCATGCAGGCCTGGCGCGACCCGGCGGTCCGGCTCGCCAACCTGGGCTACCTGGGCCACATGTGGGAGCTGTATGCCATGTGGGCCTGGCTGGCCGTGTTCCTGCAGGCCAGCTTCGCGCTCAGCGGCCGGCCCGATGCCGCCCACCAGGCCAGCCTCTGGACCTTTGCCGCGGTGGCGTCGGGCATGCTGGGCGCCTGGGGCGGAGGCCTGCTGGCCGACCGCATCGGCCGGACCGCGGTCACCATCGGCGCCATGGCCGCCAGCGCCAGCTGCGCGCTGCTGATCGGATGGCTGCTGGGGGCCTCGCCCTGGATCGTGGTTCCGGTGGCGCTGCTGTGGGGCGTGACCGTGATCGCCGACTCGGCCCAGTTCTCGGCCAGCATCGCCGAACTCGGCGACCCGGCCTCGGTCGGCACCCTGTTGACCATCCAGACCTGTACCGGCTTCCTGCTGACGCTGGTCAGCATCCACCTGGTGCCCGACGTGGTGGCCCTGGCCGGCTGGCCCGGCGCCTTCAGCATGCTGGCCGTCGGGCCGCTGCTCGGCTGCGTGGCGATGTACCGGCTGCGGCAGCGGCCGCAGGCGCTTCGGCTGGCCGGTGGGCGGCGCTGAAGTCTCGCGACTACTGCGGCACCACCCGTGCCATGTGGCCCTGGCCCTGGATGAACACCCGCTGACCCACGCGCAGGCCCGGCACCACCGGCTGGGTCACCTCGACCAGCACGCCGCTGTCGGTGCGCACGAACACTTCCTGGCCCGGCATCGAACCGGCGGCGTTGTTGGCGATCTGGGCGCCGGCCATCGAGCCGCCGATGGCGCCCGCGACCATCGCGACGTCGCGCCCGGTGCCGCCGCCGATCAGGCTGCCCAGGCCCACGCCGGTGAGGCCGCCGACCACCGCGCCGACGCCGGTGTGGGCTTCACTGCGGATCGTCGTCGGTGTGATCTGCTCGATCTTGCCCTGGCGGATGACCATCGAGTTGGCATCGGGGCCGGGGGCTGCGCAGGCGGCCAGGACCAGCGCCGTGGCGAGCGCTGCGATGCGGGAGAAGAAGTTCGTCGTCATGTGAAAGTCTTTGGAGTCGGTTTGAAAAAAGTGGACGGGGGAACGCGCCTTAGCTCAGGAAAGTCAAGGCACCGTTCGACAGGTCGTACATCGACCCGACGATCTTGATCTGCCCTTTCTTCTCGAGGTCCGAGAGGGTCGGGCTGCCGCTGCGCAGCGTGTCGATGGTCTGCTGCACGTTGGTTCGCGCCACCGCGTCGACGAAGGCCGCGTTCTTGCTGGTTCGCTCGCCCGCGTAGGTCGTCGCCGCCACGGCCGGCTTGATGGTGTCGAGCAGGCCGGTCAGGTTGCCGAGCTGCACGTTGTCGATGGCACCCTTGATCGCGCCGCAGGCGGTGTGGCCCATCACGAGCACCACCTTGGCACCGGCGGCGGCGCAGGCGAACTCCAGGCTGCCCATCAGGTCCTTGTTGGCGATGTTGCCGGCGATGCGGGCGTTGAAGGTGTCGCCGATCCCCATGTCGAGGATGATCTCGGCCGGCGCGCGCGAGTCGATGCAGCTGAGGATCACCGCCGCCGGGAACTGGCCCGATGCGCTGGACCGCTTCTGCGCCAGGTAGTCGTGCTGCGTCGTCTTGCCGGATCGGAAGCGCTGGTTGCCCCGCTTCATCATCTCGATGATCTGGTCGGGGGTCAGCGCGTCGCGCTGGGCCTGGCTCAGCGAGGCCGCCTGGGCGTCCTCGGTGCGCAGGCCGATGCCGGCCATCAGCACGGCGGCCCCGGTGCCGGCGCCGGCCTTCAGCCAGCTCCGCCGGCCGCAGCAATTCTGGATCGATGTCATGGACGTACCTCCGTGGTTGTCGAGCCCATGATGCGGCGATCGATGCCGAAAATCCAGCCAGCGCGCGGCGCTAGAAGACGCGCTTGACAAAGGTTCGCGAGCCATCGATGCTCGCCGCCGGATGTGTTCCATGGACTCGGCCGACGCGCACGACACATCGTGGGAACCATGAGAACAACAAATCTGGAGGTTGGACGGGCACTTCGGTTCCGCCCTGTTGACCCTGCATGAGCACTTCGCAAGACCAGAAGCTTTCGCGTGGCGCCCTGATCGCGCTCGTTGTCGGGTCCATGATCGGTTCGGGCATCTTCGCGCTGCCCTCGGCCTTCGGCCGGTCGACCGGCGGCCTCGGCGCACTGATCGCATGGGCCATCGCCGGTACCGGCATGCTGATGCTCGCGCTGGTCTTCCAGACCCTGTCGATGCGACGGCCCGACCTCGACACCGGCATCTATGCCTATGCCAAGGCCGGCTTCGGCAACTACCTGGGTTTCGCGTCCGCGGTGGGCTACTGGATCGGCTGCTGCCTGGCCGACGTCGCCTGCCTGGTGCTGATCAAGGCCACGCTGGGCCAGTTCTTCCCGGTCTTCGGCGACGGCTCGACCGCGGTCGCGATCGTCTCCGCCTCGGTGCTCCTGTGGTGCGTGCATGTACTGGTGCTGCGCGGCGTCAAGGAGGCGGCGGCGCTCAACACCATCGCGACCGTGGCCAAGATCGTGCCGATCGCGGTCTTCCTGGTGGTCGCCGTCGCCGGCTTCAAGGCCGACATCTTTGCCTGGAACTTCTGGGGCGGCGAGGAGCGCAGCCTGTCGAGCGTCGCGGGTCAGGTCCGCAACACCATGCTGGTGACGGTGTTCGTGTTCGTGGGCATCGAGGGCGCCAGCGTCTATTCGCGCCACGCCAAAAAGCGCGAGGACGTCGGCGCCGCCACCGTGCTCGGATTCCTGGGCGTGCTGTGCCTGCTGATCCTGGTCACGATGTTCTCGTACGGCGTGCTGCTGCGCCCCGACCTGCAGGCGCTGCCGACACCCGCGATGGCTGGCGTGTTCGCCTCGATCGTCGGCCCGTGGGGCCTGGTCTTCATCAGCGTCGGGCTGTTGATCTCGATCCTCGGCAACTACCTGTCGTGGTCGCTGCTCGCGGCCGAGGTGCTGCATTCGGCGGCCAAGAACCAGACCATGCCGAGTTTTCTCGCCCGCGAGAATGCCAACAAGGTGCCGTCCGCCGCGCTGTGGTTGACCAACATCGTGATCCAGCTCTTCCTGCTCGTGACCTGGTTCGCCGAGTACGCCTTCACGATGGCGCTGAAGATGACGAGCTCGATGACGCTCATCCCCTATCTGCTGGTCGCTGCCTACGGGCTCAAGCTCGCATGGACCGGCAAGACCTACGAGCAGGACGGCCGCAGCCGCACGGGCGACTGGGTGCGCGGCGCGATCGCGACGCTCTACGCCGCGGGCATGCTGTATGCGGGCGGCCCGAAGTTCCTGCTGCTCTCGGCGATCCTCTACGCGCCGGGCACCATCCTGTACTTCCTCGCCCGGCGCGAGCAGAAAGAGCGGATCTTCACCGGGCCCGAGACGGTCGTCTTCGGCCTGCTCGTGCTCGCTGCGCTGGCGGCGCTGTGGGCGCTGGTGTCCGGCTCGATCACGGTGTAGTGTGAGGGTGACCATGCCGATCCCCGTCTCGACCCGATGGCTCGCCGCCCTGTCGTTGCTGCTGCTGCCGCTGGCGGCGCTGGCGCAAACGGCCTCCACCTTGCAAGCGGTCAACATGCGGGCCGGTCCCGACCGTGTTTTCCCGGTCGTGAGCTGGCTGCCGGCGCGCACGCCGGTGCGGGTCTTCGGCTGCACCACGCGCTGGCGCTGGTGCGATGTCGCCGCCGGCCGCAACCGCGGCTGGGTCGATTCGCGCTATCTCTCGAATGCGGTGCGGCGGGCGCCGATCGTCAATTTCTCGGTGCCGACCTACTGGGGCCGGCACTATCGCGGGCGGCCCTGGGACGTCGATCGCAACCAGTGGTCGAACTGGAGCTCGCCCGGGTTCCGGCCGCCGCCACCGCCGCCGATGCGGCCGCCTCGATGAACCACGCCGCTTCGCATTTCACCAAGGAGAGACCCCTCATGCACCGCTTCGTCTACATCGTGCTGATCGTGATCCTGGCCGGCATCGTCCTGCTGTTCAAGTTCCAGAACCTGGAGTCGGCGACCGTCTCGCTGTTCTCCATGAGCATCACGCTGCCGATCTCGGTGCTGGTGCTGCTGATCTACGTGCTGGGCATGTTCACAGGCGGCTTCGTGCTGAGCCTGCTGCGCTCGCTGGCGCACGGCGCCACGCGCCGGCCCTGAAGCCGCGCCTCTTTTTTCTCGATTTTTCAACAAGCTAGAAAGACCTCCATGAGCAATTTTTGGGACCTGATTCAATTGCTGCTGTCGACCTTCGTCCTGATCGTCTACCTGCTCATCCTGTTCCAGATCATCGGCGACCTGTTCCGCGACTCGGAACTGGGCGGCGGGTCGAAGGTGCTGTGGATCATCGGCCTGGTCGTGATCCCGGGCCTCACCGCGATCCTCTACATCGTGATCCGCGGCCGGGGCATGGCGGAGCGGCAGCGTGCCAGCCTGCAGCGCGCCAAGTCCGACACCGACGCCTACATCCGCGAAGTGGCCGGCAAGTCGCCGGCCGAGCACATCGCGGATGCCAAGGCGCTGCTGGACGCCGGCACCATCACGCCGGAAGAATTCGCCAGGCTCAAGGCCAAGGCCCTGGCCTGAGCAGCGCGCCGACGCGCGTCAGAGCAGGTCCTCGGGCACCAGCGGCTGCAGCAGCAGCCGCTGCAGCGCGTTCCATGGCGACACGCCAGGCTCGGTGTCGACGCCCTGGTCGTCGTCCTCGTTCGGCGACACCCACGCGAGCGCGCTGCCCTGCGTCTCCAGCCGCAGGAAGTAGGCCTCGTTCTTCATCGCGTCGATCAGGCGCAGCGCTTCCCTGGCCAGTGCCGGGCTGTCGATCGCGACCCCGAGCTCGGTATTGCGCCGCGCCGAGCGCGGGTCGAGGTTGAGCGAGCCGAGCAGCACCACTTCCTGGTCGATCACCATCAGCTTCGCGTGCAGGCGACCGCGCGACGAGCCGCTGAAGAAGGGCTGGCTCGCATTTGCGGAAGGCTGGGCGCTGATCTCGTACAGCCTGACGCCGGCGCGCAGGATCGGCCGCCGGTAGCGCGCATAGCCGATGTTGACCAGGGCCGAGTCGTTGGCCGACAGAGAGTTGGTCACCAGCGTCATCTCGACGCCCTTGCGCTGCAGGCTGTGCATCACCGCCATGCCGCGCGTGCCGGGCACCAGGTAGGGCGAGCTCACCACCAGTTCGTTGCGGGTGCCGAGCATCTGGCTGACCGCGCCGGTCATCAGGCTGCCGTCCTCGAGCTCGTCGCCGATCTGCAGCCGCTTGGACGGCTGGTCGGCGACGCCGTAGGCGAGGCCGGGGACCAGGCTCAGCCGATTCGCCGCCAGCTCCTTGCCGACCGGCTCGCGTCCCAGCAGGTCGCGTGCGGGCAGCCCGGGATCGATCGGTGCCGCGCTGTCCGGCAAGAGGCGCGCGAGCGCGGCCATGCGCGCGGACTCGGGGCCGAGCGGTCGCACCAGGGACTTGGCCGGAAAGGACTCCTTGCTGTTCCAGTAGCGGTCGAAGAGCACGCCGAGCTGGGGCACCACGCGGCCCGCGGCGATGGCGTCGAGGTCGATGAAGTTCGCCACCGGATCGCGGCCGAAGTAGGCGTCGGCGATGTTGCGGCCGCCGACGATCGCCAGCGCGCCGTCGGCGATCATCAGCTTGTTGTGCATCCGGTGGTCGAGCCGGGGCAGGTCGCCGAGCGAGGTCGCGATGCGCCCGGCCAGACTCTGGCGGGCGCAGCAGAATGGATTGAACAAGCGGATCTCGAAGTTCGGCAGGTCGACCAGCGCCTCCAGCAGCGGCTCGGCGCCCGCGCTGTTGAGGTCGTCGAGCAGCAGCCGCACGCGCACCCCGCGCTGGGCGGCGTCGCGCAGCGCGGCGAACACGGCGCGCCCGGACTCATCGTTGTCCATGATGTAGACCTGCAGGTCCAGGGTGCGCGTGGCGCGGCCGATCAGCGCCAGCCGGGCATCGAGGCCGTAGGCGCCCAGCGGCAGCAGCCGGAAGCCCGACTGGGCGCCGGCCGGCAGCGCGGACTCGGCCAGCCGCGCCAGCGGGCTCGCATCGGGCGCGGCGGGAAGACTGGTCGACACCGGCCGCTCGACGCCTGCCGGCAGCGAGCCGCAAGCGCCCAGGGCCAGGGCCAGCGCAAAACCCAGCATGCAGAAACCGAAGCGTCGCCAATTCATGGCCGCAAGCCTACCCGGTGCCGGGCCAATAGCCCTTCGGCGCTTGAAACCGGCCGATCCGCGCCAAGATAGCGGCATGATTCCGTTTTCAATTCTCGATCTCTCCCCCGTCACCGAAGGCAGCGATCCCGCGCAGTCCTTTCGCAATTCGCTGTCGCTGGCGCGGCATGGCGAGAAGCTGGGCTACCGCCGCTACTGGCTGGCCGAACACCACGGCATGCCGGGCATCGCAAGCGCAGCCACGGCGGTGCTGCTGGCCCACATCGGCGCCGGCACCTCGACGATCCGGATCGGCGCCGGCGGCGTGATGCTGCCGAACCACTCGCCGCTGGTGATCGCCGAACAGTTCGGCACGCTGGAATCGCTGTACCCGGGACGCATCGATCTCGGCCTCGGCCGCGCGCCCGGCTCCGACCAGCGCACCGCGCAGGCGCTGCGGCGCGACCTTCAATCCGATTCGGACCAGTTCCCGCAGGACGTCGTCGAGCTGATGGACTTCATGTCGAAGGAGCCGCGCCAGCCGGTTCTCGCGGTGCCCGGCCGGGGGCTCGAGGTGCCGGTGTGGATCCTCGGATCGAGCACTTTCGGTGCCCAGCTCGCGGCCCATCTCGGCCTGCCCTATGCCTTTGCCTCGCACTTCGCGCCGCAGCAGCTGATGCAGGCGATCCGCATCTACCGCGAGACCTTCAAGCCCTCGGCGCAACTGGCCAAGCCTTACGTGATGCTGGGCTTCAACGTGTTCGCGGCCGAGACCGACGAGGAAGCCGCGTTCCGCGCCACCTCCTGGCAGCAGGCCTTCGTCAACCTGCGCAGCGGCCGGCCGGGCCGCCTACCGCCCCCGGTTGCCAACTATCGTCAGAAGGTCGGCCCGGCCGAGAACGCCTTGCTCGATTCGGTGCTGTCGTGTTCGGCGGTGGGGTCGCGCGACACCGTGCGCGCCGGCATCCAGGCCTTCGTCGAGCGCACCGGTGCGGACGAGCTGATGATCACCTCGCAGGTCTTCGACCACGAGGCGCGGCTGCGCTCCTACGAGATCCTGGCCGAACTCCGCGACCAGGCGCCCGCGCGCTGATTGACCCGCCGCCGGCACCGGCTTGGCCGGTGCTGGGACAATGCCAGCCCTATGGAAAAGCAGCGCATCGTGGTGGGCCTGAGCGGCGGAGTCGACTCCGCGGTCACGGCGCACCTGCTGAAGCAGCAGGGCCACGAGGTGGTCGGCATCTTCATGAAGAACTGGGAAGACGACGACGACAGCGAATACTGCTCGTCGAACATCGACTTCATCGACGCCGCCAGCGTGGCCGACGTGCTGGGCATCGAGATCGAGCACGTCAATTTCGCCGCCGACTACAAGGACCGCGTGTTCGCCGAATTCCTGCGCGAGTACCAGGCTGGCCGCACGCCGAATCCCGACGTGCTGTGCAACGCCGAGATCAAGTTCAAGGCCTTCCTCGACCACGCGATGCGGCTCGGCGCCGAGAAGATCGCCACGGGTCACTACGCGCGCGTTCGCCGCAACGCGGCCAGTGGCCTGCACGAACTGCTCAAGGGACTCGATCCGGCCAAGGACCAGAGTTACTTCCTGCATCGCCTGAACCAGCAGCAGTTGTCGAAGACGCTGTTCCCGGTTGGCGAGTTGCACAAGACCGAGGTGCGGCGCATCGCCGACGAGATCGGCCTGCCGAACGCGAAGAAGAAGGACTCCACCGGCATCTGCTTCATCGGCGAGCGCCCTTTCCGCGAGTTCCTCAACCGCTACATCTCGAAGGAGCCGGGCCCGGTGCGCGACGAGCGCGGCCGCCAGATCGGCGAGCACCAGGGCCTGAGCTTCTACACGCTGGGCCAGCGCCAGGGGCTGGGCATCGGCGGCATCAAGGCCAAGGGCGCCCGGCGCGGCGCCGGCGACCACGCGCCATGGTTCGTGGCGCGCAAGGATGTCGCCGACAACACGCTGTGGGTGGTGCAGGGTCACGACCATCCGTGGCTGCTGTCGTCGGCGCTCGAGGCCGACGATGCGAGCTGGGTCTCGGGCCGGGTGCCGGTGCCCGGCGTGCTGGCCGCCAAGTCGCGCTATCGGCAGGCCGACGCGTCCTGCCGGCTGGGTGCGGGGCGCGATGGCGCCTTCCGCCTCGAATTCGACGAGCCCCAGTGGGCAGTGACGCCCGGCCAGTCGGCCGTGCTGTACGACGGCGAAGTCTGCCTCGGCGGCGGCGTGATCGCCAACTAGATCACCGACGGATCGATCCGCACCAGCTCCAGCGGGTAGCGCTTGCCGGCCGCGTGGTCTTCGACGCCCTGCAGCAGCAGCGGGCTGCGATGCCGCGCCACGCTGGCGCGGATTTCATCGATCGTCATCCACAGCGTGCGGACGATGCCGTGGTCGAGCGGCCGCGCCGGCTCGAAGGCGCCGAGCGTGCCCGTGAAGGCGAAGCGCAGGTAAGTGATGTCCTCGGGCTGCCGGGTGCGGGCCAGGTAGATGCCGACCAGGGCGGTGGGGCTGAAGTGGTGGGCGGTTTCTTCCAGCGTTTCGCGCACGCAGCCCTGGACGGGCGATTCGCCGCGGTCGAGATGCCCGGCCGGGTTGTTCAGCCGCAGGCCGTCGGCCGTGTCTTCCTCGACCAGCAGGTAGCGGCCCTGCTGCTCGATCACTGCGGCCACCGTGACGTTGGGTTTCCAGCGCTTCGCCATGCTCATGACTCCGTGAAAGGCGCCGCAAGTTCGGCCGCGGTCGGCCTGGGCAGCACCAGCGTGACGGTGCAGCCGGCATCGGCTGCGTGTTCGATGTCCAGGCTACCACCATGGCGCCGTGCCACGGTGCGGGCCAGCTGCAGCGCCTGTTGCACCGGTGGGCCCGCGGCAGGCTCCCGCAGGGCGACGCGCCACTGCCCGCCGTCCGCCGTGACAGCGCACGACAGGACCGAGCCGGGTGGCGAGCGACCGAGCGCATGGTCGAGCATCGCGCCCAGTGCGCGCGTGAGCATGCCGCGATCGGCGACGCAAGGCGCTTCGTCGGGCAGGGGCCGCAGCAGGATCCGGACCCGTTGCCGGCCCGCCGTGGACCAGGCCGCGTCGACCACCATCCGCAGCAGCGCGGCGAGGTCCAGCAACTCGGTCTGCAGCGGCCGTGCCTGCGTCCTCGCCAGCCGCACGAAGCGGTCGGAGCGGTCGAGGCCGGCCTGCGCCTCGCGCTCGATGCCCTGCAGCAGCCGGCCGTCCGCCTGTGCCGCTTCCGGCCGCTGGCGCGCCAGGTCGAGCATGGCGAGGATCGTCGTCGCGGATTGGCGGGCGTCGTGGGAGAGGAATCGCAAGGCCTGGTCGCGTTGCGCCTCGGCCAGCCACAGCAGCGTGACATCGACCAGCACGACCAGCCAGCCGTGCAAGCCTTGGCCCTCGTCGACGAGCGGCAGGCAGCGCAGCAACCAGCCGCGGCCCTGCGCATCCTCGCCCTCGCCGCAGGTCGCTCGCGGGCCGCCGCGCAGCGCGGCCCGGGGCAGCAGCGGCGCACCGTCGCCACGGCGGCGAAGGCCGCCGAGCAGGCTGTCTGCAGGCTGGCCCTGCAGCGGCGCCCCGCCGCCTTGCCACTGGCCCTGTGCCGCCAGGTTGGCGACCGCCACGCGGCCTTCGGGGTCGAGCAGCAGCGCCGCATCCGGCCAGTGGTCCAGGCTGTCGCGCAACCGGCGCCAGTCGGGCGGCGGCGGCGTGCGGGCGTGCCGCTTCATTCAGGTGCCCCGGCCATTGAGCGCCTCGATCTGCTCCGACTCGAGAGGCTCCAGCCTGTAGCCCATGCCATAGACGGCGGACAGCAGGAAGCCGTTGGAAGGCTGCAGGTCGAGTTTCTGCCGCAGTCGCGAAATGTGGGTGTCCAGCGATCGCGACGGTGTCTCGGTGTCGAGGCCCCAGACCGCCTCGCGCAGGTGGTCACGCGACAGCAGGCGGCCCAGGTTGCGGAACAGGAACAGCGCCAGCGCGTGCTCGCGGCGGCTGAGTTCGACCAGTCTGCCGGCGATCCGAAGGGTGCGCGTCGCCGCATCGAAGCGATAGTCGCGAAACACGAGCAGGCTCTCTTGCTGGGCCGGGTAGGTGCGGCGCAGCAGGGCGCGCACGCGGGCCTGCAATTCGGCCACCCGGATGGGCTTGGTCATGAAATCGTCGGCGCCGGCCGCCAGCCCTTCGACCAGGTCCTCTTCCTCGCGCCGGTTGGTGACGAACAGGATCGGCATGGCGCTCCTGAGATCGTCGCGGATCCGTTTGACCACCCGCGGGCCCTCGATGTCGGGCAGTCCCCAATCGAGGATCAGCAGATCGTAAGTTTCGCGGTGCAGGTCGCGCAGCAGCGACTTGCCGTCGCCATAGCCGTGGCACTCGTGGCCGATGACCTCCACGGCATGGCGAATCAGTTCGAGCTGAATCCCCTCGTCGTCAAGCGCAGCGATACGCATTTGATCCCCCTGAATCTTGTTGTCATGCGAAGCCGGCGTTCTTCGTTCCGATCGTCGCGCCGGACAGTGTACCCAGCGAAGAAGGTTCCGGAGTGCTATCGATTTGATAGCGGAATGGACAGTCCGGGCGCTCCGAGGCGCCGCTGGCGTCGGCACCTGGGGGACAACTTCCGGCTGGCGTCTTCGGGTAAGCTCGGCCCGAATTCCAATGCTGCCCTGAGGAGAAGTCCATGCTGATAGGCGTGCCGGTCGAAACCGTGCCAGGCGAAACCCGTGTCGCCGTGACCCCGGAGACCGCGAAGAAGCTGGTGGCCCAAGGCCATGTCGTTCGTGTGCAGTCGGGCGCCGGCGTGGCCGCCAGCGTCACCGATGCGGCCTACCAGGCCGCCGGCGCCGAGATCACCGATGCCGCGGGCGCCTTTGGCGCCGACATCGTGCTCAAGGTGCGCAGCCCCGACGACCGCGAATGCGCGCTGATGAAACCCGCCACGGTGCTCATCGGCATGCTCAACCCCTTCGATGCCGCCGGCCTGCAGCGCCTGGCGACCGCGGGCCTCACGGCCTTCGCGCTCGAGGCCGCCCCGCGCACCACCCGTGCCCAGAGCATGGACGTGCTGTCGTCGCAGGCCAACATCGCCGGCTACAAGGCCGTGATGATCGCCGCCGACAAGTACCAGCGCTTCTTCCCGATGCTGATGACCGCCGCGGGCACCGTGAAGGCGGCCCGGGTCGTGATCCTGGGCGTCGGCGTGGCCGGCCTGCAGGCCATCGCCACGGCCAAGCGCCTGGGCGCGGTGATCGAGGCCTCGGACGTGCGCCCGAGCGTCAAGGAGCAGATCGAGTCGCTGGGCGGCAAGTTCATCGAGGTCTCCTACGACACCGACGAAGAGAAAGAGGCCGCGGTCGGCGTCGGCGGCTACGCCAAGCCGATGCCCCCGAGCTGGCTCGCCCGCCAGCAGGTCGAAGTCGCCAAGCGCGTCGCGCTGGCCGACGTCGTGATCAGCACCGCGCTGATCCCGGGCCGCGCGGCGCCGACCCTGATCACCGAGGACATGGTCAAGGCCATGAAGCCGGGCTCGGTGATCGTCGACATCGCCGCCGGCAAGGGCCCGGACGGCGTGGGCGGCAACTGCCCGCTGTCGGAGGCCGACAAGACGGTGGTCAAGCACGGCGTGACGATCGTCGGCGAGACCAACCTGGCGGCGCTGGTGGCGGCCGATGCGTCGGCGCTCTATGCGCGCAACGTGCTCGACTTCCTGAAGCTGATCGTGGCCAAGGAAGGCACGCTCAAGATCGACCTCGAGGACGACATCGTGGCGGCCTGCCGCATGGCGCAAGACGGCCAGGTCACCAGGAAGTAAGACAAGAAACCCCCGGAGGAGCATCGCCATGGATCCCGTATCCCATACCGTCATCAACCTGATCATCTTCGTGCTGGCGATCTACGTCGGCTACCACGTGGTGTGGACCGTCACGCCGGCCCTGCACACGCCGCTGATGGCGGTCACCAACGCGATCTCGGCGATCGTGATCGTGGGCGCCATGCTGGCGGCCGCGCTGACCGAGACGGGTCTCGGCAAGACCATGGGCGTGCTGGCCGTGGCGCTGGCCGCGGTCAACGTCTTCGGCGGCTTCCTCGTGACCCGGCGCATGCTGGAGATGTTCAAGAAGAAGGACAAGAAGGCGCCTGCGGCTGAAGCGAGCGGCAAGGGGAACGCAGCATGAGCATGAACGTCGTCACGCTGCTGTATCTCATCGCCAGCGTCTGCTTCATCCAGGCCCTGAAGGGCCTGAGCCACCCCACCACCTCGATCCGCGGCAACATCTTCGGCATGGTCGGCATGGCGATTGCCATCCTGACCACCGCGGCGCTGATCGTGCAGCTCTCGGGCGGCAAGGCCATGGGCATGGCCTGGGTGCTGCTCGGGCTGGTGGTCGGCGGCGGCTACGGCGCCTACCGCGCCAAGACCGTCGAGATGACGCAGATGCCCGAGCTGGTGGCCTTCTTCCACAGCATGATCGGCCTGGCGGCGGTGTTCATCGCGGTGGCCGCGGTGGTCGAGCCCTGGGCCTTCGGCATCACGCCGCCGCCAGTGGCGGCCGCAGTCGGCGTGCAGACCCCCGAAGGCGCGGCGATCATCGACGGCTTCCTGCGCTATGCCATTCCGGCCGGCAACCGGCTCGAACTGTTCCTGGGCGCGGCCATCGGCGCGATCACCTTCAGCGGCTCGGTGATCGCCTTCGGCAAGCTCTCGGGCAAGTACAAGTTCCGCCTGTTCCAGGGCGCGCCGGTGCAGTTCAAGGGCCAGCACATGCTCAACCTGGTGCTGGGCCTGCTGACCATCGCGCTGGGCCTGGTCTACATGGCGACCGAGAGCTGGGCGGCCTTCCTCGCGATGCTGCTGCTGGCCTTCGTGATGGGCGTGCTGATCATCATCCCGATCGGCGGCGCCGACATGCCGGTGGTGGTGTCGATGCTCAACAGCTACTCGGGCTGGGCGGCCGCGGGCATCGGCTTCAGCCTGAACAACGCGATGCTGATCGTGGCCGGTTCGCTGGTGGGCTCCTCGGGTGCGATCCTGAGCTACATCATGTGCAAGGCGATGAACCGCTCGTTCTTCAACGTGATCCTGGGCGGCTTCGGCGGCGAGGCGGCCACGGCCGGCGGCGCGGCCAAGGAGCAGCGCCCGGTCAAGAGCGGCAGCGCCGACGACGCGGCCTTCGTGCTGTCCAACGCCGAGACCGTGATCATCGTGCCGGGCTACGGACTGGCGGTCGCCCGTGCCCAGCATGCCGTCAAGGAACTCGCGGCCAAGCTCACCGAGCACGGCGTGACCGTCAAGTACGCGATCCACCCGGTGGCGGGGCGCATGCCGGGCCACATGAACGTGCTCTTGGCCGAGGCCGAGGTGCCCTACGACCAGGTGTTCGAGATGGAGGACATCAACGGCGAGTTCGGCCAGGCCGACGTGGCGATCATCCTGGGCGCCAACGACGTGGTGAACCCGGCGGCGCTGCAGAAGGGCACGTCGATCTACGGCATGCCGATCCTGGAGGCGTACAAGGCCAAGACCGTGATCGTGAACAAGCGAAGCATGGCTGCGGGCTACGCCGGCCTGGACAACGAACTCTTCTACATGGACAAGACCATGATGGTCTTCGGCGACGCCAAGAAGGTGGTCGAGGACATGGCCAAGGCGATCGAGTAGCACCCGGCCGCGCCGCGAAGACCACGGGCCGCGCAATGTCGCGGCCCGTGCCGCATCCGAAGCTCAAGTTACGATGGCGGCAGATTTCCCCACAAGATTTCGTTCTGGAGACTGACAGTGATTGATCGACCCTGGCTCGGCAGCTATCCGCAAGGCGTGCCCGCCGACATCGACGCCTCGCGCTACGCCTCGCTGGTGGCGCTGATGGAAGAGAGCTTCACCCAATACGCCGACCGCACGGCCTACAGCTTCATGGGCAAAGACGTCAGCTACGCCGACGTCGACCACCAGAGCCGCGCCTTCGCCTGCTACCTGCAGGGCCTGGGCCTGGTCAAGGGCGACCGGGTGGCGATCATGATGCCGAACTGCCCGCAGTACCCGATCTCGGTGGCGGGCGCGCTGCGTGCCGGCCTGATCGTGGTCAACGTCAATCCGCTCTACACGCCGCGCGAGCTCGAGCACCAGCTGAAGGACTCGGGCGCGACCGCGATCGTGCTGATGGAGAACTTCGGCACCACGCTGCAGCAGTGCATCGGTGCCACGCAGGTCAAGCACGTGGTGCTGGCCTCGATGGGCGACCGGCTCGGCATGCTGAAAGGCGCGCTGGTCAACTACGTGGTGCGCAGCGTCAAGAAGATGGTGCCGGCGTTCAGCCTGCCGGGCGCGGTGCGCTTCAACGACGCGCTCGAGAAGGGTGCCACGCGCACCTTGAAGGCGCCGGCGCTGGGCCCGGACGACGTCGCGGTGCTGCAATACACGGGCGGCACCACCGGCGTGTCGAAGGGCGCGGTGCTGCTCAACCGGAACGTGATCGCCAACGTGCTGCAGTCCGAGGCCTGGAACGACCCGGTGATGCAGAAGGTGCCGGCCGGCGAGCAGCCGACCAGCATCTGCGCGCTGCCGCTCTATCACATCTTCGCTTTCACGGTGAACATGATGCTCAGCATGCGCACCGGCGGCAAGCTGATCCTGATCCCGAATCCGCGCGACATCCCGGCGGTGCTGAAGGAACTGTCGAAGCACACCTTCCACAGCTTCCCGGCGGTCAACACGCTGTTCAACGGCCTCGCGAACCACCCGGACTTCAACACCGTCAACTGGAAGAACCTCAAGGTCTCGGTCGGCGGCGGCATGGCGGTGCAGGCCGCGGTGGCCAAGCTCTGGCTCGAGAAGACCGGCTGCCCGATCTGCGAGGGCTACGGCCTGTCGGAGACCTCGCCCTCGGTGACCTGCAACCCGACCACCAGCATCGCCTACACCGGCACCATCGGCGTGCCCTTGCCGAGCACCGAGGTCAAGCTGCTCGACGACGACGGCCGAGAGGTCCCGCTGGGCAGCACGGGCGAACTCGCGGTCCGGGGGCCACAGGTCATGGCCGGCTACTGGCAGCGGCCCGACGAGACCGCCAAGGTCATGACCCCCGACGGCTACTTCAAGACCGGCGACATCGCGATCGCGGACGAGCGCGGCTACTTCAAGATCGTGGACCGCAAGAAGGACATGATCGTGGTCTCGGGCTTCAACGTGTATCCGAACGAGATCGAGGACGTGGTCGCGCTGATGCCGGGCGTGCTCGAATGCGCCGCCGTGGGCATTCCGGACGAGAAGACCGGTGAGGGCGTCAAGCTGGTGATCGTCAAGAAGAACCCCGACCTCACCGAAGCCGAGGTTCGGGCCCACTGCCGCGCCAACCTGACCGGTTACAAGCAGCCGCGGGTGATCGAGTTCCGCACCGACCTGCCCAAGACGCCGGTCGGCAAGATCCTGCGGCGCGAACTGCGCGACGCTCAAAAGTAGTAAGGGTTCGGCCGGGGACCATAGCCGGCATCGCTCTTGCATATTGGGAATGAATGTTCAGATTCATCCTGACCCGCGCCAGCCTGCTCGTGCCGACCTTCATCGGCATGACCTTGCTCGCCTTCTTCCTGATCCGTCTGGTGCCGGGCGACCCGATCGAGACGCTGGCCGGCGAGCGCGGCATCGATCCGGTGCGCCACGCGGCGCTGCTCAAGGACTACGGGCTCGACAAGCCGCTGTTCACCCAGTACGGCATCTACATCGGCCGCGTGCTGCATGGCGACCTCGGCAAGTCGGTGATCACGCAGGAGCCGGTGATGAGCGAGTTCCTGGCGCTCTTCCCGGCCACGGTCGAGCTGGCGCTGTGCGCCATCGCGTTCGCGCTGCTGCTCGGCATTCCGGCCGGCATCCTGGCGGCGGTCAAGCGCAATTCGCTGTTCGACCATGGCGTGATGGCGACCTCTCTCACCGGCTATTCGATGCCGATCTTCTGGTGGGGGCTGCTGCTGATCCTGTTCTTCTCGGTGCAACTCGGCTGGACGCCGGTCTCGGGCCGGATCTCGGTGCAGTATTTCATCGAGCCGGTCACCGGTTTCCTGCTGATCGACACGCTGCTGTCCGATGAAAAGGGCGCCTTCGTCTCGGCGCTGCAGCACCTGATCCTGCCGGCCATCGTGCTCGGCACCAACACCCTGGCCGTGATCGCGCGCATGACACGATCGGCCATGCTCGAAGTGCTGGGCGAGGACTACATCCGCACCGCCCGGGCCAAGGGCCTGGCGCCGCTGCGCGTGATCGGCCTGCATGCGCTGCGCAACGCGATGATCCCGGTGGTCACCGTGATCGGCCTGCAGGTCGGCGTGCTGTTCACCGGCGCGATCCTGACCGAGACCATCTTCTCCTGGCCCGGCGTCGGCAAGTGGCTGATCGAGGCCATCGGCCGGCGCGACTACCCGGTGCTGCAGGGCGGCATGCTGCTGCTCGGCGTGATCGTCATGACGGTCAACGTGGCGGTCGATGTCGCCTATGGGCTCATCAATCCGAGGATCCGTCGATGAGCGCAACCCTCGTGGTCGACAAGAGCACCGCGCCACCCGGCCCGTGGCGCGAGTTCTGGGGTGCGTTCTCGGCCAACCGCGGCGCGGTGATCGGCCTGGCCGTGATCGCCTTGCTGCTGCTGGTGGCGCTGCTGGCGCCGTGGATCGCGCCGCATGCGCCCAACCAGACCGACAGCAGCGCCTTCCTGCGGCCACCGGCCTGGCAGGAGGGCGGTACCGCCGCGCACCTGCTGGGCACCGACGCGATCGGGCGCGACATCCTCTCGCGGCTGATGTTCGGCGCCCGGCTGTCGCTGTCGATCGGCATCGCCGTGGTGGCGATCTCGGCCGCGGCGGGCATCGCGCTGGGCCTGATCGCGGGCTTCTTCCGCGGCGTGCTCGAGATCGCGATCATGCGGCTGATGGACGTCGTGCTGACCTTGCCGAGCCTGCTGCTGGCGATCGTGATCGTCGCCATCCTCGGCCCGGGCCTGACCAACGCGATGCTCGCGGTGGCCGTCGTGGTGCTGCCGCACTACGTGCGCATCACGCGGGCCGCCGTGATCTCGGAGGTCTCGCGCGACTATGTCACGGCGGCCCGCGTGAGCGGCGCCGGCACGCTGCGGCTGATGTTCCGCGAGGTGCTGCCCAATTGCGCCGCACCACTGATCGTCCAGGCCTCGCTGGGCGTCTCGACCGCCATCCTCGACGCCGCGGCGCTGGGTTTCCTCGGCCTCGGCGCGCAGCCTCCGTCGCCCGAGTGGGGCACGATGCTCGCCGATGCGCGCGAGTTCGTGCTGCGCGCCTGGTGGGTCGTGACCTTCCCGGGCATGGCGATCCTCGCCGCGGTGCTGGCCTTCAACCTGCTGGGCGACGGGCTGCGCGACGCGCTCGACCCGAAACTCAAACGCTGAAATGCCTCTTCTCGACATCCGAGACCTCCATGTGGAGTTCCCGACCCAGGGCGGCACGCTGCATGCGGTCGACGGCGTGAGCCTGCGGCTGGAGCAGGGCGAGGTGCTCGGCATCGTCGGCGAATCCGGCTCGGGCAAGAGCGTCACGATGATGGCGCTGATGGGCCTGATCGGCTGGCCGGGTCGCGTGCGGGCGCAGCACCTGCGCTTCGACGGCCACGACCTGCTCGGCCTGTCGGACAAGGCACGGCGCGGACTGGTCGGCAAGGACGTCGCGATGATCTTCCAGGAGCCGACCACCAGCCTGAACCCCTGCTTCACGATCGGCTGGCAGCTGATGGAAACGCTGCGCCTGCATCTCCAGCTCGACAAGCGCGAAGCGAAGAAGCGGGCCATCGGCCTGCTCGAGCAGGTCGGCATCCCGGCGGCGTCCTCGCGCCTGGGCAGCTACCCGCACCAGCTGTCCGGCGGCATGAACCAGCGCGTGATGATCGCGATGGCGATCGCCTGCAACCCCAAGCTGCTGATCGCCGACGAGCCCACCACCGCGCTCGACGTCACGATCCAGGCCCAGATCCTCGACCTGCTGCGCAGCCTGCAGAAGGAGCGCGGCATGGGCCTGGTGCTGATCACCCACAACATGGGCGTGGTGAGCGAGATGGCGCAGCGCGTGGCCGTGATGTACGCGGGCCAAGTGATGGAGGAACGCGGCGTGGCCGAGCTGTTCGCGGCGCCCCAGCATCCCTACACGGCGGCGCTGCTGGCGGCGCTGCCCGAGCGCGCGGCCGGCGAGGGCCGGCTGGCCACCATCTCGGGCGTGGTGCCGGGCCTGCACGATCGCCCCACGGGCTGCCTGTTCGCGCCGCGCTGCAGCTACGCGACAGCGCATTCGCGCGCCGTGCGGCCCGAGCTGCGCGACTGGATGGGCGGCCAGGTGCGCTGCCACTACGCGCTCGGCGATCCGCAGCGCGACGCGGCGCTGGCGCGCGATGGTGCGCAGGTGGTGGAGTTCGTGCGATGACCGAATGGGTGGTCGAGGCCCAGGACCTGCAGCGTGTCTACGCGGTGCGCCGCGGGCTGTTCCGCGCACCGGCGCAGCTGCAGGCGGTCGGCAACATCTCGTTCAAGGTCGAGAAGGGGCGCACGCTGGCGGTCGTCGGCGAATCCGGCTGCGGCAAGTCCACCTTGGCGCGCATGGTGGCGCTGATCGAGAAACCGACCGCGGGCTCGCTCCGGCTGGTCGGCCACGACGCGGTCGATCCGCCGCACGAGCGCCGGCGCGAACTCCGCCAGGCGGTGCAGCTGGTGTTCCAGAACCCCTACGGCTCGCTCAACCCGCGCAAGAAGATCTCCTCCGTGCTCGAGGACCCGCTGGCGATCAACACCACGCTCGGCAAGACCGAGCGGGCCGCCAAGGCGCGCGACATGCTGGCCCGGGTCGGCCTGCGGCCCGAGTACGCCAACCGCTATCCGCACATGTTCTCGGGCGGCCAGCGCCAGCGCATCGCGATCGCGCGGGCCCTGATGCTCGACCCGCGCCTGCTGGTGGCCGACGAGCCGGTGTCGGCGCTCGACGTCTCGATCCAGGCCCAGGTGCTGAACCTGCTGGCCGACCTGCAGGCCGAGCTCGGCCTGTCCTATCTCTTCATTTCGCACGACCTCGGCGTGGTGCGTCATATCGCGCACGATGTGCTCGTGATGTACCTGGGCCATGCGGTCGAGCAGGGCCCCAAGGCGCGCATCTTCGCGCGGCCGCTGCACCCCTATACCCAGGCGCTGCTGGCATCGACGCCCGGTCTTGCCGCCGAACGCATCGTGCTCAAGGGCGAGCTGCCCTCGCCGCTCGCACCGCCGCCGGGCTGCGTCTTCAACACCCGCTGCGCGCATGCCACCGAGCGCTGTCGCAGCGAGCGTCCGCTGCCGCGCCTGCTCGACGGGCGCATGGTGGCCTGCCATCACGCCGAGAAATTCCTGCCCGCCGATGTTTCCCCGTCCGCGTTCGCGCGGCCTCAACCTTGAAGGAGTCGAACGACATGCCCACCACGTCCCCTCTCTCGCGCCGCCTCCGCGCGGCCGCGCTGCTGGCACCGGCCGCGATCGCGCTGGCCTGCGGCGCCGCATCGGCCAAGACCCTGGTCTATTGCTCGGAGGGCAGTCCCGAGAACTTCTATCCCGCCGTGAACACCACCGGCACCTCCTTCGACGCCACCACGCAGGTCTACAACAACCTGGTCGAGTTCGAGCGCGGCACCACCAAGGTCGTGCCCGGCCTGGCCGAGAGCTGGACCATCTCGCCCGACGGCACCGAGTACACCTTCAAGCTGCGCCAGGGTGTCAAGTGGCACAACACGGCCAAGAGCTTCAAGCCGACGCGGGACTTCAACGCCGACGACGTGGTCTTCATGATGGAGCGGCAGTGGAAGGAGAACGATCCCTACTTCAAGGTCACGAGCCCGAACCACTCGTACTTCAACGACATGGGCATGCCGAAGCTCTTGAAGTCCATCGACCGCATCGACGACCACACGGTCAAGTTCGTGCTCAACAAGCCCGAGGCGCCCTTCCTCGCCAACCTCGCGATGCCCTATGCCGGCATCCAGTCGAAGGAATACGCGATCGCGATGCTCAAGGCCGGCACGCCCGAGAAGATCGACCAGGACCCGATCGGCACCGGCCCGTTCTACCTCGTCCAGTACCAGAAGGACGCAATCGTGCGCTTCAAGGCCTTCCCGCAGTACTGGGGCGGCAAGGCCAAGATCGACGACCTGATCTTCGCCATCACGCCCGATGCCTCGGTGCGCTGGGCCAAGTTGCAGAAGGGTGAGTGCCACGTCATGCCCTACCCGAACCCGGCCGACCTCGACACCATCCGCAAGGACCCGAACGTGCAGGTGCTCGAGCAGGCCGGCCTCAATGTCGGCTACCTGGCCTACAACACGCAGAAGAAGCCCTTCGACGACGTGCGGGTGCGCAAGGCCATCAACATGGCGATCAACAAGAAGGCCATCATCGATGGCGTCTACCTGACCACCGGCGTCGCCGCCAAGAACCCGATCCCGCCGACCATGTGGTCCTACAACGACGCCATCAAGGACGACCCCTACGATCCCGAAGCGGCCAAGAAGCTGCTGGCGCAGGCCGGCTACCCGGACGGCTTCACGACCGACCTGTGGGCGATGCCGGTGCAGCGGCCCTACAACCCGAACGCCAAGCGGATCGCCGAGCTGATGCAGGCCGACCTGGCCAAGGTCGGCGTCAAGGCCGAGATCAAGACCTTCGAATGGGGCGAATACCGCAAGCGGATGCAGGCCGGCGAGCACCAGATGGGCATGCTGGGCTGGACCGGCGACAACGGCGATCCGGACAACTTCATGTACTCGCTGCTGGGCTGCGCCTCGGCGCAATCGGCCAGCGGCAGCAACGTCGCCAAGTTCTGCTACCAGCCCTACGAGGAACTGGTCGTGAAGGCCAAGAACGTGCCCAAACAGGCCGACCGGGAGGCCCTCTACAAGAAGGCCCAGGTGGTCTTCAAGGAGCAAGCGCCCTGGTTCACGATCGCGCACGCGGTGCAGTTGAAGCCGGTGCGCAAGGAGGTCGTGGACTTCAAGCTGAGCCCCTTCGGGCGCCACACCTTCTACGGGGTCGACATCAAGCAATGACGATCGCCATCGTCGCCGCGATGCACGAGGAACTGGCTGCGCTGCTGGCGCAGATGCCGGACGAGCAGCGCGTGCGCGTGGCGGGGCGCGACTTCTGGGTCGGCCATCTGCAGGGGCAGCCGGTGGTGGCGGTGTTGTCGCGCATCGGCAAGGTCGCGGCGGCGCTCACGGCCACCGTGCTGCTCGAGCGCTTCCAGGCGCAGGCGATCGTCTTCACTGGCGTCGCCGGCGGGCTGGCGCCGGGCGTCCAGGTCGGCGACGTGGTGGTCGCCACCCGACTGCTGCAGCACGACCTCGACGCCTCGCCGATCTTCCCGAAGTACGAGGTGCCGCTCACCGGCCATGCGCGCTTCGCGGCCGACACCGCGATCAGCGACGCGCTGGCCGCGGTGGCCGCCGGCGTGCTGGCCGACACGGTGGGCCTGCTGGGCCAGCAGGTGGTCGAGGATTTCGGGCTGGCCGCGCCCGCGGTGCACCGCGGCCTGCTGGTGAGCGGCGACCGCTTCGTCTCGTCCGCCGCCGAAAGCAGCGCGCTGCGCAACGACCTGCCGGACGCGCTGGCGGTCGAGATGGAAGGCGCCGCGGTGGCCCAGGTGTGCCACGACTTCGGCGTGCCCTTCGCCGCGGTGCGCACCATCTCCGACCGCGCCGACGACGCGGCGCATGGCGACTTCACGCGCTTCGTCTCGGTGGTCGCGAGCCGTTACAGCCTGGCGCTGATCGATGGGTGGCTGGCGACCCTGCCGCCGCCCGACGAGCAAGACGAGGCTACTTGAGCCAGCCGCGGCGACGGAAGTACCACATCGGCCCGAGGGCGCTGATGATCATCAATACGATCGCATACGCGTAGCCGTAGCTCCAGTCGACCTCGGGCATGAACTTGAAGTTCATGCCGTAGACGCTGGCGATCAGGGTCGGCGGCAGCAGCGCGACGCTCGCCACCGAGAAGATCTTGATGGTCTTGTTCTGGTTGATGTTGATGAAACCGACGGTCGCATCCATCAGGAAGTTGATCTTGTCGAACAGGAAGGCCGTGTGGTTGTCCAGCGACTCGATGTCGCGCAGGATCTGCCGCGCCTCCTCGAACTGCTCGGCGTTGAGCATTCGGCTGCGCATCATGAAGCTCACGGCGCGGCGGGTGTCCATCACGTTGCGGCGGATGCGCCCGTTCAAGTCTTCCTGGCGCGCGATCAGGCCCAGCACCTCGCCGGCCAACTCGTCGCTGACGTTGCCCGAGAGCACCTTGCGGCCGGCGATCTCGAGTTCGTCGTAGATGTTCTCCAGCGTGTCGGCCGAATACTCGGCGTCGGCGTCGAACAGCTTCAGCAGCACTTCCTTGGCGTCTTCGATCAGCCCCGGGGCACGCCGCGCGCGCATGCGCAGCAGCCGGAACACCGGCACGTCCTCGTCGTGGATCGAGAACAGCACGCCGCGGCTGCGCAGCTCGGTGTTGTGCTGGTTCAGGATGAAGGCGACGCGCACCGAGCGCGGGTTCTCGTCGTCGGCGATCAGGAAGTCGCTGCGGATGTGGAGCTCGCCGTTGTCTTCCTCGTAGAAGCGGGCCGACTCCTCGATGTCCTCGTCCATCGCGTCTTCGGGGATCGACAGGCCGTAGTACTGCTTGATCCAGCGCTTCTCCTCGACCGTCGGCGATTCGAGGTCGACCCAGATCGGCTGGAACTTGGAAAGCTCTTCAAGGGCCTCGATCTCTTCCTGGACGAGGCGGCCGTTGGCAAGCGTGAAGATGTTGAGCATGGCTCACTCCCTTGAAATGTCTGGCGTTGGGGCGAGGGGCGGGGCGCTTTCAACTCCCTCGCCAACGGCGCGTCAGAGGGGAAGTGAAAGCTGCCGAGACGGATCGATTTCCATGCGTGAGTCTCCGGTTGCAGCGAGGCGCGATTATGTCATCCGGTCCCCGGTGCCGCCGGTGTCCGACTGGACGGACATACAGTACAGTTGCGTCGATGCAGCGCCTTGCCACCCCTCTTCCCACCGCGGCCGGAAGCCAGGCCGAGCGGCTGGCTGAAGCGCTCGCGACCCTCAACGAGGCCCAGCGCGCCGCGGTCCTGCACGGCGTCGATGCCGCCCTGGGCCCGGCGCAGCAGGACCCGCGTCCGCTGCTGGTCATCGCCGGCGCCGGCTCGGGCAAGACCAGCACGCTGGCGCACCGCGTGGCCCACCTGATCGCCGGCGGCGCCGACCCGCAGCGCCTGCTGCTGCTGACCTTTTCACGCCGCGCGGCGCAGGAGATGGAGCGCCGCGCCGGCCAGGTGCTGCAGCGCGTGCTGGGCCTGGCCTCGCAGACGCCGCCGGCACTGCCCTGGGCCGGCACCTTCCACGGCATCGGCGCCCGGCTGCTGCGCGCGTACGCGGCGCAGATCGGCCTGGGCGAGAACTTCACCATCCATGACCGCGGCGACGCCGAGGACCTCATGGGGCTGGTGCGCCACAACCTCGGCCTGTCGTCCAGCACGCGGCGCTTTCCGCAGAAGGGCACCTGCCTGTCGATCTATTCGCGCACCGTCAACACCTGCGCGCCGCTGGCCGAGGTGCTGAAAGAGGCCTTCCCCTGGTGCGCCGAATGGGAGGCCGAGCTCAAGCGGCTGTTCGGCGCCTACGTCGAGGCCAAGCAGCAGCAGCAGGTGCTCGACTACGACGACCTGCTCCTCTACTGGTCGGCGATGGTTGCCGAGCCCGCGCTGGCCGAGCAGGTGGGGGGCCGTTTCGACCACGTGCTGGTCGACGAATACCAGGACACCAACCTGCTGCAGGCCGCCATCCTGCGCGCCATGAAGCCCGATGGCCGCGGCCTGACCGTGGTCGGGGACGACGCCCAATCGATTTACTCGTTCCGTGGCGCCACGGTCCGCAACATCCTCGACTTCCCGAATCAATTCGGCCAGCCGGCGCGGATCGTCACGCTGGAGCGCAACTACCGGTCGACCCAGCCGATCCTCGACGTCTCCAATGCGCTCATCGCCGGCGCCGCCGAACGGCACGCCAAGACCCTGTGGACCGACAAGCCCTCGGCCGGAAAGCCGCAGCTGGTGCTGGTGCCCGACGAAGCGCAGCAGGCCTGCTGGGTCGCCGACCGGGTGCTGGCCCATCGCGAGGGCGGCCTGGCGCTGAAGTCGCAGGCGGTGCTGTTCCGCACCTCCAGCCACAGCGCCGCGCTCGAACTGGAACTGGCGCGGCGCAACATCCCCTACGTGAAATACGGGGGGCTCAAGTTCCTGGAGGCGGCCCACGTCAAGGACCTGCTCGCGGTGCTGCGTTTTGCCCAGAATCCGCGCGGCCGGATGGCCGGCTTCCGGGTCACCCAGATGATCCCGGGCATCGGCCCGGTCAGCTCGGCGCGGCTGCTCGACGCCATGGACCAGGCGGGCGATCCGGGCGCCGCGGTGCAGGACTTCGTGCCGCCGGCCGCGGCGCAGGTCGAATGGGCCCGCTTCGCAGCCACCTACGCCGCGCTGCGCGCCCCGGGACTGCCCTGGCCGGCCGACATGGAACTGGCGCTCGACTGGTACCTCCCGCACCTGGAGCGGCTGCACGACGATGCCGCCGTGCGGCGCGGCGACGTCGAGCAGCTGGCCCGGCTGGCCGCCGGCTACGGCTCGCGCGAGCGCTTCCTGACCGAGCTCACGCTCGACCCGCCCGAGGCCACCAGCGACCGCCCCGGCCCGCCGCTGCTCGACGAGGACTACCTGATCCTGTCGACCATCCACTCCGCCAAGGGCCAGGAGTGGAAATCGGTCCACGTGCTCAACGTGGTCGACGGCTGCATCCCGGCCGACGTGGCGCAAGGCGCCCGCGAGCTCGAAGAAGAGCGCCGGCTGCTGTACGTCGCCATGACCCGTGCCCGCGACCACCTGCACCTGCTGGTGCCGCAGCGCTTCTACGTGACGCAGCAGGCGGCGCGCGGCGACCGCCACCTGTACGCGGGCCGCACCCGCTTCATTCCGGCCGCCGATGCCCAGCGCTTCGAGCAGCAGACCTGGCCGCCGCCGCCCGAGCGCGCGCCGCACGTGCCGCCGCCGGCCGCCACGATCGACCTGCTGAGCCGGATGCGCGCCGCCTGGCGCTGAACGCGCGGCCGCCGGCGGCTTCCTGTCCCTTCGGACTGCGGGGTCGAAAGCCCCCTCGCCGGAGCCTGGGTTTGTTTCCAGTGGCGCCGGTCGGCCGCGCCGCCCGGCGCTTGTTGGCTATCAAATCGATAGCGTGTGACAAACTGCATTTGATCTGGCGCAGACCCCTGGCACGAAGGGATTGCAATTCGATGACAGCATGGGCATAGTGACCCGAAGCCTCTCTCTCCCTCCCCCTCTTTCCCCTCTCTCTCTCCTTCCCCTCATTCCCCCTCTCGTTTCCCCGGCCACGCCTCTACTCCCAGGGGCGCGGCTATTTCCCCAACCGTCAATTCCAGGAGGTCATTCATGAATTTGACGATCAGCGGTCATCACCTCGACGTCACACCTGCTTTGCGCAACTACGTTACGAGCAAGCTGGACCGGATCACACGGCATTTCGACCAGGTGGTCGATGTGAAGGTGATCCTCACGGTGGAAAAGCAGAAGGAAAAGGAACGCCGGCAAAGGGCCGAATGCAATATCCACGTCAAGGGCAACGACATGTTCGCGGAGTCGAGCCACGCTGATCTCTATGCCGCCGTCGACGAACTGGTCGACAAGCTCGACCGCCAGGTCGTGCGCCACAAGGACCGCCTGCAGGATCACCACCACGCCGCCCCCAAGCGCGTGATGTAGTTCCGCTGTTCGGGCAAATACTCTTGCGGGCCGCCGTCAGGCGGCCCTTTGCTTTTTTCAGGGTGGGTGCATAATCGCCCCCGCCCCAACATGAACCGACTCGCGTCCATCCTGCCGCCCGCTCAAGTGCTCGTGAGCGTCGATGCCACTAGCAAGAAGCGTGCTTTCGAAGAAGCAGGGCTTTTGTTCGAGAACCTGCACGGTCTCGGGCGTGCCCTGATCACCGACAGCCTGTTTGCGCGCGAGCGCCTGGGCTCGACCGGTCTCGGCCACGGCGTGGCGATTCCCCATGGCCGCATCAAGGGCCTCAAGTCGCCGATGGCCGCGGTGTTCCAGCTCGCCAACGCGATCGGCTTCGACGCCCCGGACGAACAGCCGGTGGTGCTGCTGATCTTCCTTCTGGTGCCGGAAGCCGCGACCCAGAAACATCTGGAAATACTCTCGGAAATCGCCGAGCTGCTGAGCGATGCCAATCTGCGCGAGCAGATCAAGTCCAGCACCGACGCGGCGGCCCTGCACGCCCTGATCGCCGGATGGCAGTCCGCACAGGTGGCTTGAACTTCATCGGCGCAGGGCGGGTTCGGACATGAAGCCGACCGTCATCAGCGCCGATGCGATGTTCGAGGAGTTCCGCGGCTCGCTGCGCTGGGAGTGGCTGGCCGGGCTCGGCGCCTCCGAACGGCAGTTCGACCCCGACGTCATCAGCCGCGCCCAGTCGGCCGCCGACCTGGTCGGCTACCTCAACTACATCCATCCGTACCGGGTCCAGATCCTCGGCGCCCGCGAAGTCGCCTACCTGACCCGCGGCACCCTCCAGGACACCGCCCGGCGGATCGCGCGCATCGTCACGCTGGAGCCGCCGATGCTGGTGCTGGCCGATGGCCAGCCGGCGCCCGACGAGCTGCTGTCGATCTGCGAGCGCGCCCAGCTGCCGCTGTTCGCGACCCGCGAGTCGTCGGCCTTCGTGATCGACCTGTTGCGGGCCTACCTGTCGAAGCATTTCGCCGAGCGCACCTCGATGCACGGCGTCTTCATGGACATCCTGGGCCTGGGCGTGATGATCACGGGCGAGTCGGGGCTGGGCAAGAGCGAGCTCGGCCTGGAGCTGATCTCGCGCGGCAACGGCCTGGTGGCCGACGACGCGGTCGACCTCTACCGCATCAACCAGACCACGCTGGAGGGCCGCTGCCCCGAACTGCTGCAGAACCTGCTGGAGGTGCGCGGCATCGGTCTGCTGGACATCCGGGCGATCTTCGGCGAGACCGCCGTGCGCCGGAAGATGCGGCTCAAGCTGATCGTGCACCTGGTGCGGCGCGACAGCTTCGAGCGCGACTACGAGCGCATGCCGTCGGCGCCGCTGACCCAGGACGTGCTGGGCATCCCGGTGCGCAAGGTGATCATCCAGGTGGTGGCCGGGCGCAACATCGCGGTGCTGGTCGAGGCCGCGGTGCGCAATTCGATCCTGCAGCTGCGCGGCATCGACACCTATGCCGATTTCGTGGCGCGCCACCACAAGGCGATGGAAAGCGCGCGCGACGACGATTGACCCGCCTGGAGGCGAGCGAGAGTCAGCGCTTGCTCACGCAATCGGCGCAGAGGCCGTAAAGCGACATGGCGTGGTCCTGCAGGATCCAGCCCTTGTCCTTGGCGATCATCTGCTGGCGCCGCTCGATCTCGGCGTCGTAGAACTCCTCGACCTTGCCGCAGCCGGTGCACACCAGGTGGTCGTGGTGCTTGCCCTCGTTGAGCTCGTAGACCGCCTTGCCGCTCTCGAAGTGGCTGCGCTCGAGGATGCCAGCCTGCTCGAACTGCGTCAGCACGCGGTAGACCGTGGCCAGGCCGATGTCGGAGTGGTCGTTGAGCAGCACGCGGAAGACGTCTTCCGCGGTCATGTGGCGCTGGCTGCCGTTCTGGAAGATTTCGAGGATCTTCAGGCGTGGCAGGGTGGCCTTGAGGCCGGTGTTCTTGAGTTCGTCGATGTTGCCCATGGGTCGTTCCTCCGCCGGCCAGGCGGGCGAGGCCCGCCGGGGGCCAGCCGCTACAATGATTCGATCATATCGCCCAACCCTTTTCCCATGCCCGCCATTTCCCAACGCCGCCCATGGCTGCTCCTCGGCGCCGTCGCCGCGAGCCTGTGCCTGGGCGCCTGCAGCAGTGTCGGCAACAGCGCGCGCGGTGCGCTCACGGCCGTCACGCCCTACAAGGTCGAGGTGGTCCAAGGCAATTTCGTGTCCAAGGAGCAGGTCGCGGCCCTCAAGCCCGGCATGTCGCGCCAGCAGGTGCGCGAAGTCCTCGGCACCTCGCTGCTGACCGACGTCTTCCATTCCAACCGCTGGGACTACGTGTTCACGATCCGGCGCCAGGGCGTCGAGGCCCAGCAGCGCCGCCTGACGCTGTATTTCAACGGCGAACTGCTCGAGCGCTTCGAGGGCGACCCGATGCCGAGCGAAGAGGAATTCGTCGCCCAGCTCGACGCCCGCAAGCGCCATGGCTCGGTGCCGGCGCTCGAGGCGACCGACGACCAGCTCAAGAAGTTCGATCCGCCCAAGGAAAAACCGGCGGAAAGCCAGCCGGCCCCTGCCGCGCCGCAGCCGCCGTTGCCGGCGGTCTACCCGCCGCTCGAACCGACGCGCTGAGCGCGCACCCTGGCCGGGACCTCCGGCCTGCCCGCTCCTTTCCGTTCTTCCGCATTTCCAGAGGCTGAAACGCGTGACCGACTCCTCCGCTTCCAATTCCCCCCTCCGACGCGTGGCGATCGCCGGCGCTTCCGGCCGCATGGGCCACATGCTGATCGAGGCCGTGCGCGAGAGGCCCGATTGCCGCCTGGCCGGTGCGCTGGATGTCGCCGGCGGCCCGGCGATCGGCACCGACGCCACCGCCTTCCTCGGTGCCGCGAGCGGCGTGCCGATCGTCTCCGACCTGCGCGCCGGCCTCGCCGATGCGCAGGTGCTGATCGATTTCACGCGGCCCGAGGGCACGCTCGCGCACCTGGCGGTGTGCCGCGAACTCGGGGTGCAGATGGTGATCGGCACCACCGGCTTCAGCGACGCCCAGAAGGCCGAGATCGCCGATGCCGCCAAGGACATCGCGATCATGATGGCGCCCAACATGAGCGTCGGCGTCAACGTCACGCTCAAGCTGCTCGAGATGGCGGCCAAGGCGCTCGCCACCGGCTACGACATCGAGATCATCGAGGCCCACCACCGCCACAAGGTCGATGCGCCCTCGGGCACCGCGCTCAAGATGGGCGAGGTGATCGCCCAGGCGCTGGGCCGCGACCTCAAGGATTGCGCGGTCTACGCGCGCGAGGGCATCACCGGCGAGCGCGATCCCTCGAGCATCGGCTTCTCGGCGATCCGCGGCGGCGACATCGTCGGCGACCACACCGTGCTGTTCGCCGGCACCGGCGAGCGCATCGAGATCAGCCACAAGTCGTCCAGCCGCGCGACCTACGCCCAGGGCAGCCTGCGTGCGGTGCGCTTCCTGGCCGGCCAGAAGGCGGGCCTGTTCGACATGTTCGACGTCCTCGGCCTGCGCTGAGGACCGGCCCGGCATGAGCCCGCGCCCGGCCGTTCCGAAGGGGGCTCGCACCGCAGTGCGAAGCACGGAGGTCATTCAATGAGCATCCTCGAACTGCTCCGCCACGGCGACGGCGTCAGCCGCTCGGTGGCGGCGTTGCTGCTGGCGATGTCGGTGGCGAGCTGGGTCGTGATCCTCTGGAAGGCCTGGCTGCTGCGCGGCGGCACGCGCGACGTGCTCCGCAGCATTGCAGCCTTCTGGCAGTCCGCCTCGCTGCAGGATGCCGAAGCCCGCCTGCCAGCTTTCGACCGGGCGCTGATGGTGCTGCCGGCGGTGCGCGCCCTGAACCGGCTGGCGCTGTCGGCCGAGGGCGCAACGCTCGGCGGCAAGGTCGACCGCACCCAGCGCCTGACACGGATCCTTCGCGACGCCCTGCACGCGGCCCTGCGCCGACTGCAGGCCGGTCAGATCCTGCTGGCCACGGTCGGCGCCACGGCGCCCTTCGTGGGGCTGCTAGGCACCGTCTGGGGCATCTACGGCGCGCTGGTCGCCATTGCCGCCGAGACCGGCGGCTTCACCATCGACAAGGTGGCGGGGCCGGTCGGCGAGGCACTCATCATGACCGCCTTCGGCCTGGCGGTCGCGATCCCGGCGGTGCTGGCGTACAACGTCTTCGGCCGGGTGGTCGGCCGCATCGAGGCCGAGCTCGAGGGCTTTGCCCACGACCTGCTCGGCATGTTCGGCGAGCCTGCATCGCGGGAGGCAGCCCTGCCGCCGGCGCGGCCGATGCCGGCCTAGGCGGCAGGGAGCCCCTATGGCCTTCGGTCGCACCTCGCTCGGCAGCGCCGCCAGCGGCGGCCGCTCGACCGGCGCCGGCGGCCAGCGGCCGCTGTCGGACATCAACGTCACGCCGCTGGTCGACGTGATGCTGGTGCTGCTGGTGATCTTCATCATCACCGCGCCGCTGATGGCCAGCTCGATCAAGCTCGACCTGCCGCGCACCGACGCCGGCCAAGCCAACGACACGCCCAGGTTTGTCACGCTGGTGGTCGATGCGGCGGGCAAGGTGTACCTGAACGACCAGGCGGTCAGCACCGACGAACTCGCCGCCGGCCTGGCCAAGGCCGCAGCCGACAGCCGCGACACCGAGGTGCAGCTGCGGGCCGACCAGAGCGTGCCCTACGGCCGCGTGGTCGAGCTGATGGGCATCGCCAACAAGGCGGGCTTGAGCCGCATCGGCTTCGTCACCGAGGCGCCGCCGAAGAAGCCGTAGCGGCGTCCACGGCCGGCCCCAGCGCTACCGGCCTGGTCTTCCAGATCTCGTGCGCGTACTGCGCGATCGTCCGGTCCGACGAGAACTCCCCCATGCCCGCCACGTTGAGGATCGCCATCCGGGTCCAGGCATCGGCGTCGCGGTACAGCGCGTCGACCCTGGCCTGGGCCTCGACGTAGCTCGCGTAGTCGGCCAGCAGCAGGTAGTGGTCGCCCCAGCTCACCAGGGCGTCGAAGATCTGCTGGTAGCGTGCCGGCTCGGCGGCCGAGAACAGGCCGTCGCGGATGCTGTCCAGCGTGCGCTGCAGTTCCGGGTCGGCGTCGTAGATGCCGCGCGGGTGGTAGCCGGTGGCGCGGATCTGGGCCACCTCCGGCGTGGTGTTGCCGAAGATGAAAAAATTCTCGGCGCCGACGTTGTCGCGCATCTCGACGTTGGCACCGTCCAGCGTGCCGATGGTCAGCGCGCCGTTGAGCGCGAACTTCATGTTGCCGGTGCCAGACGCCTCGGTGCCGGCGGTAGAGATCTGCTCCGACAGATCGGCCGCGGGCATGATGATCTCGGCCAGGCTGACGCTGTAGTTCGGCAGGAACACCACCTTCAGCAGCTTGCCGACCCGCTCGTCCTCGTTGATCACCCTGGCCACGTCGTTGATCAGCCGGATCACCAGCTTGGCCATCTGGTAGGCCGAGGCCGCCTTGCCGGCGAAGACGATCACGCGCGGCACATGGCCGGCCGTCGGATCGGCAAGGATGCGGTGGTAGCGCGTGACCACGTGCAGCACGTTGAGCAGCTGCCGCTTGTACTCGTGCATGCGCTTGACCTGGACGTCGAACAGCGCGTCGGTGTCGATGTCGATGCGCAGGTGCTCGTCGACCCAGTTGGCCAGCCGCAGCTTGTTCTCGCGCTTGGCATGGCGAAAGGCCCGCACGAAGGCCGGCTGCTGCGCCATCGGCCGCAGCGCCTGCAATTGCGTCAGGTCGCGCCGCCAGCCTCGGCCGATGCGGGCGTCGAGCAGCGCGGCCAGTGGCGGATTGGCCTGCGCCAGCCAGCGCCGCGGCGTGACGCCGTTGGTCTTGTTGTTGAAGCGCTCGGGAAACAGGGTGTTGAAGTCGGCGAAGATCGACTGCTTCATGAGCTCCGAGTGCAGCCCCGAAACGCCGTTGATCGAGTGGCTCGCGAGCACCGCCACGTAGGCCATGCGCACCCGCCGCTCGCCCGATTCGTCGATCAGCGACAGCCGCCGCAGCAGCTCGACATCGTGCCCGTGGGCCTGGGTGACTTCGGCCAGGAAGCGCGAATTCATGTCGAACAGGATCTGCAGGTGGCGCGGCAGGATGCGGCCGAACATTTCGACCGGCCAGGTCTCGAGCGCCTCGTGCATCAGCGTGTGGTTGGTGTAGCTGAAGACCTTCTGGGTGTGGGCCCAGGCGGTGTCCCAGGGCAGGTTGTGCTCGTCGATCAGCAGGCGCATCAACTCGGGCACCGCCAGCACCGGATGGGTGTCGTTGAGGTGGATGCTGACCTGGTCGGGCAGGTCGTCGAAGGTGGTGTGGTTGCGCAGGTAGCGGCGTAGCAGGTCCTGCACGCTGGCGCTGACGAAGAAGTATTCCTGGTGCAGCCGCAGCTCGCGGCCGGAGGGCGTGGAGTCGTCGGGATAGAGCACGCGCGAGACGTTCTCCGAGTGGTTCTTGCTCTCCACGGCCTCCATGTAGTTGCCCCGGTTGAAGGCCGACAGGTCGATCTCCTCGGTGGCCTTGGCCGACCACAGGCGCAGCGTGTTGGTGGCCTGCGTGCCGTAGCCCGGGATGATGGTGTCGTAGGCCATCGCCAGCACGTCGTGGGTGTCGACCCAGTTGGCCGCGCCGTAGGGCGCGTGGATGCCCTCGCGCCGCTGCACGTGGCCGCCGAAGCGCACGCGGAAGGTCACTTCGGGCCGCTGGAACTCCCAGGGGTTGCCGCGCGTGAGCCAGTAGTCGGGCTGCTCGACCTGCTGGCCGTCGACGATGCGCTGGCGGAACATGCCGTACTCGTAGCGGATGCCGTAGCCCATGCCCGGCACGCCGAGCGTGGCCATCGAGTCGAGGAAGCAGGCCGCCAGCCGGCCGAGGCCGCCGTTGCCCAGGGCGGCGTCGGGTTCGCGCTCGGACAGCGCCTGGATGTCGACCCCGAAGTCGGCCAGCGCCTGCTTCACGGTGCCCTGCAGCTCGAGCGCCAGCAGCGCGTTGGTGAAGGTGCGCCCGATCAGGAACTCCATCGACATGTAGTAGACGCGCTTGAGCTTCTGCGCGTACTGCGCCCGCGTGGTGCCCATCCAGCGCTCGACCAGCTGGTCGCGCACCGCCAGCGCGGTGGCGTGCAGCCAGTCGTCGGGGCTGGCGGCGAAGGGGTCCTTGCCGACCGCGTAGATGAGCTTGTTGGCGACCGCGCGCTTGAAGGCTGCAACGTCTCGGTCGGGGTGGTCGTATTTGAAGTCTTCGATGTTCATGGTGATTCGCGTGGGAGGGCTTCGGCATAGACGCCGAGGTATTCGGCGGCGGCGCTGCCCCAGTCGGCGGGGCGGCGCATGGCGCTGGCGCGCACGGCGCGCCAGTCGGCCGGGCGCTGGTAGAGCGCGAAAGCGCGGCGCACCGCGCGCGCGTAGCCTTCGTTGCCGAAGGTGTCGAACGAGAAGCCGGTGGCCTGGCCGCCGGCCATGTCCTCGAGCGTGGCGTCGACCACCGTGTCGGCCAGGCCGCCGATCCGGTGCACCAGCGGCAGGCTGCCGTACTTCAGGCCGTACATCTGGGTCAGGCCGCAGGGCTCGAACAACGAGGGCACCAGTGTGACATCGCCGGCGCCGAACAGGCGGTGGGCGGTCGCTTCGCTGTAGCCCAGCGTGACGCTGACCGACTGCGGCGCGTGGGCCGCGCGTTGCTTGAACGCCGCCTCGAGCCAGGCGTCGCCGCTGCCCAGCAGTGCCAGCTGGCCGCCTTGTGCGAGCAGCCCGTCGAGGCCTTCGAGCACCAGGTGCAGGCCCTTCTGCTCGGTCAGCCGGCTGACCAGCACGAACAGCGGGGCATGGGTCTGGGGCGCCAGGCCGAGCTCTTCCTGCAGCGCCGCCTTGTTGCGCACCTTGCCGGTCATCCGGCGCAGGTCGTAGCGGTGCGGAATCAGCGCGTCGGTGGCGGGGTTCCAGACCTGGTCGTCGACCGCGTTGAGGATGCCGGTCAGCACCCCGGCCCGCCTGCGCAGCAGGCCGTCGAGGCCGCAGCCTTGCTCGGGCGTCTGGATCTCGCGCGCGTAGGTCGGGCTCACGGTCGTGATGCGGTCGGCGAAGCACAGGCCGCCCTTCATGAACGACAGCTGGCCGTGGTATTCGAGGCCGTCGATCGAGAAGGCCGCCGCCGGCAGGCCGAGTTCGGCGAAATGCGAAGCGGCGAACAGGCCCTGGTAGGCCAGGTTGTGGACCGTGAAGACGCTGCCGACGCGCGGGTGGCGCCCGCGCGGCGCGAAGGCCATGTAGGCCGGCGCCAGGGCGGCGTGCCAGTCGTGCGCATGCACGATATCGGGCTGCCAGCCGGGGTCGAGCCCCTGGGCCAGCTGTGCCGCGGCCCAGCCGAGCAGCGCGAAGCGCCGGTGGTTGTCGGCATAGGGCTGGCGGTGCGGATCCTCATAGGGATTGCCGGGGCGGTCGTAGAGCGCCGGCGCATCGATGACGTAGGCCGGCGTGTCGGGCGCGCCGGCGGTGGCGATCCGGCCGAGCAGCAGCCTGGCCCGCTCGCCCCAGGGCGCGGTCAGCTCGGCCACCGGCGCCGCATCGGTGACGCCGGCGAGGATGGCCGGGAAGCCCGGCAGCAGCACCCGCGCCTCCTGGCCGGCCGCCATCAGCGCCAGCGGCAGCGCGCCGGCGATGTCGGCCAGCCCTCCGGTCTTGAGCAGGGGAAACAGTTCGGCGCTGACCTGGAGGATCCTCATCGGTTTCAGGGCGCCAGGCGTTTGAGCATCTCGCGCGTCACCAGCACCACGCCGCCCTCGGTGCGCTCGAAGCGCGCGGCGTCGGCGGCCGGGTCCTCGCCGATCACCATCTCGTCGGGGATCACGCAGGCGCGGTCGATCACGACTTTGTTGAGCCGGCAGGCGCGGCCGACCTCGACGTCGGGCAGCAGCACGGCTTCGTTGATTTCGCAGAACGAATGGATGCGCACGCCCGAGAACAGCACCGAGCTGCTGACCTTGGAGCCCGAGACGATGCAGCCGCCCGAGACGATGGTGTTGACCGTCATGCCATGCTTGCCGTCGCGGTCGAGCACGAACTTGGCCGGCGGCAGCTGCCGCTGGTAGGTCCAGATGGGCCAGTCGGTGTCATAGATGTCGAGCTCCGGGGTGATCGAGGCCAGGTCGAGGTTGGCTGCCCAGAATGCATCAATCGTGCCCACGTCGCGCCAGTAGGCGGCGGCGCCGGGGCCGCGGCTGGCCCGGGTCACGCAGGACATGCCGAAAGGATGGGCCAGCGCGCGGCCTTCGGCGACCGCGCGCGGGATGATGTCCTTGCCGAAATCGTGGTCCGAGACGGGGTTGGCGCTGTCCTCCTCGAGCAATCGGTAGAGGTACTCGGAATCGAAGACGTAGATGCCCATGCTGGCCAGCGCCATGTCGGGCTTGCCCGGCATGGCCGGCGGGTCGGCTGGCTTCTCGAGGAAGGCCGTGATGTTGCGGTTCTCGTCGACGTCCATCACGCCGAAGGCCGTGGCCTCCATGCGCGGCACCTCGATGCAGCCGACCGTGCAGCCACGGCCGCTGGCCACGTGGTCGGTCAGCATGATCGAGTAGTCCATCTTGTAGACGTGGTCGCCGGCCAGCACCACGACGTAGTCATGCGGCGTGGAGCGGGTCTGGATGATGTCGAGGTTCTGGTAGACCGCGTCGGCCGTGCCGCGGTACCAGTGCTCGTCGCCGACCCGTTGCTGGGCCGGCAGCACGTCGACCATCTCGTTGAGCTCGGCGCGCAGGAAGCTCCACCCGCGCTGCAGGTGGCGCATCAGCGAGTGCGACTTGTACTGCGTCACCACGGCCATCCGCCGGATCCCCGAGTTGAGGCAGTTCGACAGCGCGAAATCGATGATGCGGAACTTGCCGCCGAAATAGACCGCCGGCTTGGCCCGCCGGTCGGTGAGCTGCTTGAGCCGGGAGCCCCGGCCGCCGGCCAGCACCAGGGCGATGGTGCGGCGAACGAGTTGGTGGGCCTGCAGGGTGGGTTGCGCGATGTCTTCCATCAGATGTCTCCGTTGGTTTTCTCGAGTGATTCCAGCCTAGCACCGTGGTGCCGGCGCCTTCATGTTTTTGCGACCCAGAGGCTGCCCGGCGCCAGGGTCTGGGTTGCACCGAGGGGCCGGGCCGCGGCCTCGTCGTCGACCGCGTCGCTGGCCAGCCGGCAGGTCCAGCGCCCCGGCGGCAGGGTGAAGCCGATCGGGGCATCGCCGGCATTCATCAGCACCAGCCAGCTTTCGGCCGGTGGCGGCGCCTCGAACAGGATCGCCATGGCGCGGCGCTCGCCGGCCTGCCAGTCTTCGGTGCGCATCGGGTGGCCCTCCGGCGCCAGCCAGCGCAGCGCGGTGGTGCCCGGCACGGGCTCGGCCGGCCACCACCGCGTGCTGCGCAGGGGCGCGGCTTCGCGGCGCAGCGCCAGCAGGCGGGCGACGAAGGCGGTCATGGCGCCGTCGGCACGGTCCCAGTCGAGCCAGGTGGTGTCGTTGTCCTGGCAGTAGGCGTTGTTGTTGCCGCGCTGGGTGTGGCCGATCTCGTCGCCGGCCAGCAGCATCGGCGTGCCCTGCGACAGCAGCAGCACGGCCAGCAGCACCCGCTGAAGGCGCTGCCGCTCGGCGCGCACGGCGGGGTCGTCGGTCTCGCCCTCGACGCCGCAATTGCGGCTCAGGTTGCGGCCGCTGCCGTCGCGGTTGCCCTCGCCGTTGGCCAGGTTGTGGCGCTCGTCGTAGCTCAGCAGGTCGCGCAGCGTGAAGCCGTCGTGTGCGGTGATGAAGTTGACGCTGGCCGTGGGCGCGCGGGCGTTGCGCCTGAACTCGTCGCTCGAGGCCGCGAAGCGATGGGCGAATTCGCCGAGGCCCTCGCTGCCCTGCAGCCAGAAGCCGCGCTGCACGTCGCGGAAGCGGTCGTTCCATTCGAGCCAGCCGGCCGGGAACTCGCCGAGCCGGTAGCCGCCAGGGCCGATGTCCCAGGGTTCGGCGATCAGCAGGGTCCGCGCCAGCACCGGGTCCTGCGCGATGGCCGCGAGGAGGGGCGCGCGAGGGTCGAAGTCGCCGTCGGCGCCGCGCGCGAGCTCCGGTGCGAGGTCGAAGCGGAAGCCGTCGACGCCGAGCTCGCAGACCCAGTGGCGCAGGCTGTCCATCACCAGCGCGAGCACCCTGGGCTCGGCCAGGTTGAGGCAGTTGCCGCAGCCGGTCCAGTTCTGGTAGAGCGCCCGGTCGTCGGGGCGCAGGTGGTAGTAGAGCGCGTTGTCGATGCCGCGCAGGCTCAGCGTCGGCCCGAGCTCGTCGGTCTCGGCGCTGTGGTTGTAGACCACGTCGATCACCAGTTCCATGCCGCGTGCATGGACGGCATCGGCCAGGGCGCGGAACTCGCTTGCCGGCGTGCTGCCGGCGCGGCCGCTCCAGTAGCGGACCTCGGGCACGAACCAGCCGATCGTGCTGTAGCCCCAGTAGTTGCTGAGGCCGAGGGCGAGCAGGCGCGACTCGTCGGCGCGCTGCTGGACCGGCATCAGGCTCAGGGTGGTGACGCCGAGGCGCTGCAGGTGGTCGAGCACCGCCGGCTCGGCGAGGCCGGCGTAGCTGCCGCGCAGGGCCTCGGGAACGCCCGGGTGGCGGCGGGTCTGGCCGCGCACGTGGACCTCGTACAGCACCCGTTCGCCGGCCGGGATGCGGCTGCGCCCCGGCGGCGCCGGGGGCAGCGGGGCCGTGACGCGGGCCTTGAGCGCGATGGCCGCGTTGTCGCGCGTGTCGCGCTGCAGCGGCTGCGCGGGGTCGTGGCCGAGGAACAGGTCTTCGCCGCCGTAGCGGCCGACGATCTCGCGCGCGTAGGGGTCGAGCAGCAGCTTGGCGGGGTTGAAGCGCAGCCCCTCGGCGGGCGACCAGGGGCCATGGACGCGCCAGCCGTAGACCAGGCCGGGCCGGGCGCCCGGCAGGCGGGTGTGCCAGACGCCGTCGGTGCGGGCCGACAACTGGAGGCGCTGCTGCTCGTGGCTGCCGGTGCTGTCGAACAGGCACAGCGCGACGGCCGTGGCGTTCGGCGCGGCGAGCGCGAAATTGACGCCTTCGGGGCTCGCCGTGGCGCCGAGCGGCAGGGGCGTGCCGTCGTTCATGCGCGGCGCCCCGGCCTCACGCCAGCACCCACATCACGGTTCCGAGCGGCGGCACCGACATCACCATCGAGCGCGCCCGGCCATGCCAGGGCACGGGCTCGCTGGCAATCGGCCCGTTGCCGACGCCGCTGCCGCCGTAGACTTGGTTGTCGGTGTTGATGAGTTCGCGGTAGGTGCCGTCCGCCGGCATCCCGAGCCGATAGCCGAGCCGCGGCACCGGCGTGAAGTTGCACACCGCCACCACGAAGCGGCCGTCGCGTGCCCGCCGCACGAAGGAGAACACCGAGTGGTCGGCGTCGTCGTGGCAGATCCACTCGAAACCTTCGCCCTCGCAGTCGAGCTCGTGCAGCGCGGGGAAGTGCCGGTAGACGTTGTTGAGGTCGCGCACCAGCCGGCGGATTCCCTGGTGCGCCGGCTGGTCGAGCAAGTGCCAGTCGAGGCTGCGGTCGGCGTTCCATTCGGCGAACTGGGCGAATTCGCCGCCCATGAACAGCAGCTTCTTGCCCGGGTAGGCCCACAGGTAGCCATACAAGTTGCGCAGGCCGGCGAACTTCTGCCAGTTGTCGCCGGGCATGCGCCCGATCATCGAGCCCTTGCCGTGCACCACCTCGTCGTGCGACAGCGGCAGCACGAAGTTCTCGCTGAAGGCGTACATCAGGCCGAAGGTGATCCGCTGGTGATGGTGCTTGCGGTAGACCGGGTTGATTCCGGCATAGGCCAGGGTGTCGTTCATCCAGCCCATGTTCCATTTGTAGTGGAAGCCGAGGCCGCCGCTCTCGGGCGGCCGCGTCACGCCCGGGAAGCTGGTCGATTCCTCGGCCAGGGTCATGGCGCCCGGCCGCTCGACGCCGACCACGCGGTTCATTCGGCGCAGGAATTCGATCGCCTCGAGGTTCTCGCGGCCGCCGAGCGCATTCGGCACCCATTCGCCGGCCTTGCGGCTGTAGTCGCGATAGAGCATCGAGGCCACCGCGTCGACCCGCAGGCCGTCGACGCCATAGCGCTCGAGCCAGTACAGCGCGTTGCCGACCAGGTAGTTGCGCACCTCGACCCGCGCATAGTTGAAGATCAGCGTCTGCCAGTCGTTGTGGAAGCCCTCGCGCGGGTCGGCGTACTCGTACAGCGCGGTGCCGTCGAAGTTGGCGAGCCCGTGGACGTCGGTCGGGAAATGGGCCGGCACCCAGTCGAGGATCACGCCCAGGCCCGCCGCATGGGCGGCTTCGACGAAGTGGCGGAAGTCGCCCGGCGTGCCGAAGCGCGAGGTCGGCGCATAGAGGCCGATCGGCTGGTAGCCCCAGGAACCGTCGAACGGGTGCTCGCTGACCGGCAGCAGCTCGATGTGGGTGAAGCCCATGTCGCGGGCGTAGGGCACCAGGGTGTCGGCCAGTTCGCGGTAGTCGAGCCATTCGTGGCCGTTCTTGCGCCGCCAGGAGCCCAGGTGCACTTCGTAGATGCTGATCGCGGCGTCGCGCGCGTTGGCTTCCGCGCGTCCGGCCGGCAGGGCCACGGGGGCCGGCAGCGGCTGCACCACGCAGGCGGTGTCGGGCCGCAGGCGGGCCGAGAAGCCGAAGGGGTCGGCCTTGCGCAGCACCTCGCCCTGGGCCGAGAGCAGCTCGAATTCGTAGGCATCGCCCGGCGCCACGTGCGGCGCGAAGATCTCCCAGACACCGCACTCGCGCCGCAGGCGCATCATGTGCCGCCGGCCGTCCCACTGGTTGAAGTCGCCGACCACCGAGACCCGGCGCGCATTCGGTGCCCAGACCGCGAAGGCGACGCCGCGCACGCCGTCGATCTCGCGCAGGTGGGCGCCGAGCTGCTCGTAGGGCCGCAGGTGGGTGCCTTCGGCCAGCAGCCAGACGTCGGTCTCGCCGAGCACCGGCGGGAAGCGATACGGGTCTTCGAGCGCCGATCTGTGCGCGCCCCAGTCGACCTCGAAGCGATAGCCGAGCCGGGCCTCCGAGGCCGGCACCCGGGCGGCGAAGAGGTCGCTGTCGCCCTGGCGGTCGAGTTGGGCCAGCGGCCAACCCGAGCCCGAGTGCAGCACGGCCACGGACTGCGCGCCCGGCAGCAGGGCGCGGACCCAGAAGCCCTCGTCCGTCTCGTGCGGGCCGAGCACGGCGAACGGGTCGCCATGTTCGGCGCGCATCAGCGCGTGGACTTCGGCTTCAGGCAGCATGCGGGGGTTCTCCCATGAAAACGCCATAGGGCGGCAGCGTCAGCATGCGGCCGTCGAGTCCGGCGCCGGCGAACGGCGATCCGGACAGCGGCACCAACGGCGCGTCCAGTTGCAGCGTCGCCGGTGCGTCGGACAGATTGAACACCGCCTGCAGCGCCTTGTCACCTTCGCGCCGCTCGAACCACAGCAAGGGTTCGGGCGCCTCGAAGAAGCGCATGCCGCCGGTCCGCAGCAGCGGCTGGGTGCGGCGCCAGTGCAGCAGGGCGCGGCTGTAGTGCAGCATCGAGCGCGGATCGCCGGCCTGCTGGTCGATCGCCAGTGCCAGGTGGGCGTCCGAGACCGGCAGCCAGGGCAGGCCGTCGGTGAAGCCCCCGTGCGGCTGGTCCGCCCGCCAGGGCATCGGGGTGCGGCAGCCGTCGCGGCCCTTGAATTCGGGCCAGAAGGCGCGGCCGTACGGGTCCTGCAGCAGCTCGAAAGGCACTTCGGCCTCGGGCAGGCCGAGTTCCTCGCCCTGGTAGACGCTGGCGCTGCCGCGCAGCGACAGCAGCAGCGCCAGCCAGAGCCGGTCGCGCCGGGTGTCGGCCGAGCCGGCGGCGTTCCATCGGCTGGCGACCCGGGGCACGTCGTGGTTCGACACCGCCCAGCAGCCCCAGCCGTCGGTCCTGGCCAGGGCAGTGTCGAGCGTCTCGACCTGGGTCCGCAGGTGGCGCGCGCTGTGTTCGCTGGTCAGCAGGCTGAAGCTGTAGGCCAGGTGCAGCCGCTTGTCGCGTTCGGTGTAGCGCGCCATCACGGGCGGCGCGTCCTCGTCGCCGACCTCGCCCAGCGCGACCGCGCCGTAGCCGTCGAGCAGCCGGCGCAGCTCTTCGAGGAACAGCAGGTTCTCGGGCTGGCTCTTGTCGTGCAGGTGCTGCTGCATCGCATAGGGGTTGTCGGCCCGCACCGTGCTCACCTCGCCGCCGTTGGCCGGCGGGTTGTCGCGCAATTGCGCATCGTGGAACTGGTGGTTGCAGGCATCGAAGCGGAAGCCGTCGACGCCGCGCTCGCACCAGAACTTCACCTCGCCCAGCAGCGCCTCCTGGACGGCGGCGCAATGGAAATTGAGGTCCGGCTGCTCGGCCAGGAAACTGTGCAGGTAGTACTGGCGCCGCCGCGAATCCCATTGCCAGGCCGAGCCGCCGAAGACCGAGAGCCAGTTGTTGGGCGGCGTGCCGTCGGGCTGGGGGTCGGCCCAGACGTACCAGTCGGCCTGCGGGTTGTCGCGGCTGGCCCGGCTGGCGGCGAACCAGGCGTGCTGGTCGGAGGTGTGGGACAGCACCTGGTCGATGATGATCCTGAGGCCCAGCCCGTGGGCCCGGGCCAGCAGGGCGTCGAAATCGGCCAGGGTGCCGAAGATCGGGTCGACCGCCCGGTAGTCCGAGACGTCGTAGCCGAAATCCTTCATCGGGGAGCGGAAGAACGGAGAAATCCAGATCGCGTCCACCCCCAGGCCCGCCACGTGGCCCAAGGTGCCCGTGATCCCCGGCAGATCGCCGATGCCGTCGCCATTGCTGTCCATGAAGCTGCGCGGGTAGATCTGGTAGATCACCGCGCCTCGCCACCAGTCCTTCGCCATGCATGCCCCCCAGGGAATCGAATTCATTGTGGCATGCGAAAAGCATGCCGCTCGCCCCGGGCAGGCGGTGGGCGGGCTACACGAAGTGAGCCCAACCTGGGGGCGAGTATCAGTTCCCCGCGATAATCCGCCTTCACCCGGCCGCCTGGCGCCGGGCTGTTGTCGAGTGCCCATGAACCCCAGCTACAAACCCGCCGATGTCGAGTCGGCCGCCCAGGCCCACTGGACCGCCGCCGATGCCTACCGCGTGACCGAAGACACGCGCAAGAAGAAGTACTACGCCTGCTCGATGCTGCCCTACCCCAGCGGCAAGCTGCACATGGGCCACGTGCGCAACTACACGATCAACGACATGCTCACGCGCTACCTGCGCATGAGCGGCTACAACGTCCTGATGCCCATGGGCTGGGACGCCTTCGGCCTGCCGGCCGAGAACGCAGCGCTCAAAAACGGTGTTCCACCGGCGAAATGGACCTACGAGAACATCGGCTACATGAAGGGCCAGCTCCAGGCCATGGGCCTGGCGATCGACTGGAGCCGCGAGATCGCCACCTGCGATCCGAGCTACTACAAGTGGAACCAGTGGCTGTTCCTGAAGATGCTCGAGAAGGGCATCGCCTACCGCAAGACCCAGGTGGTCAACTGGGACCCGGTCGACCAGACCGTGCTGGCCAACGAGCAGGTGATCGACGGCAAGGGCTGGCGCACCGGCGCCACGGTCGAGCGGCGCGAGATTCCCGGCTACTACCTGAAGATCAGCGACTACGCCGAGGAACTGCTCGAGCACACCCAGCACCGGCTTCCGGGCTGGCCCGAGCGCGTCAAGCTGATGCAGGAGAACTGGATCGGCAAGAGCGAAGGCGTGCGCTTCGCGTTCACGCACAAGATCAAGGACGACCAGGGCCACCTCATCCAGGACGGCCGCATGTACGTCTTCACGACCCGTGCCGACACCATCATGGGCGTGACCTTCTGCGCCGTGGCGCCCGAGCATCCGCTGGCCGTCCATGCCGCGAAGACCAACCCCAAGGTGGCCGCCTTCATCGCCGAGGCCAAGGGCGGTGGCACCACCGAGGCCGAGCTGGCCACGCAGGAAAAGAAGGGCGTCCCCACCGGCCTCACCGTGACCCACCCGATCACCGAGGAGCAGGTCCCGGTCTGGGTCGGCAACTACGTGCTGATGAGCTACGGCGACGGCGCCGTGATGGGGGTGCCGGCGCATGACGAGCGCGACTTCGCCTTCGCCAACAAGTACGGCATCGAGATCATCCAGGTCGTGCTGGTCGACGACGAGCCGCACTTCGACTACCACCGCTGGCAGGACTGGTACGCCGACAAGCAGCGCGGCGTGACCATCAATTCCGACAACTTCAGCGGCATGCACTATGCCGAGGCGGTCAAGGCGGTGGCGCATGCCCTCGGCCAGAAGGGCCTGGGCGAGATGCAGACCACCTGGCGCCTGCGCGACTGGGGCGTGAGCCGCCAGCGCTACTGGGGCACGCCGATCCCGATCATTCATTGCGAAGAGCACGGCGCGGTGCCGGTGCCCGAGAAGGACCTGCCGGTGGTGCTGCCGACCGACTGCGTGCCCGACGGCCACGGCAACCCGCTGATCAAGCACGAAGGCTTCCATGCCGGCGTCGTGTGCCCGGTCTGCGGCAAGCCCGCGCGCCGCGAGACCGACACCATGGACACCTTCGTCGACAGCTCGTGGTACTTCATGCGCTACTGCGATCCGACGAACGACGAAGCCATGGTGGCCGACGGCGCGCAGTACTGGATGCCGATGGACCAGTACATCGGCGGCATCGAGCACGCGATCCTGCACCTGCTCTACGCCCGCTTCTGGACCAAGGTCATGCGCGACCTCGGCCTGGTGAAGGTCGACGAGCCCTTCAGCAAGCTGCTGACGCAGGGCATGGTGCTCAACCACATCTTCTACAACCGGGGCGAGAAGGGCGGCAAGAACTACTTCCCGCCCTCGGAGGTCACGCCGGAACTCGACGCGCAGGGCCGCATCGTCGGCGGGACGCTGGCCGACGGCACGAAGCTCGAATACGGCGGCGTCGGCAAGATGGGAAAGACCGAGCGCAACGGCGTCGACCCGCAGGACCTGATCGAGAAGTACGGCGCCGACACGGCCCGGCTCTACACCATGTTCACCGCGCCGCCCGAGGCCACGCTCGAATGGAACGACGCGGCGGTCGAAGGCAGCTACCGCTTCCTGCGCCGGGTCTGGAACTTCGGCGTCGCGCAGCATGGCGCCGGCGCGACGGCGGCACCGGCGGGCCAGCCCGTGTTCGGCAAGCAGGCCAAGGTGCTGCGCCACGAGATCCACACCGTGCTGCGCCAGATCGACTACGACTACCAGCGCATGCAGTACAACACGGTGGTGTCGGGGGCGATGAAGCTGCTCAACGCGCTGGAAGGCTTCAAGCCGGCCGCGGACGACGCCGGCAACCGCGCCGCGGTGCGCGAAGGCTTCGGCATCCTGCTGCGCTGCCTGTACCCGGCGACGCCGCACATCGCGCACGAGCTCTGGCATCTGCTCGGCTACGACAAGGACCAGGGCGGCCTGCTCGATGCGCCCTGGCCGGTGGTCGACGCCAGCGCGCTGGCGCGCGACGAGATCGAACTGATGCTGCAGATCAACGGCAAGCTGCGCGGTTCGCTGCGCGTGCCGGCCGCGGCGACCAAGCCGGAGATCGAGAAGATCGCGCTCGCCTGCGAGGATTTCATTCAGCACGCCGCGGGTGCGGCTGCCAAGCGCGTCATCGTGGTGCCGGGCCGGCTGGTGAACGTGGTTCTATGAGCCGCCGATCCAACCGCCGCGGCTTCCTGGCAGCCGCGAGCGCGATGGTGCTCGCGGGCTGCGGCTTCGAGTTGCGCAAGGCGCCGGAGTTCGCGTTCAAGAGCATCGCGGTGCTCGGTACCTCTGCGTTCTCGAACTACCTGCGGCGGCAGCTGCGGGCGGCCGGCACCGTGGAGGTGTTGCCGGCCGACCAGGCCGACAAGGCCGAGGCGGTGCTGGAGATCCTGGGCGAGAGTCGCAACAACATCGTGCTCTCGACCACGCCCGACGGCCAGGTGCGCGAACTGCAGCTGATCCTGACGCTGCGCTTCAGGGTGCGGGGCCAGGGCGGCAAGGAATTGCTCGGGCCGACCGAGATCCAGCAGTCGCGCGACATCACCTACAACGAGACGGCGGCGCTGGCCAAGGAAGGCGAGGCCGAACTGCTGTATCGCGACATGCAGAACGACATCGCCCAGCAGGTGCTCCGCCGGCTCGCCGCGATCAAGACCGCCTGATCCGCCGTGCAACTTGCGACTGCCCAGCTCTCGTCCCACCTCGCGAAACGGGTGGCGCCGCTCTACGCCATCCACGGCGACGAGCCGCTGCTGGCGCAGGAGGCCGCCGATGCGATTCGCGCCGCGGCGCGCAGCCAGGGTTACACCGAGCGGAGCGCCTACACCGTGGCCGGTGCCCATTTCGACTGGGGCGCGGTGCTGGCGGCGGGCGGTTCGCTGAGCCTTTTCGCGGACAAGCAGATCGTCGAGATCCGGATCCCGTCGGGCAAGCCCGGCAAGGACGGCAGCGCCGCGCTGCAGCAGATCGCCGAGGCCGCAGCCGGCAATGACAGCACCCTGACGCTGGTGCTGCTGCCCCGGCTCGACAAGGCGACCCGCAGCGGCGCCTGGTTCGCCGCGCTCGAGAACCATGGCGTCAGCCTGCAGGTCGACACCGTCGAGCGCGCCGCGCTGCCGCAGTGGATCGCCCAGCGGCTGGCGCTGCAGGGGCAGCGCGTCAAGGCCGGCGAGGAAGGCCAGCGCACCTTGCAGTTCTTCGCCGACCGGGTCGAGGGCAACCTGCTCGCCGCCCACCAGGAGATCCAGAAACTCGCGCTGCTGCACCCTGAAGGCGAACTCGGCTGGGAGCAGGTCGAAGCCGCGGTCAACAACGTCGCGCGCTACGACGTCTTCAAGCTGTCGGAAGCGGTGCTGGCGGGCAATCCGCAGCGCGTCGCGCGCATGCTCGACGGCCTGCAGGCCGAAGGCGAGGCCGAAGTGCTGGTGCATTACACGCTGGCCGAGGACATCCGGGCCCTGAAGCGGGTCAGGGACGCGATGGCGGCCGGCCGGCCGCTGCCGATGGCGCTGCGCGAGAACCGCATCTGGGGTCCGCGCGAGCGGGCCTTCGAGCGGGTGCTGCCGCGGCTGGACGACCGGGCGCTGGCGCGCATGCTGCGCGCCGCGCACGTGGTCGACGGCATCGTCAAGGGCCTCAAGCAGCCCGACTGGCCGGCCAACGGCTGGCAGGCGCTGCAGCGGCTGGCGCTGATGCTGTGCCGGGCCTGCGGACCCGCCGCGTCGGCGCCCCGGGCCCGCTGACCGAGCGGGCGACGGGCCGGCGACGCACAAGAATGGTGCATGACTGTCCCCTGGCGCACGCCGCCTTTGGCCCTCGCGGCACAATCCGGGGATGAATACGTTGAATGTCTCCGAGTACGTCCAGACGCTCGGTTTGCAGGCCAAGATCGCTTCGGCCCTGATGGCACGGGCGGACGCCGCCACCAAGAACAAGGCCCTGAAGGCGCTGGCGCGCCGCCTGCGCGCCGCGGCCGCCCCCTTGGCCGAAGCCAATGCCAAGGACCTGGCGCGGGCCGAAGGCGCCGGCCTGTCGGCGCCGATGGTCGATCGCCTCAAGCTGACACCCAAGGCCATCGAGACCGTCGCCCAGGGCTGCGAGCAGCTGGCCGCGATGTCCGACGTGATCGGCGAGGTCATCGGCATGCGGCAGCAGCCCAGCGGCATCCGGGTCGGCCAGATGCGGGTGCCGATCGGGGTCTTCGGCATGATCTACGAGAGCCGGCCCAACGTGACCATCGAGGCGGCCAGCCTGGCGATCAAGAGCGGCAACGCGGCGATCCTGCGCGGCGGCTCGGAGGCGATCGAATCGAACAAGGCGCTGGCGCTGCTGGTGGCCGAGTCGCTCGAAGAGGCCGGCCTGCCGGTCGACGCCGTGCAGCTGGTGGGCACCACCGACCGCGAGGCCGTGGGGCAGCTGATCGCGATGCCGCAATTCGTCGACGTCATCATCCCGCGCGGCGGCAAGGGCCTGATCGAGCGCATCAGCCGCGACGCCCGGGTGCCGGTGATCAAGCACCTCGACGGCAACTGCCATGTCTATGTCGACCACACGGCCGAGCTCGACATGGCCCTGAAGATCGTCGACAACGCGAAGACCCAGAAGTACAGCCCCTGCAACGCGGCCGAAGGCCTGCTGGTGGCCTCCTCGATCGCCGAGACCTTCCTGCCCGAGATCGCCGCCATCTTCGCCGCCAAGGGCGTCGAGATGCGCTGCGACCCGGTGGCGGCGCAGATCCTGCGCGCCGAGGGCGCGCACCTGCCGGCGGACAAGGTGGTCGACGCGGTCGAATCGGACTGGTCCGAGGAATACCTGGCCGCGGTCATCAGCATCAAGGTGGTCGAGGGCGTGGACGAGGCCATCGCGCACATCAACCGCTACTCGAGCCACCACACGGACGCGATCGTCACCCGCGACCACATTAACGCCCAGCGCTTCCTGCGCGAGGTCGATTCGGCCAGCGTGATGGTGAATGCGAGCACCCGTTTCGCCGACGGTTTCGAGTTCGGCCTGGGCGCCGAGATCGGCATCAGCACCGACAAGTTCCACGCCCGCGGGCCGGTCGGGATCGAGGGCCTGACCTCGCTGAAGTACGTGGTTCTGGGCCAGGGCGAAGTACGGACCTGACCCGGGTGCCCGGACACGAAGCGCCGGGCAACCAGGGGCGAGCTTGTCATCGGGGCATCCGTCCCCAAATCTACAATCCTTGGCTTAGCCCAGGCATAAATCCAACAAGGCCGCCGCATGGTCCCCCATCTCGTCACCGCCCTGACCGGCCCCATCAACGAACTCGAGCAGCGCGTGCTCGACTCGACGCCCGCCATCGAGCGCTGGTTCCGGCTCGAATGGATGGAGCACACGCCGCCGTTCTACAGCTCGGTCGACATCCGCAACGCCGGCTTCAAGCTGGCGCCGGTCGACACCAACCTCTATCCGGGCGGCTGGAACAACCTCACGCCCGAGATGCTGCCGCTGGCGGTGCAGGCGGCGCAGGCGGCGATCGAGAAGATCTGCCCCGAGGCGCGCAACCTGCTGGTGATCCCCGAGAACCATTCGCGCAACACCTTCTACCTGGCCAACGTGGCCCAGCTGGTGCGGATCTTCCACATGGCCGGCCTGAACGTGCGGGTCGGCTCGATCGACCCGGCGATCAAGTCGCCGAAGAAGATCGAGCTGCCCAACGGCGACACGGTCTGCCTGGAGCCGGTGGCGCGCAGCAAGCGGCGCCTGGGGCTCAAGCACTTCGACCCCTGCACCATCCTGCTCAACACCGACCTGTCGGCCGGCACGCCGGGCATCCTCGAGGACCTGCACGAGCAGTACCTGCTGCCGCCGCTGCACGCCGGCTGGTCGGTGCGCCGCAAGAGCAACCACTTCCACAGCTACGAAGAGGTGTCCAAGCGCTTCGGCAAGCTGCTGGGCATCGACCCGTGGCTGATCAACCCGATGTACGCCAAGGCGGCCGAGGTCAGCTTTGCGACCGGCCAGGGCATCGACGTCCTGACCAGCCATGTCGACGCCCTGCTCACCAAGGTGCGCCGCAAGTACAAGGAATACGGCATCAACGAGAAGCCTTTCGTGGTGGTCAAGACCGACAACGGCAGCCCCGGGCTGGGCGTCATGACGGTGCGCGACGCCAAGGAGATCGAGGCCCTGGTCCGCCGGCCGCGGGCCAGCAAGGCCGGCGCCGCCAAGGAAGAGCAGGAGCCCTGCGACCTGATCGTCCAGGAGGGCGTGCTGACCAACGAGCGGGTCCACAACGGCGTCGCCGAGCCGGTGGTCTACATGATGGACCGCTACGTGGTCGGCGGTTTCTACCGGGTGCACGCCGAGCGCGCGCCGGACGAGAACCTGAACCTGCCGGGCGCCAGCTTCGTGCCGCTGGCGTTCTCGGAAAGTGCGCACTTACCGCAGCCAGGCGCCAAGCCGGGCGCCAGCGCGCCCAACCGCTTCTACATGTACGGCGTGATCGGCCGGCTGGCGATGGTGGCCGCGAGCTACGAGCTGGAGGCGACCGATCCGGACGCCGAAGTCTATGAATGATTTGGCGATGCAACTTGCAGACCGTCGCCGCGGCGGCAAAATAGCCACCCCATAACAACGTCGACGAGGGTGGGAGCCGATGCAGCGGCCGCAACGGGCCGCAACAGCGCCTCGTGGCGTGCTGCGCGCCGCCGACCCTTTGCAGCCCTTCCCCGTGTCCGCCCCTAAATCCTCCTCCGCTGCGCTGATCCTCGCGGCCATCGGTGTCGTCTACGGCGACATCGGCACGAGCGTCCTGTATGCGGTCAAGGAGGTGTTCGGCCATGGCCACGTGCCTTTCACGATCGACAACGTCTACGGCATCCTGTCGATGTTCTTCTGGACGCTGACGGTGATCGTCTCGCTGAAGTACGTCGTGCTGGTGCTGCGGGCCGACAACGAAGGCGAGGGCGGCCTGGTCGCGATGCTGGCGCTGGCCTCCCAGGCGGTGGTCGACAAGCCGCGGCTGCGCCGGGTGCTGCTGGTGGTCGGCATCTTCGGCACCTCGCTGTTCTACGGCGACGGCGTGATCACGCCGGCGATCTCGGTGCTGTCGGCGGTCGAGGGCCTGGAGGTGGTGTCGCCGCAGTTCAGGCACTACGTGATCCCGATCACCCTGGTCGTGCTGTTCTGCCTGTTCGCGCTGCAGAAGCACGGCACGGCGGGCATCGGCCGCTTCTTCGGTCCGATCACGCTGGCCTGGTTCTTCGCCATCGCGGTGCTCGGCGTGATGCAGATCCTGACCCATCCGGAGATCCTCAAGGCGCTGAGCCCGTTCTACGCGCTGCGCTTCATGTGGGAGAACCCGGGCACCAGCTTCATCATCCTGGGCGCCACCGTGCTGTGCGTGACCGGTGCCGAGGCGCTCTATGCCGACCTCGGCCACTTCGGCAAGGCGCCGATCCGCATCGCCTGGTTCTCGGTCGTCATGCCGGCCCTGACGCTCAACTACTTCGGCCAGGGCGCGCTGCTGCTCGAGAACCCGCTGGCCGTGAAGAACCCGTTCTTCATGATGGCGCCCGAGTGGGCTCTGCTGCCGCTGGTACTGCTGGCCACGGCCGCCACCGTGATCGCCTCGCAGGCGCTGATCACCGGCGCCTTCAGCGTCACGCGCCAGGTGATCCAGCTCGGCTTCCTGCCGCGCATGAACATCGAGCACACCAGCGTGCGCACCGCGGGCCAGATCTACATCCCGTTCGTCAACTGGGGCCTGTTCGTGGCGATCGTGCTGGCAGTCGTGATGTTCCGCTCGTCGAGCAACCTGGCGGCCGCCTACGGCATCGCGGTGACCACCGACATGCTGATCACCACGGTGCTGACCTTCTTCGTGATCCGCTATGCCTGGAAGTACCCGCTCATCCTGTGCATCGCGGCCACCGGCGCTTTCTTCGTGGTCGACTTCCTGTTCTTCGCCTCGAACCTGCTCAAGCTGTTCGACGGCGGCTGGTTCCCGCTGCTGATCGGCGGCTCGATCTTCATGCTGATGCTGACCTGGAAGGAAGGACGCCGGCTGATGGGCGAGACCCAGCTGGCCGAGGCCATCGACCTGCGCGGCTTCCTCGATTCGGTCTTCGTGAGCCCGCCGGCGCGGGTCGATGGCACCGCGGTCTTCATGACGGCCGAGCCGGGCGTCGTGCCCAATGCGCTGCTGCACAACTTGAAGCACAACAAGGTGCTGCACGACCAGAACCTGTTCGTCACGGTGCGCAACCACGAGGTGCCCTGGATCCCGATGGACAAGCGCATCGAGATGGAAGCGCTGGGCCACCACTGCTGGCAGGTGGTGGTGCACTACGGCTTCAAGAACGAAATCGACCTGCCGCGGGCGCTGGAGAACGCGCGGCTGCGCGGCTGCCAGATCGAGCCGATGGCCACCAGCTACTTCTTGTCGCGCGACGTCGTGATCCCGACCCTCGGCAGCGGCATGGCGCCCTGGCGTGAAAAGCTGTTTGCGCAAATGCACCACAACGCCAGCGGTGCGGCGGATTTCCTCGGGCTGCCGAACAACGCGGTGGTGGAGCTCGGCTCCAAGATAGAAATCTAGGCCCCGGCACAATCCAGGGATGCGGTTTTTCAAGGATTTGAGCCTCTCGGCCTTCACCGCCGGCTTCGTCGCCGTGCTGGTGGGCTTCACGAGTTCGGTGGCGATCGTGTTCCAGGCCGCCCAGGCCTTCGGCGCCACGCCCGAGATGGTGTCCTCCTGGATGTGGGCGCTGGGCATCGGCATGGGCCTGGCGTCGGTGCTGCCCTCGCTGTGGTGGCGCCAGCCGGTGATGATCGCCTGGAGCACGCCCGGTGCCGCCGTGCTGGCGGTCGCCGGCGCCGGCTACGGCATGGACCAGGCGGTCGGCGCCTTCATCGTCTGCGCGCTGCTGATGGCGCTGGCCGGCGCCACCGGCTGGTTCGAGCGCGTCATGAACAAGATCCCGATGGCACTGGCTTCGGCGCTGCTGGCCGGCGTGCTGGCGCGATTCGGCCTGCAGGCCTTCATCGCCGCCCAGACCGCGCTGCCGCTGGTGCTGCTGATGCTGGGCGCCTACCTGGTGGCCAAGCGGGTGCTGCCGCGCTATGCGGTGCCGCTGACCCTGGGCGTGGGCATCGCCTTCGCCGCCGCGCGCGGCGAACTGGCCTGGAGCGCCGTTCATTTCAGCCTGGCGCTGCCGGTGTTCACGATGCCGGCCTTCAGCTGGCAGGCGGTGGTCAGCCTGGCGCTGCCGCTGTTCGTCGTCACGATGGCTTCGCAGAACCTGCCCGGCGTGGCTGCGATCCGGGCCGCGGGCTACGACATGCCGGTGTCGAAGCTGATCACGATCAGCGGCCTGTTCACGCTGGTGCTGGCGCCTTTCGGCGCCTTCGCGCTGAACCTGAGCGCCATCACCGCCGCGATCTGCATGGGTCGCGAAGCGCACGAAGACCCGGCACGGCGCTACACGGCGGCGGTCAGCTGCGGCGCGATCTACATCGTGATCGGCGTGTTCGGGGCTGCCGTCACGGGGCTTCTGACCGCCTTCCCGAAAGAACTCGTCGCCACCATCGCCGGCCTGGCGCTGCTCGGCACCATCGGCGGCGGCCTGGCCGCGGCCGTACGCGACGAGACGCACCGCGAGGCGGCGCTGATCACCTTCCTGGTCACGCTCTCGGGCGTCACGCTGGCGGGCATCGGCTCGGCCTTCTGGGGCGTGGTGGCCGGTGCGCTGGCGCTCGGCATCCAGCAGCTCGGCCGCAAGAAGGCCGCGCCGGGCAAGGACATCGCGCCTGCGTGCAAGATCAAGCAGGAAGCCAAAGCCGCTATTGGAAAGAACAGCCCGTGAACATCCTCTTCGTCGCCGACCCGCTCGAGCAATTCAAGATCTACAAGGACACCACCTTCTCGATGATGCGAGAGGCCCAGCGCCGCGGCCATGGCATCTCGGCCTGCGAGCCGCGCGACCTGGGCTGGCAGACCGGGCAGCCGGTGACGGCCGGCGTGCGCGACATCACGCTTACCGGCAACGGCGACGACTGGTTCACCGAAACCCCGCGCCGCCAGGCGGCGCTGCACGGCTTCGATGCGGTCCTGATGCGCAAGGACCCGCCCTTCGACGCCGAGTACATCTACGCCACGCACCTGCTGGGCCAGGCCGAGCGCGAAGGCGCGAAGGTCGTCAACAGGCCGGCCGCGCTGCGCGAGCACCCCGAGAAACTCGCGGTGATGGAGTTCCAGCAATTCACCAGCCCGACCCTGGTCACGCGCGACCCGGCGGCCGTGCGGGCCTTCCATGCCGAGCACAAGGACATCATCCTGAAGCCGCTCGACGGCATGGGCGGCATGGGCATCTTCCGCGTCCGCGAAGACGGGCTCAACCTGGGCTCGATCACCGAGACCCTCAACAAGAACGGCGCCGAGACCCTCATGGTGCAGCGCTTCGTGCCCGAGATCGCGGCCGGCGACAAGCGCATCCTGATCATCGGCGGCGAGCCGGTGCCCTTCGTGCTGGCCCGCATCCCGCAGGGCACCGAGGTGCGCGGCAACCTGGCGGCCGGCGGCAAGGGCGTGGCGCAGCCGCTGACGCCGAAGAACCGCGAGATCGCCGAGGCCGTGGGCCGCGCGCTGGCGCCGCGCGGGCTGTTGCTGATCGGCCTCGACGTGATCGGCGACTCCGTGACCGAGATCAACGTCACCAGCCCGACCTGCTTCCAGGAGATCACCGAACAGACCGGCTTCGACGTGCCGGCGATGTTCATCGATGCGCTGGAGGCCGAGGTCCGGCGATGAAGGTCGCCGGCGCCTGGAAGTCCACGCTGGCCCCAGGGTCTCCAAGATCCGCGGCAACGCTTTTTTGAGGCCTCAGCTGCAGCGTCGTCCGTCGACGAACACCGCCAGCTCCTGCGGCGCGAACGCCGTCCATTGCTCGTTGGTCGTGAGCGGCGCGGTCACCACCACGGCGACGCGGTCGTTCGGCGTGGTGTGCTGGGCGAAGTCGATGCTCAGGTCTTCGTCGGACAGCTCGGCCGTCAGGAACGGGTGCCGGCGCTCGACGTACCAGAGGTTGGTCGAGGCGTGCGCCCACAGCGCCTGGCCGTTCGACAGCATGAAGTTGAAGGTGCCGTGGGCGGCCAGCCGCGGCGCGAGTTCGCGCAAGGTCAAGGTCAGCTCGTCGACGCTCGGCACGCCGGCATGCGACTTGGCCAGCTCCTGCATGATCCAGCAGAACGCGTGTTCGCTGTCGGTGCTGCCGACGGGATGGAAGTTGCCGTGCAGCCGGGGCCGGAAATCCTTCAGGTCGCCGTTGTGCGCGAACACCCAGTAGCGGCCCCACAGCTCGCGCACGAACGGGTGGCAGTTCTGCAGGTTGACCGCGCCCTGCGTCGCCTTGCGGATATGGGCGATGACGTTGCGGCTCTGGATCGGGTAGCGCCGGATCAGCTCGGCCACCGGCGACTCGCAGGCCGGCTGATGGTCGACGAAATGCCGCAGCCCGCGGTCCTCGAAGAAGGCGATGCCCCAGCCGTCGGCGTGGTGATCCGTGCGGCCGCCGCGCTGGGCGAAGCCCGTGAAGCTGAAGGTCACGTCGGTCGGCGTGTTGCAGTTCATTCCGAGCAGCTGGCACATGGCGGCTATTAGAACTGAAGCGGGCTCATGGCTGCGCGGCGGGCGGCTTCACCCGCAGCTGCCAGGCCGCGACGATCGCTAGCGCACACAGGCCCGCCAGCATCAGGAACACCTCGTCGAAGGCCGCCAGCCGCGCTGGGCTGGTCGCCACGTTGGCGAGCGAATCGCCATGGGCCGCCAGCCGCCACTCGAGCACGATCGCGCACAGGCTGACACCGGCGGCGCCGCCCAGCATGCGCAGGAAATTGATCGCGCTGGCGCCCTGCGGAATCAGCGGCTTGGCCAGCGGCCGCATCGAGCCCAGGTTGAGCGAGGGCAGGATGAAGCCGAGTCCGATGCGCCCGATGACCGCGAAGGCCACCAGCAGCCACAGCGCACTGTCGAGCTTCAGCACCACCATCAGCGCGAAGGAGACGGCCAGCAGCAGCAGCCCGGTGCACACCAGCAGCCAGGTCGGATGCCGGTCGGCCAGCCGGCCGACGCCGGCGATGGTGATCGCCAGCACGATGCCGGCCGGCAGCAGGATGGTGCCGACGTGCGATGCCGACAGCTGCAGCCCGACCTGCATGTAGACCGGCAGCAGGTAGGTCGAGCCGAACAGCGCCGTGCCATAGATGAAGGCGACCACGCTGCCCATCGCGAACTGGCGGTACTGGAACAGGGCCAGGTTCATCAAGGGCGCGCCGCCGCTCGCGGCCAGGCGCTTCTGCCAGGCAACGAAAGCGCCGAAGGCGACGCCGGCGCCGGCCAGCAGCAGCGTCGCGTGCAGGGCCGACTCGCCGCGCAGCGCGACCAGGCCGTTCAGCAGGCAGAGGGTGCCGACCGTGCCGAGCGCCAGACCGCGCCAGTCGAGGCCTTCGCTGCGTGCCGCGACCACGCCGCCGGGCGCGGTGGTCGGCACGAACTTGTAGGCCAGCCAGATCGACGCCAGGCAGAAGGGCACCACCATGAAGAAGATCGAACGCCAGCCGAACAGGTCGACCAGCACCCCGCCGATGCTCGGTCCGATGGCCGGCGCCAGCACCACGCCCATGCCGAAGATGCCGCTGGCGCGGCCCTGCTCGTGGGGCTGGAAGGCGCGCAGGATGATGATCGCCGGGATCGGCTGCACAACCCCCGCCGCCAGCCCCTCGGCCACGCGTGCGACCAGCACCAGCGTGAAATCGGTCGCCAGTCCGCCCGCCATCCCGCCAGCGAGCAGCAGCACCATGGTGCCGACGTAGGTGCGCCGGTAGCCGTAGCGCGAGAGCAGCCAGGGCGTGGTCAGCATCGACACCGTCATCGCCACCATGAAGCCCGAACTGACCCACTGGGCCCGTTCCTGGCCGAGCGAGAAATGGTGGCTCATGCCGGGGATGGCGACGTTGACGATCGTCGACGACATGATCGAGGCCATCACGCCGACCATGACCGAGACGAGCAGGAGCCAGCGGTAGCGCTCGCCGTAGCGGCTGCTCAGGGACTGCGGGGGAGGATTGTTCATCAAGGAGGGAAATTGCCGCGCTCGGCCGTCCTACAAGGATATCGGCGTTTGCACCGCTCCGCGCCCCGATGCGCGCGGCCACAATCATTGGCCGTCCCGCTCGCGATCCAGACCGCCATGCAAGCCCAGAACCAGAACAACAGCCCCGACGCCGTCGCCGATCCGCTCGAAGCCGACAGCGGGGCCGACAGCGGCGGTTCGCTGGCGGCCGAACTGCAGGCGCCGACCCTGAGCCGGGCCTACCAGTGCCAGTGCGGCCGCCCGGTGTTCCTGCGCAACAGCCAGTGCCTGGCCTGCCTGACGCCGCTCGGCTACGTGGTCGAGCGGCTCGGCGTGGTGCCGCTCGCACCGGCCGGCTTCGAGGGCGCCGAGGCCGACACCTTCACGGTCTTCGGCGACCTCCACGGCAAGGCCTACCGGCGTTGCGCCAACCTCATGACGCCGGCTGCCTGCAACTGGATGGTGCCGGCGCCGCGCGAGGGTGACGACCCGGCCTTCAACACCGAGGGCCTGGTGCCTGGCTTGTGCCTGGCATGCAGCGTGACCCGCACCATTCCCGACCTGTCGGTGGAGAGCAACGGCGCGCTCTGGCTGAGCCTCGAACTGGCCAAGCGCCGGCTGATCTCGCAGCTGCTCGCGCTCGGCCTGCCGGTGGTCACGCGCCTGAGCGACCCGGGGCACGGCCTGGCCTTCGACTTCCTGAGCCATGTGCCGGGCGGACCGCACGTCATGACCGGCCACGAGATGGGCGTCATCACGCTGAATGCCGAAGAGGCCGAGGACGCCGTGCGCGAGCGCATCCGGGCCGAGATGCGCGAGCCCTACCGGACCCTGCTGGGCCACTTCCGGCATGAGATCGGCCACTACTACTGGGATCTCCTGGTGGGCCCTACGCCCTGGGTCGACGGCTTCCGCCAGCTTTTCGGGGACGAACGCGACGACTACGCCGCGGCCTTGCGCAACCACTATGACAACGGCCCGCCGCTCGATTGGGCCGATCGCTTCGTGACCAGCTACGCGAGCGCGCATCCCTGGGAGGACTGGGCGGAGACCTGGGCCCACTACCTGCACATGGCGGACACCGCCGACACCGCGTTGAGCTTCGGCGTCGACGCGCAGAACGTCGAACTCGCGAGCGACCTCTTCGAACTCGCGGACCTCTGGCAGCCCGATCATCCGGGCGCCGGCCAGTTCCTCGATTTCCTGAACGGCTGGGTGCGGCTCACCAATGTGCTCAACGAGCTGTCGCGCAGCATGGGCCAGCCCGACTACTACCCGTTCGTGCTGCCGCGGGCGGCGGTCGGCAAGTTGCAGTTCATCCACCAGGTGATCACCGAGCAGCGCGAGCGCGGCGGGCTGCCGGCGATGGCGGTGAAGGAGGAGGCGCCGGCTGCGCCCGCGCCTGAGGCGGTCGATCAATCTCAGGCACCAGGCTAGGCGGGTCGAGGCCATCCGCCCCGGTGGCTGCAGCGGGCTCATCGCCCCACAGGACAGTTGTGTTTTTCGCAGCCGTCGTTGAGGCGGAGAGTGCATCCGCACTTTGTTAGCAAAATGCTAACATCGCACATGCATTCGATCGAATACACCAAGCAGGCGGTGAAGGCCTTGGCTGCCATGCCAAGCACGACGCGCGAATTGGTGAAGACGAAGATTCAGGCAATGGCTGCGAACCCCACGGGCGACCAATGTCAAGAAGCTGGTGGGCCGCCCGGGCTATCGGCTTCGTGCAGGGGACTGGCGAGTCATCTACACGCTGGAATCCGGGCGGTTGGTGATTCTTGTGCTGGAGATCGGCACGAGGGGTGGGATCTACAAATGAACGAAGTACAGGTGATCGAGCAAGACGGAAAGCCGGCCTTCTACGTTGTTCCTGCTGCTCTGTGGAAGAAGGTGCGCGGAGAAGTCGAAGATGCGGAAGACGTGGCCGCCTACGACCGGGCCGTTGCAAACGATGACGGGGTGCGCTTTCCAGCAGCGGTTGCGCACGCGATGGCCGACGGTGTTCATCCTGTGCGGGCCTGGCGTGAACACCGCGCAATGACGCAGGATGCCTTGGCCACCGCCGCTGGCGTCAGCAAGCCTTTCATCAGCCAGATCGAGGGCGGCAAGCGCGAGGGCTCCACGGCGACGCTGAAAAAGCTGGCGGCGGCCCTGGGGGTTTCGCTGGATGCGCTTGGCTGATGGATGGGTGCCGGCACGCGCGCGTCGGCGTGCCGGTCCAAGGCTCAGTCCTGAAGCGCGTCTCGCGCCGCGCAGCGCGCGCAGATGCAGGCCATGCGCCGCTGCCCCTCCGGCACCCGCGCCAGCAGTTCCGCACTGAAATCGGCCCCCATGCACCAGCAGGCCGGCTGCGCTTGGCCGGTCTCGCGCTCGATCTCCAGTGCGCATCGATTGGACTCGCCGCACAACGGACAGCGCGACGGATCGGGGCGCTGGCCCGCGTTCATCCAGCGACCTCGAACCGCGGCAGCTTCTTCGGCACCGCGATGTTCTCGAGCGTCACGTAGACCGGCAGCCCGTCGCGGTAGGCCGGGTAGTCCTCGCCCTGGATCAGCGGCAGCAGGTAGCGCCGGCATTTCTCGGTGATGCCCCAGCCGTCGTCCGAGATGAAATCGCGCGGCATGAACTTCTCGGCATTGGCCACCGCATCGAGCGATGCCGTGCCGAGCCAGTAGTCGTAGGGGACGTCGGAAATGCGCTCGATGGTCGGCATCACCGCGTTGCGTCCCTCCAGCGCCAGCTCGACCGCGCGCTGGCCCAGTTCGTAGGCCTGCTTGACGTCGGTGGCCGAGGCGATGTGCCGCGCCGCGCGCTGCAGGTAGTCGGCGACCGCCCAGTGGAACTTGTGGCCCAGCGCCTCCTTGACCATCTGCGCCACCACCGGGGCGGCACCGCCGAGCTGCGCATGGCCGAAGGCATCCTTGGTGCCCTGCTCGGCGAGGAAGCTGCCGTCGGGATGGTGGCAGCCTTCGGACACCACCACCGTGCAGTAGCCGTGGTACTTGACCAGCGCGTCGACCCGGGCCAGGAAGGCCGGCTGGTCGAACGGAATCTCCGGGAACAGGATCACGACCGGGATGCCCTGGTCGGCCACCAGCCCGCCGGCCGCGGCGATCCAGCCCGCGTGGCGGCCCATCACCTCGATCACGAAGACCTTGGTGGAAGTCGCGGCCATCGAACGCACGTCCATCGAGGCTTCGAGTGTCGACACCGCCACGTACTTGGCGACCGAGCCGAAGCCCGGGCAGCAATCCGTCAGGGGCAGGTCGTTGTCGATGGTCTTGGGCACATGGATCGCCTGCAGCGGATAGCCCAGCGACTGCGACAGCTGGCTCAGCTTGAAGCAGGTGTCGGCCGAATCGCCGCCGCCGTTGTAGAAGAAATAGCCGATGCCGTGGGCCTTGAAGACCTCGACCAGGCGCTCGTACTCGCGCCGGTTCTTGTCGAGCGACTTGAGCTTGTAGCGGCAGGATCCGAAGGCGCCGCTGGGTGTGCTGCGCAGCGCCGAAATCGCCTCGGCCGACTCGCGGCCGGTGTCGATAAGGTCCTCGGTGAGCGCACCGAGGATGCCGTTGCGGCCGGCGTAGACATGGCCGATGCGATCGGGATGCCGGCGCGCCGTCTCGATCACGCCGCAGGCCGAGGCGTTGATCACGGAGGTGACGCCGCCGGACTGGGCGTAGAAGGCGTTGAGGAGGGGCATGGCGGCATTGTCCCGCAGCCCCCCGCCGGGCGCCAGTGGCCGGCTCAGCGGCCCGGCAGGCCCATCGCGCGCGTGATCACTTCCTTCATGATCTCGTTGGTGCCGCCGTAGATGCGCTGCACCCGGGCATCGGCGTAGGCGCGCGTCACCGGGTACTCCCACATGAAGCCGTAGCCGCCGTGCAGCTGCACGCATTCGTCCATCACCTTGCACTGCAGGTCGCTGGTCCAGTACTTGGCCATGCTGGCGGTCGCGGTGTCGAGCTTCTCCGCCATGAGCAGCTCGATGCACTTGTCGACGAAGACCTGCGCCACCTGCACCTCGGTCTGCAGTTCGGCCAGCGTGTAGCGGGTGTTCTGGTAGGCGCCCACCGGCTGGCCGAACACCTTGCGCTCCTTCACGTAGGCCACGGTCTGGTCGATCGCCGCCTGCGACGCCGCCACCGCGCTGATCGCGATCTGCAGCCGTTCCCAGGGCAGCTGCTCCATGAGACAGACGAAGCCGCGGTTCTCCTGCGCCGCGCCGCCCAGCAGCGCCTCGGCCGGCAGCCGCACGCCGTCGAAGAACAGCTCGGAGGTGTCCTGCGCCTTCAGGCCCAGCTTCTTGAGCCGCTTGCCCTTCTCGAAGCCCGGCATGCCGCGCTCGACCAGGAACAGGCTGGTGCCCTTGGCGCCGCCGGCCGGGTCGGTCTTGGCGACCACGATCACCAGGTCGGCATGCCAGCCGTTGGTGATGAAGGTCTTGCTGCCGTTGAGCAGGTAGCTGCCGTCGGGCTGCTTGAGCGCGGTGCTGCGCACCGCCTGCAGGTCGCTGCCGGCGGCCGGCTCGCTCATCGCGATGGCGCCGATCATCTCGCCGCTGGCGAGCCGGGGCAGGTAGTGCGCCTTCTGCGCCTCGGTGCCGTAGCGCAGGATGTAGGGCGCCACGATCTCGCTGTGCAGGCCCCAGCCGATGCCGGTGAAGCCGCGGGCCCAGAGCTCCTCGAACTGGATCACCGAATAGAGCAGGTCGGCGCCCGAGCCGCCGTATTCCTCGGGCAGCGACATGCACAGGAAGCCGTTCTGGCCGGCCTTGGTCCAGACTTCGCGGGCCACGTACCCCTGCTCTTCCCAGGCCTCGTGGAAGGGCGCGATCTCCTTGTCCATGAAGCGGCGGAAGGCGTCGCGGAAGGCCTCGTGATCGGGCCCGAAAAGCGTGCGTTCGATCATGGCGTCGCGCGCGGGGGAAAGACCGGTGCGCGCTTCTGCAGGAAGGCCATCACGCCTTCGGCGAAGCTCGGCCGCTCGAGAAGTTCGCGCTGGCGCTCGCTCTCGTAGTGCAGCTGCTCGGCAAGCGTGTGGCGCTCGGAGCGCTCGATCGCGCGGCGCGCCTCGTGCACCGCATGGGCCGGCAGTTGCGCCAGGCGCTGGGCGATCTTCAGCGCCTCGAGCAGCAGCGGGCCATCGTCGATCGCGGCCCAGATCAGGCCCCACTGCGCCGCCGTTTCGGCATTGAGCTTCTCGTCGAGCAGCGCCATGCCCATTGCCCGCGCCGGGCCGACCCGGCGCGGAATGAACCAGGTGCAGCCGAGGTCGGGAACGATGCCGAGCTTGGGCAGGAAGGGCAGGTAGAAGTAGGCGCTGCGCGCCGCCACCACGATGTCGCAGGCCAGCGCCAGGCCGACGCCGGCGCCGGCGGCCGGGCCGTTGACCGCGCAGACCACCGGCACCGGGAGCTCGCGCAGCTCCTGGATCAAGGGGTTGCTCATGGTCTGCATCCAGTCGGCGGTCTGGTCGCCCAGGGTCTGGCCGTCTTCGGGCGGGCGCATCGCGCTCAGGTCGGCGCCGACGCAGAAGGCCTTGCCGGCACCGGTCAGCAGCACGGCGCGCACCTGGCTGTCGCTGCGCACCCGCGCGAAGCATTCGCGCAGTGCCTGCTGCAGGTCGAGCGCGATCGGATTGAGCTTGGAGGGCAGGTTGAGCGTGATCGTCGCGATGCCTTCGTTGAGCTCGTAGAGAACCGGGCCCATGTCAGAGCCGCTCCACGATCGTGACGTTGGCCATGCCGCCGCCCTCGCACATGGTCTGCAGCCCGTAGCGCTTGCCGCGCTGGCCGAGCGCGTTCACCAGCGTGGTCATCAGCTTGGTGCCCGAGGCGCCGAGCGGATGACCGAGCGCGATCGCGCCGCCGTTGACGTTGAGCCGGGCCGGGTCGGCGCCCAGCTTCTGGAGCCAGGCCAGCGGCACCGGCGCGAAGGCCTCGTTGACTTCGTAGAGGTCGATGTCGTCGATCTTCATGCCGGCCTTGGCGAGCGCCCGCGCGGTGGCGGGGATCGGGGCCTCGAGCATGATCACCGGGTCGTGGCCCATCACGCTCATGTGGTGGATGCGCGCCAGCGGTTTCACACCCAGTGCCTTCAGGCCGCGCTCGTTGACCACCAGCACGCCGCTGGCGCCGTCGCAGATCTGGCTCGCGGTCGCCGCCGTGCAGCGCCCGCCCTCGGCAATCAGCTTGACGCCGGCGATGCCTTCCAGCGTGGCTTCGAAGCGAATCCCCTCGTCGACCGTGTGCATCTCGCCGCTGGCGGAACCATCGGCCAGCCGCACCTCGAGCGGAACGATCTCGTCGGCGAACAACTGCTCGCGCGTGGCCGCGATCGCGCGCTGGTGGCTCTCGAAGGCATAGCGGTCGAGCATGTCCTTGGTCAGGCCGTAGTTCTTCGCGATCATCTCGGCGCCGGTGAACTGGCTGAACTCGACGCCGGGGTAGCGCCGCTGCATCGCCGGGCTCATGTAGGTGCCGAGGCCGGCCTTGGCCGGCAGCGCATTGGGCGTGAACATCGGCGCCCGCGTCATGCTCTCGACGCCGGCCGCGATCACCGCGTCCATGCTGCCCGACATCACGGCCTGGGCCGCGAAGTGCAGCGCCTGCTGCGACGAGCCGCACTGGCGGTCGACCGAGGTGCCGGGCACCGATTCGGGCAGCTTCGAGGCCAGCACCGCGTTGCGCGCGACGTTGGTGGCCTGCTCGCCGACCTGGCTCACGCAGCCGAGGATGACGTCCTCCACGGCGGCCGGGTCGATGCCGCTGCGCGCCACCAGCGCGTCGATGACCTGGGCCGCCAGGTCGACCGGGTGCCAGCCCGACAACCTGCCGCCGCGACGGCCGCCCGCGGTGCGCGCGGTGGCCACGATGTATGCCTCTGCCATGGTGTGTCCTTCCTCCGAGAAATGGGGGCCCGGAGCGGACGGCGTCGGGCCGTCGGTTCACGACGGCGACGGAATGCGCCTTTCCTGGCCCGGAGCGTCGATGGTTCAACGCCCGGGGCGTCGGGTCAAGCCGGGGTCATCCCGTGGGCCCACAGTCGCCAAGGCGACCGCTCGGCCGGCGCCGGCCGGGCGGCCACCGACAACGCGGCGGCGCTGAAGCGCACGCAGGACGGTTCGAGCGCCGCCACCAGTGCGCGGCGGTGCGAGTCGCTGCGGAAGCGCTCGCCGGGCTCCAGCACGATGTCGCGCCGGTCGTGGTCGAGCGTGATCCAGACCGCGCCGCGGGTGCATTCGATGTCGACTTCGTGGGCGTCGGGCAGCGTGAAGACGGCCATCTTCGGCAGGCTGAGGCTCAGGCGTTGGGTGCGGGGGTCCATGAAGAGCTCCTTTGCATTCGCGGTGGGAATGAATATAGTGAGCAGGGCCCACTGTGTCATACGGTCATTCGGAACTCGCTGCATGCTTCCTGAGAATGCGAAAAGCGCCGCATCGACGGCCGACCTGCCGCCGCTCGAACTGCTGCGCAGCTTCGAGGCCGCGGCCCGCTGCCTGAGCTTCACGCAGGCCGCGGCCGAGCTGTTCCTGACCCAGTCGGCGGTCAGTCGGCAGATCCAGCAACTCGAGGCCGCGCTCGGCGTGCTGCTGTTCGAGCGCCGCCATCGGGCGCTGGCGCTGACCGACGCCGGGGGCGTGCTGCAGCGCGCGGTGGTCGAGAGCCTGGAGCGGCTGCGCGATGCCACCGCCCGCGTTCGCAGCGTGCCGCTGCCACGGCATGTGGCGGTCACGACCACGCCGGGATTCGCCTCTTTCTGGCTGATCCCGCGGCTGGCGCGCTTCACGGCCGATCATCCCGAGGTCGACGTGCGGGTGTCGGCCACCCTCGACGTGCTCGACCTCGAGCGCAGCCGGGTCGACGTCGCGGTGCGCTTCGTTCCCATCGCGCGCGGCACCGGGCTGGCGCTGTTCGAGGAAACCGTCCTGCCGCTGTGCGCGCCGGAGATCGCGGCGCGGCTGCACGAACCGGCCGACCTGCTGGGCCAGACCCTGCTCACGATCGACGAGCCCGGCCACGCCAGCACGCCCACCGTCGACTGGGAGCCCTGGCTGCAGGTCATGGGCCTGAACGACCTGCGCATGAAGAACACGCTGCGCTTCACGCTCTACACCGACGCGGTCGCCGCGGCGGTGGCGGGCCAGGGCGTGGTGATCGGCCGGCTGCCGCTGGTGGGCGCGCTGGTGCGCAGCGGCCAGCTGGTGTCTCCCTTCGGCGAAGGTGCGGCCTCGCGCCGCGGCTATTTCGTCGACAGCGCGCGCCGTGCGTCGGCCAACCCGGACGCCCAGGATTTCGTGCGCTGGCTGCGGGCCGAGGCCGAGGCCGCCCAGGGGCCGCCCTGAGGGCCGTGGGACCTCGGGTCGCGACACGATTACAGTAGGTGCCATTCCGGGGCTTCCGAGCCCCCTCGCTTCGCTGACCAAGATTCCGATGACCCCGACGACAGAGACCGTTTCCGCACCCGAGGCCGCCGAGGCCCCCGCCGCATCCGCCGCGCCCGCCGCCCCCAGGGAAGGCCGCCGCGGACGGCGCAAGCCCCGGCCCGAGGCCAGGTCCGACGCCACGCCGAAGGCCGGCCCCGAGGCCAAGGGCGGCCAGCGTGCGCCGCGCAAGGCCAACGCGGTGCTGGAGCGCTTGTTCGAGCTCTATCCGAAGATGTTCGGGGCCCGCTTCCGACCGCTCAAGCTCGGCGTCTACCAGGAGCTGCTGGCCCTGCACCCCGACGACTTCAAGAAGGAAGACCTCAAGATCGCGCTCGGCCTGCATGCGCGCTCGACCCGCTACCTCGATGCGGTGGCCGCCGGCGAGCAGCGCCATGACCTGAACGGCGTGCCGGTCGAGCCCGTGGCCCCCGAGCACGTGCACCACGCCATCCTCGAAGTCTTCAAGCGCCGCCAGGCGCGCACCGCGGAAGACCTGCGGCCGAAGCTGCGCGTCCGTCTGGTCGAGGCCATCGAGGCCTCGGGCCTGTCGCGCGAGGACTACGTGCTGGCCGTGCGCACGCAGGACGAAGTCACCAACGCCGTGCTCGACGAGGCCTTCGTAGAGGTCGGTGCCCGCACCGCCAAGCGCGAGGCCTTGCTGCGTGCCTTCGAGGCCAGCGGCCGCACGGTGGCGGAGTTCGCCGAGATGTACGGCATGGACCCGGCCGAGGTCGGGCGGACCCTGGCGCGCGCCCGGCCGGCGCCTGGCGGCTGACGACGCCGGTCAGTCGGTCGAGTTTTACCGGGCAGGGTCGGCCGAGTGCGCCGGCGCGGCGTTGTGGAGGTGTCGCCCGTCAGCCACCACCGTTGCAGGAGTTGTCCATGAAAGCTCGCGTCCTCGCCTGGGCCCTGGCTTGCGCGGCCTTCGCCGCCTTGCCCGCGCAAGCGCAGCGCGCCTCGGAGGCCGACGCGCTCCATGTGCTGAATCGCCTCGGCTACGGCCCCGCGCCCGGCGACCTGGCGCATGTGCGGCAGGTCGGAATCGATCGCTACATCGACGAGCAGCTGCACCCCGAGCGCCTGCCGTTGCCGGCCGATCTCGCGCAGCAGCTCGCCGCCCTGCCGACGGCCGCGGCGTCGCAGCGGGAGCTGATCACGCAGTACCGCGAGGCGGCGCAGGCGGTCAAGGACGGCGGCGACGAGGCCAGGGCGGCACGCCGCGAGGCCCTCCGTCAGCTCGACATCGAATCGGGCCAGGCGCGTCTCTGGCGGGCCGCGCGCAGTCCGCGCCAGCTCGAGGAGCGGATGGTGGACTTCTGGTTCAACCACTTCAATGTCTTCGTCGGCAAGGGACTGGACCGGGTGCTGGTCGGCAACTACGAGCGCGAGGCGATCCGGCCCTACGCGATGGGCCGCTTCCGCGACCTGCTGGGAGCCACGGCCCATCACCCGGCGATGCTGTTCTACCTGGACAACTGGCAGTCCGTGGCCGCGGGCTCGCAGCCGCCAGGCGGCGCCGGCCCGGCCGCCAGGGCCAGCGGCCTGAACGAGAACTACGCCCGCGAGCTGATGGAGCTGCACACGCTGGGTGTCGATGGCGGCTACACCCAGCAGGACGTGACCGAGCTGGCCCGCGTGCTGACCGGATGGACCTTCGCGCCGCGCCTGACCACCGGCGCCTCGGTCTTCGTGTTCGATGCGCGGCGGCACGACCGCGGCGACAAGCTCTGGCTCGGACAGCGGATCGGCGACCAGGGCCAGGCCGAGGGCGAGCGGGCGCTGGACCTGCTGGCCATGCATCCGGCCACCGCGCGCCACGTCAGTTACCAGCTGGCGCAGTACTTCGTCGCCGACCAGCCGCCCGCGGCGCTGGTCGACCGCCTCGCCCAGCGCTACCTGGCGAGCGGCGGCGACATCCGCGCGCTGCTCGAGACCCTGTTCGCCAGCCCCGAGTTCCGCAGTCCCAGGGTGCACGGACAGAAGTTCAAGACGCCCTACGACTACGTGGTCTCGACCGTCCGCGCCACCGACTGGCCGTCGACCGACGTCCGGCCCCTGCTCGGCACGCTGCGCCAGCTCGGCATGCCGCTCTACGGCTGCCAGACGCCGGACGGCTACAAGAACACCCAGGACGCCTGGCTCAACCCGGACGCGATCACGCGCCGCATCACCTTTGCGACCGCCCTGGCCTCGGGCCGGCTGCCGGCCGCGCCCACGCCGCCCGTCGATGCGCAGGCGCTGCTGGCGACGCTGGGCGGCGGCATCTCGCCCAAGACCCGTGCCGCCCTGGCCGAGGCCACGCCCGAGCTGCAGGCGCCGATGGCGCTCGGCAGCCCGGATTTCATGCACCGCTGACTTGCCGGGAGCCGCCATGCTGCGCCGCGATCTGCTGAAACTCGCCGTCCAGCGCGGCGCCGTCCTGCTCCCGATCGGCCCCTCGGCGTGGGCCGCGGTGGGCGAGAGCCTTGCCGCCGCGCCGCCGCGGCTGGTGGTGATCTTCCTGCGCGGCGCCGTCGATGGCCTGAGCGTCGTCGTGCCCCATGCCGATGACGCCTATCACGCCGCCCGCCCGTCGATCGCCCTGGCGCGTCCGGGCGACGATGGCGGGGTCCTCGACCTCGATGGCCATTTCGGCCTGCATCCCGCGCTGGCGCCGCTGATGCCGCTGTGGCGGGCCGGCCAGCTCGGCTTCGTGCAGGCCTGCGGCTCACCCGATGCGACGCGCTCGCATTTCGATGCCCAGGACTACATGGAGTCCGGCACGCCGGGACGCAAGTCGACCGCCGACGGCTGGCTCAACCGGCTGCTCGGCGTGCTGCCGCCCGACCCGTCGGGCGCCGCGCCTGCCACCCGGGCCGTCAGCATGGGCCCGGTGCTGCCACGCATCTACGCGGGCCGCAACAGCGTCGCCAATGTCCCGCTGGGGGCCGCCGCCGGCAAGCCGACGCTGCTCGACCGGCCGCAGGTCGCCGAAGCCTTCGGCCGGCTCTATGGCGGCGACGACGCCTTGTCGCGCGCCTTCCAGGCGTCGCGCCAATCGCACCAGGAGGTGATGCGCTCGATGAATGCCGACAGCCTCGAGCGCGAGATGCAGGCCGCCAGCAACGGCGCCCCGTTGCCCAACGGCTTCCCCGACAACGCGGCCCGGCTGGCGACCCTGATGCGCAACGACCCGCGCGTGCAGCTGGCCTTCATGGACCTGGGCGGCTGGGACACCCACGCCAACCAGGGCGCCGCCAGCGGCCAGCTGGCCAACCGGCTCGGGCCGCTGGGGCAGGGCCTGTCGGCCTTCGCGACGCGGCTGGGGCCGGTGTGGGACGACACGGTGGTGGTGGTGATGTCCGAGTTCGGCCGGACGGTGCGCCAGAACGGCAACGGCGGCACCGACCACGGCCATGGCAACGTGATGTGGCTGCTCGGCGGGCGGGTGGCCGGCGGCCGCGTGCACGGACGCTGGCCGGGCCTGGACGATGGTGCGCTGCACGAGGGCCGCGACCTGGCGGTGACCACCGATTTCCGCCAGGTGCTGGCGGAAATCGGCGAGCGGCACCTGCTCCTGCAGGCCGCGCGGATGGCCGAGCTGTTTCCCGGCTTCGCCTTCAGGGCGCCGGGTGCGGCCCGGGGCCTGATGCGCGCCTGAGCTCAGGCCGTGCCGGCCTTCACCTTGAGGCGCCAGGCGTGCAGCAGCGGCTCGGTGTAGCCGCTCGGCTGCTCGATGCCCTTGAACACCAGGTCCTGCGCCGCCTTGTACGCGGCCGAGGTCGAGAAGTGGCCGGCCATGTTCTTGTAGAGCGGGTCGCCGGCGTTCTGCTGGTCGACCACCGCGGCCATGCGCTCGAAGGTGGCGTTGACTTGGGCCGAAGTGACCACGCCGTGCAGCAGCCAGTTGGCGATGTGCTGGCTGGAGATGCGCAAGGTGGCGCGGTCTTCCATCAGGCCGATGTCGTGGATGTCGGGCACCTTCGAGCAGCCCACGCCCTGGTCGATCCAGCGCACCACGTAGCCCAGGATGCCCTGCACGTTGTTGTCGAGCTCCTGCTGGCGCTCGGCGGCGGTCCAGTTCACCGACGGCGCCACCGGCACCTGCAGCAGGTTGTTCAGGATGTTGTCGCGCTCGGCATTGGCGTCGATCTTCTCGAGTTCCTTCTGCACCTCGGCCACGCTGACCTGGTGGTAGTGCAGCGCATGCAGCGTGGCGGCCGTCGGCGAGGGCACCCAGGCGGTGTTGGCGCCGGCCTTCGGGTGGGCGATCTTCTGCTCGAGCATCGCGTGCATCAGGTCGGGCATGGCCCACATGCCCTTGCCGATCTGGGCCTTGCCGCGCAAGCCGCACGAGAGGCCCACCAGCACGTTGTTCTTCTCGTAGGCCTGGATCCAGGGCGTGGACTTCATGTCGCCCTTGCGCAGCATCGGGCCGGCCTGCATCCCGGTGTGCATCTCGTCGCCGGTGCGGTCGAGGAAGCCGGTGTTGATGAAGGCCACGCGCGCGGCCGCTTCGGCGATGCAGGCCTTGAGGTTGATGCTGGTGCGGCGTTCCTCGTCCATGATGCCGAGCTTGACCGTGTTGGCCGGCAGGCCGAGCAGCTGCTCGACCGCGCCGAACAGCGCGCTCGCGAAGGCCACTTCGGCCGGGCCGTGCATCTTCGGCTTCACGATGTAGACGCTGCCGGTGCGCGAGTTGCCCTTGCGCTTCAGGTCAATGGTGGCGATGGTCGTGGTGATGACCGCGTCCATGATGCCTTCGGGGATCTCCTTGCCGCCGGCGTACAGGATCGCCGGGTTGGTCATCAGGTGGCCGACGTTGCGCACGAACATCAGCGAGCGGCCGTGCAGCTTCACCGGCTGGCCGTCGGCGCCGGTGTATTCGCGGTCCGGGTTCAGGCCGCGGGTGAAGGTCTTGCCGCCCTTGGCGACTTCCTCGGTCAGGTCGCCCTTGAGGATGCCGAGCCAGTTCGAGTAGGCCAGCACCTTGTCGGCCGCATCGACCACCGCCACCGAGTCCTCGAGGTCGAGGATGGTCGACAGCGCCGCTTCGAGCACCACGTCGCTGACGCCGGCCGCGTCGCTCTTGCCGATCGCGGTCGAGCGGTCGATCTGGATGTCGAGGTGGATGCCGTTGTGCTTGAGCAGCACCGACTTCGGCGCCGCCGCCTCGCCGGTGTAGCCGATGAACTGCGACGGGTCCTTGAGGCCGGTGCTGCTGCTCTGCAGCGCGATCACCAGCTTGCCGTGCTCGACCTTGTAGCCGGTCGCCATCTTGTGCGAGCCGTTGTCCAGTGGCGCGGCCTGGTCGAGCACGTGGCGCGCGAACTCGATCACCTTGGCGCCGCGCGCCGGGTTGTAGCCCTTGCCCTTCTCGGCGCCGCCGGTCTCGGGGATCGCGTCGGTGCCGTAGAGCGCGTCGTACAGCGAGCCCCAGCGCGCGTTGGCCGCGTTCAGCGCATAGCGCGCATTGAGGATCGGCACCACCAGCTGCGGGCCGGCCTGGAGGGCCAGTTCGGCGTCGACGTTGGCGGTGGTGGTCTGCACGTCCTTGGGCTGCGGCAGCAGGTAGCCGATCGATTCGAGGAAGGCGCGGTAGGCCGGCATGTCCGCGATCGGGCCCGGGTGCGCCTTGTGCCAGGCATCCATCTCGGCCTGCAGCCGGTCGCGTTCGGCCAGCAGGGCCAGGTTCTTGGGCGCGAACTCGCTCACGATGGCATCGAAGCCTTTCCAGAAGACCTCGCTGGCGACACCGGTCGCGGGCAGCACCTGCTGCTCGATGAACTGGTGCAGTTCGGTGGCGACCTGGAGGCCGTGGACGGTGGTGCGGGCGGTCATGGTTCTGTACTCCTTGAATAGATGCTTGCCAGCACTTTATTCGATACAAGTCTGGCGAGTAATAGCCGAAAACGGGTTTTATCCGTGACGAAAATGAAGGTAATCAATGACGGGGTCCGTGCAGCCCAAGCGTACGCGTCCCGCCGCGGGAAATCCGCGCTGCAAGCTTCAGACCTGACAGCCGAGCCGGCATACAGTGCATGCGGGCGCGGCTTGACAGGAAGCGGAATTGCCCGTCTAATTCTGTTGTATAGAATACAGTTCTATTAGATAGAACTACCAAACCACCACCCCGAAGGAGACGACCCCCGATGTCCGCCCCCGACGTGCTCATCAGCGAGGTCGGCCCTCGCGACGGCCTGCAATCGGTCAAGGCCACCATGCCGACTGCCCACAAGCTGCGCTGGATAGACGCCCTCCACGCCGCCGGCCTGCGGGAGATCGAGGTGGCCTCGTTCGTGCCGGCCCGACTGTTGCCGCAGATGGCCGACGCCGCCGAGGTGGTCAGGCATGCGATCACCTTGCCCGGCCTCACCGTGATGGCGCTGGTGCCGAATCGCCGCGGCGCCGAAGCCGCGCTCGCTGCCGGCGTCCACAAGCTCACCATGCCGGTGTCGGCCAGCGCCGCCCATTCGCTCGCCAACGTGCGCAAGACGCGCGAAGAGATGGTCGAGGAAGTCCGGGCCATCGCGGCGCTGCGGCGCGAGATGGCGCCGCAGGTCCGGCTCGAGGCCGGCATCTCGACCGCCTTCGGCTGCACCTTGCAGGGCGAGGTGCCCGAGGATGAGGTGATCCGGCTTGCGGTGCAATGCGTCGCCGCGGGCGCCGACGAATCGGGCCTGTCGGACACCGTCGGCTATGCCAATCCGGCGCAGGTGCGCCGCCTGTTCAGGCGCTTGCGCGCGGAACTCGGCGACCGGGCGGGCGCGGCCCACATGCACAACACGCGCGGACTCGGCCTGGCCAACTGCCTGGCCGCCTACGAAGAGGGCGTGCGCACCTTCGATGCATCGCTCGGCGGCCTGGGCGGCTGTCCCTATGCGCCGGGCGCGTCGGGCAACGTGGTCACCGAAGACCTGGTCTTCATGTTCGAGGCCATGGGCGTCCGCACCGGCGTCGATCTCGCCAAACTCATCGCGGCCCGCGCGCCGCTCGCAGCCGGCCTGCCGGGCGAACCGGTCTACGGCATGACGCCCGAGGCCGGTCTGCCCAAGGGCTTCACGCAAGGAAAGTCCCATGTCTGAGTCCAAGCCCCCTCTGCCGTACGCCGGCATCCGCGTCGTGGAGTTCACCCACATGGTGATGGGCCCCACCTGCGGCCTGCTGCTGGGCGACCTCGGGGCCGAGGTCATCAAGGTCGAGCCGATCGACGGCGACAACACCCGCCGCCTGCTCGGCTCGGGCGCGGGCTTCTTCCCGACCTTCAACCGCAACAAGAAGAGCATCGCGCTCGACCTCAAGAAGCCCGAGGGCGTGGAGGCCGCGCTGCGCCTGATCGCCACCGCCGACATCGTGAGCGAGAACTTCAAGCCCGGCACGATGAAGAAGCTCGGCCTCGACTACGACAGCTTGAAGAAGCTGAACCCGCGGCTGATCTACGTCAGCCACAAGGGCTTCCTGCCCGGCCCCTACGACCACCGCACGGCGCTCGACGAAGTGGTGCAGATGATGGGCGGCCTGGCCTACATGACCGGCCGCGCCGGCGACCCGCTGCGCGCCGGCACCAGCGTCAACGACATCATGGGCGGCATGTTCGGCGCCATCGGCGCGATGGCCGCGCTGCGCCAGCGCGACCAGACCGGCCAGGGCTGCGAGGTGCAGTCGGCGCTGTTCGAGAACAACGTCTTCCTGGTCGCGCAGCACATGATGCAGTTCGCAGCCACCGGCCGCGCCGCCGACCCGATGCCCAGCCGCATCTCGGCCTGGGGCGTGTACGACGTCTTCACCGTCAAGGACGGCGAACAGATCTTCCTGGCGGCGGTCAGCGACAAGCAGTGGGGCATCTTCTGCAAGGCCTTCGGGCTCGAGGAGCTGCTGGCGGATCCGCGCTTGGTGACCAACAACGACCGCGTGCTGGCGCGCGACTGGATGATGCCGATGCTGCGTTCGCACCTGGCCGGCCGCAGCGCGGCCGAGCTCAGCGCCGTGTTCGAGCAGAACGAACTGCCCTTCGCGCCCATCACCCGGCCGCAGGCGCTGTTCGACGATCCGCACCTCAATGCCACCGGCGGACTGGCGCCGATCCGCATGAACGACGGCAGCCAGTCGAAGGTGCCGCTGATGCCGTTCACGCTCGGCGGCGAACGCCCGGGCGTACGGCTGCAGCCGCCGCTGCTCGGCGAGCACACGGACGAGCTGCTCGGCGAAGTCGGCTACAGCGAGGCGCAGATCGCGCAGCTCAAGGCCAGCAACGCGGTCGCCGGCGGCTGAGGCCGCATCAGCCGGCTTCGGGCTGCCAGCCGCCGCCCAGCGCCCGGTACAGCCCGACCTGCGCCGCCAGCTGGTCGGCCCGCAGCTGCAGCTCGGCCTGCTGGGCGCTGAACAGGTTGCGCTGGGCGTCAAGCTCGTCGAGATAGGACGCGTAGCCTTCGCGATAGCGGTTGGTCGCCACCCGCACCGCCTCCTGCAGCGCCACCCGCTGCGCCTCGGCCTGCTGCCCCTGGCGGCCGAGGTCGCCGACGGCGGCGAGCTGGTCCTCGACCTCCGCGAAGGCGGTGAGCACCACCTTCTCGTAGCCGGCGAGCGCCAGGTCGCGGCGGGCGTCCGAGGCCCGCACCTGGGCCTGCAGCCGGCCGCCGTCGAAGATCGGCGCCAGCACGCTGCCGCCCAGGCTCCAGAGCTTGAACGGGTCGCCGGTGAGCGCGGTCGAGCTGATGCTGCCGAGCGTCGCGCCCAGGTGCAGCGAAGGCAGCAGTTGCGCCCGCGCGGCGGCCAGCTGGGCATCGGTGGCGGCGAGCTGGGCCTCGGCGCTCGCCAGGTCGGGCCGGCGGCGCAGCAGCTCCGAGGGCAGCCCGGTACCGGGCAGCTCGGGCATCCTGAGTTCGACCAGCGGCAGGCCGCGCGGCACCGGTGCCGGGGCGGCGCCGGTCAGCAGGTTCAGCACGTGCTCCTGGCGCACGATCGCCAGTTCGAGCTGCGGGATCGCCTGCGCCGTCGCGCGGTATTCGGCTTCGCTCTGCGCGGTTTCGAGCTCCGAGCTGTAGCCGCGCTGCTGGCGCGAACGGGCCAGCTCGAGCGCCGATTGCCGCGCCGCGAGCGTCTGCCTGGCGACCTCGAGGCGGGCGTCCAGCGCGCGCAGGTTGATGTAGCTGGCGGCCGTGGTGGCGGCGACGCTCAGCGCCGCGCTGTCGCGCGTGTCCTCGCTGGACAGCACCAGCGCATCGGCCGCTTGGCCGAGCGAAGCCACGCGGCCCCACAGGTCGACCTCGTAGGCGGCCTGGAACTGGGGCTGCAGCACGTTCGACACATAGGGCTTGCCGCTCGCCGCGCTGATGCTGCGGCTGCGCTGGCCGCCGAGGCCGAAGTCCAGCGTTGGCCAGGCGGCCGCGTGCTGGACGTCGGCCAGCGCGCGCGCCTCGGCCACCCGCGCCGCCGCCGCGCGCAGGTCGGTGTTGTGCGCCAGCGCCTGCCGCACCAGCCCGTCGAGCACCGGATCGCCGAAGGCGCTCCACCAGCCGGACTGCACCGGCGCGCCGTGCTGTGCGGCGGCGGCCGCGGCCTGCCAGGCACTGGGCACCGTGGCGGCGAGCGTCGGGGCGGTCGGCACGCTGCTGCAGGCAGACAGCCACAAGGCCGCGCCGAGCGCGGCCGCCAGCGCGCCGGCGCCTCGGCGCAGGTCCGCCGCTTTCATGACGGGTCTCCTTCGGTCGGCACGGCGGCCCCGGCGTCGCGGCGCGAGCGCGTGTCGACGCTGACCACCACCGACATCCCCGGGCGCAGCCGCTGGGCCAGCGGCTGTCCTGGATCGACCGCGATGCGCACCGACAGGCGCTGCGGAATCTTGGTGAAGTTGCCGGTCGCGTTGTCCTGCTTGATGACGCTGAACTCCGAACCGGTCGCCGGCGACAGGCGCTCGACCCGGCCTTCGAGCTCGGCATCGGCCAGCGCATCGACGTGGAAGTGCGCCCGCTGCCCCGGCGCCATCAGGGCGGTCTGGGCCTCCTTGAAGTTGGCCACCACCCAGACCTGCTGCGGCACCACGGCCATCAGCTGGGTGCCGGGCGTGACGTACTGGCCGAGCTTGACGCCGACCTCGCCCAGGTGGCCGTCGCGCGGGGCCCGGATCTCGGTGTTTTCGAGATCGATCTCGGCCAGCCGCACCGCGGCGCGGGCCGACTCGACCGCGGCCTCGACCGCGTCGCGGTTGACCACCACGGTGTGCAGGTCCTGTGTCGCCACGGCCTGGCCGGCACGCGCCTGGCTGGCGGCGGCCTCGGCCTGCTTCAACGTGGCTTCGGCCTGGTGCAGCGCGGCCTCGGTCTGGTCGCGCTCGCGCTGCGAGAGCGAGCCGTCCTTCGCCAGCGGCGTGGCCCGGCGCATGTCGGCCTGGGCCCGTGCCAGCTGGGCGCGGGCGTTGCCGAGCTGGGCGTCGGCGCTGGCGATCTGGGCCTGCGTGCTGCCGATGGCGGCTTCGCGCGAACGCCGCGCCTGCGCCGTGTTGGCGAGGTTGGCCTCCTGCACTGCGAGGCCGCTGCGCGCCTGGTCCAGCTTCTGGCGATAGATGCGGTCGTCCAGCCGGACCAGCGGCTGGCCGGCCTTCACGGCCATGTAGTCCTGCACCATCACTTCGGCGACGTAGCCGTCGACTTTGGGCGCGACGATCGTCACCATGCCCCGGACGAAGGCGTTCTCGGTGCTTTCGGTGCCGTCGCGGAAGGGGGGCAGGCGCCAGGCGTGCAGCACCATCGCGAGGCAGGCGAGCGTGGCCGCCAGGACGATCCAGGTGCCGCGCGAGCGAAGGGCTTTGGGAAGGGAAGACATGATGAATCCGGCGATCGGGAAGAAATCAGGAAGAAGTGGCAACGAGGGCGCTGGGCGCGGCGCGGCGCGCGCGGTGCCAGCGGTGCGTGTGGGTGCCCGCGAAGACCAGGAAGCCCAGGGTCGAGACTGCGGCGATCAGGTGGAAGAGGTCGTCGTAGGCCAGCACCCATGACTGCTGCGTCACCTGCTGGCCCAGCAGGGCGAGGGCCTGCGCGGCGCGCGCCGTGCCGTCGTTGAGGCTGGCGGCATAGGCGCTGCCGAGCTGCGCCAGGCGCTGCACCACCAGCGGGTCGGCCAGCTGCAGGCCGTCGACCAGGTGCGCGTAGTGCAGCCGCTGGCGCTCGGCCAGCAAGGTCGTGAGCCAGGCCTGGCCGATCAGGCTGGCCAGCGCCTGGCCGCCGCTGAAGACCGCGATGAAGCTGATCAGGTTCTTGAGGCCGCCGGCGATCACGTGCAGGAAGCCCTCGAGCATGGCGGAGGCCAGGAACATCGCGCTGGCGGCCGCCAGCAGCGTCTGCGACAGAACCAGCTCGTGCGGGCGGGTCAGCACGGTCGACTGCCCGTCCATCCAGGCCGCGGCCATGATCAGCACCAGCGCGAGGGTGCCGACGCGGCCGAACTTGCGCGACGGCAGCACCGGCAGCACGGCCAGGAAGCCGGCGACGGTGCCGGCCGTGACGAACACGAACAGCAGGTGCATCTGGTCGTTGGTGAAGCCGAGCTGGTTCATGAGCCCGACCGCGCCCACCGTCTGCTCCGACAGCACGATGCGAAACAGCAGCGTCGCGCCGATGAAGCGCAGCATGAAGGGGCTGGCCAGCCAGCGCAGGTCGATCAGCGGTTTGTCGCGCTGCAGCTCGACCAGGACGTAGAGGCCGAGCAGCACGATGGCGGCCGCCAGGCAGAGGCCGATCCACGGCGTGTCGGTCCACCAGTGCAGCCGGCCCTGGGTCAGGACCACGCTGATCAACGCCAGCGCGCTCGCGTAGAGCGTGAAGGCCAGGCCGTCGCCGCGCGCGAACATCTGCTGCGTCGGCATCGGGCGCAACCGCACCACGTTGATCGCGGCGACCGAGACCAGCGCCAGCCCGGCATCGACGAAGTGCAGGCCGTGCCACTGGCCGTTCTGGAGCAGGTCGCCCGAGATGATGCGCGACAGCGGCATGCCGATCTGCAGCGCGGCGAAGCCCAGCATGAAGCCGGTCAGCGCCCGCGCCGGTGGAAAGGCCTGCGCCATGTAGAGCACCGTGAGGCTGCTGATCGGCGCCGCCGCCACGCCCAGCGCCGCGCGCACGAAGACCGCCGAGGCCAGGTGCTGGGTGAACAGGTGGGCCAGCGAGAGCAGGAGGAAGACGCCGATCGCAAAGTCGGCGAACCAGCGCAGGCCGTACTGGTAGCGCACCTTGGTCAGCAGCAGCGAGGCCGAGATGTTGGTCGCGAAATAGGCCGTGGTGAGCCAGCTGGCCTCGGCCGCCGTGGCGCCGAGCGAGCCCTGGATGCCGGTCAGGTTCGAATTGACCAGGTTCACGCCCAGGCCCTGGGTCAGGCCCAGCAGCAGCGAGATCGAGGCGAACACCAGGCCCTGGCGCAGGTCGTAGGGCTCCGCCGGCGGTGCCGGGGCGGCGGGCACGGCAGCGGCGTCGCTCACGGCCGCGGCTCCCGGGGCTTCCCTCCGGCCAGCGGCAGCACGGCGCCGTCGACGAAGCGGGCGATCGAGGCCCGCGAGACCTTCTGGTTGCGCGTGTTGTAGCGGTAGAGGATCATCGCCGGCACCAGGTCGAGCAGCAGGTCCATGTCGGCCGGCGGCGCGATCTCGCCGCGCGCCACGGCGCGCTCGAACAGCGCCCGCACCTTGGCGCGGCGCGCGGTCAGTCGCTCGGGCGCCACCTTCTCGGTCCAGGCCAGGTGCTGGCGCACATTGCCCAGCATCTCCTGCATGGCGGCCTGCATCACGTGGTTGCCGATGCCGTAGTAGTGCTCGTAGAGCTTGACCAGGTCGCCGCGCAGGCTGCCGGTGTCGACCTCGACGTCGATCGGCGAGTGCAGGGTCAGCGCATCGGCCAGCAACTCGTCCTTGGATTTCCAGCGCCGGTAGATCGAGGCCTTGCCGGCGCCCGCGCGCTGGGCCACCGCGTCCATCGTGACCGCGGCGATGCCGCCTTCACCGAGCAGCTCCATCGCCGCGCGCAGGACGTTGGCGTCGAGGGCGGCGTCGCGCGGGCGGCCGACGGTCGGCGTGGCGGGTGGGGCGGCGGTGGGCGACATGGTATTTGTGGAACTATGTAGTTTCGAAACGATAGTGTATCGAAAATAAGAAAGTCCCGCACGGTGTCGCCCGCTCGTGATAATCGCCGGCGATGGACCGCCTGAAGCAACTCGAATCCTTCGTCGCGATCGCTGCCCGCGGCAGCCTCACGGCGGCGGCCAAGGCCGAGGGCGTGGCGCCGGCGATCGTCGGCCGGCGCATCGACGCGCTCGAGGAGCGGCTGGGCGTCAAGCTGCTGGTGCGCACCACGCGACGGATCGCGCTCACCCACGAGGGCAGCGCCTTCCTGGAGGACTGCCAGCGGCTGCTGGTCGAGCTGGCGAACGCCGAGGCCAGCGTCAGCGCCGGCGGCGTCAAGGCCAGCGGCCACCTGCGCGTCACCGCGCCGGCCGGCTTCGGCCGCCGCCACGTGGCGCCGCTGGTGCCGCGCTTCCATGAACTGCATCCCGAGGTCACGATCTCGCTGAACCTCAGCGACCGGCTGGTCGACATGGCGGGCGAGAGCTTCGATTGCGCGGTGCGGGTCGGCGACCTGCCCGACTCGTCGCTGGTCAGCCTGCGGCTGGCCGACAACCGGCGGCGCTGCGTTGCCACGCCCGATTTCGTGCGCCGCCACGGGGCCCCGCGCCATCCGGGGGAGCTGGCGCGCTTCGCCTGCCTGAGCCTGTCGAGCGACGCCTCGCAAACCCGCGGCTGGGCCTTCCGTGTGCCGGCGGCCGGCGGCGAGCATGAAGTGATCTACCTGAAGCCGACCGGTCCGCTCGACTGCTCCGACGGCCAGGTGCTGCACGACTGGTGCCTGGCCGGCCATGGCATCGCCTGGCGCAGCACCTGGGAGGTCGAGGCCGAGATCGATGCCGGCCTGCTGGTGCCGCTGCTCGACGCCTTCGCCGCGCCGCCCAACGGCATCTACGCCGTGTTCCCGCAGCGCAAGCACCTGCCGCTGCGGGTGCGGCTGTGGCTGGACTTCCTGAAGGCCCAGTACGCCCGGCCGGAGTTCTGGGGCGGCACAATCGCGGCGCCGTAGAACCCCAAGAAGGAAACCCCCGATGACCCTCGAAGCCATCCTTGCCTATCTGCACCTGCTGGCCATCCTGACCATGGTGGTCTTCGTCGCCAGCGAGGCCGCGCTGTGCCGCGTCGAGTGGCTCAACGCCGCGGTGGTCGAGCGCCTGGCCAAGGTCGACAGGGTCTACGGCATCGCCGCGGTGGCGGTGATCGCCACCGGCGTGGCGCGCACCTGGTGGGGCGTGAAAGGCACAGCCTGGTACTGGACCAATCCGCTGCTGCACCTGAAGCTCACGTTGTTCGTCATCGTCGGCGTGATCTCGATCTTTCCGACGATGCGCTACCTGCGCTGGCGCCAGGCGCTGCGCACCACCGGCGCACTGCCGGCCGAGGCCGAGGTCCGCAAGACCCGCAAGCTGGTGATGATCCAGGCCCACCTGATCGCGGTCATCCCGCTGGCGGCGGTGTTCCTGGCGCGCGGCTTCGGCAAGTAGGCCGAAAGCCGGCCCGGCTCGAATCGCCCTGCGGACCGGGCCTGGGGCGGATCAGCCCTTCGCGTCGGCTTCGCACTTCTTCATGAAGCTCGTCTTGGCGGCGCCGGCCAGGGCCTTGCCGTTCTTGTCGATCGCCTTGGCGGCGCAAGCCGGTGCGGCGGCGGCCGCGGTGTCCTTCTCGCACTTCTTGACGAAGCTGGTCTTGGCCGCGCCGCTCAGCTTCTTGTCCGCCGCCTGGGTGTCGCAGGGGGAAGCGTGTGCGATGCCGAACGACAGGGTGGCGCCCAGAGCCAGCAGGGAAAGGAGCTTTTTCATGATGTAGGAGTCCTTGGAAAGTCGGTTGAGACGGTGTTCCCCCGCCCCGGGGCTGTTCATCCTAACGGCCGACGTTCACTGTTGGATGACGTTCGTTACGGGTGCGTCTTTTGGCCCCGGTAAAATCCCGCGATGCTATTGGTCAAACAGGAGCTGCTCGCGGCGCTCGCGAACACGCTCGAATCCCTCTCGCCCGGCGCCGGCAGCAAAGCCGCGTTCGAGTCGCCCAAGGTGGCGGCCCATGGCGATTTCGCCAGCACCGCCGCCATGCAGCTGGCCAAGCCGCTGCAGCGCAAGCCGCGCGAGCTGGCCGAACAGCTGGCGGCCGCGCTGCAAGCCACACCGGCCTTCGCCCAATGGGTCGAAGCGGTCGAGATCGCCGGTCCCGGCTTCCTCAACATCCGCCTCAAGACCGCGGCCCGCCAGCAGGTGGTGCGCGAGATCCTCCAGGCCGGCGCCGCCTTCGGCAGCCAGCCCGCGCGCGACGAGCGGGTGCTGGTCGAGTTCGTCTCGGCCAACCCGACCGGCCCGCTGCACGTCGGCCACGGCCGCCAGGCGGCCCTGGGCGACGCCATCTGCAACCTGCTCGCCACGCAGGGCGACAAGGTCTGGCGCGAGTTCTACTACAACGACGCCGGCGTGCAGATCCAGACGCTGGCCACCAGCACCCAGCTGCGCGCCAAGGGCTTCAAGCCGGGCGACGCCGAGTGGCCCGAGCAGGCCTACAACGGCGAGTACATCGCCGACATCGCGGCCGACTTCAAGGCCAGGAAGACCGTGCGCTCGGACGACCGCGAATACACCGCCAGCGGCGACGTCGAGGACATCGACTCGATCCGCCAGTTCGCGGTCGCCTACCTGCGCCACGAGCAGGACCTGGACCTCAAGGCCTTCCAGGTCCGCTTCGACAACTACTACCTGGAGTCCAGCCTCTACACCAGCGGCCGGGTCGCCGCCACGGTGCAGAAGCTGGTCGATGCCGGCAAGACCTACGAGCAGGACGGCGCGCTGTGGCTCAAGTCGACCGACTACGGCGACGACAAGGACCGGGTCATGCGCAAGGGCGACGGCAGCTACACCTACTTCGTGCCCGACGTGGCCTATCACATCGCCAAGTGGGAGCGCGGTTTCCACAAGGTGGTCAACATCCAGGGCACCGACCACCATGGCACGATCGCGCGGGTGCGCGCCGGCCTGCAGGCGGCCGGGGTCGGCATTCCGGCCGGCTATCCCGACTACGTGCTGCACACCATGGTGCGCGTGGTGCGCGGCGGCGAAGAGGTCAAGATCAGCAAGCGCGCCGGCAGCTACGTCACTTTGCGTGACCTGATCGAATGGACCAGCACCGATGCGGTGCGCTTCTTCCTGCTGAGCCGCAAGCCCGACACCGAATACACCTTCGACATCGACCTGGCGCTGGCGCAGAACAACGACAACCCGGTGTACTACGTCCAGTACGCCCACGCGCGCATCTGCTCGGTGCTGGCGGCCTGGGGCGGCGACCCGGCGAGCCTCGAAGGCGCCGACCTGTCGCCGCTCGAAAGCCCGGCGTCGCAGGCGCTGCTGCTGCAACTGGCCAAGTACCCCGCGATGCTGACCGCCGCGGCCAAGGATTTCGCACCCCACGACGTCACTTTCTACCTGCGCGAGCTGGCCGCCAGCTACCACAGCTACTACGACGCCGAGCGCATCCTGGTCGATGACGAGCCGGTCAAGCGAGCTCGCCTGGCGCTGGTCGCGGCGACCGCGCGGGTGCTGCACAATGGCCTCGCTGTTCTGGGCGTCAGTGCGCCGCAGAAGATGTGATTCCTCTCTCCACCATGAAACAAAGACAAAGCGGCAACATCGTCATCGGGTTGATCATCGGCCTGGTGCTCGGCCTGGGCATCGCGCTCGGCATCGCGGTCTACGTGACCAAGGTGCCGATCCCGTTCATGACCAAGACCCAGCGCGGTGGCGCCGAGCAGGACGAAGCCGAGGCGCGCAAGAACCGCGACTGGGACCCCAACGCGCCGCTGGCGGGCAAGGCCGGCGCGCCGGGCCGTGGCCCGGCGACCGCGGCCCCGGTTCCGGCCACCGCCCCGGCAACGGCCGCGGCGCCACCCACGGCCCCGGTGCCGGTGGTGGTGGCCCCCGGCAGCACCGCCACGCCGCGGCCGCCGCGGACCGCGCCGGTGCCGGCGGAAGCCAATGCGCTGCCGCCCTCGAACGACCCGATCGGCGATCTCGCCAAGGCGCGCAGCGGCTCTGGCAGCGGCGCGGCGGCAGCCGGCACCGGCACCGATCCTTTCATGTACTTCGTCCAGGCGGGTGCGTTCCGAACCCAGGAAGATGCCGACGCCCAGCGCGCCAAGCTCTCGCTGATGGGCGTCGAGGCGCGTGTGACCGAGCGCGAGCAGGCGGGCCGCACGGTCTACCGGGTGCGCGCGGGTCCGTTCAACAAGAAGGACGACGCCGACCAGCTCAAGGAGCGCCTGGACAGCGGCGGCCTCGAATCCGCCCTGGTGCGCGTCCAGCGATAGGCCGGCGACGGCGCCGGCCTGGTACTTCACCCATCTTTACTTCGTGCGCCCGGGGAACTCCACCCCGGTTCGCGGGCTCTTTCTGCCGACAGGAGAATTTCCAAATGCAACGTCGTGATTTTTCTTTGGCCGCTGCTTCGCTGGCCCTTCTTCCGCTGGCCAGCCCTTCGCATGCGCAGGGCCGCGCCTTCAAGGCCGGCACCGACTACATCGTGCTCGGCAAGCCGGCACCGGTCGATGCGCCGGCCGGCAAGGTCGAAGTGATCGAGTTCTTCTCGTTCAACTGCCCGCATTGCGCGGCCTTTGAGCCGAAGGTAGAGCCCTGGATCAAGCAGCTGCCGCCGCATGTCGCGTTCCGGCGGGTCCCGGTGCCTTTCGTCGGCAACGACACCGACGCCAAGGCGCGCTTCTACTATGCCCTGGAGGCCATGGGCAAGGCCGACGAATTCGTGCCCAAGGTCTTCGAGGCGATCCACCAGCAGCGCCTGAACCTGACCGGCGACGCCGCGATCCTGGCCTGGGTCGAAAAGCAGCCGGGCCTCGATTCGAAGAAGTTCGCCGAGCTGTTCAAGTCCTTTTCGGTGGTCGGCAAGGCCAAGCGCGCCGCCCAGCTGACGACCGACTACCAAGTCGCCGGCGTGCCCGCCCTGGGCGTGGCCGGCCGCTGGTATGTCGACGGCGACACCGCCGGCTCGCTCGACCGCGCCTTGCAGACGGTCGATTTCCTGGTCACCGAAGCCCGCAAGGGCTGAGCGAAGGGCGGCCCCGCCGCCACTTTTCCGTTCATGAAGCCCGCATCCGCGGGCTTTTTCGTCCAGGCCGCGCGAGGCGGCGTCCCGCAGACGCTTACAATCGCAGAGCAAGTTTCGTGCCTCTATGACATTTCCCTTACGCTCTTCCCCCCGCCGTCGTCCTGTGCGCGTGCTGATGCTCGCCCTGGCGCTGGCCGGCTTCGCATCGCTGGCCCCGGCCGAGCAGGCCGACCGGAGCAAGCCGATGAACATCGAGGCCGACAACATGCGCTACGACGATCTCAAGCAGACCAGCGTGTTCACCGGCAACGTGGTCGTCAACAAGGGCACGATCCAGATCCGCGGCACCCGGATCGACGTCCGCCAGGATCCCGAGGGCTACCAGTACGGCGTCGTCACGGCCGAACCGGGCAAGCTGGCCTACTTCAAGCAGAAGCGCAACAGCGGCACCGACGAGTGGATCGAGGGCGAGGGCGAAGTGATCGAATACGACAGCCGCGCCGACAACGTGAAGTTCATCCGCCGCGCGGTCATGCGCCGCCTGATCGGCGCCACCCCCAACGACGAGAGCAGCGGACCGCTGATCGTCTACGACCAGAGCAACGACACCTTCACGGTGAATGGTTCGTCGCTGCCGCCGAATGCCGGCGTCTCGACCCAGGCGAGCGGCCGGGTCAAGGCGATCCTCACGCCCAAGGCGGCCGCGTCACCCGCAACCCCCGGCGCCAAGCCGGCGGTGCCGGCCACCACGCCGGCGCCGGGCAACAGCCTGCGTTCCACCACCACGCTGGGCGGAGACTCCAAGCAGTGATCGAAACAGCCGGGATGAGTGTCAGCGACAGCCAGCCGGGCAGCCGGCTGGAAGCGCGCAGCCTGCAGAAGAGCTATGGCAGCCGCACGGTCGTCAAGGACGTGTCGCTGGCGGTGCAGAAGGGCGAAGTGGTCGGACTGCTGGGCCCCAACGGCGCCGGCAAGACCACCTCGTTCTACATGATCGTCGGGCTGGTGCGGGCCGATGCCGGCGACATTTCGATCGATGGCGAGCCGATCGCCCACATGCCGATCCATCGCCGCGCCCGCATGGGCCTGAGCTACCTGCCCCAGGAGGCCTCGATCTTCCGCAAGCTGACGGTCGAGGAAAACGTCCGCGCGGTGCTCGAGCTGCAGGGCGAGCCCGACGAACGCGGCCGGATGGTGCCGCTCGACAAGGCTCGCATCGAGGAGCGCCTGGGCGAACTGCTGGCCGACCTCCGGGTCGACCACCTGCGCGATTCGTCGGCGCTGTCGCTGTCCGGCGGCGAGCGCCGCCGGGTCGAGATCGCCCGCGCCCTGGCGACACAGCCGCGCTTCATCCTGCTGGACGAACCCTTCGCCGGCATCGACCCGATCGCGGTGATCGAGATCCAGCGGATCATCAGTTTCCTGAAGGAGCGCGGCATCGGCGTGCTCATCACCGACCACAACGTGCGTGAAACGCTGGGCATCTGCGATCACGCGTTCATCATCAGCGACGGGCATGTGCTGGCACAAGGCACGCCTTCGGAGATCGTCGACAACGCCGAGGTACGACGCGTGTACCTGGGCGAGCACTTCCGGATGTAGGAGCCCAATCTCGATGAAGCAGGGGCTTTCGCTTCGCGTCTCCCAGCACCTGGCGCTCACGCCGCAGCTGCAGCAGTCGATCCGGCTTCTGCAGCTCTCCACGCTCGAGTTGAGCCAGGAGGTTGAGCAGATGCTCGACGACAACCCGTTCCTCGAACGCACGGCCGAGGAAGCCGCGCGCGAGGAATTCGGCCTCGATACCGCCGATGCGCCGGTGCGCGACGAAGATCGCCAGGCCGAATTCAGCGGCGACGGCGATGGCGACTTCACGCCCGGCCCCTCGGCGCCCGCCGCCGAGGTCGCGGTGGCCGCCGACGTTGCCGAGCCCGCCACCCTGGACGCGGTCGACGGCGAGCCCGACTGGGAGGGCGACGGCACGGTCGACATGGCGCCCGACGACAGCGAGTGGGGCAGCGATGCGCCCGCGCGCACCAACAACCTGGGCGACGACGAGCGCACCGATGCCACCGAGCTGGCGCGCAGCCAGGAGTCGCTGCAGTCCTTCCTGCACCGCCAGGCGCTGGGCCTGCGGCTCAGCGAGACCGACCGCGCGGCGCTGCGCTTCCTGATCGAATCGCTCAACGACGACGGCTACCTCGAGGATTCGCTGCCGGCGCTGGCCTCGGGCCTGGCCGGCGACGACAACGACCAGTTCGACGACCTGGTGCATCACTTCCAGGTCGCGCTCGGCCTGCTGCAGAGCCTGGAGCCGGCCGGTGTCGGCGCGCGCAACCTGGGCGAGTGCCTGACGATCCAGCTGCGCGCCCTGGCGCAGCCCGACGAGGACGCCGACGAGGCGCAGGTGCGCATGACCGCGATCGCGATCTGCAAGCAGCCGATGGAGCTGCTCGCGCGGCGCGACTTCAAGCGGCTGGCGACGCTCACGCGCAGCAACGAGGAAGAGGTCCGCGCGGCGCTGCAGCTGATCGCCCGGCTCGAGCCCAAGCCGGGCCGCCGCTTCGTCGACGTCGAGCGCAACGTGGTGATACCCGACGTGATCGTGACGCGCATCGGCAACGGCACCCACACCAGGTTCCGCGTCATGCTCAACCCCGAGGTCATGCCGCGGCTGCGGGTGCACGACATCTACGCCGGCGCGCTCAAGCAGCACAAGGGCGAGGGCAGCCAGGCGCTGTCGCAGCGGCTGCAGGAGGCGCGCTGGTTCATCAAGAACATCCAGCAGCGCTTCGACACCATCCTGCGGGTGTCGAACGCGATCGTCGAACGGCAGAAGAGCTTCTTCGTGCACGGCGAGCTCGCGATGCGGCCGCTGGTGCTGCGCGAGATCGCCGACGAACTCGGGCTGCACGAATCCACCATCAGCCGCGTGACCACCGCCAAGTACATGGCGACGCCCTACGGCACGGTCGAGCTCAAGTACTTCTTCGGCTCGGCGCTCGGCACCGAGACCGGGGGCAACGCCTCCAGCACCGCGGTGCGGGCGCTGATCAAGCAGTTCGTGAGCGCCGAAGACCTGAAGAAGCCGCTGTCCGACAGCCAGATCTCCGAGATGCTCAAGGAGCAGGGGATCGAATGCGCGCGCCGCACGGTGGCGAAGTACCGCGAGGCCCTGCGCATCGCGCCGGCCAATCTGCGCAAGGCCCTCTAGCGATGCTTCACGGCCCGGGCCTGCTGGCGCGCTGGTGGCGGCTCGGCCTGGCCCTGGCGGCGACGACGCTGCTGGCCAGCGGCTGCGCGATGCTGCCGGCCGACTTCGAGCGCCAGCCCTCGAGCGCGATCGCGGCCTCCGCCGAGACCACGCTGGGCCGGATCGCCAAGGCCTCCTCGCCCGACCCGGAGCTGAGTGGTTTCCGGCTCATGCCCGGCGGCGATTTCGCGCTCGACACCCGCTTGCAGCTCGCACGCCGCGCCGAGCGCACGCTCGACGTCCAGTACTACCAGATCGAGAACGACGAGACCGGCCGCTACTTCCTGCGCGCCCTGCGCGACGCGGCGCTGCGCGGCGTGCGCGTGCGGCTGCTGATGGACGACCTCTACACCTCCGGCGAGGACGAGCTGCTGCTCGCGCTGGCCGCGACGCCGAACCTCGAGCTGCGGCTGTTCAACCCGTTTCCGGCCGGCCGCGGCAGCCTGCTGCAGCGCTTCTCCAGCTCGCTGTTCGATTTCGACCGCGTCAATCGCCGGATGCACAACAAGCTCTTCATCGCCGATGGCGCGATGGCTGTGGCGGGCGGCCGCAACATCGGGAACCAGTACTTCACGCAGACCGCCGGCGCGAACTTCCTGGACATCGACACCTTCGTTGCCGGCGCCCTCGTGAAGCGCCTCGGCAACCTGTTCGACCTGTTCTGGAACAGCCCCTACGTGCGGCCGATCGGGACCGTGGTCGCCTCCCCGCTGCCGCCGGCGGAACTGCAGCAGCGTTTCGAGCAGGCCACGGGCCCCGCCACGACGCCGGCGCCGCGCCCGCCGGCGCCCAACGACGTGCTGGGTTACGCGCCGCTCGGGCCGGAGCTGAAGGACGGCGCCCGGCTCGACCTGATCTGGACCCTGGCCGAGGCCTATGCCGACGCCCCCGACCGGGTCGTCGGCAAGACTGCGTCGTACGGCGGCGTGCCGCTGCTCGATGTCGACAGCGTGCGCTACAACGTGATCGAGCAGATGCGGCGCTCGCGCTCCGAAGTCACGCTGGTGTCGCCCTACCTGATCCCGGGCAAGGCCGGTCTCGAGGTCATGCGCGAGGTCCGCGGGCGCGGGGTGCGGATCAGCGTCGTGACCAACTCGCTGGCGGCCACCGACGAGCCGCTGGTCCACACCGGCTACCGGCGCTACCGGCCCGACATGCTGCGGCTCGGCGTCGAGATCTACGAGTTGAGTTCGGCGCGCACCAAGCGCAGCGTGCGGCTCGGCCTGTTCGGCTCGCAGGTCGGCCGGCTGCACGCGAAGTCGGCGATCTTCGACCGCCGCGCGCTGTTCCTGGGTTCGATGAACTTCGACCCGCGCTCGGACACCCACAACACCGAGATCGGGCTCTTCATCGCCAGCCCCGAGATGGCGCAGCAGGTCCTGAAGCTGCTCGACGTGCTCAAGCAGCAGGGCGCCTACCGGGTGCGCTTCGCCGAGGGCGGTGAAAAGCTCGAATGGGTCACGTCGGAAGACGGGGCCGACCAGGTGCTGACGGTCGAGCCCGACTCGAACCTGTGGGACCGCGCGATGCTGGAACTGCTCGCGCCGCTGGCGCCGGAGAGCCTGCTGTAGAAGCCGCGGACCGGGCCGGCCGTCGAGCCGAGGTGGAGGCGCTGCGGACTTGACTCACTTCGACGACCGTTTGCGGGGGTCGAATGTGGGGAAGCCTGGTTCTCGGGTCTGCGCCAAGCCCCAGTGGTAGCCATTGATGTCCGCGATGAGGGCGAACCGATCCCCCCAAGGGGCGTCACGGGGCGTCTCGAGCACGACTCCCCCCGCAGCTTTCGCACGTGCAGCCACCGCATCCACGTCGTCTACGTAGATGTAGAAGTAGGCTGTGTGCTGCCTGGGGTCGGCGAAAGAGATCGGCGCCAATGTCGGGCGGCCACCTACGTTCTCCGGCACGAACATGAGCGCCAGTTCGCCGTGATAGTCCATCTCGACGTGCACGGGAAGGCCATCCTTGAGGTTTTCGTAGCGCAGCTTGAAGCCGAAGGTCTGCGTGTAGAACTGCTTGCTGGCGGCGACGTTCTTGACTGTCAGGTGGGGCGTGATCAGCCGGGAAGACAGCCACGGCGAGCCCGTCGTACTCGCGTGTTGGGTCTGCGAATCGTCCGATGCAATGGCAACGACTGCACCCGTCAATGACGCAGCAAGCAAGAAGACGCTGAAGAAGTTCACTCGATGATCTCCTGTGGAATAAAAAAACGCGGGATCTGCCTCGAGGCGATCCCACCGGACCGGCGGCTCAAAGCTTGGTTCGATCCGCCAGGTACTCGCCAAGGCGGTCGATGTCGTTGACCACGATCGTGCGCCCCTCCAGGCTGAGCAGCCCGCGGTCGGCCAGTTCGCGGAAGTAGCGCGACAGGGTCTCCGGCGTGAGGTTGAGCTGCGCCGCGACCACGTTCTTGTGCATCGACAGCTCGATCTTGGCGGGCGTCATGCTGCCCGGCGGCAGCAGGCGCAGCAGGTAGGTCACCAGCCGCGCGGCAGGGGGCTGCAGCGAGAAGCATTCGATGTCATCGACCACGTTGCGCATCCGCATCGACAGGCTGGCGAGCATGCGCATCGCGAAGCGGCTGTCGCTCTCGATCAACCGCACGATCGCATTGCGCGGAAGGTAGAGCAGCAGGCTGTCTTCGAGCGCCTGCGCAGTCAGGTAGTACGGGCGCTCCAGCAGCATCGTGATGTCTCCGAAGCTGCCGCCAGAAGTGACGAAGTCCAATGGCTTGTCTACACCCTGCGAAGACACCAGAGACAGCTTGACCTTGCCCGATACCAGCATGTGGAAGCCCTCGCAGGGGTCGCCTCGCTTGAAGAGCACCTTCCGGCGTTCGGCGTGCACGGTTCGAACCGATGGCGCGAGCGCTTCGAGGTCCGCCTGCCTGACCTCCTGGAACAGAGGCAGGTTGCGGAGAATTTCAAGGTAGCGTTGTGTGGGGGCTGTCACTCGAGTGGGTTCCAGGGACTGGCGACCATCAGCCGGATGCGCCCAGCACGACACCGGGCGGAAGGCTTCTCTTGCGCTCGCGCCACCAGAGGATGCCGCCACAGGCGAGGACGATCGCCTGCGTACCGATGAGCAGCGCGAAGCCGGCGAAGAATCCGGCGGCCGCGCCGCCCGATCCGTCGGTGTTGGCGGAAACCGAGCCGATCACGATGCCCATCAGCGCCGGCATGAAGCCGGCCACCAGACTGCCCGTGCCATTGACCACGCCGAAGGCGCTGGCAACGTGTTCCGGCCGTGAGAAGTACTGCACCGTGCTCGGAATGGCCGGGCTCAGCAGGCCCCAGCAGAAGCTGGCGGCGATCAGGCAGTAGGTGGCCGAATAGCCGTCTTCGACGTTGATGGCCAGCAGCACCGACAGCGCGACACCGACGCTGGCGGCCATGAAGACCAGCGGCACCTGCGGGCGGTCGATCCTGTCGAGCAGGATGCCTCCGAGCAGGACCGCCAGCACCGTGGCGTACTGCGGCAGGGAGGCGAGCCAGCCCATTTCCGCGCGGCTGAAGCCGCGTGCCTGCTCCAGGTAGGCAGGCAGCCAGTTGCTGGCGCCCCACAGGTAGGCCAACGCCGCCGAGGTGAGCACCGTGATCAGCAGCAGGTGGCGCGTCTGGAGGGCGCCCTTGATGATGCCCTGGATCTGGCTGAGGGCGGCGCCGACGGATTCCGGCCGGGTCTGGTTGCCGAGGGTCTTGGGCATGTGGATGAAGGCGAAGACGAGCGGAATGCCCAGTGCGACGTTCATCAGGCCCAGCAGGTAGAACGAGGTCTGCCACTGGAAGTGCACCAGCATCAGGCTGATCAGTGGGAAGCCGACGGCCAGGCCGAGGCCGGTGCCCATGTTCACGAAGGCATTCGGCTTGCCGTTCTCGCGGTCTTCGAAATGCGCCTTGATGTAGGCGGAGGCGAGCGAGAAGAGCGGGCCTTCGGAGACGCCGAGCAGGACCCGCGACGCCAGCAGGCTGCCGTAGCTGTCGAACCAGGGCGACATCGCCGTGACCCCGCCCCAGATCAGGAGTCCGCCGAGCAGGCTGTTGCGCACGCCGAAGAGCGCGGCGCAGAAGGGCGTGAAGATGAAGGCCGAGATGCCGTAGCCCAGCATGAAGGCGGTGGCCAGGAAGCCCTGCCTGCCCTTGTCGTCGAGCGTCAGCCCGATGTGCTCCAGGAAGTCGGCGTTGTTGAACAGGATGGCGATGTTGATGCGGTCGATGTAGGAGATGGCAACGACGACGAACAGCGTGGTGATGCCGTACCACCGCATGGAACTCTGTGATTTCATGTGTCTCCCCGCCTGAATGGTGGCAGTGGCCTCGGCGGCCGGCTGGTTTGTTCTTGACCCGGATCGGCCGCGTGGGCTCGAAACGAAGATTCGCCGGCGCTTCGGAGGAAGCCGGGCCGGCGAATCGGGACCGCGCTGGCGGGCTCGCCTACTTGGTCAGCCAGATGGCGTCTTCGACGCTCGAGAAGATGCCTTCGGGTGCCACCGGGATCTTGCCGCTGGAGGAGTCCTCGATGACGCGGCGCTTGATGTCCTCGAGTTCCTGGATGCTCTTGTGGTAGGACACCATGACCATCTGGCCAATCGGGCCGCCGATGCGGACATGGACCTCGGCATTGGTGCCGTAGGCCTTGTTGACTGCGGCGGCGCGGCCCTTGACGAATTCGAAAGCCTCGGCCTGCTTGCCGGGCAGCGGGGTTCCGATGCGGGTGAATACAACGCTCATGATCAATCCCTTTTTATGGCTGTGTGACGATACCGGCGGGGCGATGGATCCGTGACCGGATAGCGCCTCTGCCTCCCTGCAGCCGATCCGTAGAGGATCGACCACGGTGTAGCGTACGTTTGCCACCTCCCCGCGTGAACGGGTCGCCTTGATTCAAATCAAGCGATCCGGCACCTGCGACTAAAGGAAAACCATGGGTGAATGCAACGCGAATGCAAACGTCGATCGCGCTGCCCGCCGATTCACTGGATATTGACCGCCTCGACCTGCACCAGCAGCCGGACCTTGTCCTCGAAGCCGAAGGCCAGGCCCCAGCTGATGCCCCACTGGCTGCGCTCGACCGTGGTCTCGAAGTCGCCGCCGCAGATCTGGCGGTTGATCAGCGGGCTCAGGTAGCAGTTGAAGCGGTTGGCCTTGAGCAGCACCGGGCGGGTCTGGCCCATCAGGGTCAGCGTGCCGTTGACCTGCGTGACCTTGTCGCCGCTGAAGTCGATCTGGCCGGCGACGAAGCGGGCGATCGGAAACTCGGCGACGTTGAAGAAGTCCTTGCTCATCAGGTGCCGGTTGAGCAGGTCGACGCCCGTGTTGATGGAGCTGATGTCCATCGTGATGTCGACCTTGCCGGTGCTGCCCGACGGGTCGATCTTGATGCTGCCGTCCTTGGTGCTGAAGCGGCCGCGGTTGGTGGTGGTGCCGTAGTGGCCCATCTCGTAGTTGACGAAGGTGTGGGTCGGGTCGACCACGTAGGTGGCGCCCTTGACCGGGCCGCCGGCCGGCTTGGCGGCGGCTTCGGGTGCCTGCTGGGCGCCGGCCAGTGCCGCCGCGGTCGTCAGTGCGGCGAGCGTGAGCAGTTTCTTCATGGCGAGCTTTCGGATGGACGTGGAGAAGGTGGCGGATTCACAGCTGACCGAGTCCCGCCAGCACCAGCTTGAAGCGGACCTGGACGTCGTCGGCCACCACCGACGTGTCGGTCCATTCGCCGTCGCCGATCTTGTAGGCGAGGCGCTGGATCGTAAGGCTTCCGCTCGCGGTCGACTGGCCGGCCGACTGCGTGATCTCGACCGGCACCAGCGCGTCCCGGGTGCTGCCCTTGATCGTCAGCTTGCCGGCGATCTCGAAGCGGCCGCCGCCGAGCGCCTTGATCGTGCTGGAGTGGAACTCGGCCTTGGGGAAGTGCTGGCTGTCGAACCAGGCCGCCTTGGGCAGTTCGGCGTCGCTCTGCGGGATGCCCAGGCTGGCGCTGGCGACCTCGATCTGCAGTGCCACGCTGCCGCCTTCGGGCTTGCGCGGATCGAAGGCCACCTGAGCGTCGAATTTTTTGAACGAGCCTTCCACCGGCACGCCCATCTGTCGGGTCACGAAGACGATCTGGCTCTGGGCCGGCAGCAGCTTCGCCGGCGTGACCGGTTCGGCGCCGGCCGCGCCGGCAGCGAGCAGCGCAGCCGCGCACAGCAGGTGGCGGCCCGGGAATGAAAAGGTCATGGCAAGCGATTCCGGCGTGGGAAGGGCGACATGCGATCGAGCAGGCCGTCGCGGTCGATGAAATGGTGCTTCAGGGCGGCGGCGGCATGGACCCCGGCCACCGCGGCCAGGCTGAAGGCGCCGAGGGCGTGCAGCGGCTTCAGAACCGCTTCGGCGAAATCCTTGTCGACCGGCACGAAGTCCGGCAGCGGCAGCACGCCGAGCCAGACGATCGGGACACCGAGCGCCGAACTGTAGGCCCAGCCCAGCAGCGGCACGACGAAGAACAGCAGGTAGAGCAGGGCGTGCAGCCCGCGGTGGGCGGCCAGCTGCCAGCCGGGCATGGCCGAGCGGATGGGCGCGGGCAGCGGCGGCGGCGGGTGCGACAGGCGCCACAGCAGCCGAACCGCCGACAGCGCCAGGATCGTGATGCCGGCCCATTTGTGCCAGTTGTAGAGCTTCACGCGCAGCGGCGAAAAGGGCAGCCCGGTCATCGACAGGCCGACGCAAAAAGAGGTCAGGATCATCAGCGCCAGCAGCCAGTGGAGGGCGATCGCCACCGGCCCGTAGCGGGGGGCGTCGCGGGACTCGGCCAGGGGGGACTGCAGCGCGGGGGACATGACGGCAGCATAGGCGCTTCAGCGCTGCAAGCGTCGCAGCAGCGCCTGCAGCGTGGCGGGCTGCACGGGCTTTCGCAGCGCCTGCCAGCCGCGCTCGTGCGCCAGCTGCCGGGTCGCGTCGTCGATGTCGGCCGAGACCAGCGCGATCGGCAGCGATGGGCGGCGGCGCTGGAGCTCGGTCGCCAGCGCGATGCCATCGAGCCGGCCGGGCAACCGGATGTCGCACAGCGCAATGTCGAAAGGCGCCAGGTCGGGCAGCGCGAGCGCCTCGGCCGCGCTGCCGCAGAGCTGCGGCCGGGCGCCCCACAGGCGCAGCAGCGCCGCGATGCCGTCGGCCACCACGGCGTTGTCCTCGACCACCAGCACGACCAGGCCAGGACGCAGCGGCTGCGGCGCCTGCGCGGCCTCGGCGTCCGCCACCGGTGTCGGCGCCAGCGGCACCCCCGGCGGGGCCGCGGGCAGCGCGAAGGCGAACACCGAGCCGCGCCCCGGCGCCGAGCGCAGCGACATCTCGACGCCCAGCCGCAGCGCCAGCCGCCGCACGATCGCCAGGCCCAGCCCGTGGCCGCGCTGCAGGTTGCGCTCGACGTTGCCGACCTGTTCGAAGTCGCCGAAGACGCGCTCCTGGGCCTCCGGCGCGATGCCGATGCCGGCATCCCGGACCTCGATGCGCCAGCTCTCGCCGCGCTGGCGGCAGGCCAGCAGCACCCGGCCTCGGGGCGTGAACTTGAGCGCGTTGTCGACCAGGTTGCCGAGGATCCGGCGCAGCGCCACCAGGTCGGTCCAGACCACGGCCGTGGCCGGGCAGCGCACCCGCACGCGGCCGCTGCCGGCCTGGCGCGCGAATTCGTTCAAAAGCGGCGCCAGCGCGACCGCCACCGGCGAGATCGGGTCGGCGGCGGCCTCGATGCGGCCGATCTCGAGCAGCTGGTTGGTGAGCCCCTCGAGCGCCTGCTGGGCCCGCGACAGGGCGGCGACCGTGTTCATCACGCGGGCCATGTCCTCGCCCGCATGCAGCTGCTGGCGCAGCACCTCGGCCTGCAGGCCCATCGCCATCACCGGCTGGCGCAGGTCGTGGTTGGCGGCCGAGAAGAAGCGCAGCCGCTCGGCCTCGGCCTGCTGCGCTTCCTGCAGCCCGGCCAGCGCCTGCTGGCGCAGCGCGCTTTCGTTGTGGCGCAGGCCGATGTTCTCCTCGAGCTGGCGGGAGCGTTCCGACACCAGTTTCCAGACCATCGCCAGCAGGCCGATGCCGAGCAGCGACAGCACCTTCATGACCGGCGCGCCCAGCGCCAGCCCCATGCCGATCACCGGTGCCAGCAGCAGCGTGATCGCGAGCTGCATCGCCGGCGTGTGGTAGGAGACCGAGAAGGCCGAGGACAGCGTCATCGCCATCACCACCAGGCCGATCATCAGCTGCGAGGTCGGATCCTGCGGGTTGAAGAGCAGGATGCCGGCCAGCCCGTGGGCGCCCTCGTGCAGCGCGATGCGCAGCGTGTGCTGGCGCAGCGCCGGCGGCAGGTTGTCGGCGGTCAGCGGCACCGGGAGCCGTTGCGGGAAGAGGCCGCGCCAGGCGGTGGTGGCCGCGATCAGCGCGATCCATGCGGCCGCGTGCGGCACCGAGTATTGCCAGGCGAACAGTGCCGCCACGCCGCAGTCGAGCAAGAATTGCACCCACAGCACCGGCCCGCTCGGCTGGGCACTGAGCCGCAGCACCTCGCAGCGGATGGCGAACCGGTCCGCGCCGGCGGCCTCGGGGTGTGCGGGGGTGGGCGAGAAGCTCATCGGCCGGTCGACTATAGAACAGCCGACGGCTGGCCGGGCCCTGTCGAGGCGACAATCGCGGCGTGAACGATCTCTCGCTTTTTCTCCCTTGCGCCGCCGGCGTCGAGGATTTCCTGGCGCAGGAAGTGCATGCGCTGACCGGGCGCATGGGGCAGGACCTGCTCACTCTGCGTGGCGGCGTGCGGGTGCGTGCCGACTGGCGCGACGCGCTCAATCTCAATCTGCACAGCCGGCTGGCCCAGCGGGTGCTGATCGAACTCGCGCATGCGCCCTACCGCAGCGAGAACGACCTCTACGCGATCGCCAGCGGCGTCGCCTGGGAGATCTGGTTCACGCCCAAGCAGACCTTCAAGATCGAGACCACGGCCCAGCACAGCCCGCTGCAGAGCCTGAACTTCGCCACTCTGCGCATCAAGGACGCGATCGCCGACCGCTTCCGCGCCAAGGCGGGCGGGGTGCGCCCGAGCATCGAGACCCAGTGGCCCGACTGCCGCGTCTTCGCCCACCTCACGACCGACACCTGCACGCTCTACATCGACACCTCGGGCGAGCCGCTGTTCAAGCGCGGCTGGCGCCAGGACAAGGGCGATGCGCCGCTCAAGGAGACCCTGGCGGCGGCGATGCTGGCGGCCAGCGGCTGGTGGAACCCGGAAACCGGCGCGGTGGCCGCCCAGCCGCTCTACGACCCCTGCTGCGGCAGCGGCACGATCGCCATCGAGGCGGCGCAGATCGCCTCGGGCATCGCCGCCGGCTCGCTGCGGCGCTTCGGCTTCGAGAAGCTGCTGCCCTTCCAGCCCCATGTCTGGTCGGCCCTGAAGGCCGCGTCGGTGCCGGCGTCGCCGCCGCAGCCGCCGGCGATCTTCGGCTCCGACGTCTCGCACCGCATGGTCGACTTCGCCGAACGCAACGCCGAGCGCGCCGGCGTGGCATCGGCGATCCAGTTCCGCGGCGGCGATGCCCTGCAGCGCATGCCGCCGGCCGAATCGGGCGTGATCGTGCTCAACCCGCCCTATGGCGAGCGGATCGAAGTCGGCGGCGTGGCCCGCGGCCGCGAGGATGCGCAGACCGAGGACGGCGGCGAGTTCTTCGTCCAGCTCGCGAGCCACTGGAAAAAAAACTACGCCGGCTGGACCGCCTGGGTGCTGACGCCCGAGCTGCAGCTGCCCAAGCGGATGCGCCTGAAGGAGTCGCGCCGGGTGCCGATGTGGAACGGGCCGATCGAGTGCCGGCTGTTCAGGTTCGACATGGTGGCGGGCTCCGCACGCGGCAAGGCCGCTTGAGACAGAATGCGGCCCACCCCGGGGCCGCTGCGGCCCGACACAGGAAACTTCATGACCGATTTGTCCGCCTTCCCGATCACCAGGAAATGGCCCGCCACCCACCCCGACCGCCTTCAGCTCTATTCGCTGCCCACGCCCAACGGCGTCAAGGTGTCAATCATGCTCGAGGAGACCGGGCTCGCCTACGAGCCGCACCTGGTCAGCTTCGAGACCAACGACCAGATGTCGCCGGCCTTCCTGTCGATCAACCCGAACAACAAGATCCCGGCCATCCTCGATCCGAACGGTCCGGGCGGCGAGCCGCTGGCGCTGTTCGAATCGGGCGCGATCCTGGTCTACCTGGCCGACAAGACCGGCCAGCTGATCCCGCAGGATGCGGCCGGGCGCTACCAGACCCTGCAGTGGCTGATGTTCCAGATGGGCGGCATCGGCCCGATGTTCGGCCAGCTCGGGTTCTTCAACAAGTTCGCCGGCAAGGCCTACGAGGACAAGCGTCCGCGCGACCGCTACGTGGCCGAGTCGCGGCGCCTGCTCGGCGTGCTTGAGCAGCGGCTGGCCGGCCGCGCCTGGCTGATGGGCGATGCCTACACGATCGCCGACATCGCGACCTTCCCGTGGGTGCGCAACCTGGTCGGCTTCTACGAGGCCGGCGATCTGGTCGGCTTCGCCGATTTCCCGAACGTGGGCCGCGTGCTGGAGGCCTTCCTGAAGCGCCCCGCGGTGGTGGCCGGGCTCAATATCCCCAAGCGCGGCTGAGCCTCCGGTGCGGGTCGTCATCGACACCAACATCGCGCTCGACCTGCTGGTGTTCGACGACCCGGCCCAGGCGCCGCTGGTGGAAGCGCTGGCGGCCGGCGCGCTCGAATGGATCGCGACCGCCGCAATGCGCGACGAACTGGCGCGCGTGCTTGGCTATCCGCTGATCGCCCGCCGGCTGCAGGCCAGCGGGCGGCAGGCCGACGCGGTGCTGGCGGCCTTCGATGCCCGCACGCGCCGGATCGAGGGCGCGCCGCCGCGCGCACCCTGCGTGTGCAGCGATCCCGACGACCAGGTCTTCATCGATCTCGCCGTGGCGCACGGCGCGCGGCTGCTGAGCAAGGACCGCGCGGTGCTGTCGATGCGCAAGCGGCTGGCGGCCCGCGGCGTCGCGGTGTCCAAAGACTGGGCGCCGGCCTAGCGGCCGTACCAGCGCGCCAGCAGGCGCGCCACGGCCCGCACCCGCTGCGTGTCGCGGCCCCAGCGCCGGCCCTCGGGCAGGTGCCGCAGCCAGCGCATGCGCCCCGCCGCGATCGCCAAGCGGTCGCGCACGTCTTCGCTGGCCTGGTCCAGCACCTCGTGCCATTGGGCGGCGGCCGCATGCGGCGAGGCGGCGTCGACCAGCATCGCGGTCGAGTGCAGGTAGCTGAGCCAGTCGCGCGCCTGGCATTCGGCCAGCGGCAGCGTCTCGCCGGGGTCGTCCTCGAAATCGATGTAGCCGATGGCGCCGTCGGGGCATTGCACGAGGTTGCGGTCGAAGGCCTGGCTCAGGTAGGTCTGGCGCGCATGCACGAGCGCGATGGCCGCCAGCCCCTCGCGCCAGGTCGCCAGCAGGGCGACCGGCCCGGCCGCGGCGGCCTGGTCGAGCCGCTCCTGCAGCACCACCGGCGGGCGGCCGCTTTGCCCGAGGTCGGAGATCAGCAGCCCGTCGGCCTGCTGCGCCAGCACCGCCGGCACCCGCAGGCCGGCGGCGCCGAGCTCGCGCAGCCGCTCGGCCTCGATCGCGATCGCCGCCTCGCCGCCCGGATTCGGCACCGGCTTGAGCACGTCGAGCCGCAGCGCACCGGCGATCGCCGCCAGCAGGTGGTAGCGCAGCTTGCCGTGGCGCGGCCCGGCCTTCTTGAGCCAGACGCGCTCGCTGCCGAAACGGTGGCTGGCCACGGCCTTCTCCTGCTGCGGCAAGGTGAGGCGCAGGAATTCGGCGTAGTCCTCGGGCAGCGGCGGTGCGCCGGGCTCGAGCGGCGCCGGCGCGGAGGCCATGCTCTTGCGCATCTGTACGCGCGTGGACGCGCCTCGTCGGACGGGATTCATAGGGCCAGGGGCTGGAAGCTCTGGGCGCTGGCCAGCGGCCAGTAGGTGCGGAACACGTTGTGCTGGCCGTCGAGCGGCCCGAGCAGCGCGCCGGGCCGCACCTGCATCACCAGGTTGCTGAGCAGCCGCACCTCGGTGTCGGAGATGCGCCGCACGATGTGGTGGGCCGTGATCTGCTGCGGGTGGTCGAGGCCGGCGGCCTGCACCAGCTCCTGCAGCGCATGCAGCGTGCTGCGGTGAAAATTGCGCACCCGGTCGGCCTTGGTCGGCACCACCAGCGCCTGCTGGCGCACCGGGTCCTGGGTGGTCACGCCGGTCGGGCAGAAGCCGGTGTGGCAGGCCTGGGCCTGGATGCAGCCCAGCGACATCATGAAGCCGCGCGCCGCGTTGCACCAGTCGGCCCCCAGCGCCATCATGCGTGCCAGGTCGAAGGCGGTGATCACCTTGCCGGCGCAGCCGATCTTGATGCGCTCGCGCAGGCCGACGCCGACCAGCGTGTTGTGCACCAGCAGCAGGCCCTCCTGCAGCGGCGCGCCGACGTGGTCGCTGAACTCGACCGGCGCCGCGCCGGTGCCGCCCTCGGCGCCGTCGACCACGATGAAGTCGGGCGTCAGGCCGGTCTGCTGCATCGCCTTGACGATCGCGAACCATTCCCAGGGGTGGCCGAGGCAGAACTTGAATCCGGTGGGCTTGCCGCCCGACAGCACGCGCAGCCGGGCGATGAAATGCATCATCTCGACCGGCGTCGAGAAGGCGCTGTGGGAGGATGGCGAGATGCAGTCCACGCCCACCGGCACGCCGCGCGCGGCCGCGATCTCGGCCGTGACCTTCGGCGCCGGCAGCACGCCGCCGTGGCCGGGCTTGGCGCCCTGGCTCAGCTTGATCTCGATCATCTTCACCTGCGGGTCGCGCGCGTTGGCGATGAAGCGCTCCTCGCTGAAGGAGCCGTCGTCGTTGCGGCAGCCGAAGTAGCCCGAGCCGATCTCCCAGATCAGGTCGCCGCCATGCACGCGGTGGTGCGAGGAGATCGAGCCCTCGCCCGTGTCGTGCGCGAAGCCGCCGAGGCGGGCGCCCTGGTTCAAGGCCAGGATCGCGTTGGCCGACAGCGCGCCGAAGCTCATCGCCGAGATGTTGAACACGCTCGCGCTGTAGGGCTGGGTGCAGGTCTCGCCCGCGGGCGAGGCCGGGTTGGGCGTGGCGCCGATGACGATGCGGAAGTCGTGGTCGACCAGTTGGGTCGGCTGCATCGAGTGATTGATCCACTCGTAGCCCGAGACCGTGACGTCGAGCTGGGTGCCAAAGGGCCGGTTGTCGGGTTCGCCCTTGCTTCGCTGATAGACCAGCGAGCGCTGGGCGCGCGAGAACGGCGCCGCCTCGGCATCGCTTTCGATGAAGTACTGCCGCATCTCGGGGCGGATGTATTCCAGCAGGAAGCGCAGGTGGCCGATGACCGGATAGTTGCGCAGGATCGCGTGGCGGGACTGGCGCAGGTCGTGCACGCCGGTGCCCGTGAGCCCTCCGAAAACGGCCAGCGCCACCCAGGCGGCCCAGAGTTGTGGGGCCATCAGGACGGCCGCCACGCTGGCGACCGCGCCGGCCGCGGACAGCGCGAACGCGGTGTAGCGCGCCGGGAACGGCGAAATCATCGGTGTCGAAATAGTGGGTCTCCGCAAGCCTTGCTGCATCATAGAGGGCTGCATTTGTAACGCCATGACAACCCAGCCCGACACCCCGACCCCCGCCCCGCCCGAGCAAGCCCCGCTCGGCCCCGACGATTTCGATGCCCAGGACCAGGTCCTCGACGCCCTGCGCGAGCAGGACGACGAGACGCCGCAGTGGGAGTTCTGCGAAGGCTTCATGGCCGCGCTGGTCTGCACCCGGCGCCCGATCGAGCCGGCCGAATACTGGCCGGTGCTGCTCGGCGAGGGCTTCGTGCCGGCGCAGCACATGGAATTCGTCTGGCGCTGGAAGCGGCGCTGGCACGAGATCGAGACCGGCCTCGACGCCGACGTGGAGTCGCTCGACGACGAACGCACCTGGCAGCCGGAGGTGCTCGACACCCGCGGCGCGATCGCCGCCCTGCCCGAAGAGGAGCGCGCCGAGATGGCCGGCGAGGCGATCCCGTCCTTCGCCCAGGTCTGGGCGCTGGGCTTCATGTACGCGGTCGAGAACTGGCCCGACGACTGGGCGCCGCCACGCGACAAGGAGGCGGCCGGGATGCTCGACGAGGCGCTCGACGCCATCGTCACGCTGACCGAGGACGACACCGGCAAGCCGGCGCTATCGATGTACGCCGAAGACGGCCCACCGAGCGTCAGCCAGCAGCGGGTCGACGACTTCGGCGCCGCGATCTGGGCCGTGTACGACCTGCGCCAGCTGTGGCGCAGCATGGGGCCGCGCGTCGAGACGATCCGCAAGGAGGCCACCCCGGGCCGCAACGACCCCTGCCCCTGCGGCAGCGGAAAAAAATACAAGAAGTGCCACGGTGCCGGCTGAGACGGCCGCCGCAGGACTGGCGCCGCCGGCGTTGACGCTGCGCGCCGCCTGGGCCATGGTGCTGGCCCTGTGCACCGCCTTCGCGCTGAGCCAGGCCTACCGCACCGTCGGCGCGATCATGGCCAGCCAGCTGCAGGCCGAGTTCAGGCTGTCGGCCCAGGCGCTCGGCATCTTCTCGGCCGCCTTCCATTTCTCCTTCGGCGCGATGCAGCTGTTCATGGGCATCGGCATCGACCTGCACGGCGTGCGCCGCACCGTGCTGACCGCCTTTCCGCTCGCGATCGTGGGCGCCCTGCTGTCCTCAGTTTCCCAGGACTACGCGCTGCTGGTGGCCGGCCAGGTGCTGATCGGCGTCGGCTGCGCGCCGGCCTTCCTGGTCTGCACGGTTTTCATCGCGCGCCATTTCCCGGCCGCGCGCTTCGCTTCGGTGTCGGGCCTGGTGCTCGGCATCGGCGGCGTCGGCATGCTGATCACCGGCACGCCGCTCGCGTGGCTGGTGCAGGAGCACTCCTGGCGGATGGGCTTCGTCGTGCTCGCCGCGGTCTCGGTGCTCGCCTGGCTGGCGATCTGGCACTGGGTGCGCGAGCCGGCGCGTCCGGGCGGCCAGCCGCGGGAGTCGGCGCTCGCGGCGCTGCGCCAGTTCGGCGCGCTGTTCGCGCTGCCGCACACGCTCGGCATCCTGGTGCTCGGGGCTGTGACCTACGCGGCCTTCATCTCGCTGCGCGGGCTCTGGCTCGGGCCGCTGCTGATCGAGCGCCACGGCTACACGCTGGTGCAGAGCGGCAACGTGGCGCTGGTCGTCTCGATCATCTCGCTGGTCGGCCCGCCGCTGTTCGGCCGGCTCGATCGCGAGGGCCCGGTGCGGCGGCGCCGCATCATCGGCTGCAGCCTGGCCTATGCCGCGCTGTTCGCCGCGATCGGCTTCTTCACCGAGGCCTGGGTCGACGTCGGCGGCACGATCGCGATCGGGCTGCTTTCGGGCTTCATCGTCTGGCAGTACGCCGACGTGCGGGCCGCCTATCCGGCGGCGATCACCGGTCGGGCGATGGCGGTCTTCACGATGGCGATGTTCCTGGGCGTGGCGCTGATGCAGTGGGTCACGGGCATCGCGGCATCGATCGCGGCGGCGCACGGCGCGGAGCCCTTCACCGCGGTGCTGGCGACCATCGCCGCCCTGTTGCTGGCCGCGACCCTCGGCTTTGCGATGCTTCCGGCACCCGCGCCGCGGCCGGGGCGGGTGTCTTCGTAGCGGTGATCGATCGGAGGTGGTGATGAAGATTGCAGTCATGGGCGCCGGCGCGGTCGGCTGCTACTACGGCGCGATGCTCGCGCGGCAGGGCCACGAGGTCGTGCTGATCGGGCGTGCGCTGCATGTCGATGCCGTGCGGAGCCTGGGGCTGCGTCTGGAGACCGCGGACTTCGACCAACGGATCAAGCTGGCGGCCAGCACCGAGGCGAGCGCCGCGAAGGGCGCCGAACTGGTGCTGTTCTGCGTCAAGTCGACCGACACCGAGGCCGCCGGTGCACTGCTCGCGCCGTGGCTCGAGCCGCAGGCGCTGGTGCTGTGCCTGCAGAACGGGGTCGACAACGCCGACCGCCTGCGCGGCGTGCTGCCGCAGGAGGTGGCCGCGGCGGTCGTCTACGTCGCCACCGAGATGGCCGGGCCGGGCCACGTGAAGCACCACGGGCGCGGCGAACTCGTGATCGAGCCGTCGTCCGGCAGCGGCGCGCTGGCGCAGGCGCTGGCCGAGGCCGGGGTCCCGGTCGAGATCTCGGACAACGTGCGCGGCGCGCTGTGGGCCAAGCTGATCCTCAATTGCGCCTACAACGCCCTGTCGGCCATCACGCAGCTGCCCTACGGCAGGATCGTCGCCGGGGTCGGCGTGGCCGAGGTGCTGCGCGACATCGTGGCCGAGTGCGTCGCGGTCGCCGAGGCCGACGGCGTGCGGCTGCCGGCCGGCCTGGACCTCGCGGTGCGCCGCATTGCCGAGACCATGCCGACGCAGTATTCGTCCACGGCGCAGGACCTGGCGCGCGGCCGGGCGAGCGAGATCGACCACCTGAACGGCTACATCCTCCAGCGCGGCGCGCTGCTGGGCGTGGCGACGCCGGTCAACCGGGTGCTGCACACGCTGGTCAGGCTGCTGGAGCGAAAGCACGCCGAGACGGCGGCCTGACCGGGGCCTTGTGCCGGAGCGGCCAAAATGGAGCCCATCGAGAAATTCAAGACATGACCGAAAACACGCCCCTTCCCCCGCTGCCCGACCACCTGTCGATCGACCCGCGCAGCCCGCACCACGTCGCCGCCGTCTTCGAGCGCGACATCGGCATCCGCTTCAACGGCAAGGACCGTTCCGACGTCGAGGAGTACTGCATCAGCGAAGGCTGGATCAAGGTGCCCGCGGGCCGCACGCTGGACCGCAAGGGCAAGCCGCTGCTCATCAAGCTCAAGGGCAAGGTCGAGGTGTTCTATCAGGACTGAGCTCTGCGCCCTGGCCCTGGCGGCGCTGCTCGCCGCCGGCTGTGCGTCGCGCCCGGTGCCGCGCGTGACCCGGCTCGGCGATGGCGTCTTCAAGTCGCCCACCGCGCAGGATGCCGAGGCCTACTGCCGCAATTTCGGCGCCCCCACGCGCTTCCTCGACGGCCCGGCAGCGGGCGTGGGCGAGGTCAGCTACCGCTGCGATTGACGCCCAGCCTCAGATCTTGAAGGCCCGCTGCACGTCGGGGCGCACCAGGTCCGCGTAGTCGCGGTGCTTGCGGATGTAGCCGGCGATGAACTGGCAGACCGGGATCACGTGCTTGCCGTCGGCTCGGGCCTGGTCGAGCACGTGCCTGGCGAGCGCCGAGCCGACGCCCTTGCCTTCGAAGGCCTCCAGCACTTCCGTGTGGGTGAACATGATGGCCTCGCTCAGCAGGTTGTATTCGCAGTAGCCGGCGAGTTCGCCGCCGATGCGGGCTTCGTAGCGGTGCTCGGCGGGGTGGTCGGCGATCGTGATGTCGGTCATGGACGGGTCCGTGGTGGGGTCAGGGGTTGCGGGCCAGGAAGGCTTGGAGGTTCGCCGCCGCAGTGGCGCGCACCTTCTTCTTCAGCATCGGCGACCAGCCCAGCAGCAGGCCGGGTGCGCCCAGCGCCTGCCGCGACCAGCGCCAGAAATCGAAGCGGTCGCGCTGGGTGGCGATCAGGCCTTCGGGCGTGAAGGTGAAGCGCGAGTCGATCGCGTTGTCGACGATGCGCCCGGTGGCGCTGAAGAGATAGTGGGCGTCCCAGTGCGCCTTGCCGCCGGCGGCATCGGCCTCGACGTCGCGGTAACTGAGCTTCCAGACCGAGGCGCCCTTGGCCTGGGTGCCGCTGCAGAGCATCTTCCACATGCCGCCGACTTCGCGCCCGCCGCGCAGCGAGAAGGCTTCGTCGTCGAAGCACGCGTCCGGCGCGTAGCAGGCCGCCATGGTGTCGGCGTCGAGCCGGGCGAAGGCGTCGTAGAAGCGGCGAAGGGTCTGTTCGGTGGGCGACATGCGGCATCGTATCAAGGGGGCGTCCGCAGCAGCTCGACCAGCGTCTGCAGCGCGTAGTGCACCGTGGCCGCGCGCACCGCCGCGCGGTCGCCATCGAAGCGGCGCCGCTCGGTGCGCGTGCGGCCATCGACCGACCAGCCGAACCAGACGGTGCCGACCGGCTTCTCGGCCGAGCCGCCGCTGGGTCCGGCGACGCCGGTGACGGCGACCGAGACCTGGGCCCGCGAGCGGGCGACCGCGCCTTCGGCCATCGCCCGGGCCACCGGCTCGCTGACCGCGCCATGGGCCTCGATCAGCGCGGCATCGACGCCCAGCAGCTCGCTCTTGGCTTCGTTCGAATAGGTCACGAGGCCGCGCTCGAACCAGACGCTGGAGCCAGCGAGGTCGGTGCAGGCGCCGGCGATTAGGCCGCCGGTGCAGCTTTCGGCCGTGGCCATCATCCAGCCCTTCTGCGGCAGCAACTCGGCCAGTTGAAGCACCAGGGCGGAAACGTCGAGATCGGACAAGGAGGTCGGGTGGTCGTTCATCGGGTTCACCATGCGCGCAAGGCGGCGATCACCAGCAGCGTGCAGAAGGCCGCCACCAGGTCGTCGAACAGGATGCCGAAGCCCGCGGCGCCCCAGCCGGTCGTGCCCGTGCCATCGGCCGACGCCCGCGGCTTGAAGAGCCGGTCGGCCCAGCCCACCGGGCCCGGCTTCACGGCATCGAAGAAGCGGAACAGCCCGAAGGCGATGAGCTGGGCCAGCAGCCCGCCGGGCAGCACCAGCCAGAGGATGATCCAGAAGGCGACCACCTCGTCCCAGACGATGCAGCCGGGGTCGGCGATGTTCATGTGGCGGGCGGTCACGGTGCAGGCCCACCAGCCGATCGGCAGCGACGCCAGGATCACCCAGCCGATGACGGCGCTCGACAGCCAGCGCTCCATCACGAGGAACGCAACCCAGGCCCAGAGCGTGCCGACGGTGCCGGGCGCCCGGCGCGGCAGCCCGGAGCCGAAGCCCAGGGCGATCAGGTGCGCCGGATGCGCGAACAGGAAGCGCAGGGTCGGGCGGAACGGGGGCGCGGCGGCAGGGGAATCGGGAGCGGTTGGCATCAACCCGCAGTGTCGCCCATCTTGGCCTGCGCACCGGTGACCGGCGTGATCCGGTAGACGCAGCGGCGCGCGCCGGCGATCAGATGTTCCTCGCGGCGCAGGTGGCCCTGGGGCCCGGCCACTTCTCGGAACAGCGCCAGCTCGGAGCGGCAGAAGCCCTGGCAGGCCTCGGCGGCGACGCAGATCGGGCAATGGTCCTCGATCAGCAGCCAGTCGTCGCCATCGGCCTCCAGCCGCGCCATGTAGCCTTCCTGGTCGCGCAGCGCGGCCAGCCGGCGCAGCCTCGGCGCCAGGTCGGGCAGGTCCCGGCAGGCTTCCAGGTAGCTGGCGCGGGAGGCCTCTTCGCGGCGGGCGATGAGTTGCTCCAGCCCGGCTTCGCCGAACACCTCGCGCACCGTGTCGACCAGCTGGCGAGTGAGTTCGGCGTGCCGGTCCGGAAAGCGGGCGTGGCCGCGGGCGCTCAGCGACCAGGCCTGGCCCGGGCGTCCGACACCCGAAGGCGCTTCGGCGACGCCACGCACCAGGCCGGCCTCCGCCAGCTTGTGCACCTGCTGCCGCACCGCCTCGGTGGTGGTCTGCAGCGCGGCCGCCAGCGCGGCCGTCGACATCGGGCCGCGGCTTTTCAGCAGCAGCAGGATGCGATCGGCGGTGGTGGCGCTCGGCGTCATGTTATCCAAGAGTTTACTTGCTTAATTGGGGTGTGCTGATAATATGCAAGCCATCGCTTTGATAATTGCCGCCAGGGAGTCGATTGCATGTCCTCGTCGTTCACCGCCGCCCTCCAGCCCCCGACCGCTTCGTGGGCCGAGCTTTTCTCGGGCCGCAACGCGTGGCGCGCGGTCGCCGTCACCGGCGGCGTCGCGCTGCATGCTGTCAACGTCCACATCGTGACCACCGTCCTGCCCTCGGTGGTGCGGGAGATCGGCGGGGTCGAATGGTATGCCTGGAACACCACGCTGTTCGTGGCGGCGTCGATCCTCGGGGCCACGCTGTCGGTGCGCCTGCTGCAGCAGTTCGGACCGCGCCGCAGCTACCTCGCGGCGCTGGCGGTGTTCGTGCTGGGCAGCATCGGCTGCGCCACGGCCCCGGACATGGCCTGGATGCTGGCCGGACGCACGGTGCAGGGGCTGGGCGGCGGCGTGCTGGCGGCCTTGGGCTATGCCTTGATCCGCCTGATGTTCGAGGCCCGGCTGTGGCCGCGCGCCGTGGCGCTGGTGTCGGGCATGTGGGGCGTCGCGACCCTGTGCGGGCCGGCGGTCGGCGGCGTCTTCGCCGAACTGGGGCATTGGCGCTGGGCTTTCTGGGCCCTCTTGCCGGTGGCGCTGGGGCAGGCGCTGATCGCCGGCCTGCAGCTGCCGGCGCGCAGCCCGGGCGAGACGGGCGCATCCCGCGCCGCCCTGCCGATCGGCCAGATCCTGCTGCTGATCGCTTCGGCCCTGAGCGTGGCGACCGCCAGCCTGTTCGACACGCTGGCCGCGCAGGTGGGCATGGTGCTCTTCGGCTTGGCGCTGGGCCTGGCGCTGGTGCGGACCGACCGGCGCGCGAGGGTTCGCCTGCTGCCGACCGGCGCCTGCGCCCCCTTCACCGCCTTCGGTGCGATCTACGCCAGCGTGGCGCTGCTGCTGATCGGCACCGACACCGAGATCTTCGTGCCGTATTTCCTGCAGACGCTGCACGGCCATTCGCCGCTCGTCGCCGGCTACCTCACGGCCGCGATGGCCGGCGGCTGGAGCGCGGCCTCGCTGCTGTCCGCCGGCCGCAGCGGCCCGCGGGCCGACCGCATGCTTCGCTTCGGCCCGCTGGTCAGCATGGCCGGCCTGATCGGATTGCTGCTGCTGGTGCCGGCGGCGCGATGGGCGCCGGCGGCCCAGACCCTGGGCATGGCGCTCGCGCTGGGCGCCACCGGCTTCGGCGTCGGAATGGGGTGGCCGCATCTGCTGACCCGGGTGTTGACGCTGGCGCCGCGCGGCGAAGAGAACCTGGCCTCGGCGTCGATCACCACCGTGCAGCTCTACGGCATGGCGATCGGTGCCGCGGTGGCCGGGCTGGTGGCGAACGCAGCGGGGCTGACCACGCCCGGCGGCAGTGCGGGCGCGCAATCGGCCGCCAGCTGGCTGTTCGGGAGTTTTGCGCTGGCGCCCGCGCTCGCGGCCCTGCTGGCCTGGCGCTTCGTCGCCGGGCCGACGGTCAGGCCGGCTGGAAGTGCTGGCTGATGCGGCGGGCCACGGCCAGCGGGGTGTTGCGCAGCGCGTCGACGGCGCAGGCGCCCAGGAACAGGCCGTCGAACTTCAGTTCCACCTGCTGGAAGTAGCGGCCCAGGGACTCGCCGGCGTCGCGCAGGCAATGCTCCAGCGCGGCGAAGCTGCGGCTCTCTTCCTGAACCGCGCCGCCCTGGGCGCTGATGCGGTGGCGGAAGGCATCCGGTCCGATGCGTTGGATGTCGATCAGGGGCTTCATTCGGCGTGGCGGCAGGCGGGGGTTCGTCAACGGAGAGAGCTTCGGCACATCGATGGTCGCTCCTGGGGCACCGCTGGTAAATAGTCCATTTGGACCGGTCCGACTTCGCGCAGAATCGGCGCCTCATGCTCCCGGCCCGCATCCTCCTCATCGACGACCACGCGCTGTTCCGCTGCGGCCTTCGCATGGTGCTCGCATCCGGCATTCCCGAGCTCGAAGTGGCCGAGGCGAGCTCGCTCGAAGAAGGACTGCGCGCCGGCATGGACGACCCGGCCCTGGTGCTGCTCGACATCCAGCTGCACGGGCTCAATGGCCTGGAGGGCATCGCGCTGGTGAAGCGCAAGTGGCCCGAGGCGGTGGTGGTCATCCTGTCGTCCGACGCCGGCCCGCACAACGTGCGCATGGCGCTGGAGCGCGGTGCCGCCGCCTTCGTCTCCAAGGCCGACAGCGCCGACAACATCCTGGCCGTGATCGAGCAGCTGCGCCGCGGAGAGCCTGCCGGCGCCGCCGCGCAGGCAGCGGCCGGCGAGGGCGCCGGGTCGCCCCAGTTGCTGACGCCGCGGCAGTTCGAGGTGCTGGACCTGCTCTGCCAGGGCCTGCCGAACAAGGTCATCGGCCGCCGCCTCGGGCTGTCGGAGAACACGGTGCGCGGCCACGTGCAGGCGGTGCTGGCGGCGCTGCAGGTGTCGAGCCGCTCCGAGGCCGGCTTCGCGGCGCGCCGCCGGGGGCTGGTCGGCTGATGACGAGGTTCCTGCGCCTGGCCGACGGGCGCACGCTGGTGGAGCAGCTGCGGCTGCAGCTCGGCAACATCGGCAGTTCAGTGGGCCCGACGATCGGGGTCGCGCTGCTGCTGGTCTGGGTGCTGGCCAACGACACCAATGCGCTGGCGCTGCGGCTGTGGGCCGGCGTCGTGATCCTGATCAAGCTGTATTGCGCCCGCGATGCCCGCCGCACGCTGGCCCGCGAGATCTCGTTCGAGCGCGCGCCCCGGCTGGTCTGGCGGCAGATGGCGCTCAACGGCATCGACGCCGCCGCCTGGGGCGCCCTGGCCTGGGTCACGCTGGGCAGCACCTCGACGGCCGGCAGCATCCTGGTCATCGCGGTGCTGGCGGGCGTGGCCGGCAGCTCGATGTCTTCGCTCTCGCCGGTGCTGCCGGTGTTCGTGGTCTTCGGCACGATCGAGCTGGCCGTGCTGGCGGCCAAGCTGGTGCTGCTGGGCGACCCGGCCTTCAATGCGCTCGGGGCGGCCGGGGTGCTGTACGTGGCGACCCTGCTCGGCCAGGCGCGCAACGGCGCCCGGGCGGCGCGGGCGGCGATCGACCTGCGCTTCGAGAACCTCGAGCTGATCGAGCGGCTGCGGATCGAGACCGGCCATGCGCAGGCGGCCCAGCTCAAGGCCGACGAGGCCAACCTGGCGAAGTCCAAGTTCCTGGCCGCCGCCAGCCACGACCTGCGCCAGCCGATCCACGCCCAGGGGCTGTTCCTCGAGGTGCTGGCGCGCAGCAAGCTGTCGGCCGCGCAGTACGACGCGCTGGCCAACGCCCGGGCCACCTGGCACGCCTCGGCCGAGATGCTCGACACCCTGCTCGACTTCTCGCGCATCGAGGCCGGGGTGGTCGAGCCGCAGATGCAGGACTTCCAGCTGCAGCCGCTGCTCAACCGCATCGAGAACGAACTGGCGCCGCAGGCCGACGCCAAGGGCATCGTCTACCGTTCGCGCGAGACCCATGCGGCGGTGCGCTCCGATCCGGCGCTGGTGGCGCTGATCCTGCGCAACCTGGTGTCGAACGCGATCCGCTACACCGACAGCGGCGGTGTGCTGGTGGCCTGCCGCGCGCGCCGCCGCGAGCTGCTGCTCGAAGTCTGGGACACCGGCATCGGCATCGCGCCGACCCAGCAGGGCGAGATCTTTCGCGAGTTCCATCAGCTCGGCAACGCCGAGCGCGACCGGCGCAAGGGCCTGGGGCTGGGCCTGGCGATCGCCCAGGGCCTGGCGCGCGCGCTCGGCCACTCGCTGTCGCTGGTGTCGGTGCCGGGGCGCGGCAGCGTGTTCAGGCTGGCACTGCCGATGGCGCAGGCGGGCGTGGCCAGCGGCGGCCTGGAGGTGGCGGCCGGGCATGCGCGCGTGTTCGACGTGCGGGTGCTGGTGATCGACGACGACGAAGCGGTGCGCGCCGGCATGAAGCAGCTGCTGACCGCCTGGGGCTGCGAATGCGACGTAGCCGATTCGATCGAGGACGCCCAGGCGCTCGCCCGGACTCATCCGCCAGGCCTGGTCATCAGCGACTACCGGCTGCGCGAACTGCGCACCGGCGCCGAGGCCATCGCCGCACTGCGCGCCGAGTTCGGCGCCCGGCTGCCGGCGCTGCTGATCACCGGCGACACAGCGCCGCAGCGGCTGCGCGAGGCCCGTGCCAGCGGCGTGCCGCTGCTGCACAAGCCGGTGTCGCCGAACGAGCTGTACCGGGGCCTGACCTGCGTGCTGAACGATCTCGAGATCGATTCCGCGTTCGCGGTGCTGGAGGCGGTACCGGTGCAGACCCGGCGCCGCGCCTGAACCTGCTTCAGGCGAAGTGGTCGAACGACGCGAAGCGCTGCGCCACGGCGGCGCCTTGCGCATCGACCAGCCGCAGACCCGCTTCGGACTCGATGGCGCCGATGCGCGTGACCGGGGTCGCGCTCGCGCGGCCCGCCTGCTCGACGGCCGCACGCGCCGACGCCGGCGCGGTGAACGCGAGCTCGTAGTCGTCGCCGCCGGCCAGTGCGCAGGCGCGCCGCAGGTCGATATCCAGGCCTGCCGAATCGACGGTCGCCAGCAGCTTCGCGGCGGCATCGGCGTCGAGCCGCGCACCGACGCCGCTGGCTTTCAGAATGTGCCCGAGGTCGCCAAGCAATCCGTCGCTGAGGTCGACCGCCGCCGTCGCGATGCCGCGCAGCGCCAGACCCAGCGCGACCCGTGGCGTGGGCAACTCCATCCGGCCGCGCGCCAGTTCGAACGCGTCGGCCGGCAGCGACAGGGTGCCGCGAAAGACTTCGAGCGCCAGCCGCGCATCGCCCAGCGTGCCGCTGACCCAGACATCGTCGCCGGCGCGCGCGCCCGAGCGCAGCAGCGCCGCGCCGGCCGGCACTTCGCCGAACACCGTGATGCAGAGGTTGAGCGGGCCGCGCGTGGTGTCGCCGCCGACCAGCTCGCAGCCGTGCGCATCGGCCAGCGCGAACAGGCCGCGCGAGAAGCCCTCCAGCCAGGCCGCATCGACCGCCGGCAGCGAGAGCGCCAGCGTGAAGGCCAGCGGCCTGGCGCCGCAGGCCGCCAGGTCGCTGAGGTTGACCGCCAGCGCCTTGTGGCCGAGGCGCGCCGGGTCGACCGTCGACAGGAAGTGCCGCCCCTCGACCAGCATGTCGGTGGACACCGCGAGCTGCATGCCCGCGGCCGGCGCCAGCAGGGCGCAGTCGTCGCCCACGCCCAGCGGCGAGCGCCGCGCGGGGCGCGTGAAGTAGCGCGCGATGAGATCGAATTCGCCGGTGCCGCTCATGCCGTGCTCACACCGTGGTGCTTCGGAAGCGCAGCGCGGCCTGCCGCACCACCTCGGCCAGCAGGCGTTCCTTGCCCTGCTTCTCGCGCAGCCAGCGGGCGTCGTTGCGGTTGGCCTCGACGCTGGTGCGCAGCTCGCCCAGCGCCTGCGTGGCGTTGAGGGCTTCGCTGTGCCATTCGAGCTGCGTCATGGTCATGAGGATATGGTCGCGCAGCGGCATGTGCTCGCCGCTGGCCGGGTCGACATACAGCGCATCGAGGCCGAAGCGGCAGGCCTGGAAGCGGTTGTAGGTGTAGACCAGGTAGTCGTCTTCGGTCGGCGTGAAGGGCTGCTCCTGCAGGAACCAGGCGGCCAGCGACTGCACGTAGCCCGCCAGCGCGGCGGCGCGCTCCACCGTGAGCGGGGTGTCGAAGACGCGGATCTCGATGGTGCCGAACTCGGGCTTGGGCCGGATGTCCCAGTAGAAGTCCTTCATGCTGCGGACCACGCCGGTGCGGGTCATGCGCTTGAAGTAGTTCTCGAATTCGCGCCACGACAGGGTGAAGGGCGCGCGGCCCGACAGCGGGAACGCGAACACGGAATTGAGCCGGGCCGAATCGAACTGCGTGTCCTGCCCCTGCACGAAGGGCGATGATGCCGACAGCGCGATGAAGTGCGGGATGTAGCGCGACATGCGGTGCAGCATCAGCAGCGCCGCGTCGGCATCGGGGCAGCCGATGTGCACGTGCTGGCCGAAGATCGTGAACTGCTTCGACAGGTAGCCGTACAGCTCGGATAGCTCGCGGAAGCGCGGCTTGTCGTAGATGCGCCGCTCGTGCCATTGCTGGAAGGCATGCGTGCCGCCGCCGACCACCGCGATGTTGAGCTTGTCGGCGTTGCGCACCAGCGCGTCGCGGATCGGCGTCAACTGGGCGATCACGTCCTGCGCCGAATGGCAGACGTCGGTCGAGATCTCGATCATGCTCGAGGTCATCTCGGGCACCACGCTGCCCGGCAGCGGCGTCTGCGCCATCAGCCGCAGCATGTCCTCGGCATAGGGCGCGAGGTCGTAGTCGTGGGTGTTGACCAGCTGCAGTTCGAGCTCGACGCCGAGCGACAGCGCCACCGACTTGTTGAAGGGCTCGAGCGGCACCACCCGGCTGGCGGGCGTGTTGGCCGGCGCGCCGGTGGCGGGATCGATCGTGCGATGGCTCATCTTTGCGTGTCCTCCACGGTGCCGAAGGCTTCGGGGGTCCAGGGCGTGGAGCTCTCGCCGGCGGCGTGGATGGCGACCGTCGCGAGCACCGCGCCGAGCACCTCCATCAGCAGGATCGCCGGCAAGGCGATCTGGGTGATCATCGCGCCCAGCAGCGGCGAGGCGGTGACGAAGGCCGAGGTGATCAGCAGTGCGATCGAGGACAGCGGCGACATCGCGCAGCCGACCCAGAAGGCCTGCTTCCAGCTCGCGCCGCTGCCCGGGTTGGCGATCGCGACGCCGGCGATCTTGGCGACCGCGCGCACGCCGATCACGCTCAGCACCACGCTGGCCACCGGCAGGCTCCAGTCGGCCTGGGCGGCGACGATCGAGACCAGCACGAACATCAACATCGTGAGCAGCGAGGCCGCGGTGCCGAGCTGCCGTGGCCAGGCCCAGGGTTTGGGGTTCAGCGCCTTCAGCAGCACGCCGCCGATCAGGGCCGCCAGTGGCGCCGAACCGCCGAAATGGGCCGCCAGCGCGGCCCCGGCAGCGATGATCGCCAGCAGCAGGATCGAGGTGTTCTCGCTGGTCGGGCTCATGACGCGCAGCGCCGAGCGCAGCGACAGCGCCATCAGCGCGCCGACCACGAAGGACAGGCCGAGCACCACGCCGACCGGGTTGAGCTTCTCGAGCAGTCCGGTGGGCGCATGCTCGATCAGCCCGGCCTGCGCATAGCCGAGCGCCAGCGCGTAGAAAGTGTTCAGGGTGGCGAGCGTCATCGCGCGCTCGGTCACGGGGCCCGAGGCCCGGGTGTCGATCACGACCCGGCTCAGCACCGCCGGCGAGGCCACGATCGCCATCAGCGCGATTGGATTGGCCACCGGGTCGGGTATGCCGAGCCAGTGCAGGGCCCAGAAGACGCCGAAGTAGGTCAAGGTCGACTCGAGCAGGCTCTGCACCAGCACCATCGGGTTGTGGCGGAACCAGCGCAGCGGCAGCCGGCCGCCGGCCTCGAACAGCACGATCGCCACGCCGAGCTCGAGCAGGAACAGGCTGATGCCCTGCAGCGGCCAGATCGCGCCCTCGAAGCCGGCGAAGCCGACCACGGTGCCGACGATCGAATAGCCGACCACCTTGGGCAGGCCCATGTAGCGTTGCACCAGGTGGCCGGCCGCGGCCGCGGTGGCCAGCAGCAGCGACCACAGCACGGTCGGCAGGCCGGCCGAGGGCCGCACCCACTCCGACCAGAAACCCAGCAGATCATTGGGCAGGAAAGACGTCATCGGTTCAGCTTGAGGGGGGCATCGGCACCCCGCGGAAGATCCAGAGCGCGCAAGGCGTTCATGGCGCGAAAGAGAAAAGCGTGCTCAGTGCAGCACGCGCGAGGTGGGCATGTCGCCCGCGTCGGCTTCCAGCACCAGCGTGGGGATCGGAACGTCGAAGCGTTCGCCGCGCTCGGTGACGAAGAAGAAGCTGCCATGCATGGTACCGCTGGGGGCCTGCAGCCGGCAGCCGCTGGTGTAGCGGAACGATTCCCCTGGCGCCAGCAGGGGTTGCTGGCCGATGACGCCGAGGCCGTCGACCTCCTGCGTGTGGCCGGAGGCGTCGGCGAAGATCCAGTGGCGCGCGATCAGCTGCGCCGCCACCGGGCCGTTGTTGGTGACCGTCACGGCGTAGGCGAAGGTGTGGACGCGGTCCTCGGGCGAGGACTGGTCTGGCAGGTAGCGTGGCTCGACCTGGACACTGATCGGTAGCGTGGACATCGCAGGGATAGTAACGGAAGGCTCCGGCGGCGCTGCAAGCCGCCGCCCCTGCTGCGACAATCCGGACCCATGAGCAGCCCCTTCAGAATCGCCCCCTCCATCCTCTCGGCCGACTTCGCCCGCCTTGGCGACGAGGTGCGCGACGTCATTGCCGCCGGCGCCGACTGGATCCATTTCGACGTGATGGACAACCACTACGTGCCGAACCTGACCTTCGGGCCGATGGTCTGCCAGGCGCTCAAGCCGCATGCCAAGACGCCCGACGGCCAGCCGGTGCCGATCGACGTCCACCTGATGATCCAGCCGGTGGACGCCCTGGCCGCGGCCTTCGCGCAGGCCGGCGCCGACTACATCAGCTTCCATCCCGACGCCTCGCCGCACGTGCACCGCAGCATCCAGGCGATCAAGGCGGCGGGCTGCAAGGCCGGTCTGGTGTTCAACCCGGGCCTGGGCCTGGAAGCGCTCGACTGGGTGATCGACGACATCGACCTGATCCTGATCATGAGCGTGAACCCCGGCTTCGGCGGCCAGAGCTTCATCGATTCCGCCCTGCGCAAGATCGAACTTGCACGCAAGCGCATCGAGGCCACCGGTCGCGACATCCGGCTCGAAGTCGACGGCGGCATCAAGGCCGACAACATCGCGCAAGTGGCGAGCGCCGGCGCCGACACTTTCGTGGCGGGCAGCGCGATCTTCAACGCGAAGGACTATGGGGGCGTGGTGCGGGCGATGCGCGAGCAACTGGCGACCGCCGTCAAGGCTTGAGCTTGTCGTTGTAGACCCGGTCGGTCACCGGGCCCTTGTCGGTGTCGACCAGGCCGCGCTCGAGGTCCTCGTGCGCCTGGCGGCCGACGCGCGGCGGGCTGCCGTCGGCGCTTTTCTGGCTGTCGGACGACTGGTCGTGCTCGTGCGGCAGGCGCGGCGCCGATTCGCCCTCCTGCTCGACCTGGGTATTGCCTCCTCCCGCATCCTTCGAGCCCTGGGCATCGGTCTTCGCGGGATCGTTCTTCGTGGCCATCGCTTGCTCCTGTCTGGTGCCTGCGTTTGTCTCACGGTACGGGGGAGAACGCGGTAGGACCGGCCTTCGCGGGCCTGTAGGATCGACAGCGAAATGACCGCCTCCACCGACCTCCTTCGCGTCCATGGCTACGCCAGCCTGCAGCCGGGGCCGCGGCTGATCGTCCTCGGCGGGGTGCACGGCGACGAGACCTGCGGCACCGCCGGCATCGAACGCATCGTGGCCGCGCTGGATGGCGGTTCGCTCCGGCTTCTGCGCGGCCAGCTGACCCTGGTGCCGGTCGCCAATCCGCTCGCACGGCGGCTGCTGCGGCGCGAGGGCGAGCGCAACCTCAACCGGCTGTTCCGCCCGTCCGCGCCGGGCGCCGAGCCGGCCGATTACGAGGCCCGCATCACCGACCTGCTGTGCCCGCTGCTCGATCGCCACGAGGTGCTGCTCGACCTGCATTCGTTCCAGAGCGAGGGCGAGGCCTTCGCGATGATCGGGCCGCGCGACAACCAGGGCCCGCTCGAGCCGTTCTCGCGCGCCTTCGAGGAAGGGCAACTGGCGCTGCACCTCGGCACGCCCCGGGTGGTCGAGGGCTGGCTCGATATCTATGCGGCCGGGCTGGCGCAGCGCGGGCAGGCCGCCGACGAGGCGGCGCCGGCCTTCGGCTGGGGCACCAATGAATACATGCGCAGCCGCGGCGGCTACGGCGTGACGCTCGAATGCGGCCAGCACCAGGACCCGGCGGCGCCCGACGTGGCCCGGCGGGCGATCCTGTCGGCCTTGCGCCTGCTGGGCATGATCGAGCCCGATCCGGCGGCGGCGCCCCCGCGGGCGCCTTCGCTGCTGCGGCTGGTCAGCGTGGTGGACCGGCTACACGCCGAAGACCAGTTCGTGCGCGAGTGGGCCACCTTCGACCCGGTGGCGCGGGGCGAGCCGATCGGCGTGCGCGAGGACGGCAGCATGCTGCACGCCGAACGCGACGGGTTCATCGTGTTCCCGAATGCCGAGGCCTTGCCGGGGACCGAGTGGTTCTATTTCGCGGTCGAGAGCGACCGCGACCTGACGCGGCCCGCGCCAGCCCTCAGCCGCGCTTGGTCGCGATGAGCGGCTTGACGTCCGGCGCCGCCACGCGCGGCCGCTCGGGCTCGACAGCGGTCAGGGCCGCCACTTCCTGCATGCTGGCCAGGCTGCGCAGTGTCAGCGCCTGGTAGGTGCGCGTGCCTTCGAGCTTCCAGGCCACTTCCTGGTCGCTGAGGGTGCGCATCACCTTGGCCGGCATGCCGGCGGCCAGCGAGCGCGGCGGGATCTTGCGGCCGGCCGGCACGAAGGCGCAGGCGGCGACGATCGAGGCCTCGCCGATCTCGGCCTCGTCCATCACCACAGCGTTCATGCCCACCAGCGCATCGCGCCGCACGATGCAGCTGTGCAGCACCGCGCCGTGGCCGATGTGGCCGTTTTCCTCGACCACCGTGTCGTGCGCGGGGAAGCCGTGGACCACGCAGGTGTCCTGCACGTTCGAGCCGCGCTCCAGCACGATGCGGCCGAAATCGCCGCGCAGCACGGCGCAGGGCCCGATATAGCAGTCGGGGCCGACGATCACGTCGCCGATCAGGACCGCGGTGGGGTGCACGTAGGCGCTGGGGTCGATGACCGGCACCACGCCTTCGATGGAATAACAAGGCATCGCGAAATCTCCGTCGTTTGAATTAAGGGTTATCCCTTGGCGTTTTTGACTTGCGTCAATCTCCGACCGATCCTATGATTAACCGACCGGTCGGTCAACGATACTTTTGACGCCGGTCAAGTCCCCCAGCCCCACGCCAAGAACCCAGACAGGAGACACAGCTTGTCCGACTCCCTCGTCCTCGCCGCCCAGCAGGGTCCGGTCCTGACGCTGACCTTGAACCGGCCCGCCGCCCTCAACAGCTTCACCGAAGGCATGCACCAGGCGCTGCGCGCGGCGCTCGACGCCGCTGCCGCCAACCCCGACGTGCGTTGCGTGGTGCTGACCGGCGCCGGCCGCGGCTTCTGTGCCGGCCAGGACCTGGCCGACCCGATGGTCGCGCCCGCGGCGCCCGGCGAGCCGCCCAAGGACCTGGCGCTGGCGATCAACACGCTCTACAAGCCGCTGGTGCAGCGCCTCAAGTCGATGCCGGTGCCGGTGATTGCCGCGGTCAACGGCGTGGCGGCCGGCGCGGGCGCCAACCTGGCGCTGAACTGCGACTTCGTGCTGGCCGGGCAGTCGGCCAGCTTCATCCAGGCCTTCGCCAAGATCGGGCTGGTGCCCGACACCGGCGGCACCTGGCTGCTGCCGCGCATCGTCGGCCGCGCCCGTGCGCTGGGCCTGGCGATGCTGGGCGACAAGCTGCCCGCGGCCGAGGCCGAGCGCATCGGCCTGATCTGGAAATGCGTGGACGACGCGGCCCTGACCGACGAATGCGCCAAGCTCGCCCAGCGGCTGGCCGCGATGCCCGCGAAGGCGCTGGCCGCCACCCGCGCCGCGATCGACGGCGCGCAGGCGCTCTCGCTCGACCAGGCGCTCGACATGGAAGCCGCGCTGCAGTCGCAGCTCGGCAGCGCCCACGACTACCTCGAAGGCGTGGCCGCCTTCGGCGCCAAGCGCGCCCCCGTCTTCACCGACCGATGAACGCAAGCCCCACAGACATGTCCGCCACCCCCGACCGCACTCCCCAGCAGACCGCCGAACGGGTCCGCGAGCGCATGTACGCCAACGATCCCGCCGTGCGCGGCCTGGGCATCGACGTGACCGAGGTCGCGCCGGGCCAGGCCACGGTCACGATGACGGTGCAGGGCCACATGCTCAACGGCCATGCCACCTGCCACGGCGGCTTCCTGGCTGCGCTGGCCGACACCGCCTTTGCTTACGCCTGCAACTCGTACAACGAACTGACGGTGGCCTCGGGCTTCTCGATCGACCTGGTGGCGCCGGCGCGCGAAGGCGACGTGCTCACGGCCCGCAGCTTCGAGCTGTCGAAGGCCGGCCGCACCGGCGTCTACGACAGCGAGATCACCAACCAGCACGGCGAGCGCATCGCGATGTTCCGCGGCCGCTCCTACACCATCAAGGGCAAGCCGGCGGTCGCTGACTGAACCGCCGCCGACCGAACCGCCAGAGGAGACACGACATGCCCGTCAAGCAACCCCAGCCCGGCGATCTCGACCCCATCGAGACCGCCAGCCGCGACGAGATCCAGGCGCTGCAGCTCCAGCGCCTGCGCTGGACCCTGCAGCACGCCTACGACAACGTGCCGCACTACCGCCAGGCCTTCGATGCCAAGGGCGTCCATCCGTCCGATCTCAAGCAGCTGAGCGACCTCGCGAAGTTCCCGTTCACGGCCAAGAAGGACCTGCGCGACAACTATCCCTTCGGCATGTTCGCGGTGCCGCGCGAACAGGTGGCGCGCATCCATGCTTCGTCGGGCACCACCGGCAAGCCGACCGTGGTCGGCTACACGCAGGGCGACATCGACCGCTGGGCCGACCTGGTGGCGCGCTCGATCCGCGCCGCAGGCGGGCGCCGTGGCGACATCATCCACGTCGCCTATGGCTACGGCCTGTTCACCGGCGGCCTCGGGGCCCACTACGGCGCCGAGCGCGCGGGCTGCACCGTGATCCCGATGTCGGGCGGTCAGACCGAGAAGCAGGTGCAGCTGATCCGCGACTTCCGGCCCGACCTGATCATGGTCACGCCGAGCTACATGCAGGTGATCATCGAGGAGTTCGTGCGCCAGGGGCTGGACCCGCGCGAGAGTTCGCTCAAGGTCGGCATCTTCGGTGCCGAGCCCTGGACCGAGGCCATGCGGCGCGAGATCGAAGGCAAGGCCGGCATCGATGCGGTCGACATCTACGGCCTGTCGGAGGTCATGGGCCCGGGTGTCGCCAGCGAATGCATCGAGAGCAAGGACGGCCCGGTGGTCTGGGAAGACCACTTCTACCCCGAGATCGTCGACCCCGAGACCGGCGAGGTGCTGCCCGACGGCTCGGAGGGCGAACTGGTCTTCACCTCGCTCACCAAGGAGGCGCTGCCGATCATCCGCTACCGCACGCGCGACCTCACGCGCCTGCTGGCACCCACTTCGCGCAGCTTCCGCCGCATGGGCAAGATCGTCGGCCGCTCCGACGACATGCTGATCATCCGAGGCGTCAACGTGTTCCCGACCCAGATCGAGGAGATCGTGCTGCAGCATGCCAAGCTCTCGGGCCAATACCAGATCAACGTGGCCCGCGACGGCCTGCTCGACACGGTCGTGGTGCAGTGCGAACTGCAGCCGCAGGCCGCGGCGGGCACCGATGCCGCCGAGCTGCGCGAGATCACGCAATGGCTGCAGCAGCGCATCAAAACCCTGGTGGGCATCTCGACCACAGTGAACGTGCTCACCCCCGACACCATCGAACGCACGCTGACCGGCAAGGCCCGGCGCGTCGTCGACCAGCGACCGAAATAAGGCCCCGCGCCGGAAAGGATCACCATGTACACCCAAGCGATGGATACGATGGGCAAGGAGCCCGGCGACGCCAAGAAGCCGATCCGCTCCGCCGAGGAAATGCAGCTCGAGCAGCGCTTCGACGCACGCATCGACGAAGGCGGCTTCATCGAAGCCAAGGACTGGATGCCCGAGCACTACCGCAAGACGCTGGTGCGGCAGATCAGCCAGCACGCGCACTCCGAGATCGTCGGCATGCTGCCCGAAGGCAACTGGATCACGCGCGCGCCGACCCTCAAGCGCAAGGCGATCCTGCTGGCCAAGGTGCAGGACGAGGCCGGCCACGGGCTCTACCTGTACTCGGCCGCCGAGACACTGGGCACCTCGCGCGACCAGATGGTCGACGCGCTGCACAGCGGCCGCGCCAAGTACAGCTCGATCTTCAACTATCCGACCCTGACCTGGGCCGACATGGGCACCATCGGCTGGCTGGTCGACGGCGCCGCGATCATGAACCAGGTGCCGATCTGCCGCTGCTCCTACGCGCCCTATGCGCGCGCCATGATCCGCATCTGCCGCGAGGAGAGCTTCCACCAGCGGCAGGGCTTCGAGGCGCTGCTGACCATGATGCAGCACGGCACCGAGGCCCAGAAGGCGATGGTGCAGGACGCGGTCGACCGCTGGTGGTGGCCGTCGATCATGATGTTCGGCCCACCGGACGACCAGTCGCCCAACTCGGCGCAGTCGATGCGCTGGGGCATCAAGCGCTTCACCAACGACGACCTGCGCGCCAAGTTCATCGACGCCGCGGTCGAGCAGGCCAAGGTGCTCGGCGTGACCCTGCCCGACCCGGACCTGAAGTGGAACGAGGAGCGCCAGCACCACGACCATGGCCCGATCGACTGGAGCGAGTTCTGGCGCGTGATCGGCGGCGACGGCCCCTGCAACCGCGAGCGCCTGGGCGCCCGCGTCAAGGCCTGGGAAGACGGTGCCTGGGTGCGCGAGGCCGCGCTCGCCCATGCCGCCAAGCGCGCCGAACCCACCTCACTGGCGGCCTGAGCGCCCCATCTGCAAGGAAAAGACGACATGACGAATCCCACCCCCGCCTCCGCCGCCGAATGGCCCCTCTGGGAGGTCTTCGTGCGCAGCCGCTCGGGCCTCGACCACAAGCATTGCGGCAGCCTGCACGCGGCCGACCCCAAGATGGCGATCCAGATGGCGCGCGACGTCTACACCCGCCGCCAGGAAGGCACCAGCGTCTGGGTGGTGCGCTCCGACCAGATCGTCGCCAGCGACCCGGCCGACAAGGACATGTACTTCGACCCGATGGAAGACAAGGTCTACCGCCACCCGACCTTCTACAAGCTGCCGGGTTCCGTGGACCACATGTGAGCGCCTGACCATGCAAGCTTCCATCGCCATCGAATCCACGCCCGCCGTGCAGTACCTGCTGCGGCTCGGCGACACCTGCCTGATCCTCGGCCAGCGCATTGCCGAATGGTCCGGCCACGCGCCGATCCTCGAAGAGGACATCGCCCTGTCGAACATGGCGCTCGACCTGATCGGCCAGGCCCGCGCCGTGCTGACCCACGCCGGGCGCATCGAGGGCCTCGGCCATGACGAGGACCAACTGGCCTTCCTGCGCGACGAGAAGGACTACCGCAACCTGACGCTGGTCGAGCTGCCGCGCGGCGACTTCGCCTTCACGGTGCTGCGCAATGCCATGGTCGCGACGCTGATGAAGCTGCTCTGGGAGCGCCTGCGCGACTCCTCCGACGCCGAGCTCGCCGGCATCGCCGGCAAGGCGGTCAAGGAGGCGCGCTACCACCAGCAGCATGCGGCCGACTGGGTGGTGCGCCTGGGCGACGGCACCGAGGAATCGCGCCGGCGCATCGAAGCGGCGCTGGCCGACCTGTGGCGCTACACGCCCGAGATGTTCGAGTCCGACGCGGTCGACGAGGCCGCGGCCGCCGACGGCCTGGGGCCGCGCTGGTCCGAGCTGGAGGCGCCCTGGCGTGCGGAAATGCGCACGATCCTCGGCGAAGCCGCGCTGGTCGAGCCCAAGGAAGCAGCCTTCCGCAGCACCGGCAAGAAGGGCGTCCACACCGAGCACATGGGCTACATCCTGGCCGAGATGCAGCACCTGCAGCGCAGCTTCCCCGGAGGCGTGTGGTGACTGTGACTGCACCCGCCGCGGCCGAAACGCGCTGCGCGCAGGCCTGGGACGTGCTCGGCACCGTGCTCGATCCCGAGGTGCCGGCGCTGTCGGTGCGCGACCTCGGCATCGTGCGCGACGTGATCGAGCATGACGACCGGCTCGAGGTCGTGCTGACGCCGACCTACTCGGGCTGCCCGGCGACCGAGGTGATCGAGCACGACGTGCTGGCCGCCATCGACCAGGCCGGCCTCGGCCCGGCCTATGTCACCTTGCAGCGTGCACCGGCCTGGACCACCGACTGGATCAGCGCCGACGGCCGCCGCAAGCTGTCCGAGTACGGCATCGCACCGCCCGGACCGGCCTCGCCCGACGGCACGGTGCCGATCCGCTTCTTCGGCCGCCGGGTCGATGCGGTGGCCTGCCCGCGCTGCGGCAGCAGCAACACCGAGCGGCTGTCGGCCTTCGGCTCAACGGCCTGCAAGGCGATGTACCGCTGCGTCAGTTGCCGCGAACCTTTCGAACATTTCAAACCGATCTGACGGGCCTCCCATGAGCGTCATCTTCCATCCGCTTCGTGTGCGCGCCGTCGAGCCCGACACCGACGAAGCCGTCATCGTCTCCTTCGACGTGCCGACCGACCTGCGCGAGGCCTTCGGCTTCACCCAGGGCCAGTACCTCACCTTGCGCAAGGACATCGAGGGCCAGGACCTGCGCCGGTCCTACTCGATCTGCGCCGGGGTCGACGACGGCGAATTGCGCGTCGGCGTGCGCAAGGTCAAGGGTGGCACCTTCTCGAACTGGATCAACGAGAAGCTGCAGCCCGGCGACACCATCAGCGTGATGGCGCCGCAGGGCCGCTTCTTCGTGCCGATCGAGCCGCAATCGAAGCGCCAGCACGTGGGCATCGTCGGCGGCAGCGGCATCACGCCGATCCTGTCGATCATGAAGACGGTGCTGGCGCGCGAGCCGCAGTCGCGCTTCACCCTCATCTACGGCAACCGCAAGCTGCAGTCCACGATGTTCAAGGAAGAACTCGAGGACCTGAAGAACCGCTACATGTCGCGCCTGGTGCTGCACCACGTGTTCTCGGGCGAGCCGACCGACGCGCCGCTCAACATGGGCCGCATGGACCGCGCCAAGCTCGGCGAGTTCCTGTCGAGCGTGGTGCCGGCGGGCAGCATCGACCATGCCTACATCTGCGGCCCGTTCCAGATGAACGACGAGGCCGAGGCCGCGCTGCTCGCGGCCGGCGTGCCCGAGGAGCGCATCCACATCGAGCGCTTCGGGGTCGCCGCGCCCGAAGGCGCGCCGGTCGGCGCCGTGATCCACGAGGCGAAACCGGGCGACGCCGAAGTGGCGAAGATCGTCATCGTGCGCGACGGCCTGCAGCGTGAGATCGAATTCCGCAAGGACCAGCCGAGCATCCTCGACTGCGCTTCGGCGGCCGGCATGGAAGTGCCTTTCTCGTGCACCTCGGGCGTCTGCGGCACCTGCCGCGCCAAGGTGATCGAGGGCAAGGTCCGGATGGAGCGAAACTTCGCCCTCGACAAGAATGAAGTGGCGGCCGGCTTCGTGCTGACCTGCCAGGCCCACCCGCTGACCGAGCGCGTGGTGCTTTCATTCGACGAACGCTAAACCAACACCCCCGAAGGAAACCATGGCCCGAGGACGAGCAGCCGGATACGACGACCAACGCGACATGATCCTCGAGCATGCCGCGCTGCTGTTCGCCAACCGCGGCTATTCGGCGACCTCGATGAACCAGGTGGCGGAGGCCTGCGGCTTCTCGAAGGCGCTGCTCTATCACTACTACCGCGACAAATACAGCCTGCTCGTGAGCATCGCCGAGAACCACGTCTCGCGCCTCGAGGATCTGGTGAGCGACGTCGAGCGGCAGGGCCTGGGGCCGGCCGCGCGGCTGCGCGAACTGATCCGCCGCTTCGTCGAGGAATACGCCGGCGCCAAGCACGCGCACCGGGTGCTGACCGAGGACGTCAAGTTCCTCGAGGAAGACGACCGCGAGCGCGTGCTCGGCACGCAGCGCACCGTGGTGGCGGGCTTCGCGCGCGTGGTCGCCGAACTGCGGCCCGACCTGCAGCAGGCCGCGCTGGCCAAGCCGCTGACCATGTTGCTGTTCGGCATGATCAACTGGATGTTCATCTGGATGCGCCCCGACGGCGAGCTCGACTACGACGCGATGGCGCCGGTGGTGGCCGACCTTTTCCTTGGCGGCCTGCCCGCCGTGCAAACGCCTCTTCGCGTGACGGCCATCGACGACTGACGCCCACGCTTCCCGCTTATCCTCAACCCCCTCGAAAAACCGGAGACAACCCGAATGAAACTACTCAAACCGATCGCCCTCGCCGCGATGCTGCTGGCTTCGGTGCTGGCTCAGGCCGACATCAACGTCGGCGTCACCGTGTCGGCCACCGGCCCGGCCGCCTCGCTCGGCATCCCCGAGAAGAACACGATCGCGCTGATGCCCAAGACCATCGGCGGCCAGAAGATCAACTACATCGTGCTCGACGACGCCAGCGACACCACGGCCGCGGTCAACAACACGCGCAAGCTGATCTCCGAGAACAAGGTCGACATCATCCTGGGCTCGACCACCACGCCGAACTCGCTGGCGATGATCGACGTCGCGGCCGAGAGCCAGACGCCGGTGATCTCGATGGCCGCCTCGGCCCGCATCATCGAGCCGATGGATGCCAAGAAGCGCTGGGTCTTCAAGACGCCGCAGAACGACATCATGATGTCGCTCGCGATTGCCGAGCACATGGCCGCCAGCGGCGTGAAGACGGTCGGCTTCGTCGGCTTCTCCGACGCCTACGGCGAAGGCTGGTACCAGGAATTCGCCAAGGCCGCCGAGCTCAAGAAGCTGCAGATCGTCGCCAACGAGCGCTATTCGCGCACCGACACCTCGGTCACCGGCCAGACGCTCAAGCTGATGTCGGCCAAGCCCGATGCGGTGCTGGTCGCGGGCTCCGGCACGCCGGCCGCGCTGCCGCAGAAGAGCCTCAAGGAACGCGGCTACGCCGGCAAGATCTACCAGACCCACGGCGTGGCCAATGCCGACTTCCTGCGCGTCGGCGGCAAGGACGTCGAAGGCACGCTGCTGCCGGCCGGCCCGGTGCTGGTGGCCGAGCAGCTGCCCGCGGGCAACCCGGTGAAGAAGTCGGCGCTGGCCTACGTCGCCGCCTACGAAGCCGCCAACGGCAAGGGCACGGTCTCGACCTTCGGCGCCCACGCCTGGGACACCGGCCTGCTGATGGCCGCCGCGGTGCCGGTGGCGCTCAAGAAGGCGCAGCCGGGCACGCCCGAGTTCCGCGCGGCGCTGCGCGATGCGCTCGAGCAGGTCAAGGAGCTGCCGGGTGCGCATGGCGTGTTCAACATGACGCCGAACGACCACCTGGGTCTGGATCAGCGCGCACGCGTGATGGTCAAGGTCGAGAACGGCACCTGGAAATACATTCCCCCCGCGAATTGACGCTCGCCCCCAGGTTGGCTCACTTCGTGTAGCCGCCCACCCCCTACCGGGGGCAACACCAGCGGCCCGGCAAAGCCGGTTCCGCGGTGTTCCACCAACGGGCCTCGCTTCGCTGGCCTCGAGGTTGCCAGCTGAGAAACGGCATCTCGACACTGGAAAGACTTGAATGGACTTGCAGATTGCCCTGTTGCTCGGGCAGGACGGCATCGTCAACGGCGCGGTCTACGGACTGATGGCCTTGGCCCTGGTGCTGGTGTTTTCCGTCACGCGGGTGATCTTCATCCCGCAGGGCGAACTGGTCGCGTTCGGCGCGCTGTCGATGGCGGCGCTGACCGCCGGGCGCGTGCCGGCCACGCTGTGGCTGCTGGTCGCGCTGGCCGCGATGACGCTGGTGGTCGAGGCCTGGCGCTGGAAGCGCGGGGCCACGGTCGACTGGAAGTCGACGCTGGTCTGGACCGTGCTGTTTCCCGTGCTCGCGGCCGGCCTGGTGCTGGGCCTGCGCCCCACGTCGCTGGCGCTGCAGGCGGTGACCACGCTGTTCCTCATCACGCCGCTGGGGCCGCTGCTCTACCGGCTGGCCTACCGTCCGCTGGCCCACGCCACGGTGCTGATCCTGCTGATCGTCTCGGTGGCGCTGCATGGCGTCTTGGTCGGCCTCGGCCTGCTGTTCTTCGGCGCCGAGGGTTCGCGCACCCCGGCCTTCTCGGAAGCGCGCTTCGACATCGGCGGCGTGCCGATCAGCGGCCAGTCGCTGGTGGTGGTCGGCGTCGCCTTCGTGCTGGTGGTGCTGATGTTCCTGTTCTTCGAGCGTTCGATCGTCGGCAAGGCGCTGCGCGCCACCGCGATGAACCGGGTCGGCGCGCGCCTGATGGGCATTCCGACCGACCTCTCGGGCGACCTGAGCTTCGCGCTCTCGGCGCTGATCGGCGCGGTCTCGGGCCTGCTGATCGCGCCGCTGACCACGGTCTACTACGACACCGGCTTCCTGATCGGCCTCAAGGGCTTCGTGGCCGCCATCGTCGGCGGCCTCGGCAGCTACCCGATCGCGCTGCTCGGCGCGCTGCTGGTCGGCCAGCTCGAAGCCTTCTCCTCTTTCTGGGCCAGCGCCTTCAAGGAAGTGCTGGTGTTCACCTTGATCATTCCTGTGCTCTGGTGGCGCTCGCTGCGCAGCCGCCATGTGGAGGACGAGGAATGACCCGTCGCCACCTCACCCTCCTTTGCATCGCCGCGCTGGCGCTCAGCTGGCCCTGGCTGCCCGAGTTCACGGTCACGCTGTTCAGCTACATCGCGCTCTATTCGCTGGTCGCGGCCGGCCTCGTGATGCTCACCGGCGTCGGCGGCATGACCTCCTTCGGGCAGGCGGCCTTCGTCGCTGTGGGGGCCTATGCCACCGCCTGGGTCTGCACCTCGCCGACCGCCACCGCCGCGCTCGGCGGCATCGTGCCCGCGCCACTGCTGCCGTGGGTCGGCCTGCTGTTCGGCCTGCTGCTGACCTTCCTGGTCGCCTGGGGGCTCGGCGCGATCACGCTCAAGCTCTCGGGCCACTACCTGCCGCTGTGCACGATCGCCTGGGGCCTGAGCCTCTACTTCCTGTTCGGCAACCTCGAGTTCCTCGGCGGCCAGACCGGCATCACGGGCGTCCCGGCACTGACGGTCTTCGGCGTCTCGCTGGCGTCGCCGCGGGCGCTCGGCCCGCTGATCTGGGCTGTGCTGCTGCTGGCGCTGTGGGCGCTGCACAACCTGCTCGACTCGCGCGAGGGCCGCGCCGTGCGGGCGCTCAAGTCGGGCCGCGTGATGGCCGAGTCGATGGGTGTCGACACGGCGCGCTACCGGGTCAAGGTGTTCGTGCTCGCTGCGCTGCTGGCAGCCCTGTCGGGCTGGCTCTACGCGCACCTGCAACGCTTCGTGAACCCGACGCCGTTCAACATCAACATCGGCATCGAATACCTGTTCATGGCGGTGGTCGGCGGCTCGGGCCACCTGTGGGGTGCGGTGCTGGGCGCGACCTTGATCACGCTGGTCAAGGAGCAGCTGCAGGACCTGCTGCCGAAGCTGCTGGGCGCCAGCGGCAACTTCGAGGTGATCGTCTTCGGCCTCTTGATGCTGTTCGTCTTGCAGCGCTTCGCCGACGGACTCTGGCCGACGCTGGCGCGCGTGAGCGGCCGCTTCCTGAAGCCGGTGCCGGTGAAGCCGGCGAAGGCGATCGCGGCGCTGGACGCCCGCACGCTGCCGGCCGCCGGCGAACTGCTGCTCGAGGCCGACCGCGTGACCAAGCGCTTCGGCGGCCTGGTCGCCAACAACGCGGTCGCCATGACGCTCAAGGCCGGCGAGGTGCATGCGTTGATCGGCCCCAACGGCGCCGGCAAGAGCACCTTCTTCAACATGATCTCGGGCGTCGACGACCCGACCGAAGGCGAAGTGCGCCTGCTCGGCGCGGCCATGACCGGCAAGCCCTCGCGCGACTTCGCGGCGCGCGGCCTGGGCCGGACCTTCCAGCATGTGCGGCTGCTCGGCAATCGCAGCGTGCTCGAGAACGTCGCGCTCGGCGCCCACCGGCGCGGCCATCGCGGCTGGATTGCCTCCATGCTGCGCCTCGACCGCGCCGAAGAGGCCGCGCTGCTGGCCGAAGCCCGCCGCCAGATCGAACGCTGCGGTCTCGGCGCCCATGCCGACGCGCCGGCCGCCTCGCTGGCGCTGGGCCAGCAGCGGGTGGTCGAGATCGCGCGCGCGCTCGCCGGCCAGCCGGCCGCGCTGCTGCTCGACGAGCCGGCCGCCGGCCTGCGCCACCTCGAGAAGCAGGCGCTGGCCGAACTGCTGTCGCAACTGCGCGCGGAAGGCCTCGGCATCCTGGTGGTCGAGCACGACATGGAGTTCGTCATGAACCTGGCCGACCGCATCACGGTGCTCGAGTTCGGTGCCGTCATCGCCGAGGGCACGCCGGCCCAGGTGCAATCCAATCCCCGTGTGCTGGACGCCTATCTGGGCGGCAGCGACGAAGAACCGATCGCGGTGAACGCATGACAGCGCTTTTTGAACTCCAGGACTTCAGCGTCGCCTACGGCGCGGTGGAGGCCGTGCACCAGGTCGCGCTGCGGGTGAACGAAGGCGAGATCGTCACCGTCATCGGCCCCAACGGCGCCGGCAAGACCACGCTGCTGTGCGCCGCGATGGGCCTGCTGCCGTCCAGCGGCAGCCTGAGCTTGGCGGGCGAACGCATCGCGCGGCCGAGCGTCGAGGCGATGGTCGCGCGCGGCGTGGCGCTGGTGCCCGAGCGGCGCGAGCTGTTCGGCGAGATGCCGGTCGAGGACAACCTGCTGCTCGGCGGCTTCTACCGCTGGCGCACCGGCAAGCGCGACCAGAAGGAGCGCATGGAGGAGGTCTTCGCGATCTTCCCGCGCCTCAAGGAACGACGCGCCCAGCTCGCCAGCACGCTGTCTGGCGGCGAGCGCCAGATGCTTGCCATCGGCCGGGCGCTGATGGCGCGGCCGCGCCTGCTGATGCTCGACGAGCCCTCGCTGGGCCTGGCGCCGCTGATCGTGCGCGAGGTGCTGCACGTGGTGTCGTCCTTGCGCGCCCATGGCGTCTCGGTGCTGCTGGTCGAGCAGAACGCGCGCGCCGCGCTGCAGGTCGCCGACCGCGGCTATGTGCTGGAGACCGGCGCCGTGGCGCTGACCGGACCGGCGCAGGACCTGCTCCACGACCGGCGAATCATCGACACCTACCTCGGCCTCGGCAACAAGAGCGCCGTGACATGACCCCCACGCTCCCTCACTTCGTGTAGTCGCTGCCCCCCCGAGGGGGCCGCAGGCCGCCTTGGGGCGGCCCGGCGCCGGCCTCGTCTCTTCCTTCCTGGAGAACTCTATGACTCAAATCCTTCAAAGCTTCATCGGCGGCCGCTGGCTCGGCGCGCAGGCTGCGCAAGAGCTGCGCAGCGCGGTCAACGGCCGGCCGGTCGCCAGCACGCATGCCGAGGCCATCGACTTCGGCGAGGCGCTCCAGCATGCGCGCACGGTCGGCCTCGCCAACCTGCTGGCGATGGACTTCCAGCAGCGGGCCCAGCGCCTGCGCGCGCTCGCCAAGTACCTGGCCGAGCACAAGGAAGAGCTCTACGCGGTCTCGGCCCACACCGGCGCCACCCGCGCCGACAGCTGGGTCGACATCGAGGGCGGCGCCGGCACCTTGGCGGCCTATGCCGGCATCGGCGGCAACGAGCTGCCCTCGGGCAACCTGGTGCACGAAGGCCCGGCGATGCCCCTGGGCAAGAAGGGCGGCTTCGCGGGCACCCACATCCTGGTGCCGCGGCGCGGCGTGGCGGTCCACATCAACGCCTTCAACTTCCCGGTCTGGGGGCTGCTCGAGAAATGGGCGCCGAGCTTCCTGGCGGGCATGCCCTGCATCGGCAAGCCGGCCACTTCGACCAGCTATCTCACCGAAGCGCTGGTGCGCCTGATGCACCGCTCGGGCCTGTTGCCCGAAGGCAGCCTGCAGCTGGTGATCGGCAGCACCGGCGACCTGCTCGACCGGCTCGACGGCATGGACGTCGTGACCTTCACCGGCTCGGCCGACACCGCGGCCAAGCTGCGCGTGCATCCGAACATCGTGCGCCAGTCGATCCCGTTCAATGCCGAGGCCGACTCGCTCAACTGCGCGATCCTGGCACCGGACGTGACGCCCGACGACGAGGAGTTCGACCTCTTCGTCAAGGAAGTGGCGCGCGAGATGACGGTCAAGTCGGGCCAGAAGTGCACCGCGATCCGCCGTGCGATCGTGCCGCGCCAGCACATCGACGCGGTGGCCGAGAAGCTGCGCGCGCGGCTGGCCAAGACCGTGGTCGGCGACCCGGCGCGCGAGGACGTGCGCATGGGCGCGCTGGCCTCGCATGCGCAGCAGGCCGACGTCGCCGAGCGCGTGCGCCTGCTGATGCAGGGCGCCGAACTGGTCTACGGCGAGCGCGACGGCTTCGCGCCGCAGGGCGAGGGCGTGGCCGAAGGCGCGTTCTTCGCGCCGACCCTGCTGCTGGCCCGCGACCCGATGGGCAACGATGCAGTGCACGACATCGAGGCTTTCGGCCCGGTCAGCACGCTGATGGCCTACGACGGCCTCGACGAAGCACTGGCGCTGGCCGCGCGCGGCCGCGGCAGCCTGGTCGGCACCTTGGTCACCAAGGACCCGGCGACCGCGGCCAAAGCGATCCCGATCGCCGCCGCCCACCATGGCCGCATGCTGGTGCTCGACCGCGAGGCCGCGGCCGAATCGACCGGCCATGGCTCGCCGCTGCCCTTCCTGAAGCACGGCGGCCCGGGCCGCGCCGGCGGCGGCGAGGAGCTCGGCGGCCTGCGCGCCGTCAAGCACTACCTGCAGCGCGCGGCGCTGCAGGGCTCGCCGAGCATGATCGCCGCCGTGACCGGCGAATACATGCGCGGCGCGAAGCTCAACGAATCCGAACTGCATCCGTTCCGCAAGCACTTCGAGGACCTGGCCATCGGCGACTCGCTGCTGACGCATCGCCGCACCGTCGGCGAGGCCGACATCGTGGCCTTCGGCGGCATCTCTGGCGACTACTTCTACATGCACTTCGACGAGATCGCGGCCAAGGAAAGCCCGTTCGGCAAGCGCATCGCGCACGGCTACTTCGTGCTGTCGGCCGCGGCCGGGCTGTTCGTCTCGCCGGCGCCAGGCCCGGTGCTGGCCAACTACGGCCTCGACACCTTGCGCTTCGTCAAGCCGGTGGGCATCGGCGACACCATCCGCGCGCGCCTCACCTGCAAGCGCAAGATCGATCGGCAGAAGAAGGACGCCAACGGCGTCGGCCAGGGCGTCGTCGCCTGGGATGTCGAGGTGACCAACCAGGACGGCGACCTGGTCGCGAGCTACGACATCCTGACGCTGGTGGCCAAGCGGGGCTGAGGCCCGGCATCGGACTCGGGGCGCGTTCCTACAGGCGGGTTCTCCGGCGCACACTAACGTGCCAGACTGGAGAACCCCCATGCCTGCAGCCACTCGAGCGAGCGACGCCCTGGCGCCCTACCACGGCAAGCGCGATTTCAAGAAGACGCCCGAACCTCGCACCGGCGGCAAGTCGGCGCGGGGCACGCTCTCCTTCGTGGTCCAGAAGCACCATGCAAGCCATCTGCACTACGACTTCCGCCTCGAACTCGACGGCACGCTGAAAAGCTGGGCGGTGCCCAAGGGACCCTGCCTCGACCCGACGGTCAAGCGCATGGCCGTGCAGGTCGAGGACCATCCGCTCTCCTACGCGAGCTTCGAAGGCACGATCCCGGCGAAGCAGTACGGCGCCGGCACCGTGATCGTCTGGGACCGCGGCCAGTGGGCGGCCGAGGGCGATGCGCGCGAAGCGCTGGCCGAAGGCAAGCTCAAGTTCGAACTGCGCGGTGACAAGCTGCGCGGCCACTGGACCCTGGTGCGGATGCGCGGCGAGGGCGAGAAGCAGGTGCCCTGGCTGTTGATCAAGGAGCGCGATGGCGAGGCGCGCCCTCTGGCCGACTACGACGTCGTCGAGGCCGAGCCCGACAGCGTGCTGAGCGCCGCGAAAAAGAGCGCCCTGAAGAGCGAGGGCCGCAAGGCGGCGCTGCCCGCCGCGCTGGCCCCGCAACTCGCAACCCTCGCCGCGGCGCCACCCGCCACGCCCGGCGACTGGCTCTACGAGCTCAAGTTCGATGGCTATCGCCTGCTGGCCCGCATCGACGGCGAAAAGGTCCGGTGCATCACGCGCAACGGCCACGACTGGACCTCGAAGCTGCCGGCGCTCGCCAGGTCGCTGGGCAGGCTGAAGACCACGTCGGCCTGGCTCGACGGCGAGATCGTGGTCGCCGGCAAGCACGGCGCGCCCGACTTCCAGGCGCTGCAGAACGCCTTCGACAGCGGCGCCACGTCGAACATCGTCTACTGGCTGTTCGACGCCCCCTTCCTCGACGGCTTCGACTTGCGCGCCGTGCCGCTCGAAGAGCGCCGCGCCCGGCTGGCGCGACTGCTCGGCAGCCGGCCGCCGGCGCAGCTGCGTCTCAGCGAGGTCTTCGACGCCGCGCCGCGCGACCTCCTTGCTTCCTCGGCGCAGCTGGGCTTCGAAGGCATCGTCGGCAAGCGCAAGGGATCGATCTATGTCTCGCGCCGCTCGCCCGACTGGATCAAGCTCAAGAACCAGCGCCGCCAGGAGTTCGTGATCGGCGGCTACACGGCGCCCAAGGGATCGCGTTCCGGCTTCGGCGCGCTGCTGCTCGGCGTGCACGACGATGCCGGCACGCTGGTCTACTGCGGCAACGTCGGCACCGGCTTCGACGAGAGCCGGCTGGCCGACATCAAGGCGCGGCTCGACCGCCAGGCCAGCGACACCTGTCCGTTCGGCGAGAAGCCCGCCGGGGTCAAGGCGCAGTGGGTGAAGCCGGTGCTGGTGTGCGAGGTGTCTTTCGGCGAGTGGACCCGCGAGGGCCGGATCCGCCACCCGGTGTTCCAGGGGCTGCGCAGCGACAAGCCGGCGGCGCAGATCCGGCGCGAGCGCGCCGAGCCGCCCGAGGCCGCCTCCGCGCGCGCCGACGACCACGCACGAGGAGCGAAGAAGTCCATGGCAATGCGCATCACCCACGCCGAGCGCGTGATCGACACCGCGAGCGGCACCACCAAGGGCGAGCTGGTGGCGTTCTACGAGCAGGTGGCCGAACTCATGCTGCCGCACCTGAAGGGGCGGCCGGTGTCCCTGGTGCGGGCGCCCGAGGGCATCGGCGGCGAGCTGTTCTTCCAGAAGCATGCGCCGCACGGCGAGATGCCGGGCGTGAAATTGCTCGACCCGTCGCTCGACCGCGACCACGATCCGCTGCTGCAGATCGACAGCGCGCGCGGGCTGCTGTCGGCGGCGCAGATGAACGTGATCGAGTTCCATACCTGGAACGCGACGTCGAAGGCGATCGACACGCCCGACCGCATGACCTTCGACCTCGATCCGGGCGACGGCGTGCCGTGGGCGCGCATGCAGGAGGCGGCGATGCTGGTGCAGACGCTGCTGGCCGAACTCGGCCTGCCGGCCTTCCTCAAGACCAGCGGCGGCAAGGGGCTGCACGTGCTGGTGCCGATCAAGCGGCAGCACGGCTGGGATGCGGTCAAGGGCTTCTCGCAGGCCGCCGTGCAGCACCTGGCGACCACCATCCCGGAGCGTTTCGTCGCCAAGAGCGGGCCGCGCAATCGCGTCGGCAAGATCTTCGTCGACTACCTGCGCAACGGCTTCGGCGCGACCACCGCCAGCGCCTGGTCGGCGCGCTCGCGTCCGGGGCTGGGTGTGTCGGTGCCGCTGGCATGGGACGAACTGCCCGATCTGCGCAGCGCATCGCAATGGACGGTGCGCAACATCGCCGAACGCCTGGCGGTCGGCAACGGCCCCTGGGACGACATGGAGAAGAGCCGCAAGGCGCTGGGCCCGGCGATGAAGAAGCTGGGCTACGTGCCGGCCTGATGCGCGCTCTTCGTCCGCCTTGCGCAATCGGCGCGGGGATGCAATATTGCGCGGCATGAACAAGGTGATCCCGACCCTGCTCCTGGCCATGGCCGGGTTCCTGACCGCGGGGCCCGCCGCGGCCCAGTGGCACAACAGCCCGCAGTTCGACCGCGACCTCAGGGCCTGCGACCGGCGGGGCGTGAACTTCGAGCGCTGCATGTGGGAGCGCGGCTGGCAGCGCGGCGGTGGCCAGCGCTGGAATCACAACCAGAACTGGCACCGGCCACCGCACCAGCAGAACTGGCACCGGCCGCCCCCGAATCAATGGCACCAGCCGCCGCCGCCACGGCGCAACCAGCCCCGGCTGAGCGACATGCAGCAACGCGCCCTCGACAACTGCCGCCTGCTGCAGCCTTCCGAGCAGCCCCGCTGCCGCGCCACCGTGATGTCGACGGTGCGCTGACGGCCCACGACTTCGCGGGATGGACCCGGCCCCCTTCCTTTACTTTGCCTACGGCTCCAACATGAGCGGGGAGCGCCTCCGCGCCGCGGACCGGGCCCCGTCCGCCGAGCGGAAGGGCTCGGGCCGCGTGGCGGGCTACCGCCTGGTTTTCGACAAGGTCGGCAGGGATGGCTCGGGCAAGGCCGACTGCGAGCGCACCGATGCGCCGCTCGACACGGTCCATGGCGCCTTGTTCCAGATCGCCGGTCGCGACCGACAGGCGCTCGACAAGGCGGAAGGCCTCGGAAACGGCTACGACGCCGTCCAGGTCAGCGTCCGGACGGATTCGGGGGAGGTCCTGGCGCTGACCTACCTGGCGACCCGAAAGAATTCGGCGCTGAAGCCCTACACCTGGTACCTGCGGCACGTGCTTGCCGGGGCCAGGCAAAGCGGGCTTCCCGCGCGCTACATCGAGGCCATCGAGCGTGTCCAGGCCGTGAGGGACACGGACGCCGGACGGGAGGCAAGGGAACTCGCCATCCATGGGTGATGCGGCATACTGCCAACCCCCCAACTCGCCACAAGCCTACTGAATGGACAAGGAAGTCGACCCCCAGGTACTCGCTGTCATCGATGAGAAGCGACTGTCAGGACCACGGCTCACCCCGGTCGAGATCGTCGCCAAGATGGGCGTGTTCGATGCCCGCGACAAGCCCTACGAGTACGCCTGGATGGCGACCGGCGACAACGTGATCGCCACCATCTGGGCCGAATATGTCAGCGTCGGCGCCGGTGGACGCTGGTTCTACCTCGAGTCGCTGGACACCCAGCACCGCGCGAGCGGCGGCGCGCGCACGGCCAACCAGGTCCAGCGCGCCAAGGACCGGCTGGCCTTGCTCAAGCGAACCCTCGACGCCGGCCAGGGCTTCAGGGCGGTCGTGCAGACCAACCGGGTCCCGATCGCCGAACTCGAGACCAACAAGAGCGCCAAGGTGTCGACCCGGGTGCGCGACGACGACGAATGGCACGTCGCCTCCTGGGAGCCCGACCAGCTGCTGGCGGTGCTGGTCCGCGGCCCGCGCGGCTGGCTGCCCACCGAGGCCGAAGTGCAGGCCGCCAAGGCGCGTGGCGGTGTTCCGGCTCCGGCCGAGGCGGCCCCTGCGGCGGCGCAGGCCGCTTCGCCGGAGCATCTCCAGGCCGCCGCGCTGGACTACGTGAAGCGTCATTTCGGCGGCTACGGCTACAAGGCCGAGGACGTCAGCGCCCAGCAGATCGGCTTCGACCTCGAGGTGTCGAATGCCAAGGGCGTGACCTTGCTGAAGGTCGCGGTGAAAGGCACCACCTCGGGCCTGCCGGGTTTCAAGCTCACGGACGAAGAGCGCACGGCCTCGGCGCGCGATCCCCTCTGGCGCCTGCTGGTGGTCACGGACGCCGGCGGCCCGGCGGCGCAGCACAAGATCTACAAGCCGTCCGAGATGAGCCAGGCACCCGGCTTCGACCCGCTGGGCTGAGGCCCCTCAGCGGTTCTCGCGCAGCTGCTCCGCCTCCCGCGCGAGCCGCGCCGCCTCGACGATCTGCGCGATCGACAGCCCGCCCGTGGGCTCGATGTCGCCGGTGAGGAGGCTAACGAGCGCTGCCTGCCCCGCCGGCCCGGCCAGCCACGCGAAAGCGGACGTGATCGATCCGCCGCCGAACTTGGCTTGCAACGCCTTCGACGCCGCCCGGCCGACCTGGGCGAAGGCCTGCTGGTCCGGTGCGGCCGAGGCGGCACGCACGATCATGCAGAACGCATCGAGCTTCTCGGCTTCGGTGCGCAGGCGTCGGGCCTTGGCCTCGCTGTGGGCGGCGGGCCCCAGCAGCGCCGCCTCGAAGGCATCGCCGAAGCGCTGGATCTCGCTGGCTTCGACCCCGTCGACATCCGCTTGCGCCCGCACGGCGACGGCGCAGCCGCGCGCCGCGGAGGCGCGTTCGGCCGCCGCCTGCGCGGCAGGCGCCTCGGTCGCGGGCCACGCCAGCAGGGGGGATCGCGCACTGCCCTGCAGGGCCCATCGGCCCGCGGCATTCAGCACGCGCGCAGGGCCGCCAGGCGACGGAGGGTCCGCAAGGCTGAGGAACAAATACTGTGGGGGCGGCATCTTGGCGGTGAATTCGAACGACGCGCCGATTGTCGCCCCAGGCTGCCGCGTCGCCGCGAAGCCTTCGGCTTGCAGGATTCTGGAGGATGTTTGCACGATGGTCCGGCAGGCGCGCCCGAGCCGAGACAAGCGGGCGCGAGATGCCTAAGCTTCGCTCCATGTTCACTTCCACCCCTCGATCGCTGCATGCCGACCGCCCCGTCGAGCAACTGCAGACCACCGTGATGCGGGCCGAACTCGCCGCGCTGATCGACCGGATGACCGTCGTCGACGGCGCCCATCAGACGGCGATACCGCGCCTCCTGCTGGCCCGGGCTTCGCAGATGCAGCATCCGGTGCATGCGATCCACGAGCCGGCGTTCTGCGTGCTGGCGCAGGGCAGCAAGCGGGTCCTGCTCGGCGAAGACGTCTACATCTACGACAGCAGCCAGTACCTGGTCGTGGCGCAGAACCTGCCGGTGTCGGGCCAGGTGGTCGACGCCTCGCCAGAAGCGCCGTACCTCGGCCTGCGGCTGAGTTTCGACGTCAAGGACATCGCGGCGCTCGGCCTGGACCTGCAGCTCGACGCCGCGCTCCCGAACCGGCGCTCGCCGCGCGGCATCTTCACCGGCGACCTGTCGACCACCCTGCTGGACCCGCTGCTGCGCCTGACCCGGCTGCTGGACACGCCCGAGGACGTGCCGGCGCTGGCGCCGCTGATCACGCGCGAGATTCTGTACCGGCTCCTGAAGGCGCCCGACGGCTGGCGGCTGGCCCAGATGGCGATGGTCGACAGCCACAGCCAGCGCATCGCCCAGGCCATCAGCGTGCTTTCGCAGCGCTTCCAGCAGGCGCTGCGGGTCGAGGACCTGGCGGACGAGGTCCACATGAGCGTGTCGTCGCTGCACCAGCACTTCAAGGCCGTCACGGCGATGAGTCCGCTGCAGTTCCAGAAGCAGCTGCGGCTGCAGGAGTCGCGGCGCATCATGATCAGCGAGAACGTCGACGCCGCCACGGCCGGGCATCGGGTCGGCTACGAGAGCCAGTCGCAGTTCAATCGCGAATACAGCCGCTTCTTCGGCTCGCCCCCCGCGCGCGACGTGAAGCGCCTGCGCGAGCTCCAGCTGGGCCGGGGAGGGCAGACATGAAGATCCATCTGAAGCTGAACGGCCAGGTGATCCCGGCCACCCTGGCGGACAACCGGGCGGCGCAGGAGTTCGTCGCGATGCTGCCGCTGACGCTCACGCTGCATGACCTGTTCAGGCGCGAGAAATTCGGCCCGCTGCCCTCGGCCGTCTCGGCGACCGGCACGCGGACCCAGGCCTACGAGGTCGGCGACATGATCTGCTGGGCGCCCGGCCCCGACCTGGCGATCCTCTATCGGCAGGACGGGCAGGCCATCAGCGGCGGCTTCCACGTCCTCGGCCGGATCGATGCCGGGGTCGAGGCCTTCGCTGCGCCGGGTCCGATCGAGGTGACGATCGAAGTGCCGGCGGGCGAGGTCGATGAGGCGGCGCTCGCCGTTGGTGCCCGCGGCCTGCGCTCGCGGAGCGGGCCTTGCGTCATCGGCGGGCGTTGTTCTTGACGAGGAAGAAGGTCAGGGCGCCGATCACCAGGGCCATGCCAGCGCCGAAGGCGGCGATCGCGCTGGTGCCGTCCCAGGCCACGACCTCGCGCAGGAACAGCACGGCGAGCACCGCGATGACCACGCTGACCAGGTTGCCCTTGAGGTCCTCGAGGTTGTGGACCTCGAGCCACTTGGGCAGCGGCAGCTTGTCGTCGATGAACAGCGAATAGAGGCCGATGCTGATGATGTAGACCGCGATGGCGATCAGGAAGACGTCGACCGCCTCGACGATGCCGACCGCGAAGATCTTGACCGCCTTGGCCGAGACGGTGCCGTCGCGGATCGTGTCGATGAAGCTCGCGTACAGCGCCATGGCCTCGTACAGGATCAGCGCCATCGACCCCAGGAAGGTGCCGATCACGGGGACGATCATGATGTAGCGGCTCGAAGCCAGGATTGTTCGCAACATCCGGCACCTCTCCTCTGCAGTGGGGTTCGCCGGATCTTAGCCTTGGGCAGAATGCGGCAACGGATCACCAGAAAGAGGCTCCATGACGCCCGACGCCCCCCTCCTCGCCAGCCAGGTCATCGTGCGTGCCTGCCTGTTCCTCGTGGCCGCCATCGCCCTGTTCGGCGGCACCGTGCAGATGGTGCTCGGCCAACCGGACACCAGTCCGCGCCTGGACAACGTTCACCGCTTCATGGCGGGCGTCTATTTCTCGATGGGCCTGATCTGCCTCTGGGCCGGCATCACGGTCCGCCAGCAGGGCTTCCTGGTCTACCTGATCGCCCTGGGCGTGCTGCTGGCGGGCCTGGGCCGGCTGTTGTCGATCTCGAAGGTGGGCCTGCCCGAGCCGCACCGGGTCTGGCTCGCGTACCTGGTTCCCGAACTGGTGATTCCGTTCGTGATGGCGGGGGCGCACTTCAGCGCCAGCTAGGGCCTGTTCACACTGCAAGCACCTCGTCGGTCGTGACCTCGAAGCGCTGCAGCGTGTTGACGCCGAACACCATCGTGATCGGCACGTCGGCCGCGTCGCGGCCCCGCGCGATCACCACCCGTCCGATGCGCGGCGTGTTGTGCCGGGCATCGAAGGTGTGCCAGCGGTCGCCCAGGTAGACCTCGAACCAGGCGCTGAAGTCCATCGGATACGGCACCGGTGGAATGCCGATGTCGCCCAGGTAGCCCGTGACGTAGCGCGCCGGGATGTTCATGCAGCGGCACAGCGTGATCGCCAGGTGCGTGAAGTCGCGGCAGACGCCGACACGCTCCCGCCAGCCCTCCAGCGCGGTGCGCGTGGCGCGGGCGCATTGGTAGTCGAATCGCAGGTGCCGGTGCACGAAGTTGCAGATCGCCTGCACCCGCTGCCAGCCCTGCGGCACGCCGCCGAACTGGGCCCACGCGAACTGCAGCAGTTCGCTGTCGACCTCGCAATAGCGGCTGGGCAGCAGGAACTGCAGCGTCTCCAGAGGCAGGTCGGCGGGCGCATGTTCGATCGCGCCGAGGCACACCGGGTCCGGCCAGCCGGTGTCGAACACCACCGCTTCGTTGCGCAGTCGCACGCGGCTCACACCGGCGGGCACCGCCACGCGGGCGCAGTGGTTGTTGAAGTTGTCGGTGTAGTGGTCGGTGCGCAGCGGCGGGCTGATCGTGAGCTGCTCGCTGCCTTGGAGGTCGGCTGCGCGCGAAGGATGGAGCTGCAGCATGTAGATGAGGGCCGTCGGCGCCGTGACCCCGAGCTCGATGTCGAATCCGATTCTGATGAGCATGGTGCGCGGACCTTTGGGTGGGGAGAAGCTGGTAAAGCAGGTTTGATGCCGACGTCGATGCTGCATCGTAAGGAAGTGCAGCGCGGCCTCGGGTGGGCGGGCAGGCCCGAACCGGCGTAGGCCATCGCGCAGGATCGTCGGTGCGGTCCTACCCTGATCGCCTCGCAGCGCCGACAGCCGGGAGCGCGCGCCCACTACGTGCCGCGCGCCGGCCCGACCTTAAGCTGAGGTCATCACCCGCAGTATGGACCGCGGCCCGGTCGCCGGCCGTCGTTTTGCGAAAACCCGAGGACACCCCGATGACGCAACAGAACAAGGCGGCCGCCGGCCGTCGCCCGAAGCAGGGCGACGGCAGCCAGGCCAAGCAGGAGCAACTGGCTGCCTTCACCAGCGACAACGTCGCCCGGCTGACCACCAACCAGGGCCTGCAGGTGCCCGACAACCACAACTCGCTGAAGGCGGGGCCGCGCGGGCCGACCCTGCTCGAGGACTTCATCCTGCGGGAGAAGATCACGCACTTCGACCACGAGCGCATTCCCGAGCGTGCGGTGCATGCCCGGGGGTCCGCGGCGCACGGCTATTTCGAGGTCTACAAGTCGATGTCGCAATTCACGGCGGCCGAGTTCCTGCAGGATCCGGCGGTGAAGACGCCCGTTTTCGTGCGCTTCTCGACCGTGGCGGGATCGAAAGGCTCGGCCGACACGGTGCGAGACGTGCGTGGCTTCGCGGTCAAGTTCTACACGCAGCAGGGCAACTACGACCTGGTGGGCAACAACATCCCGGTGTTCTTCATCCAGGACGCGATGAAGTTCCCCGACCTGGTCCATGCCGTCAAGCCGGAGCCGCACCATGGCATGCCGCAGGCGGCGAGCGCGCACGACACCTTCTGGGACTTCGCCTCGCTGATGCCCGAGACCACCCACATGCTGATGTGGGCCATGTCGGACAGGGCCATTCCGCGCAGCCTGCGCATGATGGAGGGCTTCGGCGTCCATACCTTCCGCTTCGTCAACGCGCGCGGCGAGAGCCACTTCGTCAAGTTCCACTGGAAGCCCAAGCTGGGCATCCACGGCCTGGCCTGGGACGAGGCGCAGAAGATCGCCGGCAAGGACGCCGACTTCCACCGGCGCGACCTGTGGGAGGCGATCGAAGCCGGCGATTTCCCGGAATGGGAGCTCGGCGTGCAGATGATCCCGCAGGACAAGGAACACGCCTTCGGCTTCGACCTGCTCGATCCGACCAAGCTGATTCCGGAGGAGATGGTGCCGGTGCAGCGCATCGGCCGCATGGTGCTGAACCGCAACCCGGACAACTTCTTCGCCGAGACCGAGCAGGTCGCGTTCCATCCGGGCCACGTGGTGCCGGGCATCGATTTCTCGAACGACCCACTGCTCCAGGGGCGCTTGTTCTCCTATACCGACACGCAGATCTCGCGCCTGGGCGGCGCCAACTTCCACGAGTTGCCGATCAACAAGGGCGTCTGCCCCTTCCACAACTTCCAGCGCGACGGCATGCACCGGCAGACCATCGCGCGCGGCCAGGTGGCGTACGAGCCGAACTCGCTGGGCGATGGCAAGGAGTTCCGGGTCGATGGCGCCAGCGCCGGCTTCCAGTCCTTCCCGGAGGAACTCGAGCCGCCCAAGCTGCGCCGGCGCAGTCCGTCCTTCGACGACCACTTCACGCAGGCCCGGCTCTTCTTCAACAGCCAGAGTGCGCCCGAGAAGGAGCACATCATCGCGGCCTTCCGCTTCGAGCTGTCCAAGGTCGAGGTGCCGGCGGTGCGCCAGCGCATGGTCGACAACCTGGCGCACGTGGACGAGAAGCTGGCGCGGCGCGTGGCCGAGGTGCTGGGCATCAACGCGCCCGACGCCAAGGCCGCGGCCGGTCGCGCGGGCTTCCGGGCCCACCGCTTCACGATGCCGATCGACGAATCGCCGGCGCTCAGCATGGCAGACACCGGCAACGGCTCGATCAAGACCCGCAAGGTCGCGATCCTGGTCGCAGACGGGGTCGACTCGGCCTCGCTGAAGGCGATCCGCGAGGGCATCGAGCAGGCCGGTGCGCAGTGCAAGCTGGTCGGTCCGCGGCTCGGCACGGTCGCCAGCGCGTCGAAGCGCCAACTCGATGTCGATGCGACCTTCGTCAACATGCCCTCGGTGATGTTCGACGCCGTGCTGGTGCCGGCCGGGGCCGAGGGCGCCCGAACGCTGGCAGCCAATGGCGACGCGGTCCACTTCGTGCTGGAGGCCTACAAGCACTGCAAGGCGATCTGCACGGTGGGCGAGGGTGTCGAACTGCTGGCCACGCTGGGCATCGGCGCCGACCCGAAGGCGGCGCCGGCCGGCGTGGTGGTGGCGGCGACCCCGGTCACCAACCTGGGCGATGCCAGCGCCGCGCAGCAGGTGGCGCAGGACTTCGTCGCCGCGATCGCGAAGCACCGGCACTGGGACCGGGCCAACGTCGACGCGGTGCCGGCCTGAGCGCTACTTGCGGCCGTCGGCCGGCTGCAGCAGCTTGCCGTTGAGCGTGACCGCCTTGCCGACCGGCGGCGCGGTGGCGGTCTCGACGGTGCGCAGCGATCCGTCCTGCATCCGCACCCCGACCTCGTAGACGGTGGCGGTGTGGTAGCGCTTCTCGACCTCGTTGCCCGCGAAGCCGCCGCCCACCGCGCCGATCACCGTGGCCGCGGTGCGGCCGTTGCCATGGCCGATCTGGTGGCCCAGGACACCGCCCAGCACCCCGCCGGCGACTGCGCCGACGCCGGTGGCCGGAACCTGGCGCTGCACGGTGCGGACCGACTCGACGTGGCCGCAGGTGGCGCAGACCGGAACCGGGCGCGGCGCCGGGGCGGCTGCTGGCGCGGGTGGTGGCGGCAGGACCTCGGGCGCGCGAACGGGAGCCGGCGCCTGTGCCACGACCGATGGCGGAGGCGCGGCCGGCACCAGCCCCGGCTTGCCATCATCGGGCGCCTGCATGGGCAACGCCGCGGCCACCGGCGTGGTCGGCGCCGAGTCCGCGTTGCGGGCCTGCTGGTGCAACAGGATGCCGCCCAGCGCAGCGACCGCCACGGCGAGGGCGCCGATGGTGGCCCACATCGCCTTGAGCGAGCGGCCCGGGGGAGGGTTGAGGGGTGTGGGGTCCATGGGGGTTCCTTTCCAGCGCCGCGCGGCTCAGTCGGTCCATCCAAGAAGCCGTCGGGGCGTTTCCCAGAACAGTTTCCGGCGCTCGCCGGCATCCGGGAAGAGTTGCTCCATCAGTTTCAGCTGTAGGCCATAGTCGATTCGTTCGGTCGCCCGCAGGTAGGGCCAGTCGGAGCCCCACAGGCAGCGTTCGAGCGTGAAGGCCTCGGCCAGGGCCCGCACGAAGGGCCGGACATCCTGGTGCGGATGCGGCTGGCCCGAGAACTTCGCGAAGCCGGAGAGTTTGACGTAGGCCTTGCCCGATCGCCCCAGTGCCAGCAGCGCCTGGAAGCCGGGCTGCTGCAGGCCTGCCGCGATATCGGGCTTGCCGCAATGGTCGATCAGGATCGGCACCCCGGCGTCCGCCAGCAGCGGCAGCAGCGCGGGCAGCTGGTCCCGCTCGACCTGCACCTGCAGCAGCAGGCCGAGCTCGCGCAGCTTGCCGATCAGCGCGCCGGCACCGAGGTAGTAGTCGACGCCGAGGAAGGAGGGGTTGAAGGCCACGCCCACGATGCCCTGCGCCTTCAGCTCGGCCAGTGCCTCGAGCGCGATGCCGTTGTCGACCACCGCAACCCCTTTCATGCGGCCCTGGCTGCGCGCGATGGCGTCGAGCAGGCAGGCGTTGTTGTCGGTGCCGTAGCCGGAGTTGGGGCCGACGACCAGGGCCCGCTGCACGCCATGGGCCGCCATCACGGCCAGGAAGAGATCGGCCGAGCCCGTCTCCTGGCCCGCCGGCGCGTAGTGGGTGTCCCTCGCATAGGGGAAACGCCTGGGGTCGAGGATGTGGTTGTGGCAGTCGATCTTGGGTTCGTCGAAGATGTTCATGGGGCAAGGTTAGCGCGGCGCTTGCGCATCGCAAGGCGCGGCGGCCCAGTTCGCGGCCTTATCCGACAGGGTGGCGCCGCCGGGTCTGGCACGCTTGTCGGGTTTTGCTTCGTCCATCTCCGACTCCATGAAAACTCCTTCCGCGATCGACCCCGAGGAATTCCAGCGCCTGCTCAGCCGCAACCTGAAGCTGCCGCTGATCGGCGGCGTGGTCGGGGCCGTGGTGTTCGTCGGGCTGATCCTCTACCTGCTGTCGGTGATCGGCTGGGTCGAGCACACCGACCGCGTCACCGGGAGCGCGACCGAGCTGCAGCGCCGCAGCATCGACATGGAGACCGGCATGCGGGGCTTCCTGATCACCGGCGACGAGAGTTTCCTGGAGCCCTACGACAGCGCGCTGGCGCGCGTGAAGGATGACTTCGGTGCCTTGAAGGCGCTGGTGTCGGACAACCCCGCGCAGGCGACGCGGGTCGACCGCATCGCTGCCCTGCAGGCCTCGTGGAACGATTTCGCCCGCGAGACCATCGCCCTGCGGCGCAGCGGCGGCGACTACCAGCAGGCGGTGAGCCTGGGCCGCGGCAAGCGCCTGACCGACGACATGCGCGCCGGTTTCGCGGCCTTCATCGACACCGAGCGCAACCTGCGATTCCAGCGCAACAACGAGGTCACGAACACCAGCATCGCGATCGTCGCGCTGTTCGTGCTGTTCACGCTGGCCTCCACCGGGCTGCTGGCCTATTTCGGCCGGCGCCAGCTGCTGCGCCTGTCGGACAGCTACGACGCGGTGCTGGGCGAGCAGGCCGCGCATGCCGAGACGCTGCGGCAGCAGGCCTGGCTGCGCAGCGCCCAGACCGAGCTGGCTGCCGAGCTGGTGGGCGAGCCCGGGGCCCAGGAGATGGGGCGCAAGGTGCTGGCCTTCTTCTCGCGCCACGTCGGCAGCCTGGTCGGCGCGATGTACCTGCGCGAGCGCCATGGCGCGCTGCACCGGATCGCGAGCTATGGCTTCTCGACCGCGGCCGAGGCCTCGCCACAGGTGTTCGCTCCCAACGAGGGCTTGGTCGGGCAGGCGGCGTCGGAGCGGCGTCTGTTGCGGGTCGAGCCGGTGCAGGCCGACTACCTGAAGGTCAATTCGGGGCTTGGCGAGATGGCGCCGGCGGCCGCGGTGCTGCTGCCGGTCCAGAACGACGGCGTCGTCAACGGCGTGATCGAGCTCGGCCTGCCGCGCTCGCCGAACGAACGCGACCTGGAGCTGCTCGACCTGGTGGCCGCCACCATCGGCAGCGCGGTCGGCGCGGTGCGCTATCGCCAGCAACTGCAGGACGCGCTGGCCGAGACCCAGCAGCTCAACGAGGAACTCCAGGTCCAGCAGGAAGAGCTGCGCACCGCCAACGAGGAGCTCGAGGAGCAGTCGCGCGCTTTGCGGGCCTCGCAGGCCACGCTGGAGAACCAGCAGGCCGAACTGGAACAGACCAACAGCCAGCTCTCGGAGCGCACGGAGGCGCTGGACCAGCGCAACGCCGCGCTGCGCCGGGTCCAGCGCGACCTCGAGGAGCGGGCCGACGAACTGCAGCGCGCGAGCCGCTACAAGTCCGAGTTCCTGGCCAACATGTCGCACGAGTTGCGCACGCCGCTCAACAGCGCGCTGATCCTGGCCAAGCTGCTGGGTGACAACCCGCGCGGCAACCTCGATGCCGAGCAGGTGAAGTTCGCCGAATCGATCTACGCCTCGGGCAACGACCTGCTGGTGCTGATCAACGACATCCTCGACATCGCCAAGGTCGAGGCCGGCAAGCTCGACGTGGTGGCCGAGCATGTGCCGCTGGCCAGGCTCGGCGAGAGCCTGCGCATGAACTTCGCCCCGCTGGCGGGACAGAAGCAGCTCGGCTTCCGGCTCGACATCCGTCCCGACGCACCGGCTTCGCTGGTCACCGACCGGCAGCGGGTCGAGCAGATCCTCAAGAACCTGCTGTCGAACGCGCTCAAGTTCACCGACCGCGGCGAGGTCGCGCTGACCGTGTCGGGCACGGCCGATGGGGGAGCCGCCTTCGCGGTGTCCGATTCGGGCATCGGCATCCCGGCCGACCAGCAGGAGGTGATCTTCGAGGCCTTCCGCCAGGCCGACGGCACCACCAGCCGGCGCTACGGCGGCACCGGCCTGGGCCTGTCGATCTCGCGCGACCTGACACGGCTGCTCGGCGGCACGCTGGGCGTGCACAGCGTGCCCGGCGCCGGCAGCACCTTCACGCTGCAATTGCCGGCGCGGGCGCCGCAGGCCGACGCGACGGCGGCGCCCAAGGCGCCCCCTGCGCCGGCCCGCGCCGATCTGCCGCCGGCGCCGCCGGCCCCTGCGGCCCCGGTCGCGACGGCGATCCCCGCGCCCCAGTTCGCCGACGATCGCGCCCTGCCGCGCGACCAGGCCCGCCGGGTGCTCGTGATCGAGGACGAACCGCAGTTCGCCCACATCCTCTACGACCTCGCGCACGAGCTCGGCTACCGCTGCCTGATCGCCCACGGCGCGGCCGACGGCTTCAGCCTGGCGACCCAGTTCCTGCCCGACGCGATCCTGCTCGACATGGGGCTGCCCGACAGCCCCGGCCTCGGCGTGCTGCAGCGGCTCAAGGACGATCCGCTGACCCGCCACATTCCGGTCCACGTGGTGTCGGCCCTGGACAGCGCCGAGGCGGCGCTGCACATGGGCGCGATCGGCTATGCGCTGAAGCCGACCACGCGCGACCAGCTGAAGGCCGTGTTCCGCAAGTTCGAGGACAAGCTGACGCAGAAGGTCAAGGCGGTGCTGCTGGTCGAGGACGACGCGCTGCAGCGCGAAAGCGTGGTGAAGCTGATCGCCGACGACGACGTCGTGATCACCGCGCTGGCGTCGGGCGAGGAGGCGCTGGCGCTGCTGCGCAGCCGCGTCTTCGACTGCATGATCACCGACCTGCGCCTGCCCGACATGCAGGGCAGCGAGCTGCTCAAGCGGATGGCGACCGAGGAGATCGTGTCCTTCCCGCCGGTGATCGTCTACACCGGGCGCAACCTGACGCGCGACGAGGAGGCCGAGCTGCTGCGCTACTCGCGCTCGATCATCATCAAGGGCGCGCGCTCGCCCGAGCGCCTGCTCGACGAGGTGACGCTGTTCCTGCACAAGGTCGAGGCCGACCTGTCGAGCGAACGCCAGAGCATGCTGAAGACCTCGCGCGGCCGCGACCGGGTGTTCGAGGGCCGCCGCATCCTGCTGGTGGACGACGACGTGCGCAACATCTTCGCCCTCACCAGCGCGCTGGAGCAGCGCGGCGCCACGGTCGAGATCGGCCGCAACGGCCGCGAGGCACTCGACAAGCTCGACCAGGTCGAGGACATCGACCTGGTGCTGATGGACGTCATGATGCCGGAGATGGACGGCCTCGAGGCCACGCGCCGGCTGCGCCAGGACCCGCGTTTCGAGAAGCTGCCGGTGATCGCGGTCACCGCCAAGGCCATGAAGGACGATCAGGAGCAGTGCCTGGCGGCCGGCGCCAACGACTACCTGGCGAAGCCGGTCGACCTCGACCGGCTGTTCTCGCTGCTGCGCGTGTGGATGCCGAAGATGGAGCGGCTGTGAAGACGAATCCGGTGCAACGCGCGCTGCATCCGCCGAGCGCCACGGAGATCGAGTTGCGCCTGCTGATGGAGGCGATCTACCTCAAGTACAGCTACGACTTCCGCGACTACACCGGCGCCTCGCAAAAACGGCGCGTGCTGTATGCGCTGGGCCAGCTCGGCCTGCCGAACATCTCGGCGCTGCAGGAGCGCGTGCTGCGGGACCCGACGCTGTTCGCGCAGCTGCTGCAATACCTCACGATCCCGGTCAGCGAGATGTTCCGCGACCCGGCCTACTTCCTGGCGCTGAGGCGCCAGGTGGTGCCGGTGCTCCACACCTATCCGTCGCTGACGGTCTGGGTGGCGGGCTGCAGCACCGGCGAGGAGGTGTTCTCGCTGGCCATCCTGCTGCGCGAGGAAGGCCTGCTCGAGCGCACCCGCATCTATGCGACCGACATCAATCCGGCCTCGCTCGAGAAGGCCCGCCAGGGCATCTTTCCGCTCGAGTCGGTGCGCAACTACACCGCCAACTACCAGCGCGCCGGCGGCCAGCGCGCTTTCTCGGACTATTACACCGCGGCCTACGACGCCGCCCGCTTCGATCCCTCGCTGTGCGCCGACGTGACCTTCGCCGACCACAGCCTGGCGACCGACAGCGTGTTCGCCGAGACCCACCTGGTGTCCTGCCGCAACGTGCTGATCTACTTCAACCGGGCCCTGCAGGACCGCGCGCTGGGTTTGTTCCACGAGTCGCTGTGCCACCGCGGCTTTCTCGGCCTCGGCGCCAAGGAGAGCATCGACTTCTCCGGCTATGCCGAGCGCTTCGGGGTGCTGGCGCGCGCCGAGCGCATCTACCGGAAGGCCTCATGACGACCCGTCCGCTGCCGGCGCGCCGGATCGAGGCCGTGGTCGTCGGCGCCTCGGCCGGTGGCGTCGACGCGCTGATCGCGCTGCTGGGCAACCTGCCGGCAAGCTGGCGGCTGCCGACCGCGGTCGTGATCCACTTGCCCGAGGCCCATGAAAGCCGGCTGGCCGAGATCTTCCGCCACCGGCTGCCGTTCCCGGTCCTGGAGGCCGAGGACAAGGCGCCGGTGGCGCAGGGCACGCTGTACTTCGCGCCGCCCGGCTATCACCTGTCGATCGAGCGCGACCGCTGCTTCTCGCTCAGCTGCGAGCCGCCGGTGCTGTTCTCGCGGCCGGCGATCGACGTGCTGATGGCTTCGGCGGCCGATGCCTATGGCCCGGCGCTGGCCGGCGTGCTGCTCACCGGGGCCAACGAAGACGGCGCCGAGGGCCTGCTGCGCATCCACGAGGCCGGCGGACTGACGGTGGTCCAGGACCCGGCCGAGGCCCTGGTGCCGACCATGCCGCGTGCGGCCATCGCCACCCACGCGCCCGATTTCGTGCTACCCCTGCGCGAGATCCGCGCGCTTCTGCTGGAACTGGATGCTGCCCATGCCCATTGATGTCGAAAGCAAGCTGCTGATCGTCGACGACCTGCCGGAAAACCTGCTGGCGCTCGAGGCGCTGATCCGCGGCCCGGGGCGGCCGGTGTACCAGGCGTCGTCGGCCGAGCAGGCGCTGGCGCTGCTGCTGGAGCACGAGTTCGCGCTCGCCATCCTCGACGTCCAGATGCCGGGCATGAACGGCTTCGAACTGGCCGAGATGATGCGCGGCACCGAGCGCACGCGCCACATCCCGATCATCTTCGTGAGCGCCGCCGGGCGCGAGATGAACTACGCCTTCAAGGGCTACGAGAGCGGCGCGGTCGACTTCCTGCAGAAGCCGCTCGATGCCCAGACGGTGAGCAGCAAGGTCAGCGTCTTCGTCGACCTGTACCGGCACCGCAAGGCGCTCAAGCACGAGATTGACGCCCTCGCCGCCTCGCACCGCCGGCAGGAGGCGCTGGTGCAGCAGCTGCAGTGCACCCAGCGCGAGCTTGAGCGCGCGGTGCGCATGCGCGACGACTTCATGTCGATGGTCTCTCACGAGCTGCGCACGCCGCTCAACACGCTCTACCTCGAGACCCAGGTGCGCAAGCTGCACCTGTCGAAGAACAACACGGCGCCTTTCGCGCCCGACCGCCTGCCGGCGATGATCGAGCGCGACCAGCGGCAGATCCAGAACATGGTGCGGCTGATCGACGACATGCTCGACGTCACCCGCATGCGCAGCGGCGCCCTGTCGATCCAGCCCCGGCCGGTGGACCTGGCGCTGCTGGCGCGCGGCGTGGTCGAGAGCCTGGCGCAGCAGGCCGAGGCGGTGGGCCCGCCGATCCGCTTCGAGGCGCCGGCCGGCGTGCCGGGCGTGTGGGACGAGTTCCGCATCGAGCAGGTGCTGACCAACCTGATCACCAACGCCCTGCGCTACGGTGGCGGCAAGCAGGTCGAGGTCAGCGTGCGCCTGGCGGGCGGCCGCGCGCGGATGAGCGTCAGCGACCAGGGCCCGGGCATCGCGGCCGAGGACCATGCGCGGATCTTCGAGCAGTTCGAGCGCACCGACGACAGCCGCCGGCAGGCCCCGGGTCTGGGGCTGGGCCTCTACATCGCGCGCCAGATCGTGCGCTCGCACGGCGGCGAGATCGAACTGGCGAGCGCGCCGGGGCAGGGCGCCACCTTCAGCGTGATTCTGCCGCTGAGCGCCGAAACGCCGGCGGCCTGAACGGTGCGGGGCGGCGTCCTACACCGACGCTGCGCTTGCCAGCCCGATACTCTGGAACTTTGCTTTGGCGGAGATTTGCAAGTGAACGTCCTGATCGTCGACGACAACCACGCCGCGGCGGATCTGCTGCAGGAGCTGCTGGTGCTGCAGGATCACACGGCATGCTGCACCTACACGGGCCAGCAGGCGCTCGATGTGGCGGCCCAGCAGCGCTTCGACGCCGCGCTGGTCGACCTCACCCTTCCCGATTTTCCCGGCACCGAGGTGGCGCGCCAGCTGCGCGCCAGCGCCCGCGGCGAGCCGCCGCTGCTGGTCGCGATCTCGGGCTACGCCGCCGACGAGGCCGGCAACGCCGCGGGGCTGTTCGACCACCACCTGCAGAAGCCGATCGATTTCGACGTCCTCGATCGCATCCTGGCGCGGCCGCTGGCGGGATGACGGCTCGATGAAGTCTTCGCCCGGAGCGCGCAGCTGGATGGCCGCCGGCGTGCGCCACGAGCTGCTGACCCGCGCCTTGCCGGCGCTGCGCCACGAGATGGCGGCCCCGGTGTCGGTGATCCGGATGGGCGTGCTGCTGCTCAAGCGCCAGGTCGCCAACGGGGCCGAGGCCTCCCCCGATGCCGCCGCCATGGCCGAGCGCGTGGCGCTGATCGAGGATCAGGTGGCGGCCCTCGCCACCGGCGTGCGCTCGTTGCGCGACTGGGAGCTGGCCACCCATGACGACGGCATCACGCGCAGCGCACTGGTGGCCCAGTGCACGACCCTGATGCGGGTGGCGTTCGAGCTCAACGGCATCGGGCTGAGGCTCGGCGAGGGACTCGCGCCGGTCGAAGGCGAGCCGCGCTTTCCGGCCGCCGCGGCGCTGCGCTACATGGTGCTGGGCGCCCTCGGCCACCTGCACGACAGCGTGCCGAACCTGGGCGAGATCCGGGTCGAGGCCGAGGGCGGCGACGGGCTGCGCTTCGTGGCCAGCCACGGCCCCGCGGAGCCGGTCGAGCCCATCGCCGGCGCCCACCGGGCGCCGCGCGCGCTCGCGATCGACGCCATCGCGCTGCAGGCGCTGGCCGACGGGCTGGGCTGTGCGGTGACGGTGGAGGGCGAGAGCGTGCGTTTCGGGCTCGGAACCGCCATGGACCCCGTCCTGACGGCGCCGGGCTGACGCGCTCAGCGAAGCCGCGAGCCCGTCGGGCCGGCCTCGGCGCCGGTGGTCATCGGGTTCATGCGCTCTTCGCACTCGGACATCATGCGGACGCTGCGCTTGACCCGGGCGGTCATCTTGTCGTTGAGGTGGTTCCAGCCACGGTACATCGGCACCACGACCAGCCAGCCGATGCCGATCACGCCGCCCAGCGCGCCCATGTACTCCCAGTGCATCGGTTCCATGTGTCCCAACTCATCCTTCCGCAGCCTGCGGACCGGGGTAAAGACACAAATGGTATCAATGGCGCGCGATAAAAATGGCTATTCGTCGTGCTGGCGCATGCGCTATTCGGACGCTATGTCACAGCCAACCAACAAGTTGATTCGACAAGGAATGCTTTCGAATTCAAGTCATGCCATGACAGTGCTGCGCCGGGTCGACAGCAGGGCCCGCAGCTTGGCCGGCGCCACCGGCTTGGTGAGCAGCAGCACGCCGCCCTGCCGCAAACGCTGCAGCGCCTCGGGCCCGGTGGCGCCCGACACCAGCACCGGCAGCGCGTCCGGCTGCAGCCGGTGCGCCGCCGCGAGCACTTCCATGCCGTCCTCGTCGTGGGCCAGCTGCAGGTCGCACAGCACGACGTCGAAGTGCGCGCCGTCGGTGCCGAGCTGCGCCAGGGCCTCGGCCCGGTTGGAGGCGCAATCCACCTGGCAGCCCCATTGCGCGAGCAGCGTCCGGCTGCCCTCGAGGATCGCCGGGTCGTCGTCCACCACCAGACAGTGCAGGCCCGCCAGCGGCGCCGACGCCGGTGCTTCGGGCACCACCGGCACCACCTCGCGCGGACTCGCCAGCGGCAGTTCGATCGCGAAGGTGCTGCCGGCCTGGAGCGCCGAGCGCACCGAGATGCGGGCGCCGAGCAGGGCCGCGATGCGCGAGCAGATCGCGAGGCCGAGGCCGAAGCCCTGGCGCCGGTCGCGCTCGGTGTTCGCGACCTGGTAGAACTCCTCGAAGATGCGGGTCTGGTGGATCGGCGCGATGCCGACCCCGTTGTCGCGCACCTCGATGCGCACCGCGTCGCCGCGTCGCCGCGCGGTCACCAGCACCGTGCCGTCGGGCGGCGTATGGTGCACCGCGTTGCTCACCAGGTTGCCGACGATCCGCAGCAGCAGCGCGGCATCGCTGCGCACCGCCAGGCCGCGATCGCGCCACAGCAGCCGCACCCGGGCGGCGGCCGCGGGCGCGGCGTGCCGGGCCTCGAGCTGGTCGAACAGCGTGGCCAGCGAGACGCCGCCGATCGCCGGCGTCAGCACCTGGGCGTCGAGCCGCGAGATCTCCAGCAGGTCGTCGAGCAGCACGCCCATGAACTCGGTCGCTTCCTGCAGCCGCAGCACCGCCGGCCGCTGGAGCGTCGAGGCGGTCGGCAGCAGGCCGTCGATGAACAGGCCCATGGCGTGCAGCGGCTGGCGCAGGTCATGGCTCGCGGCCGCCAGGAACCGGGCCCGGGAAAGTGCCGCCTGCTCGGCCTCGGCCATCCGCTGCAGTGCGACCGCGGTCGCTTCGCGCACCCGCTCCTCGCTCGCCTGGCGGTTGCGCTGCAGCCGCTCGGCCAGGCGATTGATGTCGTGCGCCAGGTTGGCGAACTCGTGCCGGGCGCGACGGTCGCGGGCACCGGCTTCGCGCTCTCCCTCGTCCTCGGCCACCACGTTGCAGCGGGCGTCGAAGCGGCCCGATTCCAGCGCCGCCACGGTGCGCGAGATCCGCCGCAGCGGCTGGGCGACCGCGCGCGCCGTATGGCGCACCCAGGCCCAGGCGGCCAGCAGCGCGATCATCGCGATGCCGATGCCGGCCATCAGCGAGCGGGTGCGTTCGCGATCGTAGGCGGTGGTGTCGCGGAAGGTCTGGACCAGGCCGATCGGTGTCTCGCCGGAGGCGGTCGACCCGGCCGGCGCGAAGGCGTTGGCGCGCGAGGCCTCGCGCAGCGTGACCGGCGCGGTGAACATGCGCAGCTGGGCCAGCGGTGCGGTCTTCGGTCCGGCCGTGACGTAGATGCCGGCGCTGTTGCTGATCTCGACCCGCGTCACCTGGCCGCCGCGCAGGGCGGCGTTGGCGACGTTCTGCAGCGCCGGCAGGTCGCCGGCGTACAGGCTCAGGTCGGACATCGCCGCCACCTGGCGAGCCACCGCTTCGCCCTCGGCATCGAAGGCCGCTTCGAGCGTCGCCAGCCGGCCCTGGGTGAACCATGCGGTCAGCGCCAGCGCCACCGCCACGCACGGCACCACGCCCAGCCGGAACAGGTCGCGCTGCAGGCTGGCGCCGACCACCAGCGCCCGGCGCTCCGCAACCGGCGGGTCGCTGGCCCGCACGATCGGCGCGGGCGCGGCGAGGCGGTGGCTCGGGGCGGTCATCGGAGGGCGCTCACCCGCGCGGTCAGTTCGCGTTCGTCAGGCAGGCGCAGGCCGAGGCCGCGCGCCACGGTGGTATTGACGCGGACAGTGGCCGGCGCGGCGACCTCGACCCGCACGCCGGGGGCCGTGCCGGACGCCTCCAGTTTGCGACCGAGCGAGTGCGCCTGCCGGGCCAGCTGTCCCGGCGTCGCCACCACGGCGCCGAGGCCACCCGAGCGCACCAGGCCATCGCTGGTACCGAACACCGGCAGGCCGGCACTGGCGCCGGCGCGCAGCACCGCCAGCGTGGCGGCCTGGCTGTCGCCGATCTTGTCGGGCAGCACCAGCAACGCGTCGCTGCGCGACACCAGCAGGCGCAGCACCACCGCCAGCGACTTGGCGTCCGGCGCGTACTCGACCTGCAGGTCCCAGCCCTGGCCGGCGCGCAGCAGTTCGCTCACGATCGGCTCCGACTCGGCGGTGGCGACGACGCCCACCCGGCGCTTCGCCGGCAGCAGCGCATCGATCAGCGCCAGCTGGTCGGCCATCGCGGGTTCGCGCAGCAGCACGCCGATCTGGCGTTCCGGCCGCCGCAGCGCGGCCGTGGCCTTGAGGCTTTCGTAGTCGAGCCGGCTGAGCATCGCGAGCACCAGCGGATCCTGGCCGGGCCGCTCGATCGCCGAGCGCGCCGCGCTCATGCCGACCGCCATCGTGATGCCGGGCGCATGCTCATCGAGGCTGCTTTCGCCGGCCGCCAGGTGGATCAGGTCGAAGCGGCTGTCGGCGTCCTGGGCGTCGCGCAGCTGGCGCACGAATTCGGCATGGGCGGCCGTCTCGTCGGCCATCAGCACCGTCAGCCCGGCCGCCTGCGCGCCGCCGCACAGCCAGGCTGCACAAAACACGGCGACAAGGGCGCGCTGCACTCGAAGCAGCATAGGGAAACGGCAGGCAAACATCGGGACCACATCCGCAGGGGGTGAGAGGTCCAATGAATGTACGGAGCCGGCTGTTTCGGCGCGATAAGGCAGAGGGCTTATGTCGCCCCGCGGCCTGCCGCATTGTGGGAAACGCAGGCGAAAATCCGCAGCCTGTCGGTCTATGCCGGACGACGTACGGGCGCGTCCGACGGCGGGCGCCTACAGTGCCGCGGCGGCGCTGCGCACCGCGGCCAGCTGGATGTTGATGGCCTGGCGCAGCACCCGTGGCGAAACCGGCTTGTAGAGCACCGCGACGCCGGCACTGGCGACTTCGCGCAAGCGGTCGGGCTTGGTCTCGCCGGTCACCAGCAGCCGCGCGGTCGACGGCCCGATGCCGCGCGGATGGCGTTCCAGCGCCGCGATCACGTCGAGCCCGTTGTCCCCGCCCTGCAGCAGCAGGTCGCTCACGACGATGTCGGGCGGCCGGTCCCAGGCGTCGGCCAGTGCCAGGGCTTCGGAACGGCTCTGCGCCGCCAGCACCCGCGCGCCCCAGTTCGCCAGCACGACCTGCAGGCCCTCGAGGATGGTGCGCTCGTCGTCGATCACCAGCACCACCATGTCGACCAGGCCGGCATCGTCTTCGGCCGCCGGGCCAAACGGCTGCGCGGGCGGCGCCGGCAGGCTGGGCGTGGGTGCCGTGGCGCGCACCGGCACCCGCACGCAGGTGCCCTTGTTGGGCCGGGAAATGAGCTCGACCCGGGTGTTGAGCAGGGCCGCGAGCCGCTGCACCGTGGCCAGGCCCAGCCCCATCCCGCGCGACTCCCGGCCGCCCTGCCGGCCCTGCGGGTCGACCTGGTAGAACTCCTCGAAGACCCGCGGCTGGTGATGGGCCGCGATGCCGATGCCGGTGTCCCAGACGTCGATGCGGATCGCCTTGCCGCGCCGCCGGGCGCCGACCAGGATTCCGCCCTCGGTGGTGTGGCGCAGCGAGTTCGAAACCAGGTTGTTGAGGATCCGCGACAGCATGACGTAGTCGCAGCGCACCCAGGCCTCGGTCTTGCGCACCACCAGCCGCAGGTTCTTCTGCTCGGCCACCGCGCGGAAGTTGCGGCTGATTTCGTCGAACAGGGCATCGAGCGCGAAGTCGGTCCACTGCGGCTGCAGAACGCCGGCGTCGAGCTGCGAGAGGTTCAGCAGCTCCGAGAACAACCGGTCCAGCGACTCGACGCACTCCCGGATGTGGCCGATGCGCTGCAGCCGCACCGGATCGGTCTCGCCCTTGGCGAGGCCGTCCGAGAACAAGGTCAGCGCATGCAGCGGCTGCCGCAGGTCGTGGCTGGCGGCGGCCAGCAAGCGGGTCTTGGCCTGGCTGGCGACCTCCAGCTGCTGGTTCTTGCTGGCCAGCTCGGCGGTGGCGTTGACGATGCGGCTCTCCAGCTGGTTGCGGCTGTCCAGCAGCGCCCGCGCCGCCAGGTTGAAGCCGTGCTGCAGCCGCCGTACCTCGGCCGAGCCCTCGATCTCGACCTGCGCGTCCTCGCCGGCGCCGAGCCGGTCGACCGCCTCGCCGAGCGCCTGGATCGGCGCGCTGATGCGCCGCGCCGCCCACCAGCCGGCCAGCCCGACGCCGGCCAGGCTGGCGCCCAGGACGATCACGACATTGAGCCAGACCGCCTGCTTGGCGCTCGCGACCGCGTCCAGGCTCATCTCCACCATCACCTTGCCGTTGTGCCTGCCGTCATCGCCGGTGATCGGGGCGACCACCTGCAGCCCCTCCCCGCGCTGCCGGTCCATGGTTTCGGCATTGGCGACGATCTCGCCTTCTTCCGACCAGATCTGCACCTGCTGCACGTGCGGCTGGAAGCTGCCGGACAGCGCGGTGCGCTGCAGCGCCCGGCGGTCCATGTGCTGCATCTGCGACTGGGCCACGGTCGCAACCTGCAGCGCCACCGTCTGGGCGTTGGCGCGCATCAGCGCGGTCAGGTTCTCCAGGTGCTGGCGCGTCAGCACCGCGATGGCGCCCAGGGTCGCCACGGTCGCCGGCAACAGCGCCAGCAGGACCAGCTGCTGCGCCAGTGTCAGACCGGCCAGCAGGCGCAGGGCGCGAAAGGACCAGCTCATCGAGGAGCTGGAACGGCTGCGGCTGTCAGCCACTGGGCGGCACCCCGTTGCGCATGGATCAATGAAAATGACACGTTGACTGCTTAAGTTGGTTTCTAATTGTGTTGTAGGCAGCACTCGCTTGACCAGCCCATTCGGCTCGTCGGGCCGATGCGGTCCAGAAAAAGATGCAGGCTCCCGTCCTCTGCGCTTCCCCTCATGTCGCGGTTTCCCGGCCGGATCGGTTCCGGGCCGGTGCGGCGCGGGTGGCGGCCTGGATGCTGCGCGCCGGGCTCGCGCTGGCGCTGGGCTGGCAGCTCGGGGCGGCGGCGCAGGCGGCCGGCGGGGCCGAAGCCGCCGCCGGCACCGCCGTGCGCTTCGGCATCCTGCCGCTGGGTGGGGCCTTCGAGTCGCGCAACGACTGGGAGCCGCTGCTGGCGGACCTGCAGCGCGCCATCGGCCGGCCGGTCACCATGCTGTCGGTCACCTCGTACGAGGCCCTGGAGCAGGCGATCCAGCGCGACCAGGTCGACATGGCCTTCCTGTCCGGCAAGATGGCGCTCGACGCCGTGACGCTGCGGCGCATGAAGGTGGTGGCGCAGGTGACGCGCCATGACGGCCTGCCGGGCTATCGCGCGCTGCTGCTGACGCGCAAGTCGGGCCCTCGCACCACCCTCAAGGAGCTGCTGGCCGAACCCGAAGGCTGGCGCCTGGCGCGCGGCGAGAGCCGGTCGGTGTCGGGCTTCATCGTGCCGCAGCTGCAGCTCTTCCTGCCCAACCATATCGCGATGGAGACCCGCTTCCGCAGCGAGGTGGTGGGCACCCACCAGGTGACCGCGCTGGCGGTGGCCAACGGCGAGGCTGATGTCGCCACCAACAACACGGCCGACTTCGAACGCTTCCGGCTGCAGTTCCCGGCCGAAGCCGATCGGCTGCAGGTGATCTGGGAGTCGGAACTGATCCCGCATGCGCAGATCGTGATCCGGCGCGGTTACGGGCCCGAGTTCGAGAAGAAGGTGCAGCTCTTCCTGGTCGAGTACGCGCGCGGCAAGGGCCCGCGCGGCGACAGCGAGCGCGCGGTGCTGAAGTCGCTGCACGACCTGGCCGGCTTCGTGGCGGCCGACAACAGCTCGCTGCTGCCGGCCGCCAAGCTGTCCTACCAGCTGGCGCGGCAGAGCACCATGACCTCGCAGTGGGTCAACGAGGCGGCGCGCCAGGCGCGGCTGCAGCGCATCGAAGCCACTTATGCCGAGCAGGTGGCGGCGTTGCGTTCGGGGGCGCCGTGACGGCATGCTGAGACGAGGCGCCCTGGCGATCGCGGGCGTGGCGCTGGCCGCTGCGCTCGGCTGGCACGCCGCTGCCGCGGAGCAGACCGCGCCGACCGAGTTGCGCTTCGGCGTGCTGCCGGTCGGCGGCATGGTCGAGTCGCGCGAAAGCTGGACCCCGCTGCTGGCCGAGCTCAGCCGTGCGCTGGGCCGGCCCGTGACGGTGCATTCGGCGACCACCTACGAGGCGCTCGGCGAGGCCATCCGGCGGGGCCAGGTCGACCTGAGCCTGCTGTCGGCGCAGCTCGCGCTCGATGCCGTGACCCAGCGCCGCATGGTGGTGCTGGCCCAGGTCGAGCGGCATGGCGGCACGCCGGACCACCGCGCCGTGCTGCTGGTGCGCAAGGACGGGCCGTCCGACCCGCTCGCCGACCTGCTGGCCCGGCCCGAGCAATGGCGCCTGGCGCGCGGCGACAGCCGGTCGGTGTCGGGCTTCATCCTGCCGCAGGTCCAGCTCTTCCTGCCGAACCGGATCGCGATGGAGACCCGCTTCAAGAGCGAGATCGTCGGCACCCACCAGACCACGGCGTTGGCGGTGGCCAACGGCGACGCCGACGTGGCGACCAACAACACCACCGATTTCGAGCGCTTCCGCGCGCAGTTCCCGACCGAGGCCGAGCGCCTGCAGGTGATCTGGCACTCGGAGCCGACGCCGCCGGCCCAGGTGCTGGTGCGCAGCGACGCGCCGCTCGAACTGCAGAAGAAGCTGCGCGCCTTCCTGGTGGCCTACGGGCGCGGGCGGGGTCCGCGCGCCGAGGCCCAGCGCGAGGTCCTCAAGTCGCTGCGGGCGTCGCTGGGCTATGTCGCCGCCGACAACAAGGCGCTGCTGCCGGCGGCCCGGCTGCAATACCAGCTCGCCCGGCAGAGCGCGCTGAACGCGCAGTGGGTCAGCGAGGCCGCGCGCCAGGCCCGGCTGCAGCGCATCGAGATCGCCTACGCGGAGCAGGTCGCCGCCCTGCAGGATTAGTCGGCCTGCTGGATTAGTCCTGCGGGCGCTCCAGCAGCCATTCCGGCGGCGCGTAGATGTCGGCGAAGCGGACACGGGCGATCGAGTAGTGGATCTCGGTGCCCGGCGGCACGCCGATCGCCGGCAGCGTCGCCTGCAGCAGGGCCCGTCCGGCGGCGATGTCCGAGATGTCGATGTCGACCCGGGTGAACGCGACCCGGCGCCGGCCGCGCCGCGTCGGCTCCCCGAGCGAGTCGCCCCAGCCGAGCACCGAGCCCAGCCCGTCGGCGCGCAGCGCCTGGTCGATGCGTTCCTCGCGCTGGTGCCAGCGGTCGTCCACGTCCTCGACGACCGGGATCTTGACGACCATGAATTCGCGGCGTTGGTAGCCCGTGCTGTCGGGGGTGGAGGCGATCGGCGGTCCCATGGCCGACATTCTCCGGCAAGCGGCGGCTGGCGCGTCCGGCTTGCATCGGAGCGGCCGATCCCGTACGCTGGGCCGCCGCCCAGGCGCCGAGGAGACAGCCCATGCCAAGCCGAACGAACGGCCAGACGGCCGAAATGGAAGCGGTGCGAACGCTGGCGCTCGTCGGCGCCTCCGCCGCCGGCAAGACCTCGCTCGCCGAGGCCCTGCTGCACAAGGCGGGTGCCATCGGCGCCCGCGGCAGCGTCGAGCGCGGCAGCACCGTGAGCGACCACGATCCCCTCGAGCGCCGCATGCAGCACTCGCTCAATGCCTCGGTCATGCACCTGACGCACGCCGGCACCCGGGTCCACTTCATCGACACGCCCGGCGGCGCCGACTTCCTCGGCCAGAGCCTACCGGCCCTGGAAGCTGTCGAGACCGCGGCGGTGGTCGTCAATGCGGCCACCGGGATCGAGCCGATGACCCTGCGGATGATGGCCTATGCCGCCGAGCGGCACCTGGCGCGGATGGTGATCGTCAACAAGATCGACACCCAGGGCGTCGACCTGCACGGCCTGCTGGCGCAGATCCAGTCGACCTTCGGGCGCGAATGCCTGCCGCTCAACCTGCCGGCCGCGGGAGGCACGCAGGTCGTCGACTGCTTCTTCAACCGCGAGGGGCAGTCCGACATCGGCAGCGTCGAGGACGCGCACCGGGCGCTGGTCGAGCAGGTGGTCGAGGTGGATGCGGCCTTCGTCGACCGCTACCTGTCCGAGGGCGACGTCGATGCCGCCGAGCTGCACGCGCCGCTCGAGCAGGCGCTGCGCGAAGGCCACCTGATCCCGGTCTGCTTCGTCTCGGCGCGCAACGGCGCCGGCCTGACGGAGCTGCTCGACGTTGTCGTCAAGCTGCTGCCCGATCCGACCGAAGCCAATCCGCCGGACTTCCTGCTCGGCGAGGGCGCTGCGGCCGAGCCGATGCAGGCCCGGCCCGACCCGTCGCTGCACGTGCTGGCGCATGTCTTCAAGGTCACGGTCGACCCCTACGTGGGCAAGCTCGGGATCTTCCGGGTCCACCAGGGCACGGTCACGCGCGACAGCCAGCTCTATGTCGGCGACGGCCGCAAGCCCTTCAAGGTCGGCCACCTGTTCATGCTGCAGGGCAAGGACTACGTCGAGGTGGGGCGGGCGCTGCCGGGCGACATCGTGGCGGTGGCCAAGGTCGACGAGATCCACTTCGACGCCGTGCTGCACGACGCCGCCGAGGACGACCACGTGCACCTGGCGCCGCTGGCCTTCCCGGTGCCGGTGCACGGCCTGGCGGTCGAGCCCAAGCGCCACGGCGACGAACAGCGGGCCTGGGAAATCCTCGGCAAGCTGGTCGCCGAAGATCCCTGCCTGCGGGTCGAGCACGTGGTGGCCACCAACGAGACCATCATCTACGGCCTCGGCGAGCTGCACCTGCGGGTGATGCTCGAGCGGCTGCGCGAGGTCTACCGCTTCGAGGTCGAGACCCGGCCGCCGCGCATCGCCTATCGCGAAACCGTCACCGCGCCGGCCGAGGGCCACCACCGCCACAAGAAGCAGACCGGCGGCGCCGGCCAGTTCGGCGAGGTCTTCCTGCGCATCGAACCGCTGGCGCGCGGCAGCGGCTTCGAGTTCGCCGACGAGGTCAAGGGCGGCGCGATTCCTGGCCAGTTCATCCCGGCGGTCGAGAAGGGCGTGCGCGAGGTGCTGGCGTCGGGCGCGATCGCCGGCTACCCGGTGGTCGACGTCCGGGTGGTGGTGCACGACGGCAAGCACCACAGCGTCGACAGCAAGGACATCGCCTTCGCGACCGCCGGACGCAAGGCCTTCATGGCCGCCATCCGGGCGGCGCGACCGATCGTGCTGGAGCCGATCGTGCAGATCGAGATCGCCGCGCCCGATCACGCGATCGGCGACGTCACCGGCGACCTGTCCTCGCGCCGCGGGCTGGTCACGGGCACCGCGAACGGCGGCGCCGGCACGGTCGTGGTCCGGGGCCAGGTGCCGATGTCGGAGCTGGCCAGCTACCAGTCGCGGCTCAACGCCATGACCAGCGGCCAGGGCCGCTACACCATCGTGCTGTCGCACTACGAGGCGGTGCCGCCGGGCACCCAGCAGACCTTGACCGCGCAGCATCGCGTGCGCGACGACGATTGAGCCGCCTCAGCGCGGCACCGTTTCGAGGAACACCATCTCGGCCACCGCGCGGGCGCCGAATTCGCCCACCGCCAGCGATTCGCGCAGCCGCTGCAGGTAGGCCGAGGCCAGCTCGAAGGGCGGCCGCTCCGACGCCTGGCCGAAGGGCATCGGAGAGGACAGCGCGGTCACCAGCACCGTGCCGAAGGGTGGCGCCGCGAGCCAGCTCGACGGGATGTCGCGTCCGAGCTCGATGGTCTCGCCGGCGGTCAGGCGCAGCTGCACCGGCCCCGCGTTGAGGTGCAGCACGGCGCCGTCGGCCGTGTAGTAGTCGACCCACAGGTAGCCGTCGCGCCGCGCGTTCGTGACCTCGATCAGGACCCGGTCGCCTTCCCGCAGGCGGCCCGTCGGTGCCGTCGGCGTGGCGATCGCCAGCCCGAGGGCCAGCTCGCGGTTGCGCGCCTGGTAGGGCTTCAGCAGGGCCAGCACCTCGCAGTGCGGCCAGATCCGCAGCTGGAGGTCGAACGCCGCGGCGCTGACCCCGGGCAGGGCGCGCACGTCGTGCTGCACCTGCGCCATCTCCTCGGCGTTCGAGACGAAGCCCTGCACCCGCGCCTGGCCATCGGGCGCCACCGTGGCGGACAGGTCCGCGCAGGCATAGGCCTGGAGTTGCAGGTCGATGCGCTGGGCCAGCGTCAGCGGCGCTTCGCTCGGCCCCGCGAACATGAACCAGAGCGCGTAGGCCAGCGGGACCAGCAGCGCCAGCGCCCCGCCGACGCGCAGCAGCGCGCGCCGGCGCCACAGCGGATCGCTCGGATCGCGCGGGCTGGGCGGGCCGGGCGGGTCGGGAAGGCGATCGGGTTGCGGCGCGATGGAGGCCTGGGCCGGGCCGTCGATCGGCGCCGGCTGCAGCGCGAGCTGCTCGGCGTGCAGCGCCTTGAGCTTGCCGAGCTCGCCGCTGTCGTCGTTCTCGAAGTAGTACTGGCCCTTGAAGCCGAGCGCCAGCGCGCGCCAGTAGACCTCGCGCACCTCGTTGTCGTCGCCGGCCGTGAGCGTCGACAGGTGATGGAAGAACTCGCTGGCGGCATTGCTGGAATTGAACAGCCGCAGCTGCAGTGGCGATCCGCCCGCGTTCTTGCAGCCGGGGTGGCGCGCCAGAACCTCGTCGATCCAGGCGACCATCGCGAAGCGGGCCGATTCGACCGCCGCGGCCGGGCGGCCGAGCGCCAGGGCCGCCACCCGGGCCTCTTCCAGCAGGTCCAGCGCCTGCTGCCGGGCGCTCTCGCAGCCAGGCTCGGCACGGCCCGCCGCGATCGACGCATCGAGGCCGAGCCCGAACGACACGAAGCTGGAAAAAGTGTCGAGCAGGCGAGCCATTCAGCCCTCGCGGCCAGGCTTGTTCACGCCGGGGCGTGGCTGGCGATCGGAGCCCTGCGGTTGCGCCTGCATCGTTGGCACATGCCCTTGTCTCCGCTCGTTCTTGGATGCGAAATATTCCGTCATCGCTGCGCGCCGGCGCCATATCGCTTGGGAGCTATGTCGTTCGGGGAACGAAATCCGCCTTGATGCGCGTCTCGTTCACCGTTATCGTCGGCGGGCCCGTATCCATCCAAGTCGCTGGGGAAAGCCATGAAAATCCTGATCGCCGACGACCACCGGCTCGTCATCGAGGCGGTCAAGGCCAAGCTGTCGGAGCTAGAGCCCGGCATCGACTTCGTCCTGGCCATGAGCGTCGACGAGTTGCTCGCCAGCGCCAGCGACGACCTCGACCTGGCCGTGATCGACCTGAACATGCCCGGTGCCGAGGGCCAGGCCCACATCGACGAGGTCCGCCGCCGCCTGCCGGCCGTGCCGGTCATCGTGCTGTCGGGCTACGAAGACCCGGCCGTGATGCGCAGCGTGCTCGAGCGCGGCGTGCTCGGCTTCATTCCCAAGGCCTATTCGCCGGAGGTCATGCTGTCGGCGGTGCGGCTGGTGCTGGCTGGCGGCGTCTACGTGCCGCCGATGATGCTGTCGTCGCTGCCGCCCGGCGTGGTCGCCGGCATCCCGGGCGTCGGCGCCGCCGACGGTGCCCAGCGCGGATCGGGTGCCGCCGCGGCCCAGACGCTCGAGCACCTGCGCAACGTGCTCACCGAACGCCAGGTCGAGGTGCTGCAGCTGCTGTCGCAGGGCAAGCCCAACAAGCTCATCGGCCGCGCCCTCGGCATCAGCGAAGGCACGGTCAAGATCCACTTGGCGGCGATCTTCCGCGCGCTCAACGTGCGCAACCGCACCGAGGCGGTGGTCGCGGCCCAGACTGTCACCGAGGCTTGAATCGGGGCGCGTGCGGCATTCCCGCATCGTTGCTGTCGCCGGACCCCTATGATCCGGCGCGTGAAACCTCAACCCATCGACCTTTCCCGCTTCGACGCCGCGATCGTCGACCTCGACGGCACCATGGTCGACACCCTCGGCGATTTCGTCACCGCCCTGAACCTCATGCTGCGCGACCTGTCGCTGGCGGCGGTCGACGCGCCGGCTGTCGAGGCCATGGTCGGCAAGGGTTCCGAGCACCTGATCGCGTCGGTGCTGCGCCATGTCGGCGGCGCCGCGGCGCTCTACGAACGCGCCTGGGAACGCTATCAACATCACTACCTCGCGATCAACGGGGCGCATGCCCGGGTCTACGCAGGCGTGGCCGACGGGCTGTCGGCGCTGCGGGTGCGGGGCCTGCGCCTGGCCTGCCTGACCAACAAGCCGGCCGCCTTCGCGCTGCCGCTGCTGGCCGCCAAGGGCCTCGACGGCTACTTCGTGCAGGTCTTTGGCGGCGATGCCTTCGAGCGCAAGAAGCCCGACCCGCTGCCGTTGCTGAAGACCTGCGAGGCGCTGGGCACGCTGCCGGCGCGCACCCTGATGGTGGGCGACTCGAGCAACGACGCCAAGGCCGCGCGCGCCGCCGGCTGCCCGGTGGTGTTGGTCAGCTATGGCTACAACCACGGCGAGCCGGTGCGTGGCGTGGACGCTGACGGTTTCGTCGACTCGCTGCTCGAATTGAGCGCTCAGGATGATTTGCCCAGCAGCGCGTCCTTCAGCTTGTAGTCGGCCGGGGACGGCCCGATCCAGATGCGCAGCAGCGCATTGAAGAAGGCCTGCTCCTTGATCGGCTCGCCCTGCGGCACACCGCGCACCGTGACCAGGCTGCCGCTGCCCGGGATCCAGTCGACCGTGAAGCCGTCGCCGGCCTTCAGCATCTTCTGGTCCGCGAACATCTGGCCCATGCGCAGCAGGCCGGGGATCAGCTGCGACATTTCGCTCTTGGGCGAGTTGTCCTCGACGCCGCGCGTGAACAGCTTGCCGAGTTCGTTGGCATCGATGTCGCGCAGCATGGTGATCGTCACGCGCTTGGGCCCCGGTGCGGCCAGCACCTCTTCGACGGTGTCGGCCTTCTTGCCCAGGTAGAGCCCGGCGGTGTAGACCTTGAAGACGGCCTTGTAGCGCACGCCGGCGCCGTTCAGCAGCAGCTTGTTGCCGCGCAGGTCGATCTGGTCGTCGAGCTTCACGCCCGCGACATCGACCTGGGCGGCCGATGCCGCGAGCGACGCGAGGGCAAGGGTGGACAGCGCGAGCACGCGCCGCAGGTCGAAGGAAGGCATCAGGGTCTCCGTGGGCCGCAAGGATTTTTAAAGAGCCCCAATGTATCTTTTTGTATGTGCCTTGTCCCTGGGCTAAACTCCCGATTCCATGTTCATTCACAACGTCACTCAGACAGGTCAAGGCAGCCGGGGAGCCTGGCCTTGGCGCACGCCATCGTCGTTGCCTGTTTGATTGCACGGCGCACGCCGTGCGCCCGCGGCCTTCAGTTCACCTGAACCGGCCAACCAGAATGACCCCGCCAGCGACCATCGAAGCGTCCGTTGGCCGACGGAGACCCCACCCGTGATCACCGAACTCGAATTCAAGAGCCTCAGCGCGCAGGGCTACAACCGCATCCCGCTGATGGTCGAGGCCTTTGCCGACCTCGAAACGCCTTTATCCCTCTATCTCAAGCTGGCCTACACCAAGGACAGCGGCAAGCACAGCTTCCTGCTCGAATCCGTGGTCGGCGGCGAGCGCTTCGGCCGCTACAGCTTCATCGGCCTGCCGGCGCGCACGCTGCTGCGGGCCAGCGGCTTCGGCGCCGACGCCCTGACGGAGGTTGTAACGGACGGCAAAGTCGTGGAAAAAGTCCACGGCAACCCGCTCGATTTCGTTGCGGCCTACCAACAGCGTTTCAAGGTGGCGCTGCGTCCGGGCCTGCCGCGCTTCTGCGGCGGCCTGGCCGGCTACTTCGGCTACGACACCGTGCGCCACATCGAGAAGAAGCTCGAGAAGAGCTGCCCCCCCGACACCCTGGGCTGCCCCGACATCCTGCTGCTCCAGTGCGAGGAGCTGGCAGTCATCGACAACCTCTCGGGCAAGCTCTACCTGATCGTCTATGCCGACCCGTCGCAGCCCGAGGCCTATGCCAACGCCAAGCGCCGGCTGCGCGAACTGCGCGACCAGCTCAAGTACTCGGTCAGCGCGCCGCAGGTGAAGGCCAGCCAGCCGCACCCGGCGCAGCGCAGCTTTGCCAAGGCCGATTACCTGGCGGCGGTCGAGCGCGCCAAGGAGCTGATCGCGGCCGGCGACTTCATGCAGGTGCAGGTCGGCCAGCGCATCAGCAAGCGCTACACCGAGTCGCCGCTGTCGCTGTACCGGGCGCTGCGGTCGCTCAACCCGTCGCCCTACATGTACTACTACCATCTGGGCGATTTCCACGTGGTGGGCGCCTCGCCCGAGATCCTGGTGCGGCAGGAGCACACCGGCGAAGGCGAGCAGAAGATCACGATCCGCCCGCTCGCCGGCACCCGGCCGCGCGGCGCCTCGCCCGAACTCGACAAGGCGGCCGAGGTCGAGCTCATCAACGACCCCAAGGAGCGCGCCGAGCACGTGATGCTGATCGACCTGGCGCGCAACGACATCGGCCGCATCGCCAAGACCGGCACGGTGAAGGTGACCGAGGCCTTCGCGGTCGAGCGCTACAGCCACGTGATGCACATCGTCAGCAATGTCGAAGGTACGCTCAAGGACGGCATGACCGCGATCGACGTGCTCAAGGCCACCTTCCCGGCCGGCACCCTCACGGGCGCGCCCAAGGTGCACGCGATGGAGCTGATCGACCAGCTCGAACCGACCAAGCGCGGCCTCTACGGCGGCGCCTGCGGCTACATCAGCTATGCCGGCGACATGGACGTCGCGATCGCGATCCGTACCGGCATCGTCAAGGACCAGATGCTGCACGTGCAGGCCGCGGCCGGCGTGGTGGCCGACTCGGTGCCCGAACTCGAATGGAAAGAGACCGAGGCCAAGGCGCGGGCGCTGCTGCGCGCCGCCGAGCTGGTCGAGGAAGGCCTGGAATGAGCACCGAAGACAACAACAACAACGACTTCTCGCACGAGATCATCGGCGCCGCGGTCGAGGTGCAGCGGGTCCTGGGCACCGGCCTTCCCGAAGCGGTCTACGCCGCCGCGCTCGAGATCGAACTCGCCGAGCGCGAGATCGGTTTCCAGCGCAATGTGCCGGTCGACGCCAGCTACAAGGGCCGCTCGCTGGGCGAAGTCTGCCGCGCCGCCTTCGTGGTCGAGCAGTCGGTGGTGGTCGAGCTCAGGGCGGTCGATGCGCTGACCGACCTGCACCGCGCGCAGGCCCAGGCCGCCGTGCGGCTGTCGGGGCTGCGGCTCGGCCTTCTGATCAACTTCAACGTGTTCCCGGTGGTCAAGGGCGTGCACCGGATCGGAGTCAAGCCATGAAGCTCCTGATGATCGACAACTACGACAGCTTCACCTACAACCTGGTGCAGTATTTCGGCGAGCTCGGCGCCGAAGTCGAGGTGCATCGCAATGACGAGATCACGCTCGAGGGGCTGCAGGCGCGCATCGCCGGCGGTGTCGACCGGCTGGTGGTCTCGCCGGGGCCGTGCTCGCCGGCCGAGGCCGGCGTCTCGGTGGCGGCGATCCAGGCCTTCGCGGGCAAGTTGCCGATTCTGGGCGTGTGCCTCGGGCACCAGGCGATCGGCGCCGCCTTCGGCGGCAAGATCATCCGTGCCCAGCAGCTGATGCACGGCAAGGTCAGCGAGATCACGACCACGCGCGAAGGCGTCTTCGCCGGCCTGCCCGAGAAGTTCAGCGTCAACCGCTACCACTCGCTGGCAATCGAGCGCGCCTCGTGCCCCGAGACCCTGGCGCTTACCGCCTGGACCGACGACGGCGAGATCATGGGCGTGCGCCACACCGGCTTCGCCCATGCGGTGCGTGTCGAAGGCGTGCAGTTCCACCCCGAATCGATCCTTACCGAGCATGGCCACGCGATGCTCAAGAACTTCCTGGAGTGACGCCAATGAGCCATCCCTCGTCCAAGGTCGTCGACCTGCGCAGCGACACCGTGACCCAGCCGACCGACGCCATGCGCGCAGCCATGCTCGCGGCGCCGCTCGGCGACGACGTCTTCGCCGACGACCCCAGCGTCAACGCGCTGCAGCGCCAGATCGCCGAGATGCTGGGCTTCGAGGCGGCGCTGTTCGTGCCCACCGGCACGCAGAGCAATCTCTGCGCGATCCTCTCGCACTGCCAGCGCGGCGACGAATACATCGTCGGCCAGCAGGCGCACTGCTACCGCTGGGAAGGCGGCGGCGCGGCGGTGTTCGGCAGCGTGCAGCCGCAGCCGCTCGACCACCAGCCCGACGGCACGCTGGCGCTGGACGCGATCGAGGCCGCGATCAAGCCCGACGACGCCCACTTCGCGCGCACCCGGCTGTTGGCGCTCGAGAACACGCTGGGCGGCAAGCTGCTGCCGTTCGCCTACGTGGAGCAGGCCACGGAATTGGCGCAGCGCAAGGGACTGGCGCGCCACCTCGACGGCGCCCGGCTCTTCAACGCGGCCACCGCCCAGGCGGCCGCGCTCGGCACCGACGCGCGCGCCGAGGCGCGCCGGATCGCCGGCTGCTTCGACAGCGTGTCGGTGTGCTTCAGCAAAGGCCTGGGCGCGCCGGTCGGCTCGGCCCTGTGCGGTTCGCGCGAGTTCATCGCGCGCGCCCACCGCATCCGCAAGATGGCGGGCGGCGGCATGCGCCAGGCCGGGGTGCTGGCCGCGGCCGCTGCCTACGCGCTCGAACACCACGTCGATCGCCTGGCCGACGACCATGCGCTGGCACAGCGGCTGGCGCAAGGCCTGCAAGGCATCGACGGCCTGCAGGTCGAGGCGCCGCAGACCAACCTGCTGTTCGTCGACCTGACCGGCGCGGCACGCTCGCGCTCGGCCGAACTGCTGGCCCACCTGAAGGAACACGGCGTGCTCGCCACCGGCCTCTACCGACTGCGCTTCGCCACCCACCTGGACGTCAACGCGGCCGGCATCGACCGCGCCATCGGCGCCATCCGGAGCTTCTTCCATGCCTGACGCCCACGCGCTGCTGCTGTTCGTCGCCGCCGGCTTGCTGCTGAACCTCACGCCGGGGCCCGACGTGCTCTACATCGTGAGCCATTCGCTGCGTTCCGGCGTGCGCGCCGGCATCCTCGCGGGCTTCGGCATCACGGCGGGCTGCTTCGTCCACATCGTTGCCGCGGCGCTGGGCCTGAGCGCCCTGATGGCCGCCTCCAGCACGGCCTTCGCCGTGCTCAAGTGGGTCGGCGCGGCCTACCTGCTGTGGGTCGGCGTGCGGATGCTGTTCTCGCGCGCTTCCGAGGCCGCGCCGGCGTTGGAAGCGGCCGGCCCGGCGAGCGCCAGGAGCGTGTTCCTCGGCGGCTTCTGGACCAACGCCCTGAACCCCAAGGTGGCGCTGTTCTTCCTGGCCTTCGTGCCGCAGTTCATCGCGCCGGGCACCGACGACAAGGCACTCGCCTTCTTCCTGCTGGGCGTGCTGTTCAATTTCAATGCGATCTTCGTCAACGTGGCGTGGGCGCTCGCGGCCGGCTGGACCGCGCGCCGCGTCGGCCTGGTGCAGCGCGGCATGCACTGGCTGCAGCGCGGCGCCGGTGCGCTGTTCGTCGGCTTCGGCCTGCGGCTTGCGTTGTCCGACGCCCCGCAGGCACCGTCCGCTCCCCACTGAAACCAGAGAGACACACACCATGCCCATCACTCCCCAGGAAGCCCTGCAGCGCACTGTCGAGCACCGCGAGGTGTTCCACGACGAGATGCTGCACATCGTGCGCCTCATCATGAGCGGGGAATGCTCGCCCGTGATGATGGCGGCGCTGATCACCGGCCTGCGCGTCAAGAAGGAGACCATCGGCGAGATCACCGCTGCCGCGCAGGTGATGCGCGAAGTCGCGACCAAGGTGCCCGTCAAGGACACGACCCACCTGGTCGACATCGTCGGCACCGGCGGCGACGGCTCCCACACCTTCAACATCTCGACCTGCACGATGTTCGTCGCGGCCGCGGCCGGCGCCAAGGTCAGCAAGCATGGCGGGCGCAGCGTCAGCAGCAAGTCCGGCAGCGCCGACGTGCTCGAGTCGCTGGGCATCAACATCAACCTGAAGCCCGAGCAGATCGCCAAGTGCATCGCCGATGTCGGCATCGGCTTCATGTTCGCGCCGAACCACCATCCGGCGATGAAGAACGTGGCCCCGGTGCGCAAGGAACTCGGCATCAAGACCATCTTCAACATCCTCGGCCCGCTGACCAACCCGGCCGGCGCGCCCAACATCCTGATGGGCGTGTTCCACCCCGACCTGGTCGGCATCCAGGTGCGGGCGCTGCAGCGCCTGGGCGCCGAGCATGCGCTGGTGGTCTACGGCCGCGACGGCATGGACGAGGTCTCGCTCGGCGCCGCCACCATGGTCGGCGAACTGAAGGACGGCGAGGTCCGCGAGTACGAGCTGCACCCCGAGGACTTCGGCTTCTCGATGTCGAGCAACCGCAGCCTGCGCGTCGAGACCCCCGAGCAGTCGAAGGCGATGCTGCTCGACGTGCTCGACAACCAGCCGGGCCCGGCGCGCGACATCGTCGTGCTGAACGCCGCCGCCGCGCTGTACGCGGCCAACGTCAGCGATTCGATCGCCGCCGGCGTCGAGCGCGCCCGGGCCGCGCTCGACAGCGGCGCGGCCAAGGCCAAGCTGGCCGAATTCGCTGCCGCCACCGCGGCCGCCTGAGGAGGACACGAGACATGTCGAACACCCTGGACAAGATCGTCGCCGTCAAGCGCGAGGAGATCATCGCCGCCAAGAAGAAAAGCCCGCTGGAAGCGGTGCGCTTCGATGCCGAGAGCCGTGTGCTGACGCGCGACTTCGTCGGCGCCCTGCGCGCCAAGATCGACGCCGGCGCCGCCGCGGTGATCGCCGAGGTCAAGAAGGCGAGCCCGAGCAAGGGCGTGCTGCGCGCCGAATTCATCCCGGCCGACATCGCGCAAAGCTACGCCGAGGGCGACGGCCAGGTCAGCGCCGCCTGCCTCTCGGTCCTGACCGATCGCCAGTTTTTCCAGGGCGGCGTCGACTACCTGAAGCAGGCCCGGGCGTCCTGCGAACTGCCGGTGCTGCGCAAGGATTTCATCGTCGACCCCTACCAGGTCTACGAGTCGCGCGCGATGGGCGCCGACGCCATCCTGCTGATCGTCGCCTGCCTCGACGATGCCCAGATGCGCGACTACGAAGCCATCGCGGCCGGGCTCGGCATGGCGGTGCTGGTGGAAGCGCACGACGGCGCCGAGCTCGAGCGCGCCCTCAAGCTGCGCACGCCGCTGATCGGCATCAACAACCGCAACCTGCGCACCTTCGAGGTGTCGGTGCAGACCACGCTCGACCTGCGGGCCCAGGTGCCGGCCGATCGCCTGCTGGTGACCGAGTCGGGCATCGCGACCCGCGACGAGGTGGCCCGGCTGCGCGCCGCCGGCGTCCACGCCTTCCTGGTCGGTGAGACCTTCATGCGGGCGGACGAGCCGGGCGAGGCGCTGGCCGAGCTGTTCCGATGAGCTTCGGCGGCCAACTCGCCACGGCCGATCCCGCCGATTGGCCGGTCGCGCCAGGCTGGCAGCCGCTGGTCGACGCGTTCTTCGCCGGCCCGGTCGGCGTCAAGCTGCTGGCCTACCTGCGCGAGCGGCTCGACGCCGGCGCCGTGATCTTCCCGCCGCAGCCGCTGCGGGCGCTCGAACTGACGCCGCCCGAGGACGTCCGGGTCGTCATCCTCGGCCAGGACCCGTACCACGGCCGGGGCCAGGCCGAAGGGCTGGCGTTCTCGGTGGCGCCCGGCGTGCCGCTGCCGCCGTCGCTGCGCAACATCTTCAAGGAACTGCAGCGCGACCTCGGCACGCCGCCGCCGGCATTCCCGAACCCGGGCGGCAGCCTGGCGAAATGGGCCACGCACGGCGTCCTGCTGCTCAACACCTGCCTGACGGTGGAGGAGGGCCAGGCCGCCAGCCATTCGGGGCGCGGCTGGGAGGCGCTGACCGACGCGGTGATCCGCCACGTGGCCGAGCAGGTCCGGCCGGTGGTCTTCATGCTGTGGGGGGCGCATGCCCAGACCAAGCGGGTCCTGATCGATACAAATCGTCACAAAATATTGGTGGCCAACCATCCCTCGCCTCTGTCGGCCCTGCGGCCCCCGCTGCCCTTCATCGGCTGTGGCCATTTCGGGCAGGCGCGCGCCTGGCGCGAAGCAGAAACCTTGGGGTCGGGGCAAGAAGGGGCCTGATTTCGTGCGAAAATCTAAGGCTCTCGGGAAATGAGCCCCGGTAGAAGGCCTGCGATCGACCAGCCCTGCTACTCGTGCTATATTCCGAGGTTCGCCGGAGAGGTGGCCGAGTGGTTAATGGCAGCAGACTGTAAATCTGCCCTCTTACGAGTACGCTGGTTCGAATCCAGCCCTCTCCACCAGCGAAAAATGGATTTTGCAGAGCGCTTGACTGTGACCGTTGCGGCACCCGGTGGGTGTCACGATGCGGGAGTAGTTCAATGGTAGAACCCTAGCCTTCCAAGCTAATGACGCGGGTTCGATTCCCGTCTCCCGCTCCAGAGGTCCAGGTCAGCGCGAAGCGCAGGTTTTTTGATATTGCCCATTTGGCTCAGTGGTAGAGCACTCCCTTGGTAAGGGAGAGGTCGCGGGTCCGATTCCCGCAATGGGCACCAGTTTTGGGGTTGCAGCCGTCCGGTTGCAACCCCATGTCAGTGTGTTGATCTAGTTATTTTTCGGAGTCGAGAAAATGGCAAAAGGAAAATTCACCCGCACGAAGCCGCACGTCAACGTGGGCACGATCGGTCACGTGGACCATGGCAAGACGACGCTGACGGCGGCGATCGCCACCGTGCTGTCGGCCAAGTTCGGCGGCGAAGCGAAGGCCTACGACCAGATCGACGCGGCTCCTGAAGAAAAGGCGCGCGGCATCACGATCAACACCGCGCACGTCGAATACGAAACGGCCAACCGCCACTACGCGCACGTCGACTGCCCGGGCCACGCCGACTACGTGAAGAACATGATCACCGGCGCCGCCCAGATGGACGGCGCGATCCTGGTGTGCTCGGCCGCCGACGGCCCGATGCCCCAGACCCGCGAGCACATCCTGCTGGCGCGCCAGGTGGGCGTGGGCTACATCATCGTGTTCCTGAACAAGTGCGACATGGTCGACGACAAGGAACTGCTGGAGCTGGTCGAGATGGAAGTTCGCGAACTCCTCGACAAGTACGAGTTCCCTGGCGACGACACCCCGATCATCCACGGCTCGGCCAAGCTGGCGCTGGAAGGCGACAAGGGCGAGCTGGGCGAAGGCGCCATCATGAAGCTGGCCGAAGCGCTGGACACCTACATCCCGACGCCCGAGCGCGCCGTGGACGGTACCTTCCTGATGCCGGTCGAAGACGTGTTCTCGATCTCGGGCCGCGGCACGGTGGTGACGGGCGCGGTCGAACGCGGCGTGATCAAGGTCGGTGAAGAAATCGAAATCGTGGGCATCCGCCCGACGGTCAAGACCACTTGCACCGGCGTGGAAATGTTCCGCAAGCTGCTGGACCAGGGTCAAGCGGGCGACAACGTGGGCGTGCTGCTGCGCGGCACGAAGCGCGAAGAAGTCGAGCGTGGCCAAGTCCTGTGCAAGCCGGGCTCGATCAAGCCGCACACGCACTTCACCGCCGAGGTGTACGTTCTGTCGAAGGACGAAGGCGGCCGTCACACGCCGTTCTTCAACAACTACCGTCCGCAGTTCTACTTCCGCACGACCGACGTCACCGGCGCGATCGAGCTGCCGAAGGACAAGGAAATGGTCATGCCGGGCGACAACGTGTCGATCACGGTCAAGCTGATCAACCCGATCGCGATGGAAGAAGGCCTGCGCTTCGCCATCCGTGAAGGCGGCCGCACCGTGGGCTCGGGCGTCGTGGCGAAGATCCTCGACATCTGATCAAGGATTCCACAGGGGTATAGCTCAATTGGCAGAGCGTCGGTCTCCAAAACCGAAGGTTGTAGGTTCGATTCCTACTGCCCCTGCCACCTAGGTGGCTCCAAAACAAGCCCGTCATGTCCTGACGGGCTTCGGCGTCTGAGACGACGCATTGAATTTGAAGGCCGCAAGGCCGCAGGAACATAGCCCAAGATGGCCACTTCTCAAATCGAAACCGTGAGCACCAATGCGGACAAGGCCAAGCTGGCCGCGGCCGTCGTGCTGGCGGTGGGCGCCATCGTGGCGTTCTACCTGCTCACGCGCCAGGGTGCCGTGGTGCAGTGGGTCGCTTTGCTGGTGGGCCTGGCTGCTGCCGTGGGCGCTTTCGGAAGCTCCGAGAGCGGCCGCCAGCTGTGGGCCTTCGGCCGCGATTCGTGGCGCGAGGTCAAGAAGGTCGTCTGGCCGACCCGCAAGGAAACGATCCAGATGACGGCTTACGTGTTCGCCTTCGTGGCGATCATGTCCATCTTCCTTTGGCTCACCGACAAGACGCTCGAATGGGTGTTTTTCGACCTCATTCTGGGCTGGAGAAAATAATGACTGACGAAGCCGTCGAAGCAGAAGCCACGCCGGAAATCAATCCGCTGCTGGCGCCCGCCGCCAACCCGGACCTGCGCTGGTACGTGGTGCACGCCTATTCCGGCATGGAAAAGGCCGTCGAACGCAACATCCTCGAGCGCATCAACCGCGCCGGCATGCAAAGCAAGTTCGGCCGCATCCTGGTGCCGACCGAAGAAGTGGTCGAGATCAAGAACGGCCAGAAGCGCACCACCGAGCGCCGCTTCTTCCCGGGCTACGTGCTGGTCGAGATGATCATGGACGACGAGAGCTGGCACCTGGTGAAGCACACCAACAAGGTGACCGGTTTCGTCGGTGGCGCCAAGAACCGCCCGGCCCCGATCTCGCAAAAGGAAGTCGAGGACATCGTCGGCCAGATGCAGCAGGGCACCGAGAAGCCCCGCCACAAGGTCGAGTTCATCGTCGGCGAGTTCGTCCGCGTCAAGGAAGGCCCGTTCACGGACTTCAACGGCACGGTCGAGGAAGTCAACTACGAGAAGAGCAAGGTGCGCGTGTCGGTCATGATCTTCGGCCGTGCGACGCCTGTCGAACTCGAATTCGCTCAGGTCGAGAAAACCTGAGACCTTGCGGGACAGACCACGCGAAGCGTGCTCTGTCCTCAACTGATTAGATTGTCTGCGCTTCCCGACTCGGCGCAGGCAGAAGCAAAGAGTCGTTTAACCCCGGGGAGCCCAGGCCTACAAAAGCCCAGGCGTCATCACCCGCAAGGAGAAAAGCATGGCGAAAAAAATCGTCGGCTTCATCAAGCTGCAAGTCCCAGCTGGTAAAGCCAATCCCTCACCGCCGATCGGTCCCGCACTGGGCCAGCGCGGTTTGAACATCATGGAATTCTGCAAGGCGTTCAACGCGCAGACCCAAGGCGTCGAGCCGGGCCTGCCGCTGCCGGTGGTCATCACCGCGTTCGCCGACAAGAGCTTCACCTTCATCATCAAGACGCCGCCGGCGATCACCTTGATCAAGAAGGCCATCAAGCTCGAGAAGGGTTCCGCACGTCCGCACACGGACAAGGTCGGCAAGATCACTCGCGCACAGCTCGAGGAAATCGCCAAGGCCAAGATGAAGGACCTGACGGCCGCCGATCTGGACGCCGCGGTTCGTACCATCGCCGGCTCGGCCCGCTCGATGGGCGTGAATGTGGAGGGCGTGTAAATGGCCAAGATCACAAAGAAGCAAAAGACCCTCGTGGGCAAGGTCGACAGCAACAAGCTGTACCCGCTGGCCGATGCGATCGTGCTCGTGAAGGACGCCGCCACCGCCAAGTTCGATGAGTCCATCGACGTCGCGGTGCAGCTCGGCATCGACGCCAAGAAGTCGGACCAGGTCGTTCGCGGCGCTGTCGTGCTGCCCAACGGCACCGGCAAGACCAAGCGCGTGGCCGTGTTCGCCCAGGGCGCCAAGGCTGAAGAAGCCAAGGCCGCCGGCGCCGACATCGTCGGCATGGACGACCTGGCTGCGATGGTGAAGGCTGGCGACATGCCCTTCGACGTCGTGATCGCCGCACCGGACGCGATGCGTGTGGTCGGTACGCTGGGCCAGATCCTCGGCCCGCGCGGCCTGATGCCCAACCCGAAGGTCGGCACCGTGACGCCCGACGTCGCGACCGCCGTCAAGAACGCCAAGGCTGGCCAGGTCCAGTTCCGCGTCGACAAGGCCGGCATCGTGCACGGCACGATCGGCCGCCGTTCGTTCGACAACGAAAAGCTGCAGGGCAACCTCGCCGCGCTGATCGACGCCCTGGTCAAGGCCAAGCCGGCGACCAGCAAGGGTGTCTACCTGCGCAAGGTGGCCGTGTCGTCGACGATGGGTCTGGGTGTCCGCGTGGACACGCAAACCATCGCCGCGAGCTGAGCGTTGATATGAGATTTGCCTCGCCGGTCGAACGGTGAGGCGGATGTGGTGGGTCGGGGCAGCTCTACAGGGTGCCCCGGGCCATCCAAGACCGCTGGTGTGCAGGTCGCCTGCACTTAATCACCCGGCCTTTGCCGGGCAGCCAGCGCAGATGGCGACCCCACTGCAAGGAATTTGGTTTTTGTTCCGAACAGTTGGTCGCTGCATGAAGCGCGATCCGAGGCTCCCGCCGAGGATCGCATTGAAAAGGAGTAGACCTTGAGTCTGAATCGCAGTGAGAAAGAAGCGGTCATCAGTGATGTGACCAGCCTCGCCGCAAAAGCTCAAACGCTCGTGATGGCGGAATACCGTGGCATCACGGTGGCCGATATGACCAAACTGCGTACCGATGCACGCAGCAAGGGTGTGACCCTCAGCGTGTTGAAGAACACGCTGGCACGCCGTGCTGTCGCTGGTAGCGCGTTTGAGATCATCGGCGACCAGATGACCGGTCCGCTGATCTATGGCTTCTCCGAAGACGCCGTGGCCGCCGCGAAAGTGGTGGCCGATTTCGCGAAGACCAACGACAAGTTGGTGATTCGCGGCGGTGCATTCGGTGGCAAGGCCCTGGACGTCGAAGGCGTGAAGCAACTGGCCAACATCCCTTCCAAGGAAGTGCTGCTGGCGCAATTGCTGGGCTTGATGCAATCCCCGATCTCTCGTACCGCCCGCGTGCTCGCGGCGCTGGCCGAGAAGCGTGGTGGTGGCGAAGCACAGGCGGAAGCTCCCGCCGCAGAAGCGCAGGCCGCCTGAGCCTTGCGTTTGAAACATTCAACCCAATTGTTAGGAAACAAAAATGGCATTCGATAAAGACGCATTTCTGACCGCGCTCGACGCAATGACGGTCCTGGAACTCAACGACCTGGTCAAGGCCATCGAAGAGAAGTTCGGCGTGAGCGCCGCTGCAATGTCGGCTCCCGCAGCCGGCGGCGGCGCCGTGGCCGCCGTGGCTGAAGAGCAGACCGAGTTCAACGTCATGCTGATGGAAGCTGGCGCGAACAAGGTGTCGGCGATCAAGGCCGTGCGCGAAATCACCGGCCTGGGCCTCAAGGAAGCCAAGGACCTGGTGGAAGCCGCTCCCAAGGCCGTCAAGGAAGGCCTGTCGAAGGCTGACGCCGAAGCCGCCAAGAAGAAGCTGGAAGAAGCTGGCGCCAAGGTGGAACTGAAGTAATTCAGTCTCCCCAGAGGGCTGGAGGTGCTGCAAGGCCCTCCAGCCTTTGCCGCTTTCAGAGCGCACCCAAAAGTCGGCTTGTTGACGCGAAAACAAGACGATTTTTGAGTGTCTTCTGACCCCGACTGCAGAAGACCCCCTTGGTTCGGGCGATGTGCAACGCATCGCCGTCCGCCAGGGCTGGTAGTGGCCAGCCGCCAAGGAGAGTGGTGCTCGCGCACCTCACCACGTCGCTGAAGATCTCAAGCTCCGGAGCTCTCATGGCCCAAACGTCCACGTACAGTTACACCGAACGCAAGCGCATCCGAAAGAATTTCGGTAACCGCGACAGCGTCGTCGAAATCCCCTACCTGCTGCAGATGCAGAAAGACGCATACACCGCGTTCCTGCAAGCCGGCATCGCGCCCCAGAAACGGACCGTGGAAGGTCTGCAGGCTGCCTTCGACGCAGCGTTCCCGATCGTCTCGCACAACGGTTTCGTCGAGATGAAGTTTCTCGAGTACAACCTCGCGAAGCCCGCTTTCGACGTCCGCGAGTGCCAGACCCGTGGCCTGACCTTCGCCTCGGCCGTGCGTGCCAAGGTCCAGCTGATCATCTATGACCGCGAGTCGTCGACCTCGCAGTCGAAGGTGGTCAAGGAAGTCAAGGAGCAAGAGGTCTACATGGGCGAAGTGCCGCTCATGACCGACAAGGGCTCGTTCATCATCAACGGCACCGAGCGCGTCATCGTGTCGCAGCTCCACCGTTCGCCCGGCGTGTTCTTCGAGCACGACAAGGGCAAGACCCACAGCTCGGGCAAGCTCCTGTTCTCGGCGCGCGTGATTCCCTACCGTGGCTCGTGGCTCGACTTCGAGTTCGACCCGAAGGACATGCTGTATTTCCGCGTCGACCGCCGCCGCAAGATGCCGGTCACGATCCTGCTGAAGGCGATCGGCCTGAACCCGGAATCGATCCTGGCGAACTTCTTCGTCAACGACAACTTCCGCCTGATGGACAGCGGCGCGCAGATGGAGTTCGTCGCCGAACGCCTGCGCGGCGAAGTCGCCCGTTTCGACATCACCGACAAGGCCGGCAAGGTCGTGGTCGCCAAGGACAAGCGCGTCACGGCCCGCCACACGCGCGAGCTCGAGCAATCTGAAACCACGCACATCAGCGTGCCGGAAGACTTCCTGGTCGGCCGCGTCGTGGCCCGCAACATCGTCGACCCCGACACCGGCGAGATCCTGGCCAAGGCCAACGACGAGCTGACCGAAGCGCTGCTGAAGAAGCTGCGCACGGCCGGCGTGCAGGACGTGCAGGCGATCTACACCAACGAACTCGACCAGGGCGCGTACATCTCGCAGACGCTCCGCATCGACGAAACCGTGGACGAATTCGCCGCCCGCGTCGCCATCTACCGCATGATGCGCCCCGGCGAGCCGCCGACCGAAGACGCGGTGCAGGCCCTGTTCCAGCGCCTGTTCTACAACCCCGACACGTACGACCTGTCGCGCGTCGGCCGCATGAAGTTCAACGCCAAGGTCGGCCGCGACGAATCGACCGGCCCGATGGTGCTGACCAACGAGGACATCCTGGCCGTGGTCAAGATCCTGGTCGACCTGCGCAACGGCCGTGGCGAAGTCGACGACATCGACCACCTGGGCAACCGCCGCGTGCGTTGCGTCGGCGAACTGGCCGAGAACCAGTACCGCACCGGCCTGGCCCGTATCGAGAAGGCCGTGAAGGAACGTCTGGGTCAAGCGGAACAAGAGCCGCTGATGCCGCACGACCTGATCAACAGCAAGCCGATCTCGGCCGCCCTGAAGGAATTCTTCGGCGCCTCGCAGCTGTCGCAGTTCATGGACCAGACCAACCCACTGTCCGAGATCACGCACAAGCGTCGCGTCTCGGCCCTGGGCCCGGGCGGTCTGACCCGAGAACGCGCCGGCTTCGAAGTGCGCGACGTGCACGTCACCCACTACGGCCGCGTGTGCCCGATCGAAACGCCCGAAGGCCCGAACATCGGCCTGATCAACTCGCTGGCCCTGTACGCCCGCCTGAACGAGTACGGCTTCATCGAGACGCCGTACCGCCGCGTGGTCGACAGCAAGGTCACGATGGACATCGACTACCTGTCGGCCATCGAGGAAGGCAAGTACGTCATCGCCCAGGCCAATGCGGCCCTGGACAAGGACGGCCGCCTGACCGGCGACCTGGTGTCGGCGCGTGAAACCGGCGAATCGATCCTGGTGAGCGCCGAGCGCGTCCAGTACATGGACGTGTCGCCGGCGCAGATCGTGTCGGTGGCTGCTTCGCTCGTGCCCTTCCTGGAGCACGACGATGCGAACCGCGCGTTGATGGGCGCCAACATGCAGCGTCAGGCCGTGCCTGTGCTGCGCCCCGAAAAGCCGTTCGTCGGTACCGGCATCGAGCGCGTCTCCGCGGTCGACTCGGGCACCGTGGTCACGGCCACCCGCGGCGGTATCGTCGACTACGTCGATGCGACCCGCATCGTGGTTCGCGTCAACGACGCCGAAGCCACGGCCGGTGAAGTCGGTGTCGACATCTACAACCTGATCAAGTATCAGCGTTCGAACCAGAACACGAACATCCATCAGCGTCCGATCGTCAAGCGCGGCGACAAGATCGCCAAGGGCGACGTCGTGGCCGACGGTGCGTCGACCGACCTGGGCGAGCTCGCGCTCGGCCAGAACATGCTGATCGGCTTCATGCCCTGGAACGGCTACAACTTCGAAGACTCGATCCTGATCTCCGAACGCGTGGTGGCCGAAGACCGCTACACCTCGATTCACATCGAGGAACTGGTGGTGATGGCCCGCGACACAAAGCTGGGTGCCGAGGAAATCACGCGCGACATCCCGAACCTGGCCGAGCAGCAGCTCAATCGCCTGGACGAATCCGGGATCATCTACGTCGGCGCCGAAGTGCAGCCGGGCGACACGCTGGTGGGCAAGGTCACGCCGAAGGGCGAGACCACGCTGACGCCTGAAGAGAAGCTGCTGCGCGCGATCTTCGGCGAGAAGGCTTCCGACGTGAAGGACACCTCGCTGCGCGTCGACCAGGGCTCGCAAGGCACGGTCATCGACGTCCAGGTGTTCACCCGCGAAGGCATCACGCGCGACAAGCGCGCCCAGCAGATCATCGACGACGAGCTGAAGCGCTTCCGCCTCGACCTGAACGACCAGCTGCGGATCGTCGAGGCCGACGCCTTCGACCGGATCGAGAAGCTCCTGACCGGTCGTGTCGCCAATGGCGGCCCGAACAAGCTGGCCAAGGGCACCAAGCTCGACAAGGCGTACCTGACGTCGATCGAGAAGTTCCACTGGTTCGACATCCGCCCAGCGGAAGACGAAGTGGCGACCCAGCTCGAATCGATCAAGAACTCGCTCGAGCAGACCCGCCACAGCTTCGACCTCGCGTTCGAAGAAAAGCGCAAGAAGCTCACGCAGGGCGACGAGCTGCCCGCGGGCGTGCTGAAGATGGTCAAGGTCTACCTGGCCGTCAAGCGCCGCCTGCAGCCCGGCGACAAGATGGCCGGCCGCCACGGCAACAAGGGTGTGGTGTCGAAGATCGTTCCGGTCGAAGACATGCCCCACATGGCCGACGGCACGCCGTGCGACATCTGCCTGAACCCGCTGGGCGTGCCCTCGCGGATGAACGTCGGGCAGGTGCTCGAAGTGCATCTGGGCTGGGCCGGCAAGGGCATCGGCCAGCGCATCGGCGACCTGCTGCAGCAAGAGGCCAAGGTGGCCGAGCTGCGCAAGTTCCTGGAAGAGATGTACAACGGCTCGGGCCGCAAGGAAGACCTCGGCAAGCTGAGCGACTCCGACGTGCTCGAGATGGCGGCCAACCTGTCGAGCGGCGCGACCTTCGCCACGCCGGTGTTCGACGGCGCCTCGGAAGAAGAAATCCGCGGCATGCTGAAGCTCGCCTACCCGGACGAGATCGCCAAGCTCAAGGGCCTGACCGATACCCGCACCCAGGCCTACCTGTACGACGGCCGCACCGGCGACCAGTTCGAGCGTCCGGTCACCGTCGGCTACATGCACTTCTTGAAGCTGCACCACTTGGTGGACGACAAGATGCACGCCCGCTCGACCGGCCCGTACTCGCTGGTCACGCAGCAACCGCTGGGCGGCAAGGCCCAGTTCGGTGGCCAGCGCTTCGGTGAAATGGAAGTGTGGGCGCTGGAAGCCTACGGCGCCGCCTACGTGCTGCAGGAAATGCTCACGGTGAAGTCCGACGACGTGGTGGGCCGTACCAAGGTCTACGAGAGCATCGTCAAGGGCGAACACTCGATCGAAGCCGGCATGCCGGAATCGTTCAATGTGCTGGTCAAGGAAATTCGTTCCTTGGGCCTGGACATCGAACTCGAACGCTCATAAGCCAACAAGGAAAGAGTCACATGAAGTCATTACTCGACCTGTTCAAGCAATTCACGCCGGACGAGCATTTCGATGCCATCCGCATCGGCATGGCCTCGCCCGAGAAGATCCGTTCGTGGTCCTTCGGCGAGGTGAAGAAGCCCGAGACGATCAACTACCGGACCTTCAAGCCCGAGCGCGACGGTCTCTTCTGCGCCAAGATCTTCGGCCCGATCAAGGACTACGAGTGCCTGTGCGGCAAGTACAAGCGCCTGAAGCACCGCGGCGTGATCTGCGAGAAGTGCGGCGTCGAAGTCACGCAGACCAAGGTGCGTCGCGAGCGCATGGGTCACATCGACCTGGCCGCGCCTTGCGCCCACATCTGGTTCCTGAAGTCGCTGCCGTCGCGTCTGGGCCTGGTGCTCGACATGACCCTGCGCGACATCGAACGCGTGCTGTACTTCGAAGCCTACGTGATCACCGACCCCGGCATGACCCCGCTGAAGAAGTTCGGCATCATGTCCGAGGACGACTACGACGCGAAGCGCAAGGAATACGGCGATGAATTCGTGGCCAAGATGGGCGCCGAAGGCATCAAGGACCTGCTCGAAGGCATCGAGATCGACAGCGAGATCGAGAAGCTGCGCGGCGACCTGACCGGCTCCGAAGTCAAGGTCAAGAAGAACTCCAAGCGCCTCAAGGTGCTGGAAGCCTTCCGCAAGTCGGGCATCAAGCCCAACTGGATGGTGCTCGAAGTGCTGCCCGTGCTGCCGCCGGACCTGCGTCCGCTGGTGCCGCTGGACGGCGGCCGCTTCGCGACCTCCGACCTGAACGACCTGTACCGCCGCGTCATCAACCGCAATTCGCGCCTGCGCCGCCTGCTGGAGCTGAAGGCTCCCGAGATCATCGCGCGCAACGAAAAGCGGATGCTGCAAGAGGCGGTCGACTCGCTGCTGGACAACGGCCGTCGCGGCAAGGCCATGACGGGCGCCAACAAGCGCGCGCTGAAGTCGCTGGCCGACATGATCAAGGGCAAGAGCGGCCGCTTCCGCCAGAATCTGCTGGGCAAGCGCGTCGACTACTCGGGCCGTTCGGTCATCGTGGTCGGCCCGACGCTCAAGCTGCACCAGTGCGGCCTGCCGAAGCTGATGGCGCTCGAGCTGTTCAAGCCCTTCATCTTCTCGCGCCTCGAAGCCATGGGCATCGCGACCACGATCAAGGCGGCCAAGAAGGAAGTGGAATCCGGCACGCCGGTGGTCTGGGACATCCTTGAAGAAGTGATCAAGGAACACCCGGTGATGCTGAACCGTGCGCCTACGCTGCACCGTCTGGGCATCCAGGCCTTCGAGCCGATCCTGATCGAAGGCAAGGCGATCCAGCTGCACCCGCTGGTCTGCGCGGCCTTCAACGCCGACTTCGACGGTGACCAGATGGCCGTCCACGTGCCGCTGTCGGTCGAAGCACAGATGGAAGCCCGCACCTTGATGCTGGCCTCCAACAACGTGCTGTTCCCGGCTTCCGGCGAACCGTCGATCGTGCCGTCGCAAGACGTGGTGCTGGGTCTGTACTACACGACCCGCGACCGCATCAACGCCAAGGGCGAAGGCCTGGTCTTCTCCGACATCGGCGAAGTCCAGCGCGCGCTCGACGCCAATGTGGTCGAGCTCACCGCCAAGGTCGCGGTCCGCATCACCGAGTACACCAAGGACAAGGAAACGGGCGAGTTCGTGCCGTCGACCTCGCTGGTGGACACGACCGTGGGCCGTGCGCTGCTGTCCGAGATCCTGCCCAAGGGCCTGCCGTTCTCGAACATCAACAAGGCGCTGAAGAAGAAGGAAATCTCCAAGCTCATCAACGTCTCGTTCCGCAAGTGCGGCCTGAAGGAAACCGTCGTCTTCGCCGACAAGCTGCTGCAGAACGGCTTCCGGCTGGCGACCAAGGCCGGTATCTCGATCGCGATCGACGACATGCTGGTGCCCGCTGAAAAGCACGGCATCATCGACCGCTCGGCCAAGGAAGTGAAGGAGATCGAGCAGCAGTACGTGTCCGGTCTCGTGACCTCCGGCGAGCGCTACAACAAGGTGGTCGACATCTGGGGCAAGGCCGGCGACGAAGTGTCGAAGGTGATGATGGCCAAGCTGTCGAAGCAGACCGTCACCGACCGCCACGGCAAGGAAGTCGAGCAGGAGTCGTTCAACTCGATCTACATGATGGCCGACTCGGGCGCTCGCGGTTCCGCCGCGCAGATCCGCCAGGTGGCCGGCATGCGGGGCCTGATGGCCAAGCCGGACGGCTCGATCATCGAGACGCCCATCACGGCGAACTTCCGCGAAGGCCTGAACGTGCTGGAGTACTTCATCTCCACCCACGGTGCCCGAAAGGGTCTGGCCGACACGGCGCTGAAGACCGCGAACTCGGGTTACCTGACGCGCCGCCTGGTCGACGTGACGCAGGACCTGGTCGTGATCGAGCAGGATTGCGGCACCCACGAAGGTGCCGTGATGCGCGCGATCGTCGAAGGCGGTGAAGTCATCGAATCGCTGCGCGACCGCATCCTGGGCCGCACCGCGGCCGAGGACGTGCTGCACCCGGAAACGCGTGCGGTGCTGGCCAACGCCGGCGACATGCTCGACGAAGACCTGATCGAAGCGCTCGAAGCCGACGGCGTCGACGAAGTCAAGGTGCGCACGGCGCTGACCTGCGCCACGCGCTTCGGCATCTGCGCCAAGTGCTATGGCCGCGACCTCGGCCGCGGCGGCCTGGTCAACAACGGCGAAGCGGTCGGCGTGATTGCCGCCCAGTCGATCGGCGAACCCGGCACGCAGCTGACGATGCGGACCTTCCACATCGGTGGTGCGGCGTCGCGTGCGGCGGTCGCTTCGAGCGTCGAAGCCAAGTCGAACGGTTCGATCGGCTTCAACGCCACGATGCGCTACGTGACCAACAGCAAGGGCGAGCTGGTCGTGATCTCGCGTTCGGGCGAAATCGTCATCCATGACGAGCACGGCCGCGAGCGTGAACGCCACAAGGTGCCGTACGGCGCCATCCTGGCAGTGAAGGCCGACCAGACCATCAAGGCCGGCCACGTGCTGGCCAACTGGGACCCGCTGACCCGCCCGATCATCACGGAATTCGCCGGCAAGACGAAGTTCGAGAATGTCGAGGAAGGCCTCACGGTCGCCAAGCAGGTGGACGAAGTCACCGGCCTGTCGACCCTGGTCGTGATCGATCCGAAGCGCCGCGGCGCTGCCAAGGTCGTGCGTCCGCAAGTGAAGCTGATCGACGCCTCGGGCGCCGAGGTCAAGATCCCCGGCACCGACCACTCGGTGACGATCGGCTTCCCGATCGGCGCGCTGGTGCAGGTGCGTGACGGCCAGGACGTGGGCCCCGGCGAAGTGCTGGCGCGGATTCCGGTCGAAGGCCAGAAGACCCGCGACATCACCGGCGGTCTGCCGCGCGTGGCCGAGCTGTTCGAGGCCCGTTCGCCGAAGGACAAGGGCATGCTGGCCGAGATGACCGGTACCGTGTCGTTCGGCAAGGAGACCAAGGGCAAGATCCGCCTGCAGATCACCGACCCCGAAGGCACCGTCTGGGAAGACCTCGTGCCGAAGGAAAAGAACATCCTGGTGCACGAAGGCCAGGTGGTGAACAAGGGCGAGAGCGTGGTCGACGGCCCGGCGGACCCGCAGGACATCCTGCGTCTGCTGGGTTCGGAAGAACTGGCGCGCTACATCGTGGACGAAGTGCAGGACGTGTACCGCTTGCAAGGCGTGAAGATCAACGACAAGCACATCGAGGTGATCGTTCGCCAGATGCTGCGCCGGGTCGTGGTCGAGAACGTCGGCGACACCAACTACATCGCCGGTGAACAGGTCGAACGCAGCGAGATGCTCAACACCAACGACGCCCTGCGCGCCGCTGGCAAGATCCCCGCCACGTTCACCAACCTGCTGCTGGGTATCACGAAGGCATCGCTCTCGACCGACAGCTTCATCAGCGCCGCATCGTTCCAGGAAACGACGCGCGTGCTGACCGAAGCCGCGATCATGGGCAAGCGCGACGAGCTGCGCGGCCTGAAGGAAAACGTCATCGTCGGCCGCCTGATCCCCGCGGGCACCGGCATGGCGTACCACCAGGCACGCAAGGTCAAGGACGCGATGGACGAGGCCGAGCGCCGCGCGATCGCCGAGTCGGAAGCGGCCGAACTGGCCGGCGCCGGCAGCGCGACCGAAGAGGCGACCACCACGGTCGATGCCAGCGAAGGCACCGCGACCGAATAACTGGTTAGCATCTCCGGCCATGACCGGAATCCGAAGCCCCCTTTCCGCCCGCGGATCGGGGGCTTTTTCTTTTGCATGGAAGCCCGCGCCATGAACGGCATGCCGGACTCCCTGCCGTTCTGGATCGGCGGCGCGCTGGCGCTGTTCTGGTTCGTCGGCGCCTACAACCGGCTGATGCGGCTGCGTTCGGGCGCCCTGCAGGCCTATGCGACGCTCGACGCCGCGCTGGTGCGCCAGCTCGAGTTCGTGCAGGCGCGTGCGGCCGAGGCCGATGCGGCCGATGCAGCGGGCGCCGAACCGCCATCCGACGCTTCGCTGCAGGCGGCCTCGGGCCAGCTCGCCACGCTGCTGGCGGCCACCCGCCTGCGGGCGCTCGACCCGGCCGGCATCGCCGCGCTGGGCACCGCCCTGCACGTGATGGTGGCGGCCTGGCAGCGCCTGCATCCGGAGGCGGTCGTCAGCTTCGAGGCCGACGGCACGCTGTCGCGTCCCGCGCCGCTGAACGGCAAGGACGAGCTGCTGCCCGACAGCGCACCGATCGCCTGGCCCGAGCCTTCCGCCGCGGCGGAAATCGCCCGCGGGCAGTTCAACCTGGCGGTGGCGCAGTACAACGCGGCGATCGGCCAGTTTCCAGCGCTCATCGTGGCGTGGATCATGCAGCTACGGCCTGCGGCCCCGTTGCGCTGAGCCGCTCGGCCAGCGACGCCGTCCTCCTTGTCCCCAGCGCCCTTACCATCGACCCAAGTTGCCAGATCATCCAGACCCCATTTCCGATTCGCCACAGGCTTCCCCGCCGCTGTGGCGCCAGTTGCAGTTGACCGCCGCGGCGCTCGCCTCGATCCGCGCCGGCGTGTCGGGCTCGGTCGCCTTCGAGGCCGTCGAGCCGGGCCTGCGTCCGGGCGTCCAGGCGCTGGGTTTCCAGGTGCTGCGCTGGCTCGGCCGGGCCGAGGCGCTGCGGCGCCAGCTGGCCAAGCGGACCCCGCCGCCGGCGGCCGACGCCCTGCTCTGCACGGCGCTGGCCCTGGCCTGGGACGGCGAGCGTTCGCCCTACGAGCCCTTCACGCTGGTCGACCAGGCGGTCGAGGCCGCCAAGCGCAATCCGGGCACCCGGGCCCAGGCCAGCTTCGTCAACGCCTGCCTGCGGCGCTTCCTGCGCGAGCGCGACGAGTTGGTGTCGATCACCGACCGCGAACCGGTCGCGCAGTGGAACCACCCGCGCTGGTGGATCGAGCGGCTCAAGCGCCAGCATCCGCGCGACTGGCAGCGCGTGCTGGCGGCCGACAACAACCAGGCGCCGATGACCTTGCGCGTCAACCTGCGCAAGACCAGCGTCGCCGCCTTCCGCCAAGGCCTGGCGGCCGCGCAGCTGCCGTCGGTGCCGGTCGCCGCCAGCGGCTTGCAACTCGCGCGCGCCCGGCCGGTGAGCCAGATTCCCGGATTCGCCGAGGGCGAATGCTCGGTGCAGGATGCGGCGGCCCAGGTCGCCGCTCCCTTGCTGCTGTCCGGCCTCGAGCTGCGCCGCGATGCGCCGCTGCGGGTGCTGGACGCCTGCGCGGCACCGGGCGGCAAGACGGCGCACCTGCTCGAGGCGGCCGGCAGCGCGGCCATCGAGGTCACGGCGCTGGAAGTCGATCCGGTCCGCGCCCGGCGCATCGACGAGACCCTGGCGCGGCTCGGCCTCGGCGCCAAGGTCGTGGTCGCCGACGCCTCGCGCCCGGCCGACTGGTGGGACGGCCAGGCCTTCGATGCAATCTTGCTCGACGCCCCATGCACCGCTTCGGGCATCGTCCGCCGCCACCCCGACGTCCGCTGGCTGCGGCGCGAAAGCGACATTGAGCAGCTGGCTCTCCAGCAGGCGATGCTGCTGGCCGGCCTGTGGCCGCTGGTCCGGCCGGGCGGGCGCCTGCTCTATTGCACCTGCTCGGTGTTTTTCGAGGAAGGCGCGCACCAGATCGAGGCGTTCCTTGCACACAACACCGATGCCCGTTTGCTGCCTTCGCCGGGCCATTTGCTACCCCAAAGCGGCATGAATGCGCGTGGCGTCCCGGACAATGCCTTGGGTGACCACGACGGTTTCTTCTACGCGCTGCTTGAAAAGCTGCCCCGCTGAAAGGCGCTGGCCGGTGCGGCTGGCTGCGCTTCTGATCCTCGTCGTTGCCTTGTCGGCCTGGCTGACCGGCACCGCGCGGGCCGACTCGCGCAATGCGGCGATCACGCAGCTGCGGCTGGAGCAGGCCGACGACGCCGTCTACCTCACGGCCCAGGTCCAGTTCGACCTGGCGCCGGTGGTCGAGGAGGTGCTCGAGAAGGGCATCGCGATCTATTTCGTGGCCGAAGCCGAGCTGTACCGGGAACGTTGGTACTGGACCGATCTCAAAGTGGCTCAGGCGGCGCGCTACATGCGGCTGGCCTACCAGCCCCTGACCCGCCGATGGCGCCTCAACGTGTCCCCCGTTCCCATCACCAATTCCGGCTTCGGCGTGTCGCTGAACCAGAACTTCGACACCCTGGCCGATGCGCTCGAGGTCATCAGCCGGATCGGCCGGCTGCGGCTTGGCGACCTGGCCGAGATCGGTGACGACCCCTCCCATGCCGTGAGCTTCCGCTTCCGGCTCGACACCTCCCAGCTGCCGCGGCCGTTCCAGATCGGCGCGGTCGGCCAGAGCGACTGGAACATCTCGGTCGAGAAGAACGCCCGGCTGCCGCTGGAGAAGTCGAAGTGAGCACCGACCCGCGGGTCGCGCCGCGGGCGTCGCCGGCGGCGCGGCGATCGCGTGCCATCCGCTGGGCCATCGGGGTGGTGGCTGCGCTGGTCACGGCGATCGGCCTGGTGCTGATGTTCCTGCTGGCGCAGGCCACCAACAACCGTGCCCTCTACGAGCGCAACTACACCCGCCTGTTCGGCATCAACGTGGTGGTGGCGGCGGTGCTGGTCATCGTCATCGGCTGGGTCGCGTTCCGGTTGCTGCGCCGGCTTCGGCAGGGCAAGTTCGGCAGCCGGCTGCTGATCAACCTGGCCATGATCTTCGCGCTGGTCGGCGTGGTGCCCGGGCTGCTGGTGTACGTGGTCTCCTACCAGTTCGTCGCCCGCTCGATCGAGAGCTGGTTCGACGTCAAGGTCGAAGGGGCGCTCGACGCCGGCCTGAACCTGGGGCGCGCCACGCTCGACTCGCTGGCCGACGACCTCGCGAGCAAGACACGCACCGCCAGCGCGCAGCTGGCCAATGTGCCGGACACGCGCGCCGGGCTGGTGCTCGAGCGCATCCGCGACCAGCTGGGCGCCACCGACGTCATCCTCTGGACCGGCAGCGGCCAGCTGGTGGCCAGCGCGGGCGCCTCGCGCTTCCAGCTGAGCCCCGAGCGGCCGAACCCGCAGCAACTGCGGCAGGTCCGTGGCGATCGCGCCGTCGCCCACATCGAGGGACTCGACGAGACGCCGATGCCCGGTGCGCCGGCACCGGTCGCCAGCGTCAGGGCGCTGGCGCTGGTGCAGAGCCAGGGCTTCGAGTTCAACACCGAGCCGCGCTTCCTGCAGGTCACCCAGCCGCTGCCGCCGGCGGTCGTGAGCAATGCCCTGGCGGTGCAGGAGGCCAACCGCGAGTACCAGGAGCGGGCGCTGGCGCGCGAGGGCCTGCGCCGGATGTACATCGGCACGCTGACCCTGACCTTGTTCCTGGCGGTCTTCGGTGCCGTGCTGCTGGCCGTGCTGTTCGGCACCCAGCTGGCCCGGCCGCTGCTGGTGCTGGCCGATGGCGTGCGCCAGGTGGCCGGCGGCGACCTGCGGCCCACCGCGGTGCTCCAGGGCCGCGACGAGCTCGGCGGGCTCACCCGTTCCTTCGCGGTCATGACGCAGCAGCTGGCCGATGCGCGCAGCGTGGTCGAGAAGACCATGGGCGAGCTCGATGCCGCCCGCTCGAACCTGCAGACCATCCTGGACAACCTGACCTCGGGCGTGATCGTGCTCGACGCCCGCGGCTTCATCCGCTCGACCAACCCGGGCGCGACCCGCGTCCTGCGGGCGCCGCTGGCGGCCTTCGAAGGCCAGCAGCTGGCCGAGGTCCCGGGCCTGGCGGAATTCGCGCAGAACGTGCAGCAGCAGTTCGACGACTTCGAGGTCGAGCGGCTGCAGCACGGCCTCGACCACTGGCAGCACGCCTTCGAACTGCATGCCGGCGGCGATGCCATGGGGCAGGACACGATCAACATCGTGGCCCGCGGCGCCGAGCTGCCGGGCGCCGAGCGGCTGCTGGTGTTCGACGACATCTCCGAAATCGTCTCGGCCCAGCGCGCGCAGGCCTGGGGCGAAGTGGCGCGGCGGCTGGCGCACGAGATCAAGAACCCGCTGACGCCGATCCAGCTCTCGGCCGAACGGCTCGAGATGAAGCTCTCGGGCAAGGTCGCCCAGCCCGAGCAGGCGATCCTCACCAAGTCGGTCAAGACCATCGTCGACCAGGTCGACGCCATGAAGCGGCTGGTCAACGAGTTTCGCGACTATGCGCGATTGCCTGCGGCCGATCTGCGGCCGGTCGACCTGAACGCGCTGGTTCTGGACGTGCTGCATCTCTATCCGCCCGAGAACGCGACGGTGGCCCTGCGGCCCGAGCTCGACGAGCGTTGCCCGCCGATCCGTGCCGACGAGCAGCAGATCCGACAGGTGATTCACAACCTGTTGCAAAACGCCCAGGACGCGGCCGAAGCGAACGCCGGGCGGACCGGGCAGGCCGCCGAGGTCGTGGTCCGCACCCGGCTCGGCGAATCCGGCCAGCGGGTGCGCCTCACGGTGCAGGACAGCGGTGCCGGTTTTGCCGAGCACATCCTCAAGCGGGCCTTCGAGCCCTACGTCACGACCAAGGCCAAGGGCACCGGGCTGGGCCTGGCGGTGGTCAAGAAGATCGCGGACGAGCACGGCGCCCGGATCGAACTTTCGAACCGCATGGTCGAGGGGGCTGTGGCGGGTGCGCAAGTCTCGTTATCATTCGCGCTTGCAGCACAGCCGCAGGGAGCGGTCGCTCACACCGAAGATTCGAAGTCATCCACCCTTCTTTGAGCGCGGGCGGCGCCAGGCGGGCATGGATCCGCAAACGAACTGATTACTCTAACTACAACGCGCACAACTCAAGCACACATGGCAAACATCCTCGTGGTCGACGACGAGCTGGGCATCCGGGACCTGCTCTTCGAAATTCTCAATGACGAAGGCCATAACGTGGAGCTCGCCGAGAACGCGGCCGAAGCGCGCGCCGCGCGACAGCGGGCCCGTCCCGACCTGGTCCTGCTCGACATCTGGATGCCGGACACCGATGGCGTGACTTTGCTCAAGGAGTGGTCGGCGGCCGGGTTGCTGAGCATGCCGGTGGTCATGATGAGCGGCCATGCGACGATCGACACCGCGGTCGATGCCACGCGCATCGGTGCCTTTGCCTTCCTCGAGAAACCGATCACCCTGCAGAAGCTGCTGAAGGCGGTCGAGCAGGGTCTGGCGCGCGAGAGCGCCCGCCGCGCCGCGGCCAGCGTGGTGCCGCCCGCGAGCAGCTTCGCCGCCGTCGTCACGACGGTGGGCGACAGCGCGCTGGTGCCGGCCGCGCCCATGCAGCCGGCTGCCGACCTGGGTCCGCAGTCGACCCAGAGCTTCGACCTCGACCGCCCGCTGCGCGATGCGCGCGACGGTTTCGAGAAGGCGTATTTCGAATTCCACCTTGCGATGGAGAACGGCTCGATGACCCGCGTGGCCGAGAAGACCGGGCTCGAGCGCACCCATCTGTACAGAAAACTCAAGCAACTTGGCGTCGATCTTTCGCGAGGGCGCAGAAGCGCTGTATAATCGCGGGCTGCACACCAAGGCCCGGTAGCTCAGTTGGTAGAGCAGCGGATTGAAAATCCGCGTGTCGGTGGTTCGATTCCGCCCCAGGCCACCATATTTATGCGCCCCAGCGCCCTTCAGGGTCCTGGGGCGTTTCTACATGCGCGGCTTCTTCCTGGCTTTGTGCAGGTCATGCCGACATTGCGGCTCATAGGGTGACGCTTTCGAGATAGGGGCGCATCACATTGGCGACTCGATCGACGCTCGCGTAGTGCCAGAGCGCGTCCATGGTCAGCTTGCGCTGAGCCCAACCGTCATGCAGTGCCTCGAGGGCCACGTCCAGGCCGATCTTGTTGCGGTACTTGAAGCAGTCGGCAACGGTCTTCGCCGCGTTGAAGACTGGAACCTGCACACCGTCGATCAGCACATGCTCCATGCCTTCGGTGAGCGCCGGACCGGACATGCGGATCGCGCGCAGGGCCGGCTGGTCGATGCGTGGGGCGGGCACGTTGGACGGAAGGGCCAGCCAGACCTCGGAGGGGGCTTGCGTACCGATCCCGTGCACGCGCAGCGCCGACAACAGGCACACCACACCGCGCGGGACGCGCAGCGCAATCTCGGCCAACGAGCGATGCTCGCTGATTGCGCGCCCCGGCCGGCTGTAGACGCCACGAGCGACGCGTTCGAGCTTGCCGGCGCCCACCAGTCGGCTGAGGGCGATCGTCGGCAGCCCGTGCTCGCGCAGTTCGCGTGCTCTCAGCAGCGGGTGCTCAGCTGCCAGCGCGAGGATGGCGTCTTCCTGGGTGCTTTGGGAGTGGCTGGCCATGTCGCAGTATGTTGCTTTTTTTATATAAAAATCAACAACTACATAAATAACGGAACGCCACGTCTTGGGTCAACCGGAGGAAGTGCCTGTCAGGCACCGCTCTTCAAGGCGTCGCGCACCGACTGCAGCGCGGCATCCACAGACTCGAGACGCTGCTTCAATTCCCCGTTGAGCAGCCTCAACAGGGCGCTGAACTGACTGCGCGTGGCGTGGATCTGCATCTCCTCGCCGTCACTCGAGCGGTCCGGATCGAGCAGCTGTTCGATGCAGGCGTAGGCGAGTTGGGCGTCGCACAGGTGGTCCAGTTCGGCTTGCGCTTTGAAGGCGAGCGATGCTGAAGTGCGGGGTCGGGATGCGAGTGCCTCGGTGGCATTTGAATCGCGAACGGTGCGAGCCGAGGAGCGGCTGGAGGATGCGAACGCGGGGGTGGAAACAGCCATGAATGGGCTCCAAGGGTTTCGGTCTGTCTAAAACCGACGCCCTCGAGTGCGAGCGCCAAGACAGACACGCGGCGCCGTCACTCTCGTTGCGGCAAAGGCGCTTGCCCGAGCGTGATCGCTCGGAGCGAGCGACTCAACTCCCGCTTCCCCTTCGCATTGGCCCCCCGCCAAGCCTGCCGCGCAGCCGCGACGAAGCGCTCTTCCGCGGGATCCGGCGCATCGGCGACCAGGTCGTCTTCGTCGAGCCAACCGGCATCGACATCGCAGTGCCGCTCGATCTGCCGCGCCAGGGTGTCCCCGATGGGCCGCGAACTCTTGATCTGGCTCCACATGCTGGGCGAAATCTCGAGCTTCTTCGCGAAGGCTTGGTCCAGGCCCTTGGCCGGCAGCCCGGCGGCGATTGCCTGTTCGAGAAAGCGCCGATGGAGCAGCAGCGCATTGCGGCGACGGATGACGGTGAGAGGGAGCACTGTTCAAAAACAACAACGAGACAGGAAAAGATTGTCGAGCCTGTTGACGTCGCAGTAAAGACTATTTACAGTCCACTTCCTTCGCGGCCCAAGCCGCACGAATTTCATCAACGCAAGCAGGAACCAACGTGAACGCAGCTCTGAGCCTCACCAGCATTCGACCCGCATCGGGCCGGACGTTCGTGCGCGTCTCGTCGTGCCACGACCTCGGCAACCTGCCGTCGAAATTCGATCTGCGCCTGAACCCCATGCATGCCACGCAAGCCAGCTTGTGGGCCAAGGCGTATGAGGATCAGGTGCCCCCGGGTGGAGGGAGCGCGTAGGCGCGTACCTCCAAGCTCTCTATTGCAGAGGCCCGGACACCGAAAGGTTCCGGGCCTTTTTGTTTTTCTGCAGTGATCGCGCTGCACGCACCGAGGTCCAGACCCGGTGGATGCTCTTTAAGAATTTGCCGCGAAGCGCGACCGGACACTGGACCGGATCGCCGCTTCGCACTTGATGCGGACCCCGGGACTTGCGCCCGGCGCCCGCTCCATTTCGGGTGTGACTTCACCCCACCGCCAGGGATCAGCCGCGTGGACGGCCTGGCGGGATGTGCAGGGGCTTGATCACCCCTGTGCAGCGATGTCGACGGGGCAGCGTGCGCGACGCGCTGCCCATCGCGTGAGGCCACAACCGAAATGGATCGTTCAAAGCCCCGGTGACGGAACCGGCAGACGTGTCCGCCTCAGAAGCGGAATCCTGGGAGTTCGACTCTCCCCTGGGGCACCAACTTTTTCTTCTTGTCTCGTTCGTCTAGTGGCCAAGGACATCGGGCTTTCATCCCGAAGATCGCGGGTTCGACCCCCGCACGAGACGCCATCTTCAGTTTTTCCGTGTGTGGCGCAGCAGGCAGCGCGCGTGCTTTGGGAGCACGAGGCCGCAGGTTCGAAACCTGCCGCACGGACCAGACCTTGTTCCGCTAACTCAGTGGCCAGAGTGCCTCCCTGTCCAGGAGGAAGCCAGGGGTTCGACTCCCCTGCGGAACGCCAATTCAACGTCATCACAGGAGCCGCCATGCGCAGACGCAACACCCCGATTCGCACGATCGCCGTGCGGCCATCCATGCCGCGCGATCCGCTGGCTCTCGCCGTGGTGAGGCGTCTCGGCGGCTTGATCTTCCGCCGGCACGCGCCGGATCGTCTCGATCGCCTGGATCTCGACCAGCGCGTGAGAGAGCTCGGCGAGTGGTGACCATGGTGCGCGTAGCTCAATGGCAGAGCCGCAGGTTGTGATCCCGCTGACGACGGTTCGATTCCGTTCGTGCACCCCATTCATTCAAGCGTTTTCCCCCGACCCGGCCATGAAAGGAGGCCACCCATGCACCCACACCACAGCCACGTGCTGCAACTCGACATCCAGGGCACGCCGCAGGCGTGGATCTCGCTCGAGCACGCGGCGCTGCATGTGGCCACGGGCTCGGTGGCATGGGTCGATGGCGATGGCCCGCTGGCCACGCTGCGCGGCGGCTTCAATGTCGCGCGCGGCCGCCAGTCGGTCATCGACGTGCATCCGATCATCGCGCTGGCTGGCGCCTCGCGCGTCAACCTGTTCGACGTCGCGCCGGCCTTCAGCAAGCGCAAGCTCTTGCGCCGCGACCGCATGACCTGCGCCTACTGCGCCCAGCGCTTCGCGGAGCGCGACCTGCAGTGCGAGCACATCGTGCCCGCATCGCGGGGCGGCGGCTGGACCTGGATGAACCTGGTCGCCGCCTGCGGCGCGTGCAACGGCCGCAAGGCCGACCGGACGCCGGAGGAGGCGCGCATGCCGCTGGTTTACCTGCCGTACGTGCCGAGTCGCTTCGAAGGCTTCCTGCTCGAAGGTCGACAGATTCGCGCCGACGTGCACGGGTGGCTGGCCGCGCGCCTGCCGAAGGGATCGCGCCTGAGCTGACGATTTCGCAACTCGGGCGCCACGGCGTCCGAGGCTGCGTCGAGCAGCCCCATCAACTGAAAGAGAACAACATGAAGAACGAACAACTCCCGGCCATCGAGATGCCGGTGAAGGTCAAGCAGCCCCCGGTGCTGTTCGGCAAGACGCAGTCGCTGATCGCCCGGCTGGCCGAGCAGCTCGGTGCGCCGCTCATCGCCTACTGGAATGGGCCACGCGGCTCGGTGTGCCACAGCGACGTGGTCGCGATGTACCACGTGCTGCAGCGGCTCGGCGAGCACGAGGTGATCTACCTGTTCCTGAAGTCGAGCGGCGGCAGCGGCCAGGTGTCGCTGCGCCTGGTGAACCTGCTGCGGCAGCATTGCCGCCGCCTGGTCGCGCTGGTGCCGCTCGAGTGCGCGTCGGCCGCCACCATGGTGGCGCTCGGCGCGGACAGCATCCTGATGGGCCCGACCGCCTATCTCACTGCGGTGGACACTTCGCTGAACCACGCGCTGTCGCCGGTCGACCGGGACAACGACCGCGTCAGTGTCAGCCTCGACGAGCTGCAGCGCGTGATCCGCCTGTGGCGCGAGCAGCAAGGCGAGGTGCCCGAGAACGCCTACAAGTCGCTGTTCCAGTACGTGCATCCGCTGGTGATCGGCGCGGTCGACCGGGCCGAGTCGCTGTCGATCATGCTGTGCCGCGAGCTGCTGGCCTACCACATCGCCGACGAGGCCAAGGCCGAGGCGATTGCGGGCGCACTCAACGGCAAGTACCCTTCGCACAACTATCCGATCCTGCTGGACGAGGCGGTGAAGATCGGCCTGGCCGCCGAGCGCATGCCGGCCGAGGTCGCCGCGCTGCTGCTGCAGCTCAACGCGCTCTACAGCGAGATGGGCCAGAAGGCCACCACCGACTTCGACGAGCAGCGCGCGCACAGCAACGAGATCGCCAACATCTGGGAAGCCAGCGGCGCCCAGGTGTACTACCAGCAGGACAAGGACTGGTTCTACCGTTCCGAGGAGCGGCGCTGGATCACCCTCAACGACAACAGCGGCTGGCGTCGCATCGAACGCATTGGCTCGCGCCTGCGGCGCGGCGAGCTGCACGTGGCGTGATGCGCGACGGCCGCACAAGGAGAAACATCATGAACGACAAGAACTACGTCGAGGAAGAAGTCGGTGGCGGCGTGCCCATCAAGATGTGGACGCGCGGCGTGCCGGTCGAAGACGAGGCCCGGCGCCAGCTGAGCCATGCGGCGCGCCTGCCGATCGTCTTCAGGCACATCGCGGCCATGCCCGACGTGCACGTCGGCATCGGGGCCACGGTGGGCTCGGTGATCCCGACCCTGCGCGCCATCATCCCGGCCGCGGTGGGCGTCGACATCGGCTGCGGAATGATCGCCTGCAAGACCACGCTGGTGGCCACTGACCTGCCTGACAACCTGGGCCCGCTGCGCTCGGCCATCGAGCGTGCCGTGCCGCACGGCCGCAAGCCGGGCGCGCGCGATCCCGGGGCGTGGCAGAAGGCGCCGGGGTCGGTCGACACCGCATGGGCGCAGCTCGAACCCGAGTTCACGGCCCTGTGCCGCGACTACCCGAAGCTGGCCAAGACCAACCACATCCAGCACCTGGGAACGCTGGGCACGGGCAACCACTTCATCGAGGTCTGCCTCGACGAAGCCGGCTTCGTGTGGTTCATGCTGCACTCGGGCTCGCGCGGCGTCGGCAACTTCATCGGCACCCTGTTCATCGAGCTGGCGAAGCAGGATGCGATGCGCCACCAGGTGAACCTGCCCGACCGCGACCTGGCCTATTTCGAGGAAGGCAGCCGCTACTTCGGCGACTACGTGCGGGCGGTGGGCTGGGCGCAGAAGTTCGCGGCCGTCAACCGCGAAGTGATGATGCGGCGCGTGATCGAGGCCGCGAAGACGGTGATCCGCAAGAGCTTCCAGAGCCACATCGAAGCGGTCAACTGCCACCACAACTACGTGCAGAAGGAGCACCACTTCGGCGAGGACGTCTACGTGACCCGCAAGGGCGCGGTCAGCGCGAAGGCCGGGCAGCTGGGCATCATCCCCGGCAGCATGGGCGCGCGCAGCTACATCGTGCGCGGCAAGGGCAACGCCGACAGCTTCGACAGCTGCTCGCACGGCGCCGGCCGCGTGATGAGCCGCGGCGAGGCCAAGCGCCGCTTCACGCTGGCTGACCACCGCGCAGCGACCGAAGGCGTCGAATGCCGCAAGGACCGCGACGTGATCGACGAAACGCCGGCCGCGTACAAGGACATCGATGCGGTGATGGCGGCGCAGCAGGACCTGGTCGAGGTCGTCCACACCCTGAAGCAGGTGGTGTGCGTGAAGGGCTGAGCGCCGCGCGGCGCCCCCGCCATCTCAGCCGTCGATCCCGAGCTCCGAGCAGATCCGCGCGACCAGCGCCTTCAGTCCCGCGACCTCGCTCTCGAGCCGCGCCACGTTGGCCTTCAGCGCCGCCACCTCGCCGAGCGACACATCGGTGCTGCCCCCCGCGACCGCCGACGGACTCGCCGCATCTTCCGCCGGCGTCCCGCTCAGCAGATGCGCCCAGCGGCTCTCGCGCGCCCCGGGCAGCCGCGCCAGCTTCACGACCAGCGCGCCCGCCGGGCGTTCCGCCATCTCGTCGAGGAAGCCCTCCACCGCCGAGATGTCGGCGAAGTTGTGCATCCGGTCGCAGGCGATGCGCAGTTCGCCCGCGGTCTGCGGCCCGCGCAGCATCAGCACGGTCAGCAGGATGATCGACTGCGAAGGAATCCGCAGCACCCCGTCGATGTTGTGGGCATAGCGGAAGGTCCGCCCGCCGCTGCTCTCGGACACCAGGCTGTAGCCCCGCAGGCTGTCCAGCGCCGCCGTGGCCTCGGCGTCCGTCACCTCCAGGATCGGATTGCGGCTGGTCTTCTGGTTGCAGCCCGCGACCAGCGCGTTGAGCGTCAGCGGATAGCTGTCGGGCACGGTGCGCTGCTTCTCGGCCAGCACGCCGAGGACGCGGGTTTCGAGCAGCGAGAGGGTGGGCAGGGAGGAGGTCATCGCCGGATTGTCGCGCTGGACGGGCCGCACGAACTACTAAGCCTATTTATAATAAGGCCCCTTATGAAAAGAGACTTCAGCCAGCGCTTCGGCTTCCTCGTGAACGATGTCGCCAAGCTCTACGGCGAGCAGTTCGACCGGCTGGCGCGCGAACGCATCGGCCTGTCGCGGGCCCAGTGCCGGGTGCTCGGCGCGCTGGCGATGCATGGCGACGAGGCGCCGATGTCGCAGGTCGAGCTGGCGCAGCGGCTGGACCTGAGCGCCATGGCGGTCGGCAGCCTGTGCGACCGGCTCGAGGCGGCCGGCTGGATCCATCGCCAGGACAGCCCGAGCGACCGGCGCGTGCGCCTGGTCCGCGCGGCGGCCAGCGCGGAACAGGCGCTCGACACCGCGCTCGGCCTCAGCGACGGCCTGCAGGCGCGCGCGCTGGCGCAGTTCACGCCGGCCGAACGGGCCCAGCTGGTCGCCCTGCTCGCCAAGGCCCGCGAGGGCCTGCTGTCGCTGCAAACCGAGGAGGTGCGATGAACCCCGCTCCGGGCGTCGCCCATCGCGGGCTGATCACGGTGTCGATCATGCTCGCCACCATCATGCAGGCGCTGGACACCACCATCGCCAACGTCGCGCTGCCCCACATGCAGGGCAGCCTGCAGGCCTCGCAGGACCAGATCACCTGGGTCCTGACCTCCTACATCGTGGCCTCGGCGATCGCACTGCCGTTGACCGGCTGGCTGTGCGGCCACTGGGGACGGCGCAAGGTCTTCATGGTCTCGGTGATCGGCTTCACGATCGCCTCGGCGCTCTGCGGGCTGGCGAACTCGCTGGTCGAGATCGTCGCCGCCCGGCTGCTGCAGGGGGTGTTCGGCGCCGCGCTGGTGCCGCTGTCGCAGGCCGTGCTGCTCGACATCAATCCGCGCGAGAAGGTCGGCCAGGCGATGGCGATCTGGGGCGCCGGGATCATGGTCGGGCCGATCCTCGGGCCGCTGCTGGGCGGCTGGCTGACCGAGAACTTCGACTGGCGCTGGGTCTTCTTCATCAACCTGCCGGTGGGCATCTTCGCGCTCTGGGGCATCATGCGCTTCCTGCCCGAGAGCCGGCCGCAGGGCGAGCGGCTCGACATCTTCGGCTTCGTCACGCTGAGCCTCGCTATCGGCATGCTGCAGCTGTTCCTCGACCGCGGCGAGCAGCTCGACTGGTTCGATTCCTGGGAGATCCGGCTGGAGGCCGCGGCGGCGCTGATCGCCTTCGCCTTCTTCGTGGTCCACACCTGGACCGTGCAGGGCGTGTCATTCTTCAATCGCGACCTGCTCAAGGACCGCAACTTCGTCACCGGCCTGCTGTTCGCCTTCATCGTCGGCATGATCCTCTACGGCACGATGGCGCTGCTGCCGAGCTTCCTGCAGGGGCTGATGGGCTACCCGGTGGTTTACACCGGGGCCGTGACCGCGCCGCGCGGCATCGGCACCATGATCGCGATGATCGTGGTCGGCCGGCTGGTGCAGCGGGTCGACGTCCGCGCCATCATGGCCGTCGGCTTCGGCCTGACCGCGTTCTCGCTCTGGCAGATGACGCGCCTCACGCTCGAGATGGACAGCTCGCTGATCATCGTCTCGGGCTTCATCCAGGGCCTGGGCATCGGCTTCACCTTCGTGCCGCTGTCGACCGCGGCCTTCGCGACCCTGGCGCCGCGGCTGCGCAACCAGGGCACGCCGGTCTTCAGCCTGTTGCGCAACATCGGCAGCAGCGTCGGGATCTCGATCGTGCAGGCCCTGCTGACCGAAAACTCGGGCCGGGCCCATGCGACGCTCGCCGCCACCGTGGGGCCGGGCAACCACGGCCTCGCCGGCCTGCCCCAGCTGTTGAACCCGTCCAGCCCGGCCGGCCTCGCGCTGCTGAACGGCGAGGTCACGCGCCAGGGCGTGCTGATCGGCTACCTGTCCGACTTCGGCATCATGATGGCGGTCACGCTGGCCGCGATCCCGCTGCTGCTGCTGATCCGCAGCCCCGGCCGTGCCGCCCCCGGCGCAGCCGCCGAGGTGCCGCACTGATCGCGGGCGCTCAGAAGTCGACCAGCGCCAGCCCGATGGTGAACACCGTGCGCTTGCGGTTGTAGTCGACCAGGGTATCGCCGTAGCCGTAGAAGAGCTGGGTCTGCAGCCGCAGGTTGCTCCTCACCGGATCGCCGATGACCTTCAGCCATTCGAGCTTCACTGCGCCCTTGCCGCCATGCGCATAGGCCACGACCTGGTTCAAGCGGTCGATCTGCCAGGTGAGCCGGATGTCGGCGTTGCCCAGGTACTTGGTGATGTCGGGGTTGTCGTCGTTGGCGGCGTTCTCGGAGACGCGCGACCAGACCCGGCCGGTGATCGTGAACTGGTCGCCGAGCTCGGCGCCGCCCATCAGGTAGACCCGGTTCCAGCTGCGCGAGTAGGGCAGGTCCTGGCCATTCGACTGGTGCACCAGCCCCACGCCGGTGTAGCGCAGCCGCCAGCCGCCCGGCAGCTTGTAGTCGAGCGGGTAGCTGTAGATCACTTCGGGCTCGTGGTCGGTGGTGCGGAACGGGCGCGACAGATCTTCGTTGAACACCTGCCAGGTCGAGAGCTGCGAGTAGGCGAACCAGAGGCCGTCCTTCTTGACCGGATCGTCGCCGGTGAGCAGCCCCTGCGCGAGCTTGGTGCGCAGCGACAGGCCGATGCGCATGTCCTGCGCCTGGTAGGGCCGGTCGACACCGGTGTGGTTGGGCGCCGGTGAGGTCGCCGTTTCGGGCTCCCGTGCGGCCACGCCGAGGCCGACGCTGAGCGGTCGGTAGCCGCGGAAGCCCAGCGTGCCGCAGCTGCTGCCGGCCTCCAGCTCCCAGAAGCGCGACAGCAGCGAGTATTGGCGATCGCGGCAGCCGTCCTCGGTGGCGATCGTGACAATCCGCGTGGCCGGCACGGTGGCGTCCACCGGCGGCATCGTCTCGACCAGCACCGACGGCGCCGTCGGCACCGCGGCCGCGGGCAGGGTCTGCTGCTGGGCCCAGCGGTCGAAGCAGGCGAGCCGCGCCTCGTTGTTGCTGTTGCCCGCCAGGCGCTGGCATTGTTGCCAGGTCAGTTCGGATTCGGAAAGGGGACTCGGCGGCTTGTCCACCGCCTGGGCCAGGGCGCCGGTGGCGCCGAGGCCGGTGAAAAGAGCGGTGAATAGAAGGGTGCGTTGATTCATCGATCAGTTGCCGAATTGCCAATCTTGTTCAGGACGAACGGATGCGTGCTGTCGTTCGCGGCGTCGCGCCAGACCCCCTTGAACTCCCGGCCGCACGACCCCGGCTGCAGCGCGCCGAGCCAGACGCCACTGATGGCGTGGCCGTCCAGCGATTCGTCGAGGCTCAGCATGCCGTCGTCGTCGATATCGCCCGCCAGCTGCGACACGGTGGCGGGGCCACCGTCGACGTCCCGCCTGATTGTGCCGCGCACCCCGGCGTAGTCGGGATGTTGGTTGAGCTTGACTTTTGCCACGCCCTGGGTGCCGTCGATGCGCGCTTCCCAGTCGCCGAACAGCGCCTGGAGCGGCAGCTCGGAGGCGCTGGCGGGGCAGGCCGCGGGGCCGCCTTGCGCGGCGGCGCCGGCGGCGAAGGCGATGCAGGCCGCGGCCAGCCAGGCCCTGCGCAAGCCCTTCATGGCGCCGAGGCGGCCGCCGCGGCGGCGGCCGCGTTGTCCTGCACCTTGCGCGCGAATTCGGCGCGCAGCGCCTTGAGCTTCTCGCGCGGATCTTCCTTGGCGGTCTTCTTGTCGAGCGCCATCTCGGCGATGAAGCGGCTGGGCTGGGCGGCGACCATCTCGCGGCCCTTCTTGCGTCGCTTGGTCCAGCTCACCGCCAGGCTGCGCTGGGCCCGCGTGATGCCCACGTACATCAGCCGGCGCTCTTCCTGCAGCCGGGTCAGCGTGTCGTCGCTGATCTTTTCCTGCCGGCCGCCGTCGTCGTCCAGCTTGAAGGGCAGCAGGCCCTCGGTCACGCCGACCAGCATCACGTGCGGCCATTCGAGGCCCTTGGAGGCGTGCAGCGTCGACAGCGTGACCACGTTCTGGTCCTGCTCGCGCTCGCTGATGGTCGACAGCAGCGAGATCGTCTGCGCGACTTCGAGCAGGCTCTTGCGCTCGCTCTCGACCGTGGCGCCGGAGGCATCGTCGATGGTGCCGCCGCAGCGCTGCGACATCCAGTCGCAGAACTCCATCACGTTGGTCCAGCGGCTGGCCGCGGCCTGCTCGCTGTCCTCGCCGTCGTAGAGATGCTTCTCGTAGTCGATCTCCTTGAGCCATTCGCCCAGGAAAGCGCGCGCGTCCTCGGCGCCCATTGTGCGGCGGGCCCGGTACTCGAGATCGTTGATGTAGCGGCCGAATTCATGCAGGCCCTCTTGCGCGCGCTTTGGCATCACGCTCGGCAGCGAGGGGCTGAACAGGGCCTCGAACAGGCTCAGCTTGTACTGGCTCGCGAAAGTGCCGAGCGCGGCCAGCGTGGTGTGGCCGATGCCGCGCTTGGGCGTGGTCACGGCGCGCAGGAAGGCCGGGTCGTCGTCGTTGTTGACCCACAGCCGGAACCAGCCGCACAGGTCCTTGATCTCGGCCCGGTCGAAGAAGCTCTGGCCGCCCGAGACCTTGTACGGAATCTGCGCCTTGCGCAGCGCCTGCTCGAACACCCGCGCCTGGTGGTTGGCGCGGTAGAGGATCGCGAAGTCGCGGAACTCCTTGTGCTGCGGGCCTTGCGTGGTGGCGTCGCCGGCGCGCAGGCTCTGGATCCGCGCCACGGTGCGCTCGGCTTCATGGGCTTCGCTGTCGGCATCGACGATGCGCACCGGCTCGCCCTCGCCGAGTTCGCTGAACAGCGTCTTCGGAAACAGCTTGGGATTCGGGCCGATCACGTTGTTGGCGGCGCGCAGGATCGCGCTGGTGCTGCGGTAGTTCTGCTCCAGCTTGATGACCTTGAGATTCGGGTAGTCGACCGGCAGCTTCTTGAGGTTGTCGAGCGTGGCGCCGCGCCAGCCGTAGATCGACTGGTCGTCGTCGCCTACCGCGGTGAAGCGGCCGCGCTCGCCGACCAGCGCCTTCAGCACCTCGTACTGGGTCGCGTTGGTGTCCTGGTATTCGTCGACCAGCACGTGGCCGAGCGCCGCCTGCCACTTGGCACGCACTTCGTCGTGCTGCTGCAGCAGCTTCAGCGGCATGCCGATCAAGTCGTCGAAGTCGACGCTCTGGTAGGCCGCCAGCCGCTCTTCGTAGCGCGCCATGATGCGGGCCGTGATGCGCTCGTTGTCGTCGGCAGCCTGGGCCTCGGCCTGGGCCGCGTTGAGGCCCATGTTCTTCCACTTGCTGATGGTCCACTGCCAGATGCGCGCGGTGGCGGCATCGGTGGTGCCGCCGGCATCCTTCAGGATCTTGGTGACGTCGTCGCTGTCCAGGATGCTGAAGGCCGGCTTCAGGCCCAGCACCGCGCCGTCTTCGCGCATCATGCGCACGCCTAAAGCGTGGAAGGTGCAGACCACCACCTGCCTGGCATCGCGCCCGATCAGGCCCTTGGCGCGTTCGCGCATCTCGGAGGCGGCCTTGTTGGTGAAGGTGATGGCGGCGATCCGCTTGGGCTCGAGGCCGGCCTGGATCAGGCGCGCGATTTTGTGCGTGATCACGCGGGTCTTGCCCGAGCCTGCGCCCGCAAGGACCAGGCAGGGGCCGTGCATGTAGTTGACGGCTTCTTGTTGCGCGAGATTGAGACCGGAAGACATGGGGAGTTCGGAGGCGGGAACCGCGAATGATACGGGCGCCCCTGCGCCGCCCTGGCCGCCCGACTGTGGTAGGCGCGCCGCGCATGGACAATCGCCGCGTGCTGCAGATCTTCCTGGTCACCGTTCCCTTCTTCGCCTTGATCGCCGCCGGCTATGCCGCGGCCCGCGGCGGCCTGCTGCCGCTGGCCGCGATTCCGGGGCTGAACGCCTTCGTGCTCTATTTCGCGCTGCCCTGCATGCTGTTTCGCTTCGGCGCCAGGGCACCGATCGGCCAGTTGCTGGACGGCGGCGTTGCGCTGGTCTGGTGCCTGAGCGCGCTGATCGTGGTCGGCGCCACGGTCGCCCTGAGCCGCAATGGGCGCATCGGCTGGAACGATGCGGCTTTCGGGGCCCTGGTGGCGGCCTTTCCGAACACCGGCTTCATGGGCGTGCCGCTGCTGGTGGCGATCCTCGGCGCCCAGGCGGCATCGACCACGATCATCACGATGGCCTTCGACATGGTGGTCACCTCGTCGCTCTGCATCGCGCTGTCGCGGCTCGACGGCGCCGACGGGCATGGCGCCGCCAAGGCCCTGCGGCAGGCGCTGCGCGGCATCTTCCAGAACCCGATGCCCTGGTCGATCCTGCTGGGCGTGCTGGCCTCGGCGACCCGCTTCACGTTCCCGGGCCCGATCGAGCGCACGGTCGCGATGCTGGCCGAGGCGGCCTCGCCGGTGGCCCTGTTCACGATCGGCGCGGTCCTGGCCCGGTCGGCGGTGCTGGCGCGCGAGCACCGCGCCAGCGCGGCGGTTGCGCAGGCCCTGGGCAGTGCGGCCGGCCGCTCGCAGCCGCCGGCCCAGGCGGCGCTGGCGGACGTGCTGCCCGTGGTGGCGATCAAGCTGCTGGCGCATCCGCTGCTGGTGTGGGCCCTGGCGCACGGCGTGCGGGCGCTCGGCGTGCCGCTCGGCGGGCCGGCGCTGGTTGCGATGGTGCTGGCCGCGGCGCTGCCCAGCGCCAGCAATGTCTCGATGCTGGCCGAGCGCTTCGGCGCCGACGACGGGCGCATCGCCCGCATCATCCTGTGGACCACCGTGGCCGCGTTTTTCAGCTTTCCGCTGGCGGCCGGCTGGCTGGGTCAGGGCGTGAGCACGCCGAGCTTGTAGGGATCGGCGTCGGGCAGCAGCTCGCAACGCGAGAGGTCGCGCCCCTGCGTACCGTCGCAATAGAAGGTGTTGCGGACCCGCCCGAACAGCGTCGGCGAGGAGGTGAACAGCACGCCCTGGTTGGGCTGCCACCGGTCCTTGGCGCCGTCCTCGGGCGCGATCGTCGGCGCGGCCGCCGGATCGGTCGCGCCGTGGGCGGCGGCCCCGCCGGCCGGGGTCGTGAACTCGGCCAGCGTGTGCTGGGCCTCGTCGCCGCGCCAGCGGGTGACGAGTTCGGCGGGCTGCGGGCGCCCGACCACCGGGATCAGCAGTGCGTGGACCTGGAAGCCGTGTCCGAAGCGGTGCTCCTTGCCCGCCAGGAAAGCATAGGCGCAGGCCGCCTGGCACTGGCCCTTGACCTCGGTGTTGACGCCTGCCGCCTGGATCGCGCGGGCGTAGTCGCCGGCCACCTCGGCGGAGCCGCCCAAGGCGTTCTCGAACACCACGGTGCGAACCTGGCCGCCGGCCAGTTGGGTTTCGAAATCCTTCACCGCGCTGCCGTCGAGCGTCCCGCTGACCAGCAGGCGGTTGCCCTCGAGCTCCAGATCCGCCGCTGGCGCGCCGGCGGTCAGGCCAGCCAGTACAAGGCCCCACAAAGTCCCTGATAGCGTCTTCACGAAGTGACCCTTTCGCAAGACCCCGCAGTAGGTCCCGCTGCGACCATAGCTTGGACAGCGCGTCGGCGCTTCGTCAACTGTTGTTGCAGAGTATTTCCTACAACGGGGCTTCGCAGAAGCAGATAGTGTGAAGTATTCCGTTTGACTAATGCTTAGGTATTCTTTAGCGCTGCTACAGTGGGCGCATGGATCGGGAGAGTGGCATGACGACTTGGACGCGCACGGTGCTATGGATGGTGTGGCTGGCCGCTGTCGGCTGGCTTTGGTTCGGCGGTTCGATCGGAACCGGTGCCGCCTTGGCGGCGGCCTTGCTGAGCCTGCTGATGTTCGCGCTGCCGGGCGCGGTCAGACGCCGCCGCTCGGGTCTGCAGTATGTGGAGATGGGCAAGGAGCCGGTCGGCTTGCTCTGATCTAGTCAGTTGAGGACAGAGCAAAAACCGCTGCGCGGTTTCTTGGTCTGTCCCGCAAAGTTCTCGGATCGAGGACAGAGCAAAAACTGCTGCGCAGTTTCTTGGTCTGTCCCGCAAGGTCTCAGATAGCCTGCGGATCCACATCCACCAGCCAGCGGATCACGCCTTTCCCCTCGGGTTGCCGGCGCAGCCCATGCAGCAGCGGCTGCCACCCGGCCAGCAGCTTCTGCAAGGCGGCGCGCGAGCCGCTCTCGATCAGCATCTGCGCCCGCTCCACGTTCGCCACCCGCTGGATCGTCAACGGCACCGCCGGATAGCGCGTGACCCGGTCGGCGCCGGGCAGGGCCTCGGCGGCCGCGCTGGCGGCGTTCAGGAAGGCCTGCGCGGCCTCCTGGGTGCGGGCGTCGGCGCGCAGCAGCGCCTGGAAGGCGAAGGGCGGCATGCCGGCGGCGGCGCGCTCCGACAGTTCGCCCTGGGCGAAGGCCGCATAGTCGTGGCGACGCAGCGCTGCGAACAGCGGATGCTGCGGATGATGGGTCTGGATCCACATCTCGGCGCTGCTTTGCTGCGCCGTCAGATAGGCGGCATCACGGCCGGCCCGGCCGGCCGACTGCATCAACAGGCCGAACAGCCGCTCGGGCGCCCGGAAATCGCTGGAGAACAGCGCGCCGTCCGGGTTGATCGCCGACACCAGCGTGATGCGGCGGAAGTCGTGGCCCTTGGCGATCATCTGCGTGCCCACCAGTACGTCGACCTCGCCGGCATGGACCGCGGCCAGCTGCGATTCGAGCGCCCCCTGCTTGCGCGTGCTGTCGGCATCGATGCGGGCGATGCGCACCGCGCTGCCGTCGGGGCGCCGGACCGGCGCGAACAGCTCGCCGAGATGCTCCTCGAGCCGTTCGGTGCCCCGGCCGACCGGGGCGATGTCCGGGTTGCCGCAGGCCGGGCAGGCGCGCGGCACACGCTCGGTGAAGCCGCAGTGGTGGCAGCGCAGCGTGCGGTCGATCTTGTGGAAGACCCGGAAGGCGCTGCAGTGCGGGCATTCGCTCTTCCAGCCACAGTCGCCGCAGGCCAGCACCGGCGCGTAGCCGCGCCGGTTCAGGAACACCATGCTCTGTTCGCCGCGCGCGATCCGCTGGCCGATGGCGTCGAGCAGCGCGCCCGACAGCACGGTCTTGGGCGGCTGCAGGTTCATGTCGACCAGCCGGACCGCGGGCAGCGCGCCGGCGCCGACCCGCGACGGCATCGCCAGCCGCCGGTAGCTGCCGCCGGCATCCTCGCCCTCGGCCGGCCGGCTGCGGTGCCAGCTTTCGAGCGAGGGCGTGGCCGAGCCGAGGATCACCTTGGCGCCTTCGCGGCGGCCGCGCCACACCGCCAGGTCGCGGGCCGAGTAACGCGCGCCCTCCTGCTGCTTGTAGCTGGGGTCGTGCTCCTCGTCGACCACGATCAGGCGCAGGGCCGGCATCGAGGCGAACACCGCCATCCGGGTGCCGAGCACGATGCGCGCCGCGCCGCCGTGCGCCGCCAGCCAGCTCGCCAGCCGCTGGGGGTTGGTCATGCCGCTGTGCAGGGAAACCACCGCGTCGGCGCCGAAGCGCGCCTTGAAGCGGGCCTCGAGCTGCGGCGTCAGGTTGATCTCCGGCACCATCACCAGCGCCTGTGCCGCCGGCTCGCGCGCCAGCAGCGTCGCCACGCTGCGCAGGTAGACCTCGGTCTTGCCGCTGCCGGTGCTGCCGAACAGCAGGAACGGGCCGGGCTCGGCCTCGAAGCGGGCCAGTGCCTCGGTCTGCTCGGCCGTGAGCGCCACCACGGCGGCCGCCGGTTCGCCGCCGCCGGCACCCGCCGTCGGCGCCTGGCGCTTGAGCCGCCGCGCCAGCTGGACTGCGCTCAGGTCGCGCAGCTGCGGCGGCAGGGCGGCCAGCGCGATTTCGCCGAGCGAGCGCTGGTAGTAGCGGGCGGCGAAGGCGACCAGGTCGCGCCAGCCGTCGCCGAGCGGCGGCAACGCGTCGAGCACGCCCGCGACCGGCTTGAGTTCGATCTCCGAGTCCGGGTCTTCGTCGGCGCTGCGCACCGCCCAGGCCACGCCCAGCACCTCGCGGCGGCCCAGCGGGACGCGCACCAGTGCCCCCGGCGCCACAGCCTCAGGGCTTTTGTAGCTAAGTACATCCCCTAGTGCACTGTGCGCCGGAGTTTGTACGGCGACGTCGATGCACCAATTCAAGGCAGCTTCCGGCTAGGCACGTTTGTTAAAGCGAAATTGAGCAAAACAGCATAAGTCGTTGATTTTCCAGTGCTTTGCGGTCCATCCAGAGTTTCTGTGGATAACTTTGTTGATATCAGGGCTCGACACCGCGCGAACCCTTGAAAATCAAGGCTCCGGCTGGAATGCCCGTAAAAAAAGCAAAGTTCAAACCCTATATGAATCAATGACTTAGCTTCGCTATCGCTTTAGGAGCAGGCCAGATCGCGCCTCGGCGGATTTTGCGCACCGCAACAGCCGTTTTGTGCATAAGTCAGTCCCTCCTTACGCTTTTGGCGCTTGACAAACGCCGGACAGCCGTTCTCAGGTACTTACAAGTCATAACAAAACGCTCAAGCACGCAGCATCCGCGACTGCGCATGCACCGCTTCCACCAGGGCCGCGACATGCTCGGGCGGCGTGAACTGGCTGATGCCGTGGCCGAGGTTGAAGACGTGGGTCGGGCCGGTGCTGTCGAGGTCGGTGTGTGGGCGGCCGAAGCTGTTCAGCACCTTGGCCACTTCTTCCTCGATCTGGCGCGGCTGCGCGAACAGGACGTTGGGGTCGATGTTGCCCTGCAGGGCCTTGCCGCCGGGCCCTTCGCCGACGCGCGCGCGGGCCTGGCCGAGGTTCACGGTCCAGTCCAGGCCCAGCACCTCGCAGGCCAGCGGCTGCATGTCTTCGAGCCAGAGCCCGCCGCCCTTGGTGAACACGATCCGCGGCACCGGTCGGCCGTCGGCGCCGTCACGGCGCAGCTGCGACAGCACGCGCTGCGTGTAGGCCAGGCTGAAGGCCTGGAAGGCGCCGTCGGCCAGCACGCCGCCCCAGCTGTCGAACACCATCACGGCCTGGGCACCGGCGTCGATCTGGGCGTTCAGGTAGGCGGCCACGGCATCGGCATTGACCGCCAGCAGCCGGTGCATCAGGTCGGGGCGGCTGTAGAGCAGCGTCTTGACCTGCCGGTAGTCGCTCGATCCCGCGCCTTCGACCATGTAGCAGGCCAAGGTCCAGGGGCTGCCCGAGAAACCGATCAGCGGCACCCGGCCGTCGAGCGCGCGCCGGATCGACGTCACGGCGTCGAAGACGTAGCGCAGCTTGTCCATGTCGGGCACGGCCAGGGCCCCGATGCCGGCCTCGTCGCGCACCGGCCGCGCAAAGCGCGGGCCTTCGCCGGCCTCGAACGAGAGGCCCAGCCCCATCGCGTCGGGCACCGTCAGGATGTCGGAGAACAGGATCGCGGCATCGAGCGGAAAGCGCTCCAGCGGCTGCAGCGTGACCTCGGTCGCGTAGTCGACGTTGGTGGCCAGGCCCATGAAGCTGCCGGCCTTGGCCCGGGTCGCCAGGTATTCGGGCAGGTAGCGCCCGGCTTGGCGCATCAGCCAGACCGGCGTGTGGTCGGTGGCCTGGCGCCAGCAGGCGCGCAGGAAGGTGTCGTTCTTCAGGGGGGCGAAAGGCATCCCCCGATTGTCGCAGGGGGAGTCCAGGTGGGGGCCGTGCCGGCCGCCCGGGGGCGTTCTCAGGTCTTGTACTTGATCGAGCAGCCGTAGGGGCGGGTCGCGGCGGCGCTGATCGCCTTGCCGCCGAAGGCCTCGCCCAGGGCCTGGTTGACGTAGTTGGTGGCGGCCTTGATGTCCTCGGCGCGGGCCGAGGGAATGCTGTCGATGCCCCCGGCATAGACCAGGGTGCCCTTGGGGTCGACGATGAAGATGTGGGGCGTGGTGCGCGCGCCGTAGGTGCGGCCGATGACGCCGTCCTCGTCCATCAGCAGCGCGGTGGGGGCGCCCGATTGCGCCTTCATCCAGGCGGCCAGCGCCTCCGGCTTCAGGTAGTCGCCGTGGCCGCGCTCGGTCGAGTTGATGGACAGCCAGACCACGCCCTTGGCGGTGGCGGCCTTCTGGGTGGCGGGCATGTTGCCGCTGCCGTAATGCTTGCCGACGAAGGGGCAGCCCGGGTTGGTCCATTCGAGGACCACGAACTTGCCGGCGAAATCCGACAGGCGGTGCGAGGTGCCGGCGGTGTCGACGGCGACGAAATCGGGTGCCGGCTGGCCGACCGCGGGCGCCGCGGCGGCCTGGGCGTTGAGCATGAAGGTGGCGCCGAGCGCCACCGCGGCGGTCATGATGGCGCGCCGCGAAGCCCGGCTGAGGGCCGCGCGGGCATCGCGCGCGGCGCGGTAAGAACGAGAGCCGGAGGTGGACGATGTGGACATGTCGGCTGGGACTCCTGAATAAATACTCAATAACCGCGACAGCTTAGAACGGATTCTTCATGTCCATGTGACAACCCGTTAGGGCCCGGGGTCAAAGCCGGGCGAGTGCTTCGCGCAGTTCATTCTTGCCCAGGATCTCGGTCAGCACCACGGGCGGCTGGCCGGGCGCCTGCAGCACGTAGACCGGCACGCCGCTGCGGCCCAACGCCGTCAGGGCCGCGGTGATGGCCGGATCGCGCCGGGTCCAGTCGGCGCGCAGCAGCGCCACCCGGCGGGCATCGAAGTCGGCCAGCACCTCGGCATCGGCCAGGGTGCTGCGCTTGTTGTACTGGCAGGTCACGCACCAGGCGGCCGTGAAGTCGATGAACACCGGCTGCCCGGCCGCCGCCAGGGCGCTGGCGCGTTCGGCCGACCAGGGCTGCCAGCGCTGGCCCGCCGCGGCCGTCGCGACCGGTTCGAGCGGCCGCACGACATGGCCGCCGATGGCGCCCGCCAGCACGGCCGTGAGGGCGACCGTCAGGCTGGCGAGCACCAGGCGGGTACGGCCGCGCAGGGTCAGGGTCCAGGCGATCGCCGCCAGGCAGACGAGCAGGCCCAGCAGGGCGCCGGCGCCGTCGATGCCGCTTTGCTGGCCCAGCACCCAGACCAGCCAGGCCACCGTGGCGAACATCGGGAACGCGAGCAGGCGGCGCAGCGTGTTCATCCAGGCGCCCGGCCGGGGCAGCAGCCGGGCCACGGCAGGCACGAAGCCGGCCGCCAGGTAGGGCAGCGCCAGGCCGAGGCCGAGCACCGCGAACATCAGCAGCGCCTGGCCGGCGGGCAGGGCGATCGCGAAACCCAGCGAGGCGCCCATGAAGGGCGCGGTGCAGGGCGATGCGACCACCACCGCCAGCACGCCCGACAGAAAGTCGTTGGCCACCGGATGGCGGGCCTGCACGGCCCCGATCGATGCCGGCGCCATGCGGCCGAACTCGAACAGGCCGGCCAGGTTGAGCCCGATCAGCGTGAACAGCGCGGCCAGGGCCGCCACCACCGCGGGCGACTGCAACTGGAAGCCCCAGCCGAGCTGGGCGCCGGCGGCCCGCAGCGCGAGCATCGCGCCACCCAGGGCCAGGAAGGACAGGATCACGCCGCCGGTGTAGGCCAGGGCAGCCAGCCGGTGGGCGCGGCGGTCGTCGGCATGGCGCGTGAAACCCAGCACCTTGATCGCCAGCACCGGGAAGACGCAGGGCATCAGGTTCAGCAGCAGGCCGCCGATCAGCGCGCCGAGCAGGGCGGCGACGAAGCCGGCCGAGGGCGGTGCCGGCCGCGGCGCGGGCGTTGTGGCATTGGCCGCGAGCGCGGCCGTCAGGGCCGGCGACACCTGGGCCGGCGCCGCGACGCTCGGCCAGCTGCCGGCCACCGGCGCCTCGGCGCGCCAGGCGGTCGGCTGGTTGGGCCGGCGATCGGCTTCCGCGAGCGCCACCACCACCGGCATGACAGCGGGGCTGGCGCTGCGCTGGTCGGCCAGCGGCACGGTGGCGGTCCAGGCATCGCCCTGCCAGGCCTGGGTCCAGTCCTTGCCCAGCACGGCGCCGGTGCGGATCACCTCGGCGGTTTCGGGAAAGAACTCCAGGGTCTTGCCCCGGGCGGCGGCGGGCAGGCCGTCGAGGCGCACCTGCAGCTTGTCGCCGTCGATGGTGATCCGGCCCGGCTGCGCCAGCGCGGCGGGCTGAGCGGCGAGCGCGGCATCGAAATCGGCCTTGTGCAGCGCCGTCGAGCCCTGCAGCGGCAGCTTGAGGAGGAATTCCCCGTCTTCGGGAATGCACTCCTTGCTGCACACCAGCCAGGAGGCCTTGAGCCGGACTTCCATCTCGGCCGCGCCGGTGAGCGCCGCTGGCGGCTTGAAGTCGGCGCCGACGGTCAGCGGCACCGGCAGCAGCACGGTGTTCTCGTAGCCGTAGTTGGCCAGGTTGCCGATCGGGATCTTGCGCGGCACGGGCCAGGCGATGTCGCCGCTGGAAACGCCCGCCGGCAGCGACCATGCCAGCTCGGTCGGCAGGCCGGAGTCGCCCGCGTTCTTCCAGTAGGTGTGCCAGCCGGGCTGGTGGGCGATCTGCAGGCCGACCCAGAGCGGCGCCCCGGGCGACACGCCCTCGGGGGCATGGGCGACGAGCTCGGCCCGCACATGCGGGGTGGTGACGACCGGGCCGGTCCTGGCGGACAGCTGGGCCACGGCCGGCAGGCAGGCCGCGAGGCTGGCAGAGAGGAATGCCGCGAGGCGGAATCGGGAAAGGAGGGACATGCCGTCAGTCGGAGCGGGCGCGCGCGACGAAGTTCCGGCTCATCCGCCCCACCCCAGCACCACGCGCCGGCTGTTGGCGCTCTTCTTCTCGATCTTGGTGACCACCACGGCACCGATCTCGCCGGTGTTCGCCACGTGGGTGCCGCCGCAGGGCTGGAAATCGATGGCCTGGCCGTCGCTGCCGATGCGGATCGTGCGGACCGTGCCGGTGCCGCGCGGCGGCTGCACGCTCATGCTCTTGACCAGGGCCGGGTTGGCGTCCAGCTCGGCATCGCTGATGGCGCCGACCACCAGCGGATGGGCGGCCGCCACCAGCCGCGCGAGGCCGGCCGTCAGGGCCTCCTTGTCGAGCGGGTCGGTCATGTGGAAATCGAGCCGCGCGTAGTCGGGCGTGATGGAGCAGCCGTTGACCGGCTGCGGCACCAGGTGGCACAGCAGGTGGGTGGCGGTATGGAAGCGCATCAGCTTGTGGCGGCGCTCCCAGTCGATCGCGGCCGTGACGCGCACGCCGGGCTGCAGCGCGGCGACCAGGGCCTCCTGGCCCGCCGCCGGGACATGGACGATCTGGTCGGTGGGCCTGCCGTCGGCATCCTTGGCCTTGCGGGTGTCGGCGATCGCGATCTCGCGGCCGTCGGCCAGCACCAGCCGGCCGCTGTCGCCGGCCTGGCCGCCGCCCATCGGATAGAACACGGTGCGGTCGAGCACGATGCCGCCCTCGTCGGCGGCGACCACGAGGGCCTCGCAGTCGCGCAGGTAGGCATCGGAGCGGAACAGGTCGTCGGTCATGGCCCGATGGTAGCGGCGCGGCTGCGGGGGAGCCGGCCCACGCCCGAAAGCGCCCACAGCCGACACCCGCGGCGATGCGGGGCGGGCAGGATGGCGCCAGAATGAACCCGCCCATGACCCCACCCCTCTTCATGCGGCGCTCGCTGCTCGCCCCGGCCGCGGCGGCGCTGCTGCTGGCCGCCTGCGGCGACGCCTCGAAGCTGGCGCCGGAAGCCGAGACCGGGCCGACGCCGACCCTGCCGGCACCGCGCCAGGCCCTGCTGCCGACCGTCAATGTCGCGCCGGTCGTGGGTTGGACCGACACCGCCGGCCCGACCGCGCCCGACGGCTTCGCGGTGACGGCGCTGGCCCGCGGCCTGGACCATCCGCGCACCGTCTACACGCTGCCCAACGGCGACGTGCTGGTGGTCGAGAGCAACAAGCCGCCGAAGCCCGAAGGCAGCCACGACGGCGGCAGCGGGTTGGTCGCACGGGCCAGGCAGTGGGTCACCGGCCTGGTCATGAAGCGCGCCGGCGCCGGGGTGCCGAGCGCCAACCGCATCACATTGCTGCGCGACGCCGACCATGATGGGGTCGCCGAGTTGAAGCAGGTGTTCATGCAGAACCTGAACTCGCCCTTCGGCGTCGTGCTGGTCGGCAACGAACTGTTCATCGCCAATGCCGACGCGCTGGTCAAGGTGCCGTATGCCGACGGCCAGACCCAGGTCACGGCGACGCCGGTCAAGGTGACCGACCTGCCCGCGGGCATCAACCACCACTGGACCAAGCACGTGGTCGCCAACCGCGAGGGCACCAAGCTCTATGTCACGGTCGGTTCCAACAGCAACGTGGGCGAGAACGGCATGGAGGCAGAGGAGGGGCGCGCCGCCGTCTGGGAGGTCGACCTGAAGAGCGGCGAGAAGCGGCTGTTCGCCAGCGGCCTGCGCAACCCCACGGCGCTCGCCTGGGAGCCCGACACCAATGTGCTGTGGGCGGTGGTCAACGAACGCGACGAGCTCGGCAGCGACCTGGTGCCCGACTACCTGACCTCGGTCAAGGACGGTGCCTTCTATGGCTGGCCGTGGAGCTACTACGGCGGCTATGTCGATGCCCGCGTGAACCCGCAACGGCCGGACCGGGTCGCCACCGCGGTGGTGCCCGACTACGCGCTGGGTTCGCACCGGGCGCCGCTCGGCATCGCCTTCTCGCGCCCGGGGGCCATGCCCGTGGAGTTCGCCAACGGCGCCTTCATCGGCGAGCACGGGTCCTGGAACCGCAAGCCGCTGGCCGGCTACAAGGTGGTCTTCGTGCCCTTCATCGGCGGCCGGCCCAGCGGTCCGCCGGTCGACTTCCTGACCGGCTTCCTGACCGCCGACGACAAGGCGCAGGGCCGCCCGGTCGGCGTGGCGTTCGACAACAGCGGTGCGCTGCTGGTCGCCGACGACGTCGGCAACGCGGTCTGGCGGGTCAGGAAAAAGTAGCTAGAACCCCGCCAGCACCACCTTGCCCTGCGCCTTGCCGCTTTCGATCAGCGCGTGGGCCCGGCGCAGGTTGGCGGCGTTGATGGTGCCGAAGCTCGCGTTGGCCGTGGTGCGGATGCGGCCGGCATCGACCAGCTGCGCCACCTCGGCCAGCAGTTCGCCCTGGCGCGCCATGTCGGCGGTCTCGAAGCGCGAACGGGCGAACATCATTTCCCAGTGCAGCGAGATGCACTTGGTCTTGAGCGGCATGGCGTCGAGAACGGGCATGTCGTCGATCACCGCCATCCGGCCCTGCGGCTGGAGGCTTTCGATGATCTGCGCGTAGTGCTGGCCGGTCTGCGTCAGGCTGGCCACCATCTCGACCTCGCCGATGCCGGCCGCCTTCAATTCCCCGGCCAGCGGCTTCGAATGATCGATCACGGCATGGGCGCCGAGTTCGAGGCACCAGGCCCGGGTCTCGGGGCGCGAGGCGGTGGCGATCACGCGCAGCTGGGTCAGCTGGCGCGCCAGCTGGATCAGGATCGAGCCGACGCCGCCGGCGCCGCCGACGATCAACAGGGTCTGGCCGGCGCCGCCGCCCTGGGGCACGCCGAGGCGATCGAACAGCAGTTCATAGGCCGTGAGGGTGGTCAGCGGCAGCGCCGCCGCCTGGGCGTCGTCGAGGCTGCGGGGCGCCAGCGCCGCGATGCGCTCGTCGACCGTGTGCAGCTCGCTGTTGGCGCCGGGACGGACGATCGAGCCGGCGTAGTAGACCCGGTCGCCGGGCTTGAACCGGGTGACGGCGCCGCCCACCGCCTCGACCGTGCCGACCGCGTCCCAGCCCAGCACCTTGGCCTGGCCGGCTTCGGGGGCTGCGTTGCGGCGCACCTTGGTGTCGACCGGATTGACCGAGATCGCCTTCACCCGCACCAGCAGATCGCGGGGGCCGGGCGTCGGGGCCGGCAGCTCGATGTCCTCGAGCGCGGCGGGGTTGTCGATGGGAAGGGACTGGCGGTAGCCGACGGCTTTCATGAGGGTTCCTTGATCGTTGCGACAGGCTCAATGTAGAGTGGCAATCGGAAATTGATAAGAGCCCTGACGAAAGCTTCACTTTCAAATGAAGATTGAAAATATCGCCGACCTGCAGGTGCTGGTCCACACGGCCCGCGGCGGCACGCTCACGGCGGCCGCCGCGACGCTCGGCATCACGCCGGCGGCGGCCAGCGCGACGCTCAAGCGGCTCGAGTCGCAACTCGGTGCACGGCTGTTCGAGCGCTCGACCCGGGCCATGCGGCTGACGCCGCAAGGCCAGACCCTGCTCGACTACGCGGTGCGCGCCTTCGAGCTGCTGGCCGAGGGCGAATCGCTGGTGCAGGCCGATCGCGGCGCGCTGGTCGGCACGGTGCGGGTGGCGGCGCCTTCCGACCTGACCCGGGTCACGCTGCTGCCCTGGTTCGACGAGTTCCTCGCGCTGCACCCGGGCCTGCAGCTGGCGCTGTCGGTCGGCGACCGGCCGCTCGACGTCATGCGCGACGAGGTCGACATGGCGCTGCGCTACGGGCCGCTGGCCGATTCGCGGCTGGTGGCGAGGCGGCTGGCCGACTCCCGCCCGGCCCTGTGCGCCTCGCCGGCCTACCTGCGCCGCCATCCGGCGCCGCAGACGCCGCACGACCTGCTGCAGCACAACTGCCTCACCTTCCACCGCGGCGGACGGCGCCAGCGGCTCTGGCGCTTCGCCCGCCATGGCCACTGGACCGAGGTCCGGGTCGATGGCGACCGGGTGGTCGACGATGCCTCGCTGGCGCGCGAATGGGCCCTGGCCGGGCACGGCATCACCCTGAAGTCCGCGCTCGACCTGCAGCGCGACGTGGCCTCTGGCGCCCTGGTGCGCCTGCTGCCCGACTGGGACACCGAGCCCTATCCGCTGCATGCGCTGCTGCCGAGCGGCCGCTTCGTGCCGGCGCGGGTGCGGGCGCTGGTGGACTTCCTGGCGCTGAAGTTCGCGCCGAACCCGACGCCGGAAACTGGCCCTAAGATCACCGCATGACAGCCCCCGCCAGCCGCTTCTGGTCCCAGCTCACGACGCGCGATTTCGCCGCCCTCGACCCTGCCGCCACGGTCGCGGTGCTGCCGCTGGGCGCCACCGAGCAGCACGGCCCGCACCTGCCGCTGGGCGTCGATTCGGCGCTGGTCGACGGCATCGTCGCCGCCACGCTGCCGCTGCTGCCGGCCGAGCTGCCGGTGCTGTTCCTGCCGACCCAGCAGATCGGTCTGAGCCCCGAGCACGCGCGCTTCCCCGGCACGCTGACCCTGTCCTCCACCACGCTGATCCAGCTCTGGAGCGAGATCGGCGCCGGCGTCGCGCGGGCCGGCCTGCGCAAGCTGGTGCTTTTCAACGCCCACGGCGGGCATTCGGGCGCCATGGACATCGTGGCGCGCGAGCTGCGGGCGGCGCACGGACTGATCGTCTACAGCAGCAGCTGGTTCAACCTGCCGCTGGGCGAAGCGGGCGCGCAGTTCAGCGCCGACGAGCACCGCTTCGGCGTCCATGCCGGCGAGATGGAGACCTCGATGATGCTGGCGCTGGCACCCGGCCAGGTGGCGATGGGCGCGGCGCGCGACTTCGGCTCGACCTCGCGCCAGCGCGCCGCCGACTACCCGATCCTCGGCAACGGCCGCAGCGCGAAGCTGGGCTGGGCGATGGAGGACTACAACCCCGCGGGCGCGGCCGGCAATGCCGCCGCCGCGAGCGCTGACAAGGGCCGGGCGCTGGTCGAGGCCAGTGCCGCCCAACTGGCGGCGCTGCTGGGCGAGGTCTCGCGGCTGCCGCTGGCGACGGCCTACACGCAGCCGCTGCCCTGAACGAGACCGAAATCAGCCGGCGACCAGCGGTCCCGCGGGCGCGGATTCCGGCAGCTTGATCGACCCGTCGGGCCGTTCGCAGGTGCCGATCAGCAGGCCGCTGGCAACGGCATGCGCGCGCAGCGCATCGAACACTTCGTCGCGCCCCGGATGGGACGAGAACGACGGCGCCGTGCCGAGCGCGAAAACCTGGAAGGCATAGCGATGCACGCCATGGCCGGGCGGCGGATCGGGCGGCAGCCAGGCGGCCTGGAGGTAGGAGTTGAGGCCGGCATGGCTGCTGCCGTCGCCTTCGTGGTCGACGCTCGGCAGGGCGCCTTCGTGCAGGTTGCCGTCCGCGGGTGGCAGATCGACCACCAGGGCATGCACCAGCGGATGCGGCGTCGGCGAATCGGCGTCCTCGACCACCAGCACCAGCGCGGCCGCGTCGGCCGGCACGCCGATCCATTCGAGCGGCGGCGAGCGGCCGGCGCCATCGGCCGTGTAGCGATCGGGCAGCGGCGCATGGTCGACGAAGGCCAGGCTGGTGACCCGGATCGAGGCCATGCCGGCGCGCAGGCCGATGGTGTTGAAGGCGATTTCGTCCAGGCCGGCGCGCACGCCGTGCAAGGCGTGGCCGATCACGTCAGGGAGCTTCTCGAGCATTCGTCCGTTATATAGCAGCGCCGGCGGTTGGACGCGGGCGCAGGACGACAGGCGTTGTCGGCCGCGGCCCGCTATCATCGATTCGGGCGCCGCCGGCCCTTGGCTTGCGGCACTCGCCTCCACCACTCCAAGGACCCCGTATGAGCATCGTCTGGACCATTCTGATCGGCTTCGTCGCGGGCCTGGTGGCTCGGGCGATCAAACCGGGTGACGACTCGGCCGGCTTCATCGTCACCACCTTGATCGGCATCGCCGGCTCGCTGATCGCGACCTACCTCGGCCAGGCCATGGGCTGGTACACGGCGGGCCAGGGCGCGGGTTTCATCGCCTCGGTGGTCGGGGCGATCGTGCTCTTGTTCCTGTACGGACTTGTCAAGCGCAAGACCTGAACCCGCGCCGGCTCCGGCGAAGCCGGCCCGCAAGGCGCGCAGCCGCCACCACCACCACGTCTACGTGGTCGAGCTCGACGACCGGGTCTGGAACGTGGCGCGCTTCCGGCGCGCCAATCCCGACTACCGGCTGGGCATGCCCTTCGTCTATGTCGGCATGACCGGGCTCGATCCGGACGTGCGCTTCGACAAGCACAAGGCCGGCATCCAGGCCAACGGCTTCGTGCGCGACCACGGCCTGCGCCTGCTGCCGGCGCTGTACGCGATCTACAACCCGATGCCCTACGAAGCGGCGCGCGAGATGGAGGTCGAGCTCGGCATCGCGCTGCGCGAGGCCGGCTACGGCGTCTGGCAGGCCTGAGCCCTCACTTCGTGTCGCGTCCGTCCGCGGCGGCCTCGCCGATGCGGCGCAGGGTCTTGAGGGCGCGGTAGAGCACCACCCGGTCGTCCGCGCTCAGCTGGCGGATCACGGCCGCCTGGCGCTGGCGTGCCAGCGGAATGATCTGCTCGTAGAGCGCCTGGCCGAGCGGGCTGATCCGGCAGGTCTGCCACTTGCGCGCGCCCAGCTGCTCGGCGTGCAGCGACAGCAGTCCCCGGCTCTCGAGCAGTCGCAGTGTGCGGCTCACCTGCGCCTTGTCGGCGGCGGAGCGCGTCACCAGCTCCATGAAAGGCAGCTGCCGCGCCTCGGCCAGCACCGACAGCATGCGCCACTCCGACACCGTCAGGCCGGCCTGCTCGGCGTAGGGCACGGTGATGGCGCGGCGCAGCGCGTTGCTGGCGTGACTCATCATTGTGGTCAGGAAATCGTCGATCGCCAGGCTGGCGCCGCCTTCCTCCAGACCGGCCCAGGGCGATGCGTCATGCCCGTATCCGGCCTCGGCAGCCGGCCGTGGCAGGGGGGCTTTTTGTTCTTCGTTGGGGTCCATGGTCAGGGCGGGTGCGTGCGCTCGCGGCAGGGGCAATGGGCGAATCGTCTCATTGAACGCAGGAAAAGACCTGTTCAGAGCATTTCGGTTGATTTGTCAATACGCTATTGTGCCTAGTTGATCGATCAACCAGAAAAGTGAAGAATACGGCTGTGCGTTTCTCCGATGGGTGATTGATCCATATGTGAAACAAACAGTTTGACCCCTGGCTGACCCCCATGCCCCTTGCTGGAGCCCCTCGATGAAATCCGCCCGCCGACTCTTCGTCACAGCCGCCATCGCAGGCGCGCTCACCGCCACGCTGGGTGCCGCGCAAGCCCAGACCGCCGCTGCCTACCCGACCAAGCCGATCACCGTCGTGGTGTCCTACCCGCCAGGCGGCGACACCGACGCCATCGCGCGGCTGTTCGCCGACAAGCTGTCGCAGCGCCTCAAGCAGCCGGTGGTGATCGATAACAAGCCGGGCGCCGGCGGCGCGCTCGGCAACAACTTCGTCGGCCGGGCTCCCGCGGACGGCTACACGCTGCTGTTCACGCCGAACCCGTTCACCACCGCGCCGCTGGTCATGAAGCTGTCGCCGAGCGCGGGCTACGACGTGCTGCACGGCTTCGAGCCGATCATCAAGACGGCGGTGCAGCCGCTGGTGCTGGTCGCCAACCCGGCCGCCGGTGTCAAGTCGGTGCCCGACATGGTCAAGAGCGTGAAGGCCGGCAAGCCGCTGAGCTACGCCAGCCCCGGCGCCGGCTCGCCGATGCACATCCTCGGCGAGTGGCTCAACCGCGAGGCCGGCGTCAAGATCACCCATGTGCCCTACCGCGGCGTCGGCCCCTCGGTGACCGACGTGGTCGCAGGCCATGTCGACACCGCCTGGGTCACTTTCGGCCCGGTCACGCAGTACATCCAGCAGGGCCGGCTGGTGCCGCTCGCGATCGGCGACGCCCAGCGCTCGAAGCTGGCGCCCAGCGTGCCGACCGTGGCCGAGGCCGGCTACAAGGATGTGGTGGTCGGCGCCTGGAACGGCTTCTTCGCGCCCAAGGGAACGCCGGCCGAAGTGGTCAAGCTGCTCAACACCCAGATCAACGAGATCCTGAAGTCGCCCGAGGTGGTCGAGAAGCTCGCCACCTTCGGTGCCCTGCCGGTGGGCGGTGCGCCCGAGCTGCTGGGCAAGACCAACGCCTCCGACTACGAGGTGATGGGCAAGGTGATCCGCGACCTGGGCGTGCAGGCCGACTAGAAGCTGCGCCATGACGTCGGGAACCAACCAGTCCACGCTGGGGCAGGACGTGCCGCAGGTGAATGCGCGCGCCAAGGTGCTGGGGCGCGCCCAGTACGCGGGCGACCTCAAGGTCGCCGGCATGCTGCACGGCGCCGTGCTGCGCAGCCCCTATCCGCATGCGCGCATCGTCGCCATCGACACCTCGGCGGCGCTGGCGCTGCCGGGGGTCAAGGCGGTGCTGACCGGCGCCGACGCGCCCCGCGCGATGTGGGGCGTGCATCACAAGGAGCGTCGCATCCTGGCCGAGGGCGTGGTCCGGTTCGCCGGCGAAGAAGTCGCCGCGGTGGCGGCGGCCAGCGAAGAGATCGCGCGCGACGCGCTCGACCACATCCAGGTCGAGTACGAGGAACTGCCGGCGATCCTGACGCCCGAGGAGGCGCTCGACGAGGAGGCGCCCGGCGTCCATCCGGGCCGCAACAATGTCTCGCACGAGATCCGCTTCGAGCGCGGCGACGCCGACGCCGGCTTCGCCTCGGCCGACCTGGTGCACGAGGCCACCTACACCACCCACGCGCAGTACCCGGGCTACCTCGAGCCGATGGCCACGGTCGCCGCGCTCGAGCCCGATGGCCGGCTGGTGGTGTGGACATCGACCCAGTCGGTGACGCAGGCGCGGCTGCGGCTCGCGGCTGCGCTCGAGATGCCGATCTCGCGCATCCGGGTGCACCAGGCGACCACCGGCGGCGGCTTCGGCGGCAAGCTGGTCGAAGACGCCAACAACCTGATCGCCGGCCTGCTGGCACGCAAGACCGGCAAGCCGGTGCGGCTGGTCAACAACCGGCTCGAGGACTTCCTGGCGGCGCCCTCGAGCGTGCCCGAGCGCATCACGCTCAAGCTTGGCATGACGCGCGCCGGCCTGATCGTCGCCAAGGAGGTGCGCATCGTGGCCGACTGCGGCGCCTACAGCGGTCTCGCGGCCGAGGTGATGCACGTGAGCGCGATGCGCAGCGACAACATGCACCGCAACCCGAACGTGCGCTCGCACGCCACGCTGGTCTACACCCACACGCCGCCGCACGGCGCCTTCCGCGGCTTCGGCGGCTCGCAGATGCTGTTCGCGCTCAACAGCCACATCCACACCATGGCCGAGCAGCTCGGCCTCGATCCGGTCGCGATCCACAAGCTCAATGCGATCGGCGCCGGCGAGACCTCGGTCCACGGCTGGCAGATCGGGAGCACCGGCCTGAAGGAATGCATCGACCAGGCGATCGACGCCATCGGCTGGCAAGCCAGGCGCGCCGCGCCGAAGGGCACCGGCGCCCGCCGCCGCGGCGTCGGCATGGCGGCGGCGATGCACGTCAGCGGCAACCGCACGATTGGCAACTGGGACGGTTCGACCGTGGTTGTCAAGGTCAACGAAGACGGCCGCGTCTTCATCCACAGCGGCGAAGCCGACATGGGGCAGGGCGCGATGACGATGCTGAGCCAGGTGGTGGCGCACGAGCTCGACATCCCGCTGGACCACACGCACGTGGTGCCGCCCGACACCGACACCTCGCCGATCGCGATCGGCTCGCTGGCCTCGCGCGTGACCATCGCCGGCGGCAACGCGGCGATCGTGGCCGCGCGCATGGCCCGCGACAAGCTGCTCGCGCTCGCTGCGACCCAGCTCGAACGGCCGGTCGAGCAGCTCGAATGCGCCAACGGCACGGTGCGGGTCATCGCCGACCCCGGGCGCAGCTGCACGCTGGCCATGCTGGCGCGCCTGCACGTCTGGCGCCACGGCGGCGAGGGCCTGCAGGTCAGCGGCAGCTGGGACGCCCGCACGCAGATGCACGACGACAAGGTCTACGGCAACATCGCGCCGGCCTATTCGTTCGCGGCCCAGGCGGTCGAGGTCGAGGTCGACACCCAGACCGGCCAGGTCACGCTGGTCGACAGCTTCGTCTCGGACGACTGCGGCAAGGCGCTGAATCCGCTGGCGATCCACGGCCAGACCAACGGCGCCACCGTGCAGGCGATCGGCTGGGCGCTCTACGAGCAGCTGCAGCTCGAAGGCGGCCGCATGGCCAACGGCAACTTCGCCGACTACACGATGGCCACCAGCGACGCGGTGCCGATGCTGCGCGGCGGCATCGTCGAGTCGAACGATCCGAACGGCCCCTACGGCGCCAAGGGCGCCAGCGAGACCGCCATCCTGCCCGGCGCGCCGGCGATTGCGAACGCGGTCTACGACGCCATCGGCGTGCGCATCCGCGACCTGCCGATCACGCCCGAGAAGGTGCTGGCGGGCCTGCGCGAACTGCAAGGAGCGCGTGATGCGTGATTTCGATTTCCTGCAACCGACCACGATCGACGAGGCCAGCCGCATGCTCGCCGAGCTCGGCGACGACTGCCGCGTGATGGCCGGCGGCAGCGCCCTGATGCTGGCGATGCGCCAGCGCATGCTGACGCCGACCCACATCGTCTCGATCGCGCGGCTCGACGCACTGCGCGGCATCTCATTCGACGCCCGCGACGGCTTGCGCATCGGCGCACTCTCGCGCCATTGCGACGTGGCGCGGTCGCCGCTGGTGCAGCAGCACTATCCGATGCTGGCCGCGATGGCGGCGCAGGTGGCGAACCCGCAGGTGCGCCACCAGGGCACGATCGGCGGCAACCTCTGCTATGCCGATCCGGCCACCGATCCGCCCAGCTGCCTGATGGCGCTCGACGCCCGGGTCACGCTGGCCAGCTCGCGCGGCGAGCGGGTGCTCGGCATGGAGGAGTTCCTGGTCGACTACTACGTGACGGCCATCGAGCCCGACGAGGTGGTGCTCGACATCCGCGTGCCGGCGCCCTCGGCCGACGCCGCCGGCCGCTACACCCGCTTCCGGCGCACCGCGGCTGAGCACCGGCCGCTGGTCAACGTCGCGCTGTCGGTGCGCCGCAGCGGCGCCCGCTGCCACGAGGCCCGGCTGGTGGTCGGCGCCTCGACCCCGATCCCGGCCCGCGTGGCGCGCGCCGAGGCCTTCCTGGCCGGCAAGGCCATCACCGCCGAGGTGGCGGCCGAGGCGGCCGACATCGCGAGCGCGGACATCCTCGCGGTCTCGGATTCGCGCGGCAGCGAGGACTATCGCCGCGACATGGTGCGGGTGGTGGCCCGGCGCACCATCGCCCAGCTGTTCGACCTGGCCATCGATGGAGACAAGCCATGAGCAAGCATCTGATCGCGATCACCGTCAATGGCGAGGCGCAAACGATGGAGGTGCCGGCGCGACGCATGCTGTCGGATTTCCTGCGTGACGACCTGCACCTGACCGGCACCAAGCGCGGCTGCGAGACGGGCACCTGCGGCGCGTGCTCGGTGATCGTCGACGGCGAGGTGGTCAAGTCCTGCCTGTCGCTGGCGGTGCAGGCCGACGGCTGCCGCATCACGACGGTCGAGGGCCTTGGCAACGGCGACGCGCTGCACCCGCTGCAGCAGAGTTTCATGCAATGCGGCGGCCTGCAATGCGGCTACTGCACCCCCGGTTTCCTGATGGCGTCGTGCGCGCTGCTGGCCCGGAACCCTGACCCGACGGTGGACGAAGTGCGCCACGGCCTGAGCGGCAACCTGTGCCGCTGCACCGGCTACACGCAGATTGTCGAATCCGTCATGAACGCTGCGGAGAAGATGCGTGGAAATTGAAAAGACGATGACGGTCGCCGCGCCCGCGGCGCAGGTCTGGCAGATGCTGCTCGACCCCCAGGTGATGGGCAGCTGCGTGCCCGGCATGAAATCGATCGAGGTGGTCAGCGACGTCGAGTACATCGCCCAGATCCACGTCAAGATCTCCTTCATCAGCGCCAAGTTCAAGCTGCGCACGACCATCGTCGAGCAGCGGGCGCCGCACTACCTGCGCTGCGAAGGCACCGGCGAGGACGCCTCGGTCGCCAGCTCGCTGAAGCAGCAGAGCGAGCTGTTCCTGGCCGAGCTGCCGGACGGTCGCACCGAGCTGCGCATGAAGGTCAAGGTCGACGTGCTCGGGCGGCTCGGCACCTTCGGGCTCAGCGTCATGAAGACCAAGGCCGACCGGATGTGGGAGGAGTTCGCCCAGAACCTGGTGGCGCGGCTGGAAGGCGGGCCGCCGATGGCCGCCGCGCCGGCGAGGGCCCAGGTGGCTGCGATCCAGGCTGCGGCGCCGGCCAGCGCGGCGGTGGCTGCGCGGCCCGTTGCAGCCGTCGCGGCGCCGGCTGCGGCGCCGGTCGCAACGCCACCCGCGGCCGTCCCGGCGGGCCGCGCGTCAGCGGGCCGCGGCTGGTGGTCGCGGCTCGTCCATGGCAGCGCGGCGGACGGCCGTCACATCCGCATCGAACTGCAGCGTGGCGACACCCAGCTCAAGGTCGACTGGCCGATCGAAGCCGCGGCCGATTGCTCCGCGTGGCTGCGCGAAGTGACGAAGTAGTCCTCAGGAATAGGTGACCCAGCCGTCGTAGGCCGGGCCGTCGAGGTGCGGCAGCGTGTTGTAGGTCAGCAGCATGTGGCGCTTCGGCGTGAAGGCGAACTCGGTCACCGCGGTGTTGCGGATCCGCAGGTTCAGCTCGACCGTGGTCTCGGGGCTGGTGCCCAGCACATGGCCCACGGCGGTGCTGATCGGTCCGCCGCTGGACACCACCAGCACCTTGGCGCCGTGGTGCCGGTCGCGCACATGGTCCAGCGCGGTCGTCACGCCGGCCAGGAAATCCACGTAGCTGGGCATGCCGACCGGTTCGGTGCGGCCCTGCATCCAGGCGCCCAGTCCGTCGCGCAGCAGGCGGAAATGGTGGCGGTACATCTCCGGCGAATCGGGTTTCTCGAGCTTGCCGGGATGGACCGTCGCAATGATCGCCTCGCTGTCGTACTCATTGAGTCCGGGCCAGGGCAGCACGTCCTCGTGCCCGATCCCCAGGCCCTCGGCGATGCCTTCCCAGGTCTGGCGATGGCGCTTCAGCGTGCCGGTGATCACGGCGTCGAAGCGCATGCCGCGCTCGCGCCAGTACTCGCCCAGCCGCACCGACTGCCTGCGGCCCAGGTCGCTGAGATGGTCGTAGTCGGCGGCGCCGAAGCTGGCCTGCCCGTGGCGCACGAGGTAGAGAGTTCCCATGTGTGGATTCTGCCAATCGGGAGCGCTGGCCGCGGTCGCGGCGGTGACCAAGGGCTTCTTGGATGACCGATCGAGGCTGACCACGTGGGCGAAATCGAAGAGGTCGAGGCACCTGGAATTGAATTGCTGGCAGGAATTTTCACGACTTTTTTAACAGTCCGGATATCGATCATTCCATCGCATGGCTTCCATTTCAAATCAGACGATTCTCATATGCGCCGCAAGGGCCCGTCAATATCATTGACTCCAGGTCCTTGTCCTGCGCATCAACTGGGTTCATGCAATCGGAGTCGAGGGCAATCGAAAGCCTTTTTCGCCCAGACGGTCTGCGCGAAATGGCATCAATTTGAACTTGAAGGATCCGTCTGATGAATAACGCGTATACCAGTATTTGGAATGAAGCCCTTGGTGCCTGGGTGGCCACCAGTGAAGCAGTCTCGGCGCGAGGCAAGGCCTCGAAGGGTGCAGTCGTGCGGGCACTGGCGCAAGAGGGTGCTCGTGCGGAGGCGCGCTCGGGCCTTGGACGTTCGATGCTGGCGGCGGCAATGGTCTTGGTCGGCCTGGCGAGTTTTAGCGTGTCGCAAAGCGCCTTTGCGAGTTTTATCGTCAATGACACTGCTTTTGGCCTTGTCGACCCGGGTGGTTGCCAATATATGGATGGGACCTCTTCCAATCCGACGTGGAGTGCGTGTAGCAATTTTTCTGGCTACAACAACGTAAACCAAACGAACAATGTGGTTATTGCCAACAATAACATGTCCGTTGGTGGCTACCAATATATCAACGGCATCACGACAGGTGTCCAGACCACCAATGGCAATGGCGTCGGTCTCAACATCACGGCTTCCGGCGCGGGCATCCGGCTCAATGGCGGCCAGATCACGGGTATTGCCAGAGGCTCGGTCGGTTCCGCCAGTACCGATGCCATCAACGGCTCGCAGCTCTATAGCGTGAGCTCCTCGTTGGCCAGCGCCCTGGGCGGCGGCTCCGCGGTCAATGCGGACGGCACGGTCTCGGCACCCAGCTACACGGTGGGCGGCGCGGCGGTCACCGGCGTGGGCGGTGCGATCACCAGCCTCGATGGCCGCGTGACGCAGAACAAGAGCGATATCACTGGCAACGCCAACGAGATCACCAATCTCAAGAACAACGTGAACAACGGCACGGTGGGCCTGGTGCAGCAAGCCTCGACCGGCGCCGACCTGACGGTGGGCAAGGCCACCGACGGCGTGGCGGTGAACTTCGCCGACAAGGACGGCAACACCCGTACGCTGAAGAACGTCACGGCCGGTGTCGCCGACCACGACGCGGTGAACATGACGCAGCTGAACGCGACGAACGGCCGCCTGAGCACGGCCGAAGGCAGCATCGACACGCTCAACACGAACGTCGACGCCCTCGACAGCCGCGTGACGACCAACGCGACCAACATCGCCGGCAACACGGACGAGATCACCAATCTCAAGAACAACGTGAACAGCGGCACGGTGGGCCTTGTGCAGCAAGCTGCAGCTGGCGCCGACCTGACGGTGGGCAAGGCCACCAACGGCGTGGCCGTGGACTTCGCCGACAAGGACGGCAACACCCGCACGCTGAAGAACGTCACGGCCGGCGTCGCCGACTACGACGCGGTGAACATGTCGCAGCTGAACGCAACGAACGGACGCCTGGGCACGGCCGAGACGAAGATCGCCGGCAACACGAACGAGATCACCAACATCTCGAACAAGCTCGATAACGGCACGGTGGGCCTGGTGCAGCAGGATGCGACGACCCATGCGATCACGGTGGCGGGCGACAAGGCCGGCACCTCAGTGAACTTCGCTGGCACCGATGGTGACCGCGTGCTGAGCGGCGTGGCCGCGGGCAAGGCCGAAACCGATGCGGTCAACGTCGGTCAGCTTCAGAAGGCCGGCCTGGTCGACGCCGGCGGCAACACGCTCGACGCGGTGACTTACGACGCGGGCTCCAACCGCGGCACGGTGACCTTCAACCAGGGCGGCGCTGCGGTGCTGCTGCAGAACGTCGGCGCCGGCATGGCGAACACCGATGCGGCCAACGTCGGGCAGTTGCGCGATGTCGCCTCCTCGCTGGGCGGCGGCGCCACGATCGATGCCAACGGCAAGATGGTGGCACCGAGCTACACGGTGAACAACGCCACGTACGGCAGCGTGGCCGATGCCCTCAACGGCTTGGCCGGCACGATGGATTCCGCGAAGAATCGCATCACCCAGGTCGAGAAGGTCACGAGCACCTCGCAGGCCAATGCGCATGTGGCCACCAGCGGCGATGCGACGCAGGCGGCCGTGGCCAGCGGCGACAACGCGGTGGCGATCGGCGCCGGCGCGACGGCTTCGGCCCTGAACAGCGTGGCGATCGGCGCCGGCTCCACGACCGGCAATCGCGAGAACACCGTGTCCGTCGGATCGGCAGGCAACGAGCGTGCGATCGCCAACGTGGCGGATGCCGTCATGGACACTGATGCCGTCAACAAGCGTCAGCTCGACTCGGTCGCGGACAGCGCCAAGGCTTACACCGACCAGCGCATGGACCAGGTCCAGTCGGACATCGCCAGCGTCAAGCGCGATTCGAACGCAGCGGCCGCGTCGGCCATGGCGGTGGCGACCTTGCCGCAGTCGATCATCCCGGGGCGGGGCATGGCATCGGCCGCGCTGAGCAACATGGGCGGCGAGTCGGCCCTCGCCATCGGCGTGTCGAAGGTGTCGGAGAACAGCCGCTGGGTCACCAAGGTTGCGGGCACGGTCAACACGCGCGGCAACGCCGGCGTGAGCGCAGGCATCGGCTTCCACTGGTAAGTCGGCGTCCGGCTGAATGAAGAAGGGGCGTCACGCTGAGCATGGCGCCCCTTTTTGTCGCGCGATCGCCCGGCATTGTTTTACCAACGGTAGGCACGGCACCGTAGTACTTCGTGTGATTTTTCGCTGGGTGTTTTCAGATCCTTCTGATGTTCCGCGATCGATGCGGTCCGTACGATTCATCGCAGCCTTCCTGCCGATCCCGGAGGCGGCCATCACAGGCCGATCGACATCCGCCGACCCCGCGTCGGCATCCATCCTCAACAGAACGCGGCATGCGTGATCCGCAATCCGTGGCGACAACGACGATGTCGTTCTCATGCTCGTCCAAAGGCTCAGTGGGCGTCACCGACCACACACCCTTGTCATTGGCCTTCGTTTCCAGAATGGTGCCACCAGGCAGCGTCACCTTGATGTCGGCGAAAGCCTCGGTCGTGCCTTCGATCGTCGGTGTCCTGTCGTTGGTGACGTTGTCTTTCTTGTCGCCGGAGTTGGACGCATCGGCCAGCTTCGCGGTCGTGTCGGGGCCCAGCAGGTCGACGCTGAAGAAGAACTTGTCGGACAGATCACCCGTCGAATTGCCAGCCGGATCGGTCACCATCACCTGGGCATAGTAGTTGTCACCCGGCAGCAGTGCCTCCTCGGCAGGGAGTTCATAGGACCACGTCTTGCCCGAACCCATACGCATAGAGCTGTCCGTCCTCGGCCACCCCGTAGATGCCCGAAGGCTCGGCCAGGGCATAGAAGCCCTCCAGCACCAGGGCCGGGCTGGCCTCGCCCTCGAGCGTGACATGGAGGTCGTCGCCGACGCGCGTCAACGTGGCGTTTTCAGGTCCGACGTCGCCCTCGCCCTTCAGGAGGTATTTGACATTCGGCAAAGCCTTGATCTTGAGCGGCGCCGCACCATCCAGGGCGATCGGATCGCCCGCCTTCTTGCCGTTCTTGTTGATGACTACAGCCGTCTTTTTTTTAGCCACTGAATACCCCAGCCCTGTGAAGAGAATAGAAAAAACCAAACAAACAATTTGCGGGTCGAGTTGCAGGCCAGCAGGGCCCGCAGCGGCAGCACCCGAAAGCAAACGGGTTCCTCCCCTGCGCTTCCCGTTTGCGATCGACCCTTCGTCGCCCGAGCTTCACGACCAGCTGTCATGGCCTCGATGGCGCCGCTGTGATGCACTGCCGAGGGGCGCCGAATCGCATCGACGACCCACCTCTACCAGCTTGAGTCGCGGACTGTATTGAAGAGGGCGCAAATGCAGAATGAGAACGGGGCGCGACTCGGCAATGAAATTTCCGAAAGTCGGCTGGAAGCGCTCAGACGAGGCTCCCGTGTCTGCTCGCGAAGGCCTCGGCGCGCGACAGCGCCGCCACCAGTTCGCCGCGCGCCGTGGCACAGAGCGCCGCGGCGACCTCATCGGAGCTCGTGCCCTCGGCCGGTGTCCGCGACCGACAGCTCCAGCGAGGTCTCGGAGGGCCGGCGCGCCGCCACCGTGATGCCACCCTCCTTGGTGAACTTGAGCGCGTTGCCGATCAGGTTGGTCAGGATCTGCCTCAGGCGCACCGCATCGCTCACGATGAACTGGGGAATCCGCGGGTCGACGTCGAATGTCAGGCCGATCGCCTTGCGCTGCGCGTCCGGGGCCAGCGTGAGGCAGATGTCCTCGACCAGCCCGTGCAACGACAGCGGCCGGTTCTCGAGCTCGAGCTTGCCGGCCTCGATCTTGGAGAAGTCGAGGATGTCGTTGATGATCGTCAGCAAGGCGACCGATGATTCCCGGCTGCGCAGGAGCATCGCGCGCTGGTCATCCGTGAGCGGCGTGTCGATCACGAGATCGATGGTCCCGAGCACGCCGGCGAGCGGGGTGCGCACCTCGTGGCTCATCATCGCCAGGAACTGCCGCTTGGCGTCGAGCGCCGCGCGCGCCTCCTCGGCCTTGGCGGTCAGGTCGGCCTTGAGCGCTTCTTCGCGCGTGATGTCCTTGACGATGCCGGTGAAGGTGACCCACGCCGGATCGGCGCCGTCCTCGACGCTGGACGTCACGCTGCCGCGCACGTCGAGCGTGCGCAGCTCGCCATCGCGGCCGCAGATCCGAAGGTGGTCCCGGTAGGCGCCATGGCCGCGCCGGTAAGCCTTGCGCATGGCGCGCCCGGCCCGATAGCGGTCCTCGGGAGGCAGCATCCTGAGCAGATCGCGATAGCAGATGTCGGTCTGGTCCGGCCGGCGGAAGATCTCCCGGATCTTGGGGTCGGCCGTGATGACCGTGTCGCCCAGGGCCATGTCGGCGGCGGCGGAATCCTTGTGGGCGCGGGTCACCGAGCGCCAGACGCCGAGGCCGCCGACCGTCAGTGCCAGCGCAAGGTTGGCTTGGGACTGCTCGAGTTCCGCCAGCACCCGCTCGGCCTCGCGCTTGGCGTCGCGGAGGGCCAGCTCGCCGAGGCGCCGGTCGGTGATATCGCGGTTGATGCCGATCAGGAAATCGTGGCCGCCGCGCCGCCGGTTCCGCGAGGAGAAGCCCTCGACCCAGCGCACCGCGCCCGCGTCGTCGACGATACGGCACTCGTACGCCATCACCTCGTCGGACTGCCGCGCGCTGGCCAGCCGCCGGTCGAGTTGAGCGGCGTCGTCCGGATGGACCCGGGCAAAAGCCGCGGAAAGGCCGGCTTCGCCGCGCTTCATGCCGAGAATCTTCAGCGCCCGCGCGTCGGCATGCACTTCGTCGGTGCTCAGGTTCAATTCCCAGGTGCCCATGCCCGCGGCGTCGAGTGCGATGCGCAGCCGGCCAAGGGCCACTTCGAGATCGCGCTGCAGCTGCTTCTGCTCGGTCACGTCGACCACCACGCCGACGATGCCGTGCAGCTCGCCGTGACGGTCGCGCACCGGGCGCTTGCTCGCCAGGAAACTGCGCCGGACGCCGTCGACCACGATGTCTTCGTCGAAGCTGCGCGCCTGGCCGGAGGCGATGAGCTCGCGGTCCTGGGCGACGAAGCGATCGTGCAGCGCGGTGCCGAAAACGTCGAGATCATTCTTGCCGATGACCGCCGACGCGCGCAGGCCGAAGGCTCGTTCGAACTCGGCGTTCAAGACCTGGTAGTGCAAGTCCGTGTCCTTGAAGAACAGGCCGTGCGGCACCGCATCGAGGATGGCATGGATCTGGTCGTCGAGGCGCTGGCGGGCACGGGTTCGCAGGTACTGCATGACCACCAGCGCGACGATGCTGAACGATATCAGCGCCATCCAGAACCAATGCAGCTCGATGGCCATCGGCTGGCCGAAGAAATAGCTCGCGATGCCGAGCACGCAAGCCAACGCCATCGTGACAGTGCCCGAATCGACAGTCCGCCACAGCACATTCGCCTTGATCATGGAGACTCCGCATCGATCTGATGACCGCTCGGGCGGAGACTAGACGATCGGCGCAGGACGCGCCAGTCGACGGCCCAGCCGGCGCCCGCTGGGCCGGGCTTGGCATGGGCGCTGCGCGCTCAGCCCACATCGGCCGCCGGCACCGCGTGGCGGCGTTTCGGGGCGGCGGCCAGCGGTGCGCGCGCAAGCGCTGGCTGGCCCCTGTGCGGCGGCCTGTTCTCGAGCCGGTAGGCAGCGCCCGGCAAGGCCTCCAGCGCCCAGCCGTTCGAGCCGTCGAGCGCGAGCGCCACGCGCAGATCATCGATGGTGCAGGCCAGGTTGTCGATGCGATGCCAGTTGGCGCCGTGCTCGCCGGCCGGCAGCATGCGCGTCAGCCAAGCCCCGGCGACCGGGCGGCCGGCGCCATAGAACAGTTCGAGCGCGATGTCGAAGTCCACCGCATCGAGTTTCAGTTTCTCATCGTTGAAGGTGACGATTCTTTCGGTCGGATGGAATGCGTAGCGGTCCCACGCGAGCTGTCGCGGCGTGCTGGCGAATCCGAGCGAATCGAGGAACGAGAGGATGACGCGATAGAGATCGCTGAAGTAGCGCGGCGAGGCCGCGACCATGCCGCCCACCGCCCCGCGCTGGCGGAGCGCACGTCCCTGCTGCTGCATGGGCACGCGGAGCACCGGAACGATGGACCCGATCAGGTCGTGCGTGCAGGTGGCCACGGACCGGCCCTGGCTGTCGGTATCAGGCACATCGCCCAGCAGCAGCAGATCGAGGTTGGCAGCGCCCGGGCCCAGTGCCAGGAATTCGTCGAGATTCGTGAAGACGAGCGGGGAGTGACCCAGTGCACGCAGCACGCGGCGGATGAGTTCGCGCGAACGGGGTGAATACGCCAGCACCGCGGCGCGCCGGGCAGCGGCGCGGCTCATGACAAGACCCAGACCAGGGCCACGGCAGTCAAGGCGGTCATGTTGGCTCCCTTCAGGCATTCTGCCGGCAACGAAGGCAATCCCAAGACGATTTCAGTCGTGATCGACAGCACGGCCCCTGACGCGTCGAAGGTGACGATCACGGAGGTACCTGATCCACGACGGCACGCTGAGCATGGGCGCGCTGTTCGGCACTGTGATCCTGGCCGGGCGCTCGACCGCGCCGCTGGCCGCGGTGGTGGGGCTGGCGGTGCGCTTCCAGCAGGCCAAGACGGCGCTGACCTCGCTCAATGGGGTGATGGCCCGCCCCTCCGACCGGGCGCCCGACCGCCGCTACCTCGCCAAGCCCGAATTCGCGGGCCAGATCACGCTCAAGCGCATCAACTTCGCCTACCCGGCGCCGCCGATGCAGCCGTCGCCGCCGGTGCTGCAGGGCGTCAGCCTGGACATCCGGCCGGGCGAGCGCGTCGGCGTGCTCGGCAACATCGGCAGCGGCAAATCCACTCTGCTGCGGATCATGGCGGCCCTCTACCAGCCCACCGGCGGCCAGGTGTTGATGGACGGCGTCGACGTCGGCCAGATCGACCCGGCGGACGTGCGCGCGGCGGTGGGCATGTTGAGCCAGGAGCCGCGCCTGTTCCACGGCACGCTGCGCGACAACGTGACCATCGGCGATCCGGGCGCGAGCACCGCGGCGTTCCTCCAGGTGGCGCGGTTGACCGGCCTCGACGCCATCGCGGCGCGCCATCCGCGCGGCTTCGACATGCCCATCGGCGAAGGCGGACAGGGCCTGTCGGGTGGACAGCGCCAGCTGGTCGCGCTGGCGCGCTGCCTGCTGCTGCGCCCGCGCATCCTGCTGATGGACGAGCCCACCAGTTCGATGGACCTGCAGACCGAGCATTACTTCCTGCGGCGCATGGCGGCGGCCACGCAGGGCCAGACCGTGGTGGTCGCCACCCACCGCCTGTCGGTGCTCGACCTGGTCGACCGCATCGTGGTCATGGATGCCGATGGCAAGGTCTTCATGGACGGGCCGAAGGCGGTGGTGATGGAACGCCTGCGCACCAGCGGGAATGCTGCCAACAACGGCGCCGCCAACAACGGCGCGGCCAACAACGATCAAGCACAAGGGAGCCAGGCATGAGCGAAGCCAACACGGTCGCCCTCGCGACCTCCATGCCGCGGACCACCCCAGCGGCCCGCGGCCCCAGCGGCCGGGCTCGCGCCGAGGATCTCGCGTTCGTGCAGGACCTGCGCGAAGCGATGCTGGTCCAGAAGACGCCCGGCAGCATGCTGGTGCTCTACCTGATCGCGGTCATCCTCGTGGTGGCCGTGGTCTGGGCGCACTTCGCGCGGGTCGAAGAGATCACGCACGGCGAAGGCCGGGTGATCCCGGCCAGCCGCGAGCAGATCATCCAGAGCCTGGAGGGCGGCATCCTGGAGACCATGAACGTGGCGGAAGGCGACATCGTCGAGAAGGGTCAGATACTGCTCGAGATCGACCCGACGCGCGCCGGGGCGGCCTATCGCGAAGGCCTCTCCAAGGTGCTGGCCCTCAAGGGCTCGATCGCGCGGCTGCGCGCCGAGGCCTACCAGACGCCCCTGGATTTCCCGCCCGACGTGAAGGCGGTGCCCTCGATCGTGCGCGACGAAACCCAGGCCTTCAACGCCCGGCGCCAGACCCTGAACGAGAGCGTCCAGGCCTTGCAGCGCAGCCTGCAACTGGCCGAAAAGGAAGTCTCGCTGTCCGAGCCGCTGTCCGCACGCGGGCTGATGTCCGAAGTGGAGATCCTGCGCATGAAGCGCCAGGCCAACGAATTCCGCCTGCAGATCGCCGAGCGCCAGAACAAGTTCAGGGCCGACGCCAACTCGGAGCTGACCCGGCTCGAGGGCGAGCTCGCGCAGTCGAAGGAGAACGTCGGTGCCCGCGAGGACGTGATGAACCGCACCACGGTGAAGGCGCCGGTCAAGGGCACCGTGAAGAACATCCGCGTGACCACCATCGGCGGCGTGATCCAGCAGGGCGCTGACATCATGGAAATCGTCCCGCTCGAGGACCAACTGGTGGTGGAGACCAAGATCAAGCCGTCGGACGTGGCCTTCGTGCGCCCGGGACTGCCGGCCACCGTGAAGATCTCGGCCTACGACTACGCGATCTACGGCGGCCTGCATGGCACGGTCGAGCACCTGAGCCCGGATACGTTGAAGGACGACGAGAAAGCCCGCGCGGGCCGCGCCGATGCGACCTACTACCGCTTGATGGTGCGCACCGACCGCGCCGCGCTTTCCGCCGGCGGCAAGGAGTTCCCGATCATGCCGGGCATGACGGCCACGGTGGAAGTCCGCACGGGCGAGAAATCGATTCTCAGCTACCTGCTGAAGCCGGTGCTGAAGGCGCGTGAAGCCTTCCGGGAGCGTTGAGCGTGAAGCATTCCGAGTTCAGGAAGCGCTCGCCGGGTGCTCCGTCCGTGGGGCGTCGACTGGCGCGCGCCATGGTGTTGCTGCCTTTGTCGCTGAGCGCCCACGCCATGGCCCAGGACGCCTCCCCGGAGCCGCCGAGGGTGCTCGAGTGGGGCAGTTTTGCCGACGATGGTCCGGCAGCCGTCGCCAAGCCGGTGGCGCCTGCGCCGGTGATCCGGGCGGCGCCTGTGCCTGCGCCTGCGCCGGCACCTGCCGCTGCGGCACCAGCATCATTGCCAGCACCGGTGCCAGCGGCACCTCCGCCGCCGTCACCCGTGGCGGAGGCCGAACCGGTCCCGCCAGGGCCCGAGAAGAAGTGGACCGACGGCGCGCCAGTCCCGGTCGGCGGTACGCAAGACGCGCCGCCGATGGCCGTCGCCCCGGCCCCTGCTTCCATCCCCGCCAGCAGCCCGGCGCCGGGCGGCGAGCCGGCTCACGACTTCCTCGAGCGCACGGTTGCCAAGGCCCTGGCGTTGAGTCCGGATGTGCGCGAGGCCACCGCCAGGTGGGAGGCTTCCCGCTTCGATATCGACGAGGCCAAGGGCCAGCGCTGGCCGCAGCTGCAGGTCGGCGCGGCTTCGCCGTCGACGACATTCGGCAGCGGCACCAACGACACCTCCCGCGATGCCTACGGCAACGTGCAGCTGACGACGCCGGTGTACGACTGGGGGCGCATCAGCCGCACCGTCGAGAGCCGCACCGAGACCGCCAACGCGGCACGCGAACAGATGCTGCAGGTGCGCCAGCAGGTGGCCTACGACACCGTCAATGCGCTGATCGAGTTGCGCCGCAACCAGCAGGCGATGGTGCTCAGCGATGCGTACGTCGGCCGCATGACCGAACTGGTCGAGATGCTGGCCGAGATCGTCAAGAGCGACCGCGGCCGCGACAGCGAACTGGTGCAGGCGCGCGGTCGCCGCCTGCAGGCGCTGGCGACCCGCGACCTGGTGGTGGCGAAGATGCGCGAGGTCGAGATCAACCTGGCCAAGCTGGTCGGCGAAGAGGTCAAGCTGCCACCGCAGCTGACATGGGGCACGCCGGTGGTCGACGTCCAGGAGGCGCTGCTCGCGGCGCCCGAGCATCCCGCGCTGCGCCAGACGCGGGCCGAGGCCAAGGCGGCGGACCTGTATGCGAAATCCGTGCACGCCTCGCGCTACCCGCAGCTCAACTGGGTGGTGTCGAAGTCCACGCAGCAGGACATCAACGGCAACACGCAGCCGTGGGCGACCGGCCTGTCGGTGCAGTGGAACGCCTTCCAGGGCGGCTCCGCGGCCGCGGCCGAGCGGGCGGCGTTCGGCCGCGCCCAGGCCGGCGAGGAAAAGGCGATGGCCGCCACGCGCGACCTCGAGTACCGGCTGCGGACCTCGGCCCAGCAGCGCGACGCCGCGCTGAGCCGGGCCGAGGAATACACGCCGCTGATCAAGGACTCCGACCGCGTTCGCAAGATCTTCTACGAGCAGTGGTACCACCTCGGAAAGCGCACCCTGCTGGACGTGCTGATCGCCGAGAACGACCACTACAACAACCAGATCGCGCAGGTGAACAGCCGCTACGACGGGGAGGCGGCTGATTTGCGGATACGGGCGGATGCGGCGATCTTGCTGCCCTGGCTGGGGGTGGGTGGCTAGCGTTCGGTGCCGCCTACGCCAAAGCCAAGTTCGACAACTTGCCATTGGCCGTTTTGAAGATGTGGAAGGAAGCCTGCGATGCCTAAGACCGCAACCCCAAAGATGGATGCCGAAATGTTGGCGTTTGCCAACGACGTGGCATTGTCGATCCGCCAGGCCAAGGCCGGGCAGTACGCACGAGTGACCACCGGAGAGCAACTGGCGGCGCGCAAGCGAGGCCGCCCGGTGGGTAGCGTGCAGGCGGTGACCAAGGAACCGGTCAAACTTCGGATTGACGCGGACCTGCTCGCCGCCTTGCGTGCCACGGGCGATGGCTGGCAAACGCGCATCAACGACACGCTGCGCGCCTCGCTGCACTTGGCTGGAAAGGTGTAGCCAACCCGGCCAACGTCGCGGGTCGGCAGGCTTGCGACGGGTGTTTCAAACGCCTCCGGACCATAGCGTCACCAGCCCTCGCGGCGTGTCGAACATCGCGCGCAGGCCCGGTGCCCCCGAGGTCAGCGACAGCTCCGACAACCCGATCGTCCCCAACGCCGCCCCCAGGTCGCCGGCCCGCGGATGCGACAGCGCCAGCGCGCGCAGCACGACGCCGGATTCGTCCATGCTGTCGATCGGATGCACGGCCCCCCATTCGATCAGCGTCGGCAGCGCGCCATAGAAAAGCCGCTGGCCGTCGTTGCGTACCGTGATGCGCCACGAGAGCCGGCCCGCCGGCGTGTCGCGCGAGGCCTCGATGATGTGGCCCCGGTCGATGCGCAGCGCGGCCAGCCGATGCACCGCCGCCTCGATGTCCGGCACTTCGGCCACGAAGTGCACCAGCCGCGGGCCGTGGCGCGCCAGCGCGGCCTGCAGCGCGCCGTCGTCGAGGTCGAACCAGCGGTGGCGGGCGCCGGCGCGCGCGCGCTTCGCATGCGGATCGATCGCGATGATCTCGAAGTAGGCGCGCGGGAAGGCGGCCGATCCGATCTTCAGCAGCCGGTTGTGCGTGCCCATCAGCGGATGGATGCCGCCGGGGCCGGGCGTCACCCCGAAGGTCGCTTCGCACCAGCGCACCCCCTCGTCGAGGCTGCGGGCGGCCAGCACGAGGTGGTCGATGCGCGTCGGCATGGCGCGGGCCGTTTCAGCGCGGCGTGGTCGTCAGAGCATCACGGTGCCGTCGACGCAGGTCACCGAGTCGCCGCCGACCCACACCTGGCCGTCGGCATCGCGATGGATGTGCACACGGCCCGCTCGCCCCAGGGTCTGGCCTTGCGCCGCGACATAGCTTTCGGGCAGATGCCCGTCAGCGATCAGCCATTGCGCCAGGCTGGCGTTGAAACTGCCCGTGACCGGGTCTTCCTCGATGCCGACCGGCGCCGCGAAGGCGCGCACCTCGATGTCGGCCGGCGCTTCTTCGGTGCGCGCGAAGGCGCGCGCCTCGCGGTTCGAGCGCGCGATCAGCACCGGCGAGGCGGCCGACGACGGCAGGCCCGCGACGCCGACCTTCTGCCCCAGTTCGCGCAGCGCGCGGTGGTCGGGCTTGAGCGTGAGCACCGTGTCGGCATCGGCGAGCAGCAGCCCGAGCCAGGCGGGTCCGTTGTCGAGCAGCTGGGCGGTGACGATCTGTTGCGCCTTCAGCCCCAGCGCGGCCGCGACCTTGGCCAGCAAGGTCGGGCTCGGCGCGATGCGCTTCACCGGCGGCGCGGCGAAGGCCAGGCGCTCGCCCTCGCGCCGGATCGGCACCAGGCCCACCGCGCTCTGCTGCACGATGTGGCCGGCCGCCTTCGGCTTGCCGCCGGCCTGCAGCCACGCGTGGCAGCTGCCGAGCGTCGGATGGCCCGCGAAGGGCAGTTCGCCGCCCGGCGTGAAGATGCGCACCCGGTAGTCGGCCGTCGGCTCGGTCGGCGGCAGCACGAACGTGGTCTCCGACAGGTTGGTCCAGGCGGCGAAGCGCTGCATCGCGGCGTCGTCGATGCCGCTGCCGTCGAGAACGACTGCGAGGGGATTGCCGATATAGGGCGTCGACGTGAAGACGTCGACCTGCTTGAAGGGGCGGGAGATCATGGTGGTGGTCATTCGAGGGCCAGGTCGAGCACGCCGCGGGCGGCGGCGCGGGTGCGCAGGTCGGCGAACCAGCGCTCGACATGCGGCCAGGCAGGCCGCGTGTATTCGGTCTGGGGCAGCCCGAACCAGCGGTGCGCCTCGCAGCCGACCGGGATATCGGCCATCGTGAAATGGTCGCCGCACATGAACGCGCGGGCGGCGAGATGGGCGTCGAGCAGTGCGAACAGCGGCTCGGTGGCGCGCACCGAATAGGCGATCGCCTCGGGCTGCCGCTGCTCGGGCGGCGTGCGGATCCATTGCCTGAAGGCGCCGCCGCTGACCGGGTTCAAGGTGGTCTGCTGCCAGTCCATCCAGCGTTCGGCATCGAAGCGTGCGGCCAGCGGCTCGGGATAGAGCTTGCCGGGCGAGTGCTTGGCGCACAGGTAGCGCACGATCACGTTCGACTCCCACAGCGTGACCCGGTCCGGGCCCTCGCCGTCGTCGATGGTCGGCACCATGGCGTTCGGGTTGAGCTGCAGGTATTCGGGCGTCTGCACCACGCCGAAGCGGCCGCCCGCCTCGGTGCGCTGGAAATCGAGCCCGAGTTCCTGGGCGCACCAGACCACTTTGCGAACGTTGATGGAGCTGATGCGCCCCCAGATATTGAGCATTGTCAGAGTCCCTTCGATGGGCGATCGAGCAGAAGAAGGCGCAACGCCAGCCCCGCCATCATCGCAGCCAGAAGTCCGCGCTGGAAGCCGGCCGCGCCGCGTTTTTGCAGCCAGCGGCCGACCTGCCCGCTGCAGGCGCCGAGCAGGGTGTTGAAGAGCAGGCCGGCCAGCGACAACGTGATGCCCAGCAGCACCAGCTGCATCGGCACGCTGCCGCGCGCGGGGTCGACGAACTGCGGCAGGAACACCATGAAGAACAGCAGCGCCTTCGGATTCACCAGGTTGTTGAGCCAGGCGCTGCGCACCACGCGCGCAAAGCTGGCGGCGTCGGCCCGCGCCTTTGGCGACACGCTGCCGGCACGCAGCGCCTGCCAGGCCAGCCACAGCAGGTAGAGTGCGCCGGCGTAGCGCAGCAGGTCGAAGGCGGGCGGCCAGGCCGCCACCAGCGCCGTGACGCCGGTCGCCGCCGACACGGTGTGCACGAGGTCCGCCGCGGCGATGCCCAGTCCGGCCGCGAGGCCGGCCCGCGGGCCCATCGAGACGCCGTGCGAGAGCACGAAGGCCATGTTGGGCCCGGGCGAGACGAACAACGCCAGCACCGCGAGGAGAAACAGCAGGAAGCTTCCGGCGTCGATCATCGCGGAGGGCTGCGGGGCGTATCAGGCGGGGCTGGCGGCCAGCTGCCGCTGCACCTCGGCCGCCATGTGGTGGGCGAGCTGTTCGCGCACGACCTCGGCCAGGGCCGCGATCGCGGTGTCGATCTCGTCGACGCTGGCGGTCACGAAGGACAGGCGCAAGGTCCGCGGATCGCCCTGGCCGGCATAGAAAGGCGCGCCCGGCACGAAGGCCACGCCGCGCTCGACCGCCTTCGGCAGCAGCGCCACGGTATCGATGCCCTCGGGCAGCCGCACCCACAGGAACATGCCGCCGGCCGGCTTGACGAACTCGACCGACAGGCCTTTCATCTCGCGCTGCAGCGCCGCCACCATGGCCTCGCACTGGCGCTTGTAGAGGGCCCGGATGGTCGGCACGTGGCGCGACAGGAAGCCGTCTTTCATGACCTCGTGGACCATGCGCTGGTTGAAGCTCGGCGAATGCAGGTCGGCCGCCTGCTTGGCCTGCAGCAGCTTGGGGAAGATCGCCTTGGGCGCCACCATGAAGCCCAGGCGCAGGCCCGGTGCCAGCACCTTCGAGAACGAGCCCAGGTAGATGCAGCCTTCGGGGTTGCGGGCCGTGAGCGGCAGCGCCGGCGCGCTGTCGAACCAGAGCTCGCCGTAGGGGTTGTCCTCGACGATCGGCAGGCCGGCCTTGGCGGCGGCGGCCGACACCGCGGCGCGGCGCTCCTCGGTCATGGTGCGGCCGGTCGGATTCTGGAAGTTGGGCAGCAGGTAGATGAAGCGCGCGTCCGGCGCCTTGGCGACCATGTCGTCGACCACCACGCCACCGCTGTCGCTGGCGACGCTGACCGGCTCCGGCTCCATCGGCGAGAAGGCCTGCAGCGCGCCGAGGTAGGTCGGCGTCTCGACCAGCACCCGGCTGCCGGGGTCCAGCAGCACCTTGGCGACCAGGTCCAGGCCCTGCTGCGAGCCGGTGGTGATCAGCACCTGGGCCGGGTCCACCGGCCAGGGAAGCATCTCGGCCACGGCTTCGCGCAGCGGGCCATAGCCTTCGCTCGCGCCGTACTGCAGGGCGGCCTGGCCGTCCTTGTGCAGCACTTCGGCGCAGGCTTCGGCGAAGGCGTTGATGGGGAAGGCCTTGGGCGAGGGCAGGCCGCCGGCCAGGCTGATGATGCCGGGGCGTTCGGTGACCTTGAGGATTTCACGCAGCACCGAAGGATTCATCTTTTCGGCGCGGGCGGCGAGTTTCCAGTTCATGTTGTTTCCTTTGGAGTGCGAGAGACTAACGGGAGGCCGCGGCGGCGACCAGCGGCGCGCGCGGCTGGGACAGCTTCTTGCCTGCGACCACGGTGGCCACCACCGCCGCGGCGAAGCCGAGGGTGACGACATCGAGCGGTTCGCCGAGCAGCGGCACGGCCGCCAGGATCGAGAGGAACGGCTGCAGCAGCTGGGTCTGGCTGACGCGCAGTGCGCCGCCCATGGCCAGGCCGCGGTACCAGGCGAAGAAGCCCATCCACATCGAGAATACGCCGACGTAGACGAAGCCGACCCAGGCCGAGGCCGCCACCGGCTGTTCGGGCCACAGCAGCAGGGTGCCGGGCAAGGTCACAGGCAGGGCCATCGCGCAGACCCAGCAGATCACGCGCTCGGCGCCGAGCGCCGGCGTCACCTGGGCGCCGTAGATGTAGCCCAGCGATGCCGCCACGACCGCGCCCACCAGCAGCACGTCGGCCCACTCGAAGCCGAAGCCGCCGCCGTGCGACTGCGCCCGCAGCACCGAGAACGCGACCACCAGCGCACTGCCGGCGATGGCGCAGAGCCAGAAGCCCAGGCGCGCGCGCTGGTGCAGCACCCAGGCAGCGCAGGCCGCGGTCACCAGCGGCAGCAGGGCGGTGATCACCGCGGCGTGGCTGGCACTGACCACGCGCAGCGCATAGGCCAGCAGCAAGGGGTAGCCGATCGCGTTGCCGAGCACCGCCATGCCGAGCGGCTTCCAGTGCACGCGCTGCGGTCGCGGCGAGCGGGTGACGAGCAGAAAGATCACCGACAGGACGCCGGCCAGCGCCGCCCGCCCGAGCGTCACGAACCAGGGCGACAGCTGCGGGGCGGCCTGCGTTCCGGTGGCCAGCCGGGTCATCGGCAGCGTCACCGCGAAGATGGCGACGCCGAGCACGCCCAGCCACATGCCGAGGGTTTCGTCCCGGGTCTTCATGCGCCCGCCATCCACCAGGCCGTGAGTGCCAGCAGGGCCGCCATCGCGCGGTTGAACCACAGCAGGCGCTGCCCCTGGGCCAGCCAGTGGCGCAGCACGGCGCCGGCCAGCGCATAGAGGAAGTTGCTGGCGAAGGCATAGACCAGCATCACCGGCGCCACGATGGCGTAGCGCTGCAAGGCATCGGGCTGACCGGCGATGAAGTTGGCGACCAAGGTCAGCGCCAGCAGCCAGGCCTTGATGTTGAGGAACTGGAGCATCACGCCCTGCTTGAAGCCGACCCGCAACTGCGCGCCGTCGGCCTGGCCGAGGGCGCGGCTGCCGCTGAGCTTCCAGGCCAGCCAGAGCAGGTAGGCGATGCCGAAGGCCTTGATGAACCAGCGCACCGAAGGCGCCGCGACCACCAGGGCGCCGATGCCGGCCGCACACAGGGCGAGCAGCAGGCTCCAGCCGACCGGCACCGCCCAGACGAAGCGCATGGCGCGCGGCAGGCCGCCGTTGGCGGCCAGCGCGGTAGACAGCGTGGTGTTGGGGCCCGGCGAGAAACTCATCGCCGTGGCCAACACCAGCAGCGCAGTGAATTCTTGCCAGTTCATGGGACACACTTTAAACTGATGACCATTACAGTACCGGTACAGATAAACGAACATAGATGCTGTCTGTATCAGTCGACTCATTGACACAGAACAATACGCGTCATGCTGACACGAACCTCCGCCCAGTCGCTGACCGGGCAGCTCGCCGACCGCTTTTCCGAGCGCATCCGCAACCGCTTGCTGCCGCCGGGCGCGCGGCTTCCCTCGGTGCGCGAGTGTGCGCGCCAGCAGGGCGTGAGCCCGCACACGGTGGTCGCCGCCTACGATCAATTGCTGGCCCAGGGCCTGGTCGAGGCGCGCCGCCAGCGAGGCTTCTACGTGCGCGATTCGGGCCCGGCCGCGGGTCCGCCGCCGGACAGCGCCGGCCCCGCACCGGCTCTGGCACCCGCGCCCCTGGTGGCGGCCGATGCCAGCACGCTCATCCGCGGCATGTTCCATCGCCCGAGCGACAAACCGCAGCCCGGCATGGGCGTCTTTCCGCCCGACTGGCTCGAATCGACCTTCATGCCGGCGGCGGTGCGCCGGGTGACCAGCGGCAAGGCGCTGCAGGAACTGTCGCTGCAGTATGGCGAGCCGGCGGGCGACGGCAGCCTGCGGCGCAGCCTGTCGACCCGGCTGGCCGCCATCAGCGTGCCGGCCTCGCCCGAGCAGATCGTGACCACCATCGGCGCCACCCATGCGCTCGACATCGTGAGCCGAACCCTGCTGCGGCCCGGCGATCCCGTGATGGTCGAGGAGCCGGGCTGGGCGCTCGAGTTCGCCCGACTGGAGGCGCTGGGCATGCGCATCCTGCCGGTGCCGCGCAAGGCCGACGGCCCCGACCTGGAGGTGATGGAGCGCTACTGCACGGCGGGCGATGCCCACAAGCCGAAGCTCTTCGTCAGCGTGAGCGTGCTGCACAACCCGACCGGCTACAGCCTGACGCCGGGCAGCGCGCACCGGGTGCTGCAGCTCGCCAACCGGCACGACTTCCACATCGTCGAGGACGACACCTACAGCCACCTGGCGCCCGAACACGCGACCCGCCTCTGCGCGATGGACGGCCTGCAGCGCACCATCTATGTCGGCGGCTTCGCCAAGATCCTGGCGCCCAACTGGCGCATCGGCTTCGTCGCCGCCTCGCCGGCACTGATCGGCCGCCTGCTCGAGACCAAGCTGCTTGCGACCCTGACCTCGCCCGCCCTGTTCGAGCGCGCGCTGGCCTGGTGCATCGACCAGGGCCAGCTGCGCCGGCATGCCGAGCGGGTGCGCGTCAGGCTCGACGGCGCCCGCGGCCGCACGGTCAAGCTGGCGCTGGCCGCCGGCTGCACGCTGGCCTCGGAGCCGGCCGGCCTGTTCGGCTGGGTCGACACCGGCGTCGACACCGACGCGCTGACCCAGCGCATGCTCGACGAGGGCTACCTGCTGGCGCCCGGCTCGCTGTTCCATGCCCGGCGGCCGCCGACCACGCTGATGCGGATCAACTTCGCGACCGCGCAGGACGCGACCTTCTGGAAGGTGTTCGCGAGGGTCCGCGACCAGATCTGACAGGGGCTGTGCCCAGCGCTCAGAGCAGGGCGTCCGGTGCCAGTGGGCCGAAGAGCTTCACCAGCGCCCGCAGGCCGGCGCTGGTGTCGGGCTCGGCGGTGGCGTCCTCCAGGCCGCTGCCTTCGGGCGCATGCCAGACCATGCGCCCGTCGCTGCGCAGTACGTGCCAGGCGCCTTCGCGCATCGCCTGGTCGATCATCTGGGCGGCCGTCCGCGACAGCGCATCGCTGCGCACCAGCACTGCGATCTCGGTGTTCTGGTGCTGCGAGCGCAGGTCGAGGTTCATCGATCCGACCACCAGCAGCCGGCCGTCGATCACCAGCACTTTCGAATGAAGCATCGAGCGCGATCCGCCCGGCGCGCTGCCGCCGCTGCCCGAACCGAAGGCGTTGCCGAGTCCGGCCTGCTCGCTGCGCAGTTCGTAGAGCTCCACGCCCATGGCGAGCAGTTCGTCGCGGTGCCGCGCGTAGCCCACATGGGCCACCGGCGCATCGTTCGACGCCAGTGAATTGGTCAGCACGCGGATGCGCACCCCACGGGCGCGGGCCGCGGCAAAGGCCTGTTTCATGTCGGCGCCGGGCACGAAATAGGGCGAGATCACCAGCAGTTCGCTGCGGGCCTGGCCGATCAGCTGCAGCAGTCCGTCGACCACCGTCTCGCCATCGGCCGCGGCGTCGGCGGCCGCAGCCAGCGACGCATCGTTTTTCGCGGCCCCGCCCTGCGGGCGCCGGCCCGCCTGCGTCACCGTCAGGCCGGGTGCCTTGCCGGCATCGGCGTTGGCGCCGTCCGGCGGGATCTTGCCCGGCTTGTCGGCCAGCACGACCGCCGGGGCCCAGACGAAATCGGCGGTCCGGAGGTCCATCGGCCGTTCGTCCCAGACCTGTGCGCGGACCTCGGCGGCGGAGGTGCCGGTGCCCGCTGCGCCATCGGCCGGCGCCGGGTCGCCGGCCTGCCGTTCGCGCTCGGCCTTGGCGTCGGCGCGCGCCTGCTCGCGGATCTGGTCCAGTTCCTTGGCCGTCACCAGAGACTGCACCGGGTAGGCGCGCTCGTTGTTCCAGTAGGCGTCGAAGCTGCGCGACAGGTCCTGCACCAGGGGCCCCGCCACGAGCACGTCGAGATCGATGAAGTTGCCCTTGCGGTCCTTGCCGAAGTAGGCGTCGCCGAGGTTGCGGCCGCCGGCCACCGCCAGCACGTTGTCGGCGATGAACAGCTTGTTGTGCATGCGCTGCTGGATCCGCGCGGCATCGTCGATGGAGCCGAACAGCCGGCCCAGCGTCGAGGCGCGGGCGCCCGCCAGCGGATTGAACATCCGCATCTCTACATTCGGCACCAGCGCCATCCGCATCACGACCGCGTCCCGGCCGGTGCTGTGCAGATCGTCGAGCAGGATCCGCACCCGCACGCCGCGCTCGGCCGCCTCGCGCACCGCCTTCAGCAGCCGGGCCGTGCTGGCATCGGCGTGGATCGCGTAGTACTGCAGGTCCAGCGTCTTGCGGGCGCCCTCGACCAGCGCCAGCCGGCTGCCGTAGGCCGCCGGCGGCCCGTCGAGCAGCACGAAGCCGGATTCGTAGCGCGTGCCGGCGGCGGCCCGCCGCTGCTGCACCAGCTCGCCCAGCGGCGTCGTGGCGGGAGCGGCCAGCGCGGTCGAGACCGGCCGATCGACGTTCTTGGGCAGTTCCGCGCAGCCCCCGAGGCCCAAGGCCAGGACGAGTGCGAGGCAGGCTGCGGTTCGCCCGAGGGCGTTTCTAAAGGGCATGCGGCGAGGAAAAGAGCCAGGACGGCGCTATATATAGAGCGCCACCGTCACCGCCCGCGTCGGACAAAGCCTCCGCTAGCCTGCGGACCCGAGCGCTTCCCAGCGTTCCAGCGCGGCCATCAACTCTTCGTCGATGCGGGCATGGCGCTCGGCCAGCTCGGCCGCCCGCGAGGCGTCGGTGGCGTAGATCGCGCCGCCGTCGAGCGCGAGGATCTCGCTGATCCGCTTCTGCTCTTCTTCGAGCTCGGCGATCCGCGCCGGCAGCGTCTCGAGTTCGCGCTGTTCCTTGTAGCTGAGCTTCTTGCGGGCCGCCGCGGCGGGCTTGGCGGCGGCCGCGGGGGGCGGCGCGGCAGTGACCGGGGCGGCGGCGGCCGGCGGCGGCGCGGCCGCGGCGCGCTGCTGCGCGATCTCGCGTGCACGCTTGGATTGGGTCAGCCAGTCTTGCACGCTGCCCTCGTACTCGCGCCAGCGGCCGTCGCCCTCGAAGGCGATGGTGCTGGTCACCACGTTGTCGAGGAAGGTCCGGTCATGACTCACCAGGAACACGGTGCCGTCGTAGTTCTGCAGCAGGTCCTCGAGCAGTTCAAGCGTGTCGATGTCGAGGTCGTTGGTCGGCTCGTCGAGCACCAGCACGTTGGCCGGCCGCGCGAACAGGCGGGCCAGCAGCAGCCGGTTGCGCTCGCCGCCGCTCAGCGATCTCACCGGCGAATGGGCGCGCGCCGGCGAGAACAGGAAATCGGCCAGGTAGCTCTTGACGTGCTTGCGCTGGCTGCCGATCTCGATCCATTCGCTGCCCGGGCTGATGAAGTCTTCCAGCGTGGCGTCCAGGTTCAGCGCGTTGCGCATCTGGTCGAAGTAGGCCACCTGCAGGTTGGCACCGCGGCGGATCTTGCCGGCATCGGGCTCGAGCTCGCCGAGGATCAGCTTCAGCAGCGTGGTCTTGCCGGCGCCGTTGGGACCGATCAGGCCGACCTTGTCGCCGCGCAGGATGGTGCCGGTGAAGCCGCGGATCACGGTCTTGTCGCCGAAGGACTTCGTCGCCTCGGTCAGCTCCGCCACGATCTTGCCGCTCGACTGCCCCGAGGCCACGTCCATGTTCACGCTGCCCTGCACCTCGCGCCGCGACGCGCGGTTGGCCCGCAGCTCCTGCAGCCGGCTGATGCGGCTCTGGCTGCGTGTGCGGCGCGCCTCGACGCCCTTGCGGATCCAGATCTCTTCCTGCGCCAGCAGCTTGTCGGCCTTGGCATTGATCACCGCTTCCTGGGCCAGCTGCTCTTCCTTCTGTAGAAGGTACTGCTCGAAATTGCCCGGGTAGGAGCCGAGCTTGCCGCGGTCGAGCTCCACGATCCGGGTGGCGACCCGGTTGAGGAAGCTGCGGTCGTGGGTGATGGTCACCACGCTGCCCTTGAAGTCGATCAGCAGCTGCTCCAGCCACTCGATCGAATCGAGGTCCAGGTGGTTGGTGGGCTCGTCGAGCAGCAGCACGTCGGGGGCGGCCACCAGCGCCTGCGCGAGTGCGACCCGCTTGCGCGTGCCGCCCGAGAGCGAGCCGATGCGGGCCGCGCCGTCGAGGTGCAGGCGATGCAGGGTCTCCTCCACGCGCTGCTCCCAGTTCCAGGCATCGTAGGCCTCGATCTGCGACTGCAAGGCGTCCAGGTCCAGGCCCGGGGCGCCCGACAGATATTGATCACGGATGGCGATCACCTCGCCGAGGCCGGCGCTGGCGGCGGTGAATACATCCGCCTCCATGTCCAGCACCGGCTCCTGGGCCACGTAGGTGACGCGCACATTCTGTTGAATCTGCAGGGTGCCGTCGTCTGGCTTCTCGAGCCCGGCCAGTATCTTGAGCAGCGAAGACTTGCCGGCGCCGTTGCGGCCGATCAGGCCGATGCGCTCCGCTTCGATGAGAGAAAAGTCCGCATGGTCGAGCAGCGGGACGTGGCCGAACGCGAGTTGCGCGTCGAGGAGTGTGATGAGTGCCATGTGGGAGCGATTATCGGAGCGAAGTGCTGGCGAGGCTCCCAAAGTGGCATATACTCGTGGGCTCGGCAAAACGCGAAGGCAACTTCGCCGGGTTCCACGAAGGAAACTTCAGGGGACTACAAGAAGAAGATCGAAAGATCGCCGAGAACAAAAAAGGCCCTTCGGTCTTGATCTGGTTCTAAAAACTGTGTCATAATCGAAGGCTCCGCTGAAAACGACGGCGACGAAGCAGCTTCCGGGTTGCGAGTTGATCGAAGTGA